>NZ_MXPU01000030.1 GCF_002204185.1 Rhizobium esperanzae | reverse complement strand
TTGACCCAGGGATCGAAGGTCGGCGCTTGCGGCAGCGCCAGCATGTTGCCGCCCTGGATCTCGTCCATCGTCTTGAACGAGGTCGTCAGCATGACGAAGAGCGGCATCAGGTAGAGGATGGCGAAGATCACCAGCAGGCCGTAGATGGCCAGTCGGCCGATCCAGCGGGCGCTGTTCGTCCTGCTATCGCCGCTCTGCGAAAGCATTGCGGCCGACGTGCCGATGGAAGAGGTGAGGCTGCTCATCGGGCCTTCTCCTTCAGTTCGGAATAGAGATAAGGCACGATGATTGCCGAGATGGTCATCAGCATGATGATGGCGCTGGCCGAGCCGACGGCCATCTCGTTGCGCTTGAAGGTATATTCATACATGAAGTTGGACGGCAGCCAGGCCGAGCCGCCCGGCCCGCCCGAGGTCAGCGCCACCACCAGGTCGTAGGACTTGATCGCCATATGGGCGAGCACGATGAAGGCCGACAGGAAGATCGGCCGCAACAGCGGAATGACGATGCGCCGATAAAGCTGGAAGGGCGAGGCGCCGTCGATCTGCGCCGCCTTCATGATCTCGCCGTCGATGCCGCGAAGGCCGGCCAGAAACATCGCCATGACAAAGCCGGAGGCCTGCCAGACACCGGCGATGACGACGGTGTAGATGACGAAGTCCTTGTTCTTGATCCAGTCGAAGTGGAAGCTCGTCCAGCCGAAGTGATGCAGTGTCTGCTCCAGCCCGAGGCCCGGATCGAGGAACCACTTCCAGGCCACCCCGGTGACGATGAAGGAAAGCGCCATCGGATAGAGGAAGATCGGTCGCAATAGTCCCTCGCCGCGGATCTTCTGGTCGAGCAGAATCGCCAGGAAAAGACCGAGTGCCAGGCAGATGCCGACATAGAGGAAGCCGAAGATCGCCATGTTGGTGATCGAGGTATACCAGGAGGACGGCGGATCATTCTCGAAGGTCCAGCGCCACAGCCGCTGATAGGCGCGTGCGCCGGTCAGCGCATAGGACGGAAAGGTCTTGGAATTGGTGAAGGAGAGATAGGCCGTCCAGACGATGAAGCCGTAGACGAAGATCAGCGTGATGACGAAGCTCGGCGCCAGTACGATCTTCGGCAGCGCATCCTGCAGCCGGCCCCGCAGCGAGACCCGCGTCGCTTGCCGCGGCGTCAGAACCGGATCGGTGGTCGCAACTGTGCTCATGGAATGTCATCTCCTCCCTGCATGTCGTCATGCATGTCGTCACGGGGCTGGCCAGCATGCCTGTCCCCGCATGATCGCCCCCGCATATCCGTCAGGGGCTGAAGCTTCCCCGCGCAGACGCGGGGAAGCCTTGTTCGACGAGGGCCTCAGCGGGCGTCGTCGATCGCCTGGACGAGCTGGGTGACGGCTTCGTCGGAGCTCTTGATCTGGCCGTGGACGAACTTCGAGACGACGTCCTTATAGGCATTGGCGATCGCCGGAGGGGCGCCATAACCCTGGGCCAGCGAACCGAACAGCGTGCCGCCCTCATTGGCCGCCTTCAGGTCGGCGATGCCCTTCTTGCCGCAGGCGTCGAAGTCGGTGTCGGGAACGTCGGTGCGGGCCGGAACCGAACCCTTGACGACGTTGAAGGCCGACTGGAAGCTCTTCGACAGCGTCGCGGTGGCCAGTGCCACCTGCGCCGCCTTGCGGTCGTCGGGAACGTTGAACATGCCGAACATGTCTGAATTGTAGATCACACTGCCTTCGGTGCCGGGGAAGCGGTAGCACAGGAAGTCCTTGTCCGGGGTCTTCTTGGCGGCGACGAATTCGCCCTTGGCCCAGTCGCCCATCACCTGCACCAGCGCGTCACCCTTGATGACCATGGCGGTCGCCAGGTTCCAGTCGCGGCCGGAGAAGTTCGGATCGACATATTTGACGATCTTCGCCAGGTTGTCGAAGGACTTCTTCATCGTCTCCGACTTCAGCGACGCCTCGTCAAGGTCGTTGAACGCCTTCTTGTAGAACTCCGGTCCGCCGGTCGACAGCACGATGGAATCGAACATCGTCGCTTCCTGCCAGTTCTGGCCGCCGAGCGCCAAGGGAATGACGCCGGCAGCCTTCGCCTTGTCGAGCAGGGCGATCAGGTCGTCGAAGCTCTTCGGCTGCGCGCCGCCGATCTTGTCCATGACAGCCTTGTTGATCCACAGCCAGTTGACCGAATGGACGTTGACCGGGGCTGCGACCCACTTGCCGTCATAGACCGAGAACTTCTGCAGCGCCGCCGGCACCGACTTGTCCCAGCCTTCCTTCTTGGCCGTCTCGGTGAGGTCACCCATGACGCCGGCCTGGGCATAATCGAGCACGGTATAACCCAGCATCTGCGAGGCCGTCGGATAAGTACCCGCCGCCACCATCGCCTTCAGCGCCGTCATCGCCGCATCACCGCCGCCGCCGGCAACCGGCACGTCCTTCCAGGCAAAGCCTTCCTTCGACAGATCCTGCTTCAGGACGTTCAAGGCAGCAGCCTCGCCGCCTGACGTCCACCAGTGCAGCATCTGCACTTCCTTGACGTCGGCAGCACGTGCGGACACATGCGCGCCGGCCAGAGCCAATGCGATCATCGCTGTCGTGGTCAAAAACTTGCGCATCGAAAAACCTCCCAGTTTCAAGTTTGCAAGATGCGGGACCCATTCCCCGCACCGATCACCCGCCCAGCCTGGGCGTAGTTTCCTTGCCGGCTAAGCCAACTTTTCCGTTTGCGGCATCCACCAGTTGGTGCGCTTGCCGATATGCATGTTCAATGTCTTGGTCTCCGTGTAGTCTTCAACCGCGTGGCGGCCGAGCTCGCGGCCGAGGCCGCTCTGCTTGTAGCCGCCGAAGGGAAGCTCCGAGGCGCCATCCATGAAGGTGTTCATCCAGACTGTGCCCGCCCGCACCGACCGACCGATCGTCAGGCAGGCGTCGAAATCGCGGCTCCAGACACCGGCCGACAGGCCGTAGTCGATGGAATTGGCAATCCCGATCGCTTCGGCAGTCGTCTCGAATGTCAGGACCGACAAGACCGGGCCAAAGACTTCCTCGCGCGCCACAGCCATATCGGGGGTGACCGCTTCGAGGATCGTCGGCGACATGAACTGCCCCATGCCGAGGTCGAGCGTCTCGCCGCCGTGGGCGACCCGGGCGCCGCTGCTCCTGGCGCCGGCGACATAGCCCGAGATCTTCTGCAGATGCTGCGGCGTGATGATCGCGCCGACCTGAGTCGAGGGATCGAGGGGATCGCCAACCTTCACGCCCTCCGACAGCTCGGCAACCCGCCTGACGACGTCTGAGGCGATCGACTTGTGAAGGATCAGCCGCGAGCCGGCGTTGCAGCACTCGCCGGCATTGAAATAGGCGCCGAAGACGGCGGCATCGACGAAGGCATCGAGGTCGGCATCGGGGAAAACGATCTGCGGGTTCTTGCCGCCGAGCTCCAGCGAAACCTTCTTCAGCGTCTGCGCCGCATTCGTCATGGTCAGTTTTCCGACACCGGTCGAGCCGGTGAAGGAGACCATGTCGACGTTTGGATGGGACGTCATGACTGCGCCGACCTCAGGTCCCGTGCCGGTGACAATATTGACGACGCCCTCCGGCAGGCCTGCTTCCTGCAGGATTTCTCCGAGCACAAGCGTCGATCCCGATGTCAGTTCCGAGGGTTTGACGACGGTCGTGCAGCCCGCGGCGAGCGCGAAGGGCAGCTTCTGGCCGACGATCAGGAACGGGAAGTTCCAGGGCGTAATGATCGAGACCACACCGATCGCTTCGCGCAGGACGACACCGAGCGTGCCGTCGCCAAGCGTGTTGTAGCTTTCGCCGTGGAGATCACGGGCAAGTGCCGCCGCATAGCGCCATATGTCGACGGAGCCGGCAATTTCACCCCGTACCTGCGTGATCGGCTTTCCAGCCTCGATAGCATCAAGAAATGCGAGCTCTTCGGCACGCGCGGCGATTAAATCGGCGGCCTTTAGGAGGATGGCGGAACGTTCGGAGGCGGTCATTCGCGGCCATGGCCCGAGATCGAAGGCCTTGCGTGCGGCGGCTATGGCGCGCTCGGCGTCCTTTCTGCTCCCGGTCGGGAAACGGCTGACCACGACCCCGTGGCTCGGCGCGACACGCTCGATCGGATCGGCGGCGCCGGCCTCCCATCTGCCGTCGATGAGCATCTTGAAATCGCGCGCCCTACGGTCGCTCAGCGCAGTGGGGTTGACGAGGACCGTCATTACCATTCTCCCTTGAACGTTGCCGGGCGCTTCTCGCTGAACGATGCGACGCCCTCCTTCAGATCGCCGGTCGTGGCGGCGAGGATCGAGCCCAGGGCTTCGACCGCAGTTCCGTTGTCTTCGCCGTTTGCCGATGCGATCATCAGCTTGACGATCTCCACGGCGGCCGGCCCCCTTGCGGCAATCCGCTCGGCATAGTCCCTGGCGGCAGCCAGCGAATTTCCTGTCGGAACGACTGCGTCGACGATGCCGAGCAAGCGGGCTTCCTCGGCAGTGAATATCTCGCCGCCGAGCGCCATGCGCCGGACGGTCTGCGCGCCAAACCGGCGCACGAGACGCTGGGTGCCGGACCAGCCCGGCACCATGCCGAGGCCGGTCTCCGGCAGGCCGATCTTGATGTGTTCCTCTGCGAGGCGAATGTCGGCAACGCCAGCCAGTTCGAGCCCGCCTCCGAGGGCGTGGCCGTTGAGGGCCGCGACCAGCGGCACCCTGAGCGTCGCCAGTCTTTCGAAGATGCGATGACCGTGGCGAACCCAGGCGTGACCGAACTCCTGAGGCTGCATTCCGCCCCAGGCCTTGATATCGCCTCCCGCGGAAAAGCCCTTTCCTTCGCCGGTGAGAACGGCAGCGCGCACATTCGGGTTCGCCTCCACCGCGTCGGCCGCCTCCGCCAAGGCTTTCAGCATATCGAGATCGAGCGCGTTCAACTTCTCCGGACGAGACATCGTCAGCATTGCCACGTGACCTTCGATATCGACCTTGACCGTTCCGCTAGCCATTGAAGGTGCCCTCCAATGTCCGCGCCCTCTTTGCCGAAAGCGAAAGGCCGATCTCAGTCTCCCGGAAAAATGCGGCGTCCATCACCTTCAGATCGGGCGCGACGATCAGCCGGAATTCGGACTGATCGAGGATCTGGGTTTGAAGATCGACCCCGGGAGCGATTTCGGTCAACACGATGCCATCGGCTGTCAGCTTCATCACGCACCGCTCGGTGACATAGGTGATGTCCTGTCCTTGCTCTATCGCGCGCCTGCCGCTGAAGGTGACGTGTTCGACCTCGTTCACCAGCTTCTTCAGCTTGCCTTCCCTCTCGATGAGCAGAGTTCCGTCGACGATCGAAAGCTTCGCGCCGGCGTTGAACATGCCGGAAAAGACGATCTTCTTCGCCCGCGCCGTAATGTCGACGAAGCCTCCGGCACCGGCCGTGACATGCGGCCGGAACGACAGCTTCGAGACGTTGACCGAACCGTCCTTGCCGATTTCGAGGAAGGACAGGAGCGACGCATCGAAACCAGCGCCTTGGAAGTAGGTGAACTGATAGGGAGACGGCATATAGGCGTCGGCGTTGGAGGCACAACCGAAGGCGAAGTCGAGCAGCGGCACACCGCCGACCGCGCCCTGCTCGATGACCCAGGTGACAGCGCCGTGAAGCCCCTCCTCCAGCAGAATCCGCGGGACGTTGGCCGAGATTCCGAAGCCGAGATTGACGCAGCTTCCGGCCTCAAGCTCCTGCGCGACGCGGCGCGCGATGACCTTCTGGATATTGAACTCCGGAACGCGGAAGCTATCGAGCGGCCGAAAGATCTCGCCCGATATTGCCGGGTCGTACCCAGTCTGCGTCGTCTGCTTCTGATCGGGATCGACGATGACATAATCGACCAGCATTCCCGGCACCCGCACGTCATGGGGCTTCAGCGAGCCTTCCTTGGTTATCCGCTTGACCTGCGCGATGACGATGCCGCCGTTGTTGCGGGCGGCAAGCGCCTGATCGAGGCCGCCGAGATAGGCGCCTTCGTGTTCATAGGTGAGGTTGCCGCGTTCGTCGGCGGTGGTGGCGCGGATGATGGCGACCTGAGGAACGATCGAGGGGAAGAACAGCCAATCGTCGCCCTCGAAGCTGACGCGCTTGACCACCGGATCGCTGGACGCCAGAGCGTTCATCGCGCAGCCCTGCCGCTGCGGATCGACGAAGGTGTCGATGCCGACCTTGGTCAGCACACCCGGTCGCTTGGCGGCAGCTTCGCGGTGGATGTCGAACAGGATGCCTGAGGGAATGTTATAGGCCGGAATCTCGTTGTTGGTGATCATCTGCCAGATCAACGGCGGCTCGGCCGATGACGGGCCTGAAGGATAGGAGCCGCCGATGATGCGTTTGAGCAGACCCTTCCTCGCGATATGGTCGACGCCCTTGATGCCGCTCATATCCCCGGCGGCAATCGGGTGAAGGGTGGTAATGTGACTGGGATGACCGGTCGCATCGAAACGCTCGCCGATCGCCTTCAGCATCAGGTCGGGGCAACCGAGACCGCTCGACGACGACACCGTGACGACGGCGCCATCCGGGATCAGCGCGGCCGCTTCGGCTGGTGTGAGATGCTTCTTCATATGCGTCACTTCGAACCCCGTTTCAATTTCACGCTCTGCCGGCTCTCGCCGGCGCGGCTTTACCGGCGCCGCAACTTTCGCGGACGACCAGCCGAACGGCTGTCGTTACCGTCTCGGCTTCCGCCTTGCCGGCATTGATCTGCTTGAGGAGCATCTGCGCGCCGCGGCGCCCGATGCCTTGCGGATCGACCGAGACCGTCGTCAGCGCGGGAACCGCCGCCTGAGCCTCGATGACGTCGTCGAAGCCGACGACGGCGAAGTCGGCGCCCGGTTCCAGACGGCGCGCACGCAATCCGTCGCAGACTCCGAAGGCGACGGCATCATTGAAGCAGACGGCTGCAGTGGGTCGGTCGCCAACAGCGATCGCCTTTCCGATCGCCTCCACGCCGCCCGCTCGCGACGGGGCGGACGAGATCACGAGTGCCTCGTCGTAGCTGAGCCCGGCCGCCTCCATTCCGCTGCGGTAACCGGCAAGGCGATCGTCGAAGACAGCGGTATCGGGAAAGCCACCGAGAAATGCGATGCGCTTATGACCGAGACCCACCAGATGCTGAACGGCGGACATCATGCCGGCCCGGTTGTCGGAGACGATGGACGAGACCTTGGCGCCAGGCAGATTTCGAACGACGACAACGACGGGAATGCCTGCCGCGACCAGCGGCTTGAAGTCGGCGGCATCGGTGGCGCGCGCCGGCGAGACGATCAGACCCGAAATGCCATGTTCGCGCATCGATGCGACAACCTCGCGCTGCCTGTCGATGCTCTCACCGGTATTCGACAGGAACTGCACGAAACCCGCCGACTGAACGACCACATCGACCCCGACCGCCAACTCCGCAAAGAAGCTGTTCGTCAGATCGTTCACGACGACTCCGATGATCCTCGATTTGGAACCGGCCTGCCGAAGATTGGCTGCGCCGCGATTATAGACGTATCCGAGCTCGCGCATCACGGCACTGACCTTGGCACGCGTCGCCTCGTTGACCAGGGAGGATCCCTGAAGCACGAGCGACACCGTCGACTTGGAGACATTGGCGGCCTTCGCAATGTCTATGACGGTCACCCGCGCCTTTGTCACTTCACCCTCCCGACGTCGTCGTCGACTGATGTCTATTTATTTGGAACGTTCCAAATAAGTCAAGGACCAATTCAATTAAAGCTGCGCTTTATTGACTTTTCTCTAGCGCCCTATCATGCCGTGAGCGGGGGGCGATTTTTGGAACGATTTAAATGATGGGATCATTCCGATAAGCTTTTCCCAACGCTGCGAGCTCGGGCCACCCTGCGAAATCTCTCACTTTTCAAGCCAGAGGATGAAGCGCGGCAATGTTGTGGATCCAATAGCCTGACGCAGCATCGCGATGCAGTTTTGCTGGAATTGCTCTAAAGGAACTCCCGCCCAGAGGCATTAGCGAAACTTTATCGTTTGTGGCTAATGCTACGGATAGGGGACGTGCCAGATCTAAAGCGGGGCCGGAAATGCCGCATTCGTTTGAAGCCATTCTGGAGAACCTGCCGCAGGGCATTGTTCTCTTCGATTCTGCCGATACAGTGACGGCTTTCAATTCCCGCGCGCTCGACATTCTCGGCCTTTCCGATGGCACTCTGCGCAGAGGAATGAATATCGACGGCCTGCCCGGCACCGCCGCCTGCCGTGCAGCGGCCTGTTCACGGTTGACGACCGGTAGGCCGCACACCTCGCAGTTTGCACTGGCCGACGGACGGATGATCTCATTGACCTGCGCCCCGTCGAGAGCGGGAAGCTGGATCCTGAGCTATGAAGATATCTCGACCCATATACGCGCCGAAGACAATCTGAGCGAACAACATCAGCGGTTCGACGCAGCTCTCAGCAACATGCCACATGGACTGTGCATGTTCGATTCGATGAAGAAGCTGATATTGTGCAACGCATCTTATGCACGGATGTACGATCTGCCGGATTTTCTCACTCAACCCGGAACGTCGCTGGTGGACATCCTCGCCTATCGGAGCCGGCTGGGAAATGGTCCGGCAGACACCGCCACCTATTTTGACGTTGTCTTCGAAGCGACGGCACTCGGCGCGCCGGCGAGCCAGAACATCGCGCTCACCGACGGGCGCATCATCAAAATCACCCACAATCCGATGCAGAACGGCGGATATGTGGCGACCCACGAGGATGTCACCAAGACCGTGCGGCTCGCGGAAGAGCTGCGCCGCCATCACGATCGACTCGAAGTTGCCGTGCAAAGCCGTACGGCGGAGGTCGAGCGGCAGGCGCGCGAGCTTGAACGGATGCTCGCCCAAGAGCGGAGCATCAACGAATTGCAGCGGCAGTTCGTGGCGATGGCATCACATGAATTCCGTACGCCGCTTGCAATCATCGATGCTGCCGCCCAGCGACTGTTGCGGAAGGGAGGCGCGGTCGAGCCCGATTTTCTCAATGACAAGGTCGAACAGATCCGTGCATCGGTGAGCCGGATCGTCGATCTCATGGAGAGCATCATGTCGGACGGACGGCTCGATACCGGCAAGATCGACATCAGTTACGACGCCTGCGCCCTGGGAGCATTGATCAGAACCTGCTGCGAGCGGCAGACGGCAATCTCGAAGACGCATGGCTTCGTGCTTGACATAGACGGGTTGCCGGAATTCATCGATGCCGATCCCCGCAGCTTGAGCCAGGTCTTTACCAATCTGCTCTCGAATGCAGTGAAATACGCGCCGGGAACATCCGAAATTCGGGTTGCGGCATGGGAGGAGACGGGCAACGTCAAGGTTTCAATCAGCGATGACGGCGTGGGGATTGATGCTGAAGACGTGCCCCGGTTGTTTCAGCGCTATTTCCGGGCGCGCACGTCGACGGGGATTGCCGGAACCGGTATCGGCCTCAACCTTGTGAAGCAGATCATCGAACTGCATCAAGGCTCGATAGAGGTGCGAAGTGCAAAAGGGTGCGGATCCACCTTCACAGTCACTCTTCCAATCAGGAGAGCCGCTGACGTTCTGGCGGGCAACGACGTTGCCTGATCATTCAGACCCTCAAGTGGCGTCCTCCAGGGTCGATGGCTCGCTCCCGAACTGACGGCGCAGGATTGCTGTCCGGCATATCTACCCTATCCTTCTCGCAATAGAGGAGGACCATGCCATGGCTTTCATTCACACCCCGGATGCATCCGCCAGCGAGAGGACGACGTCGATGTACGCGTCGGCCGAGCCGAATTATGGTTATCTGCCGAACATGTATCGTGCCTTCGGCCATCGGCCGGAGGTGATGGAAAGCTGGGCGGGGCTGCTTTCGAGCATTCGCAGCCATATGAGCCCCAGGCGCTATGAACTGGTGACGCTGGCGGCCGCCAAAGAGCTCAAATCCTCTTATTGCATGCTGGCGCACGGCTCGGTGCTGCTGCGCGAGGGATTTACCAGCGACGGGCTGACGGCCCTTGTCAACGAGACGGAAAAGGCGCCGGTCGATGCCGGCGAACGTGCGATCATGGCCTTTGCGGCCAAGGTGGCGCGCGATGCGACGTCGGTCACGCAGCAGGATATAGACGGGTTGAAAAAACACGGGCTGAGCGACGCCGAGATCTTCGACGTCACGGCCGCCGCAGCCGCCCGCTGTTTCTTCTCGAAAATGCTTGATGCGCTCGGCGCTGCGCCCGACCACGCCTATATCGAGCGGCTGGAGCCGAATGTGCGAAAGGCGCTCAGCGTCGGCCGGGAGGTCGAGCGGCCTCTGGCGCCTTCACCGGCCGGCGGCACATCGCGATGATGCGGTGACGCCGGCTGCTGCGCCCCTACTCTTCCGGCTTATCGGCAAAATGCCGGATCGCAAACTCGGCAATAGTCTGGCTCGAGCGATCGGCATCGTCGAGCATCGCGGGAAACAGTTGCCACTGATGCGGCATACCCGGCCAGACCTCGGTGGTGACATCTACGCCCTCCCCGCGCGCCTTGTCGGCGAGGCGCAGCGTGTCATCAAGCAGGGCTTCGCCGGAACCGACCTGCAGCAATAGCGGCGGGAATCCGGTCACGTCGGCATAAAGCGGTGAGGCCTGAGGATCGGTGGCAGGCCGGCTGCCGAGATAGGTCTTGCGCAAGGTCTCGATCGACGCCTTATCGATCAGCGGGTCGCTGCCAGCATTTGCCACCATCGTTCCGCCCGTCGCGGCAAGATCGGTGATCGGGCTCAGCGCAATCACGGCCGCCGGCAAGGGTTTGGCCGCCTGCTTCTGCCGCAGCACCATCTCGAGCGCGATATTGCCACCGGCGTCGTCTCCTGCCACGACGACATTCTCGTTGCGATAGCCGTTATCGAGAAGCCAGCGATAGGCCGTCAGCGCGTCGTTGATCTGGGCGGGATAGGTATATTCCGGCATCAGCCGATAATTGATCAGAAGCACGTCGCTGGATGCGGCCTTGGCGAGCGAACCGGCGAACAGGCTATGCGTGCGGATGGAACCGCCGGAAAAACCGCCGCCATGAATGTAGAGAATCGCCCTTTTGCCGATCGGATGATGGAGCCGGGCGGGCCACATCAGCTCGCCATCCACACCATCGGCATCGACCTGCCGGACCTGAATGCGCGTCGGCCCCGGCATCGTTTCCATCAGCCTGGCGAAAGCAGCCCTGCGCTCTTGCAGGCTGTCGGCGCCGGCGAAGTGCTCCTTCCACAGGCCGAGCAGTTTTTCGACCTGGGCACGCGAGGACTGGCTTTGCGGCCCGATGTCCTCTCCCAGCGCCAGCGGTGCCGATAGGATCAGCGCGGCCAAGACGGGAAACAGATATCCGAGCCGCTTCGGCGCTCTTCGATCAGCATTTGACAAAATCCGCCCCTTCATCAATCTCTCCCGATGATGCTGCCGATGGCCGTATCTTTGGCCGCTTCGCCCAGCGAAGTCAAAAGGGTGACGAGCGCAACCTTCCGCTTTTTCGTCTCCAACGAGCAGCCTAATGCCGGCCCGCGGCAACTGCGGCCTGCCGCGGGCTGACCGGACTGTCATCGGAAAAAATCGACAATTGCTGCCGGCGCGGCTTGCCATCTGCCAGGCTTCCATCGGAAATAGGCTCCCGCCCTGCCCTTAACTCCAATGCTTCGGCTCGCGGAGGAATGAAGGATACCGATGACCACCATTTACCTTGCCGGCCCGGAAGTCTTTCTTCCCGACGCACTGCCCATCATGGCCGAAAAACGGCGATTGGCGCGTCAGTTCGACTTCGAACCGACCGGTCCCGGCAGCGACGAAAACCAGACACCCGTGAAGCGGACGGCTGCAGAGATCTACGCCCGCAATGACGTCGCCATGCGCCGGGCCGAAATTTGCCTCGCCAATATCACGCCCTTTCGCGGCGTCAGCGCCGATCCGGGTACAGTCTACGAGATCGGCTTCATGATTGCTCTCGGCAAATCGGTCTTCGCCTATACCAATCACCCCGACGACTATGGGCTGCGCGTCCGCTCGATCTGGTATGCGGGAATGGAGATCGACGAGACGAGCGGACGCCCGCGCGGGCCTGACGGCATCGCCATCGAAAATCACGGCATGGCCGACAACCTGATGATCGACGGAGGCGTCGAGGCGGCGGGAGGCAAGGTATTCCGTGCGACCGCGCTGCCGACGGATCCTGCCCGCGACCTGAGGTTTTATCTTCAGGCTCTTCAGACGATCGCCGGCATGCGCGGGTAGGATTGCACGCTTCACTCCGCCCTGATCGCGTCGATCACCGCCCTGAAGCCCGCAGACATGTGGCGGCGGCTGGGATAGTAGAGATAGAGCGGTTCCTCCGGCTGACACCAATCATCGAGCACCTGGACGAGCTCTCCGTCGGCAATGGCCTTTGCGACGCGAGGCTCCCAGATATAGGCAAGGCCGACGCCGCCGAGCGCTGCCTGCATCATCAGTTCATGATCGTCGAGTGACAGCGGGCCGGTCGGCTGAAAACTCACCGTCTGGCCGTCCTTCTCGAATTCCCAGGCATAGCGGGCACCGGAGGGAAACATGTTCTGGATGCAGAGGTGACGCTTGAGCTCGTGAGGCGTTTCCGGCCTCGGGCGCCTCTCGAAATAGCCGGGTGAACCGACGACGACCAGGCGGATGCGCGGCTTGATGCGCAAGGCGATCATGCCTTCCGTGACGCGCTCGCCGAAACGGATGCCGGCATCAAAACCCTCCTCGACAATGTCGACCAGCCTGTCGGTTGCGTTGATTTCCAGCTGCAAATTGGGATTACGCTCAATCAACGGGGCGATGACACGGCCGATGACGAAAGAACCGATCGAATTCGGCACGTTGATCCTCACCCTGCCGAAGGGCGTGTCGCGGTAGCGGTTCAGCGCATCGAGGGCCGCCGCCATCTCCCCGAAAGCCGGGGCGAGATGCGAGACAAGGAGTTCGCCGGCTTCCGTCAGCGAAACGCTGCGTGTCGTGCGGTTGAGCAGGCGGACGCCAATTCGGTCTTCCAGATTGAGCACGGCATGGCTGACGGCAGAGGCAGTAACGCCCCGCTCCTCCCCCGCCTTGCGGAAGCTCTTGTGCCGCGCCACGGCCGCGAAGGCGGCCAGTTCGGAAAGTTCGGTCACACGCATTACTGAATTGTACTCATCACAGTTTCAATAATAACAAATCTTATACAGCATCGGAATTTCGGTCAAATTCAGCCCGTCAGCACAAATATGCGACGCCAACAAAAGGAATTCGTCATGAAAGTCTGGTTCATCACTGGTGCATCCCGCGGTTTCGGCGCGCTGATGACCAAGGAAGCACTTGCATCAGGCGATGCCGTCATCGCCACCGCCCGCAACCCGAAGACCATCATCGAGCAATTCGGGGACCATCCGAACCTGCTGGCCGTCGCCCTCGACGTCACCAACGAGACGCAGGCGAAGGAGGCCGCGGCCGCCGGCATCGCCCGCTTCAGCCGCATCGACGTTCTCGCCAACAATGCCGGCTACGGCCTCCTCGGCGCGGTCGAGGAAGCCACAGCCGAAGAGATCGAAAAGATCTATGCCACCAATGTCTTCGGTCTCCTGAAGGTGACACGCGCCGTGCTGCCCTATATGCGTCGCCAGCGTTCCGGCCATATCCTGAACTTCTCCTCGATCGGCGGTTATTTCGGCTATCCCGGCTGGGGCGTCTACGGCTCGACAAAATTCGCCGTCGAGGGACTGTCGGAATCCATGGCCGCCGAACTCGCACCCTTCGGGATCAAGGTGACGATCGTCGAGCCCGGCTTCTTCCGCACGGACTTCCTTGCCGACACCTCGCTGGCAATAAGCCCCGCTTCCATCGCCGATTACGAGGGCACGCCGGCCGGAAACATGCGCAATTTCGCCGCCGACGCCAATCACGCGCAGCCCGGCAACCCCGCCAGGCTCGCGGCCGGCATCATCACGATGGTCAACTCGGCCAACCCACCGCTTCGCATGCCGTTCGGCAGCGATACGGTCGCCATGATCGAGGCGCAGCATGCGAGTGTCGAAAGGGAACTGGCCGCATGGCGCGAGCTTGCCGTCTCCACGGATTTCGCAAGCGATGCAATGGCTGGGGCCTGAGCAGCCAGGATCGATGCCGCCGCATTCAAATTTGGAGATGCGGCGGCAACACCATGATCATGAAAAGAACACCTTGTGGCAAATTGGCATTCGCCTCTCGCCGGGGATGGCCTATGTAGTCAGCGTGACCGGTAAAGAGGCAACGCATGTCCATCAAGACCATTTGTATCTATGACGCCGGCGCCCTTGGCGGCACCATCGCCGCCAAGCTCGCAGGCAGGGAAGATAACGACGTCTCCGTCGTCGCGCGTGGGGCGCATCTCGACGCGATCCGCAGCCACGGTCTCAGCCTGCGCGAGGCCGATGCGGAAACCCGCTCAAGGTGCACGTGACAGCAACTGACGATCCGAAGACATTGCCGCCGCAGGATCTCGTCATCACCGGCCTCAAGGGGCACCAGCTGCCCCCTGCCGCGGAGGGGATCGCCGGTCTGCTCAAGCAAGGCACCCGCGTCGTCATGATCCTCAACGGCATTCCGTGGTGGTATTTCCATCGCGATACCAGGAGCGGACATGCGGAACTGCAATTTGATGAGCTCGATCCCGGCGGCAGGCTCTGGCGGCTGATCGGGCCGGACCGCGTGATTGGCTGCGTCGCTTATCAAGGTGCGGAAGTCGTCAGCCCAGGCGAGATCCGGCTCTCTCATAACGGCCGCTTCGTGCTTGGCGAGCCCTGCGGCGAAATGTCTGCCGACCTTTCGGCCATAGCAGCGGTGCTGACCGGCGCCGGCCTCAGCATTACGATCACGGCGGACATCCGCAGTGAAATCTGGAGCAAGTTGATGGGCAACGCCGCCTTCAACCCGATCAGTGCTCTGACACGGGCGCTGATGACCGACATCATGGCGGATCCGGCGCTGATGGATATGGTCAGCAAGGTCATGAAGGAAGTGCGCGCCGTCGGCGATGCGGTCGGCGCAGATTTCGCCATGTCAGTCGAGCGGCGGCTGGAGCAATCGCGCCACATCGGCGGCGTTCGAACCTCGATGCTGCAAGACTTGATTGGCGGCAAGGCGCTCGAAATTACGCCGCTTGTGGGCATGCTGGTGGCGCTTGGGCGCCTGACCGCCGTGCCGACACCGGTATCGGAAACGATCCTGGCGCTGGTGACGCAGCTGGATCGGGAAAACCGGCGCGGCAACTGACAACGAGGAGAACGGCAGCCATCAGGGCGGTCATCCCTTTCCGACACCGCGCGCCGAAATTTCCGCCGCCCGCCTTTATGCCATTCCTATATTTTTGTCCCTCGCCCCGAATGGATTTCCTATCGCAGCCGGCTGTAGATTCTCGCCGTAACGGCAAGGGTTAAACGCCATGCGAAATATCATGTCCTCCGCCTTCCACGCTCTTCGCCCACATCGGATCACGCGCGGCGACCGGCGGATGCGCGAAAGGCGCACCGCCTGGGCGCTCATCGCTTTCAGCGTCCTGCTGGCCTGCGTCGAACTTTACATCGTCTACTCCGCGTTCTGAGCCCTCTGCACGTGTTTTCCACGCAGCGAGAGAAGGCATGGGCTGAAGGGGCCGATTCCAACTTTTCGTTAACCGGCATGCTGGTAAAATCTCGTCGCCAAGTTGTCAGATGCCACGAGACCTATGCCGAAACCGAATTTCCGCTTCACCCATTACGATCTCAAGGAACAGCGAGCCGGAACGATCGTCGAGGTGTCGCTGAATGCGGTGAACAATGTTCGTCTGATGACGGCGCCGAACTTCCAGCGGTTCACCGAGGTTCTCGATTTCAAATATATTGGCGGCGTGGCGCGCAAGTCACCCGTCAAGCTCACCGTTCCGGAAAGCGGCCACTGGCACGTCGTCGTCGATATGGAAGGCCACCACGGCCTTGCCGAATCTGCTGTCAAGGTGATCGCCGCGCCACCCAATCAGAAGACGCCGCGTTCTTCCTGACATTCGGACGGCTCAGCGCGGATTGCGCTCCTTACGAAGCTTCGCCCACCATTCCAGCCGCTTGCGGATGTCGCGTTCAAAACCGCGTTCCGGCGGATCGTAGAAGGTCTGGCGGCCCATTTTCTCCGGGAAATAATCCTGGCCGGAAAAGGCATCCGGCTCGTCATGGTCGTAGCGATAACCTTCACCATAGCCCTCGCCTTTCATCAGCTTGGTCGGCGCATTGAGGATATGCTTGGGCGGCAGCAGCGAACCGTTCTGTTTCGCGGCCTGGCTTGCCGCCTTGAAGGCGGTATAAACGGCGTTCGATTTCGGAGCGGTGGCGAGATAGACGCAGGCCTGGGCGAGCGCCAGCTCCCCCTCCGGCGATCCGAGATAGTCATAGGCATCCTTGGCGGCGTTGCAGATCACCAGCGCCTGTGGATCGGCAAGCCCGATATCCTCCACCGCCATGCGCACCAGACGCCGGCCGAGATAGAGGGGATCCTCGCCGGCATCGAACATGCGGGCGAGATAATAGAGCGCAGCATCCGGGTCCGAACCGCGCACCGATTTATGCAGCGCCGAAATGAGGTTGTAGTGACCGTCCTGCGCCTTGTCGTAAACCGGGGCGCGGCGCTGGACGATGCGCGTCAGGCCTTCGGTGTCGAAGCTCTCGCCCTCGCGGGCGGCACGCCAGACCTCTTCGGCAAGCGTCAGCACCGCGCGGCCGTCGCCATCGGCCATGCGGATCAAACTGGCGCGGGCCTCCTCGGTCAGAGGCAGCGGCCTCTGCTCGATCGCCTCGGCGCGTGTCAGCAACTCCTCCAGGCTCTCCTCGTCATGCGACTTGAAAGTGAGGACGCGAGCGCGCGACAATAGAGCGGCGTTGAGTTCGAAGGAGGGATTTTCGGTGGTGGCGCCGACGAGGATGACGGTGCCGTCCTCCATAACAGGCAGGAAACTGTCCTGCTGGGCTCGGTTGAAACGGTGGATCTCATCGACGAATAGCAGCGTCTGGCGGCCGTCCATGCGGCGCATGCGAGCCGCCTCGAACACCTTCTTCAGATCGGCGACGCCGGAAAAGATCGCCGATATCTGCTCGAAGGCCAGCCCCGCCTCACCGGAAAGCAGCCGCGCTACCGTCGTTTTGCCGGTGCCGGGCGGACCCCAGAAGATCATCGAACCGAGCGAACCACTTTCGATCATCCTCTTCAGCACGCCGTCCTCACCGGTCAGATGTTCCTGACCGGTGACATCGGCAAGCGTCCTCGGCCGCAACCGGTCGGCAAGCGGCCGCCTGGCGGCAACCTCTTCCGGAACACGCGGCGCGAAGAGATCATTGCTCATCGAAAGAACTGCCTGATGCGCTGACCATCGCGCTCGATCTCGACCCGCCAGAGGCCAGGGTCGCTTTCGGCAATCTGGGAGAGCTCTTTGGTCGATTTCACTTCCGTCCCGTTGATCGAGACGATGATATCCTTGGGCTCAAAACCAAGGCGGGCTGCCGGCGAATCCTCCTTGACATCGGCAACGACGACGCCTGCCGATTCCGAGGGCATGCGCAATTCGTCTGCGACACGCGGCGACAGGTTTTCGACGACGGCGCCGGTAAAGGGCGTGCGCCCGCCGATAACGCGCTGGTCGCGCGGCGAGGTTTCCGGGGCGCGGTCGAGCGCCAACGACAACTGCTCCTCGCGACCATTGTCGATGACGGTCAGATTGACCGATTTGCCGAGGCCGGCTGTCGTCAGGCGATAGAGCAATGCGTCCGGATGCTCGACTGCGATGCCGTTGACTGATGTGACGATCTGACCGGCCTTCAGCCCGGCCTTCGCCGCCGGGCTGCCTTCCGAAACCTTGACGACGAGGGCGCCGCGCACTTTGTTGAGTCCAAGGGCTTCGGCGACTTCCGACGTCACCGCATCGAAGCTCGCGCCGACATAGGGCCGCTCGAAGGATTTGACGCCGGCATCGGCGGAAGCGAGGAAGACTTTGACGAGATTGGCGGGAATGGCAAAGCCGATCCCGTTCGAGCCGCCGCCGCGCGAGAAGATCGCGGTGTTGATGCCGATCAGCTCGCCTTTCATGTTCATCAACGCGCCGCCGGAATTGCCCGGATTGATCGATGCGTCGGTCTGGATGAAGAAGCCGAACTCGTTCTTGACCACCTGGTTGCGGGCAAGTGCGGAGACGATACCGCTCGTCACGGTCTGCCCGACACCGAAGGGATTGCCGATCGCCAGTACGAGATCGCCGACCTCGACATTATCGGAATTGCCGATCGGCAGCGTCGGGAAGCTCTCCTTTGTGTCGATCTTCAGCACGGCGAGGTCGACGCGGTCGTCACGCAGCACCACCTTGCAGGGGAATTCGCGGCCATCCGACAGCGCCACCTTGATGTCGTCGGCGCCTTCGACGACGTGATTGTTGGTGACGACGGTGCCGTTCGCCTCGACGATGACGCCGGAACCGAGCGAGGACTGCTTCTCGGATCGATTCGGCATCTGCTGGCCGAAAAACTGCTCGAAGAAGGGATCGCCGGCAAAGGGCGACTGGCGCTGGATGATCTTTTCCGCATAGACGTTGACGACTGCGCCCGACGTCTGCTTGACCAGCGGCGCGAAGGAGAGCTGCATCTGCATCTGGCTCTCAGGCACCGTCTTTGCCGTCTGCGCCTGGGCTGCAGCCGGCAGAACGAGCATGAGAGCGAACAGCGAAACGGAGGCGCGCTTGAACAGGCCTTGCATGGGTATCCCTTTTGAATCCTCTTGAGCAACGTTGTAGCGTCCGACGCTAGAAAGGAAAGAGGGCGGAAGCATGGAAGAATAAGGCAAGGGTATGCCCTGAAGTCGCTGCGAATTTGATTCAGGAAGATCAGCCATGGAACTGATATCAAAAGCCAAAATCTGGGCAAAGTCACTGAAGCGTGACATCGTAGCGCTATGGCTTGCCGCCCGCGATCCTCGCGTGCCCTGGTATGCGAAGGCGGTCGCCGGTGCTGTCGCAGCCTATGCGCTTTCGCCGATCGATTTGATCCCCGATTTCATTCCCGTGCTCGGCTATCTCGACGATCTCGTCATCGTTCCGCTCGGCATCCTGCTGGCGACGCGTCTTGTTCCAGCAGAGGTGATGGCTGCGCTTCGCGTCGAAGCTGCGAGGCGGATCGAACGCCCGGCCGGCCGGGCAGGATTGATCTTCATCCTTGTCGTCTGGCTCGCCTGCATCATCTTTCTGGCTCTGGCAGTGCGCAAGCTGATTTGATCGGCAACAAAGGAAGATGATGATGACATGGCGAATGTCGGCCGCGCTTGGTTTGGCGATCCTGATTTTCCCATCGGATCCGGCATGGTCGGCGAGCTTCGATTGTGATGCGAAGGAATTGAAGCCGGACGAAAAGGCGATCTGCGACAACCGCGCCCTCAACGACGCCGACGTCAAGATGGTGACGACCTTCGAGCTGCTCTCCGGGCTGCTGGCCATGGGCTCGCGCGGAACATTGCAGGACGAGCAGACCGCCTGGCTGAAGAAGCGACAGGAATGCGGGGCCGACGCGGCCTGTATCAAGGCTGCCTATGACGAGCGGATGAAGCAGCTCGGCGAGACCTACAAAAACATCAACCGGCCGTTTTGACGGCGGCCGGTTGGCAAAGCCGCTGACTCTTAATCAGCGGGTCGTAGGTTCGAGACTACTCAGCGGGCGTTGAGATCCCGCACGGCGCCGCGGTCGGCGCTGGTTGCGAAAGCCGCATAGGCCTTCAGCGCTGTGGTCACATTGCGTTTGCGAACCTCGGTCGGCTGCCAGCCCTTGCCGTCCTGCTCGGCGCGGCGGGCGGCGAGTTCGGCCTCGCCGACGCGCAGGCTGATCGTGCGGTTCGGGATATCGATATCGATGATGTCGCCTTCGCGCACCAGGCCGATCGTCCCGCCATTCGCCGCTTCCGGCGAGACGTGGCCGATCGAAAGGCCGGAGGTGCCGCCGGAGAAGCGGCCGTCGGTGATCAGCGCGCAGGCCTTGCCGAGGCCCTTCGACTTCAGGTAGCTCGTCGGATAGAGCATTTCCTGCATGCCGGGACCGCCCTTCGGGCCTTCGTAGCGGATGACGACGACGTCGCCGGCCTTGATCTCGTTGGCGAGGATCGCCTTGACCGACGCATCCTGACTTTCGAAGACCCGGGCCGGGCCGGAGAATTTCAGGATCGATTCATCGACGCCGGCCGTCTTGACGATGCAGCCGTCGACCGCGAGATTACCCTTCAGCACGGCAAGACCGCCATCCTTGGAGAAGGGATGCTCGACCGAGCGGATGACGCCGTGCTGGCGATCGGTGTCGAGCTCGTCCCAACGGGCCTCCTGGCTGAAAGCAACCTGGGTCGGGATGCCGCCGGGAGCGGCGCGATAGAAGTTGCGGACGGTGTCGCTGTTGGTGCGGGTGATATCCCAGCGATCGATCGCATCGCCGAGCGTCTCGGCATGGACGGTCGGGCAATCGCGGTTCAGTAGGCCGCCCTTATCGAGCTCACCGAGGATCGACATGATGCCGCCGGCGCGGTGGACATCTTCCATATGCACATCGCTCTTGGCGGGCGCGACCTTCGACAGGCACGGCACCCGGCGCGACAGTGCGTCGATATCGGCCATGGTGAAATCGACCTCCCCTTCGTGGGCGGCTGCAAGGATGTGCAGGACCGTGTTGGTCGAACCGCCCATGGCGATATCGAGCGCCATGGCATTCTCGAAAGCCTGCTTGGAGGCTATGGTGCGCGGCAGCGCCTTGACGTCGTCCTGCTCGTAATAGCGGCGGGCGAGATCGACGATCAGGTGGCCGGCCTCGACGAAGAGGCGCTTGCGATCGGCATGGGTGGCAAGCGTCGAGCCGTTGCCGGGCAGCGACAGGCCGAGCGCCTCGGTCAGGCAATTCATCGAGTTCGCCGTGAACATGCCGGAGCACGAGCCGCAGGTCGGACAGGCTGAACGCTCGATAACCTTGACGTCTTCATCGGAGATCTTGTCATCGGCAGCCGCGACCATGGCATCGACGAGGTCGAGCGCGTGTTGCTTGCCGTGCAGGACGACCTTGCCCGCTTCCATCGGACCGCCGGAAACGAAGACCGTGGGGATGTTGAGGCGCAGCGACGCCATCAGCATGCCGGGGGTGATCTTGTCGCAGTTGGAAATGCAGACCATGGCGTCGGCGCAATGGGCATTGACCATGTATTCGACACTGTCGGCGATCAACTCGCGCGACGGCAGCGAATAGAGCATGCCGTCATGGCCCATGGCGATGCCGTCGTCGACCGCGATCGTGTTGAATTCCTTGGCGACGCCGCCGGCCGCCTCGATTTCGCGAGCGACCAGCTGGCCGAGATCCTTCAGATGCACATGGCCCGGAACGAATTGGGTGAAGGAATTCACCACCGCGATGATCGGCTTGCCGAAATCCGAATCCTTCATGCCCGTGGCCCGCCAAAGGCCGCGCGCGCCCGCCATGTTGCGGCCGTGGGTCGTGGTTCTGGAACGGTAAGCTGGCATCGGTGTCTTCCTCGACATGTCGGAAACATCAGGCGAAGCCGGGGCGGCAATGAAGCCTCAGGGCCGGGCGAACGCCGCTTTTTGGAATTGTCCTAATCCAATCGATGGGGGCTGTCACTACCGGCAAAGCCAAATCCGGTACGCTGGCGGGAGAAGCGCGTTGAGGGCCATTCGAATATATACGGTTGGCGAGCCCTTTGGTTACAACCTATTCCATCACAGCCGAACACAAAAAATTGGCTTCCCGTCGGCAATATTCAAGGCATAGAGATTGATCCAAACATGCGGGCGGTTCGTTTAAGGACTATACTCGGAATATCCGCCCTGGAGGTTTTCGACATGCCAAGCTATCGCCCCCCGAAGATCGCGTCGTCGGAGATCACGCCGCGCCAGATCTATCTGCGCCGCCGTGAATTCCTGGGCGCCGCAGCGCTTGGCGCCATGGCGCTCTATGGCGCCGGCAAGGCGAGCGCGGCCGCCCTTTCCGCCGTCGAGAGCAAGTACAAGGTCGATGAGAAGACGACACCGATCAAGGACGTCACGACCTACAATAATTTCTATGAGTTCGGCCTCGACAAGGGCGACCCCGCAGCGAATTCCGGCGCTTTCAAGCCGCTGCCCTGGACGATCAAGGTCGACGGCATGGTCAACAAACCAGGCACCTTCGACCTCGAGGCGCTGATGAAGGAATTCCCGATCGAGGAGCGCACCTACCGGATGCGCTGCGTCGAGGCCTGGTCGATGGTCATCCCATGGGACGGCTTTCCGCTGGCATCGCTGCTCGACAAGGTGGAGCCGCTCGGCAGCGCCAAATATGTCGCCTTCGAAACCGTCGTGCGGCCGGAGGAGATGCCGGGCCAGAAGGGCTTCTTCCAATCGCTCGACTGGCCCTATGTCGAGGGGCTGCGGCTGGACGAGGCGCGCCACCCGCTGACGCTGCTTGCCGTCGGACTTTATGGTGAAACGCTGCCGAACCAGAATGGTGCGCCGATCCGCCTGGTCGTGCCGTGGAAATACGGCTTCAAGGGCATCAAGTCGATCGTCAGGATCACCCTCACCGACCAGCAGCCGAAAAACACCTGGCAGGTAACAAATCCGCAGGAATACGGTTTCTACGCCAACGTCAATCCTGCCGTCGACCATCCACGCTGGAGCCAGGCAAGCGAACGACGCATCGGCGAAAGCGGTTTCTTCGGCGCAAGTCGCCACCCCACCCTGCCCTTCAACGGCTATGCCGACGAGGTGGCGAGCCTTTATGCCGGCATGGACCTGAAGGCGAATTTCTGATGGCCGAACTGTCGCTTGCCATCCCGAAGCGCTGGCAACCTGCCTCCGTCTGGCTGCTTTATACCGTCGGGCTCGTGCCTGCCGTCTGGACCTTTTATCTCGGCGCGACCGATCAGCTCGGCGCCGATCCGGTCAAGACCTTCGAGCTCTTCCTCGGCATATGGACGATCCGCTTCCTGATCGCGACACTTGCGGTGTCCCCTGCCCGCGAGTTGTTCGGCTGGAATTATTTGCGCTACCGCCGCGCTCTCGGCCTTTTGACCTTCTACTACGCGCTGATGCATTTCACCGTTTACATGGTGCTCGACCAGGCGATGGATATTCAGGCCGTCATCAATGACGTGCTGAAGCGCCCGTTCATCATGTTCGGCATGGCCGGCCTTGCGATGCTTATTCCCCTGGCGGTGACATCCAATAATTTCTCGATCCGTCGCCTCGGCAATCGCTGGATCTGGCTGCACCGCCTCGTCTACATCATTGCCGCCTCCGGGGCTCTGCATTTTGCGCTTTCGACCAAGATCCTCGATCTCGAGCAGTTTATTTATGTGGGGTTGATCATCGCGCTCATCCTTTACCGCTCCTGGCGGCCGATCGCGCGCAGTCGGAAGAAAAGCCAGGGGCGGCAACGCAATCGCGCGGTGGCGTCGGTTTCCTGAAGCCAGCCGTCAACGGCGCGCGGGATCAAAGGCACAGGCCGCAGCGATGCCGATCGCATAGGCCAGTATGTTCCAGAGGGAAAATATCCGGCCAAGCAACAAGGCGCCTGCAGTCGTCAGCCGAAACGCGTCCAACCAGGGTGTATGATAAAGCCGGAACAATTCGACTGCGACTGCCATGAACAGCGCCATGACCGCAATGACTGCCCGCGGTGACTTTCCGAGAACGAGTGCCACCAGCAGATAGACCATCGCTCCCCACAGCGCCGACCCGCCATATTTGACGGCGACGAAAGGCAGATCGACCGCGTAGCCGAAGCGCCTGAGCGCCAGGCCGGCCGCAATCACCACAAGCACCGCCGCGAGACGGAGGAACTGCGCTCGAGAATGCGCTTCGCGCATAGAATCTTCTTCCCTCTTAATCTCCACAGTTTGGAGCTCTGGGCGAACATAAGAATGGCTCCGTCGCTAAAGAAGCTGCGCCGCTTCCGTTTTCGACCGATGCACAAACGAAAACAGCCGGGCTTTGCAGCCCGGCTGTTTTCTATCCGCCGAAGCGGAAGACTTAGGCGGCGACGGCCTGCTCTTCGGCAGCGACGCGGGCCTTGTCGGCTGCGCCCTTGGCGTAGGTGTCGCGGTCGACGAACTCGATCACGGCCATGGCGGCGTTGTCGCCCTGGCGGAAGCCGGCCTTCATGATGCGCAGGTAGCCGCCGTTGCGGTTGGCGTAACGCGTTGCAATCGTGTCGAACAGCTTCGAGACGACGGCGGCATCGCGGATCTGCGAGATCGCCTGACGGCGAGCGTGCAGGTCGCCGCGCTTGCCGAGCGTGACGAGCTTCTCGACGATCGGACGGATTTCCTTGGCTTTCGGCAGGGTCGTGACGATCTGCTCGTGGGTAATCAGCGAAGCCGCCATGTTAGCGAACATCGCCTTGCGGTGGCTTGCGGTTCTATTCAGCTTGCGGCCGGCTTTACCATGGCGCATTGCTATTCTCCTTTAATGCAGTGCCCTTACGTTAGGTGGGCCTGCCGTTTCCTGGCACATGCAGGCGATCGGCCTGCTGTTTGACGGGGAAAGGCAGCCGAAAGAGCCTGCCTTTTGTTATGTTCTTGCGATCGGCGTGCGGGCGGAAAACCGCTTTTACTTTTCCTCACGCCGCTCAGTACTGGTCTTCGTAACGCTTGGCGAGATCTTCGATGTTCTCGGGCGGCCATGCCGGCACTTCCATGCCGAGGTGCAGGCCCATGGAAGCGAGAACTTCCTTGATTTCGTTCAGCGACTTGCGACCAAAATTCGGCGTGCGGAGCATTTCTGCTTCGGTCTTCTGAATGAGGTCGCCGATGTAGACGATGTTGTCGTTCTTCAGGCAGTTTGCCGAACGGACCGACAGTTCGAGTTCGTCCACCTTCTTGAGAAGAGCCGGATTGAAAGCGAGTTCGGTGACTGCTTCTTCTTCGGTTTCCTTCTGCGGCTCGTCGAAGTTGACGAAGACGCCAAGCTGATCCTGGAGGATGCGCGCAGCGAAAGCGACGGCGTCTTCGCCGGTGATCGAGCCATCGGTTTCGATGGTCATGTTCAGCTTGTCGTAGTCGAGAACCTGTCCTTCGCGGGTATTTTCAACCTTGTAGGACACCTTCTTGACCGGCGAATAGAGGCTGTCGACCGGGATAAGGCCGATCGGAGCATCTTCTGCACGATTGCGTTCGGCCGGAACATAGCCCTTGCCGTTGTTGACGGTGAATTCCATGCGGATTTCGGCACCCTCGTCGAGCGTGCAGATCACATGCTCGGGGTTGAGGATTTCGATATCGCCGACCGTCTGAATGTCGCCAGCCGTGACAACGCCCGGGCCCTGCTTGCGCACGACCATGCGCTTTGCGTCGTCGCCATCCATCTTGATGGCGATTTCCTTGATGTTGAGCACGATATCCGTGACGTCTTCGCGGACGCCGGGAATCGAGGAGAATTCGTGCAGCACGCCGTCGATCTGCACCGCCGTGACGGCAGCACCGCGCAGCGAGGAGAGCAGAACGCGGCGCAGCGCGTTGCCGAGGGTGAGGCCGAAGCCGCGCTCCAGCGGTTCGGCGACAAGCGTCGCCCTGGTGCGCGAGCTCGAGGAGAACTCCACCTTGTTCGGCTTGATCAGTTCCTGCCAGTTCTTCTGAATCATGAGTTTGCCTTCCGTTCGTTGCCACCATCCAATCGTGACAACCGAGCTTGAAAACCACCGGGAGCACCAAGGCGCTCACCGGTGACGAGAGCGATGATCAGACGCGGCGCTTCTTGCGCGGACGGCAGCCATTGTGCGGGATCGGGGTCACGTCGCGGATGGACGTGATCATGAAACCTGCAGCCTGGAGCGCGCGCAGAGCCGATTCACGGCCCGAACCCGGACCGCAGACTTCGACTTCCAGCGACTTCATGCCGTGCTCCTGGGCCTTCTTGGCGCAGTCTTCGGCAGCGATCTGGGCAGCGAAGGGGGTCGACTTGCGCGAGCCCTTGAAGCCCTTGGCGCCAGCCGACGACCAGGCGATCGCATTGCCCTGCGCATCAGTGATGGTGATCATCGTGTTGTTGAAGGTCGAGTTGACATGAGCGACACCCGACGAGATATTCTTGCGCTCGCGACGGCGAACGCGGACGGCTTCCTTAGCCATGCTATTCCTTTCGTTGATCTCTTCACCGCCGTAACACCAGCGGCTACACCGGAACGGCGCCTATATGGTCCCGCTCCAAACTCAAAAGAGGCCGGCGCGGACCGCCAGCCTCCCCACCCCGGTTTCCCGGAAATTACTTCTTCTTGCCAGCGATTGCCTTTGCCGGACCCTTACGGGTGCGGGCATTGGTGTGCGTGCGCTGACCGCGGACCGGAAGGCCGCGACGATGACGCAGGCCGCGGTAGCAGCCGAGGTCCATCAGACGCTTGATGTTCATCGCGGTTTCGCGACGAAGATCACCCTCGACCTGATAGTCACGGTCGATGGTTTCGCGGATCTGAAGGACTTCAGCGTCCGTCAGCTGATGCACACGACGCTCAGCCGGGATACCGACCTTCTCGACGATTTCCTGTGCGAATTTCGGACCGATCCCGTGAATGTAGGTCAGCGCGATGACTACGCGCTTTGCAGTCGGGATGTTGACGCCAGCGATACGTGCCACGCCTGTTCTCCTTGCATTCCAGTTGCCATCCGGCAAGTGGGCTTCGTTATGCGGCCCTCAGGACCGCCCGTTCAGATTTAGTGTCCGTAACATGTCAAAACGACCGCACCCGGACTTCCCAGGGAAATCCGCGCCGATCGCAGGGAATGTCGCGAGTTGGCGCGGTGTTTAGCGGAATCACTGCTGAAAAGCAACCGTTTCCGCCAAGTTTATTTTCAAGCCTTACAGCTTGGAAAGAATCGCTTCGACCTCGCCAGTCACCTGATCGATTTCAGCCATGCCGTCGACGGACCTGAGCTTGCCCTTGGCATGGTAGTAACCGATCAGCGGCGAGGTTTCCTTGTAGTAGACCTGCAGCCGGGCCGTCATGGTCTCCGGATTGTCGTCGGGACGGCGCTTGAAGTGGGTAGAGCCGCACTTGTCGCACACGCCTTCATCAGCCGGGACCTTGTCGGTGTCGTGATAGACGCTACCGCACTGCGCACAGGAGTAGCGACCGGCAACGCGTCGGACGAGTTCAGCGTCATCCACGCGGAATTCGATGACGACGGAGAGATCGAGACCCTTTGCCCTCAGCATCGCCTCGGTGGCGTCCGCCTGAACGAGCGTCCTGGGGAAGCCATCGAGAATGAAACCGTTGGCGCAATCGGGCTGATCGATTCGCTCGGAGACGATGGCGATGACAATCTCATCAGAGACCAGCTTGCCGGCGTCCATGACCGCCTTGGCGCGCTTGCCGACCTCCGTGCCGGCGTTGACCGCCGCCCGCAGCATATCTCCCGTGGAAAGCTGCGGAATGCCGTGCTTTTCCACGATCCGCTGGGCCTGGGTTCCCTTGCCCGCGCCCGGCGGCCCCAAAAGGATAAGTCTCATCGCCCCCTCTTTCCTCCTCGCAACTTCGATTTCTTGATCAGGCCTTCGTATTGCTGCGCGATCAGGTGACCCTGGATCTGTGCAACCGTATCAAGAGTTACGCTAACCACGATCAAAAGCGAAGTCCCACCAAGGGATAATGGAATGCCGGTTTGCGACACCAGAATCTCAGGGAGGATGCAGACGAAGACAAGATAGATGGCGCCGATCAGCGTGATGCGGGTCAGCACGTAGTCAATATATTCGGCGGTGCGCTCACCGGGACGGATGCCGGGAATAAAGCCGCCATGCTTCTTCAGATTGTCGGCCGTGTCCTTCGGATTGAAAACGATGGCCGTATAGAAGAAGGCGAAGAAGGCGATCAGCGCCGCATAGAGCACCATGTAAAGCGGCCGTCCGTGACCGAGGGCGGCAACGATCGAGGTCGCCCAGGCAGGCATCGCAGTGGTGTTGGCAAAGCCTGCGACTGTCGCCGGCAGAAGCAGCAGCGAAGAGGCGAAGATCGCCGGGATGACGCCCGAGGTGTTCAGCTTCAGCGGCAGGTGCGAGGTATCGCCTTGGAACATGCGGTTGCCGACCTGGCGCTTCGGATACTGGATCAGCAACCGGCGCTGGGCACGCTCCACGAAGACGATGACACCGATGACGGCGATCGCGACTATGATGACGAGCAGGATGAGGCCGGTCGACAGCGCGCCGGTGCGGCCGAGTTCAAGCGTGCCGGCAAGAGCGCTCGGAAGGCCGGCTGCGATACCGGCGAAGATGATCAGCGAAATGCCGTTGCCGATACCGCGCGAGGTGATCTGCTCGCCGAGCCACATCAGGAACATCGTGCCGCCGAGCAGCGTCAGAACGGTGGAAATACGGAAGAACCAGCCCGGATCGACGACAAGGCCCTGGCCGCTCTCAAGGCCGGCGGCAATGCCGTAAGCCTGGAGCGCACCCAGAATGACGGTGCCGTAGCGGGTGTACTGGTTGATGATCTTGCGC
Organism: Rhizobium esperanzae; assembly: GCF_002204185.1. GTDB lineage: Bacteria > Pseudomonadota > Alphaproteobacteria > Rhizobiales > Rhizobiaceae > Rhizobium > Rhizobium esperanzae. The sequence continues at coordinate 10,896 of NZ_MXPU01000030.1, read as the reverse complement.
CCCTGCTCGCCTTCCTTCTTCAGGTTTTCAAGCGTCGGCACGACCGAAGTCATCAGCTGCACGATGATCGAAGCGGAGATATAGGGCATGATGCCGAGCGCAAAGATCGCCATACGCTGTACGGCGCCGCCCGAGAACATGTTGAACAGGCCGAGAATACCGCCTGCCTGGCCGCGGAACGCCTGGGCATAGGCTTCGGGATTGAGACCCGGAAGCGGGATATGGGTGCCGAGCCTGTAGACGAGGAGAGCAGCCAGTGTGAACCACAGGCGCTTCTTCAAATCCTCGGCTTTGGCAAAGGTCGAAAAATTGAGGTTGGATGCCAATTGTTCCGCTGCAGAAGCCATGCGATTCTCCGCCCTACCAATTCCGGCGTCCCTAGGGAAATACCGGCCCCGGAATCAGTATGAAAATAATTCAAAACCGGGCTTTGGACGGATTGCAGCGCAACCCCATGCCTCACCCTTGTTTTCCAGTCTTACCGGCATGACGCGGGCGCGTCAGCCAAGTTTTTGTGAGGCCCACATATGGGAGCAAAATCGCCCGGTGTGAAGCACTCCGGGCGATATATCATCAGATATTATTCTGCTGCAGCCGGAGCCGAAAGCAGCGTCACTGTGCCGCCGGCCTTTTCGATCTTCTCGACGGCGGGCTTGGAAGCGCCTGCGACGACGATGGTGATCTTGGCCTTGAGCTCGCCGTCGGCGAGAACGCGAACGCCATCCTTGGCGCGGCGGATAACGCCGGCAGCCTTCAGGGCAGCTGCGTCAACAGTCGCCTTTGCATCGAGCTTGCCGGCGTCGATCGCAGCCTGAATGCGGCCGAGCGACACGACAACAAAATCGGAAGCGAAAATGTTGTTGAAGCCGCGCTTCGGCAGGCGACGATAGATCGGCATCTGACCGCCTTCGAAGCCGTTGATGGCGACGCCGGAACGGGACTTCTGACCCTTGACACCGCGACCAGCCGTCTTGCCCGAGCCCGAACCGATACCGCGGCCGAGGCGCTTGCGGCTGTGGGTCGAGCCTTCGTTGTCCTTGATTTCATTGAGTTTCATGAGCGTTTCCTCCGTCTCACTTCTCGTCGACGATGCGAACGAGATGCTGGACAGCACGGATCATGCCGCGAACGGAAGGAGTATCCTCCAGCGTGCGGCGACGGTGCATCTTGTTCAGTCCGAGACCGATCAGCGTGCGCTGCTGGACGTCCGGACGGCGAATCGGGCTGCCGATCTGTTCGATCGTGACAGTCTTCGCTTCAGCCTTCTTGGTAGCCTTGGCCATTGGTCAGCTCCTCTTATTCTTCAGAGGCGTTGCCGGAGGCGCTACGACGAGCCTGCAGCGTTGCATACTTGATGCCGCGCTGAGCTGCGATGTCCTTCGGGTGAACCTGGTGCTTCAGAGCGTCGAAGGTGGCGCGAACCATGTTGTAGGGGTTCGACGAACCGGTCGACTTGGCGACGACGTCGTGCATGCCGAGCGTTTCGAAAACGGCGCGCATCGGACCGCCGGCGATGATGCCGGTACCGACCTTGGCGGAGCGCAGCAGAACCTTGCCGGCGCCGTGGCGGCCGTGGACGTCGTGATGCAGCGTACGGCCGTCACGCAGCGGTACGAAGATCAGCTCGCGCTTGGCGGCTTCGGTTGCCTTGCGGATGGCTTCCGGCACTTCACGTGCCTTGCCATGGCCGAAGCCGACGCGGCCCTTCTGGTCGCCGACGACGACGAGTGCTGCGAAACCAAAACGACGGCCGCCCTTGACGACCTTGGCGACGCGATTAATCGCGACCAGCTTGTCGACGAATTCGCTATCGCGCTCTTCACGGCTCTGGCGGTCTTCCCGCTGCGGCCTTCTTTCCTGTGCCATTGTCCTCTTCCTTTTTCTTTTCCGGGTGCAATCGGCAAATGAATGTGGACCGCATCAGCCTCCCCATTCTTGAGGAGTGCCTTGCGGTCCGGCGAAAATCCGGCCGGCGCAAACGCGTCCGGCCGGAAACTGATCAGAAGGTGAGACCGCCTTCGCGGGCCGCTTCGGCGAGAGCCTTGATGCGGCCGTGATAGATGAAGGCGCCACGGTCGAATACGACTTCCGACACGCCGGCCTTGGAGGCGCGCTCGGCGACGAGCTTGCCCACTGCAGCGGCAGCGGCGGTATCGGCACCGGTCTTCAGAGAACCGCGCAGATCCTTGTCGAGGGTGGAGGCGGACGCAAGCGTCTTGCCGGCCACATCATCGATGATCTGAGCATAGATGTTCTTCGAGGAGCGATGAACCGACAGGCGCGGACGGCCATTGGCCACCGACTTGATATGACGGCGCACGCGGTTGGCACGACGTGCAAGTGCTTCTTTCCTGCTAGCCATTTCGCGTGATCCTTACTTCTTCTTGCCTTCTTTGCGGACGATCCGCTCGTCGGCATACTTGACGCCCTTGCCCTTGTACGGCTCGGGACCGCGATATTCGCGGATTTCCGCGGCAACCTGACCGACCTGCTGCTTGTTGATGCCGCTGACGATGATTTCAGTCGGCTTCGGAACAGCGATCGAGATGCCGACCGGCGGTTCATAGACCACGTCGTGGCTGAAACCGAGGGCCAGCTGCAGGTTCTTACCCTGCATGGCGGCGCGGTAACCGACGCCGTTGATTTCGAGCTTGCGCTCGTAACCGTCCTTGACGCCCTTGAAGATGCCTTCGATCATCGTGCGGGACATGCCCCACTTCGAACGCGCATCCTTTGACTGGTTCAGCGGCGTCACGACGACCGCGTTGTTTTCGAGCTTGAGGCTGATTTCATCATTTGCGACGAAGAACAGCTCGCCCTTCGGGCCCTTTGCGGTAACCTTCTGGCCATCGACCGTAGCCGTGATCCCAGCAGGCACCTGAACGGGCTTCTTACCGATACGAGACATGTTTTGATCCTGTCTGTTCGCTATGGAGATCCCTGCCCAATCTTAGAAGACCGAGCAAAGAACCTCGCCACCAACGTTCTGTTCGCGAGCCTGGTGATCGGCCATCACGCCCTTCGGAGTCGAAAGGATGGTGATGCCGAGGCCGTTCGCGACCTGCGGAATGGACTTGACCGAGACATAAACCCGGCGGCCCGGCTTGGACACACGGCCGATCTCACGGATCACCGATGCGCCTTCATAATACTTCAGCTCGATGTTGAGCTCCGACTTGCCATTGCCGAAATCGACAACGGAATAGCCACGGATGTAGCCTTCGGACTGCAGGACATCGAGAACACGCGCACGGAGCTTGGACGCAGGCGTCGAAACCGACGACTTGCGGCGGGAAGCGCCGTTGCGGATACGGGTGAGCATATCGCCCAACGGATCAGTCATTGTCATCTAACCTGCTCCTTACCAGCTCGACTTGACGATGCCCGGCACCTTGCCGAGATTGCCGAGTTCACGCAGCGCGATACGCGACATGCGCAGTTTGCGGTAGTATGCGCGCGGACGCCCCGATACTTCGCAACGGTTGCGAATGCGGGTCTTCGATCCATCGCGCGGCAGGGATGCCAGCTTGATCGAGGCCTTGAACCGCTCTTCGATCGGAAGAGCCTGGTTCATGATGATCGCCTTCAACGCAGCCCGCTTTGCGGCCTGGTTGGCGACCGTATTACGGCGGCGCTTGTTCTTTTCAACTGCGCTTGTCTTCGCCATGTCAGGTTCCTTTTCTACGCTCGTCGTTACGGTTATTGACGGAACGGGAAGCTGAACTCCTTCAGGAGAGTCCGTGCTTCGTCGTCGGTCGTCGCCGTCGTGCAAACGATGATGTCCATGCCCCACATCTGATCAACCTTGTCGTAGTTGATTTCAGGGAACACAATGTGCTCCTTGATGCCCATGGCGAAGTTGCCACGGCCGTCAAAGCTCTTCGGGTTCAGGCCGCGGAAGTCGCGAACGCGCGGGAGCGCGATGTTGACCAGGCGATCCAGGAACTCGTACATGCGGGCGCCGCGCAGGGTGACCTTTGCGCCGATCGGCATGTTTTCGCGGACCTTGAAGCCTGCGATAGAGTTGCGTGCGCGGGTGATGACCGGCTTCTGACCGGCGATCGCTGCGAGGTCGGCGGCAGCAACCGTCGGCTTCTTCGAGTCAGCGGTCGCCTCACCGACGCCCATGTTGATCACGATCTTGTCGAGCTTCGGAATCATCATCTCGTTGGCGTAGGAGAACTTCTCCTGCATCGCCTTGCGGATGCGCTCGACATATTCCTTCTTGAGCCGCGGCTCGTACTTTGCCTCAGCCATCGATCACTTCTCCAGAACGCTTGGCCACGCGGACCTTCTTGCCGTCAACGACCTTGAAACCGACGCGGGTCGGCTTGCCGTCCTTGTCGACGATTGCAATGTTGGACAGGTGAACCGGGGCTTCCTTGTTGATGATGCCGGCTTCCTGGGTCTGCGTCTGGCGCTGGTGGCGCTTCACGACGTTGACGCCACGGACGACTGCACGATCTTCCTTCGGCATAACCTGAACGACTTCGCCGGTGCGGCCCTTGTCCTTGCCAGCGAGCATGACGACCTTGTCGCCTTTACGAATCTTTTGCATCGCTTCCGCTCCTTACAGTACTTCGGGAGCCAGCGAGATGATCTTCATGTGGTTCTTGGCGCGAAGTTCGCGCGGAACCGGTCCGAAGATACGGGTGCCGATCGGCTCTTTCTTGTTGTCGATGAGGACTGCTGCGTTGGTGTCGAAGCGGATGACCGAGCCATCCGGACGACGGATGTCCTTGGCGGTGCGAACGACAACCGCCTTCATCACGTCACCCTTCTTCACGCGGCCGCGCGGGATCGCTTCCTTGATCGAAACGACGATGACGTCGCCGATCGAGGCATACTTGCGCTTCGAGCCGCCCAGCACCTTGATGCACATGACACGACGTGCGCCGGAATTATCCGCGACGTCGAGGTTTGTTTGCATCTGAATCATATCAGGTCGCCTTCTTGGTTTACCGGAATGGTTGGGCCTAAGCCCCCTACCCCGGCTTATGAAAATGTTCGCCGGCCAGCCTGCAGTAACGGCAGGCAAAAACACGGCATAGCTGAATAGCGCGGGGTCGATCGTGCCAGGGTGGTTTCCCGAACGGGACCTTCCGTGCGCTCAAAGCAAAAGAACGCCCGGCATTCGAGCGTTCTGACGCTGCTTCATACAGATATTTCGGCGAGACGCAAGGCCTCGCGCAAAATTCTGTTACTTGCCCTGGGCGGCGATCACCGTCCAGCGCTTGTCCTTGGAGATCGGCGCGCATTCCTCGATGGATACGGTATCGCCGATCTTGTACTGGTTGTTTTCGTCGTGGGCCTTGTACTTCTTGGAACGACGAACGGTCTTCTGGAGCAGCGGGTGAGCGAAACGACGCTCGACGCGAACCACTACCGTCTTCTCGTTCTTGTCGCCAACGACGACGCCCTGCAGGATGCGCTTCGGCATATTTTTCTTCCTTTAGGCCTTAACTTCTGCCGCCTTCTGGCGGGCAATGGTTTTGACGCGGGCGATGTCCTTGCGGACTTCGTTGATGCGCGAGGACTTTTCGAGCTGGCCGGTCGCCTTCTGGAAGCGCAGGTTGAACTGCTCCTTCTTCAGCTTGGCAAGCTCGTCCTTGAGTTGGTCGGCGGTCAACGCGCGAACATCTGAGGCTTTCATGAGCTCAATCCTTACTCTGCAATGCGCTGTACGAAGCGCGTCTTGACCGAGAGCTTGGCAGAGCCGAGACGAAGCGCCTCACGGGCGATCTCTTCGCTGACGCCGTCGATCTCGAACATCATACGACCGGGCTTGACCTTGCATGCCCAGTACTCAACGGAGCCCTTACCTTTACCCATGCGGACTTCGGTCGGCTTTGCGGTTACCGGAACGTCCGGGAACACGCGGATCCATACACGGCCGGCGCGCTTCATGTAACGCGTGATCGCGCGGCGGGCCGCTTCGATCTCGCGCGCGTTGACGCGGTTGGGCTCCTGAGCCTTCAGGCCGAATTCGCCGAATGCCAGGTCAGAACCGCCCTTGGCAACGCCCTTGATGCGGCCCTTGAACTGCTTGCGGTACTTAGTACGCTTTGGCTGCAACATTTTCTTACTTCTCCGAGCTTATCTTTCGCCAGCGCTAATTACGCGTTGTCGCGTTCGCGGCGACGATCGCCACGGTCGCGTTCGCGGCCTGCCGGACCCTGTGCGTCGCCTTCCAGCGCGCGACGTTCGGAAGCCATCGGATCGTGCTCAAGGATTTCGCCCTTGAAGATCCAGACCTTGATGCCGCAGATGCCGAATGCGGTTTCGGCTTCTGCCGTGCCGTAATCGATGTCGGCGCGCAGCGTGTGCAGCGGCACGCGACCTTCGCGGTACCATTCCGTACGGGCGATTTCAGCCCCGCCGAGACGGCCGGCGCAGGTGATCTTGATGCCTTCGGCACCGAGACGCATTGCCGACTGAACGGCGCGCTTCATGGCGCGGCGGAAAGCCACGCGGCGCTCGAGCTGCTGGGCGATCGACTGAGCGACCAGCGTCGCGTCGACTTCGGGCTTGCGCACTTCAACGATGTTGAGGTGCGTTTCCGAGTTGGTCATATCAGACAGCTTCTTGCGGAGCTTGTCGATGTCGGCGCCCTTACGGCCGATGATCAGGCCCGGACGAGCCGAGTGGATCGTGACGCGGCACTTCTTGTGCGGACGCTCGATGACCACCTTGGAGATGCCTGCCTGCTTCAGTTCGCTCATGACGAACTTGCGCATCTTCAGGTCTTCGTGCAGCAACTGGCCGTACTCGGCATTGTCCGCGAACCAGCGGCTATCCCAGGTACGGTTGATGCCGAGACGGAAACCGATTGGATTGATTTTCTGACCCATTATGCGGCCTCCTCTGCTGCCTGCACTTCACGAACGACGATCGTCAGGTGCGCGAAGGGCTTTTCGATGCGCGACGCGCGACCGCGGCCACGAGCGTGGAAACGCTTCATGACGATCGACTTGCCGACGTAGGCTTCGGCGACGACGAGCGCGTCGACGTCGAGGTCGTGGTTATTCTCGGCGTTGGCGATCGCGGATTCGAGCGTCTTCCTGACGGCGCCCGCGATGCGCTTGCGGGAGAACTCCAGCTCAGCGAGTGCACGCTCGACCTTTTTGCCGCGGATGGCCGCAGCAATCAGATTGAGCTTCTGGGGGCTGACGCGGAGCGTGCGGGCGACTGCTTGCGCCTCGTTGTCCTTCAGCCGGCGTTCGGCTTTTGCCTTGCCCATTGTTACTTCCTCTTCGCCTTCTTGTCCGCGCCGTGACCGTAGTAGGTGCGGGTCGGAGAGAATTCACCGAATTTGTGACCGACCATGTCTTCATTGACACTGACCGGGACATGTTTGCTGCCGTTGTAGACGCCGAAGGTAAGACCGACGAACTGCGGCAGGATCGTGGAGCGACGGCTCCAGATCTTGATCACTTCTGCACGTCCGCCTTCACGAACCTTCTCAGCCTTCTTGAGAAGATAGCCGTCAACGAACGGACCTTTCCATACTGAACGAGCCATTGGAGACTTCCTCTCTTACTTCTTGCGCTGATGACGCGAGCGCATGATCATCTTATCGGTCGACTTGTTCGACCGGGTGCGCTTGCCCTTGGTCGGCTTGCCCCACGGTGTCACCGGATGGCGACCACCGGAGGTGCGGCCTTCACCACCGCCGTGCGGATGGTCGACCGGGTTCATGACGACACCGCGGTTATGCGGACGCTTGCCGCGCCAGACGGTACGACCGGCCTTGCCATCGTTGATGTTGGCGTGGTCCGGGTTGGAGACGGCACCGATCGAAGCAAGGCAGATGCCGCTGACGAGGCGCTGCTCACCGGAGTTCAGGCGAAGGATCGCCATGCCCTGGTCACGGCCGACGAGCTGTGCGTAGGAACCGGCGGAGCGGGCGATCTGACCGCCCTTGCCCGGCTTCATTTCCACGTTGTGGATGATGGAGCCGACCGGGATGTACTGCAGCGGCATGGTGTTGCCGGGCTTGACGTCGACAGCCTTTTCCGAAGCGATGACCTTGTCGCCGGCAGCGAGACGCTGCGGAGCGATGATGTAGGCCTGCTCGCCATCCGAATAGGTCACCAGCGCGATGAAAGCCGTGCGGTTCGGATCGTATTCGATACGTTCGACCGTGCCTTCGATATCGAACTTGCGACGCTTGAAGTCGACCAATCGGTAGCTGCGCTTATGACCGCCACCGATGAAGCGAGCCGTGATGCGGCCGAGGTTGTTACGACCGCCGCTCTTGGTCAGACCTTCCGTCAGCGCCTTGACCGGCTTGCCCTTGTAGAGCGAGGAGCGGTCCACGATGACCAGCTGACGCTGGCTCGGGGTCGTCGGATTGAATGTTTTCAATGCCATTTTCTTATACCTCAGAGACCGGTGGAGACGTCGATCGTCTGGCCTTCAGCCAGCGTCACGACAGCCTTCTTCACGTCCTTCTGCTTGCCGACGAAACCGCGGAACCGCTTGGTCTTGCCCTTGCGCAGCAGAGTGTTGACGGCCGTGACCTTGACGCCGAACAGCGCCTCGACAGCAGCCTTGATTTCCGGCTTTGTCGCCTGCTTGGCGACATTGAAAACAACCTGGTTGTTTTCGGATACCAGCGTGGACTTTTCGGTGATCGCCGGAGAGACGATCACATCGTAGTGGCGAAGATCGGTCACTTGAATCGCTCCTCTAGCGCTTCAACCGCAGCCTTGGAAAGCACGAGCTTGCCGCGGCGCACGATGTCGTAAACATTGATGCCCTGGATCGGCAGAACATCGATGTTCGGGATGTTCTGCGCTGCGAGCTTGAAGTTGCCGTCAAGCTCTGCGCCGCCGATGAAGAGGGCGTTGGTCAGGCCGAGCGTCTCGAAAGCGGACGCGAGAGCCTTGGTCTTGGCTTCAGCGGCGACCAAGTTGTCGATGACGATGACGTCATCAGCCTTGATCTTGGCCGAAAGGGCATGGCGAAGGCCGAGTGCGCGAACCTTCTTCGGAAGGTCGTGCTCGTGGCTGCGAACGACGGGGCCATGGGCCTTGCCGCCGCCGCGGAACTGCGGAGCGCGAGCCGAATGGTGACGAGCGCGGCCCGTACCCTTCTGCTTGTACATCTTGGCGCCGGTGCGCGAGACTTCAGCGCGGCCCTTTGCCTTGTGCGTGCCCTGCTGCTTCTTGGCAAGCTGCCAGCGGATAACGCGGGCGAGAATGTCTTCGCGGGGCTCGAGGCCGAAAATCTCGTCCGAAAGGGAGACCTTCCCGGCGTCTTTTCCCTCGAGGGTCTTGACGTTCAATTCCATTGATCTGGCTCCCTTACTTCGCGGCCGACTTGACGGCGTCGCGCACGATGATCCAGGCACCCTTGGAACCAGGAACAGCACCCTTGATCAGGATCAGACCACGATCTTCGTCGGTCGAAACCACTTCCAGGTTCTGCGTCGTGACGCGCGTCTGGCCCATGTGACCAGCCATCTTCTTGTTCTTGAAAACCTTGCCCGGATCCTGGCGCGAGCCGGTCGAACCGTGCGAACGGTGCGAAACCGACACACCGTGCGTGGCGCGCAGACCGCCGAAACCGTGGCGCTTCATGGCGCCGGCAAAACCCTTACCGATGGTCGTACCCGTCACATCGACGAGCTGACCGGCGGCAAAGTGACCCGCCTTGAGCTCCGTGCCGATCTCCAGCAGATTATCTTCCGACACGCGGAATTCTGCGAGCTTGGCCTTCGGCTCGACGTTGGCAACGGCAAAGTTGCCGCGCATCGCCTTCGACGTGTTCTTTACCTTCGCCTGGCCGGCACCGAGCTGAACTGCGGTATAGCCATTCTTTTCGACAGTGCGCGTGGCAACGACCTGGCAGCCGTCCATACGCAGTACCGTTACCGGGACATGCTCGCCGGCGTCGTTGTAAACGCGGGTCATTCCCACCTTTTGTGCAATCACACCTGAACGCATCGGTTCAATCCTTCCAACTCAGCTCGAGCAAGCTCAGAGCTTGATCTCAACATCGACACCGGCGGCGAGATCGAGCTTCATCAGCGCGTCTACCGTCTGCGGGGTCGGGTCTACGATGTCGAGCAGGCGCTTATGCGTGCGCATCTCGAACTGTTCGCGGCTCTTCTTGTCGATGTGCGGGGACCGGTTGACCGTAAACTTCTCGATGCGGGTCGGAAGCGGAACGGGGCCCCGGACGCTTGCACCGGTGCGCTTCGCCGTCGACACGATCTCGCGCGTGGAAGCATCGAGAATCCGGTGATCGAACGCCTTCAGGCGAATGCGGATATTTTGGCCGTTCATTCGACGTTATCCTTGTGTTTGTTTTCCACATGTCTCTCAACAAGACACGGGTTGTTCTTTCTTCCTAAGGCGGACCACCGGTTTCAAAGATCGAGAGGGCGCCGATGCCGGCGTCCCTATCCAGTCTTCAGGGCCTTCTAGCCCACCTTATTTGCTTGTTCAGTCACCGCTTCGTCATCCAAAGCGGCACGCAGATCGCGCTCGCGCGCCATTTGCTACATTTCTGTGTAATAAGCAAGCGGCTTGCGCCGCCTGCATCATAATATTGTCATCGAATCGGCCACTCCACCGGAGTGGCCGAATGAATTACTCGACGATCGAAGCGACGATACCGGCGCCGACGGTGCGGCCGCCTTCGCGGATAGCGAAGCGCAGCTTTTCTTCCATCGCGATCGGAACGATCAGCTCGACGTCAACCGTGACGTTGTCGCCCGGCATGACCATTTCCGTGCCTTCCGGAAGCGTCACGATGCCGGTCACGTCAGTCGTGCGGAAGTAGAACTGCGGACGGTAGTTGGTGAAGAACGGCGTATGACGGCCGCCCTCTTCCTTCGTCAGGATGTAGGCTTCTGCCTTGAACTTCTTGTGCGGCTTGACGGAGCCC
>NZ_MXPU01000029.1 GCF_002204185.1 Rhizobium esperanzae | reverse complement strand
AACCAGTGTAACTTCTCTTGATAAACGTGACCGCCAAAGTCTCTTTCAAAGAACCAGCATCGCTGCCGATCCCGCAAGCTCCGCCGCCCACGTTTCTCTTTCTTCTCATCTTCAATTGTCAAAGAACCGACGACCATCAGCCGTCACCAAAACCCGCTCCAAACCTAAGCCCGAAGCAACAAACCAGCAATCGCCAATCCGCTTGAGTTTCTTCAGAACGAAAGACTTCGTCGCCAGCAGCGCCGCCGCCCTCGTTCAGTGAGTGGGCTTATAGAGCTAACCCCTTTTCTAAGTCAACTGCCCTTTTCGAAAAAAATCATTTTTCTTTCAAGCCGTTGTTTTTTCAGGCGAACTTTCTGCGAAGCCGGTCGATGCCAGCATTTCCCGGATTCTGAGCCGTTTCCACCGAGGCAGAGAAGTGAACATTCGTCGACTTTTCGTGGAAAGAGCGCTCTTTCGTCTCTCGCGCCCCGACATGATCACAATCTGCTGGTCTTTACGGACACATGATTCACACAGGCAAATGCAGATAGGCTGCCTTTCCAGTGCGCGATTTGACTTCGGTGCCCAAAATATGCACATCTTTCGCCCCAGCCAGGATGGCCGAGAAATGCTTCCAGAGACGTCAAATGTAAGGACGCGGACCCGACTGCCATGATGACGGAGAAAATGATGATCCGCTCGTTGGGCAACGAGCCCCCGCTTCTGGCCGATGGCAGGCGTGCGCCCGACAAGCGCGAAGTTTCCTTGCGTTGGCTCTCGGGCACGTTTCTCACCGGTATCACATCCTCTGTCCTGATGGGTGTCGCCCTTTTTGCCGCGCTTGATGGTCGCCAACAGCTGGCGATTCCTGCCGAGGCCTATGCGAGTGCTGCCCCAGAGACGCATGTGGACACGGCCGTGGTCCGCGGCGGCCGGCTGATCGCGCCCGCCATTGCCGCAAAACCTTCCGATCGGGCGATTATGGAAGTATCGACCGTTGTCCATGACGGCGAGAAGGAGGTCGTGCGCCGCCAGCCCTTCGCGCATGTGAAGATGACGCTGGCCGCCAACCATGTGGCGACCGAGGACTATCCCGATTTTGATCCCCTGGCGATATTTTCCGCCGACGAACCGCAGCCCGCCCCGCAGAGCCGCACCGGCGCACTCTATGGCTCGGACGTTGAATCTGAAGTCAGCCTGAAGACGGTTCCGTTCCCGACCGCCAAGACCAGTATGAAAATGGCCTCAGGCCTATCGCTCGAGGAGGTCGAGGAAAACGTCCGCTCCAACGGCTCCGTGCTGACCGACGGCAATACGCAGCTCGCGGCTCTCTACTACGTCGATCCACGTCGTTTCTCCAACGAGGAAGCAGATGTCGATCTGACGGCCGGCCTGTCCGCCCGCGTGCTCGAGCAGAACATGACGGTTTCTGCGCCGGAATCGATCACGCCGCAGACCGAAGAATTCGCCGATGACATCCTTCCGGTGCGCGCCGATACACCGATCGCCAAGGCGCTTACGGATTCAGGCTACCCACAGCAATATGCCGATGGCATTGCCAACTATATCTCGGAGCAACTCGGCGCCAGCGATCTCGAAAAGGGTGACGTGCTGCGCATCGGCATCATCCAGAAGGGCGAACAGGCAAAGATCATCCGGGCCAGCGTCTACCGCGGCACGCGCCATCTCGTCACCGTAGCCCTCGACGACAAGGGCAAATACGTGCCTGGCAGCGAGCCGCCGATGCTGGATGCAATCGCCACGGCTTTCGATGACAATACCTTCGCTCCGCCGCCGGGACAGAACCTGCCGCGCGTCTATGACGGCATCTATCGTGCCGCCCTTTCCTATGGGATGACCAAGGATATGACCGCGCTGATCATCAAGCTGCTCGCAAGCAATGTCGATTTCCAGGCGCAGCTGAGATCGACCGATAAGCTGGAGGCCTTCTTCTCCGTCGCCGACAGCACCGGCCAGGCGACCGAGGATTCCGAACTGCTCTACGTCAATGCTCGTTTCGGCGATACGCAGACGCGCTTCTATCGCTTCCAGGATCCCGACGACGGTACGGTCGATTATTTCGATGAGAACGGCAAGAGCATCCGTCAGTTCCTGCTGCGCAACCCGGTTCCGAACGGCATTTTCAAGTCGGGCTTCGGCATGCGCCGCCATCCGATCCTCGGTTTCGCGCGAATGCATACCGGCGTCGATTGGGCGGCGCCGCGTGGCACCGCGATTATCGCCTCCGGCAATGGCACAGTCGAAAAAGCCGGCTGGGATTCCGGCGGCTACGGCAATCAGACGATCATCCGCCATGCCAATGGCTATGAATCCTCCTACAATCACCAGAGCGCCATTGCCAAAGGCGTCGTTCCCGGCGCGAAAATACGTCAGGGCCAGGTGATCGGCTGGGTCGGCACGACGGGTGAATCCACCGGCCCGCATCTGCATTACGAGCTGATCGTCAACGGCACCAAGGTCGATCCGCTGCGCATACGTCTGCCGGGCGGCAAATCGCTGCAGGGTGAGGCGCTGGCGAAATTCGAGGACGAGCGAAAGCGTATCGATACGCTGCTGAACAACCAGACGCCGGATCAGGTGGCGAGCAAGTAGTCTCTAAACGAAAAATGGCGGCCGAAGCCGCCATTTCTCATTTCTCGACAACCCAAATTAAGCCGCTGCGCTCACCGTCTGCCGCGTGCTGAACTGCAGCCGGTCCGAACCGTTCGTCACCTTGACAGTCGATCCGTCCGGCACCTGGCCCGACAGGATCTGCTCGGCCAACGGGTCCTGCACGAATTTCTGGATCACCCGCTTCAGCGGCCTTGCGCCGTAAACCGGATCATACCCCTTGTTCGCCAGCCAATGGCGAGCTTCCTCGTCGAGATCGATAACAATCTTGCGTTCGGACAGCAGAGCCACCAGCCGCTTCAGCTGGATATCGACGATCGCGCCCATCTCCTCGCGTTTCAGGCGGTGGAAGAGGATGATCTCATCGATGCGGTTCAGGAATTCCGGCCGGAAATGCCCACGCACGACGTCCATCACCTGCTCGCGAACCGTATCGCTGTCATCGCCGTCCCTGAGCTGCGTCAGATATTCGGCCCCGAGGTTCGAGGTCATGATGATCATCGTATTACGGAAGTCGACCGTCCGGCCCTGGCCGTCCGTCAGGCGTCCGTCATCCAGCACCTGCAGCAGGATGTTGAAGACGTCGGGATGCGCCTTCTCGATCTCGTCGAATAGGACGACCTGATATGGCCGGCGGCGCACGGCTTCCGTCAACGCCCCGCCTTCGTCATAACCAACATAGCCGGGAGGCGCGCCGATCAGTCGGGCGACGGAGTGTTTCTCCATGTATTCCGACATGTCCATGCGCACCATCGCCGTTTCGTCATCGAAGAGAAAGCGGGCGAGTGCCTTGGTAAGCTCCGTCTTGCCGACGCCGGTCGGGCCGAGGAAGATGAACGAGCCGATCGGCCGGTTCGGATCTTGCAGACCGGCGCGGGCGCGGCGGACGGCGCGCGACACGGCCTGAACCGCATCGCCCTGGCCGATCACCGATTTCGCCAGCTCGTCTTCCATCCGAAGCAGCTTGTCGCGTTCGCCTTCCAGCATCTTGTCGACCGGGATGCCGGTCCAGCGGGAAACGACATGGGCGATATTGTCGGGGCTGACCACCTCCTGCACCATCGCGCCGCGCTCGCCATCTTGCTTCTCGGCTTCGACCAGCTGCTTTTCGAGATCCGGAATGACGCCGTAGGTGAGCTCGCCAGCGCGCTGGAATTCACCCTTGCGCTGGGCAATCGCCAGTTCGTTGCGGGCGTCGTCGAGCTGCTTCTTGAGATCGGCGGCAAGGCCGAGCTTCTGCTTTTCCGCCTGCCAGCGGGCCGTCAGCGCATCGGCCTCCTCTTCAAGCGCGGTGAGTTCGGTCTCCAGCCGCTTCAGCCGGTCGGCGGAAGCGACGTCGGTTTCCTTCTTCAGCGCCTCACGCTCGATCTTCATCTGAATGATCCGGCGGTCGAGTTCATCGAGCTCTTCCGGCTTGGAATCCACCTGCATGCGCAGTCGCGCCGCCGCCTCATCCATCAGATCGATGGCCTTATCGGGCAGGAAGCGATCCGTGATATAGCGGTTGGACAGCGTCGCGGCGGCAACCAACGCCGCATCGGCGATGCGAACCTTGTGATGCTGCTCGTATTTTTCCTTGAGTCCGCGCAGGATCGAGATCGTATCTTCGACTGTCGGTTCGTCGACGACGACAGGCTGGAAGCGGCGGGCAAGCGCCGGATCCTTCTCGACATGTTTACGATATTCGTCGAGCGTGGTTGCGCCGACGCAATGCAGCTCGCCGCGGGCAAGCGCAGGCTTTAGAAGGTTGGAGGCATCCATCGCCCCGTCCGCCTTGCCGGCGCCGACCAGCGTGTGCATCTCGTCGATGAACAGGATGATCTCGCCGTTTTCCGCCTGGACTTCATTGAGGACCGCTTTCAACCGCTCTTCGAATTCGCCGCGGTATTTCGCGCCGGCAATCAGCGCGCCCATGTCGAGCGCCATCAGCTTCTTGTCCTTCAGCGATTCTGGCACGTCGCCGTTGACGATGCGCAGAGCCAGACCTTCGACGATCGCCGTCTTGCCAACCCCCGGCTCGCCGATCAGCACCGGATTGTTCTTGGTGCGGCGCGACAGGACCTGGATGGTGCGGCGGATCTCATCGTCGCGGCCGATCACCGGATCGAGCTTGCCCTCGCGGGCTTCGCCAGTGAGGTCGCGGGCGAATTTCTTGAGTGAATCGAAGCCCTGCTCGGCGCTGGCGGAATCCGCGGTCCGGCCCTTGCGGATATCGTTGATGACCTGGTTGAGACCCTGGGCTGTCACGCCCGCATTCTTCAGCGTCGAATAGGTCGAAGCCGAGGATTCGATCGCCAGCGCCTGCAGCAGACGTTCGACCGTGACAAAACTGTCGCCGGCTTTCTTGGCCACCTCTTCGGCGGTCGAAAGCACCTTGGCGAGCGGCTGCGCCAGGTAGATGTTGCCGTTGCCGCCCGATATCTTCGGCAACTTGGCAAGAGCCGCATCATTGGCAAGGCGAGCAGCCTTGGCATCGCCGCCGGCACGCTCGATCAGCGACGCCGCCATGCCCTGATCGTCATCGAGCAGAACTTTGAGCACATGTTCGGGTGAAAATTGCTGATGCCCCTGCGCCAGCGCATAGGTCTGGGCCGACTGAATGAAACCGCGCACCCGCTCGGAATATTTCTCGATATTCATATTCTACCTCCATTGATCGCCCTGCCCTTACGAGGCGCAGACCGATGATTGAGATCGACCCCCTGAAAAGGCAGGCCGCGCTTAGCCCATCTGGGAATTGGGCGAAGCAGTCGAGGAGAATATGGTACGCTGTTTCGGGAGTTTAAAGAGCCCATAAGACGAATATCCCCGGCACGAGGCCGGGGATTTTCAAGGAAATTCGAACAGATGGCATGAGCACCCGACCCTCCCCGAAAGGAGCGGCCAGATCCCTTATTCCGATGCGGCATCCGCCAGAACCGGCGCCTCGGCGGAAGCACCCTCGCCCTCGGAGGCTGCATCGCCGTCTGCGCCGCGGCGCGGGCGACGGGGACGATTGCCGGGGCTACGACGACGGGGCTGGCGTTCGCGTGACTGGCCGGCAGAGCCTTCCTCGTCCATGGCGACCTCGGCAGGAATGCCTTCGATCTCCGGCTGCGGGCCGGTTCCGTCGATGATTTCGGGTTGGGGTGCCGGGGCAGGCGCCGCAACGGGTGCCGGCGCGGACTTTGGTTGTGCCTGCGGCTGATGCTGCCTGCTCTGCGGCGGCTGGACGATGACGACATCGTCGCCATCATTGTCGCTGGTATCGATGTCGTCGCTGTCGCGATCCGCCGCGTCGCGGTCATTGTAGTCGCTGCGATCGTCGCGCTGGAACCGCTCTTGCATCTGCGCCTGAGCGCTGGCGATGATCCGATTGTAATGTTCGGCGTGCTGAAGATAATTCTCGGCTATCACGCGGTCGCCAGAGCTCTGGGCATCACGGGCAAGTTGCGCATATTTCTCGGCGATATGCTGTGCAGTACCGCGAATCTTCACATCGGGGCCGGAGCTGTCATAGCTCCGGGTCAGCGGGTTACCGCCCTTGCGGTTGAAATTGTTGTTATTGTTATTTCCGCCGCCGCCATTGTTATTGTTGTTACCACGCCCTCGACCGCGCTTGTTTTGCTGTCCTGGCCTCATAGATCGTTCACCTGAATTCTCTGTTTGTGATGGATACATGGCACCAACCGCCATGACCGGAAACCGGGTCAGGACCTTTGTGCCGCGAGCATACTGCGCCTTTGCGCCGACCTGCCGCTTGGTTCTCAAGTCAGTTTGACTGATTCACGCGTTGGGTCGTGTTCAACCGTTGAAACTCTCGTTTAAAAGAGCGGACCCCCGAGGCAAACCAAGTACCGAACGAATCTCGTTCATTCCTATCTGCCCAACACGTGTCCGCAACCTATATTGCTTCCCTGGGAAATCCAAGCCTTTTCTTCGCAATAGCAATAATGTCCCGTCCGATGCCGCAGTTATCGCCTTTTACGCAAGCGCGAAAACAAGCGCCCTGTCATTCTGACCATAATCTTTCACGGATTTGAGGCACTTGAAGCCTTTCGCTTCGAAGATCGCCGTCACATCGTTTCGCTGATCGTAGCCGATTTCCAGTCCGAGAACCCCGATGGGCCTCATGAACCTTGCCGCATCCTTGGCTATGGCTTTGTAAGCGTCAAGCCCATCCGGGCCGCCATCCAGCGCTGCAACCGGATCAAATTTCGTCACTTCGGGAGCGAGATCGTGAATGACATTGGAGGCAATATAGGGCGGATTTGAGACAATCGCGTGAAAGGAGCCCTGGATGTTCTCGAACCAATTCGACTGCACGGCCTGAAAACGATCCTGCAACCCGTTTCTTTCTGCATTTGACTTCGCCGTCCTAAGTGCATCAGCCGATATGTCGCTGCCGATACCCGACGCCTCGGGACATTCACTCAAGAGCGCGAGGCATATCGCCCCGCTCCCGGTTCCGATGTCAAGAATATGGAGATGGCGTTGCGCCTTTGCAAGGTCCTTCAGATAAGGAAGCACTGTATCGACCAGGATTTCCGTATCCGGACGCGGCTCCAAAGTTTCCGCCGACAAGCCAAGCGGCAGGCCGTAGAATTCCCGCTCGCCCAGAATACGATGCACCGGCTCATGGCCGAGACGCCGCTCCAGGGCCCTCGAAATCGCCTGCGCCTGATCTGAAGAGAGCCTCTCGGCCGACCGCGTCAAAAGCTCCGTTGACGACAGTTTCAAAATGCCTGCGACAAGCAGCCGCGCATCGGTCACCGGATCGACAATGCCTGCCTCTGTGAAACGACGGCGCGCTGCGGCAAGCATATCGGCGACCGTACCGCTCATTGCTGTTCGCCGAGCTGCGCCAGCTGGCTTGCCTGATAATCGGCCATCAGTGCGTCGACGACCTCTTCGATCTCGCCTTCCATCATCCGGTCGAGCTTGTAAAGCGTCAGATTGATACGATGGTCCGTGACGCGCCCCTGGGGAAAATTGTAGGTACGGATGCGTTCCGAACGATCACCGGAGCCGACCTGGCTCTTGCGATCGGCCGAGCGCTCGCTATCGGCCCGCTGCCGCTCGGCATCGTAAAGCCTGGAACGCAAGACCTGCATCGCCTTGGCGCGGTTCTGATGCTGCGATTTTTCCGAGCTGGTGACGACGATGCCGGTCGGCAGATGGGTGATGCGCACCGCCGAGTCCGTCGTATTGACGTGCTGGCCGCCGGCGCCCGACGAGCGCATCGTATCGATGCGAATATCTTCCGGCCGAATGTCGATGTCGATCTCCTCGGCTTCCGGCAGCACCGCCACCGTCGCGGCCGAAGTATGGATGCGCCCGCCTGCTTCGGTCTCCGGCACGCGCTGCACACGGTGCACGCCGGATTCGAACTTCAACTTGGCGAAGACGCCCCGGCCTGTGATCGTCGCGATGATCTCCTTGTAGCCGCCGGCTTCACCCTCGCTTGCCGAGAGCACCTCTACCTTCCAGCCCTTTTCCGACGCGAAACGTTCGTACATCCGGAAAAGATCGCCGGCAAAAAGGGCAGCTTCCGAGCCGCCGGTGCCGGCGCGGATTTCCAGGATCGCGCTCTTTTCGTCGGCTGCGTCCTTCGGCAGAAGCAGGATCTGCATTTCCTGCTCCAGCACCTCGATCCGCGCTTTCACTTCGGGCAGTTCGAGTTCGGCAAGATCGCGCATCTCGCGATCGACCGATTTGTCCTCGAGCAGCGTTTCGAGATCGGCAAGCTCGGCGACAGCCTTCTCATAGGCGCGGATCTTCGCCACGACAGGCTGCAGCTCGGAATATTCGGATGCGAGCTTCACATAGACATCGGCGGCCGGACCGGCCGACATGCGCGCCTCGATCTCGCCGAAACGGCGTTCCAGCTCGCGCATCTTTTCAACGGGAAGCTTCGCCACCCTTCACTCCGATTCTTCTTATATTTCTCTAAAGGGGAATATTGTGGCTCTCGGCGAAGCGGGCAAGCACCTCGCGCATCGGCACCGTGCTGCGATGATCGTCCAGCACTTCGTCCATCACCTTCGCCAGCGCCCCGACATCAAGCCCGAGCAGCATCGCCTTTACCGGACCGATCGAGGCCGGCGACATCGAGATCGACCGAAAGCCGATGCCGAGCAGCGCCATTGCCGAAAGCGGCTTGCCGGCAAGCTCGCCGCAAAGCGTCACTGGCGTCGTGTTCCGATCCGCCCCGCGCACGATATCACGGAGGATCCGCAAAAACGGCTTGCCGAGGGGGTCGAAGCGATCGGACACGCGCGCATTGCCGCGATCGACCGCCATCGAAAACTGGAAGAGGTCGTTGGAACCGACCGAGACGAAATCGACCGCCTCCATCAGCTCGTCGAGCTGCCAGAGCAGCGCGGGCACCTCCAGCATCGCTCCGAATTGCAGCTTGCGCGGCAGCCCATGCCCGAAGCGCGACAGATGCTGCACTTCCTTCTGCAGGAGTTCGCGCACCATCTTCAGCTCGGAAACTTCGGTCACCATCGGGACCATCAGCTTCAGCTCGGTGCCGGCCGATGCCTTCAGCAGGGCGCGCAGCTGGGTGCGCAACAATCCCGGCCTGTCGAGTGACAGCCGGATCGCGCGCCACCCGAGTGCGGGATTTTCCTCCTCATGACCTCGGAAATACGGCACCACCTTGTCGCCGCCGATATCGAGCGTGCGGAAGGTGACCACGCGGCCTGCCGCCTGTTTGATCACATTACGGTAGAACTGCTCCTGCTCTTCCGCCTTCGGCATGGTCGAAGCGATCATGAACTGCAGCTCGGTGCGGAAGAGACCGATGCCCTCCGCACCCGATTCCGAGAGCTGCGGCAGGTCGACCAGCAGGCCGGCATTCATCATCAGCGAGATCCGCTGGCCGTCCTTCGTGACCGGCTCGATGGCGCGTAGCGCCCGGAACTGCTCCTGCCGCCTCGCGCGGAAACGCACTTTTTCCTCGTAGGAGCGCCGATGATCGGCCATCGGACGGAGATGCACATGCCCTTCGTCGGCGTCGATGATCACGGCATCGCCATTCTCGGCGAGCGCCACAACACCCGCCGCCTGGCCGATGACGGGAATGCCCATGGCACGGGCCACGATCACCACATGGCTCGTCACCGCCCCCTCTTCCAGCACCAGTCCGCGCACATTGGCGCGGGGATAATCGAGCAGCTCGGCCGCCCCCATGGCCCGCGCCAGGATGATCGCGTCATTGGGAAAACCCTCGGCGGTCGTGCGCCCGGTATAACCCGTCAACTGCCTGAGCAGCCGGTTCGCCAGGTCCTCGAAATCGTGCATGCGTTCACGCAGATAAGGGTCAGTCAACCGCATCATCCGCGCCTTGGTGTCGCTCTGCACCTTTTCGACCGCCGCTTCCGCCGTCAGGCCGTTGCGGATCGCTTCCTCGAGCTTGCGCACCCAGCCTTGGTCATGCGCGAACATGCGATAGGTTTCGAGCACCTCGCGATGCTCGCCTTCCATCGACACGTCGCGGCGCGACAGCATGTCGTCGATCGAGATCCTGAGCGACCCCATGGCCTCCGCCAGCCGGCGGATTTCCTTCTCAGCATCCTCGTTCAGCAGGTTGGTGACGACGATGCGCGGCTCGTGCAAGACGACATAGCCGAGGCCGATGCCGTCATTATAGGTGTCGCCATCAATCGTCACCGAACGCGTCAGGTCGAGTTCGAGGCCCGGCTTGGTGATCTTCTTGAGCTCGCCGGTGGCGATCATCTCGGCAAGCACCATCGCCGTCGTTTCGAGTGCTTCCACCTCCTCCTCGCGATAGTTGCGGCTCGCCTTGTTCTGGACGACGAGAACGCCAAGCGAGCGCCCGGTCCTGAGGATCGGCACACCGAGGAAGGAATGGTAGATTTCTTCGCCCGTCTCCGGCAGGTAGCGGAAGGCCGGATGCGACTGCGCGTCGGAAAGGTTCAGCGGCTGCGCCGAGGCGGCGATCGTGCCGACGAGGCCCTGCCCCATCTTCAGCTGCGCAAGGTGCACCGCCTCGCGGTTGAGGCCTTCGGTCGCGTAGAGTTCGAGCACACCGTCGGCGCGCAGCACATAGACGGAGCAGACTTCCGCCACCATGTTGCTGGCAATCTGGCGGACGATCCGGTCAAGACGATCCTGCGGCTCCAGCGGCTCTGCCATTAACTCGCGCAGCCGCCTGAGCAGCACGCGCGGACCGCCGGAAAGGTCTCTCATGGCGTCTCAAGCTCCCGAAACAACGCACTCAGTCCCGGCAGGCCGGCCCTCGTCTACTCAACCTGAAGGGGCAGGCCGCCCACTGGGAATCAATTCTTATCCAGACCGTAGCAGGAATGCAAAGTCCTGACAGCGAGTTCTGCATAGGGACCGTCGATCAGGATGGAAATCTTGATCTCGGAGGTGGTGATCGCCTTGATGTTGATGCCTTTTTCGGCAAGGGCGCGAAACGCGGTGGCAGCGACGCCGGCATGGCTGCGCATGCCGATGCCGATGACTGAGACTTTCACCAGCCCCGATTCGTTCTGCACGACATCGTAGCCGATCTTCTCCTTATGATCGCCGAGCACCTTGATCGCCTTCTCGACGTCGCCTGACGGCACGGTGAAGGTCATGTCGGTCTTCGATCCGTCCTCGGAAATATTCTGGACGATCATGTCGACATTGATATGGGATTCGGCAAGCGGCCCGAAGATCGCCGCGGAGACGCCCGGCCGGTCGGCAAGACGGCGAAGCGAGATCTGAGCCTCATCCTTGGCATAGGCGATGCCGGTGACTACTTCCTGTTCCACGATTTCATCCTCGTCACAAATCAGCGTTCCGGGCGGGTTCAACAGATCGCCCATGCCCGGAGCATCGGGATCTTCGAAAGACGAGCGCACGAAGGTACGCACCTTGTGCACCATGGCAAGCTCGACCGAACGCACCTGCAGCACCTTGGCGCCGAGCGAGGCCATCTCCAGCATTTCCTCGAAGGCGATCTTCTTCAGCCTGCGCGCCTGCGGCACGATGCGCGGATCGGTCGTATAGACACCGTCGACATCGGTATAGATATCGCAGCGATCCGCTTTGACAGCCGCGGCAATGGCGACGGCCGACGTGTCCGACCCGCCGCGTCCCAGAGTGGCGATGCGGTTGTCCGGTCCCAACCCCTGGAAGCCGGCGATGACGGCGACCTGCCCCTCGCCCATCCGCTTGACGATGTCGGAACCGTCGATCTCCAGAATCCGGGCTGCGCCATGTGCGTTGTCCGTGCGGATCGGAATCTGCCATCCCTGCCAGGACCGCGCATTGATATCCATCGCCTGCAATGCGATCGCCAGCAGCCCCGAGGTCACCTGCTCACCGGAGGCGACGACCGCATCATATTCCCGCGCATCGTAAAACGGCGAATTGGCGCCGATGACCTTCGGCGTGCCCTGCACCCAGCCGACCAGCTCATTGGTCTTGCCTGACATCGCCGAGACCACCACCGCGACCTCGTGACCGGCATCGACTTCGCGTTTGACGTGGCGGGCAACGTTCTTGATGCGGTCCAGGTCAGCGACGGACGTGCCGCCGAATTTCATTACGATGCGTGCCATATGCCTCTACCACGACTGGCGCCGGGAAGCGGAAACCCGACCCGGCATCACGAAAGCTCTGGGGCGAACGGCTTGGCGAAAGAGCCGGGCTCCTAGTTTTTGGAACCGCTCTAAAAGCCCAGGCCCTGAAGGCCCCAAGTTGCGGGGTCTCTTAGCGAGTTTGGCGGGGGGAGGCAAGCGCACGATATAAAGCAATTGCCGAGCGTCTGCACGCCCGTCGCTCCTCGATAACCTCCGCCCTTGACTTATGCCGCCGATCGTCCGACTTCACTTGTCACGAACGCAAGGAGTAGATGATGACGGAAGGCGCCAGGAGCACGATCGACCAGGGCGAAGTGGACCGCTTCTCGGCGATGGCGGCGGAATGGTGGAGCCCGACCGGCAAGTTCAAGCCACTGCACAAATTCAACCCCGTCCGTCTCGCCTATATAAGAGACAAGGCCTGCGAGAATTTCGGCCGTGATCCGAAAAGCGCCCGCCCGCTCGAAGGCCTGCGCGTGCTCGATATCGGCTGCGGCGGCGGTCTCCTGTCCGAACCCGTCGCCCGCATGGGCGCCTCTGTCGTCGGCGCGGACCCCTCCGAGAAGAATATCGGCATCGCCTCGACCCATGCGAAGACCTCAGGCGTTCCGGTCGACTATCGCGCCGTCACCGCCGAGGAACTTGCCGACGCCGGCGAGATTTTCGATATCGTCTTGAACATGGAAGTGGTCGAACACGTCGCCGACGTCGAACTCTTCATGACGACCTGCGCAAAGATGGTCCGCCCCGGCGGCCTGATCTTCGTCGCCACGATCAACCGCACGATGAAGGCGGCGGCCCTTGCCATCTTCGCCGCTGAAAACATCCTGCGCTGGCTGCCGCGCGGCACCCATCAGTATGAAAAGCTGGTGCGCCCGGAAGAGCTGGAAAAGCCGCTCACGGCAAGCGGCCTTGAGATTACCGACCGCACCGGCGTCTTCTTCAATCCACTGTCCAACCAGTGGAACCTGTCCAAGGATATGGACGTGAACTACATGTTGCTGGCAAAGCGGCCGGCATAGTTCCCGCAGACAATTAATCGGCTAACTTTCTGCGGCGCCTTCCCGCCAACTTTCAAGAGGGGCCAGGTGAACTGAATGCATCTCAGTTCACGTCTTCCGGCAGTACCGGAATGGCGGCGATCTCGATGCCTTCCTCCACCAGCGCCTGGGCCTCGTCGACCGTCGCCTGGCCGATGATGCCGCGGGCGTCCGCCTCGCCGTAATGGATCTTGCGGGCTTCCTCAGGGAACTTCGTGCCCACATCCTCGGAATTGGCTTTGACGGCGGCGACCGCCTCTTTCAGCTTTTGCAGGGCCTCCCGGCGCATGGCGTCCATCGCCAGCGTCTGCCTCTCGTCCTTCTTGCGCGCAGTCGACACCGAAGGCGCCATCAGGAGCTTGGAGACGGCGGCGGAATGGCAGATCGGGCAGGTCAGAAACCCGCTCGCGACCTGACGGTCGAAATCGGCGCTTTCTGAGAACCAGCCTTCAAATTCATGGGCATTGTCGCAGGTGAGGGAATAGCGGATCAAGCGGCGACGCCTCCTGCGACTGCCCCCGCGATTTTCTCGACCGAGAATTCCCGACCGTTCTTCAGGTTCGGGATCTTGTCATGGGCGGCCTTGACCGCGCCGGGATCGATCTCGGCGACGATGACCGCCTCGCCCGTTGGGCCGGCCGAGGCCAACACCGTGCCCCAGGGGTCGATGATCATCGAGTGACCGAAGGTCTCGCGCCCGTCCTCGTGCCGGCCGGCCTGCGCCGCGGCAACGACGAAAACGCCGTTCTCGATCGCGCGCGCTCTCAGCAGGATTTCCCAATGCGCCTCACCGGTCTGCTTGGTGAACACGGCAGGAACCGTCATTACCTCGGCGCCGGCAACGGCCTGAGCGCGGAAAAGTGCGGGGAAGCGAACGTCGTAGCAGATAGCAAAACCCATTTCCGCAAAGGGCAGCGACAGAACGCGGGCTTCCGAGCCGGCCGTATAGAACGCGCTTTCACGCCAGCTCTCACCATTGTCGAGATCAACGTCGAACATATGGATCTTGTCGTAGCGATTGAGGATCCGCCCGTCAGGACCGAAGAGGAAGCCACGATTGGCGATCTTGCCGTCGGCAAGCGCGATCGCCGTCGAGCCGACATGCATGTGGATGCCGAGTTCCCTGGCAAGCTCGGAGCCCGTCTTGACGATAATATCGCGCGCCTCATCGGTAAGCACGGCGCGTGCCGCCGCGCGGTCACGCTGCAGCATACCGGTCATTTCAGGCGTCTGCACATAGGTGGCGCCTTTGGCGGCCGCCTCGCGCACCAGCCGCGCCATGGCGGTGGCGTTCTTTGCCGGATCGACCCCGGAGCACATCTGAACGGCGGCGGCCTTGAAGCTCATCGGGTCTTCCTTCAGGCCGCCAGCATCGGATCGAGCTTGCCGGCGCGATCGAGCGCGAAGAGGTCGTCACAACCGCCGACATGTTCGGCGCCGATGAAGATCTGCGGGAAGGTCGCGCGCCCATTCGCCTTGCCGACCATCTCCTGGCGAAGATCCGGCGAATAGGTCGCGTCGTACTCGATATAGTGGACGCCTTTTTGTTCGAGAAGGGACTTGGCGCGGCTGCAATAGCCGCAGAACTGCCGTGTATAGATGGTGACGGGTACCATGATATCTCCGGATGCCGGGTATTTTCTGTCATATAGGCTCGGAAAGGGCCCTTGCAAAGGTCAAAACCGTTATCTCGGCCGCACCCGCCTTCCGCAGCGTCCGGCTGGCGGCGGCGACTGTCGCGCCTGTTGTGTAGACATCGTCGACAAGCACAATACGCTTGCCGAAAACGTCGTTCTCGCAGCCTTTGGCAATCGCGAAAGCACCTCTGACATTGTCCTCGCGCGCCTTGGCGCCGAGGCCGACCTGCTGGCTGGTGCGCTTGACGCGGATGAGCGTTGCAGCAAGCAACGGTTTGCCCGATAGGCTCGCCATATGGCGGGCAAGTTCGGCAGCTTGGTTGAACTTACGGGACAGCATGCGGGTGCGGTGCAACGGCACCGGGATCAGCGCATCGCAGCTTTCCACGGCGCCGTCGGAGGCACGCAGCATCCAGCCGGCCATCATCGGCGCCAGATCGGTGCGATCGCGATATTTCAACCCGTGAACGAGATCTCGGACGGCATGGTCGTGCGTCGCCGCTGACCGCAACCGGTCGAAAGGCGGCGGATTGGCGATCGCCTCGGCGCTGAGGATGCCGGCGCCGAGATCATGCGAGAAGGGAATACCGAGCACTTCGCAATAGGGCCGCTCGATGAAGCGGATGCCGGACCAGCATTTCGCACACAGTCCGCGATGGCCGCCGGTCGAAATGCCGCAGACGGAACAGGCGGGCGGATAGAGGAAATCGGCAAGCGCCAAAAACGGTCGCAGAAGATGCGCCCGGAGCAAATCTGCCGGCCGTTCGGAGTGGATCCGTTTCATGAGGTCGAGACTAGCCTGTTCTCTTCGAAAGGAAAATCGCCTTGCCGCTGCAGCGAGCCGGGACTATGGACATCCCCATGGAAACGATCTTCGACAGAGCCCTGATCGCCGCACATCGCCATCGCGCGCTCGTTAACAACGATTTGAAAGCCGCCTTCCTGCTCGACATCGCGGCCGAGGAAATAGCCGAGAGGCTTGATGTCGTCGAGCGGCGCTTCGAAACCGCCGTTGAATTGCATGGCACGACCGGTGCAGCCGCCCGCGCGGCAATGGCGACGGGCAAGATCGGCACGATGATCCGCGTCGAGAGCGAGAAGACGTATGCGGGCCCAGGCGAAACTTTTGTCGAGGCGACGCTCGAGGACGTGCCGCTTGCGCCGCAATCGGTCAATCTCATCCTCGCGCCGCTCAACCTTCATCTGACCAACGATACGCCCGGCGTTTTCATCCAGATTCGCCGCGCCCTGAAGCCGGACGGCCTGTTCCTGGCGGCCATTCCCGGCGCCGGGACGCTGCAGGAACTGCGCGACGTGCTTTTGGCAGCCGAGGTCGAGATGACGGGCGGCGCAAGCCCGCGCGTCATCCCTTTCGCCGATGTGCGCGATATCGGCAGTCTGATGCAGCGCGCCGGCTTCACCCTTCCGGTGATCGACGCTGAGAACTATACGGTCCGATACGACTCGCTCTTCCCGCTGATGCGCGATCTCAGGGCAATGGGCATGAGCAATCCGCTTGCAGCCCGCAGTCGCATGCCGCTGACGCGCGCCTTCTTCCTGCGCGCCGCAGAGATCTACGCCGAACGCCATTCCGATCCCGACGGACGCATTCGCGCGACATTCTCGATCATCTATGTCTCCGGATGGGCTCCGCACGAGAGCCAGCAGAAGCCGCTCCAGCCGGGCTCGGCGAAAGCACGCCTTGCCGACGCGCTGAAAGTGGACGAACACAAGCTCAGGCAGTGATCGTCCGCAGCTTCGTCAATTGACGGTGATATTGTTGCCGACCACGTTGAAGACGTTATGCAGGCTGCCGCTAAAGATGCCGAGACCGGAGACAAGCGCTGTGCAAATGATGGCGGCGATCAGGCCGTATTCTACCGCCGTTGCGCCGTTGTCATCTGCAAGAAATGCTTTCCAAAGACGCATTACCCCAACCTTCTGCGTGAACCGCCTGCAACGATCAATTCCACAGCCACCGAGCGATGGCCGTCATCCCAAGCGTCCGCTTCAGCAACCGGCGCCGACGCCGTAGCCTTGGACGACGCAGACTGAGCCGGGCGTGTCCTGAAGGACGCTACGACGAATGGTATAGTGCTTGCCGCTTTCGTTCTTCGGAATCGATCCGGTCGTGATCGTATCGAAATCGACCGGTGCACTCGCAAAGACACTTTTCTTCGAGGAATCCGCAAGCATAGGCGTCAGAATCAACGTCAACGCGACCACCGCCGTGCCGAACAGAAGGGCGATATTGAGCGCACCCGTCCTGCGCGAGGCAGACGAAGCCCGTTCCTTTTCCCGGACAGCTTTCCAGAAATCATCGTCCATGACGTCAAGCCTTTTAATACACGCACGCCAGATGCTTGATTGAGGCCGATCTTTGGCAGAAGGTGTTAAACGATCCATTAATATCCACAGCCGAAAACGCTGCGGCACAATAAAAATCAGACAATGCTAATACATGTCGGCCGGAACTCTGCAGTGGTTCACGGATGACATGCAATGGAATAAGAATTCAAAGCGGGTCGCACCGATTAAATTCAACGGGACGCGCTTTAAAGTAAATCCTGCAGCATCGGGATAAGCGGCTCGTCGGCGGGCGGCATGGGGTATTCGCGCAGCGCCTGCGCACGCACCCATTTCAAAGCCTGCCCCTCAAGGCCTTGGGCAATCCCCTCATAGCGCCGGCAGATATAGAGCGGCATCAACAAGTGGAACGTCTCGTAGGAATGGCTGGCAAAGGTGAGCGGCGCCAGGCAGGCGATCTTGGTCTTGACACCAAGCTCTTCCTCGAGCTCACGCACCAGCGTCTCCTCCGGAGTTTCGCCGGGCTCGACTTTCCCTCCGGGAAACTCCCAAAGTCCGGCCAGCGACTTTCCCTCGGGACGCTGTGCCAATAGGATACGCCCATCGGCATCGATCAGCGCACAGGCGGCGACCAGCAATATTTTTCGGCCTGCCTCGCTCATCGCGGACCTCGCTGCCAATAGCAATAATGATAGGCATCGCGAAAACCGAGGCGCTCGTAGAGCGCGATGGCCGGGCGATTGGAAAGCCTGACCTGCAGCCAAGCCGAGCGGGCGCTGCGCATGCGCGCCCACCTGAGCGCCGAAGTCAGGATTTCGGTGCCGAGCCCCTCGCGCCGCCGCGCTTCGCAGACTGAAAGCGACATGATGCCGGCAAGATCGTTGTCCTGAACGCAGAGCACGGTCGCGAGCGGTCCCTCCACGGCATTCTCAATCATGAACAGACCCGACGGCGGCTTGATCGCCGAAATGATTTCGGCAAGCGCCGGCTTCAGGCTCAGCGGCGCCCTGTCGACCGCCAGGTTGGCATCGACGAAACGGCCGACATCATGGGTCGGCAGATGATCGAGCGTATCCGGCAGCTCGGCCTCGGCGAGATCGCAGGTCATCACCATGGTCTCGTCGAACCGTGTCCAGTTCCGGGCGCTGAGAAGCTCGATCAGCACCGGCGAGGCGAGCGGCGTCTGACGGACCACGGCGGCGCGGCCATAGGCCTCGAACTTCCGGCTCGCCTTTTCCAGACGGATCTCGACATCGCGATGGTCCGAGGGGTCGAGCGGCACGATGGAATTCAGCCGGTTGGACGGGTGGCCCGCCGTCAGCCGCACCTGCCAGCTGCCGTCATATTGCACGGACGCCGCCGGCCAGGCACGAAAGCCGACGGCCTCCAGCCTGCGGACCAACGGCAGATTCGTTGAAGATATGGATGCCTGCACCAATAGACGATCAGCTCCGATAGTCGCCATTGATCGCAACATATTCCTTGGTGAGGTCGCAGGTCCAGACGGTCGCCGACCCGGTGCCGAGGCCGATATCGACTTTGACGGGGATATCCTGCGCTTTCATCACGTTTGACGCGGCTGCCTCGGAATAATCCGGGTCACGTTCGCCGTTGACGGCGACCCTGATGTCCCCGAACCAGATGGCGAGCCGGTCGCGGTCGGCCATCTCGCCGGATTTGCCGACCGCCATGACGATACGGCCCCAATTGGCGTCTTCGCCGGCGGCCGCCGTCTTGACCAGCGGCGAATTGGCGATCGACAGCGCAATGCGCTTGGCGGCGGCATCGCTCTCGGCGCCGGTCACAGTGATTTCGAGCATCTTGGTGGCGCCTTCGCCGTCGCGCACAACCTGCAGCGACAGGTCCTTCAGCACTTCGTTGAGCGCGGCGCGGAAAGCGGCAAGGCGCGGATCGTCGGCGCGTTCGATGCGCGCCTGGCCGTCCTCGGCCGCAGCCCCCGTCGCAAACAGCATCAGCGTATCGGAGGTTGACGTGTCGCTGTCGACGGTCATGGAATTGAAGGTCGGCCCGACGCCGTCGGACAGAAGCGCCTGCAGCGCTTCGGACGCGATGTCGGCATCGGTAACGACGAAGGAGAGCATGGTCGCCATGTCGGGCGCAATCATGCCGGCGCCTTTGGCAATGCCGTTGATCGTCACGGCCACGCCGCCGATCTCGGCGCTGCGGGTTGAAACCTTCGGATAGGTATCGGTCGTCATGATCGCCTTGGCGGCTTCGAACCAGAAATCGCCGGTCGCCTCGGCCTGCATCCTGCCAAGGACGCCTGAGAATTTGGTGGCGTCGAGCGGCTCGCCGATGACGCCGGTCGATGCCAGATAGATCTCGTTTTCGCCGCAGCCGACGGCCGCAGCAGCCGACTTCGCCGTCAGGGCGGTCGCCTGGCGGCCCTTCATGCCGGTAAAGGCATTGGCGTTGCCGGAATTGACGACGACGGCGCGCGCAGTGCCGTGCGGCAGGTTCGCACGGCAGAAATCGACTGGCGCGGAGGGGCATTTGGAACGGGTGAAGACGCCCGCGACCGATGCCGGCTTATCGAAGACCATCATCAGCACGTCGGTGCGGTTCTTGTACTTGATGCCGGCCGAAGCCGTCGCCATGCGCACGCCGCGCAGCGAAGGCATCGGAACGAAGGATTTCGGGGCGAGCGGCGAAACGGAACCTGACATGATGAAACCTGCCAATGAGCATTTCCCGGCGACTGAAAGAACCGGCTCGCCGTCCGGAAATGCGACAACAACGATAAGGAAGGGCCCGGAAGAACCGGGCCCTGATGCGAATATTACTGCTTCGGCGCCGGCTGGGCAGGCTCGCTGCCCGGCTCCGGCTGCTTGTTGGCCTCGTCGTAACCCTTGCGCAGCGTCTCGTCCGAGATCTCGACCTTGGCAGACGATTTGGCCTGGTTGAGGAGGGCAAGATACTTGTCGCGCATGACGAGCTGACGAACCTGGTCCTGCACCTGGTCGAAAGGCGGCGGCGGAGCGTCGCGCTTGTCCTCGACCTTGATGACATGATAGCCGAAATCGGTCTTGACGGGCGTTTTCGAATAGGTGCCCTTCTCGAGTGCGAAGGCCGCGTCCTCGAATTCCTTCACCATACGGCCGCGCGAGAAATAGCCGAGATCGCCACCTTCCGACTTGTTCGGATCAGTGGATTTTTCCTTGGCGAGTTCGGCGAAATCCTTGCCGGCGTCGAGCTGCTTGATGATGTCCTTGGCTTCGTCCTCGGTCTTGACCAGGATGTGGCGGGCGTGGACTTCCTCCTGCTTCGGCAGGGCGGCGACTTCCTTGTCGTAACGAGCCTTAATTTCGTCGGGCGTCACGGTGTCGACGACGTGCTTCTTGAAATAAGCATTGTGAAGCTCGCGGTCGGTGAGGTACTGCATGCGCTTCTTGAACTCGTCAGTCTGCTCGAGCTTCTCCGTTGTCGCGCCGGCCGCTAGCAGCTTCACATCGATGGCGGCGGACAGGGCTGCGACCTTCTTCTGGTCGTCGGGGAGCTGCGCCAGCTGCGGATCGAGGTTGGCGACGGCGAGATCGAGCTCAGACTGGTGGATCTCCAGATTGCCGACCTTGGCGACGACGGCGTCCTCTGCATGGGCCGGAGCCTGGAATGCAACGAAAGTTGCAAACGCCAGCACGGCGAATTTATTGGTGCTCAACATCAAAT
This sequence comes from Rhizobium esperanzae, assembly GCF_002204185.1. Lineage (GTDB taxonomy): Bacteria > Pseudomonadota > Alphaproteobacteria > Rhizobiales > Rhizobiaceae > Rhizobium > Rhizobium esperanzae. Next base: position 22,151 of record NZ_MXPU01000029.1, on the reverse strand, counting down.
AACCCTTCACAGTTTCATCGCCGGCGTCAGCATCGCCCGTTCCAGCTCAAAATAGCCATCAACACCGGATTGTGGCCTTTCTGTATCCGCCAAATCCGTTGACATCATTCGACCCCCCTCTTATCTGTCACGCAACCTCGCGTCCAGAACAGTTTCCGGGCGTTTCAAGGCGTGCGCCTGATTTTCGGCTGGGCCGCGGACAAGAAACGTCGCGGATGAATATTGAGAAAGGACCAGTCACATGGTCAGCTTTGGCGGTATAGCCCGCAAGTTATTTGGGTCGTCCAATGATCGCCGCGTGCGGTCCTTCCAGCCGAACGTCGCCGCGATCAACTCCATCGAAGAGAAGACGAAGGCGCTGACGGACGAGCAGCTCGCGGCAAAGACCGTCGAATTCCGCGCCCTTCTCGCCGAAGGCAAGACGCTCGACGACATTCTGATTCCCGCCTTTGCCGTAGTGCGCGAGGCGTCGCGCCGCGTTCTCGGCCTGCGACCATTTGACGTACAGCTGATCGGCGGCATGATCCTGCATTCGAATGCGATCGCCGAGATGAAGACCGGCGAAGGCAAGACCCTCGTCGCCACCCTGCCGGTCTATCTGAACGCGCTTTCCGGCAAGGGCGTGCACGTCGTCACCGTCAACGACTATCTTGCCCAGCGCGATGCGGCGACCATGGGCCGCGTCTACGGCTTCCTCGGCATGACCACAGGCGTCATCGTCCATGGCCTCTCCGACGAGGAGCGCCGCGCGGCCTATGCCTGCGACATCACCTATGCCACCAACAACGAGCTCGGCTTCGATTATCTGCGCGATAACATGAAGTACGAGAAGAATCAGATGGTCCAGCGCGGCCACAACTTCGCGATCGTCGACGAAGTGGACTCGATCCTCGTCGACGAAGCGCGCACGCCGTTGATCATCTCCGGTCCGCTCGATGACCGCTCTGAACTCTACAATACGATCGACGCCTTCATTCCGTTGCTCGCACCCAGCGATTACGAGATCGACGAGAAGCAGCGTTCCGCCAACTTCTCCGAGGAGGGCACCGAGAAGCTGGAAAACCTGCTGCGTCAAGCCGGCCTCTTGAAGGGTAACGCGCTCTACGACATCGAGAACGTCGCGATCGTCCACCACATCAACAATGCACTGAAGGCCCACAAACTCTTCCAGCGCGACAAGGACTATATCGTCCGCAACGACGAAGTCGTCATCATCGATGAATTCACCGGCCGCATGATGCCGGGCCGGCGTTATTCGGAAGGCCAGCACCAGGCGCTCGAAGCCAAGGAAAAGGTGCAGATCCAGCCGGAAAACCAGACGCTGGCGTCGATCACCTTCCAGAACTACTTCCGCATGTACGACAAGCTCGCCGGCATGACCGGCACGGCGCAGACGGAAGCGGAAGAATTCGGCAATATCTACAATCTCGATGTCATCGAAGTCCCGACCAACCTGCCGATCAAGCGTATCGATGAGGACGACGAGGTCTATCGGACCTTCGACGAGAAGTTCAAGGCCATCATCGAGGAGATCCTCGACGCTCACAAGCGCGGTCAGCCGGTGCTCGTCGGCACCACCTCGATCGAGAAGTCTGAACTGCTCGCCGAGCGCATGCGCAAGCAGGGCTTCAACGATTTCCAGGTGCTGAACGCCCGCTACCACGAGCAGGAAGCCTATATCGTTGCCCAGGCCGGCGTGCCGGGCGCCGTTACGATCGCCACCAACATGGCCGGCCGCGGCACCGATATTCAGCTCGGCGGCAACCTGGAGATGCGCATCGAGCGCGAGCTCGGTGAACTCGAACCTGGTCCGGAGCGCGATGCCAGGATCCAGGCGATCGTCGAGGAGATCAAGGAGCTCAAGCAGAAGGCGCTCGCCGCCGGCGGTCTCTACGTCATCGCCACCGAACGCCACGAGAGCCGGCGCATCGACAACCAGCTGCGCGGCCGTTCCGGCCGCCAGGGCGACCCCGGCCGCTCGAAATTCTACCTTTCGCTTCAGGACGACCTGATGCGCATCTTCGGTTCCGACCGCATGGACAGCATGCTGACCAAGCTCGGCCTCAAGGAGGGCGAGGCGATCGTCCATCCTTGGATCAACAAGGCTCTCGAGCGCGCGCAGAAGAAGGTCGAAGCCCGCAACTTCGATATCCGCAAGAATCTGCTGAAGTACGACGACGTCCTCAACGATCAACGCAAGGTGATTTTCGAGCAGCGTCTCGAACTGATGGAATCGACCAATATTTCCGAGACCGTCTCCGACATGCGCCGCGAAGTGATCGAGGATCTGGTCGAGAAGCATATCCCCGAGCGCGCCTATGCCGAACAGTGGGATGCGGTCGGCCTGAAGACCGGCGTTGCCAATATCCTGAACCTCGATCTGCCGATCGAGGAGTGGTTCAAGGAAGAAGGCATCGGTGAGGACGATATTCGCGAGCGCCTGACGCAAGCCGCCAATGCCGCCTTTACCGAAAAGGCCGAGCGCTTCGGCGACGACATCATGCATTATGTCGAACGCTCGATCGTCATGCAGACGCTCGACCATCTCTGGCGCGAGCATATCGTCAACCTCGACCATCTGCGCTCCGTCATCGGTTTCCGCGGCTATGCCCAGCGCGATCCGCTGCAGGAATACAAGTCGGAGGCTTTCGAACTCTTCACCGGCCTCCTTATCAATCTGCGCGAGGCCGTCACCGCCCAGCTGATGCGCGTCGAGCTGGTGCAGCAGGCGCCTGCTGAGCCGGAACCGCCGCTGATGCAGGCCCATCATCTCGATCCGACGACCGGCGAGGACGATTTCGCCCCGATCTACCAGGCTTCCGAAGTCATCGTCTCACCTGAGAACCGGAATCCGGACGACCCCGCGACCTGGGGCAAGGTCGGGCGCAACGAGGCTTGCCCTTGCGGTTCCGGCAAGAAATACAAGCATTGCCACGGTGCCTTCGAGCAGGTCTGAGGATAAATCGTGAAAAGCTGGAAAATGCCGCCTCCGGGCGGCATTTTCTTTTCTGCGGCAGCACAAAAAACCTGGCCTTCACCACCGAATGGCAGCCCGATCCAGAACCGTTTCTTAACCCTGTTCTGTCAAGACTTCGGGGACGATTTGCCTGACCTCAGAGTTTTGCGTGTTCATCATGGCGGTCATAGAAACAGCGGAGAAACTGCTGCCCGCGGGCCTGCGCCCGATCGGCGGCCGCACGCTGCGCATGCTTGCCGCCATGCTCACCGAAGGCGGCGAAAAAGCCGCCGCCCGGCGGATGGCGCTGACGGCCTTCTCAATCCGCATCCTCAGCGCCGCCCTCGCCTTTATCTCGCAGATCGTGCTCGCACGGCTGATGGGCGAATATGAATATGGCATCTTCGTTTTCGTCTGGGTGCTGATCGTCGTCTTCGGCGATCTCTCCTGCCTTGGCTTCCATACCGCGATCGTCCGCTTTCTGCCGCAGTACAAGGCGGCAGGCGCCTTCGACGAAATCCGCGGCCTGACCGGCACGGCACGCATTTTCGCGATGCTTTCCGGCACAGTGATGCTCGCCGCCGGCATGATCGGACTGCATTTCTTCGGCGATAGGATCGAGACCTATTATCTCGTCCCGATCTTCCTCGGCCTGCTTGCCATGCCGATGATCGCGCTCGGCGATATTCTGGAAGGCACATCGAGGGCGAACCATTGGCCGGTGATGGCGCTGAGCCCGGTCTATATCGTCCGGCCGATTCTCATCATCGCCTTCATGCTGATCGCGATTGCAATGGGTGCAGAGCATACGGCCGTCACCGCCATGCATGCAGCACTTGCCGCCACCTTCGTCACCGCGCTGGGCCAGTATGGCGCGACACTCTATCGCCTTCGCCGGCACTATGACGAAGGTCCGCGCAAAATCGATTTCCTCGCCTGGCTCAGTGTCGCCTTTCCGATCTTCCTGATCGAGGGCGTGAGTTTCCTGCTCACCAATTCCGATGTCATCGTCGTCGGCATTTTCCTTGAACCGCACGACGTCGCTATCTATTTCGCCGCCGCCAAGACCATGGCGCTGGTGCATTTCATCAATTTCTCGGTCAAGGCCGCTTCCGGCCCGCGCTTTTCCTCGATCATTGCCGAAGGAGATCAATCCCAGCTCGCCAACGCCGCTGCCGACGCCGCCCGCTGGACCTTCTGGCCGGCGCTCGGGGTCGGCCTCGCCGTGCTCGCGGCCGGCCATCTGCTGCTGTCGCTATTCGGCGGCGCCTTCACGTCAGGTTATCTTGTCATGGCGATCCTGCTCGCCGGCATCCTTGCCAAGTCACTGGTCGGCCCGGCTGAAACACTGCTGATGATGGCGGGCAAGCAGAACCTATGTGTGGCGCTCTATGCCGGCGCATTGGCCGCCAATGTCGGCCTCAACCTTGCTTTGATCCCGGATTACGGCATCGAAGGCACCGCTGTCGCCACAGCCTCGGCCATGGCGGTCGAAGCCATCCTCTTGCATGTCGCCGTGCGCCGCACGCTCGGCATCGCCCTCTTCGCCTTCGCCAGCCCCTCCGCCGCAACGCCAGAAATGAGAGTTCGATAGATGGTGCGCCTGCCCCCCGTCACCGAAAGCACCGACAGCATCAGCAACCGCATGATCCATGAGCTCGCGGCGCTGCATTTCGAAGCGCCGCAGGCCGAGGCCCGCGCCGAGATCGGCCGGCCGGGGCGCGAGCTCTGCCTCTATCCCGGCAAGCTCGGCTACGAACTTCAGGATGAGCTCGACTTCCTGTCCAACCGGGCGATGGAACCGAACGTCTTTTTCTCCGGCCGCTTCCTTGCGCCGGCCATGCCGCGGATCGAAGACCGGCAGGTCAATTTCGCCCTCATCCGCGATCACAGCGCCGGCCGCAGCCGCATGCGCTTCCTCCTGCCGTTTTCGGTCGACAGACCGGGCTTTGCCGTCGGCCCCTCGATCATCCGCGGCTGGTCGAACAGCTTCGGGCCGCTCGGCACGCCACTCGTCGATGGCGAAGATGCGGCCGAAACCCTCGACAATTTCCTCGACGGCCTGACCGTTCCTGATCTCAACCTGCCGAGCACCCTGGTCTTGCCGGATCTGAGATTGAACGGCATTTTCGTGCGCATGCTCAAGGCCGTGGCGCTCAGCCGCAACCTTCCGCTCACCGTGACCAATCCCTATCTGCGCCCGATGCTGCAGAGTGAGGAAGAGGCGCCCGCCTATCTCGGCAAAACCATATCCTCGTCACACATGCGTGAGATGCGCCGCCAGTGGCGCCTGCTGGAGGAACAGGGAACGGCCGTCTACGCCGTCGCCCGCCAGCCGCGCGACGTCCACGTCCGCTTCGAGGAATTCCTGGCGATGGAGGCCGGCGGCTGGAAGGGCAAACGGCGAAGCGCTCTCGTCACCGATCGCTATCATACCGCCTTCGCGCGTGAGGCCGTGTCGAACCTTGCCGCCGTCGACGCCGTGCGCATTCATACGATCGATCTTAACGGCAAAGCGATCGCCGCCATCGTGGTGTTGATGATGGGCGGCGAAGCTTATACTTGGAAGACCGCCTATGACGAGAACTATGCCCGCTATTCGCCGGGCAAGCTCTTGATGAGCGAACTCACGGAATGGCACCTCGATGATGCCAACATCGTGCGCTCGGATTCCTGCGCCGTCTCCGATCATCCGATCATGAGCCGCTTCTGGCAGGAGCGCGAGGAGATGGGAACTTTGGTCATCGGCCTGACCCAGAACGGCGACCGCGACATGCGCCAGGCCGCCGCCCAGCTCCACATGTATCGCAGCACGCGTAACATGGCGAAGATGTTGCGCGAGAAGATCATGTCGATCGCCGGCCGGGGCTAAAGCATCTCCGGGAGCTTAGCCCTCAGCCGCAGCTTTCTCCCGCAACAGCCGGCGGATGACCTTGCCGGTTGTCGTCAACGGCAATGACTCGACGAATTCCACCTCGCGCGGATATTCATGCATCGAAAGCCGCATCTTCACCCATTCCCTGATTTCGGCCGCCAGCGCCTCGCTCGGGGGATGACCGGGTGACAGCACGATGTAGGCCTTGACGATCTCAGTGCGCACCGCATCGGGTTTGCCGACGGCTGCGGCAAGCTGCACGGCGGGATGGCCGATCAGGCAATCCTCGATCTCGGCCGGACCGATGCGATATCCGGACGAGGTGATGACGTCGTCGTCGCGGCCTTCGAAAGTGACGTAGCCGTCTTTGTCCTGCCGGCCGATGTCGCCGGTAAGCAGCCAGCCGTGGAGAAATTTTCGCTCGGTCGCCGCCGCATCGTTCCAATAGCCGAGGAACATGACGGGATCGGGACTGGCGATGGCGATCTGACCGGATTCGCCCGCCGGCAGTTCGTCGCCGGCCTCGCTGACGATCGCGACGCGATGTCCCGGCACCGCGCGTCCGATGGCGCCGGCCTTGGTGACACCAAAGGCGGCACTCGACGACAGCACGAAATTGCACTCCGTCTGGCCGTAGAATTCGTTAACGGTGACGCCGAGCGTGCGCCGCGCCCAGTCATAGGTCTCGCGGCCGAGCGCTTCTCCCGCGGAGCCGATTGTGCGCAGCACCAGATCATATTTCGAGCGCGGATCGGAAACCGATCGCATCAGCCGCAGCGCCGTCGGCGGGATGAAGGCATTGCGCACCTTCATCTCCGCCATGATCCGATAGGCCGTGTCTGCATCGAATTTCTGCGCCGGCGACGAGACGACGGGAACGCCGAGCAGAAGGCTCGGCAGCAACGCATTGAGCAGACCGCCGGCCCAAGCCCAGTCGGACGGGGTCCAGACCTTGTCGCCCACCTTGGGAAACCCTTCATGGGCGAACTGCATGCCGGGAATATGCCCGGGCAGAACACGGTGGCCATGCAATGCGCCCTTGGGCGGCCCCGTCGTGCCCGAGGTGAAGATCATCAGCGCCGGATCGTCGGGCGTGGTCTTCTCTCCCTCGAAGACCGGCGCATGCGAGGCGGTCAGATCGGCAAAGGAGAGGGCGTCGGCAGCCTCGCTGACACTGATCACATGTCGCAGCTCCGGCAGCCGAGCGCGAATTTGCCGGATACGATCGAGGCCGAAATCATTGGTGATGATTGCCGCCGCGCCTGAGATTCTGAGCCGATATTCAAGCGCCTCGATGCCGAACAGCAGCGCCAGCGGCAGGGCGATCACGCCCATTTTATAGATTGCGACGTGAGCAATCACGGTCTCGAAGGATTGGGGCATCAGCAAAGCGACGCGATCACCGCGCTTGATGCCGAGCGATGCCAGCGCATTGGCGAACATCGAAGAGGCCGCGGAAAGTTTACCATAGGTCAGTGAAAGATGGTCGCCGTCCGGGCTGAAATGCTCCAGACAGACGCGCTCGGGATCTCGCACCGCCCATTCGTCGCTGACAGCGCGGCCGATATTGAAATCCTCCGGAATCCGCCAGGAAAAATCACGGTAGAGATCGCCATAACGATCGAAGGACGGCAGTCGCATAGTCGAATTCCGGTGAAATGCTGCAGCAGCTAACACCTTGCGGCGCGGATACGCAAGCCGCAGACGAAACGGTGGCCGATCACGCATCATTGTCCGCATAGTCCGCAGTTTGTTCATTCAGCCCCTGCGACTTTCGCGGTTGCGCACTAGATCCGCGCGGGGTTATCTCAAGTCTTGGAGCGTTTCATGGAATACGTCAAATTCGGAAAGACCGGTCTCGAAGTCTCGAAAATCTGCCTCGGCTGCATGACCTTCGGTGAGCCCGGCCGCGGCAATCATGCCTGGAGCCTGCGGGAAGAGGAAAGCCGGACGATGATCAAGCAGGCGATCGACCTCGGCATCAACTTTCTCGACACCGCCAACACCTATTCCAACGGCTCCTCGGAGGAGATCGTCGGCCGTGCCATCAAAGACTTCGCCAAGCGCGAGGACATCGTGTTGGCGACCAAGGTGTTCAACCGCATGCGGCCGGGACCGAACGGCGCCGGTCTGTCGCGCAAAGCGATCTTCAACGAGATCGACAACAGCCTGCGCCGCCTCGGCACCGACTATGTCGACCTCTACCAGATCCATCGTTTCGACTATACGACGCCCATCGAGGAAACGCTGGAAGCGCTGCATGACATCGTCAAATCGGGCAAGGCGCGCTATATCGGCGCCTCGTCGATGTATGCTTGGCAATTCGCCAAGGCGCTCTACGTTTCCCGGCTGAACGGCTGGACCGAGTTCGTCAGCATGCAGAACCACCTGAACCTGCTTTACCGCGAGGAAGAGCGCGAGATGCTGCCCCTCTGCGAAGACCAGAAGATCGCCGTTATTCCCTGGAGCCCGCTTGCCCGCGGCCGCCTGACCCGCGACTGGGACGAGACGACGGCGCGCAGCGAAACCGACGAATTCGGCAAGACGCTCTACACGCAATCCATCGATGCCGATCGCAAAATCGTTGATGCCGTCGCCAAAATCGCCAGAGCCCGCGGCATCCCGCGCGCCCAGATAGCCACGGCCTGGATCCTGCAGAAGAGTGTGGTGACCGCCCCGATCATCGGCGCTTCCAAGCCGAACCACTTGGCGGATGCCGTCGCTTCGCTATCGGTCAAACTCACCGCCGAGGAAATCGCGGAACTCGAAGCGCCCTACATCCCGCACGCCATCGCCGGCTTCAAATAGCCGTTGGCATCTCGATCGGCAGACTGGCATGGAGAGGGTCGGACCCTCGGCTTCCGGGCTCAGATTATGTCCGGTTGGCGGGATCGAGCTGCCGGCGCATCGTCACCAGAAACTGCTCGGCAAGCGCCCTATCCTCGACGGCGCGGGCAAGAATGACGGCCCCCATCATCGATGAGAGCGTCGTCGCTGCATTGGCGCGACGCTCCTCCTCGGTCTCGCCGGCAACGATATCGGCAAGTGTGTCGACCAATACGGACAGACCGTCGCTGAAGACCGCGCGCATCGCGCCGCGGCTGCGGCTCACCTCCTGAATCAAGGTCGCGAAAACACAGCTGCCGCCCGGATCGTCAACCGTGCGCCAATGAATATAATGGTCGAGAAGTGCCTGCAGCGGCCGATCGGGTGACTCGGCAATATGTTCTTTCCAGCGCGTCTCGACCTTGTCGATCAGCTTGCGGCTGACCTCAAGCGCCAGCTCGTCCTTCGAACTGAAGTGGCCGTAGAAGCCGCCATGCGTCAGCCCGGCCGCTTTCATGATATCGGCAACGCCGACGCCGTCGAAACCGTTCTCGCGAAAGAGCACGCCGGCAACATCGAGAATCCTCTCGCGGTTCTCGACAAATTTTTCGCGGCTGACCCGCATCTTCATCTCCAGAAATTGACGCTTGACAAAATATATGATGTCTATCATCAATAAGCAACAAATATGATGACCATCATGTAAAGCGGCTCTGTATCTTCCCACCTGAATTCGAATGGAATCCCCTCATGGTTTCAGCAGTTCTTGCCTCCTCCCTTGCGCGGCGCAACATTCATTACGGTTGGGTCGTCGTTGCCGCGACTTTCCTGACCATGCTGGTGACGGCAGGCGCCATGGGCGCCCCCGGCGTCCTCATCAAGCCACTCCAGGACGAGTTCGGCTGGGAAACGTCGCAGATTTCCTCCGCACTGGCGATTCGCTTGCTCCTTTTCGGTTTCATGGGTCCGTTCGCCGCTGCCTTCATGAATTATTTCGGCGTGCGAAAGGTCATCGTCTTTGCAATGGCGCTGATCGGCTCAGGCTTCATCGGTTCGCTGTTCATGACCAAGCTTTGGCATCTGCTGGCGCTGTGGGGCATCGTCGTCGGCTTTGGCACCGGCCTGACAGCCATGGTGCTGGCGGCAACGGTTTCGACGCGCTGGTTCGTCAAGCACCGCGGCCTTGTCGTCGGCATGCTCTCGGCAAGTTCGGCAACCGGCCAGCTCGTCTTCCTGCCGCTGATGGCAGAACTCACCGAACGTTACGGCTGGCGTGCCACCGTATTCTTCGTCTGCGCCATGATCATGCTTGCCGCCCTTCTCGTCCTTCTCTTCATGCGTGACCGCCCTTCGGACGTGAACCTGCCGTCCCTGGGAGAAGCCCATGTCGCGCCGGCGCCGGCCCGCACGACGCTCGGCGCTGCGCTGATGACGCCGATCACCACCCTCCGCGAAATCTCGACGACCTCGACTTTCTGGATCCTGTTTGCCACCTTCTTCATCTGCGGCCTCAGCACCAACGGGCTGATCCAGACGCATTTCGTCACGCTCTGCGGCGATTTCGGCATTGTACCGGTGGCAGCCGCCAGCGTCCTTGCCGTCATGGGCATCTTCGATTTCTTCGGCACCATAGGCTCCGGCTGGCTGTCCGACCGATTCGACAATCGTTGGCTGCTGTTCTGGTATTACGGCCTGCGCGGTCTCTCGCTGCTCTACCTGCCCTTCAGCGATTTCAGCTTCTACGGTCTCTCGATCTTTGCCATTTTCTACGGTCTCGACTGGATCGCCACCGTGCCGCCGACCGTCAAGATTGCCGCCGACCGCTTCGGCCGCGAAAAGGCCGGCCTCGTCTTCGGCTGGGTCTTTGCCGGCCACCAGCTGGGCGCCGCCACCGCCGCCTATGGCGCCGGCCTGTCGCGCACGGAGCTGTCGAGCTACCTGCCCGCCTTCTTCGTCGCCGGCGCCTTCTGCCTGCTGGCTTCGCTCCTGGCAATCACGCTGAAGAAGTCCGGCCTGACCAACCCGGCACCTGCCGCCGTCCATTGATATGAAACAGGATCCGGCCTCGAAACCAGGCCGGATCCTCCAACGCTTCATTGCGATAACTTCGCCGGCCCGTCTTGCGCACGCGGGTTCTCGCATGTTAGACAGCCGCCCGTCCGTATCCGTTGCCCCATTGGCGGAATTGGTAGACGCGCTCGACTCAAAATCGAGTTTCGAAAGAAGTGCTGGTTCGACCCCGGCATGGGGCACCAGCCTCCGCTCTATGAGCTTCGACTCGGCGAGCCGAAGAGAGCAGCTAAGCGAAGGCGGACTGGTTCGATGATGCTCCGCTTAGCGGCGCCATTATCCCGAATACAATCGTGTCACGCCTCCGCATCGCGGAAGCACGGAACGAATTCACATCTGCCCGAAACTACTTGTTCTTCAGCAGCCACATCTTGCCGGCCATCGTGATGCCGTAGACATCTTTTGATGCGTCATCGTCGAGGTGACGCCGCTCGAGGAAGCCCGGCTCTTTCAACTCGCCCAGCGTCTTAGCCGTGACCGATTTCACCTTCTGCGGCCGCTCTTTCCAGCGGTCGGTCTTTGCGTAGGTCACCGTCGCGTTCTGATGCGTCCATTTATTCGCCGGCTGAGGATAGAGATCTCCGGCCTTGGCGAGTTTGAGTGCAACGATCTGGGATGGGGTAAGCTCAATCATACTGAAAAATTCCTGTGCGGGGTTCTGTGCGCCGAAAATGCGCTTCGAACGAAAGGGTGCTGATAACACCGCCCGATCACTTCCACCACCGCATTGCGCGTGCGTGCCACGCGAAAGGCGAAAACCCGACTTGCGGGAGCCGGGCTTCGTCTTTCTCGCGAATTTTCGTCAATAGCAGCGCCTAACCGTCCTGGTCACTTCGCCTTCATCGGTCTGACGGGTGACGCTCCTGGTTTCGCAGCCATCATGTCGATAGCGACGATGCTCGCGTTCGCGAACCCCGAAGGTCACGCCGCGCTCGCTGATGGTGATGCCGGGCCGCACCCGCTCGTAACGATAGTCATCGTCATAGGAACGCTCCCTGACATAGACGCTGTCGGCGAGGACAGGCGCTGCAAACGAGCAGGCGGCAAGGGCCGTCACGGCACAGTTCAGAATGATCTTTCTCATGTCGCTTCTCCTTGTCTAAAGGGCCAACGAAGCAAAAGGGAAGTGGTTCCGACATCAGCGGCAACCCTGTCATTCTCGAATAGGCGTGGAATTTATTGTTCGCGACTAAGCCGAAGCCTCCCAGAGCACGTGCAAAACGGAAATCAACTATTTAATTTTGCTTGCGCTTCGTCCAAGGTGGCGGCCGTTACCATCAGGCGAGGGCAGACGTGCATCAGGAAGTAGGACTCATTGCGACGGTCGCCGTCAGTTTTGTTTTCGCGGCCGTCCTCGGTTATGGCGCCGACCGGCTGCGGCTGCCGCCGCTCGTTGGCTATCTGATGGCCGGTATCCTGATCGGACCGCTCACGCCAGGGTTCGTCGCCGATACCGCCCTTGCCGGCCAACTTGCCGAAATGGGCGTCATCCTGCTGATGTTCGGCGTCGGCCTGCATTTTTCCGCTTCCGACCTGCTTGCCGTACGCGGGATCGCCGTGCCGGGCGCGATCGGCCGAATTATCCTGGCCACGCTGCTGGGCATCGGCCTCTGCATGCTCTGGGGCTGGAGCCTCGGCGCCGGCGTCGTATTCGGGCTCAGCCTCTCGGTAGCGAGCACGGTCGTGCTCCTGAAGGCGCTGGAGGAACGTAATCTCGTCAATGCGCCCAGCGGGCGCGTCGCCGTCGGCTGGCTGATCGTTGAGGATCTGGTGATGGTGCTGGCCCTGGTGCTGCTGCCGGCACTGGCAGAGCTTCTCGGCGGCCACGCCGTCGATACCAATCACGGCCTCGGTGAACTGCCGCTGGTGCTGACGATCGGACTAACCTTGTTCAAGGTGCTGGCCTTCGCCGCCATGGCGATCTTCCTCGGCCCCCGTATCGTGCCCTGGCTGCTGACGATGATCGCCCGCACCGGCTCGCGCGAACTCTTCACGCTGACGGTGCTGGCGATCGCGCTCGGCATCGCTTTCGGTTCGGCGGCGATTTTCGGCGTCTCCTTTGCACTCGGCGCCTTTTTCGCCGGAGTCGTCATGAGCGAATCCCAGCTTAGCCACAGAGCAGCGGCCGATTCGCTGCCCTTGCAGAACGCCTTCTCCGTGCTGTTCTTCGTCTCGGTCGGCATGCTCTTCGACCCCTCGATCCTGGTTCGCCAGCCGCTGGCCGTGATCGGCGCCTTAGCCCTCGTCATTCTCGGCAAGGCTGTCATTACCTTCGCCATCGTCATGCTGCTCAGATATCCGATCGGCATGGGGCTGACCTTGGCCGGCGGCCTTGCCCAGATCGGTGAATTTTCCTTCATCCTCGCCGGCCTCGGCGTCTCGCTCGGGCTTCTGCCGCATGAAGGCCAGGATCTGATCCTTGCAGCAGCGATCCTGTCGATCACCCTCAACCCGATCGTGATCGTCGCAACCGAGGGCCTGAAGAAACATATCCATGCGCAATGGCCCTCCCTCTTCGAAAGTTTCGGCAGAAAGAGGCAGAAGACGCTCGGCAAAGAACTGGAAAAGATCAGGGCGGTCGGCGAGGAACGAGAACGCCAGCATCAGCTGAAGATGCAGCAGCTGATCGAAACCTTTCCGCTGTTCTCACAGGTCGGGGAGGATGCGCAGGAAGAGCTGCTGCTGCTCTTCAAGGCGAAGTCGGCTCCACCCGGCGAACGTGTCATCCGTCGCGGCGACCGCGGCGACAGCATGTATTTCATCTCCTCGGGCGCGGTCGAAGTGCGCCTTGCCAGCGGCGCGATCCGCCTGGAACCGGGCGCCTTCTTCGGCGAAATGGCGTTGTTGAGCGGCGGACGGCGCACGGCAGACGTCATCGCCGTCGACTTCTGCCAATTCGAAGTGCTCGAGCGGCGCGATTTCAACATGTTCATGTCACATCATCCCAACCTGCGCGCCATCGTCAGCGAAATGGCCCAGAAACGCACGGAAATGAACGTTCTGCGTCAGCAATGGGAAAAGTCGATGGATCTGTCCTGAAACGGTGATCGTCTCAACCCGCCGGCCAGTAGCCGTCGGAACGGAAATCGTCCGGGATCGGGTCGAGCCGCGACAAGGTCTCGGCTGCGAAATCGATCTGCAGCGACAGGTATTTCAGGGAGGCCAGCATCGGCACGCCGGTGGCAATTTCCCGGATGCGTGACAAGTGATAACCACTTTCCTTGAGCCGCCGGTTCGCTTCCTGCCGCACATCGTCACGGCTCGGACCCGGCCCCACTTCGGCCCGGTCATTCATTTGCACGGCCCGCCCAAGGCCGCCTTCGATCACTTTGAACATTCTCATGCCACCCTGCACGTCGACCACGTAAACCTTGCCGCAGAATGGCCGATTCGCAATCCCATGAAACCTTGGGAGAGGCGGCGACGCCTCCGCATCACAAAATTTTTAGGCGGCGGTGGCACGAAGGACACGGGCGAGCATTTACAGCGCCGCATACGACCCCTAAAGCTTTTTGCACCGCAATAGGAAAGGAATGGAATGCTTCGCAGACTTTACGACTGGACCATGTCTCTGGCCTCCCGCAAATCGGCCGAAGTCTGGCTCGCCGTCATCGCCTTCGTCGAAAGCTCCGTCTTTCTCGTCCCCGCCGATGTTCTGTTTCTGCCGATGGCGCTTGCGAAGCCGGAACGCTCCTATCGCTATGCGCTGATTGCGACCGTCGCTTCCGTGCTCGGCGGCATTGCCGGCTGGGCGCTCGGCTATTACGCCTATGAGACAGTGGCTCGACCGGTTCTCGCATTCTACGGCAAGCTCGATGCCTTTGAGCAGATGAAGGCCTATGTCACCTACGAGTGGATCCTGCTGCTGCTCGTCACATCAGGTCTCGCACATCTGCCGCCGATCAAGATCGTGACCATCCTGTCCGGCGTCATCCACGTCAATCTCGGTCTTTTCATCGTTTCGGCGATCGTTGCGCGCGGCGCGCGTTTCCTGTTCCTCGCTTGGCTGCTGCGCCGCTACGGCGAGCCGATCCGGCATTTCATCGAAAAGCGCCTCGGCCAGATCGTCGGCATCGGTGCTGGTGCGGTGATCGTGCTATATGTCGGCTACCGCTCTTTCGCTCACTAGGCCCATTTTGCGGAGTTCCGCCATGACTGCCATTTCCTCGCCGCTCGCCCGCCCCGGCTTTACCTATTCCATATTGCTCGCTATCGGCATGGCGGCGGTGGTCGGTGCCGCGCTCGGTTTCCAGTATATCGGCGGCTATATTCCCTGCGCACTCTGCCTGCTGCAGCGCCAGCCCTATTATTATGCCATCCCGATCGCCATTCTCGCTGCCATCTGCGAGCTTGCCGGTCTGCCGAACTGGATTTCCCGCGCAATGCTGCTTGCTGCCGGCATCCTGATGCTGGTGACGGCCGGCATGGGCGTCTATCACGCTGGCGTGGAATGGCATTTCTGGCCGGGGCCGGCGACCTGCTCGACGACCGCAAACAGCATGACGAGCAATGCCGGCGATCTGCTGACCGAGCTCAATACGATCAAAGGCCCATCCTGCACCGATGCGGCGCTCAGGGTGCTTGGCCTCTCTTTTGCAGGCTGGAACGTGATCGCCGGCATTCTGCTCGCAGCTTTCGCCTTCGTCGGCGTCCGCAAATCTGCGTGAGGCGAGCCTATCAGGGCTGCAGTTCGGTATCCCAGTAGAGATAGTCGAGCCAGCTTTCATGCAGATAGTTGGGCGGAAACAGCCGGCCGTTATTGTGCAGATCCTGCACCGTCGGCTGAAAGGGCTTCTGCGCCGGGAACATGCCCGCCTGCTTCGGAAGCTTGCTGCCCTTGCGTAGATTGCAGGGCGAGCAGGCTGCCACGACATTCTCCCAGGTCGTCTCGCCGCCATGGGCACGCGGGATGACGTGGTCGAAAGTCAGGTCGTCATGAGAGCCGCAATACTGGCACTCGAACCGGTCGCGCAGGAAGACGTTGAACCGGGTGAAAGCCGGATTACGCGATGGCTGAACATAAGTCTTCAGGCACACGACACTGGGAAGCCGCATCGAAAAGCTCGGTGAGGAGACCGAGTGTTCATATTCCGCGATGATGTTCACACGGTCGAGGAAGACCGCCTTGATCGCGTCCTGCCAGGACCAGAGCGACAAGGGATAATAACTCAGCGGCCGGTAGTCGGCGTTCAGGACGAGCGCCGGCAGGGCCTGCGGGGAGACTGCAATCGTCAAGGGACTCTCCTGATCGATTCGGCATCTGCACCTGTATATTAGGCCGGTTGTTACAGGATTGTGAAGTCGAATAAATTCAGAGGATAAAGGCAATTTGAAGAGTGTTGCCGATCAGGCGATCGGCAACATGTCGCGCCGCATTTTCGTGGCGTAATAGGCCCAGAAAAGCCGCGCCGCCACGGAGCGCCATGGCGACCAGATCTCCGAAAGCTTGGCAAGCGCCTTTGTTTGCGGCCGCGCCGCAAGTCCAAGCGCAGCGCCGACGGCATTCTGCAGCGCCACATCGCCGGCCGGAAAGACATCGGCGTGGCCGCCGCAGAACATCAGATAGACCTCCGCCGTCCATGGACCGACGCCCTTCAAGGCGGTGAGTTCGCCAAGCGCTTCGTCCGGCGGCTTCAGGCAGAGTCCGGAAAGATCGAGGCGGCCGGAGGCAACGGCTTCAGCAATCCGCGATAGCGTGTCGGCCTTGGCGCGCGACAGGCCGAATTCCCGCCAAGCGTCAGGCGCAAGCAGCACGTAACTTTCGGCGGTCAGGGGCCCATCCGCCGGCAGCATGCGCCGCCAGATCGCCTCGGCACTGGCGCGCGAGACCATTTGCGAGACGATGATATGGGCAAGGCCGGCAAAACCGGGTTCGCGCAGCCGCAGCGGAACGGGCCCTGCATCCGCTGCAATCGGTGCAAGCCGCGGATCGAGGACAAGCAGCGCGTCGAGTCCCAGCCTGACGTCATCGTCGTTGCGGATGATCTGCACGCGTCCTCCCAGTGGTTCGAAACTTGAATCCGTGGCAGAAGAAAGCATGACCACGAGCGAGCGTCAAAAACCTGTCTTTCGTTTTGCGCCGAGTCCCAACGGACCGCTGCATCTCGGCCACGCGTTGTCGGCCTTTTTGAACCGCGACATGGCCGAAGCCGAAAATGGCCGCTTGCTGCTGCGCATCGAGGATATCGATCAGACGCGCTGCACCCCCAAATTCGAGGCCGGCATCCTGAGGGATCTCGACTGGCTTGCTATCGACTGGGAAAGCCCGGTGCGGCGCCAGTCGGAACATTTCCCGGAATATCAAGCGGCGCTCCATGCATTGATCGAGCGCGGCCTGGTCTACCCGGCCTTCTTGACACGCGGCGAGGTGAAGGCGTGTGTCTCCGCCTACGAGGTAACGGGCCAGTCCTGGCCGCGCGACCCCGATGGCACGCCTCATTATCCGCCGATTGATCGCGAGCGGTCCGAGGCCGAATGGCGTGATATTCTTTCCTCCGGGAAAAAACATGCCTGGCGGCTCGATATGCGCAAGGCGCTCGACCTGATCGGCGAACTGCTGTTCTGGACCGAAACCGGCGACGGCAGGACGGGCGAGATCGCCGCCGAACCCGAGGTCTGGGGCGACGTCATCCTGTCTCGCTCGGATGCCCCCTCGAGCTATCATCTTTCGGTGGTCGTCGACGATGCGCTGCAGGGCGTCACTCATGTCGTACGCGGGCTCGACCTCTTCCACGCCACATCGGTGCACCGGCTGCTGCAGGTGCTGCTCGGCTTGCCGCAGCCCCTCTATCACCACCATCGTCTCATTCTCGACACCGATGGCCGCAAGCTTTCGAAAAGTGAAGGTGACAGCGGCCTTGCCGAATTGCGTGCCCAGGGCATGTCAGGGGCCGATATTCGCCGCCTTGTCGGGCTCTGACCGCCGTTTGACACGCTCTCTGCCGACGATCGAAAGTGTGTGCGAGAACATCCGGAAGACGCGGAACTTGATCAGCGCCGCGTTGATCTCTGCGCCGATGATGAAGATGACGCCGACCATGTAGAGGAAGATCAGCACGATCATCACCGAGGCGAGACCGGCATAGGTCGCGGTATAATTGGCGAAGGTCGCGAGATAATAGGCAAAGACCAACGCGCCGGCGAGCCACAGAAGCAGCGTCAGCAGCACGCCCGGAATGACGTCGAACACCCGCCGTTTGCCGGCCGGCAGCCACAGATGCATGACCAGCAGGCCGACGGTGAGCACGACAAGTGTGCCGTAGATGCGCCAGCTGAAGACGACGTCGAGCGTATCGGCAAACAGCGGAAGCCACTTCCGGGCATAGTCGAGAGCCAATGGCACAGCGACCAGCAGAATGCTGATCGCCGCGAAGATGATGACGGCAATCAGCACATAGCCGAGGCTGGCGAGGCGGGTAAAATACCACGGCCGCGTTTCCTGCACCCGATAGGCACGGTTGAGCGAAATGCGCAGCGCTTCGACGCCGTTCGAGGCGAAATAGGCAGCCGCCAGCACCGAGATCGTCAGCAGCCCGCCGCGCTGAATGGTCAGGACCTGCAGCACCTGGTCGGCGAGCGGCTTGGCGATCGCTTCAGGCCAGGTATCGAAGATCAGGTGAATGGCGGTGGAGGAAAACTGATCGGCGCCGAGGAAGCTTGCGAGCGCCGTGCCGAAGATCAGGAACGGGAAAACCGCAAGCAGGCTCGACAGCGCCACGTGGCTTGCCATTGCAAAGCCATCGTCCTCGACCATGTGACAGATCGCGTCATAGACCACGTCGTAGATCGTGCGCAGCACCTTCCGCATTCCGTCCCCGGCTTCCAGATTGTATCCTCTGGCCGAATATGGGAAACGAGTCCCATTTTGTACAGGAATCATTCCATGGCGGAACAGCGCACAATCGTCGTCACCGGCTGTTCCTCCGGCATCGGCGCTTACTGTGCCCGAGCACTGAAAGCCGATGGCTGGCGTGTCTTTGCGACGGTGCGCAAAGCCGATGATCTGCCGGCACTGGAAATCGACGGCATCGAAGCTTTCATGATGGATTATGCCAGGGCCGACACCATCTCCGACCTGGTAGCCGCGGTCCTCGATCGCAGCGGCGGCCGCATCGACGCGCTCTTTAACAACGGTGCCTACGGCCAGCCTGGCGCCGTCGAGGATCTGTCGACGGCGGCGTTGCGCGCGCAGTTCGAAGCGAACTTCTTCGGCTGGCACGAATTGACGCGGCAGCTCATTCCGTCGATGCGCAAACATGGTCGCGGACGGATCGTGCAATGCTCCTCCATTCTCGGCCTGGTTCCCTATCGCTATCGCGGTGCCTATACTGCCTCTAAATTTGCCCTCGAGGGCCTTAGCATCACCCTGCGCATGGAACTCTACGGCAGCGGCATCCATGTGAGCCTGATCGAGCCCGGGCCGATCGCCACGCGTTTCACCGCCAACGCGCTCGCAAAGATCAAGGAAAATATCGATCTCGAGAATTCGCCGCACGCAGCCGATTATGCCAGACAGTTGGCGAGGCTTGACGGCTCCGGGCCGGTCAACCGCCACAAACTTGGTCCGGCCGCGGTCTACTCGGTATTGAAACACGCATTGAACTCGAAAAGACCAAGGCCACATTATCCTGTAACGACTCCGGCTAAACAGGGCATGCTCCTGAAGCGGCTGCTTCCGGCGGACCTCTTCTACAATCTGATGCGCTGGACCGATTGATCGAGAAAGTTGAATACCATGTCCACGGCCACCTATATCCTTGCAATCATCGTCATGGGCCTCGTCGCCCTCGTGCTGATCCGCGGCCTCTTCAACATGATGAAGGGCGGTAATGCCAACCTTTCCAATAAGCTGATGCAGCTTCGTGTTCTGTTGCAGGCAATCGCCGTCGTCCTGATTATGATCACACTCTGGATCACCGGCGGCGGCCGTCCGAGCTGACGGAAAACCGTGGAATGGTTGGTTTGATGACGAATGGGAATGACAGAGGAGACGTGATGCCGGCTGAGGTGTCTCTTCGCGCAGCATCAAGTTTGACGAAAAGGCCAATTCCACTCTCCGTCATCCGAGGCCTTGAGCCGAGGATCCATGCCACGGCTGCTGATGGATGTGTGGATGCTCGGGTCAAGCCCCCGGCCGTTCGGTTGGTACCAATGGCTGCCCCTCGTCCTAACCCTCTCCCCGTTCTGACGGGGAGAGGGCACGTGCCCTGCGAGACGTGGGTGAGGAGCGGAGAGGGTGCGGCATGTTCCCTTCTCCCCGCAAACACCGGGAGAAGGTGGCGGCAGCCGGATGAGGGGCCGGCCTCGCCGATCTCCTGCCGTGCAAAAGCCCTCCCGCCCATGGATGGTGCAACATGGTGAAACTCAACAAGATCTACACCAAAACCGGCGACGACGGCACGACTGGACTGGCCGCTGGCCGGCGCCGGAGGAAGGACGACCTGCGCGTCGCCGCCTACGGCACGATCGACGAGGCCAATTCCGCGATCGGCCTGGCGCGGCTTCACACGACAGACTTGCCCGAGCTCGACGCGATGCTGATGTCGATCCAGAATGATCTCTTCGACCTCGGCGCCGATCTCGCCACTCCCGACACCGGCGAGCCCCCGGTCTACGAGCCGTTGCGGATCGTCGAGACGCAGGTCGAGCGGATCGAATGCGATATCGACCGGCTGAACGCCGATCTGGATCCGCTGAAATCCTTCATCCTGCCGGGCGGCAGCCCGGCTGCCGCCCATCTGCATCTGGCCCGCACGATCGCGCGCCGGGCCGAGCGCCTGATGGTCACGCTTGCGCGCACGGACGGAGAGATCGTCGGCGAAACCGCGATGAAATATATCAATCGGCTCTCTGATTTCCTCTTCGTCGCGGCCCGTCATGCGAATGACCGCGGTCGCGCGGATGTGCTTTGGGTTCCGGGAAAAAACAGATAGGTTTGCCGCGATCACGATCGCCGGGGGGCCTTATGTTCATACCACTTCACGATGCCAATACGCTCAAGCATATCAAGGTCCAGTGGGTGACCCTGGCCTTGATCACCTTGAACGTCGCGGTCTGGCTCTTCACCAGTCTGGAGAGCGAACTGGCAGCCCAGGCGACGACGGTCGGCCTCGGCTTCATCCCGGCGATCGCCTTCGGGCACGCACAATTGGCACAGGGATTGGAAATCGTGCCGGAGCCGCTGACCTATCTCACCTATGCGTTCGTCCATGCGGGTTTCTGGCATCTGGCCTCCAACATGGTCTTCCTCTGGGTTTTCGGCGACAATGTCGAGGATGCGATGGGGCATATGCGTTTCCTGCTTTTCTACCTCCTCTGCGCGGCTGCCGGCGCCCTTTGCCATGGTCTGCTGACGACGACGTCGGAAGCGCCGCTGGTCGGCGCTTCCGGGGCGATCTCCGGCGTCGTTGCCGCCTATGTCATGCTGCATCCGCGCGTCAGGGTCTGGGTGCTGGTGTTCCTGCGTGTGCCCTTGCCCCTGCCGGCCTTCGTGCCGCTGCTTTTGTGGATCGGACAGCAATTCTTCATGCTGGCGAGTGCGCCGGATGGCGATGTTTCCTGGGGCGCCCATGTCGGCGGCATCCTTGTCGGTGCCCTGCTGATCCTCGTCCTGCGCCGTCCAGGCGTGCCACTCTTCGACCGGGAAATCGTAACGCCCCGCGCCGTAAGGGATGACGCCGGCGCCGTTGCGGCCGCCACGGGCGGCCGCAACGAGCAGCGTCTTCCCTGGGGCCGAGGCCGGCGCTGATCAACATGTTGACGTGTACGTAAACGTCCATATATTGCCGCGGCGATTCCCCGCTGGCGTCATGCAAGCGTTGTATTTGGAGGAAAAACGCGTATCCATGTCGCCATTCGACAATCGAAGCGGCGCCTGAGCGCGCATTTTTCAAAAAACTCGTGAAATCAGTTTCTCTTGAAGGAAGGCTCCCATGAAGATTCTCGTGCCCGTCAAGCGGGTTGTCGACTACAACGTGAAGATCCGGGTGAAGCCGGATGGTTCGGGTGTCGAGCTTGCCAATGTGAAGATGTCGATGAACCCGTTCGACGAGATCTCGGTGGAAGAGGCGCTGCGATTGAAGGAGGCCGGCAAGGCGGAAGAAGTGGTGGTGGTGTCGATCGGCCCGGCCAAGGCCGAGGAGACGCTGCGGACGGCGCTCGCCATGGGCGCCGACCGGGCGATCCTGGTCGAGACCGACGAGCAAGTCGAGCCGCTCGCCGTCGCCAAGATCCTCAAGGGTGTGGCCGATGCCGAACAGCCGGGGCTTGTCATCGTCGGCAAGCAGGCGATCGACGACGACAGCAATCAGACCGGCCAGATGCTGGCGGCACTGCTCGGTTCGGCCCAGGCGACCTTCGCCTCGAAGATCGAGATCGGGGATGGCAAGGCGCAGGTCACTCGCGAGGTCGATGGCGGCCTGCAGA
>NZ_MXPU01000028.1 GCF_002204185.1 Rhizobium esperanzae | reverse complement strand
GCGTATACCGGCGAAAGGCAACGATAACAGCCTCCTCCTCGACGGAGAGCACCGTCGATCTAGGCTCTTTCGGGCCGGTCGGAAGGTCCGCAACAGAGGACCGCTTCCGCCACTTGGCGACGGTCTTCTGATTGATCCCATAACGCTTCGAAAGCGTCCTCAGGCTCTCTTGACTATGTTGTATCGCTCGACGGACTGCCTCTGTCGTCGTGGCGCTCCCATGAAGAACCTGGCCCATAACGCATCCTTTGATTCGGAAGACAAGGATGCCCCATCAAAGCCTGGGATCAAACATCTAGCCTGGCGGCAAGGCTGCGATCGCCGCCTTGGTGAAGGCTGACAGCGGCTCAGGCAAATCGGTCAAGGGAAACCAGCTAAAATCCGAAAGCTTGTCCGGCTCGGTCAATTGCGGCTCGCCATCGACGTCGCGCGCGAGATAAAGGATGGAGATCCAGTGCTGGCGGTCGGCATCGATGATCTGTTCGGTCATGCCGATGCGCTCGATCCGGCCGATCGTGAGGCCGGTTTCTTCTTCGGCCTCGCGGCGCGCAGCTTCTTCAGCCGGCTCCATGTGATCGACCTTGCCGCCGACGATGTTCCAGTAGCCGGCTTCAGGCGGGCGCATGCGCTTGTAGAGAAGGATCCTGCCTTGGCGCAGGATCACCAAACCGACGCCAAGGCCCGGGAAGTCGACGCCAGGCCGGCCCATTGGATGCTCAGACCTTGGCGCTGCCGGCGATCAGCATGAAGGCGGGGATATCGTCGCCGAATCCGACCGGGGTCGGGCCGTCGTCGTGATCGCGATGACGGCGGCGGTCGCGGCTGTCGTCGTTCGCCGGATAAGGCCGATTGTTGCGCGCATTGTTTTGCGGCTTCTGCTCTGCTTTGCGCTCGTTCTTCACGACTTCGGCCTTTGCTGGTGCTGCTGCGATCACTTGGACGTCATTTTCCTGTATGTCGTTATCAGATTTATGACCTGCGGTGCTGCGATTGCCGCGCCCGCGACCTCGCTCGCCCCTTTCACCCTTCGCGCCACGCTCGCGGCTGTTGCGCCGCGGGCGATCGCTGTCGGCACTTTCTTCGGCCGGTGGGAGAGAATTCAGATCGCCGTTCAGCCATTCGACCTTTTCGCCGATCAGCTTCTCGATCGCATCGACAAATTTGGTGTCGCGCTTGGTGACGAGCGTGAAGGCGGCGCCCGAGCGGCCGGCGCGACCCGTGCGACCGATGCGGTGGACGTAGTCTTCCGAATGGATCGGCACGTCGAAATTGAAGACGTGGCTGACATCGGGAATGTCGAGACCGCGAGCGGCAACATCGGAGGCCACCAGCAGCTGGAGGTTACCGTCACGGAAGCTCTGCAACATCATCGTGCGGGAGCGCTGATCCATGTCGCCATGGAGCGCACCGACGTTGAAGCCGTGGCGTTCGAGCGAACGGAAGAGATCGGCGACATCCTTCTTGCGGTTGCAGAAGATGATGGCGTTCTTGAGTTCGGTCTGGGCGCGGACGAGTTCACGCAGAACCGCGCGCTTCTCGTAATCCTTGCTGTGCGAGGCGACGAAGCGCTGCGTCACGGTCTTTGCGGCCGAAGCGGGCTTTGCCACTTCGATGCGCTCCGGGTTCTGCAGGAACCGGTCGGCCAGCTTCTGAATTTCCGGCGGCATGGTGGCCGAGAAGAACAGCGTCTGGCGGGTGAAGGGAATGAGCTTGGCGATGCGCTCGATGTCGGGAATGAAGCCCATGTCGAGCATGCGGTCGGCTTCGTCGATGACGAGGATTTCGACGCCGCTCATCAAGAGCTTGCCTCGCTCGAAATGGTCGAGCAGGCGACCGGGCGTGCAGATCAGCACGTCGGCGCCACGCTCGAGCTTGCGATCCTGGTCCTCGAAGGAAACGCCGCCGATCAGGAGCGCGACGTTGAGGCGGTGGTTCTTACCGTATTTCTCGAAATTCTCGGCGACTTGGGCGGCGAGTTCGCGCGTCGGCTCCAGGATCAGCGTGCGGGGCATGCGGGCGCGGGCGCGGCCCTTTTCCAGAAGCGACAGCATCGGCAGGACAAAAGATGCCGTTTTGCCGGTGCCCGTCTGCGCGATGCCGCAAATGTCGCGACGCTCGAGCGCAAAGGGAATGGCCCCCGCCTGGATAGGTGTGGGGATCGTATAGCCCGCGTCTGTGACAGCGGATAGCACTTTTTGGCTCAAGCCAAGGTCAGCGAATGTCGTCAAAGGGAAAACAGTTTCCGTTCCGGTTCGGCCGAGCTCTGAACGAGTCGGCGGGATTGCATGCCGCAATGCAGCGCGACATAGCTCCGAATGGCCGGCAAGTCAAGAAATAGAGAGGCCGCACCCTGTGCAGAGTGAAGCTTTGGTTACCGGGTGGGTATTACTTAATATAGGTGGCGAGTTTAAGGCCGGCATTCATGAAATATACTGGGTCGACCGCACGGCCGTTCTGGCGCACTTCATAGTGCAGATGCGTGCCCGTCGAGCGACCGGTGCTGCCGGCAAGGCCGATGACGTCGTTGCGGTCCACAGTATCGCCGGCCGTGACCAGGACCTGGGACATGTGGCCGTAACGCGTCGAGATGCCGTTGCCGTGATCGATCTCGACCATATTTCCGTAGCCGCCTGTCCAGCCGGCTGATATCACCTTGCCGGGCGCCGTCGGCCGGATCTTTTCACCCGGCGAAAAGCGGAAGTCTATGCCTGAATGCAGCGCCAGGCGGCCGAGGAAAGGATCCCGGCGGTTGCCGAAGGGGCTGGTCATTTCCTTGCCGAGGGCGGGGTTGCGGAAGGGCAGGGATTCGGCGGTGCTGCGTACCGCTTCGAGCCGTGTCAGCGCGCCGTCGAGAGCGATCAGCGAATTGTTGAAGTCGTCATTGCTCTCCGGCTCGACATAGGGACCGCCGACGGCGCTGTCATCCCAGTCCTGCTTGGCAGCGGTCTCGGGCATGGGGATCTTGAACCGGGTCAGCACGCTCTCGATGGCGTTGGCGGCGTTGCCGGCGTCGCTCGTCAGCTGCTCGACGCGGTTGCGCTGGTCCTGTTCGACATCCTTCAGCGACAGCGTCACCTTGGAGAAGATGCGGTCGGCGCGATCGCCGACCGTCTCGGTGGCCGGCACGTAGGCGAGGGTCGTATTGTCGGGAGTGGCGTCGGCCGGTGCGCCGCCTGCCAGCTGTTTCTCGATCGCCTCAATGCCGCTTTCGCCGAGCGAAGCGCGCTTGTCCTTGATGGCGGGGGCATAGGATTGCGCAGGCGAAGACGGCGCGCTGTCCTTATCCGTGAGCCCGGAGCTTTCGGCGCGGTCGAGCAGGTTGTCGAGCTTGCCGTGGCGTGAGGTGAGCGCCATCTGCTGTTCCATCAGCTTGTCGACCTTGTCTTCCACCACCTGCTGGTCGAGAAGCTGACGGGAGGTGATGCGGTCGACCTGG
Organism: Rhizobium esperanzae; assembly: GCF_002204185.1. Lineage (GTDB taxonomy): Bacteria > Pseudomonadota > Alphaproteobacteria > Rhizobiales > Rhizobiaceae > Rhizobium > Rhizobium esperanzae. The sequence continues at coordinate 42,748 of NZ_MXPU01000028.1, read as the reverse complement.
GCGCGAAGGGCGGCGATACGGTCCTCATAGTCGTGCTGCATGCGGGCCTGGCGCGCCATGGTGGCGCCGATCAGGTCGTCGCGCAGCACGAGATAGGAGGTCGCCAGGAGATAGCCGATCGAAAAGACGCCGAGGAAGCAGAAGGCGAGGGCGGCCATCCAAGGCCGAACCGTCATATGGCGGACCTTGTCACCGCTTGCCAGGATCAGAATATGTTCCTGCGCCCGCCTGCCGAATACCCGGTGCTGATGTCCGCCGTTCACGCAGGCTCTCCCGATTGATGCTCTACGCCTCTTTCGGAAAATTAGACACGTTTATGGTTAATGAATGCTTTCGTCGGCGCCGTTTACGTCAGAAAATCAATCAGCTCAGGCATGGCTGATCGATGCCAATGAGCGGTAGAAGGATGGCGTCAACCCGGCTTCGGCGCGGGCGAGGTCGTTGAAAGGCGGCTTCAGCGGCCCGCGGAAATTGGCGCGCACCAGCTCCTGAAAGGCCTTTGCCGGATCGCGTTTCTCCCGCGCGCAGAGGAAACGGAACCATTTGGCGCCGACGGCGACGTGGCCTTTCTCGTCGTTGTAAATGACATCGAGCACCGCCGCGCTTTCGAGATCGCCGGTCTCACGCATCTTCGCCTGCAGCGACGGCGTGACGTCGAGACCACGGGCTTCGAGAATCAGCGGGACGACCGCCAGCCTTGCCGTCAGGTCGTTGCGCGTCGAATGGGCCGCCTGCCACAGGCCGTCATGGGCGGGAAGATCGCCGTAATCGGCGCCGAGATCGTTCAGGCGGGCGCGCACCATGCGAAAATGCTTCGCCTCCTCGAAGGCGACCTGCATCCAGCCGTCGAAGAAGGAATTCGGCACCGGCTCGGACGCGAATCGCGCGACGATGTCGAGTGCGAGATCGACGGCGTTGAGTTCGATATGGGCAATGGCATGGAGAAGGGCGATCCGGCCTTTCAGCGTGTGCAGCGAGCGCTTTTCCACCTGGGTCGGCGGCGTCAGCACCGGTTTCTCGGGACGGCCGGGCCTCTCGGGCAGAGCTGCGTCGAGCGGTGAGCGCAGCGACACCCGGCGGGCGAACCAGCGGGTGGCGCTTTCCTGCGCAAGGGCGGTCTTGCGGTCGAGGTCGGCCGAGCGGATGGCGTCGATAGCGCCGCCGCGCAGCGAGCTTATCGCGAGATCACCGGTCACGCGGCCAGATTCCTGACCGCCTCGAGCACGGTCTCGGCATGGCCCTGCACCTTCACCTTCTGCCAGATCGTCGCGATCGTGCCGTCCTGGCGGATGAGGAAAGTCGTGCGCTCCACGCCCATGAAGTTGCGGCCGTACATGCTCTTTTCCTTCCAGACGCCATAGGCCTGCAGCGTCGTCTTATCCTCATCCGAGGCGAGCGCGACCAAAAGACGGTGCTTTCTGATGAACTTGTCGTGGCAGGCGGCCGAATCGGGTGACATGCCGATTACGGCAGCACCTGCTGCTTCAAACTCCGGCGCCAGCGCAGTGAAAGCCAGCGATTCGGCGGTGCAGCCCGTCGTATCATCCTTGGGATAGAAGAAGATAACGAGCGGCCGGCCATGAAAATCGGATAGCGAGACACGGCCGCCGCCATCGCGGGGGAGGTTGAAGTCGGGGGCCAGGGCACCGATGCCGGGAACCGCCATTGGGAAAACCTTTCTTTTGCCGGGTTTGTGGATGACACTCTCTCTCCCCGAATTATATAGTGGACGGAAACCCGTCCAGCATGGCCGGGTTCAATTCTTCGATTTAAGGGAGAGCCCGAGGGCGCATGTCAGCCATCCGCGGCGAAAAGGTCACGTTTCGCAAGAAGGAAATCGTTGCGCTGGACCGCTTGCCGTCCGCTCAGGCCGAGGATCCGATCATCGTTCATTGCCCGCCGCCGCGTTCGCCGATGCGACGGACGGCGAAGCTGACGTCGGTTTTTCTCGGACTGATTCTCCTTATCCTTGCTGTCATCGTCTTCACCGTCGAAAGCGGCATGTTCGACAAGCCGCTGTCGCAACAGGCGCAGGCGGCGCTCGATGGCGTGGCCGGGCCGCGCTACCGTGCCGAAGTCGGCTCCACCGTCATCCGTTTCACCTCCGACTTCCGGCTGGCGCTGGAAGCGCGCAACGTCAACATGATCGACCAGAAGAGCGGCCAGCACCTGTCGACGACGGGTTCGGTGCGCCTGGGTCTCGATCCGCTGCAGCTTTTCCGCGGCCGTATCGCCGTTGCGGACATCGAAGCGGAGGATATCGCACTCGACACCGCGCTTCTGCCCTCCGGCAACCCGGTCAAGCTCGACGATCTGCGCATCGACGCCATGCCGGCGGCGATGGAGACGATCTTCGAGCAACTCGACATGTTCGACAGCATCGTGACGCGCGGCTCGACGAATTCCGTGCGCATCTCCGGCATCGACATCAAGCTTGCCGATACGGCGAACGGTCCGCTGTCGCTTGTCGTCGACAATCTGGTGTTCGCTCATGGCGGGCCATCCTCGCTGCAATTGAGAGGCGAGGTTGCGCTTAACGGCGAGGTGGCGGAACTCGACGTGCTCGCCGAGAAGGAAGACGGCCAGGTCTCGAAGGTGGTGGCGACGCTCAAGCACGCGAACCTCACGCCGTTTACGCTGAAACGCAACGATCAGGGCGTGATACGGCAGGGGCTTAACACTTTTGCCGACCTGACGGTGTCGGCCACGAGGACGCGCGATGGCGTCGAGCCGGCCCTCGCGGCGACGATCGACATCGATCCCGGTCTGATCTATGCCGATGGCGATCCGCAGGAGCTGTCGGGCGGGCAAATCAATCTGGCCTATGATTTCGTCAAGCAGACAGTCGAAATTGCTAAATCGAATCTCCGGTTCGGCGCGACCACGCTGCCCCTCAACGGCGCGCTGATCGATCTCGACAAACTCGACCCCAAAGCCGGCAAGGGCTTCGGCATCGATCTGCTCGTCAGCGGCGGCACCGCCGCCCCGAGCGGCTCCGGCGAACAGCCTGTTGCCTTCGACATCCAGGCGACCGGACGCTATATGGTCGCCGGCCGGGAATTCCTGTTCCCCAACATGACCGTCTCCAGCCCGCTCGGCGCGCTTTACGGGGCATTGCACATCAGGCTCGGTGACAAATCACCGGAAATCAGCTTCGCCGGCCAGTCCAGAGAGCTGCAGACGACGGCGATCAAGCAGCTCTGGCCGTTCTGGATGGCGCCCAAGGTGCGCACCTGGGTGCATGGCAATCTCTTCGGCGGCACCGTCACCGATGCTTCGATTTCAGTCTTCATTCCCTTCGGCCGGCTTGACGAGGCAGCCGGTGGTAAAGGATTGAAGCTCGACGCCAATCAGATCCGCATCGGCTTCGATATTGCCGGCGCGCGGATGAACGTCGCCGGCGACATTCCGCCGGTCCGTGATACGGCGGCGCATTTCGATCTGACCGGTCCCGTTGCGACAATTTCGATCAAGAGCGGCATGTCCTATTTCCCCTCCGGTCGGTCCGTCGGCCTCGGGCAGGGGACGTTCGTCATACCGTCCGCCTACGACAAACCGCTGATGGCCGATATCGATCTTGCGGTATCGGGTGCTGCGGACGCTATAGGCGAACTCCTCACCTATAAGCCGCTCCGGGTGCTGCAGCGCGCCGGCTTTATGCCCGACGATTTCAAGGGACATATCGACGCGAATGTGAAGGCGCATTTCGGACTGCTCTCTTCGCAAAACCCGCCGCCGGCCGAGTGGAAGGCCGCCCTGAAGCTCGCTGACGTCGATCTTGCCAAGCCGTTTTCCGGCCGCACGATCAGCAATGTCAGCGGCATGCTGAACGGCGATCCGAAGCAGATCACGCTCGATGCCAAAGGCGAGATCGACGGCATTCCCGCCAATATCGATCTGACCGAGCCGGTCGAGGCGTCGTCTGGCGTGCAGCGGCAGCGCGTAATCACGGCGACGCTCTCCGATGAGCAGCGCAGCAAGGTAATGCCCGGGCTTTCCGATATCGTCAGGGGCAACCTGAAGATGGTGCTGACGCGGATCGACGACGACCGGCAAAACGTTCAGCTCGACCTCACCAAAACGATGCTCGACCTGCCCTGGATCGGCTGGTCGAAAGGCAGCGGCATTGCCGCCTCCGCCGAATTCGAGATGTCCGGCCCGCCCGAGAATACCGAGATCAAGAATTTCCGGCTGAAGGGTGACGGCTTCGGCGCCAGCGGATCGCTTGTTGTCGGCAAGGCCGGCCTTATTTCGGCGGATTTCGACAGTGTCAGGCTCTCCTCGCTCGACGATTTCGCTCTGTCGGTCAAGCGCAGCAAGGGCAATTTCGACGTCTCCGTTTCCGGCGACAGCGCCGATGCGCGGCCGGTCATCGCCCGATTAAAATCGGGCTCGGAGGGCGGCGAGGACGGCGACGGCGATAACACCGGCGTATCGGTGCGCGCCAAGCTGAAAAACGTCGTGGGCTTCAACGACGAGAAGGTCGGCAATTTCCAGGCGCAGGTGTCGCTGCGCGGCGACAAGCTGCAGACGCTGAATTTTTCCGGCGTCACCGGCAGCGGCGAGGCCGTTGTCAGCCAGATGAAGGACGGAGGTGTCATCAATATCACCAGCGGCGATGCCGGTGCGGTATCGCGTTTTGCCGATCTCTATCAGCATATACAGGGCGGCCTGCTCAACTTGGCGATCCGGCTTTCGCCGCAGGGCGGATGGGACGGCTCGCTCGATGTGCGCCGCTTCTCGATCGTCAACGAACAGCGCCTGCATTCGATCGTCTCGACACCTGTCGGCAACGAGCAGCGCAGCCTCAACGAGGCGGTCAAACGCGACATTGACACCTCGTCGCAACGCTTCCAGCGCGGCTTTGCCCGCGTCATCTCGCGCAACGGCATGGTCGGTATCGAGAACGGCGTGCTGCGCGGCGACCAGATCGGCGCGACTTTCCAGGGCGTGGTGCGCGACCGCAAGGGCAATATGGATATGACGGGCACCTTCATGCCGGCCTACGGCCTTAATCGCCTCTTTGCCGAATTGCCGCTGATCGGCGTGATCCTCGGCAATGGCAGCGACCGCGGCCTGATCGGCATCACTTTCAAGCTCACCGGCAAGTTCGACCAGCCGAACCTGCAGATCAATCCGCTGTCGATCATCGCGCCTGGTGTTTTCCGGCAGATTTTCGAATTCCAGTGAGGGAAGCGAGACTTAGATTTCTTTCCGCCTGAGGAGATAGTCGAGGCCGCCGACCCGATACCAGCGGTAGCCATAGGCATCGAGCATGACCGTATGGCGCCCTTTGTCGTCGGCTTCACTACTTGCCCCATCGGCAATATCGATCAGCAATCGCCCGAGTTCACCAACATCAGGATCGAAGGTCACTTCCGTCGGGTGCGGATGCAGGTTGTGCAGGATCAGCACCGAATTGCCGCGCCAGTCATAACGCAGCGCCAATACGCCGTCGTCACCTGTGTCGACCGCTGAGAAATCGCCCCAGCCGATCTCGGGAGCCTCCTTGCGCATCCGGATCATCCGCTCGGTCCAGTTCAAGAGCGAATTCGGATCGCGCCGCTGGACGGCGACATTGATATGCTCGAAGCCGTAGGGGCCGTCCTTGATAACAGGCGAAACGGGCTTTGCGCTTTTGGTGAAACCGCCTTCCGGTTCCGTCGACCATTGCATCGGGGTGCGCGCGCAGTTGCGCTCTGGCAGGCACAAATCATCGCCCATGCCGATTTCATCGCCGTAGCGGATGACCGGCGTTCCGGGCAGCGAGAACAACAGGCTGTAGGCCAGCTCGATCCTGCGACGGTCGCCGCCGAGCATGGGCGCCAGGCGCCGGCGAATGCCCCTGTCATAAAGCTGCATGCTCTTCTCGGGTCCAAACGCGGCGAATACCGCGTCGCGCTGCTTATCCGTCAGGCGACCGAGATCCAGTTCATCGTGGTTGCGAAGAAACAGCCCCCATTGCGCGGTCGCCGGGCGCGGCTTCGTGGCCTCCATCGCCTTCTTCAGAGGTCGCGTGTCGGCCGTGGCGAGAGCATAAAACAGCGTCTGATTGACCTGGAAATTGAACATCATCTGCATGCGGTCGCCATCGTCGCCGAAATATTCGAAATTGTCCTTCGGCAGGATATTGGCCTCCGCCAGCACGATGGAATCTCCCAGGCGCCATTGCAGGAATTCGCGAAATTTCCTCAGCATGTCGAACTGCTCGACCGGCTTGGTGACCTCGGCGCCCTTGGTGGCGATGATGAAGGGGGCGGCGTCCATCCGGAAGCCCGAGACGCCGAGCTGGATCCAGAAGCCCATGATCTTAAGTATCTCCGCCTGCACCTCGGGATTGGACGTGTTGAGATCGGGCTGGTGATCGTAGAAGCGGTGGAAATAATAGGCCTTGGTTTTTTCGTCATAGGTCCAGGTCGTCTTCTGGACGCCCGGGAAGACCATGCCATGATCTGCATTTGCAGGCTTTTTGTCTGACCAGACGTACCAATCGCGATAGCGTGAATGCGGATCGCTCCTGGCATCTTCGAACCAGGGATGATTCTTCGAGGTGTGATTGATCACCAGATCGATCAACACCCGGATGCCCCGCTGTTTGGCACCATGGGTGAACTCGACGAAATCGCCGAGCGAGCCATAGCGCGGGTCGACATTATAGTAATCGGAGACGTCGTAGCCATCGTCGCGACCGGGCGAAGTCTGGAACGGCATGAGCCAGATTGCCGTCACGCCGAGGCCGGAGAGATAGTCGAGACGGCGCATCAGCCCCTGAAAATCACCAACACCATCGCCGTTCGCATCCATGAAGGTCTCGACGGACAGGCAGTAGATGACGGCGTTCTTATACCAGAGGTCGTTGATCATGCCGGCGCTCCCAATGCATCTGGTCGCAAATCCCGTCGGGCGGAAAAGGTTCCCGGAAGGCGATATCGTAGCGCGGCCAGTTGGATAATTCCGACCTATGGCGACAGGCTGGTCATTGATGCTTTGCTTGTTTTAGAGAATTCTGATGTAGTGTTGGGGCCAGCTGCGGCAGCGGCCGGCGCAATGTCGGAGGATGCCATGCAGTGCGCCCGGACAGTCTCTTTCCTATCGGCCACCGTGATGGCCGTGACAGTTGGCGAGGCCTCGAATTCTGCAGAAAAAGGCGGACGGCTGAAGCCGGTGAAGAGCCCCCCCTCCGAGCATGTCCTCCTGGTTCCGCTCGACGCAAAGATGTCGCCGCCGATCTTCTCGATCGGCTGGTGGTCGCGCGTACGACCTGCTTCGGAGGTCAATCCGCCCGGACCTCTCCTTCGAGAGACGAAACAAGACGAAGCGGAATACCGATCGCGGGCCGACTGATCCGCGCCAAAAGAAAAGCCGGCGCGGTGGGCGCCGGCTTCAAGATACGTTCAGTTGAAGCCACCTAGAGCTTTTCCGGGTTAGATTGAAGCATTCTGTTGGCTCAAACGGAGTCGGATGGTCGACCGGCCGGCGCGCGTCGTAGCCCAGCTCTACGGCCAAGCCGGCCGGTCGATCAGCCGGCCCGTTTCAGCCAACCCGGAGGGCCGGGCATCTTTCCGCCAGGATCAGAGGCGATCGGCTCGGACGTACCGAGGGGTATGTCCGTCGCCAATCGCCTCTGCCCTGACGAAAACCTGCTCCGGCAGAATGCTTCAATCTAACCCGGAAAAGCTCTAGGCCGCGCGGCGGATCAGGATGTGCTTCTTCTTGCCGAGCGAGAGCTTGATGACGCCGTCGGCGGTGATTTCGCCGCTGCCGATCAGGCGGCGTTCGTCGCTGACAGCCTTGTCATTGATGCGCACTGCGCCGCCCTGGATGTGGCGACGGGCTTCGCCGTTGGAGCCGGCCAGGCCGGCGCGGACCATCAGCGACAGCAGGCCGATGCCGCCGTCGAGTTCGGTGGCCGGGATCTCGACCGAAGGCAGGTTTTCGGCGACGCGGCCTTCCTCGAAGGTTGTGCGGGCCGTTTCGGCGGATGCTTCGGCCGCCACGCGACCGTGGACGATCGCGGTGGCTTCCGTGGCGAGGATCTTCTTCGCCTCGTTGATCTCAGCGCCGCCGAGGGCCTCGAGCCTGGCGATCTCGGAAAGCGGCAGGCGGGTGAAGATCTTCAGGAAGCGGCCGACATCGGCATCCTCGGTGTTGCGCCAGTACTGCCAGAAATCATAAGGGCTGAAGACGTCCTCGTTGAGCCAGACGGCGCCGGAGGCGCTCTTGCCCATCTTGGCACCCGAGCTCGTCGTCAGGAGCGGCGTCGTCAACGCATAGAGCTGCGGGGTTCCCATGCGGTGGCCGAGATCGACACCGTTGATGATGTTGCCCCACTGATCCGAGCCGCCCATCTGCAGGCGGCAGCCGTAGCGGCGGCTGAGTTCGACGAAGTCGTAGCCCTGCATGATCATGTAGTTGAATTCGAGGAAGGAGAGCGACTGCTCGCGATCGAGGCGCAGCTTGACGCTGTCGAAGGAAAGCATGCGGTTGACCGAGAAATGCCGGCCGACGTCGCGCAGGAATTCGACATAGTTGAGCTTCATCAGCCAATCGGCATTGTTGACCATGAAGGCATCGGTCGGACCATCGCCGAAGCGCAGGATGCGCGAGAAGATCTTCTTGATGCCCTCGATATTGGTAGAGATCGCCTCTGGCGTCAGAAGCTTGCGCTGCTCATCGCGGAAAGAGGGGTCGCCGACCATCGAGGTGCCGCCGCCCATCAGTGCGATCGGCCGGTGGCCGGTCTCCTGCAGCCAGTAGAGCATGGTGGCCGAGATCAAATTGCCGATATGCAGGCTGGTCGCGGTTGCGTCGTAGCCGACATAGGCGGTCACGACCTCCTTCGCGAACAGATCGTCGAGGCCGCTTTCATCGGAAACCTGGTGGATGAAGCCGCGCTCTTTCAGCGTGCGGAGGAAATCGGACTTGAACTCGGACATGGCTTTCGTCTCTTGGTGTCTGCGCTCGGTCCCGTGTGGCCTTACGCAACTTCGTTGTTGTTGATCTGTCGCGGCGCGTTTAGCACTGTTTTTATAAAAGTGCATCCGGGAATCGCATGGGAGGCAAGCCTCATGGACGTGATCAGAACCGCGATCGGGCTGATGAGCGGCACGTCGATGGATGGAATCGATGTCGCGCTGATCAGGACGGATGGCCGCGGCTTCATCGAGCGCGGGCCATTCCTCGGTGTGCCCTATGATGCCGATTTTCGCGGACGGCTCAAACGGGCGCTGGAACTGGCGCGGCCGCTCCGCGACAGGAACGAACGGCCGGGGGAACTTCGCGAGATCGAACTCGAATTGACCCTGCGGCATGCAACTGCCGTTACGGCATTCCTCGAGCGTTTCGGGTTGGCTGCCAATGGCGTCGACGTTCTCGGTTTCCATGGCCAGACGGTGCTCCACCGGCCGGACGAAGGGCTGACGATACAGATCGGCGACGGCTGGGAATTGGCGCGCCGGTCGGGCTTATCAGTGGTCTACGACATGCGTGCCAACGACATGGTGCATGGCGGGCAGGGTGCACCGCTGGTGCCGGCCTATCACGCAGCACTGGCGGGAAAATTCCAGCAGGCGGGAGAGGCGGTATGCTTCGTCAATGTCGGCGGCATCTCCAACCTCACCTATATCGGCGCTGACGGCCGGATCGCCGCCTTCGACAGCGGCCCTGGCAATACGTTGATCGACCAATGGATAGAGATGCAGACCGGCAGAACCTACGATGCCGGCGGCGAGATCGGCGGACGCGGCAAGGTGATCCCCGCTTTGGCGGAGCGGTATCTCGACAGCCCGTTCTTCCGCGGCAATGTTCGGCGCTCGCTCGATCGCGGCGATTTCGCGCCGCTTCGGCCTGATGAGGCGAGCCTCGAAGACGGTGCCCGGACGCTTGCGCATGTCGCCGCCGCATCGATCGTCAAATCCGCCGGATTTCTGCCCGAATGTCCCTCGGCCTATATCGTCTGCGGCGGCGGGCGTCTGAACGGCACCTTGATGGCCGAACTCTCGGCGATGGCCGAGGGATCGAGAGTGTTGAGCGCTGAGGCCGCGGGCTTCGACGGCGATGCGATGGAGGCCGAGGCCTGGGCCTATCTCGCCGTACGCTCGCTGGACGGGCTGCCGCTGACCTTTCCCGGCACGACGGGAGTTGCGGCTGCCGTCAGCGGCGGCGTGCTGGCAATGCCATGACAAGCGAAAGCCCGATATTGAAGACGCCGCGGCTGCGCTTTGTCATGTGGGACGAAGGCGACGCTGCCCTGTTGCAGCAACTGCATTCAACGCCGGCGACGACGCGCTACCTTCCGGGCAACGCTCCCTGGAGTCTCGATAAGGCCGAGGACCGGTTGCGCGGCTGGTTGGAGGAGCAGGCGCGCGACGGCACGACCAAATATAAGCTTCTCGCCGAGGACGGCGGCTTCGTTGGCCGCGCCGGCATTTCTCGGTTCGGGAGCGAAGAATTCGAACTCGGTTATTCTCTGCGCGAAGAGACGTGGGGAAAAGGCCTGGCGACGGAGGCGGCGAGCGCGCTGGCCGACTGGTTCTTCGCAAGGGAGTTCGCGTCGGGCTTCATTGCCTTCACGCATCCCGAAAACATTGCTTCGCAGCAGGTCCTCAGGAAGATCGGCATGCGCGAACGCGCGCCGATCTTGATCGATGGAGTGCTCGACACGGCTTACGAACTGACTGCCGGCATGCGGTCGGGGAAGCCCAGCGCGTTGTGACGATGGCGGTGGACAGACGCCGGGGTTATGCGGTCAGCGGATCCGCTTGGCCGCCGGTTCTGGCACCAACTCGCCGTTGAGGCGACGGTCGAGATAATCCTCGCATTCGCTCATCAGCGTCTCCACCTGACCATTGAAGAAGTGATTGGCGTTGGCGACGGTGCGATGGGTGATGAGGATGCCTTTCTGGGTCTTCAGTTTTTCTACAAGGCCGTTGACATCCTTTTCCGGCGCCACCTTGTCGGCCTCGCCGTTGATGATCAGGCCAGACGAGGGGCAGGGCGCCAGGAAGGAGAAGTCGTAGGTATTCGGCTGCGGGGCGATCGACATGAAGCCCTCGATCTCCGGCCGGCGCATTAGAAGCTGCATACCGATCCAGGCGCCGAAGGAATAGCCGGCGACCCAGCAGGTTTTGGAATCGGGATGCAGGCTCTGCACCCAGTCGAGCGCGGAGGCGGCGTCGGACAGTTCGCCGGCGCCGTGGTCGAATTCGCCCTGGCTGCGGCCGATGCCCCGGAAGTTGAAGCGCAGGGTCGTGAATCCGCGCTTCTGAAACATGTAGAAGAGCTGGTAGACGATCTGGTTGTTCATCGTGCCGCCGAACTGCGGATGCGGATGCAGGATGAGCGCGATGGGCGCGCTTTTTTCCTTGGAGGGCTGGTAGCGGCCTTCAAGACGGCCGGCTGGGCCGTTGAAAATAACTTCGGGCATTGGTACTCCGGGTTTTATTTCGCGTTCGCGCTGCGTTGGACGACAACATGACTTGACTAATGTTGTCAGCTTTTCTAAAACGCAGTTTAGAACAATTCGAAACTTGCATGGCGATCCACGCGTCGTGGAACGTGTCATAAGGCAAGCCCGGCGGAAATTTCAAGAAAAATGCACCGCGGCCGCTGAAGCAAGCTCGTCAAGCGCAGGACTGAAGATCATGGCGCCGCCACGCCTTTATCTCGACTGGAATGCCACAGCGCCGCTGCACCCCGCAGCACGCGAGGCGATCATGCGCGCCATCGACATATTCGGCAACCCGAACAGCGTGCATGGGGAGGGGCGTGCCGCCCGCGCCGCCATCGAAGGCGCACGGCGCAAGGTGGCCGCTCTTGCCGGCACCGATCCGGGCAACGTGATCTTCACCAGCGGCGCGACGGAAGCCGCCAATCTGGTGCTGACGCCGGATTTTCGTATGGGCCGCACGCCGCTTCAACTCGGGCACCTCTATTTTTCCGCCGTCGAGCACCTGGCTGTACGAGAGGGAGGTCGATTCCCGAAGGACCGCACGACCGAGATCCCGGTGACGGACGCCGGTATCGTCGATCTGCAAGCGCTGGCCGCATTGCTCGATGCCCATGACAAATCGACAGGTCTTCCGATGGTGGCGATTATGTTCGTCAACAACGAGACGGGCATCGTCCAGCCGGTCGAAGAAGCGGCCAAGATTGTGCGGGCGCACGGCGGTCTCTTTGTCGTCGACGCCGTGCAGGCGGCCGGTCGTCTGCCGATCGAGATCGAACGCGTCAGCGCGGATTTCATCATCGTCTCCTCTCACAAGATCGGTGGACCGAAGGGGGCGGGTGCACTGATCGCGCGCGGCGAGGCACTGATGCCGAAGGCGCTGATCCGGGGCGGCGGGCAGGAGAAAGGTCACCGCTCGGGAACGCAGAATTCGCTGGCGCTGATTGGCTTCGGAGCTGCAGCGGAAGCGGTGCTTCAGGATCTTGAGGAACGGAACGCTGCGATTGCTGCGCTGCGCGACAGGCTGGAAGCCGGCATGCACGCTGCCGCGCCCGATGTCATCATCCACGGCGCCGGTGGTCCGAGGGTCGCCAACACGATTTTTTTCACGCTCCCTGGCCTGAAGGCGGAGACTGGGCAGATCGCTTTCGATCTTGAAGGCGTCGCCCTTTCGGCGGGCTCCGCCTGCTCATCCGGCAAGGTCGGCGAAAGCCATGTGCTGACGGCGATGGGGCGTGACGCCAAGCTGGGGGCATTGCGTATCTCGCTCGGCTTTTCCACAGCGGAAGAGGATATCGATAGGGCGATTGCCGCCTTCGCGAAGATCGCCTGCCGGCGCAGGTCGGCGGGCGAGGCGGCCTGACCGCATCATAAACTTGCGGAAACGCAAATTTCTGCTTGCCAATCGGGCTGAAAAGTCCCTTTTGGCCTCTTACATCAGGGCAAAGAGATTTGCCCTTGCGCTACAAGCTGCCGGACCTTGTATCCGGCGAGATTGGAGAATGAAATGGCTGCCGTGCAGGAAACGATCGACCAGGTCCGCCTGATCGATGTGGACCAGTACAAATACGGTTTCGAGACCGTCATCGAAATGGACAAGGCGCCGAAGGGCCTGTCCGAGGATATCATCCGCTTCATTTCGGCCAAGAAGCAGGAGCCGGAGTGGATGCTGGAATGGCGTCTCGAGGCTTATCGGCGCTGGCTGACGCTGGAAGAGCCGACCTGGGCGCGCGTCAATTATCCGAAGATCGATTTCAACGACATCCACTATTACGCCGCGCCGAAGAGCGCGCCGGGTCCGAAGTCGCTCGACGAGGTCGATCCGGAGCTCTTGAAGGTCTATGAGAAGCTTGGCATCCCGCTGCGCGAGCAGGAAATCCTGGCCGGCGTCGAGAAGCCGAAGATCGCCGTCGACGCCGTTTTCGACAGCGTCTCGGTCGTCACCACCTTCAAGGCGGAGCTGAAGAAGGCAGGCGTGATCTTCATGTCGATCTCCGAAGCCATTCGCGAACATCCCGATCTGGTTCGCAAATATCTCGGCTCGGTCGTGCCGACGTCGGACAATTATTACGCGACGCTGAATTCGGCTGTTTTCACCGACGGCTCCTTCGTTTTCGTGCCGAAGGGCGTTCGCTGCCCGATGGAGCTTTCCACCTATTTCCGCATCAACGAGAAGGGCACCGGCCAGTTTGAACGCACGCTGATCATCGCCGAAGAGGGCGCCTACGTCTCTTACCTCGAAGGCTGTACGGCGCCGCAGCGCGATGAAAACCAGCTGCATGCGGCCGTGGTCGAGCTCGTGGCGCTCGACGATGCCGAGATCAAGTATTCCACCGTCCAGAACTGGTATCCGGGCGACAAGGAAGGCAAGGGCGGCATCTACAATTTCGTCACCAAGCGCGGCGATTGCCGCGGTCACCGCTCGAAAATCTCCTGGACGCAGGTCGAAACCGGCTCGGCGATCACCTGGAAATATCCGTCCTGCATTCTGCGCGGCGATGACTCCAGAGGCGAATTCTATTCGATCGCCGTCTCCAACGGCCATCAGCAGATCGACAGCGGCACCAAGATGATCCATCTCGGCAAGAACACCTCGAGCCGCATCGTCTCCAAGGGTATCGCCGCCGGTGTTTCCAACAATACCTACCGCGGTCAGGTCTCGGCCCACCGTAAGGCGTCGAACGCACGCAACTTCACCCAGTGCGATTCGCTCCTGATCGGCGACAAATGCGGCGCTCACACCGTGCCCTACATCGAGGCGAAGAACTCGACCGCGCAGTTCGAGCACGAAGCGACGACCTCGAAGATCTCCGAGGATCAGCTGTTCTACTGCCTGCAGCGCGGCATCCCGACCGAAGCGGCGATCGCCCTGATCGTCAACGGCTTCGTCAAGGAAGTCCTGCAGGAACTGCCGATGGAATTCGCCGTCGAGGCGCAGAAGCTGATCAGCATCTCGCTTGAAGGGAGTGTCGGCTAAGCGGTTTTCCGTCATCCTCGGGCTTGTCCCGAGGATCTAAGCACGTCTGCGGAGGATGGGATGAGCGGGTTTGTCTACATGATGGCCGACAAACCAAGAGGTGTAATCTACACCGGCGTCACCAGCGATCTGCAGGGACGCATTTGGGAACACCGCAGCGAAATCCATAAGGGTTTTACGGAGAAATACAGAGCGAAAAACCTCGTCTGGTTTGAGTATCATCCCAACATTGTGTTGGCGATCCAGCGGGAGAAGTCGCTGAAGCGCTATTTGCGCGAATGGAAAATTAAGCTCGTCGAGGAGCTCAATCCGACCTGGATGGACCTCTACGAGCGCATCGATGAAATTGAGAATGTCTATCGACCGCATCCGAATACGCGGGAGTGGAGTGATTACAATTGAGGGCTTAGATCCTCGGGACAAGCCCGAGGATGACGGATCGAGACCGGTGCGAACGGTCAATCAGGCGGCACTTGAACCCGCTTTATGAACAGGAAGAACGAAATGCTTGAAATCAGAAACCTTCATGCCCGCATTGCCGAAGACGGCACCGAGATTATCCGTGGTTTGAACCTGACGGTGAAGGCCGGGGAAGTGGCTGCGATCATGGGGCCGAACGGCTCCGGCAAGTCGACGCTTTCCTATGTGCTATCGGGCCGTGAAGACTATGAAGTGACCGAGGGCGATATTCTTTATAACGGCGAGAGCATTCTCGAACTCGATCCCTCCGAGCGCGCCGCCAAGGGCATTTTCCTCGCCTTCCAGTATCCGGTCGAAATCCCGGGTGTCGCCACCATGCAGTTCCTGAAGGTGGCGATGAACGAGCAGCGCAAGGCGCGCGGCGAAGACGAGCTGAGGACGCCGGATTTCATGCGCCGCGTCAAGGATGCCGCGGCCAAGCTGCAGATCAACACCGAGATGCTGAAGCGTCCGCTCAATGTCGGCTTCTCCGGCGGCGAGAAGAAGCGCGCCGAGATCCTGCAGATGGCGTTGCTTGAGCCGAAACTCTGCGTGCTCGACGAAACCGATTCCGGCCTCGACATCGACGCGCTGAAGATCGTCGCCGACGGCGTCAACGCGCTGCGTTCGCCCGATCGCGCCGTCGTCGTCATCACCCACTATCAGCGCCTGCTCGACTATATCGTGCCTGATACCGTTCACGTGCTCTACAAGGGCCAGGTGATCAAGTCGGGCGACAAGACGCTGGCGCATGAGCTCGAAGCCAACGGCTATGCCGATATCATCGGCGCGGCGGCCTGAGTTCGGGTGGAAAGGACGACCTCCATGAACATGCAGACGACGAGTCGCCTGACCGCGGCCGAAACGGCGCTGATCGAGGCCTTCAACCAGCAGATCGGTGACCTGCCGGGCAATGGCGCGGTGACGGCGCTGCGCGACCGGCTTCTCGATGACCTGAAGAAGGCCGGCCTGCCGACGCGCCGCATCGAAGCCTGGCATTACACTGACTTCAAAAACCTGCTGCGCGGCTTGCCGTCGCAGGCCGGCGACGCCGGTTCCGACCCGCTTGAGCCGCTCGTCGCGGGTTCCAGTGTGCTGGCGGTGATCCAGGGCCATGCCAATCAGAAGGCGGCCGCAGAGGGTCTCGGCGTGTCAGCCTATAGCGAAAGTCTGCGCGACGGCTCGGCCGCAGGCGGGCTCGATGCGCTCGGCGGCGACGATGCGGTCGGCCGCATCAATGGCAGTTTCGTGCGCGACGGTTATGTGGTCGACGTGCCTGATAATACCGATCTTGAAGATCCGCTCGAGATCCAGTTCATCCATGCCGGCGGGCAGACGCATACGCGCCTTCCCGTTTCATTCGGCGCCGGCGTCCAGGCAACCGTTATCGAACGTCACCGTTCGGTGACGGGTGACGCTGCCTTCGTGTCTCATATCAGTGACATTACCGTCGGCAAAGGCACGGAGCTGACCTGGATCATCCTGCAGCAGCAGGGCGCCGACGATACGCATCTCGGCCAGATCCGCGTCGATCTCGGCGCCGACGCCAAGCTCCGGCTGTTCGTCATTAATGCGGGCGGCAAGCTGGTACGCCAGGAACTGCACATCAAGGTGACGGGCGAGGGCGCCGATTTGACGCTGCGCGGCATCAACCTGCTCGGGGCCGAGAGCCATACGGACGTGACGATGGTGCTCGGCCACGACGTCCCGCATACCGGTTCGACCGAAGTGATTCGCAACGTCGTCTTCGACCGCGCCAAGGGTGTCTTCCAGGGCATGATCCGGGTGGCGCCCGATGCGCAGAAGACCGACGCCAAGATGGCTTGCAATACGCTGCTGATGTCCGACGATGCCGAGTTCTCGGTCAAGCCCGAGCTCGAGATCTTCGCCGACGACGTCCAGTGCGGCCATGGCGCGACCGTGACCGATATCGACGCCAACCATCTCTATTACATGATGGCGCGCGGCATTCCGGAGAACAAGGCGCGGGCGATGCTCGTCAACGCCTTCGTCGCCGAGATCGTCGAGGAACTGGAAGACGAAGCCCTGGTCGAGGCGCTGGAAGGCGTGATCTCGGCCTGGCTCGAGAAGCACGCCTGATCGGATATAACAATGGACAAGATCGTGCCGGCCACGCCATACGACGTCGAAGCCATCCGCCGGGATTTTCCGATCCTGGCGGAGAAGGTGCATGGCAAGCCGCTGGTCTATCTCGACAACGGCGCCTCGGCCCAGAAGCCACAGGTGGTGATCGACGCCATCTCGCATGCCTACGCCCATGAATATGCCAATGTGCATCGCGGCCTGCATTATCTCTCCAATGTCGCGACGGATGCCTACGAGGCTGCGCGCGAGAAGGTGCGCCGCTTCCTCAACGCCCCTTCGGTCAACGACATCGTCTTCACCAAGAATTCGACCGAAGCGATCAATACGGTCGCCTACGGCTGGGGCATGCCTCAGATCGGCGAAGGTGACGAGATCGTCCTGACGATCATGGAGCACCACTCCAACATCGTGCCCTGGCACTTCATCCGCGAGCGGCAGGGCGCGAAACTGGTCTGGGTGCCTGTTGACGACGAGGGCGCCTTCCATATCGAGGATTTCGAAAAGAGCCTGACGGAGCGCACCAAGCTCGTCGCCATCACCCATATGTCGAATGCGCTCGGCACGATCGTTCCGGTCAAGGAGGTCTGCCGCATCGCCCATGAGCGCGGCATTCCGGTCTTGATCGACGGCAGCCAGGGCGCCGTGCATCTGCCGGTCGACGTGCAGGATATCGATTGCGACTGGTATGTCATGACCGGCCACAAGCTCTACGGCCCATCCGGCATCGGTGTACTCTACGGCAAGAAGGAGCGGCTCTCGCAGATGCGCCCCTTCCAGGGCGGCGGCGAGATGATCTTCGAAGTCGCCGAGGACGCGGTCACCTACAACGATCCGCCGCATCGCTTCGAGGCAGGCACGCCGCCGATCGTGCAGGCGATCGGGCTCGGTTATGCGCTCGACTTTATGGAGAAGATCGGCCGCGAGGCGATCGCCCGGCATGAGGCCGATCTTGCAGCTTACGCAGCCGAGCGCCTCCGGTCGGTCAATTCGCTGCGGATGTTCGGGACGGCGGCCGGCAAGGGGAGCATTTTTTCCTTCGAGCTTGCCGGCCTCCACGCCCATGACGTCTCGATGGTGATCGACCGGCAGGGAATTGCCGTGCGGGCCGGCACGCATTGCGCCATGCCGCTCTTGAAACGCTTCGGCGTCACCTCCACATGCCGTGCATCGTTCGGCATGTACAATACCCGCGCCGAGGTCGATGCGCTGGCTGATGCGCTTGATTATGCGCGCAAGTTCTTTGCCTGAGGAGTGTCCGTGATGAGCCTGGACGAAAGCGAACAGAAGATCGACGTGCGCGAAGGCATCGTGCATTCCAGCATCCCGGCCGATGAACTGGCGCGGCTGAGCGATGACGTCATCGCCGCGCTGAAGACCGTCTACGACCCGGAAATCCCTGCCGACATCTTCGAACTCGGCCTGGTCTACAAGATCGACATCGAGGACAACAGGATGGTGAAGATCATGATGACGCTGACCGCGCCCGGCTGCCCGGTTGCCGGCGAGATGCCGGGCTGGGTGGAGAATGCCGTTGGCGCCGTCGAAGGTGTGTCGGGCGTCGAGGTCGAAATGACCTTCGATCCGCCATGGACGCCGGACCGCATGTCCGAGGAGGCGCAGGTCGCCGTCGGCTGGTACTGAACCGGTACTGAGCTGCGCTAGTACGCAGTACCGCGCGCGGTATTGATCCGTTTACCTCGGGCGACTACATTTGATTCACGAAGCACCGGATCTTGACCCCGGTTGTGGAAGGAGATGAAGCCGATGGGCTTTGCAGTGATGAGCATGACGGACGGGGCTGCCGCTCGCGTCAAGGCGATCGTCGAAAATTCCGGACCGGAAGCGAAAGGGGTTCGTGTCGGCATCAAGAAGGGCGGCTGCGCCGGGATGGAATATACCATCGACCTGGTGACCGAGCCGAATGCCAAGGACGATCTGATCGAGCGCGACGGCGCCAAGGTCTGGGTCGAACCCTCAGCCGTACTTTACCTGCTCGGCACCGAAATGGGTTTCGAGCAGACGACGCTCCGCTCCGGCTTCACCTTCACCAACCCCAACCAGACATCGGCCTGCGGCTGCGGTGAATCCGTAGAACTGAAACCCGCCGATCTCGCTGCCCTTGCTGCACAGCGCCAAAACGAGCCGGCGCATTCCTGACATCGCTCTCACACGCTGAAATTAGCCGCTATCCGTTCCTGATGAAGCCGGTTTGGCTCCGTTAAGATCGCGGCTTTCTATTTTATGGATGAGCAAAACGAGGCGCTGCACCACAGGCTGCGTCTTGTTCGGCGGTGCCTGTCGCGAAAAACGATGGCGATTGGGATCGGGTCTCGATTTGCATGAGAGAAACGACGCGGCAGTCCGAAGGATTTTTCTCGGCTAACCGAACACCCAGGTTGGTGGAAAATATGGGGTCCGGGTTCCACCGCTCGTAGCGCCCAGTGCCGAGGAGTACATCTCGCTCGGCAAGAAATGCCGTCCTCAGTTGGTTTTCTTCGCCTGCCGAGATCGGCTTTGCTCCCTGAGCGAGTTCGAGTTTGCACGCACGTCGCGATTTGCCATGATCGGGTGGATACTCGATTTCCACGACAACGAATCGAGCTCCGGGAACCTCCCAGCGCTGTTCAGCCATTTTGTACCCATGCAGAAGCGGAAAGGGTACCCCATGTGCGGTCACCGGGGCCGCCGTTCTAACGTCACGCCCAAGGTCGCGTAGTCCTGTTGCATCAAAGTCTTTGCCCGTCTCCATGGCAATTCGACAGCGTGTGAACAGGTCACGCCAAACACCGAAAAGGTCTTCGTTAGCGCCAGCACTGGTTATCAGGGCCAAATTCAGAAGAATTGATAAGGTGGTGCGGCGCAAACGGAATTCTTTCCTGAGATGATGTGTAAGCGCGTAACGGGCAATTCCGCTAACAGAGCGGCTGATTTCGCGACGGCCGGCGCAATCGGCAGATCGACATAGGTCCGATGCAAAGCAGATTTATAACAGCACGACGAGTTTGAGAGTCGCATTCAGTCGCGCTTAATGCTCATCAGCATTTCCCACATGTCCGCGCCGGTCTCGAAGACCACTGCGTTCGCCTTGTTGGCCTGTTCGGCTTCGATGAGATCGGTTAGTTCGGTGGCCGGGTCGACATCCGACCCCGTCGGGCTGACTGTCGCCTGGACGCCGCCTGATGCAGCGGCGGTGAGGCTGGTGTTCAGCCTTGCGTAGTCAGGCGTGCTGCTATTTGCGACGTTGTTGGCGATCGCGCCGATCCGCATCGTCTGCGCCCGCATTCCCGAAAGAGCAGTGTTGGTAATCCCGGATATGCTCATCAGCCGTTTCCCCAGAACTGGATGATCGTCTTTTACCTGCAAGCATTTAGGGAATGCTGAAGGCATTGCGTTAGCAAAGACCTAGCGGATACGCGTTCGGTCGTTTCGCCTGTTCCGGAGTGGCACGGCGGGCCATCGCTATCGCGACGCCACCCAATCGTGCCAGTCGCTTTCGCTGCCGTTGAAGACGTTGAGGTCGATCTTGCCGTCGACGCCGTCGGATAGGCCGGAGCCGGAATATTGCCAGAACAGCCACTTGCGGCCGGGATAGACCTTGGAGGGGTGAGCGGCGACCGAGCGCAGCCAGAAGGGATAGTCGAGCATCTGGCCCTTCAAATTGTCGCGGTAGAAGTCCGGTGCCGTGTAGATGATCGGGCGCTGGCCATAATGACGCTCCAGCTTGTCCATGAAGACCTGCATCTTTTCCCGGACGCGGGCGGGGGAAATGCGCCGCTTGCAGCTCGATTCGCCGTTCCATTCGACGTCGATGACCGGCGGAAGCGCGTTGGCTTCCTTCGGAACGTTGCGGATGAACCAGTCGGCCTGTTCGCCGGCCGTCCGGCACCAGTAGAAGAAGTGATAGGCGCCGTGTTTCAGGCCGGCTTCCTTGGCGCGGCGCCAGTTCTTCCTGAACATCGGATCGAGGTGATCGCCGCCATCCGTCGCCTTGATGTAGACGAAGTTGGCCCCCTGCTGCCTGAGAGTTTCCCAATCGATCTCGCCCTGCCAGCGCGAGACGTCGACGCCATGCACGGCAAGTTTTCTCGGTGACGTCCTGCCGAAGTTGATCGGCTTGGCGTCGCGGAAGCGGTGGCTATAAATCCGCGAGCGCGTCGGTGATTTCGAGCCTGGATCCGGGTCGATCCCCGGATTGGCTGGCATCAACATCGCAACCGGCCTTTCCGTCGGCATCGGCATGCCAACCGGTCTTTCCGCCGGCACCAGCGCCTGCGGTTCCGGAACCGGTCCCGTCCAGCTCAATGCTTCCTGCGGCGGGCTTGCCTGTGGGGCGGCTTCGCCAACGGCGGCGGCCGGTATCGGACCGCTCGGCTTCGCGATGGCGTTTGTGGTTTCCTTGGACGGTACAGGGGTGAGCACGTCTTCGGCGCCAGAGCTCGTGGAGCATCCCGACAGGATCACGGCGGCGAGGAGAATTGCTGATACAGCCGATGAACGCATAAGAACCTGCACGCAAACCAAGATCGACGGTGACGTTTTCGGCAAGGAAAATTGCCCATTTTGAATTGCTAACAGAGACTTGCTAAGAAAGGTTAAATTTGAATCCAATGCCGCGAAAGGTACATTTGGTTCATTGCGCCGGTTGCAACCTGCGCAAGGCGGCGTGTTAGCCCTCCCGAACGGCGCGGGAGGGCCTGTGCAATTGCTGTTATTCCGCAGCCTCTGCGTAGCTTTCCACCGGCGGGCAGGTGCAGATCAGGTTGCGGTCACCGTAGACATTGTCGACGCGGTTGACCGGGGACCAGTATTTGTCGACGCGGAAGGCGCCGGGCGGGAAGCAGGCCTGTTCCCGGCTGTAAGGCCGATCCCATTCGCCGACGAGGTCTTCCACCGTGTGCGGGGCGTTCTTCAGCGGGTTGTTGGCCTTGTCCATGCGGCCGTCCTCGATGGCACGGGCTTCCTCGCGGATCGCCAGCATCGCCTCGCAGAAGCGGTCGAGCTCGGCCTTGGTCTCGCTTTCCGTCGGCTCGATCATCAGCGTGCCGGCGACCGGCCAACTCATGGTCGGCGCATGGAAGCCGCAGTCGATCAGGCGCTTGGCGACGTCGTCGACGGTCACGCCTGAACTGTCGACCAGCGGGCGGGTGTCGATGATGCATTCATGCGCGACACGGCCGGTTTTCGACTTGTAGAGCACATCGTAAGCGCCCTTCAGCCGGGCGGCGATATAGTTGGCGTTGAGGATCGCCACCTTGGTCGCCTGCGTCAGACCTTCGCCACCCATCATCAGGCAATAGCTCCAGGAGATCGGCAGGATCGACGCCGAGCCGAAGGCTGCGGCCGAAACGGCACCCGGCCGGCCGTCGGTCTCCGGGTGGCCCGGCAGGTGCGGCGCCAGATGCGCCTTGACGCCGATCGGGCCCATGCCGGGGCCGCCGCCGCCGTGCGGGATGCAGAAGGTCTTGTGCAGGTTGAGGTGGGAAACGTCGGAGCCGATGTCACCGGGGCGTGACAGGCCGACCATGGCGTTCATGTTGGCGCCGTCGAGATAGACCTGGCCGCCGTGCTGATGCACCAGTTCGCAGATTTGCTTGACCGTCTCTTCGAACACGCCGTGCGTCGAGGGATAGGTGATCATGCAGCAGGAGAGATTGGCCGCGTGCTCCTCGGCCTTGGCGCGGAAATCCTCCATGTCGATGTCGCCGTTTTCGCGCACCTTGATGACGACGACCTTCATGCCGGCCATCTGCGCTGAGGCAGGGTTGGTGCCGTGTGCCGAAGTCGGGATCAGGCAGACGTCGCGATGGCCTTCGCCATTGGCGATGTGATAGTTGCGGATCGTCAATAGGCCCGCATATTCGCCTTGCGCGCCGGAATTAGGCTGCATCGAGAAGGCGTCGTAGCCGGTGACCGCGCAGAGTTTTTCGGTGAGATCATCAAGCATCTCGCGGTAGCCGAGCGCCTGGTCTGCCGGCACGAAGGGATGGATATCGGAAAATTCCGGCCAGGTGATCGGCAGCATTTCCGCCGTGGCATTGAGCTTCATCGTGCAGGAGCCGAGCGGGATCATCGCACGATCGAGCGCGAGGTCGCGATCGGACAGCCGGCGGATGTAGCGCGTCATTTCGCTTTCGGCCCGGTTCATGTGGAAGATCGGATGAGTGAGATACTCGCTGGTCCTGAGCAGGCCCTTCGGCAGGCGGTAGGACGGCTCGAAATCGGCGATCTTGAAATTGCCGCCGAAGGCGCGCCAGACGGCTTCGAGCGTCGCGGGGCGCGTGCGCTCGTCGAGGCTGATGCCGATTCCGGTTTCGCCGACCTTGCGCAGATTGACGCCCTCGGCGACGGCGGCGCGCAGGATCAGGCCCTGCATGTGGCCGACATCGACGGTGATCGTGTCGAAGAAGCTTTCGGGCTCCACCTTGTAGCCGAGCTTTTCCAGGCCCTTGGCCATCAGCACGGCTTTCTGGTGCACCTGCTGGGCGATCGCCTTGATGCCCTTCGGACCGTGGAAGACGGCGTACATCGAGGCCATGACGGCGAGCAGTACCTGGGCAGTGCAGATGTTCGATGTCGCCTTTTCGCGGCGGATATGCTGCTCGCGGGTCTGCAGCGATAAGCGGTAGGCGCGGTTGCCGCGGGCATCGACGGACACACCCACGAGGCGGCCGGGCATGGAACGCTTAATGGCGTCCTTGACCGCCATATAGGCGGCATGCGGACCGCCGTAGCCGACGGGAACGCCGAAGCGCTGCGAGGAGCCGATGGCGATATCGGCGCCCATTTCGCCGGGCGATTTCAAGAGCGTCAGCGCCAGGATATCGGCCGCGACCACAGCGATGGCGCCGGCCTGGTGCAGGCGTGCGATCAGGCCAGTGAAATCATGCACGTGACCATGGGTGCCGGGATACTGGAAGATCGCCCCGAAGACGTCGACGGGATCGAGATCGGTGAAGGGATTGCCGACGATGACCTGCCAGCCGAGCGGCTCGGCGCGGGTGCGGATGAGGGCGATGGTCTGCGGATGGCAGTCGGCATCGACGAAGAAGGCCTTCGCCTTCGACTTGGAGACGCGCTCGGCCATCGCCATCCCTTCGGCGGCGGCGGTCGCCTCGTCGAGCAGCGAGGCGTTGGCGACATCGAGGCCGGTCAAGTCGCAGACCATCGTCTGGTAGTTCAGGAGCGCCTCGAGACGGCCCTGGCTGATCTCGGGCTGATAGGGCGTATAGGCTGTATACCAAGCAGGATTTTCCAGGATGTTGCGCTGGATGACCGGCGGCGTGATTGTGCCGTAGTAACCCTGGCCGATCAGCGAAACCAGCACCTTGTTCTTGTTGGCCGTCTCGCGCAGCTTGTCGAGCGCCTCACGCTCGGTCATCGGCGCGCCCCAGACGAGCGGCGCCTGCTGACGGATGGCGGACGGCAGCGTCGCGTCGATCAAGCCGTCGAGGCTGCTATAGCCGATCACCTTCAGCATGTCGGTCATTTCGGCCGGCGAGGGGCCGATGTGACGGCGATTGGCGAAATCGTAGGGCTGATAGTCGGTGAACTGGAATTCGGTCGGCGTCGTCATTACGCGGTGAGCTCCTTGTAGGCGGCCTCGTCGAGCAGGCCGTCGGCATCGGCGGGGTTCTTGAGCTTGAGCTTGAAGAACCAGCCGGCGCCTTGAGGATCGGAGTTGATGAGCGAGGGATCGGCAACGATCGCTTCGTTGACCGCGGTGATCTCGCCGTCGAGCGGACAATAGACCTCTGAGGCTGCCTTGACGGATTCGACGGTTGCCGCATCGTCGTTCTTCGCAAAGCTCTTGCCGACTTCGGGCAGTTCGACGAAGACGAGATCGCCGAGCTGTTCGACGGCGTAGGTGGTGATGCCGACGGTTGCGACATCGCCGTCGAGTTCGAGCCATTCATGTTCAGCGGTAAATTTCAGCATGGAAAAATCCTTTCGGAAAACAGGGTTTCAGCGTTTGTAGGTCGGCGTCACGAAGGGCAGGGCGGAGACAACGACGGGCAGGAACTTGCCGCGCACTTCGGCATAGACCTGGGTGCCTGCCGCCGCATGCGAGACCGGCAGATAGCCCATGGCGACGGGACCTTCGACGCTGGGGCCGAAGCCGCCCGAGGTGACTTCGCCGATTTCGGTCTGGCCCTCGGCATCGGCATAAAGCCTGGCATGGCCGCGCACCGGCGCCTTGCCTTTCGGCTTCAGGCCGACACGGCGGCGGGCGGCGCCGTTTTCGAGTTCGGAGAGGATGCGGCCGGAGCCCGGAAAACCGCCGGCGCGTGCGCCGCCGGCGCGGCGCGCCTTCTGGATCGCCCATTCGAGTGCAGCCTCGACCGGCGAGGTGGTGGTATCGATGTCGTTGCCATAAAGGCAGAGGCCGGCTTCCAGTCGCAGGGAGTCACGGGCGCCGAGGCCGATCGCCTGGACGTCCGGATGTTCAAGCAACCGCATCGCGACATCTTCGGCCTTGTCAGCTGGGACCGAGATTTCGAAGCCGTCCTCGCCGCTATAGCCGGAGCGTGAGACAAGGCAGGAAACGTCATGCAGGCGGCAGTGGCGCACATCCATGAATTTCATCGCCGCGACGTCGGCCCAGAGTTCGGCGAGAACCTCGACCGCACGCGGTCCCTGCAGCGCGATCAGCGCGCGGTTCAAAGGGGTGATGTCGCACTGGTCGGCGATATGGGCCTGCAGATGGGCGAGATCGGCCTCCTTGCAGGACGCGTTGACGACGACGAAAAGGTGATCATCGAGATGGGTGATCATCAGATCGTCGAGAATGCCGCCGGTATCGTCGGTGAAGAAGCCGTAGCGCTGGCGGCCTTCCGGGAGCCCGAGAATATCGACAGGCACCAGGCTTTCGAGCGCCAACGCCGCATCCTCGTAGCTGCCCGACTTCGCCTTCACGATGACCTGGCCCATGTGGGAGACGTCGAAGAGGCCAGCCTCGGCGCGGGTATGAAGATGTTCCTTCATGACGCCCGCCGGATATTGCACCGGCATGTCGTAACCCGCAAACGGCAGCATGCGGGCGCCGAGCTGGAGATGCAGGGCATGCAGCGGGGTTTTCTTCAGGGCAGCAGTATCGTCCAAACGACGCCTCCGGGGTTTGCGCCTTTTGCTAAGGCGCGGGCTCAAATCTGAAGGCGCGGCTGCGCGCTTCTCTCCTGAGCCCCCTCTGTCCCTTTGCCTGAGATTGTTATCCCTTCGGCGAGCGTTTCGAGAACGCTTCTCTCCAGAGTTCCGTCTGCCCCCTTGCTGGTCCTTTGGCCTGAGAGTTTCCGGGGCGGTTGCTCCTTCGGCACCGGTGGCACAAGCACCGGATTCTCCCAACAGGGTTGGCCGCAATTATCCGGCGGGCGCAGCGCTTGGCAAGGCCAAATGTCGTGACCTGACAAATTTTTGTCGCCATAGTCAGGGGAGGGCGCGATCTGCGGCAAATCTGCTTTTGCATTCGGCTGGGAAAACGGCTATCGCGACATGCTGTTGAAGGGGATCTCATGCGGCGGACAGGACTGAAAGCGACGCTCTTCCTGCGCATGCTTTGCGCCTTGGGCCTGCTTTTGCTCGGATTCGCCCATCAAGCGCCGCAGGCTATCGCTTCCGATGGTTATGATGCCGCGGCCTACATGCTGCCGGATGGCACCTTTGCCTCGCTCTGCGTCACCGTGAAGGAGGCCGAAGGCAAGACTGTCGGTTTCAAGCCGAATTGCGAAGCCTGCCGGCTGTCTGCCTCGGTGATTCTGCCGACACCGGATGCGTGTTCGTGGCTCGAGCGCAAGCTCGCCTCGCTCGTCAATGCCCCGATCGAGGCCGCAGCCGTTGCCGGCGTCAGCGCCGTCAGCCGGGCAAATTCGCGTGCGCCTCCTTCCCTCATCTGATCTGCCTCCGCAAACTAAGATGCAGAATGCCGGTTCGCCCAAAAGAAGATCGCGGCCGGCGAGGAGATATCCGATGAAAACAATCAAGACTTTCGCGCTTGCCGCGCTTCTTTCCGCAACCGCCTTCGCCGGCGCCGAGGCGCATGTCAGCTTCCTCGACCGCGAGGTGCCGCTGGACACCACGATTCTCGCCACGCTGCAGGTGCCGCATGGCTGCGATGGCAAGGCGACCACGGAAGTGCGGGTGAAACTGCCGGAAGGTTTCGTCTTCGCCAAACCGCAGCCAAAGGCTGGCTGGGAGCTCGAAGTGATCAAGGGCGACTACCAGAAGACCTACGACAATCATGGCGACAAGGTGAAGGCAGGCGCCATCGAGATCCGCTGGAAGAACGGCAATCTTTCTGATGATTTCTACGATACCTTCGTCATCCAGGGGAAGGTTTCGGGCGTCGAAGCCGGCAGCTCGCTCGCCTTTCCGGTGACGCAGCTGTGCGGCGATGTGGTCACGGCCTGGGATCAGGTAGCAACGGCCGGCGGCGATGCGCATGAGCTGAAAAGTCCGGCGCCGCTGCTGAAAGTGGTTGCCGGCGAAGATCATGGCCACGACCATGATGACATGGCTGGGATGAGCATGCCCGGCATGGACACGACCGGCAAAGCCGGCATGGACATGTCCGCCATGGCGGCTGGGGCGCAGGCCGGAGAAACGGTCAAGGCCGGCGACCTTGAAATCTCCGGCGCCTTCGCCAAGGCGATGCTGCCCGGCCAGCCGGTCGGCGGCGGCTTTTTCACGGTGAAGAACAACGGCAAGACGGATGATCGCCTGGTATCGGTGTCTTCCCCGGTGGCCGGCGAGGTTCAGATTCACGAGATGGCGACGAAGGACAATGTCATGCGGATGCGCCAGCTGAAGGATGGCGTCGCCATTGCCGCGGGCGAGACCCTAAAGCTCGAGCCCGGCAACCTGCATCTGATGTTCCAGAAGGTGAAGACCCCGTTCAAGCAGGGCGATACGGTGCCGGTGACGCTGAGCTTCGAGAAAGCCGGCAAGATTGACTTGGTGTTGCAGGTACTTTCGGCGCAAGGCAAGTGAGTACAGGCCGGTTAAGACAGAAAAGCCCGCGACGCGGGCTTTTCGCTGGAAAGGCGGTTTTCTTAGACGTCTTCGTAGGACTGCAGCGCCTGCTTGAGGCCGGCCTGCGGCTGGCGATTGCCCTTCTCCATCAGATCGAGCGCCACTTCGGTCGACTGGATGATGCTGGCGGGATCGTCGATTCCCTCGGTGCCTTCGACCTTCGACTGCCGGTCGGCGAGACGGCGCGCATCGCGGGCGGCGGTGCTCGTGGCGACGCGCTGCGGTATTCTCAGCGTTTCCAGGGCAATGGCGGCGGTGCTTGCCGAAATGGACAGGAGCTGGGTCATGCCGGCACAGTATCGACAGGATCTTGGCGCCGGCATAAGAAAGTCGCTGGCATTTTACTGAATTGAAAGAATTTTAGTCCGTCACGTTCGGATGCGTCTCAAACTCGGATATCCCGCCCATGATCCAGGCTCTCCTCGTCGCCGTCGGCGGCGCCATCGGTTCCGTCCTCAGATATTTTGTCGGCCAATGGGCGCTGAGGCTGATGGGGCCGGCCTTTCCCTGGGGGACTCTCGCCGTCAATGTCGTCGGCTGTTTCGCCATCGGTGTCTTCGCCGAACTGGTCGCGCGGAAGTTCAACGCATCGGTGGAACTGCGCCTGCTGCTGATCACCGGTTTTCTCGGCGGCTTCACCACCTTCTCGGCTTTCTCGCTCGACGCCATCTCGCTCTTCGAACGCGGCGAGACGGTCGCCGGCGGCATCTACATAGCAGCCAGCGTCGGCCTTTCGATGGCGGCAGTGTTCGCGGGCCTCGCTATCATGCGTGCTTTGGTCTGATTCCGATTTCCGTTTTGCATGAAAATGCTCTAAGGCTGCGGCCAGAACGCCGGCTTGGCCCGCGCTGCAATTTCCGAAAGACTATTCATGGCTGGCATAGAACATATCAAGGTTGAACTCGACGAGGCGGGCATGCGGCTCGATCGCTGGTTCAAGGTGCATTTTCCCGGGCTCGGCTTCGGTCCGCTGCAGAAGCTGCTGCGCTCCGGCCAGATACGCGTCGACGGCGGACGCGTGAAATCGGATGCACGCGTGCAGCCCGGCCAGACGGTGCGCGTGCCGCCGCTCGACGTCGATGCAAAGCTGAAATCCGGTCCGATCGCCGGCAAGGATCTCAAGCATTCCAGCGATTTCGAACTCCTGTCGCGCATGGTGCTGCATGAGGACGAAAAGGTGATCGTCCTCAACAAGCCGCCCGGCCTTGCCGTGCAGGGCGGCTCCGGCGTCGCCAGACATATCGACCAGATGCTCGATGCCTGGACCAGCCCGAAGGGCGAGAAGCCGCGCCTCGTCCATCGCCTCGACCGCGACACGTCAGGCGTGCTCGTCATCGCCCGCACCCGGGGTGCGGCACAGAAGCTGACGGCCGCCTTCCGCGAGCGCGATACGAAGAAGACCTATTGGTCTCTGGTGAAAGGGGTGCCGCGCAAGCGTGAGGACAAGATTTCGACCTGGCTCGTCAAGGAGCCGACGGCCGACGGCGACCGCATGCGCATCGCCAAGCATGGCGAAGAGGGCGCCGATCATGCCGTGTCCTACTACCGCATCGTCGAGACGGCGGCGCAACGTCTCGCCTGGCTGGAGATGGAGCCCTATACGGGGCGCACCCACCAGCTTCGTGTCCATGCCTTGCACATCGGCCATCCGATCATCGGCGATCCCAAATATTTCGACGACGATCCGAACTGGGATTTTCCCGGCGGTATCCAGAAGCGGCTGCATCTCCACGCCCGCCATATCGACATTCCGCATCCCTCGGGCGGCCGGCTGCGCGTCACCGCGCCTTTGCCGCCGCACATGGTGCAGAGCTGGAACCTGCTCGGCTTCGATGAAAATTCGGCCCCTATCCTGGACGACGAAGCATGAAACTTGCGCTCTTTGATTGCGACGGCACGTTGGTCGACAGTGCCGGGCTCATCCACGAAACCATGCGCCGCACTTTCGAGAAGTTCGGCAAGGCGGAGCCTCGATTTGTCGACACCAAGGCCATTATCGGCCTGTCGCTGGATATCGCTATCGCCCGCATGCAGGGCAGGCCGCATGTCGAGCAGGAAGACATCGACATAACGGCGCATTACAAATCGCTGTTTACGATCGTGCGTAGGGATCTCGACCACAGAGAGCCGCTGTTTGCCGGCATCCGCGAGATGATCGACGCGATCAGCGGCCGCGAGGATCTGCTGATCGGGGCGGTGACCGGCAAATCGCGGCGCGGGCTGAAGCTGGTGATGGAGACGCACGGCTTCGACAAGCATTTTATCGTTGCGCGCACCGCCGACGACTGCCCCTCCAAGCCGCATCCGGCCATGGTGACGGAATGTTGCGACGAAACCGGGATGAATGCCGCCGATACCATTGTCATTGGCGATGCGGTTTACGATATGCAGATGGCAAAGGCTGCCGGCGCCAAGGCGATCGGTGTTGCCTGGGGCTATGCCAGCGTGGATGAGCTGATCGCCAACGGCGCCGATGCGATCGCCTACCATCCGAACGAGATATTGCGCCATTTTTCCTGAGGTGAGCCCATGCGCGATCTGCTGAACGATCTTTCCGAGGGCCTGAGCCATCCCGATCCCATCCGCCGGGCCCAGATCCAGATGAAGAAGCCGCTGCCGAAGCGTTTCTATACCGACGTGGCGGTCAGCGAGGACGAGGGCAGCTTCGCGATCACGCTCGACGGCAAGTCGGTGCGCACGCCGGCACGGCAGGTTCTTGCCGTTCCCACAGAGGCGCTCGCACGGCTTGTCGCCGCCGAATGGCGGGAGCAGGGCGAGGAAATCGATCCGACCACCATGCCGGTGACCCGGCTGGTCAACACTGCGCTCGACGGCGTGGCAACCAATACGCAGGCGATCTTCGAAGATATTCTCCGCTTTTCCTCGAGCGACCTCATCTGCTACCGCGCTGACGGGCCGGAGCTGCTGGTCGAGCGCCAGAGGCAACGTTGGGACCCGATTATCGACTGGGCGGCCAGCGATCTCGGCGCCCGTTTCATTCTCGTCGAGGGGGTGATGCATCACGAACAGCCGCGTGAGGCGACCGCGGCCTTTGCCGTGACGCTGGCGCGGCATCAGAGTCCGATGGCGCTCGCCGCCCTCCATACGGTCACGACGCTGACCGGCTCGGCGATCCTGGCGGTTGCCTTGGCCGAGGGCCGGGTGACGGTGGGGGAGGCGTGGTCGCTTGCTCATCTCGACGAAGACTGGACGATCGAGCATTGGGGGCGCGACGAAGAAGCCGAGGAGCGAAGAGCCAAGCGCTTTGCCGAGTTCAAGGCGGCAGCGGATGTTTTTTTCGCCCTAAGCGCCTGAAACATATTGCCTTCTCAGACATTATGGCGAAATCTGCGACTCCAACGGGGTGGTGCGGGATTTTGCGATGGATTGGCTGAGGTCGTGTTTTTGCCGGACCGTGCTCGTCTGTATTGCGCTGACGGCCTGCGGCAGCCTCTCGGCCAACAAGCCGAAGGCGCCGCTCTATGATGTGCGCAGCGCCGTCGTTCTCTCCGGCCCGAACATCCCGGCCGAGTTGCTTGCCGGAATCAACGACCGCGTCAATGCCGCGATCAATGCAACGATGCGCGACACCGTGCTGCCGCGGGTGGTGCTGACAATTCGCGTGGTTTCGATTCAAAAGGGACTCGGTTTCCAAAAGGACCGCAACGTCGCCAAAATCAGCGTCGACGCGGCTTCGGTCGAGGATGGCTCGGTGATCGCCGTCAGCGCCTTCGACGTAACCAGTATCGCCGCCGATCCGAAACTTGCCGACGACATCATGGCCGAGGACGTCGCTGCGCGGATTCGCTCGGTTTTCTCACTTAGCGGACGCAACCGCTAGCGCATTCGACCGCGAGAGCGGCGAGGAGAGATCGCATGAAGGAAATTCTCGAGGAACTGGAACGCCGCCGCGGCATCGCCCGCCTCGGCGGCGGGAAGGAGCGCATCGATGCTCAGCACAAGCGCGGCAAGCTGACGGCGCGTGAGCGCATCGACCTCTTTCTCGACGAGGGCTCCTTCGAAGAGTTCGACATGTTCGTGGAGCACCGCTCCACCGATTTCGGCATGGATAAGAGCCGTATCGCCGGCGACGGCGTCGTCACCGGGTGGGGCACGGTCAACGGCCGCACGGTCTTCGTCTTCGCCAAGGACTTCACCGTCTTCGGTGGCTCGCTTTCGGAAGCGCATGCGGAGAAGATCATGAAGGTGCAGGACATGGCGCTGAAGAACCGCGCGCCGATCGTCGGCATCTACGATGCCGGCGGCGCCCGAATCCAGGAAGGTGTGGCGGCCCTCGGTGGCTACGCCGAAGTCTTCCAGCGCAACGTGCTGGCCTCCGGCGTCATCCCGCAGATATCGGTGATCATGGGTCCCTGTGCCGGTGGTGACGTCTATTCGCCTGCCATGACCGATTTCATCTTCATGGTGCGCGATACCTCCTACATGTTCGTCACCGGCCCCGACGTGGTGAAAACTGTGACCAACGAGACGGTGACGGCCGAAGAGCTCGGCGGCGCCGTGGTGCATACGGTGCGCTCGTCGATTGCCGACGGCGCCTATGAGAATGATGTCGATACGCTGTTGCAGGTGCGCCGGCTGATCGATTTCCTGCCGCTTTCGAACACTTCGCCGTTGCCGGAGATCGAATGTTACCAGTCGGTGACCGAGACCGATGCGTCGCTCGACACCCTGGTGCCGGCGAGCGCCAACAAGCCCTACGATATCAAGGAACTCATCCGGAAGGTGGCGGACGAGGGGGATTTCTTCGAGATCCAGGAGAGCTTTGCCAAAAACATTGTCTGCGGCTTCGGCCGCGTCGAAGGCTCCACCGTCGGTTTCGTCGCCAACCAGCCGATGGTGCTGGCCGGCGTGCTCGACAGCGACGCCTCGCGCAAAGCGGCGCGCTTCGTGCGCTTCTGCGACTGCTTCAACATTCCGATCGTCACCTTCGTCGACGTGCCGGGATTTCTGCCGGGTACGGCGCAGGAATATGGCGGCCTGATCAAGCATGGCGCCAAGCTGCTCTTCGCCTATGCCGAGGCGACGGTGCCGAAGCTCACCGTCATCACCAGGAAAGCCTTTGGTGGCGCCTACGACGTGATGGCGTCAAAACATCTGCGGGGCGACCTGAACTATGCCTGGCCGACGGCGCAGATCGCGGTGATGGGCGCCAAGGGCGCGGTCGAGATCATCTTCCGCAAGGATATTGCCGATCCGGAGAAGATCGCCGCCCATACGAAAATGTACGAGGACAGGTTCCTCTCGCCCTTCGTCGCTGCAGAGCGCGGTTATATCGACGAGGTGATCATGCCGCATTCGACCCGGCGGCGGCTGGCGCGCGGACTGAAGATGCTGCGCAACAAGGATCTCGCCAATCCCTGGAAGAAACACGACAACATCCCGCTCTGACATTTGGCCGCGTGTTGCTTGCTGTCGAAAAAGTGAACGGCCGTCAGCGATCCGTGTGTTCAATCAGGGCCGGGGACGGGCTAACGCTCGGCTGCAATTTCTTTAATGGAGAGGTTTAATGTCAACTTTCGAGCGTCTTTCCGCCTATCGCCCCTATGGGCTGGCCGCTCTCAGAATCATCACCGCGCTGCTGTTTATCGAGCACGGCACCATGAAGCTTTTCGCTTTCCCGGCTGAACAGATGGCGGGCTCGCTGCCGCCGCTGATGCTTTTCGCGGCTCTTCTGGAGCTTGTCGGCGGGCTCCTTATTCTCATTGGCCTGCTGACGCGGCCCGTGGCCTTCCTGCTGGCCGGCGAAATGGCGGTCGCCTATTTCATGGCGCATGCGCCGAAAAGCTTCTTCCCGGCCCTCAACCAGGGCGACGCGGCAATTCTGTTCTGCTTCGTCTTCCTCTACCTGTTCTTCTCGGGTGCCGGCGCTTTCTCCGTCGACAACCGCAAGGCAGCTTGAGCGATTGCAGAGGGGCGTCGACGACGCCCCTCAAACTTATTTCAGGCTGTCAGCTTGAGACCGGCGATGCCGCCGACGATCAGCATGATGCAGGCAAGGCGGGAGACGCTTGCCTGATCGCCGAGCAGCCAGATACCGAGGAGCACGGTGCCGACCGTGCCGATGCCGGTCCAGACCGCATAGGCGGTGCCGATCGGGAGGTGCTTCACTGCCAAGCCGAGCAGCACGACGCTCACCACCATGGAAATGACGGTCAGCGTCGTCGGCAGCGGCCGCGTGAAACCCTCGGTGTATTTAAGGCCGATCGCCCAGCCACATTCGAAAAGACCAGCGAGAAAAAGCAGAAACCAGGCCATACGCCTCTCCGTATTCAAGAGCGAGGCCGTCCCCGCGACGGTTGCATCCTTGGGATGCCGCAGTCGTCTGCGATGGAATCTATATGCGTGAGGAAGCGGCCGGCTTCAAGATAAGAATCGGCATGGCGGCCATGCCACCCGTTTCTTGCCGGCCCTATGACCTGCCACCGGCCTCACCGGAAAGGTTCTTGGCGCGGCGACAGAGGCGATCGAACGTCTCGAGAAAACGCGAGCGGTCCTTCGGGCTGAAGGCGGCATTATAACCTTTGCTTTCCCCGGTTTCCCGCAAATGCGCACCGAGATCGCGCATGGCGCTCGCCATGCCGATATTGGTCTCGTCGAAGACACGTCCGGTCGGACCACTGACGAAGGCGCCAGTCGCGACGCAGCGCACGGCGAGCGGCACGTCGGCAGTAACGACGACGTCGCCCGTGCCGGCGCGCTCGGCGATCCAGTTGTCGGCGGCATCGAAAGCGTTGGAAACGATGACGTTGTGGACCATCGGATCGCGGGACGGGCGCAGGCCGGAATTGGCGACGAAGGTGACCTCGAGGCCGTGGCGTTCGGCAACCTTCAGAACTTCCGGCTTCACCGGGCAGGCATCGGCGTCGACATAGATCATGGCAGTGTCCTCATACCGGCTGACTGGCCGGCTGTCTGACCATATCGATATGGGGAATGCCGTCTTCCAGATATTCCTGCGACGTCCCGACAAAACCGAAGGATTCGTAGAAGCGGCGCAGATGGGCCTGCGCCGACAAGGCGATCGGATTTGCCGGATAAAGCCGCTCACAGGCGGCGATTGATTCGCGCATCAATGCATCGCCCAGACGTTTGCCGCGATGGGCAGGCGAGACGACGACGCGGCCGATCTTTGACGGGTCCTGCGGCTCATGCGGTTTCAGGATCCGCACCGCCGCCAGGAGGTCACCGCCCTCCAACAGTCTAAGATGCACGGCATCGATGTCCTTGCCGTCGAGTTCCGGATAGGGACAGTTCTGCTCGACGACGAAGACATCGACGCGCATTCGAAGGAGATCGTAGAGCTCCCGCGCGGGGAGCTCATCGAAATGCCTGAGATCGACTTGGTAGTTGGCTGCCGCCATCAGTAGACCACCACGCCACGGATGCTCTCGCCCTTGTGCATCAGCTCGAAGCCCTTGTTGATGTCTTCGAGCGGCATGGTGTGGGTGATCATCGGATCGATCTGGATCTTGCCCTGCATGTACCAGTCGACGATCTTCGGCACATCGGTGCGGCCGCGGGCGCCGCCGAAGGCGGTGCCCATCCAGTTGCGGCCGGTCACCAGCTGGAACGGCCGCGTCGAGATTTCCTGGCCGGCGCCGGCCACGCCGATGATGACCGATTTGCCCCAGCCGCGATGCGAAGCTTCCAGCGCCTGGCGCATCACCTTGGTGTTGCCGGTGCAGTCGAAGGTGTAATCGGCGCCGCCGATCAGGTCGCCATTCCGCTTGGTCATGTTGACCAGATAGGGCACGATGTCGTCGCCGACCTCCTTCGGATTGACGAAATGCGTCATGCCGAACTTCTCGCCCCAGGCCTTGCGATCCGGGTTGATATCGACGCCGATGATCATGTCGGCGCCGGCAAGCCGCAGGCCCTGCAGCACGTTCAGGCCGATGCCGCCGAGCCCGAAGACGATCGCCGTCGAACCGATCTCGACCTTGGCGGTGTTGATCACCGCGCCGATGCCTGTGGTGACGCCGCAGCCGATGTAGCAGACCTTGTCGAAGGGGGCGTCGGGATTGATCTTGGCCAGCGCGATCTCCGGCAGCACCGTGTAATTGGCAAAGGTCGAGCAGCCCATATAGTGATGGATCTTGTCCTTGCCGATCGAAAAGCGCGAGGTGCCGTCCGGCATCACGCCCTGACCCTGGGTGGCGCGGATGGCGGTGCAGAGATTGGTCTTGCGCGACGTGCAGGAATAACATTCGCGGCATTCGGGCGTATAAAGCGGAATGACGTGGTCGCCCTTCTTGACCGAGGTCACACCCGGACCGACATCGACGACGATGCCGGCGCCCTCATGGCCGAGAATGGCCGGGAACAGGCCTTCCGGATCTGCTCCCGACAGGGTGAAATCGTCGGTGTGGCAGATGCCGGTCGCCTTGACCTCCACCAGCACTTCGCCGGCATTCGGCCCTTCCAGCTGCACGGTCATCACTTCAAGCGGTTTTCCGGCCTGAACGGCTACGGCGGCGCGAACGTCCATCTTCCTATCTCCTACTGACCTGTCGGTTCCCAACTGCTTGTAT
The DNA here is from genome assembly GCF_002204185.1 of Rhizobium esperanzae. Taxonomy (GTDB): domain Bacteria; phylum Pseudomonadota; class Alphaproteobacteria; order Rhizobiales; family Rhizobiaceae; genus Rhizobium; species Rhizobium esperanzae. Next base: position 6,186 of record NZ_MXPU01000028.1, on the reverse strand, counting down.
CGGCCAAGCTTGACATGGCCGGCGAGCCGGGCTCAAGCGAATTCCATGATGACAGCGTCGACGGCCAGGCTTTCGCCGGCGGCGGCATTGATCTTCGAGACGACGAGATCGCGGTCGGCGCGCAAGACGTTTTCCATCTTCATCGCCTCGATGATTGCAAGCGTCTCACCGGCCTTGACCTCCTGACCCTCGGCGACCGCGATGGACACGACGAGGCCGGGCATCGGGCAGAGCAGGAGCCTGGAGGTATCCGGCGGCAGCTTCACCGGCATCAGCCTGTCGAGTTCCGCATGGCGCGGCGAAAAGACCTTGGCGGTCACCGACAGTCCCTGCCAATCGACGCGCAGGCCGTTGAGGACGGGACGGATCTGCGCGGCAATATCCTGGTCGCCGACCCTGCCGCTCCAGACCGGATCACCCGGTCTCCAATCGGTGACAACGCTCCGGCTTTCGCCCTCGATCTCCATCTCCATATCGAAAGGAATGGTGACGAGGCCATCGAGCAATCTGACAGCGACGTAGTTCCCAGCTGTTTTGACCACCCAATGCTCCCGCAGCGTGGCCGATGCGGCGCGCAGGCGATCGGCGAAACGTTCGCGGCGGTTCGCTTCGATGAGCGAGGCAGACAGCGCGATTGCGGCAAGCGTGGCTTCCTCCTGCCGGTCCGGCTTCATCGGCGCGAAACCGTCAGGATATTCCTCGGCAATAAAGCCGGTCGACAGCCGGCCCTCGCGCCAGCGCGGATGTTTCATCAGCGCCGACAGGAAGGGAACATTGTGCTCGATGCCGTCGACGACGAAGCCGTCCAGGGCCTGGCCCATGGCCTCGATCGCTTCACTGCGCGTCGGCGCCCAGGTGCAGAGCTTGGCGATCATCGGATCGTAATACATCGAAATCTCGGCGCCCTCGAAAACGCCGGTATCGTTGCGAACGACAATGTTGCCGGTCCTGCCTTCCGCCGGCGGGCGGTAGCGCGTTAGGCGGCCGATCGAAGGCAGGAAGTTGCGGTATGGATCTTCGGCATAAAGCCGGCTTTCGATCGCCCAGCCATTGAGCCTGATAGCCTCCTGGCTGAAGCTCAGCGGCTCTCCCGCGGCGATGCGGATCATCTGTTCGACGAGATCAATGCCGGTGACGAGTTCGGTCACGGGATGCTCGACCTGCAGGCGGGTGTTCATTTCTAGGAAGTAGAAATTGCGGTCGCGGTCGACGATGAATTCGACCGTGCCGGCGCTCTGGTAGTCGACGGCCTTCGCCAGCGCCACCGATTGTTCGCCCATGGCCTCGCGAGTTTTTTCATCGAGGAAAGGTGAGGGTGCCTCTTCCGCCACTTTCTGGTTCCGACGCTGGATCGAGCATTCCCGCTCGCCGAGATAGACGACGTTGCCATGCGCATCGGCCAGCACCTGGATCTCGATATGGCGCGGCTCAACGACGAATTTCTCGATGAAGACGCGGTCGTCGCCGAAGGAGCTCTTCGCCTCGGAGCGGGCGCGCTCGAAGCCGTCGCGCACCTCGGCCTCGTTCCAGGCAATGCGCATGCCCTTGCCGCCGCCGCCGGCAGACGCCTTGATCATGACCGGATAGCCAATCCCGCCGGCGATCGTTTCCGCATGCGCGGCATCCTCGATGACACCGAGATGGCCCGGCACGGTGGAGACGCCGGCCGCATTGGCGAACTTCTTCGATTCGATCTTGTCGCCCATCGCCATGATGGCCTTCGGCTTCGGGCCGATGAAAACGATGCCCTGCTTTTCCAGCTCGGCGCAGAAAGAGGCGCGCTCGGAGAGAAATCCGTAACCAGGATGCACCGCCTCGGCGCCGGTCGCCTTGCAGGCGGCGATGATCTTTTCGGCAACCAGATAGCTTTCCGACGCTGCGGCGGGGCCGATATGGACGGCCTCGTCGGCCATTTCGACATGCAGCGCATCCCGATCCGCATCCGAATAGACCGCAACGGTCGAAATGCCCATGCGGCGCGCCGTCTTGATCACGCGGCAGGCGATCTCGCCGCGATTCGCGATCAGGATTTTCTTGAACATCGAGACTCCACCCAGAAATGCGTCCCGGAGTTTTACGCATAAAACACCGGAACGCACAATCGGGCTTGGAGCCGGCAGGCGGGAGACGTGAATTGCGCCGCCGAGTGTCAGGCGACGGCGGCTTCCGCGACGGATTCCTCGTCGACGATGCGCAGCCAGCGGCTGCGCCGCGGTTCCGGTCGATCGCGCAGGGTGACGGCAGCCATGATCCCAGCCCAGTGAGGATGGTTGGCGCCCGGCAGCGTTGCCTGCTCGATCTGATGGAGGACACCATATTCAGCCGGCGATACGGCGATGACGCCGCCTGCGGCGATGCTTCTGAAGATGCGCATCGCAAAATCGACGTCCTGGCGTGTGATGTTCTTGCGGTCGACAGCGCGCGACAGCTTGTAGCCGCCGATGCCGTCGGTGATCGCCAGCCGAAGCTGGTCGAGGGCAAGCGCTCTCAATTCACCCGGCACATCGGCCGAAATCTCCATGACGTGGAGAATGAGCTCGAGCTCCAGCGCCGAGTTGACGACGCCGTCGGTCGTGAACATGCGCATGATCCAGGCAACGTTGATTTCGTCAAGCGAGCCCTGTGGATAGGTGTAATGGACGATGAAACCGGCGATCTGCTCCACGAAGAAAGCGTTCCACTCGGCACATTTTTCGGGACAGGAATTGTTGAGCGCCAACATTGCGACGACATCCTGAGACGTCCGGATCCCCTCGGGGAAAGCATGTTTGCGCAGCAGCACGATATCTTCGGCCGTCAGCCGATGCTTGCCGGCCACGACGCAGGCCGGAAAAGCGAGACGGAATTCGCTCATGTTTTAACTCCAGGCTTCATCATGAAGCCGGAAACCGTTTTAGCGGCTGCGAATTGACGATCCCTCAAGAAGAGGAGTTAACCCGCTGTTGCGGATATCAGGACGATTTTAGCGACTGTGCCTGCAGCCGCTCGCGCCAGATGATGAAGAGGCCGGATGTGACGATGATTAAAATGCCGATCCATTTGGAGAAATTCGGGAAATCATTGAACAGCGCATAGCCGAGCACGGTGGCCGAGATGATCTCGAAATATTGAAACGGGGCAAGCAGCGACAGTGGTGCAAGCCGGAAAGCCCGCACCACCAACATATGCGCATACCCCGAGATCGAGCCGAGGGCGACAAGCAGCGCAAGGCCGAGGCCGGAGGAGGGCAGGGAAATGGCGAAATCCCCATTGCCGGCGCTGCTGCCGACGAGCAGGGCGGCCGCCATGAAGATCGTTCCGCCGATGCCGGCCATCGTCTGCATGGTGAGCGGTGAATCAGCCTCGCCGATCGCGCGATTGAGGAAAAGATAGAGCGAGAAGAGAAAGGCGCAAGCTACCGGCAGCAGCGCCTTCAGGCCGAAAATCTCGTAACTCGGCTGGATGACGATCATCGCGCCGCCGAAACCGACGACGATCGCCATCCAGCGCCGCCAGCCGACCTTCTCTCCGAGGAACAGGGCCGACATGGCGGTCAACATGAAGGGCTCGACGAAATAGATGGCGAAGACATCGGCAAGCGGCATATATTTGACGGCGACGAAAAATAGCAGGCTCGCCGCCCCATGCAGTACGCCGCGCAGCAGATTCATCCACGGCCGCTTGGCGGAAAGCGCCTTGCGTCCAAAAACGACAAAGAGAATCGGCAGGGTGCAGGCGATCTGGAAGAAGAAGCGGTAGAAGGTGACCTGACCCGGCGACATCGATTCAAAGGTCGCCATGTATTTGGCGATGGCATCCATGATCGGCAGGATGAACATAGCGCCGGACATGATGGCCATGCCCTGCAGGGAATCTTGATGGGGCTTTGACATGGCTGCCGATTCTTGTGGGAACGGCGTCCATCAATCACGGGAAAGCCGGGCAAATCAAGCCCGTGAAACCGCTCAAGCAGTCAGAGATCATTCGCCGTTTCACCGAAAACCGTCTCGAACGCGGCGCGCAGCCGGATGTCGACATCCGCTATCATGACGGGAAGGCCGAGATCGACGAGGCTGGTGACGCCATAGGCCGATATCCCGCAGGGCACGATGCCGCTGAAATGATCGAGATCGGGATCGACGTTGAGCGACAGGCCGTGGAAGGTCACCCATTTACGCAGCCGGATGCCGAGGGCGGCAATCTTGTCTTCAGCCATCGTGCCGTCCGGCAGCAACGGCTTTTCCGGGCGGCGGACCCAGACGCCGACGCGATCCTCGCGCCGCTCGCCGCGCACGTTCATCATGTCGAGCGTGCGGATGACGACCTCCTCGAGAGCGGCGACAAAGGCGCGTACGTCCTGGCGCCTGCGCTTCAGGTCGAGCATGACATAGGCGACGCGCTGACCGGGTCCGTGATAGGTATATTCACCGCCACGTCCCGTCGCAAAGACCGGAAAGCGATCCGGCTGGACGAGGTCGCCCGCATTGGCGCTGGTGCCGGCGGTATAGAGCGGCGGATGCTCGACGAGCCAGACAAGTTCGTCGCCGCCTTCTCCGATCGCCGCCACCTCGCGCTCCATCGTCTCCACCGCCGCCTCATAGGCAATGAGTCCATCGGCGATACGCCAGCGCACCGGCCGAGTGCCGAGTTTCGGGAGCATCGAGAATTCGAGATCGGTGCGAAGCATGGCCATTCCTTGCCGCCTGTCCGAAATGCCTGACGATATAGGGCGGCAGGAGACCTATATGGACCCGTTTTCCGGCCAATTCAAATGCCGTGAGAGGTTTTCAAAAAAACTGTGATATCGCCCTTGTGCACCCCAAATGCTTTTGCTACATGCTGCCCCGCCGACGCAAATCGGCACCTACCACGATGCGGTCGTGGCGGAATTGGTAGACGCGCAGCGTTGAGGTCGCTGTGGGGCAACCCGTGGAAGTTCGAGTCTTCTCGACCGCACCATCCCTTTCAGGGAAACGCTCGCCGAGCGATAATTTCCGTATCCCTTGATCAGCCTGTGACCAGCCCGTGGCCATGATCGCTGCCATTTCTGCAAAGGATCGGCAGAGCATAGCGCATCGAGCGAACCATGCGAAAAACGATTCGGCTCATCGGGCGATGCGCTCGAACTGCGAGATGTCGGGCGGTGGTTTAACCCATTATTAGTTTTGCCGAATACATAAGACGGTACAATTTCATAGCTGCGGAAGTCTTGGGGATGATGGAAAAGAAAGAGGCGGCAAGCTGGTCATTCCTCGATCCATATTTCATTCTCGACATTATCGAGAAGGTGCTCTTGGGCTATCTCTTCGTTGCGATCGTCATGCGCGTCGTGCCCCAGATGCAGGACGATCGGGCGGTCATCGACTGTCTGCTGTTGATTTCGGAAGGAGCCGCCGCCTTTCTGATCCTGACGCGCCGGCCGACTCGGAACGCATCTTTGCGCCTCTTCGACTGGGCGGTCACCGCGGTCGGGACGCTCTTCCCGCTGCTGGTCACGCCTTCGGCAGTGCTGCCGCTCGCACCGCTCTGGTTCTGTTTTCTGGCAATGTTGCTCGGTTTCCTGCTGCAGATATCGGCAAAGCTGGTACTGCGGCGAAGCTTCGGCCTGGTGCCGGCAAATCGCGGCGTGAAGATCGGCGGGCCCTACAGGTTGATCCGCCATCCGATGTACGCAGGTTATCTGCTGACGCATGTCGGCTTCTTCCTGGCCCATCCGAGCTTTTGGAATTTTGCCATTTATGCCACGGCACTTGCGGCACAGTGTCTACGCCTTCTTGCGGAAGAGCGCCTGCTCAGGGAGGATCCTGTTTACGCTGCCTTCATGGCTACGACCCGTTACCGGCTCGTTCCATTCGTGTTCTGAGGCCAGACAGATCCTGTTTAGAATGAAAGGGGCCGATTTTCCGGCCCCTCAGGCTGCTGACAAACCCCGTCATTTTTTGGCGGGGTTTTGTTTTGTATTGATATTGGTGGCTTGAACGACTTGCGATGGCGGGCTTTCGGAGGCGTCATCGCCTCATGCGGGCGTTGGTTTTGGTGCCGTTGTGAGGGCCATCGCGATCTTCTTGATGTTCTGCGCTGCGGCTGCCAGCAGGCACTGGCATGCGACGCGGATTTGACTTCGGAAGCGGGCATAGCGATGTCCGTGAAGCTGTTTGGCATCCGCGAAGGAGCGTTCGACCGTCTCCTTTCGCCGCTTGTAGATTG
>NZ_MXPU01000027.1 GCF_002204185.1 Rhizobium esperanzae | reverse complement strand
GCGCACCCCATGTCCTCAAGGCGATCCGCCGCCGTTTTCCGTGGCTGCGCCACATCTTCGCCGATGGTGGCTACGCCGGAGCCAAGTTGAGGCGAGCAATGTGCGGCCATGGTGACTGGACGATCGAAATCGTCAAGCGTTCGGATCACGCCAAGGGCTTCGTCGTCCTGCCCAAGAGATGGGTGGTGGAAAGGACTTTCGCCTGGCTTGGACGCTGCCGCCGTCTCGCCAAGGATTGGGAGAAATCGATCGAAAGCGCAACCGCATGGGCGCAAATCGCTTCAATCAGAATGCTCACGCGGGGACATCCCAATGCAGGTCGCCGACTATCGGACGCAGACCCGCGTTAGAGCAGGCTTTTGTCAGGCATGTACTCAGCGGTTGTCGGCATTGCGACTGAATGGCGGGAGCTTGACACTACGCGCTGCTACGAAATGCCCGCTGAGCCCACGAATTCACCTCGGCACGCGATTTGCTCTGGTCACGGTATGTCGCCAATCGCAGCGCGATGGTCTTCGGGCGGTGCGTCGCTGTTCGCGAGGTCCCGATGGTTTGCTGTGGCAATGATAGTGGCTCCGTTGTGACCGGGGAAAATCTCAGGAGTGTTGGATGCGATCTAGAGTTCTTCATTTGCGAGCCACAACGATCGCCCACGTCGCGGGCGGTACAGCCAAAGCGGCAGACCTTGAGCCAGGAGGGAAGCCGGGGGTGTGGGACTGGTCTGGAAGTTATGTTTGCGGACGGGTCGGTAGGTGGGTGCGGTCGAACCTGCTGCGCCAATTCCTACGGTCGGGCGACCTATGGCGATACCGACATGTTCGATTTCAACCGGCTGCACCTGCCGCTCGGCTAAGGGCTGTATCTGTGCCTGGGCGCTGCGCTGGCGCGCCCGGAATTGGGAAGTGCCTTCCCCCCGCCGTTCGTGCGGTCGGAGGATCTGGCGCTGGTAATCGCCGCAGAGGACGTCGTCTACGCGCTGTCTTAACTCATTTGCTGCCCGCAGTCTGCCCATCATCTTCCGCCCCTTCCAGGCTCAGAGAGTAAAGCGTCACCATGTCCGAACAATCCTTGCCGGCGCTGCCGATGTGGCGGGTCGATCACATCGAGCCCTCGCCCGAGATGTTGGCGCTACGTGCCAAAGGTCCGATCCACCGCGTGCGCCTTCCGTCCGGGCACGAATGCTGGTGGGTGACAGGCTATGACGAGGCCAAGGCGGTGCTGTCTGACGCGGCATTCCGGCCCGCGGGAATGCCTCCGGCGGATTTCACCCCGGATTCGGTCATTCTCGGTTCGCCGGGATGGCTGGTCTCGCACGAAGGGGACGAGCATGCTCGGTTACGCACGATCGTGGCGCCGGCCTTCAGCAACAGCAGGGTGAAGCTGCTTACGCAGCAGGTCGAGGCGATCACCGTGCAGTTGTTCGATACGCTGGCGGTTCAGCCCCAGCCCGCAGACTTGCGACGCCATGTCTCCTTTCCGCTTCCGGCCAAGGTAATCAGCGCGCTGATGGGCGTGCCCTTCGAGGAACACGCCTTTTTCGCAGGACTCTCCGACGAGGTGATGACGCACCAGCATGAAAGCGGCCCGCGCAGCGCGTCGGGCCTGGCCTGGGAAGAGCTCCGCGCCTACATTCACGGCAAAATACGGGGCAAGCGACAGGATCCGGGCGATAACCTGCTGACGGATCTGCTCGCCGCGGTCGACCAGGGCAAAGCGACCGAGGAAGAGGCGATCGGCCTCGCGGCGGGCGTGCTGGTGGCGGGGCACGAGAGCACCGTCGCGCAGATCGAATTCGGCCTGCTGGCCATGTTTCGCCATCCGCAACAGCGCGAACGCCTGGTCCGCGATCCGTCCCTGGTGGACAAGGCGGTGGAGGAAATACTGCGCATGTATTCGCCTGGTGCGGGCTGGGACGGCATCATGCGCTATCCCCGGACCGACGTCACCATCGCAGGCGTGCATATACCCGCGGAGAGCAAAGTACTGGTCGGCCTGCCGGCGACCTCGTTTGATCCGCGCCATTTCAAAGACCCGGAAGTCTTCGACATCGGACGCGACGCAAATCCCCACCTGGCGTTCTCCTACGGGCAGCACAATTGCATCGGGGCGGCGCTGGCCAGGCTGGAACTGAAGGCCGTATTCGGTTCGATCTTCCAGCGCTTTCCCGCGTTGCGCCTGGCCGTGGCGCCCGAAGAACTGAAGTTGCGCAAGGAGATCATCACCGGCGGGTTCGAGGAGATGCCGGTGATCTGGTGCGGACGCCGCCCGGTATCGCAATTTTCTCATTTGAGGGCGCCTGGCGCGCGCCGGTCAGATCAGCCACCCGACAGGTAACCAAGATGGACGTGCAAGAAACCAAGGCAGCATGCCACGACGCCTTCGCCGAGCTGGCGTCGCCAGCATGCATCCAAGACCCGTACCCGTTCATGCGGTGGTTGCAAGAGCACGATCCGGTGCACCGCGCGGCGTCGGGCATCTTTCTGTTGAGCCGCCACGCCGACATCTACTGGGCGTTCAAGGCCACGGGCGATGCGTTTCGGGGACCGGCGCCATCCGAACTGGCGCGCTATTTTCCGCGTGCGGCGAGCAGCCTGTCGCTCAATCTGCTGGCGTCCACGCTAGCCATGAAGGAACCACCGACGCATACGCGTCTGCGCCGGCTGATTTCGCGCGATTTCACCGTGGGCCATATTGACAACCTGCGCCCGAGCATCGCGCGCATCGTCGCAGCCCGCCTGGATGGCATGGCGCCCGCACTGGAGCGAGGAGAGGCGGTGGACCTGCATCGGGAATTCGCACTGGCCTTGCCCATGCTTGTCTTCGCTGAATTGTTCGGCATGCCCCAAGAAGACATTTTCGAGCTCTCAGCGATCGTCAGCGCCATTCTAGAAGGCCTGAGCCCGCACGCCAGCGATCCACAGCTCGCCGCGGCGGACGTGGCCAGCGCCAGGGTGAAGGCCTATTTCGGCGACCTCATATTGCGCAAGCGCGCCGATCCCTGCCGCGACATCGTGTCGACACTGGTCGGCGCACACAGCGACGATGCCGACACGCTTTCGGACGCGGAGTTGATCAGCATGCTGTGGGGCATGTTGCTGGGCGGTTTCGCCACCACTGCTGCGACTATCGACCATGCGGTGCTGGCGATGCTGGCCTACCCCGAGGAGCGGCACTGGCTGCAGGGAGACGCCGCAGGGGTGGAGGCATTCGTGGAAGAAGTACTGCGCTGCGAGGCGCCCGCCATGTTCAGCTCCATTCCGCGTATCGCCCAGCGCGACATCGAATTGCGTGGCGTGGTGATCCCGAAGGACGCGGACGTGCGCGTGCTGATCGCGGCCGGCAATCGCGACCCGGACGCTTTCGCTGATCCCGACCGATTCGATCCGGTGCGGTTCTACGGCACCAGGCCTGGCATGTCGAACGACGGAAAGATTATGCTGAGCTTCGGCCACGGCATCCACTTCTGCCTAGGTGCGCAACTCGCCAGGGTGCAGCTGGCCGAGAGCCTGCCGCAGATCCAGGCGCGCTTTCCCACGTTGGCCTTGGCCGAGCAGCCGACCCGGGAGCCCTCAGCGTTCCTTAGGACGTTCCGCGCGCTGCCGGTGCGGCTGCACGCGCAGGCGGCGGCTGAGGTTCGCGTCGTGGTCGACCAGGACCTGTGCGGAACCACTGGTCAGTGCGTGTTGACGCTGCCGGGCGCCTTTCGTCAGCGCGAACCGGACGGCGTGGCCGAAGTGTGCATGGCGACGGTCCCGCAGGCGCTGCACGCCGCCGTACGGCTAGCAGAAAGCCAGTGCCCGGTCGCTGCCATTCGGGTGATCGAAAGCGAAGCCGGCGATAACCACTGCACCAACCCCGGCCCTACGCCCTCTCAGGCAGACGCTGAGCGACATGCAGCGAAAGACCTACGCAATCCAGGAGAACATGATGGAACGATTTAAAGGCAAGGTGGCCGTGGTGACCGGCGCCGGCGCCGGGATCGGCAAGGCATGCGCCCTCGCCATCGCACGCGAGGGCGGAAGAGTGGTGGTGGCCGACATTGATGGCCCCGCTGCCATCGCCTGCACCGCACAGATCGCAGCCGAAGCGGGCCAAGCGCTGGCCGTGGCCATGGACATCGCAGATGCGCAGGCGGTGGCAGAGCTTTTCCAAACGGCGAAGCGGCGCTTCGGTGGGGTAGACGTGCTTGTGAACAATGCGAGCGCCATGCATTTGACCCCGCACGACCGCGCGATCCTCGACCTGGACGTGGCGGTCTGGGACAAGACCATGGCGACCAATTTGCGCGGCACGCTCCTCTGCTGCCGGCAGGCCATCCCACAAATGATCACCCGCGGTGGTGGCGCGATCGTGAACATGTCATCGTGCCAAGGGCTCAGCGGCGACACCGCACTGACGTCCTACGCCGCGTCGAAGGCCGCAATGAACATGCTGTCGGCCTCGCTTGCCACCCAGTACGGACACGCGAAGATCCGCTGCAACGCGGTTGCGCCAGGTCTTATCATGACGGAACGCCTCTTCGCCAAGCTGGACGAGTGCATGCAACGGCATCTACACCGGCACCAGCTCCTGCCGCACGTCGGCCGCCCCGAGGACGTAGCCGCGCTGGTCGCATTCCTGCTCTCCGACGAGGCTGCGTTCATCACCGGCCAGGTGTTGTGTATCGACGGCGGCATGTTGTCGCATGTTCCAACCTACGCCGACGGTGGCAACAGCGCGGCTCTGCCGGCCGGTGACGCCGCCGAAGCAGCCGCAACGTCGCACTGTTGATGGACATGCTGCTCAACCCGCTGAACCGCTGGCACCGGCTACGGGACGACATCCCGGTCATGCCTGGCGCTTTCCCCCTGGTCGGGCATCTTCCCGCCATCGTCTGCGATCTGCCGCGCCTGCTGCGGCGCGCCGAAAGGACGCTAGGCAGCCACTTCTGGCTGGATTTCGGCCCGGCCGGACACCTGATGACATGCCTGGATCCGGATGCGCTCGCATTGCTCCGGCACAAGGAAGTGTCCTCGGCACTGATCGAAGAGATGGCGCCCGACATCCTTGGCGGAACGTTGGTCACTTTGGACGGTAGCGCGCACCGGCAGGCGCGCGATGGGATAAAGGCGGCGTTTCTGCCCAGGGGTCTGACCGAGGCCGGCATCGGCGAGCTGTTCGAACCAATTATTCGGGCTCAGGTCAAGGCGTGGCGCGACCGCGGTGAAGTCGCTATCCTGCCAGACACCCGCAACCTGATGCTTAAACTCACCTTCAGTCTCATGGGCATCCCCGCCCAAGACCTGTCGGAGTGGCATCGCAAGTACCGGCAACTGCTACAATTGATGGTCGCGCCCCCGATCGACCTGCCGGGGATGCCATTGCGGCGCGGCCGCGCCGCCCGCGATTGGATCGACGCGCAGTCGCGCCAGTTCATCCGGGACGCGCGCGCGCGCGCCGCGCGCACCGGGTTGATCAACGACATGGTGAGCGCCTTCGATCGCAGCGACGGCGCGCTCTCCGATGACGTCCTGGTCGCCAATATCCGCTTGCTGCTGCTTGCCGGCCACGAGACCTCCGCCTCAACGATGGCCTGGACGGTGATCGAGCTGGCGCAGCAGCCAGAGCTGTGGGACGCCCTGGTCGAAGAGGCCCAACGCGTGGGCGCGGTGCCGACCGGGCACGAGGACCTGGCGCAATGTCCGGTCGCAGAGGCACTGTTTCGGGAGACGCTACGAATGCATCCGGCTTCCTCGCTCGTACCGCGTCGCGCGATGCAGGAATTACAACTCGGCCAGCGGCGCATTCCTGCGGGCACTCATTTGTGCATCCCACTGCTGCATTTCTCGACCTCGGCGCTGCTGCACGAAGCGCCTGATCAGTTCCGTCTGGGACGGTGGCTGCAACGCCCGGAGCCGATCCGGCCGGTGGACATGCTGCAGTTCGGTGCCGGCCCACACGTCTGCATGGGCTATCATCTAGTATGGCTGGAGCTGGTGCAGTTCAGCATCGCCTTGGCATTGACCATGCATGAGGCCGGGGTGCGGCCGCGGTTGATGAGCGGCGTCGAAAATGGCCGGCGCTATTACCCGACCGCACATCCGTCCATGACGATCCGCATCGGATTCTCATGAGCTAGGATCGTCTGCCCCGTGTCAAGAGGCAGCGGCGCCGGCGATGGGCGGCAATGCTGCACTCGGCGCGCGCGCCCGGTGCGACGCCGGCAACACCGCGGCTCGCCGCTCGCCGCGACATTCTCTGTCACGTACAAGGAGATGAACAACATGCAGACGGGTTCCACGCTAAACGACGACCGAACTGGCGTTTCCCCGTTCGACGGATTGGGCGCGCAGGCGTGCGGCGGAGTGCCGGTGCGCGCGTCCGTACGCATGGTCGCGCTATGCGCCGTCGCGGAGGATGCCGCGCGTTACGCTGTTCCGCGCGCTGGATCGCTATCGCGCCTGTTTCGGCCTTGTATCGTAGGTGGTCGAGGATGACACGCCAGCGGATGACGCGACGCTGGGCGAGCCCCCGGCAAGCATGTGGCGGAGAAGAATGCAACCGGCGTGCCGATCACGGAGCTGCATGCAGCGCGCCTATGGCCCGAGGCCGAGGAAGCCGTCACCCCGCTGCGATCGGTCGGCGGCAGCGCTAGATGCTACATTGTGTCCGATTCCACGGCGCAGATCGCAGCGGTTGCCCACCGCGGTCCGCCGCGCTGTCCGGCGGACCGCCGTCAGCATAGGTGCGCTTCGCCGCGACGGGCCCGCGGCGGTGCCCGGCGTCCGCCCCATCCTGCTTCTCGTCAACTGCCTGCAGAGGGAACATCCCGCATGAATGCGCTGTCCGAACAGATCCTTTCTGAATTGCGCCACCTGCTGAACGACACGCGCGATGGCGGCAGCGTCAGTCCCTCCGTTTACGACACGGCGCGCGTTTTGCACTTCCGCGGCAACGTCACCGGTCGGCAGAACGCATACGCGTGGCTCATGGCGCAGCAACAGGCGGATGGCGGGTGGGGAAGTGCTGACTTCCCACTGTTCCGCCATGCACCCACGTGGGCGGCGTTGCTTGCATTGCAGCGTGCCGATCCTCTTCCCGGCGCTGCGGACGCAGTTCAGGCTGCAACGCGGTTCCTCGAGCGCCAGCCGGATCCCTACGCAGATGCGGTGCCGGAAGACGCGCCGGTAGGCGCGGAGCTGATCCTGCCGCAGATCTCCGGCGAGGCTACATCCTTGGTGGACGACGTGGTGTTTCCGCGCTACCCGGCGCTGTTGCCATTGCGGCAGGCGTGCCTGGCCAAGTTGGGGACGGTGGGACCGCTGCCGAGCGGCCATCCGTTGTTGCACTCCTGGGAAGCCTGGGGGACGTCGCCGACCACGGCATCCCTGGACGACGACGGCAGCATCGGCATCAGCCCGGCGGCAACCGCCGCGTGGCGTGCGCACGCCCTCACACAGGCGAGCGCGCCACAGGTTGGGCGTGCCGACAGGTATCTTCAGGCCGCATCGCGCGCGGCGCGCAGCGGCATCGAAGGTGTCGTTCCCAGCGTCTGGCCGATCAACGTGTTCGAGCCGTGCTGGTCGCTGTACACTCTGCATCTGGCCGGGTTGTTTTCGCATCCCGCGCTCGCCGAGGCGGTAGGCGTGATCGTCGCGCAGCTCGATGCCTGTCTGGGCGTGCGCGGTCTGGGTCCGGCCTTGCACTTCGCGGCCGATGCGGACGACACCGCCGTTGCGTTGTGCATCCTGCGCCTAGCAGGACGCAACCCGGCTGCCGACGCGTTGCGCCATTTCGAAATCGGCGGGCTGTTCGTTACCTTTCCCGGCGAGCGCAATGCCTCGGTGTCCACCAACATCCACGCCCTGCATGCGTTCAGACTGTTGGGAAAGCCCACCGCCGGCACCAGCGCTTACCTTGAGGCCAATCGCAACCCGGACGGTCTATGGGACAACGAAAAATGGCACGTTTCGTGGCTGTATCCCACCGCGCATGCAATCGCTGCGCTCGCGCAAGGCGCGCCCCAGTGGCGCGACGAGCGCGCGCTGGCGGCGCTGTTGCAGGCGCAGCGCGACGACGGCGGCTGGGGCGCCGGTCGCGCGTCAACATTTGAGGAAACCGCCTATGCGCTGTTCGCCTTGCACGTGATGGATGGGCGCGAAGAGCCGACAGGGCGCGCCCGCATCGCGCTGGCGGTCGCGCACGCGCTGGAGTGGATGCTCGCTCGCCATGAGGCGCATGAATTGCCGCAGACGCCGCTGTGGATCGGCAAGGAATTGTATTGCCCGACCCGGGTCGTGCGCGTGATCGAACTCGCCGGCTTGTGGCTGGCTCTTCGTTGGGGGCGGCGCATCCCGGCCGAGGGAGCAGGAGGAATAGCGCAATGATCCCGACCGAAAGCGCGCTGCAGCAAGTACTGGAGTGGGGGCGTTCCCTGATCGGATTCGCCGACGAGCATGCCGTGGAAGCAGTTAGGGGCGGACAGTACATCCTGCAGCGTATCCAACCGAGCCTGCACGATACCAGCGCCCGCACCGGCCGGGATCCGCAGGACGAAAAGCTGATCGTGGCGTTTTATCGCGAGTTGGCGCTACTGTTTTGGCTCGACGATTGCAACGACCTTGGCCTGATCGCGCCAGAGCAGCTGGCCGCGGTGGAGCAGGCGCTGGGGCAGGGCGTGCCATGCGCGCTCCCCGGGTTCGAGGGCTGCGCTGTGCTGCGCGCTTCCCTGGCCGCGCTCGCCTACGATAGGCGCGACTATACTGCGCTTCTTAACGATACCCGGTGCTACTGCGCGGCGCTTCGCGCCGGTCACGCGCAGGCGGCGGGGGCGCAACGCTGGTCTTACGCCGAATACTTGCACAATTCCATCGATTCGATCGCCTACGCGAACGTGTTCTGTTGCCTGTCGTTGCTTTGGGGGCTGGACATGGCGACCCTGCGCGCGCGTCCGGCGTTTCGCCAGGTACTGCGGCTCATCTCCACGATAGGGCGCCTGCAGAACGATTTGCATGGACGCGCCAAGGATAGGTCGGCGGGAGAGGCCGACAACGCTGCCATCCTGCTCCTGCAGCGTTATCCGGCTATGCCTGTGGAGGATTTCCTCAACGACGAGCTGGCCGGCCATGAGCGCATGCTGCACCGAGTGATGGTGGAGGAAAGCTTTCCTGCGCCATGGGGACCGTTAATCGAGGCCATGGCGGCCATTCGCGCGAAGTACTACGAGACCTCGATCAGCCGCTACGGCAACGATGCTGCGGGGGGAGGCCAGCGTGCGCCGGCGTGAACGCGCGGGAGGCGGCGGCGTGCGCGCAGCGCCCTCGGTCCGATCCGACGCAACGCCAACGCCCAATACGGCGGATCAAGCGAGCATGTGCGACGACGCCCTGACCCGGCGCAAGGACGACCATCTGGACCTCGTGCTTAATCGGCGAACGGCGCCAGCCACGGTCGCCGCCGGCTGGGAGCAAATCCGGTTCGAACACTGCGCACTACCCGAGCTGGACCTGACGCAGATCGGACTGCGCACCTCGCTGTTAGGCAAGCCCATGCGTGCGCCGCTGCTGATCAGTTCCATGACCGGCGGAATGCCACGCGCCGAGGCCATCAATCGGCATCTGAGCGAGGCGGCGCAAGCCTTGGGGATCGCCATGTGCGTCGGTTCGCAGCGCGTGAGCCTGCAATCGCGCAATTCCCAGGGACTGACGCGCGCGCTTCGCCGCCTGGCGCCTGACATTCCCTTGCTGGCCAATATCGGCGCCGCGCAACTGCGTGAGGCCGACGGCCTTGATCTGGCGCGCCGGGCTGTCGATGCGCTGGAGGCTGATGGGCTGATCGTCCATCTCAATCCGCTGCAGGAAGCGCTACAGCCGGATGGCGACCGCGACTGGCGCGGCGTCCTGGCGCAGATGGCTCGCGCCGCGCGTAGCGTGGGCGTGCCGATCGTGGCCAAAGAAGTGGGGTCGGGCCTGTCCGCCTCGGTGGCCTGCGCGCTCGTCGAGGCGGGTGTTGCGGTGATTGATGTCGCCGGAGCGGGCGGCACCAGTTGGGCCGCGGTGGAGGGCGAGCGCGCCCGCGATGCCGCCGGCCGTGCAGTGGCGATGGCGTTCGCCGATTGGGGGATCCCGACACCGGCCAGTTTGCAGGCGGTACGTCGGGCGCTGCCAACGGTGAAGCTTATCGCGTCCGGCGGGATCCGCGATGGCGTCGACGTGGCCAAGGCCATTCGCCTGGGCGCGGACATCGCCGGGCAGGCAGCCGGCGTGCTGCCAGCGGCTACGGTATCGACCGAAGCGGTCGTCGCGCATTTCGAGGTCGTCATCCGCCAGTTGGCCGTCGCCTGCTTTTGCACCGGCTCACCTAATCTGGCGACGTTGCGCCAGGCGCGCTTGTTGCCCTCCGCGCATCCGCCAGCTGGATGATGCCGTCGTCGCTCGCTCGTGTCGGCCGGCGCCTAGCTGGTTGCAAAAACCGTTAACGCTAAAGCTAGACCTCTAATCCACCTGGCCCACGGGTTCGATACAGGGAACGAAGTGTTCATGAGGCAGCTGTTGACGATGAAGCGGTAATGATGCCGCCGGTTAGCTAGGTTATGCGTAACGGAATTCGGAGCTCATAAAGGTGCGCAATCCAGCGCCGCTTGTTGAATTAGCCCGGCTTTTCCCGGTCCCGCCACGCCTTTGCAAAGTGCATGATTCAGCCAGTTAACGAAGGACCGTTTGTGAGGGCTGGCAGGAACGGTGTCACCTATCTGTTCGAGATACGCGTAAAATCTGGCGGCTGCGCTGTCCAATCCTTCGCCGCGAACGATACTGGGCCGCTTCAGCTGCGTGTCCACGGCAGGCAATTTGCCAAGCACTTCGGCGCGACCGACTGTATCTGCGATGTCGTCGGCGATCTGATACGCATGCCCGAGCAATTCCCCCACCTTAGACCATGGGGCCGGATCAACATCACTTGCCAGGGCACCGCACGTGGCCGCTGCGACAAAGAGGGAGCCGGTCTTGTAATGGTGATAGCGGTCGATTGGGACGTGCGTCATTGCCTCCATCGACTGTCCGGCGATCAGTCCGTGACTGGGGCCGACCGCCTCCGCAACCACCTCGATCATGCGCGCGCCCAACTCAGGTGTTAGCGCAGCCTGCAGGCTGAGGTATTTGAAAGCCATCACAATCAAGGCATCGCCAGCCAAAACGGCGATAGGCTCTCCGAAAAGCCGGTGCACCGTCGGTCTGCCGCGGCGTAGCGCGGCGTTATCGAAGCAAGGCAAGTCGTCATGCACCAACGAGGCACAGTGTAGCAATTCAATTGCTGCCGCGGCTCTTGTCGCCAGCTCAGGATGTCTTTCGCCGCACACATAGGAGACTTTCAAGCAGAGCTTGGGGCGCATCCGGGAGCCACCTGGAAACACTGCCGCGTCTAGCGCTCCACGCAGGTGAGCCGGCGCAGCCGGACTTAGAGCACTATCCATGGCAGCTCGCAGCGCATGCTCGATGAGCTTGTCGCTATCACAAACGACGTCGGCTTGGTGATTCGAAATCATATCGCATCTCCACTTTTGAGACGAAAACGAACATCGGGCCTAGTCCAACCGGTGCCAAACAAAAGGCCAATTTCGCTGTGTCTCTTCAGGTTCCAGGGCGCCGTTAAGTTTAGCGGGGTGCGGCGGCCAACATGCGGCACCGGCGTCACCAATGAACCCGCGTGCCAGTGGGAGCCCTAACTCGGCAAGGCGATCTCCCGCTGGAATCCCTCGAAGCAGTCCCATTCGCGGCGACATGACATCTGGACGAATTCGGTTATTTCGATCGCGTGCGAAAAACATTGGCTCTGGCGGCGCTGTCGGCCAGAATGGCATTGCTCTCGACGTCTTGATCCAAAGCCGAAGAGGCTCCCGCGCTGAGCAGTGGCTCGTGACAAAGCTCTTTGGATCGGCTGCACGCCGCCGCGCGTGATGATCGCTGACGAGCTCCGTTCGTAGGGTACGACATGGGCGAAGATGGGCCTTACATCTAAAAGTGTTGGTCATCGTCGATAGTAACCACTGGAGCTTGGACCGGAACCATTGCCGGCAGAGATCTGGGCTCTTACAAGCAATTGGTGTACCACCAGAGCATTGTTAGTGAATGGTTCAATGGCGGCAGAAGGCGCCTTCCGGTGCTCACCGTGTGTCGGGAGTCGTAGATTGTGCCACTCCGCCTAGTATGTGAACGCCGTCAACCTTGCGAGCGATCCGTCCGAAGGCCGACCCAGCATTGGGAGTGAATTGGGTCGAGCTCACAATGCACGTCGGCACTTGCATCATGCCAACCTGTCAATGTGCGCGATCGCACGCGACTGTTATCTTTGCGTCAATTGCGGTCGAACCAATGCTTTTGACGCTTCACGAGGTTACGCTGCCGATAGACCCAGCGGAGAAGAGGACTGAGCCCTTCCTGTTGCTCTTCGGCGCGATGTTGCCGAAGCCTTAGACTCGACCGGCTTGGCGAGGATTTCGGCGCTGCCGTAGCCCTAGTCGGCCGGCAGGAAACCGCTTCGAGAAGTCGGTCCCCGACCGCCTTTTGCTAGCGGACTAAAAGGTCGGAGCAGGTGGATATGCAGCGCTCTCCTTCGATAGCTTGGTTGAAGGAGGGGGAATTTCGAACCTACACGCTTGCGGGAGCGGTAACCGATATGGGTTCTTGGCTGGGTGATCTCCAGCACGGCGGAGCTTTCCCAGCTAGCCAAATGGGATATCCTGGGACGGGGAAATGGATCGGTTTTCGAAATTATTTTTTATCGTCCTCAACGATGACGGCTTAGAAGATGTTGAGCATTGAATGTGAATTTTCGCTCAAATTCGACGCTAACCTAGATGATTCAGTGGCGGGTGCGGCCATAGCAACAGATCTTTCACGGAACTGGGCGACCGGTCTCAGCGCCTGTTTTGCATGCATTCCTGAAGCAATTTGGCTAAACCCTCAAATATTTGCTATAACGCAAAAAATGCCCAAAATGGGTATTTAAAACGGTTGTAGTGTGGCGATGACAAGTGGTTCAAATCCGCTCAGTTGGCGCACGCCTACAACGAGTGGCAGGAAAACAGGGACGTGCGGTGACGGAAGATCTAACAAGCTACAGAAGTTCGAGAGGCCTCGTCAGCACCGCCGATCCGGAGGTTGACAAGCCGATCTGTCGAAAGCCAGGTTTCGACGGCAAAATTACATCCCTGGGACACATGGAGGAATTGATCAGCGCGTTCCTGAAAAAGACACGCGAAGCGCAAGGCCTGTCTCGTGCGGACGTTGCTCCAATGCTTGGTCTGTCCATCCCTGTATACGGACGCTACGAGCGGGCATTTTCCAAAATGACTGTTACCCGGATGATCCATCTGTGTGAGATTCTTGGCTTTATGCCTATCGATATGATCTTTGAAGCTGCGCCACATCTTTGGGGCCGTACATCGGAGGAGGCCGAGGATTGTCTCACACTGGCTCGGGTTCTCAGGAGACTTCCGAACGGCACGACGCGCGATCTTATTCGGCTCCTGCAGCGAATGATCCCCGATGACGACGATAGCGACAGGGGTATCAGTGATGTAGCGGAGACCGTGAAGTGAGCTGGGTTTGTCTATGACGCCCCCGACCAGTTGCAGTATTGGTGATAGCCGGGTGTCGCAGCCGACGCGCTGTCGTCGGTGTGCAGACACCCACAATCTCACAACTTAGCTTTTCACTCGCATTTCCGTCTGAACACAATACGTGCCGATTGCGCAATATTCGATCGTTGGTTGGCGTCGATCTTGCTCGATGCTCGAGCGATTCGTCGACGAGCGATGCCAAGTCTATTTGCATGCGCTTTGCTTCGACAGTAGGGTCTGTGATTAACTCCCACATTGGGTTCTCCTGCTCAATGCCATGTGGGTATTCGAGCTGCCGGCGCGCATGCTTTTTTCAATTACTAAATCGAAGCCTGTCCTCTCCGCGCCTCTGTTTCATCGCGCCGATCCCTTTGTGCCATTAGGCTCGGAAATAGCCTTTCGACATCACGGATCAGGTTCCGCGAAAAGGGGTCGACTCGCCGAGACGGGAAACGCAGCTAGACAAACCTCGCTGTTCATGGCTGCCGCCCTTCAGAGGTACTATGAGGGCATCGCCTAGGGCAGCCAACACGCGCAGCCGTGATTGGTTGGCCGTGAGCCGAGAGTCTCCACGTGCAGGACAAAAGACCACCATGCCCGCACACGACGTCCCGGAAGGTGTTCATAGCCAATTTGGCGCAATTGGATAATCCTTGCGTGAAGCGATTTCGGTGTTGGCTAGATCTATGTACTTGCGCTCACTGATATATTTGAGTGAACGATAGCAAGCGGGTGAGGTTCGCGTGGACAAAATTGCGCCAAATGAGACCGAAATTCAAACATTGGTGGTTCCAAGCACATCACTTTCCGGGTAAAGAGCTCTGGCGCATTTACCTCAGTCGGAGCAATGTCAGGACCATCATTGAAGCAATGGATTAATGAACTCGGTTTGCAACAAGTCGATGATCCAGGCATAGACAAGCCGGTCTATCGAAAACCTTTTGACGGACGGATTGCACTTAGCGCCGAACTCGAAAACTTGATCAGCATCAGCCTTCGCGAAGCCCGCGATAAGCGAAAACTCCCGCGCTCGAAACTGGCGCCCTTGCTTGGCATCACTAAGCAGGTCTACGGCCGGTACGAAAATGGAGTATCCCGCTTGACCGTGAGCCGACTGATTCATCTGTGTGAGGTTTTGGATGCGACTCCGGAAGAGATTATCGCCCCGGCGGCACCTTATCTTTGGGGCGAAACTGAAACCAAAGCGGTTCTGCTGTTGGCTACTATCGTGAAGTTGCGGACTTTCGATGAAGAGATTTTGCAAGATATTTACAGCTTACTAAGCCGCATAGACGAGACCGGTAGCGATAGCGGCGATGGTGCTGTGAAAGTCGCGTCTACCAGCGCCACTGCAGACGATCGCGAATAAGGTGTAGATCGCTCGCGTCAAGAAACAGAACGTGCGTCCGTCCCTGATGAAGTTCTATCAGAAGCCGCGACCAAACGCTCGCGCCGTTGCTGGTTGCCGAAGCGAGCTTTGCGCAGGCGGTTAGGACTAGCTGCCGACCAATTATCGCCACAGCTCTGCGGGGCATAGGTGGGTAAACGGGGAGGCGCATGTTGGGTCAACTGGTCCAACTCATCCCTGCTCTCGGCCGCTGAAGGGGTTGCGCGGTCGTCTTACGCGGCAAGGAGGAAGGTCACGTCAAAGCCTAAGAAACCCGTATATTCATCATCCAAAGCATCGATGATTTCATTGACACAATTAATTTTACCAATCTCCCATGATGATGCATTAGGAATCTTGATCTCAGACGCGAGTGACGGCGAAACCTTCGACGGTCCGGACTGGCTATAGCGCGAACCCGAGCAACGGAGCCGACATGCAGCGGGGTGACCGCTGCTTCAATCAAACAATGCGTGCTTCAAAATAGCAGCAAGAAATACCAAAGGAGGTCTTTGCATGCGTTCTGAGCTGCGGTGGAAGCTGTGCTGGGAAAACGAGCTGGACATCATCGACCATGTCGATCCTCCCGAGTTCTTTCGCAAAGCTTATGGGCCGACCGGGGTCTTCAATACAAAGCTTTTCAGCGGTAGCCAAAGCTGGGCAAGGCGCGCCGACAACGTGCATTGGCAGGCGACGGGCGTTGACAAAGGCGCACGCGCGGCGATGAAGAGCCAGCGGCCAGCCGTCCTGTGGTTCACCGGACTTTCCGGCTCCGGCAAGTCCACAATCGCCAATGCGCTCGACCGGTTGCTGCATGCCCGCGGTAAGCACACCTACATCCTCGACGGCGACAACGTGCGCCACGGGCTCAATCGCGACCTAGGCTTCAACCAGTCTGATCGCGTCGAGAACATCCGCCGCGTCGCCGAGGTCGCTAAGCTGATGGCCGATGCCGGGCTGATCGTGCTCGTATCCTTGATCTCGCCGTTCCGCGGCGAACGCCGGATGGCTCGCGAACTGATGGAGGAGGGGGAGTTCATCGAAATCTTCGTCGACATGCCGCTCGAAGAATGCGCGCGGCGCGATCCGAAGGGGCTTTATCGGAAGGCGTTCGCTGGCAAGATAGCCAATTTCACCGGCGTTTCCTCACCGTACGAGATCCCTGAGAGCCCCTGAGAGCCCTGAGTTGCATCTCGAAACGGTTGGCCACGACCCTGCGGCGTTGGCGTTTGAGATCGAACAGTTCCTCGAAAGGCGAATGGAGCAAAGTGACGCATGATTGTGAGAGTGCGGAGGCTTAAGCATTGGCGGCTTGAGGCGGCCGCGGCGGTCCTTGGCTATTAACTACGCGGTGGTCGTTGCAGCCCCAGGCGGGCCGCGCCAACGTCCGATGCTATTGTTGGCTTCAGCATGAGACAGCCGATCACGCGCTCACGGCCGGCTTACTGAAACGGAGAAAAGATATGTCTGATGCAAAGCTGCAGGGCGTGCTTTCGGCTCTTTCGCCGGTGGCGAGACAGCTAAATGCGCTACCCTCCAATCAACCGGGGCGAGATGCAAACTGCGTTAAACTAAACACGAATGAGAATCCATTTCCGTTGCCGATGATGGTGATGCAAAGTGCGCTGGCGGCCCTCGAACGGCATTATCTGTATCCCGAAGATGACAATCTGAGTTTGCGCGACGCAGCCGCCAATGCGTATGGCCTCTCCCAGGATCAGGTGATCGCCGGGAATGGCTCGTCTGAGCTGCTCGGGCTCATCTACAGAGCATTCCTAGACCCGGGAGATAGCGTGGCGATGATATCGCCAGGTTTTTCCTTTAACCGCAAACTTGCCATGTTGCAGGGTGCTCGACTTCTCGAAATCGAATGGGGCGAGTCTTATTCTCTGCCGATCGAGCAGCTGCTTCTTGGTCCAGCAAGAGATGCAAAATTCATACTGCTGGCCAATCCGAACAATCCGACCGGAACATTCGTTCCCGTGGACGAAATCGACCGCCTCGTCGCGCAATCTGACCAATTGATAGTGGTGGACGAAGCGTATGTCGACTTTGCGCCCGATGATGCCCTGCGCCTCGTCGATCGCCATTCAAACCTTCTGATATTGAGAACATTTTCGAAAGGCTTTGCAGCCGCTGGAATACGTGTTGGTTTTGGCTTTGGTCATCCTGAGCTTATTGAGAGGCTCCGCAACCTCCAAAATGTCTTCAATATGAACGTAATCGGCCATGCGGTGGGCATTAGTATCCTTTCGCACCGCGCCGACTACCACGAGAACCACAAATATATTAAACATGAAAGACACAGAACGACGACTGCCTTGTCTCAATTGGGCTTTTCTGTGATCCCGTCCCACACAAACTTTTTGCTTGCTCGGGTGCCCCCCGCACAAGATGGCAAATGGTGGCAAGCGTCTTTGGCTAGGCAGAACGTACTTGTAGCCGTCTTTCCCGATTCCGGATTGGAAAATTATATTCGCGTCAGCATCGGCACCAGAACCCAAATGGATGCGTTCCTTTCAGCTGCCAGGGACATCATTTCTGGAAGCATGAAGACGCAGAGCTAGCCGGTTCGAACTATTGCTCACTGCTTGTCACGTGGCAATAAGATCACAAATAGGCGCAACACAGTAAGGCATGCGCAGTCTCGATTCCCTTGATTACGCGTGTTGTTAGCGCACGAGTGGAGCACCCGGTCACAGACGACATGGCCAATTGGACGGCTCTATGTAGATAAGACCACGGCTCCATTGTTTGGATGGGGCGCGGCAGGACGAAAATAGCTATCTCTGGGGCTGCGACCGCGGCTGGAACGGATCTTTGCCGTCCGGCGGGGTGCTCGGCCTGGGCGTAACGGCGAATATGCTGCAGAAATTAAGACGGATTCAACGGCGCGATCCAAGTCGATGCCTATGGGGGCTACTCTCACCTGGTTACGCCAGACCGCATGCGCGGTAATCCGCTGAGGCTCGCTTTCTGGTGGGCTCATGGCGCCAGAAAGCTGATCAAGGCAAAGCCGAAGAAGGGCTCGCCTATCGTCGACGAGGCGTTGCTGCGTATCGCGGCTCTTTACAGGATCGAAGATGGCATCCGCGGTTCTGATCCCAAAATCGTAAGCGTACTCGGAAATGAGCACGTGGGGATACGCCACCACCATCCCCTTGCGTGGATGACTGGAGAGGCGATGGGTCAAACATGGTTGTTAGTGATGGGCCGCTCAATGGCTATTTTTGTCGGGTTTCATCGACTTACGACAAAACTTGGTATGTCCAGCCTTGCACCCAAGCGGTCGAATCGTTGATTAACATCGGCAATTGCTCCGGGATCTAAATTGGCACAGCTCTTGATACTCCTCGAATCAAGTCCAAGAGCAACACACGTGGTCAGAGCAAGTTGTGTAGCCCTTCCGGCAGTAACGCCGGAGTTTCTGCATCGAAAACTCTGTAACGACGGTGACGATGTTTGGAGGCAAAGGATGCGGCGGCAGAGCTACAGAACTTGGGTGAATGCATTCTGTCGAGGCCGCGGAGCCGACAGGTACCTATCCTTTCAGCTTTCTTTTGGTTCCGCTCATGCAATTCCCTAAATCAATCGAAGAAGCGCATGCAGCTGAATTTTACCAATTCCTCGAAAAAACTCAGGGCTTAATTCGATCCCCGAAGCTTTTCGAATTGTTGTGTTCATTTGCTCGGATTCTCGAATTCCCATGGGTCGCCTATCATCGTCAATCGGGCGATGAAATCCTAAAGATGGTCCGCTGCAATCCGCCTGCCGTCAGCTATCCTGATGAGTGGCAGGATCATTATGCCAAGATGGGCTATGACAGAATTGATCCCATCATCAAAAAGAGCCGAAAGCAGGCGGACGCTTTCCGTTGGAGTGAAGCGCACAATGACATGATCAAAACGGAACTGGAACGGCGATTTTTCGAGGAGGCTGCAGCGTTCGGTTTGAGGTCAGGGGTCAGTGTTCCATTGCACGGTCCCGGAGGTAGTTTTGCGATTATGAGCTTTGCTCGGCCCTCGTCCTGCGAGCCCGAGAATAAAATGGTTACATATCTGAAATTTGCGGCTGTGCACTTCCATCTGAGTGTCGCGGATTTTGCGAAGCGGGTTGCGGGAAAATGCCCCGAACTTACTCCAAGAGAAAGAGAGTGTATTCTCTGGGTAGCAAGGGGGAAGTCTTCATGGGATATAGGGCGGATACTTGATATTTCTGAGAATACTGTAAATTTTCACATAAAAAATACAACGCGGAAGTTGGATGTCAGTAGCCGAACGGTCGCGGCTTTGAAAGCAGCAAGCCTTGGAATTATCGAATTGTAGGACCAACTCGGGGTGTGGTCCTGCGTCCGGCCGTTGCGGGGCGGCCATCGGAACCTGTCTTCGGTCATATCGCAACTGCTGATGTTGGACTGGGCACAACGCTGCCGTCCGGCAGTAACGGCAGCCAAACGTGTATCCGGCACGCGCTGAGCCTGTAACCAAGAAACGGTCTATGACGATACTCCCTTTGCAGGTAGGTGCAATGGGTCGCCGTTGTCGGCTAGGATGCCAGCCTACAATTGTAAAGGGTTAGTGAAGGCAGACCGGGAGCGGTTCGACTAGTTCACGACCAGATGAGACTCTGCAAGTTTCTTATGGAGGAAGATCATGCCTCAAGAGAGTAGTTCTAACTCGCTACTGGAATTTGAAACCCTCGAGTCAAATGTGAGGTCATATTCACGATCCTTCCCTGTGGTGTTCAGAAAGGCGGCAGGAGCCATCCTCGAAGACGAGAATGGTTGTGAGTTCATTGATTTTCTTTCCGGCGCGAGTGCCCTTAACTACGGTCACAACGACCCCTACATCCGAAATGCTGCAGTGGAATACCTGCAATCGAATCGGATCGTCCACGCGTTAGACATGGCAACATCAGCGAAACGAGAATTTATCAAAAATTTTGACCATATAATTTTGCGCCCGCGCGGGCTGGCGTACAAATTTCAGTTTACCGGCCCCACGGGTGCCAACGCTGTTGAAGCTGCTTTGAAACTCGCACGTAAGGCAACCGGCCGGCACAACGTAATCTCGTTCACAAACGGCTATCACGGAGGGAGTTTGGGGGCCCTTGCCGTAACCGGCAATCGATATTTCCGAAATGCAGCAGGTCTTACCCCTGCCGGCGCAGTTTTCATGCCCTACGACGGCTACTGGGGAGCCGACAACGATACGTCCGACTACTTGGATAAGGTGCTTGCTGATAGTAGTAGCGGAGTCGACTTGCCGGCAGCTATTATTCTGGAAACTGTTCAAGGCGAGGGAGGTATCAACCCTGCAAGCACAGACTGGCTGCAGTCAGTTGAGCGGCTCTGCAGAAAGAACGACGTCCTACTGATTGTTGACGACATTCAGGCTGGCTGCGGCCGAACTGGCGAATTTTTCAGTTTTGAGTCTGCGGGTATATCCCCAGACATCGTGCTTTTATCCAAATCCCTCAGCGGTTATGGGTTACCTCTATCGCTTCTGCTGCTCAAATCCGAATTGGACGTTTGGCAGCCAGGTGAACACACTGGGACTTTCAGAGGCAATAACCTTGCACTCGTGACGGCAAGTGCTGCTTTGCAAAAATACTGGACAAATGAAAACTTATCTAAGGGCGTTATCGAAACAGGACGCCAGCTCATGGAGCGCCTTCGGGAAGTTGCTCAAAGCAACCAACGTTCTGAACTTGCCGTGCGGGGAAGAGGCATGATGTTGGGGCTCGACTGCCGTACGGGGAAACTAGCGGAGAAAATCGTCCGCCAAGCCTTCGAACAAGGACTGGTGGTAGAGCGATGCGGCGCGGAAGACCAGGTAATCAAGCTTCTTCCTCCCTTGACTATCGACAGTCAAACTGCCCAACGCGGTTTGGACATCCTGGAGAAGTCGGTGCGGGTGAGCGTTTAAAGACAAACCTTGGTCTCTCGTTTCGGCCGATCAGCGTACAACTTGATTATGGTGGCCGATGCGAGGGCTTATCTTTGGCGATTCCGGCCGCGGTTCTGCCGCGTAGTGGGAATTGTTTAGGTTTTTTTTTGATAACCATCGGTCCTCCGCATGGCATTGAGCGAACAGTAAATCTGCGGTCGTCCCCGATCTTGCCGTCGATCACCTGCGACAGAGCCTCGATCCGCTGCAGAGATCACGCGCGCTCATCGCCACCACGTCAGCAAACCTGGGCAGTATGACATTCGAACTTAGCAGAAACAGAGCACTTTCTATCTGCGGCTACACCCTAGCCGCTACGGAAATTCGAACCGGAAGCCGTGTGGCCTTCCTCACCATCCGTCTTAATGCCAAATGGGACAAGCAGAGCCGCGGCTTCGCCGGTCGGCAGGTCGACAACCGTGATTGCGCTCGCTGCAAGGAAACGCCGCTCGTTTTTGGTAAGGCCTTCCGCATCAAGTACTGCAAAGTGGGGGCCGTGGGAGCGCTTGATGATCTGTCGAGCGTAGATCCGGAGCATTTGATCGTTGAAGCGGCAGCCAATGAAAAGAAAACCGCGATCTGTACGCCGTTCTTTCACCATTTCAGGAATTGGCGTCTGGATATCAATTTCGGTTAGGACTTCCACGTAATCGGAATCGGACACTAGAAAGTTCGAGGCTGGCATAACACTGCCGTGCGGCGCATAGAGGACCGTCTTTGGCGCTGAGACGCGTTCGACGTCTCTCCCGGAGAGATCGTAAGTTTTTGTCCAAATGTCGCCGCCGCCGTTCGCACGCGTGACGCCTTGCATCTCGACGACATCCGTTCGACCGGTCTTCGCGAAAGCCGCACGCATTGTCCCGTCGTACCAGCCGTCGACGATAAGGGAGATCGGCAACGTCGCGAGCCAGTCGTGGAGGGCCGTCGGCGCCACGGGTGCTCCAAATATTTCTGCCATCCAGGTCTGAAGCGTCCGGCGATGCCGTCGCTGTTCAATGAACTGCGCGACTGACCACATATTGCTGCGTATCCTGGAGGGAGCAAGTGTGCGTTTGTTGAGTGCCGCGGAGACGGCTTCCGGGGTGTCCGGTACAGGTGGTTCCGTGGATTGCAGCCGAAGGAGATCCGGACCGAGATAGGGAATGATCCGATCCGCAGCGAGCGCTTCCTGAAGCAGCTTAAGTCTTTTTTCCGCGTCACCGTTGCGAACGATTAGGAGACGGTCCGAGGTCAAGATTGTGTTCATGCTGGTTTCTCTTGTCTGTCATTGCAGCATCAGTCCTCGTCAGGAATCTTCCTTGCTTGGACGGTGATCGGCAGAGGCGTATCCCGCGATAGCTTGGGCAGGACGAGCCTCCAGCCGTTCCTGAGTGTGACCGTGCCGCCCCACAAGTCATCAGTCTCGACGTCTACGATCGGCTCTTCGAGATCTTTCTTTGGTACGTAAGCCGACAAGCCGGCGCTCGTTCTGCGAATCATTATCTTCATGTCGCTATTCCTTCGTTGGGGGCCCCGCGATTTCAGCAGCGCCGCGAGCAGCGGCGTTGTCTAGGCTCGTCAGTTCACGCGCACGCATGCCGACGATAGTGCCATGTTCGACCCATTCGACGGCATAGATGTAAAACTGCTGGAGAAAGGTGCCGATGTCGCGCACATAGCCTTCGTCGCCCTTCCGCACCAAATTTTCGCCGATGTTTTTGCCAGCATAGGTGCCGTCATTCTTTACGTGAAGTCTGGCCCTCACCCGCTCGCCGGGTATAAATCGTGGAGGCTTGTGGATTTCGACCTCCTGTTCACGTCCAAGGCCCATCGGCGTTCCTCCTTCTGGGAGCTGCAGGATGTCATTGCAGGCGGCTTCTCCGCAGGAGCCCCGACCATGCTGAAGGTCAAATCGCAGGTGCGGCGGCGACGCAGGTCTTCGGCACGGGACAAACCTCCGCGCATTGCTGCGTTTCAAAGGTGCCCTTGCATTCGGTGCATTTTTCCGCGTCGATAACGTAGATCTCTCCTTTGAACCTGATCGCGCCGGAGGGGCATTCGAACTCGCAGGCACCGCACTGGGTGCATTGGGACGCTATGATCCTGAAGGCCATTTTAAAACTCCTGAAGATGTTGGATTAAGAGCGCTCACGCCGTCGCCGCTTGTGGTTCGACGCCAAACTTGGCGGCGTAAAGGGTGCCGATGGCGGTCTCGATGTAGTCATAGCAATAAGCATCCGTTGCCCGAACCCCGGCCTCCGTGAGCCGATTCTTAGGGCACTCCCCGATCTTGGCGCATAGCACGACGTCAATGCCCTCCAGCGCAGTTATGATGGCGTCGAGGGTGGCTTCCTCGCCCATGCCTCCGAGGCAATACTGTTCAATCCTGCGATGCCCGACGTAGGTGATGCCTCTCGACGTAGCTTCGTATACTTGGAATTCCTTCGCATGGCCGAAGTGCTCGTTGATGCGACCGCCACCCTTTGTCGCGACCGCGACGTGGAGGGACCCGTCGCCGGCTGCTTTGACTGTCTCGATTGCCTCGCTCTTGGCGGTCGCGTGATCGCCGCGTTCGCGCGCGACCACTTCCCGATAGGCCTCGCGCTTATGGGCGTCATAGGTGATCTCTTCGGGAATCTGGTCGAGTGCGAACTCCTGGCCGCGATCATCCCCAAGCAGGCCGACGGCGTCGGCCCTGCACTGCCGACAATGGCGCATCAGCTTTGCGCCGCCTTCGAGACGATCCTGGAGCGCCTTCAATTCGAGCGCCCGCGGGCCGCGCTGTCCCGTCAAGCCGTAGTAGGTGCCATGGGCCGGATCGGAAATAAGCGGCATGACGTTGTGCAGGAACGCCCCCCGCTCCTTGACCCATTTGTTTACCTCGACCAGGTGTTCGTCGTTGACGCCAGGGATCATCACCGAATTGACCTTAGTGAGGATGCCGCGCGCGGTCAGCATCTCCAGGCCCAACATCTGCCGCTCGTGCAGGATTCTGGCGCCTTCGATGCCGGTGTAACGACGGTTGTGGTAAAAGATCCAGGGATAGATCTTTGCGCCGATTTCAGGGTCAACCATGTTGATCGTGATTGTCACATGATCGACATTCATGTCGACAAGTTCGACGACGTGATCCGGCAGCGCAAGCCCGTTGGTGGAGATGCACAGCTTGATGTCGTGGATCTCGCCCGCGACTCGTTCGAACGTTTCCTTTGTCTTCTTCCAGTCGTAACAGGCATCGCCCGGTCCGGCGACACCCAGCACGGAAAGCTGCGGCACTTCGTTGGCGACGGCAATGACCTTGCGCCGCGCTTGGTCTGGCGTCAACTTTTCCGAGACTACCCCAGGCCGGCTTTCGTTGGCGCAGTCATATTTACGGTTGCAATAGTTGCACTGGATATTGCAGGCTGGTGCGACCGCGACATGCATGCGCGCGAAATAATGGTGAGCTTCTTCTGAATAGCAGGGGTGGTTTTTGATCTTCGCCCAGATAGCCTGGTCCATGTCGGCCGGCTTAGTGGACACGCCACATGACGAGGATGTGCAGCCACTCGGTTTCGCGGTCACCAGCAATTGATCCGAGGATGTCGTGCTGGTCACACTCTCAAGCGAAATCATCGGTGCGGACATTGAATGCTCCGTTGCTAGTTGACGTCGCGTTTCAAAACGCAAAAGCCATGCCATCCCAAGCATTGGATTTCGCTTCAATAATTTGCTTATTGTTGTTCGATTCCGACCGTGTTCTGACACAGATTTGTCGAGCTTTCGACAGTCGACAAAGGAGTTGGCCGAAGCCATAAAACCAGGCATTGAAAATGCGAGAAGGTCCAAAAGTCACTTGGACGCTTAAAGCTTTTTCACCTCGATGCGATGCTGGCGTAAAGCATAGCCGACCTGACGTGGCGTAAGGCCGAGGATACGAGCCGCCTTGGCCTGAACCCACCCGGCCTTTTCCATCGCCTCGATCAGCCGGTCCCGTTGCGTGAGGCGCGACTCCATTGCGGGACAACCGGAACCGTTCGGATCACAGGCCTTGACGGAAGACACCTCGTCCGACGCACCGACGTTCCCGCTCGAGCGCGGCGATGCAGCCGGCATCACATTGCTCCGGGCACGCCCATCGATGGTATTGCCGCTGGGCGACCCGTCGGTTCCTTTCCAGAGGAGCGACGAAAGGCACTGACTGTTCTTGCAGGCAAAATCAGACGAAACGATCGAGCTTGAACGTGCAAGGGTAGCAGTCCTTCGCACGCAGTTTTCGAGTTCCCGGACGTTGCCTGGGAAATAGCATTGCGACATCACCTCGATCGCCGACGGCGAAAACGTAAGCTCGCTTTCGTTCTCCTTGTTGAATCGGTCAAGAAGAGCTTTCGCAAGGCGTGGAATATCGCCGGGTCGCTCTCGAAGCGGCGGCAGGACAATTGGAACTACGCTGATGCGGTAATACAGGTCGGCCCTGAATTCGGCGTTTGCAACAGCCATTTCGAGGTTTTTATTCGTGGCGCATATGAGCCGGACGTCGACCGCAAGCGTCTTGGTCCCGCCCACTCGCTCCAGCTCGCCTTCCTGCAGGACGCGCAGCAGCTTGGCTTGAAAGGCGGGCGAAATCTCGCCAATCTCGTCAAGCAGAAGCGTTCCGCCATTTGCCAGTTCGAAGCGTCCGGCACGCTGCGCGATGGCCCCGGTGAAAGCGCCCTTTTCATGCCCAAACAACTCCGATTCCAGGACGCCTTCAGGCAGCGCGGCGCAGTTCAATTTGACGAACGGCTTGTTTCTACGAGGGGAAAGCTCATGGATCGCCTGAGCAAAAAATTCCTTGCCGGTGCCGCTTTCGCCCCGCAGAAGCACGGTGGAATTCGTCCTTGCCACCACCGAGACGGTTTCAACCACCTGCTGGAGAGCCGGGCTATCCCCGACAATCCCGTCGATTTTGACGGGTGGATGTCGGCCCGGGGCGCCCCTTTGCGTGTTGATCGGCTTCTCCGGTCTCTCTTGTTCGCCGATAAGTCGCCGACTCTCCAGGTTCAGGAAGCGATGAAGCCGGATCGTCCGGCTGACCAGATTGGCGACCATGGTCAGAAAGCGAACGTCCTCGTCGGCGGGGAAGGGGGCGGCGTCGTTCCTGACGCGATCGACCGATATTGTGCCAATTATTTTGTTATCGGCTTTTACCGGAACGCCAACAAAAGAAATCGGGACGGTGCCGCTGCTCCAAGGCGGTTGCGGATCAGCCTGAAACAATTCGGACTTGCCAACATCCTTTACGATAAAGGGCATACCGGTTGTCACGATATGGTCGATTACGGCCTTCGGTATAACGCCTCGAGCGGCTAATTGAGAGGATGGGGGGATGTCGCCAGTTGCGGCAATCTCGGGATGACCTCCAGCGTCCAGAACAACGATTGCTCCCTGTCGAATCTGCAGAAAGGAAGAGAGGATGTTCACGACGTTGGCAAGCGTGATCTCTAGCCGGGCGGGGGCAGTTAGGACCTTTGATATCTGGTAGATTCCGCTGCCCGCTTGGCGCATGGGTCCAGCAGGTAGCGCAGATAGGGGCTCCACTCCATCGACCGATCGCGCGGGCATGTGGGTCATTATATGGCCTTGGGTTGTCTAACGTTTCTTATAACCCCTGCTTGCATGTATTTATAGTAATTTCTAATGCCAATCCGCAACGCGCACCTCTGCAAGTTTCCGATGCGCCTGTCTGCAAACCCAAGTTGGTTCTGAGTCGTTGAGTTGCAAACCTTTATCCGAACTTGAAGAGAACGCCGAAACCGCCTCTCGGATAGTTCCACTCGATATCTCCACTTGCCTCACAGAGTACGCGGCACGTGCCGCACTCCATGCACCCGTCGGCGATGACCTCCACTTGGCCCTGGTCATTCAATTCGTAGCACTTGGCCGGACAGACACCTGTCAGGGCATACAGATTTACGCTCGGCCACTCGTGTGGACGCACCCGAATATGCGGACGTCCGGCATCGACCACATATCGATTTTGGTAAAGCTTGTCCTCTACGCGTATGTTCGTCACTGCAACCGTCATCTCATCTTTCCTTTATCGCCACGCGCGCGCCAAGCGGACCGCATCACCAAACAGCCCCCAGCGCGAGCGTGCCTTGATGAAGGTGGCCGTGGTCGCCCGTTCCTTGTCGATCTTCGGGGTGCCGTCCACTCGCACAAAGTTCTGTGCGGCCTGCGACAGCAATTTTGGATAAGTCGTGAAGAAATTGCGGGAATTGGTGTGCAGCAGGGCAGGCATGTCCTTGTACTTCCGCAAGTCTTTGATGACGAATGAATTGTCAAGCATCGACTTGTAAAGGGAGAGGTGCTCCTTGTCCATCGGCTTCTTGCGGTTCTTGATCTGGACGATTGCTTCGCCGGCGATGCGCCCCGACGTCATGGCGAGGTTGGACCCCTCGCGGTGCACCGCATTATTAAGCTGTGCCGCGTCGCCGACGACGACCCAGCCGTCACCAAAAAGCTGCGGAATTGCCTTGTAACCACCTTCTGGAATGAGATGAGCCGCATATTCCTTGACTTCCGATCCTGCGATCAGCGGCTTGACCGAGGGATGGGTTTTGAATTTTTCGAGCAGGTCATAAGGACTTTCCATTGTTGCCGCGAATTCGGAGACAAGGCAGCCAATCCCGATCGAGATCGATTCTTTGTTGGTGTAGAGGAAGGCAAGCCCGGCCATGTTGCGAGAGATCGTGCCAACTGCCTCGATGACGCAGCCTTCATTGGCCTTGAGGCCGAACCGCTGGTCAATCACCTCTTCGGCCAGGAAATGCATTTCCTTGACGGCGAGCGCGACAGTTTCCGGCTTTGGCGTGTCACGCAACCCAGCCCGCGTGCCGAGCAGTCCATTGACGCCCTCTGCGAGAACGACCACGTCAGCAAGGATCACGTCGCCGGCGCGGTCGGTGCGAACGCCAATCACCCTGCCCTTTGGATCACGAACGAGTTCCGTCACGGTCGTCTCGCATAGAAGAGTAGCTCCGGCCTCGCGCACCTTGCGTGAAAACCATTTGTCGAATTGGGCGCGAATGACCGTGTAGCGATTGGGTCTTGACTCGTTGAAGTCGTCCGACCGGTATTGCATACCGATGTGGGATGAGTCGTCCATCATCCAGAAGCGCTGCTCGACCAAGTGCCGCTCCAGTGGCGCATCATCCCGGAAGTCCGGCAGGATTTTCTCCAGCATGTCCGCGTACATGATGGCGCCCTGCACATTCTTGGAGCCCGGATACTCGCCGCGCTCCAATTGCAGCACCTTCATGCCGCGGCTCGACATCGTGTAAGCAGCTGCGTTTCCGGCCATGCCGGCCCCGATAACTATGGCGTCGAAGTTTTCCTCGGTCATGGGGCGCCCTCAGTTTGCAAGCTTATCGCGACTGTGCGGCGACAGTCGATGGGTGAATAGTTCCGTCAATGACGGCAGTAGACGGATCGCATCGGTGACCACGCCAAGGTGAGCGAAATCAAAAATCGGCGCGTTAGGATCGGTGTTAATGGCTAAAATAAGATCAGCTCCCTCGACGCCAACGCGATGCTGGATGGCGCCGGAAATGCCGGCCGCTATGTAGAGCTTCGGCCGGATAGTTTTGCCAGTTTGGCCGATCTGCCGATCAGCAGGCATCCAGCCCTTTTGGACGAGGGGGCGCGAACAGCCATAATCGGCCCCGATCGTCCGCGCGAGTTTCTTCATAAGCTTCACGTTCTCCACCGCGCCGAGACCGAGGCCTCCAGCAACCACGACATCCGCATAGGCGAGATTCGCCGTCTCCGACTGACCATCAGACAAGAAACCGAGGACCTTAGTGACGATCTCTTCCTCGATCATCGACACTTTGTGTCGAATGACGCGTCCGATCTTATTATTTCCGCGCGGCGGCATGGCCATGACCCTCGGCCGAACCGTTGCCATCTGCGGCCGGCAGTTGAGCGTGTAGATCGTGCACAGCAAGGAGCCGCCGAAAGTCGGCCGGGTCGCCGCAAGCGAGCCGTCCGCATCCACATCAAGTTCGGTGCAATCCGCCGTGAGCCCTGTCAACAAGGTCGTCGCCACGGAACCGGCAAGGTCGCGCCCGAGCGTCGTTGCCCCTAAAAGAAGGATTTCCGGTTTGTAGTTAGTAACCAGATCCGTCAATGCTTTGGTGAAGGGCTCGTTTCGATAGTCGGCGAGCAGTGGGGCCTCGATGAGGTAGGCAAGGTCGGCGCCATATGCAAAAGCCTCGGCGACGGCAAACCACGTGGCCTCTTCCGGCGGTCCGAGAACGACGCCGGCAAGCTGGACGCCCAGCTTGTCGGCGAGTTTGCGGCCTTCGCCGAGCAGCTCGAAGGAGACGGGATGGACTTGGTCGCGCTCCAGCTCGATGAAGACCCAAACGTGCCGATGGTCCTTAAACTGTTCGGGCAGCTCTTTCTTCATGGCGGCACGGCCAACGGCTGGAGGAGGGCTCTCTCGATTCGTGCTCAACATCGTCGCTCCTTGCCTTTACGCTTCGCCGTCAAAGGCGAGTTCGCTTTCGAGCGCCGGCTGGCGCAAAAAGATCCCAGCGATCAACTCCTCCGCGAGATCGCGCGGCGTTTTTTCCGCGGTATCGATCTGCTCCGCCTTTTTCGGCCGCTCAGGAGGGGCAAAGACCCTCTTAACGACGGTTGGCGAGCCACGCAGGCCGCACTTGGTGAGGTCCTCTATGCCAGCGTCGGCCGCATTCCACTTCACGATCTGGCTGCGCGCGGCCCGTAGCGCGTCATCGAGCGAGCCGCGGCGGATTTCGTTTGTGCCTTCGAGCATTGTAATCAGGCAAGGGAGCTTGCTCAACAGCGTCTGCGTGCCCCCTTCCGAGCGGCGCTCCACCGTAATCTCGCGCCCATTGATGTCGACAGAGACGATTTTCGCCACGTAGGTGAGCTGCAGGAGGTCCAGGCGCTTGGCGATGCCAGGCCCAACCTGGGCGGTATCGCCGTCGATGGTCTGTTTGCCCGTAAAGACGATATCGGGCGTACCGAAGGCCTCTCCGATCTTCGCGATGGCTTGCGAAAGAGCAAACGAGGTTGCCAGAGTGTCGGAGCCGGCAAAATGACGGTCGGTCAAGAGTACGGCGCGGTCGGCGCCGTAAGTGAGCGCCTTGCGCAACGCGTCCTCTGCCATGGGCGGCCCCATGG
Organism: Rhizobium esperanzae; assembly: GCF_002204185.1. Taxonomy (GTDB): domain Bacteria; phylum Pseudomonadota; class Alphaproteobacteria; order Rhizobiales; family Rhizobiaceae; genus Rhizobium; species Rhizobium esperanzae. The sequence goes on along the minus strand of NZ_MXPU01000027.1, from coordinate 16,755 downwards.
TGAGCACGGTCACCTCGCCTCCATGGCGGTCGCGCAACTGGAGTGCCTCCTCAAGGGCGAACAGATCATAGGGGTTGATGATGGTTGGCACCCCCTGACGCATGATTGTGTTCGTCACCGGATGCACTCGTATTTGTGCGGAGTCCGGTACCTGTTTGATACAGATAACTATGTGCATGGCGGTTTCTTACTCCCTCCCTCTATGGGTGGCCGGCTTGTCAGTACATATGCTTGCGTGCATCATTCGTGCCAACCGTTTGGCATTCGCTATCCCCTTGAAACGGCTTTAATTCCGGCGTTGCTAGCATATGACTGAATTGTAGGCTTCCCGACATTGTCGTGTCGCAACCGTGCTCATTCCTTTTCGAACGGCTTCAGGAAGGAGTCCAACGGGATAATGGTGCGGCCGGGTGTGACAGGTCTGTCCGGATTGTGGTCCCTGAGCACCTTGAAGACCCGGTGCGTGAGCGGCGCGGAGGTGGCGAAATCACAGTAGGCCCTTTCCAGTATGGCACGGGCACGAGCAGCGATTACCTGGTCAGGGAGATGGGAGAAGTCCTCTGCCGCGAGGTATTGGCCCATACGCTTCATGATATGGAGTCGTGAGACATCGAGAACCTTCGGGTCATAGCGGACCCCGAGGGCTGCGAAGAACTCCTCCGCAGCTGAGAGACATTTCAGCCGATTGAGGATATCCTCGACATTGATGGGACTGCTGTCAGCGGAGCAACGGCACATAAGATTTCCCCTTGTCGTGAGCGGTGATCTCGAGACCGTTCTCCCGTAGCTTAAACTGCAACATACGGAATGCGCGGTTCGACGCGGTTTCCCGCAAGGCAGTCGCGTTGCTACTGGAATCGGCATAGGCTGGTGGTCGAAATCGATCCACCGATGGTGTCGAGAGATCCAATAAGATGATGTGGCGCGGGACGCCCTCATGAACACGCATTGGCGGTGAACCGGCGATCTGTGTGACTGAACGAGCCCCAGCTTTTCTCTGATCGTTCATACGATGCCGGTGAAGGTTCGCCGTAATGCAGGTCGTATCGGTGAGAAGGAATTGCCGTTTCATGAGCGTGCCTGCTACTACTCCCCTGAACGAACCCGGCTGCTCGTGTCGGCCACGTGGCCGGAACGGGATTGGCTCCGCAGCTTCTCAACGATGCCAGGTAAAACTTCGAGCACCCGGTCGACATCCTCCTCACAGTTATCGCGCGAGAACGAGAAGCGGATTGTTCCGTGCGCCACGGCATGAGGGATGTCCATTGCCCTCAAGACATGGCTCGGCTCCGGCGAACCGGAGGAGCAGGCAGACCCGGAAGAGCAGGCGATGCCATAGCGATTGAGAAGAAGGAGCATACTGTCGCCTTCGACACGTTGAAAGGCGATGTTCGCCGTGTTTGGCAACCTCTTAAGCCGATCGCCGGTTACGAAGGCGCCTGGAACACGCTGGACGATGCCGTTCTCCAATCGATCTCGGAGCGACCTTAATCGGGTCGTCTCGTCGTCCATTGATTTCAAGGCGAGTTCGGCAGCCTTGCCTAAACCTACAATCCCGGCCGTATTTTCTGTCCCTGCGCGTCGGTCGCGCTCCTGATGACCTCCCTTGACCAGTGAGGAGAAAGATACGCCCCGTCTAAGATAGAGTGCGCCGATTCCTTTTGGTCCATGGAATTTGTGTCCGGACAACGACAGCATGTCGATTGCAGTAGGTTGGAGGTTCATTGGAACCTTACCGACCGCCTGGACCGCGTCCGTGTGGAAAAGTGCACCGATCCTCTTGGCCATGTCGGCAAGCTTAGCGACCGGAAAAATGGTTCCCGTCTCGTTGTTCGCCCACATGATCGAAACAATCGCTACGCGATGAGTGAGGGCGTTCTCGTAGGCGTCAAGATCGAGACGTCCATGCCGATCCACTGGGATCCTGTGTACCTTCACGCCGCGCGTCTTCTCCAGATGGCCGCAGAGTGTCAGCACCGCTGAATGCTCGACTGCGGAGGTCACGATCTCTGTGCGCTCAGGCATCACCTCCAGCGCCGAAATGATTGCTGTATTGTCGCTTTCCGTCCCCCCCGAGGTGAACACGATCTCATGATCGAACTCGGCGCCGATCAGCGCTTGCAATTGCCGGCGCGCCTTCCTCACCGCCTCGCGGATGGAGGAGCCAAAAGCGTGTGCCGACGAAGGGTTTCCAAACTGATCCGCAAAGAACGGCAGCATGGCTTCAACCACTTCAGGATCGACCCTGGTCGTTGCATTATTGTCGAGATAGATCGCTCTCATGGGTCAATCTCGACTGAGGGGACGCGGTGATAATGCTTCAGCGTCTTGTACATGCTGTTGTTTGCTGGCCTCGGGCAGCCAGCGCGGGCTGGAAGGCGCGTCGCGCGATCTCGTTGGCGTCGATAATGTCGCATCGCCGCTATCAGCAGAAAGGGAGGAACGCTTTGCGCTCGCGCCGTTTCCAATGGCTGGATTCGCCGCGGCGGCTTAACTAGGTGGGTCGTCAGCCTAGCTTGTCGCTGAGAACTGAACTGTTGCAGGCGGCGGCGATTTTTTGCTCCTGCCCGACGCGATTGTCGGCTACAACATCGAGTTCGACCCTGCCAACTTCTCAAGGCCTCAGATTTCTGTTGTGGCGGTCTGATGGTCTTCTTCTGCCGGAACGAGGCTTTCGACGACCAGTACTGTATAAACCCCTGACACGTCTTCGACGGCTTGGACGAGTGTCGTCCGGCTACAGCCAAACCTAGCGAAGTGAGCGACTTGGTCATGGAATCGAGCTTCTTGACACGCACGCTTCTTCGCTCACCCTTCATCGGCACGGAACTGTTTGAAGATGGGGCGTCACCTTCGTGATCCTTGCCCGGATGTCCGCCACGAAATTTTGCTGCCTCAGGATAATCCGTGGATGAGCAGACGTTTTTCTCCGGCAGCAAACAGTCTAAAAAGCCTGCTGTCTCCTGACGGACGGTCCGAGGCGCTTTATCAGCGGGCTTTCGGGTTATGAGTTCGGCCAGCGCTGACGAGGAGGCGGTTGCTGGGTGGCAACGCAAGGACGACGGTGTCACCGTAAACGCTTCCACCTTTGGGTCGACTCCGATGATCAATTCAGGCCCTCTACCATCGGCTGCCCCGGTCTCAATGACGGGATTTTCCTGCATGCCGTCGTTCTTCTGATCGAACAAGGAAATCATGACCGTTTCGCTATAATTCCACATGGGCTCTCTCCCTTTCCCGGTGATCAGCCGAAAGATTTGCCGCATGTGCACTTTTGTTGCGCATTGGGATTGTCGAAGACAAAACCGGAGGATTCGGGCCCCGTCACAAAGTCGATCGTCATGCCGTTGATGTGTGCTTGGGAGCCGGCGTCAACGAACACCTTGACCCCATCTGTTTCGATCACCGCGTCGCCCTGGCCCTGGACACTCTCCAGCCCCACCAGGTATTTGTAGCCGGCGCACCCACCTGCCTCGACCGCGATGCGAAAGCCTTCCGCCTGCTCGGCTCGGGAAAGCGCGACGTTCATGATGGCAGCGGCATTCTCTGTGAGCTTGATCATGGGATGATTCCTTTCTGTTCGATGGCGCATTTCGGATTACCGTGCATGCACCGTGCCAAGCGGTGAGGAAGACCAAGAGCTCCACCGGCCCGTGTGTTGTATTCCTGCGTCGTCGAACATCGGACATCCCGAAAAAGCGTCAACTCCAGAACGTCTGCCCGCGTCTCTCCGTTTGTCATTTCCGGTTGAGGCTCTCGTTGCCGCCGCACCGAAATTTTAGCGGTTCGGCGGAAAATGAATGGGAGCCGACAACTACTTTCAGATTTGTCGATTGCGCGACATCAAAATTCGGCACGAGCTTCGTGATTAACCACTTAGCCGCCAAAGCGCTTGAGCTATGGAGCAGACATCTAGTCTTTTCTAGAATTTCTTAAGCAGCCGGCACAACTTTTGAAGCTCCCCGTGACGAGGCTGCGGTCGCCAGCCCATATCAAATCGATCTATGGAGAAGGACCAGAGCATGATGTCACATGTGCCTCAGGTTTGCGGATTGTGGGAAGGGCGTGACCCATGGTACGAAGGCCGTTATCCCTCCGCGGCCGCTAGTACAAACCGTTTCTCCCGCCGGCGTTGCGCGGACGAGGGGATGTTCATCGCCTCGCGATATTTGGCGACTGTGCGGCGAGCAATGTCGACGCCAGTTTCCTTGAGCCTCGCAACGATGCCATCGTCGGACAGCACATTATCGAGCGTTTCTGCGGCAATAATTGACCTAATCTGATGGCGCACAGCTTCGGCCGAGTGCGCGTCACCGCCTTGTGAGGAGGGGATCGCAACTGTGAAAAAATATTTGAGTTCGAACACGCCGCGGGGCGTGAGAATATATTTGTTCGACGTCACCCGACTTACAGTGGACTCGTGCATGTCGATCGCGTCAGCGATGGTCTTAAGATTGAGAGGCCGAAGATGGGCAATGCCATCTTCCAGAAAGACATCCTGGTGGCGCACGATTTCGGTCGCCACCTTGAGGATTGTCGTGGCGCGCTGATCGAGACTCCGAACCAACCAGCTCGCGTTCTGGAAGCATTCGTTGAGGAACGACTGATCTTTCGAACTTTGGGCGGTTAGGCGAGTAACTTGCGCAAAATAGGTTTGGTTGATCAGTACCTTGGGCAGAACCTCCCGATTAAGCTCGACTTGCCATCCGCCCCCTGGCGAGGGCAGGACAAAGACGTCGGGTATGATGGATTCCGACCCTGCAGACTGGAACTGGTTCCCAGGCTTTGGGTCAAGGGCACGGATTTCGTTCAACATATCGAGAAGATCGTCTTCATCGACCCGGCAACGTCGCTTCAGTGCTCGAAAGTCGCGTCGCGCCAGTAACTCGAGATTTGCGACCAGAGCTGCCATGGCCGGGTCGAACCGGTCTCGCTGGCGCAGCTGAATCTCGAGGCATTCGCTCAGACTTCGCGCAAAAATGCCCGGTGGGTCAAATAGCTGCAAAGCCTCAAGAACCAGTTTCACTCTAGCCTCAGGGCTATTTAGCCTCTCTGCTAGCTCCAGAAGGTTCACTTGCAGATACCCGGTGTCATCCAGATGATCGGCAAGCGCGCCAGCAATCAGCCGCTCCTGGGGTGTGAAGGCGGTGAGGGCGATCTGATGGGCGACATGTTCGTGCAATGTCTCAGTCGAGGCGGCGAACTCATCCAGAGAAGGCCTTTCCCCCGGCGAAAGGTTGCCTGTGTCGCGGATTGATTTCCAGGGACTCGACAGCTCAGGCATGTCCGTCCTGGCCGGCCCATCAACGTGGTCTTCGCGCGCGCTGATATTTTGATTATCCGCCACAGTCGGCGATACGTCGCCAGAAGCCCCGCTGTCATTCGACGCCAGGTCGAGAAATGGGTTCTTCTCGATTTCCTGTTCCACGAATTGATTCAGTTCGGTGTGCGCCAGCTGCAGCATGCGAATAGACTCGATGAGCTGGGGTGTAATAACCAGCGATTGCTGCTGACGCTGATGAAGGCTTGTAAAGGACTTCATGGTTCGAGCAAACTCCTATCGTTCGGCGCAGGTGTGCGCGACAAGTGGTAGCTGCTGGCCGTTGGCTTCTCTGCTCATGCGAAGGCTGGGGTCTTGAGGCATTTCAAAATGTTTTGCGGTGAAGAGACGCCATACGGATCGGTTGCGCAGTTGTCGCCAAAGCCTTCCTCCTCGAACCACTCCTCCACGACGCCATTATTGATCACGGCAGCGTAGCGCCAGGAGCGCAGACCGAATCCGAGATTGTCCTTGGCGACGAGCATACCCATTTTGCGAGTGAATTCTCCCGAGCCGTCCGGGATAAGCTTGACATTTTTCAGCCCCTGGGCCTTGCCCCAAGCATTCATGACGAAGGCATCGTTGACGGAGAGACAGTAGATTTCGTCAATGCCCTTCTTCTTAAACTCGACATAGAGACTTTCGAAATCGGGCAGTTGGAAAGTGGAGCAGGTGGGGGTGAAGGCGCCTGGCAGGGAAAAAAGGATTACCCGCTTACCGCTGAAATAGTCGTCGGTTGTCTTGTCTTCCCAGCGGTAGGGGTTGGGACCGGATATAGACTCGTCGCGAACCCGCGTGCGAAAGGTGACAATAGGGACCTGCTTTTCCATGGTCATCAATGAAGCTCCTCTAGGAAGATTTATGTGCGGCCTCTCGGTCACGGCTAACAAATCCGACCTCGGCCCACACGCCGGGGGAGCAAGCGTCATGCCATTTGACCTGAAGGAACTGGACTTGCGGTCAGCACAGAGCCTTCGTCGCCGTATTCGAGCGCTTGCTTATGCGGGCAAGGTGAATTGTGAAGCCTTTGTCCCGCGCTGACGGCAGGGCGCTGTGTTGGCTACTTCCGACCGCATCTCGATCAGGGTCTCTGCCGCCTACCAGAACTTTAGCATGCTGCCCGCCGATCCGGTCGCGGCGGGAAACGAAGCCGGCGCGGGTCACGGTGTTTGAGGTTCTGCTCGTGCGTATGTCTACCCGCGCACCTTTTCTTGTCTGAAACGGGACAAGAATGTTTGAGGCCCGACAAAAAGGGGTCGCCAGGCTCGGACCGTGCATCGAAAATGGTGAAACGCGAACGGTGCATAGGCACGCGACTTGCTCCGATGATTTCGTCACGCAGACGGCGATGGCCAATATCGCAGGGCGCGGCGTGAAGAACTCGCAGCCGCCAATATCGATCGGCTGATGCCGATCGGCACCCGGGTCGCCGTGGCGCGCGATGTAGTCTTTGGCCTACGAGCATATGTTGCTCGGCTGGCGGCGCCGCGGGGCTGAGATTTTGCTCCTCTCACCGCTCGCTGGCGACGCCGGCCGCCGATGGCGATGCCATCTACCTGCCCGGCGGCTATCCCGAGTTGCAAGCCGGCGGCTCCGGGACTAAAAGTTTTGTGCCGGAATGCTCGATGTGGCGGCGCGCGGCACGTCCGTCTGCATCCCGACAATGCGGCCCAGTTCTTTACACTGGCGCGCCAAGCCGGCCCTGCCAATATGCGGGTGGTAATTACCCGCTGATTTTCTTTGCGAGCGCATCCATGTCGGGCACGGTGATATGCCGGATGTTCTCGATGCGGATGACGCCGCTTTTGCGCAGCCGGGTCAGCTGGCGGCTGACGGTTTCGATCGTCAGCCCGAGGAAATCGGCGATTTCGGCGCGCGATAGCGACAGGTCGAAGGCGGTGCTCGTCGCCGTCGCCGTCTCGGCGTGGGCGGCAATGAGGTGGAGCAGGCTTGCGACCTTCTCCTCGGCGGTCCGCCGGCCGAGCGTCAGCATCCATTCGCGCGCGGCATCCAGCTCGATCAGCGCCTGAGCGTGCAGGCTACGCTGCAATTCCCTGGTCTCCAATATCATGCGTTCGAGCAAATTGCGGGGGAACACGCAGATCTCCGCGTCGGTCGCGGCCTCGGCCGACAGCGTGCTTTCACGCACGAAGGGCCGGCCGACGAAATCGGGGGCGAATTGCAGGCCAACGATCTGCTGGCGCCCGTCCGGCATCACCTTGCAGAGCTTCACCACGCCGCGCATGATGTTCGAATAGAAAGAGTTTTCCGACCCTTGTGCGATGATCTCGCAGCCCGCATCGACCTTGCGGCGCAGCGAGTGGCGGCCGAGTTCGATAAGCTGGCCAGCCGACAAGGCGCCGCAAACGACGCCGTGCCGCGCCTGGCAGGAACGGCAAGCGACGGAAGTGCCAATCTCGAGTACCTCACTGCGTGCGACGTCCATGTCCTGATCCCTTCGAAAACCGCATATGCCGGGCATGCCGAGACGACTACGCGGTCGTTGCGACTTCGGCTATCCCGATTTCTTCCAGCGCGTCTTTGATGCCTATCAATTTCATTGGGATTGCGATTTGATCCAGATCAAGTCTTCATACCTACGCTCTTGCCGTGCGAGGCAGGGCCGTTTGTGCATTTTATTCGGACGGCATCTTCGCCCCGCCGGCTGAGCGGGCTTTCTGCGGCATCGCCTCCCGTTTCGGCTGACGGCAAAGGCCACCATTCCATTGCTGTTGGGCAACACCAAATCGGCAAATTGCCGCCGCGATGTCCTCTCAGGGTGGCGTCGTCGGGGCTGGTAGAACTGATATCCTAGGACAGAGGAGTTGCACGCGTCGAGCTGTTCCCCGGAATTCGGCCGCTTAGCTCGATGCCGCAATTCAAAGCTACCACACCCTCAAGCTATCCCACTGCATCGCTGTACATCAGCGCATCGTTATGCGTCGCGCTGCAGGTCTCTGACTGCCGGCTGTGGTGGCTGGAAAATTAGTCGCGCTTGAATAATGGCATCCGACACCTGATGTCGGATTTTGTTAGATACGCGACACGGGCCTGAGCAGCCAATCTTTGTTCTGGCTCAAGCTAAATAGCTGGGAAAGCAATCAAAAAACTTTTTGCCGGCCAAATCAATCAAATTGGCACGAACCTTGGAAGTTCTTGCGGGGCGGCAAGAGCTGTCGGCCGGTACTCATTCTTTGGTGGCCGCCATGGAGCGAATGAAATCAAAATGTATGTTTTGCTTAGATCTCATTCTACCGGAAGAGAGGAAGCCCGTGAAATTCCGATGCCGATCGGCAAGGCGGGCGAGGCATCTAAGAATTTCGACTTCGGCCAAAACCCAGCGTAAATTTCGAGCCGCACGACGATCTGATCGCTGCATCGCATGTTATCGGCGCGTCACGCTGCGGAAGTTGGTAGTCTGGCGCTCCACGATTTTTCTCGTTTCCTCTGCGAGGAAAATTCGTTTTCGGCGAAGGGTCTTTGACGGCAGGAGAAAAGCAGTGGTTACCATTCGGGTTCCAGAACATGTCCCTCCCGAAATGGTGAAGGACTTCAGCCTGTTCACGTCGCCCGGCATGGAGCGCATGCCAAACGGGGATCCGCACGCAGCTGTCGCTTGCCTCCATAATGGGCCGCGGATCTTTTATTCTCCCTGCAATACGCGCGATGGACGGGGTACTTGGGTCATTACGCGCGCCCAGGACCAACGCAAATTGCTGCAGGACACGGGAACCTTTTCCAGCCATCGGAGCCTTTTCGCCTCGGCGCTTGGCGAAAACTGGCCGTTGATCCCGCTTGAACTCGACCCACCGGCTCACAGCGTGTTTCGCTCGCTACTCAATCCGCTGCTTTCGCCCAAGCGGATAATGGAGCTTGAACCGGCTGTCCGCGATCGGGCGATTGCGCTGATTTCCAAGATTTCCGCGTCGAGCACAAGCTGCGACGTCTTGACGGACTTCGCCTTTCCTTTTGCGGTTAGTATCTTCCTCCGTTTGCTCGGCTTATCCGATGAGCGCCTCGAGACGTTTGTGGGCTGGGGAAGGGACCTGCTCCACGGCGACGGCATCAGACGAACGGCAGCCGCCCGGACGATTCTGGCGTTCATCGATGAACTTGCAGCCATGCGCCGCAAACAACCGGCCGACGATTTCATGACCTTCGTCGTGCAGGCAAAGGTCGATGGCCGCGCGTTGAGAGACGAGGAAATCCATGGTATTGGCGTGCTCCTATTCGTCGCCGGACTGGACACGGTCGCAACGGCGATAGGGTTTGACCTCGCCTATCTCGCGCGCAATCCCAAAGAACAGGAATTGCTGCGGAGTAAACCGCATCGAATCGTGCTCGCAGCCGAAGAATTGCTTCGCGCCTATTCGACCGTGCAGATGATCCGTGTGGCAACGAAAGATATCAATTTCGAAGGCGCGCCGATCCGTAAGGGGGACTTCGTTTCCTGCGCCACAATGATTGCCAATCGTGATCCGGCGGAATTCGAGCATCCGAACACGATCGATTTGGCACGAGAAGACAATCGCCACACCGCTTTTGCGTACGGTCCCCATCGTTGTCTTGGATCACACCTTGCCCGGCAGGAGATCGTCATCGCCCTGGAGGAGTGGCTGTCCCGCATTCCTGACTTCCGTATCAAGGATGGTACCGCGCCCATCACCTATGGTGGCCACGTGTTTGGAATGGAGAATCTGATCCTGGACTGGTCCTGATAATTGAGAGGACGAAAGACATGGAGTACCGCATGCGCATCATAGTACACACTGCCAAATGCCAAGGTCATGCAAGATGTTGGGCCCAAGCGCCCGAAATATTCAATCTTGACGACGAGGGATACATACTCCCCGGTGCAATCGATGTTGAGGAGAAGGACGAATTGTTCGCATCGCGAGGCGCTCGATCCTGCCCCGAACGTGCGCTGGAGATAGATTGCACTTCCGATGCGTTGCTTGATCGCCTTTTGTTCAACCAACATTGTGGGGGTTGAAACGCAACGTAACTGGTGCATGACGGCGCCGTCGCTGTCCGAACACCTTACCCGCAGCTCTCCCAGTGGTGTCTACTTCTAGGGCAGTTGTTTACATGCATGCCTAAGCAGAGAGAGGGTTTTTCCTTACGTCAGCCGAGCAGTTGAAAGCTGGCTGCGTCACTGGTTGGACAAGCGCCCCCGATATCAGATGTGCGATAAGCGATGAAACACAAAAAAAATTACCGAATTGCTCGACCGCGAGGCGATCCGCGACTGCCTCTATCGCTATTGCCGCGGGATAGACCGCGCCGATGAAGGGGCGCTGCGCAGTTCCTACTGGCCCGATGCACGTGACAATCACGGGGCCTATTCCGGTTCGGCCGAGGGCTTCATTGAGCTCGCCCTCGGTGTCTTCAAGACGGGACCGCGCAACATCCATCAAATCACGAACATTCTGATTGAGTTCAGCAGCCCGGAAAAAGCCGCCGTCGAAAGTTACTTCGCCGCACTGCAACGCGCACCGGACAAGGCCGGAACGCTAAGTCAGGCCCTGATCTGCGGCCGCTATTGCGATCTGTTCCTGAAAAAGGGAGGGGATTGGAGAATTGCCGAACGGACGGTGGTCTATGATCTGGTCGAGGAGCAGATCTTGGCCGCGGCATCCGAGACTGAGCAGTTCGGCCGCCGGCAGCCGATCGGAGCATCAGGTCCCGATGACCCCGTCTACGCATTTAGGAAGACTGCATTCCTTCAAGAGGATGAAGATGAGGCTTGATCGATCAGGATTCATGCCTCGAGATCGTCAACGTTTGTCAGGGAGCTTTTATCTCATGAAACAAGCCGGACGTATCGTCATCATCACAGGCGCTGCGGGCGGGATAGGCCGTGCCCTGGTGGACACTCTTGCCGCAGGCGGGGATACGTACGCACGCCGATGGTTTCGGAACTTGAACGCGCGGGCAAGATAGACCTCGCCGCGGTGCGCAGCCGGGTGCCAATGGGTCGCGTGGCGCGTCCAGACGAAATTGCCCGAGCGGTGCGCTTTCTCGCCAGCGCGCAAGAGTTACATCACCGGGTCTGTGCTGATCGTCGACGGTGGCTGGAGATCTTTCAATCAACCGGGCGAGGCGCACCCGCCAGTGCCCGGGACGCCACGAGCCGAACTCTTCCCTCCTGCCGAGCACTCCACCGCGCGAATTGCGCTTGTCATGGGCGGGGCAGACTGCATAGGCGCTGCCGTTGTGCGCCGCTTTGCGGAAAACGGCGCGCTTGTAATTGCCGACAAAGATGGCGCTGCAGCGGCAGAGCTTGCCGGGTTCCTCGGTGGCAAGCATACGCGAGGTCCGTTGACGCCGTCGAAAGTGACGTGGTGGCGCTGTTCGAGGAATTGCGAAGGCACTTCGGCCGGCTAGGCGTCCTCGTCAATAATGCGGCCAACAATCATGTGTCAGAGGTCGAACAAATGCCGACAGAGATCGAGCCCGTACTTGATGTGAATCTCACCGGCGCCTTCACCTGCGCGCGAGGCGATCAAGGTAATGCGTCCGGGAAGCCTTATCTTAAATCTGGGACCGAACAACACATTACTGCCCTTTGCACCGCGCCACGCCTACGATGCTTCCGGAGCGGGCGTGGAAATCCTGACGCGATGCATGGCGGCCGAACTTGGTCCGCTTGGCATTCGCACAGCCACCGTCGCTCCTGGCTACATACACACGCCTGCCGTCGCGAACATGGAAAAGCTCGGCACGTCGATCCGAAAGCAATCAGGCGACGCATCCCGATGGGAAGGATGGGACGGCCGGAAGACGTCGCTGACGCAGCGTTCTTCCTTGCATCGTACGTGACCGGCTCTACCCTTTACGTTGACGGCGGGTGGAGCTCGGCCGGGGATGCGGCATTTGCCGGCAAACTTCATTAAAACATTTAGCGGAGGCTGCACAATGATCGTCGACTATCCACCAAACGGCCGGCTGCGGCTCCATCGGAGCCGACAATGTCGTAGGAGAGCAACTCCGGTGCACGATGCACCCAAAGCGCTCCCGATCGAGGCACTGCATTCATCGAGAAGCGAAACAGACGGACGCGTTCGAGCTTTCTGATTTTGCCCGTGTCGGCGAGCGGGGTGAGGAGCGGATAACCGACGCGCCACGTCTAGTTGGCGAACCCCGGTCGCTAATCTGCCGCAAAGGAATCATCATGGAATTTGCAACGTTCCTCCTGGCCGCGCGGCGCGGTTATCATCAATCGTCCGACGAGATCATCCGCAACTCCATCGAACAGGTAGTTCTTTCAGAGCAAGCTGGCTTCCAAACTGCATCGTTTGCCGAGCATCACTTCAACAATTACAGCCTGGTTCCGTCGCCCTTGATGATGGTGGCGCACTGCGCCGCCCTAACGAGCATCATTCGCCTCGGCACCGCCGTCTGTGTGTTGCCGCTCTATCAACCGCTTCGCCTGCTCTCCGAGATTGGATTGGCCGATATCGTTTCCAACGGCCGGCTCGAGCTCGGCGTCGGCTCTGGATACCAGCAGTTTGAGTTCGAGCGCTTCGGCCTCAATGTCGAAGAGGCGCCGGCTGTTTTTTCGGAATGTTTGGACATTCTTGTCAAGGGTCTCAATCAGAGATCTTCGAGCACGACGGACGGTTCGAAAAGATACCTCCGACAGCGATATCCGTCCGCTCGGTCCAGACGCCAATGCTGCCAATCTGGATCGCTACGGCGTCCGGAAACAGCATGGGGCGGGCCTATCGTGAGGGACACAATCTGTTGATCACAGCATTCCACGACGGTTTGGACAGTTTGAGCGTGCTGCGCGAACGCATCGAAGAAGCCGCAATTTCTAAAGGGAAGAATGTTTCGGACGCGAAGATATCACTGCTGCGCTGCTGCTATGCCAGCGATGAGGAGGCAGAGATCAACAGCTATCTCGATAATGCCCGCTTCCAACGGCGGCTTTCCGAAGTATTGCTTCTGCGCCGCCAGCAAAGCCTGGATGGCTATCTGCTGCATGAAACACCGACGCGGCAGGACCTCTCCTTCGAGACGATGCGCGAGAACCTGCCGATTGGTAGCGTCAATCGCGTCATCGATCGGCTACTGGAAGAGATAGATATCGTGAAACCAACCCAGATCGCAATCCAGACCCAAATGGGAGATTTCGACCAGAAGACGATGCTGCGGCAAATCGAGCTCTGGGGAGACAAGATCATCCCGGAGGTCAACAAATCGCTCGGGCATCGGCCTGACGTGGCAGAGTAACTGCTTTTTCGGCGGTGTGATCTGCGATCAAAATTACGAATGGATAACCGCAATAGATCCCCCCTCGAAGCTAAATGACCCTGAGATCCTTGTCTTCGACCCCAAGACATCGACCACAAAGGCCCTTTGCCTGGGCGCCCACCGATCGAAGAAACCTCTGGTCGGTCTTCGTGGGCCGGCCTACCGCTGCACCCGCAACACGCTTGGCACTCACTCTCGGCTGGCAGGTGTCCCGATTACCCGCTGCGGTCGACACGTCCGCCGTTTCCGGCGAGATGCGCCAAACAGCAGGGGAACAGGACGACGTTGCCTGCTGCCCAACGGCAGGGCCTAAAGGTCGTTCTCGGCTTATTCCCGTTGCGGCACGCCTAGAAGAGGAAATGTTGGACATCGCGTCAATCGAATCGAGAAATGCGGAAGTGCCGACCTCCGCTCGCGTTTGGCGGCGGACCGCGGTCGCGCATTGCAACTCGATTCCTGTAGGCTGCTCCCCCGCCGACTGTGTCATTCGCAGGCCGGCCGGCGCTATGGTCCCGACCAAACTGCATTTAATCGATTTCACGACATTCGTCATGCGCGGCTGCTCATTGTGAATTTCTCCAATGTTATAGATCAATTGCAAACAGCGAGGAGCCAGAACCGCCCGTCCTGCTTGCGCCTGCCTCAAGGTGCGCAAGTACCAGAACACCGCCGGAGCTGCTCGGAGTTTTCTCCCTCGTCTGCGGTTGATTGGCGCGCATGCGGCGCTGCCGATTTGTTGAAACGCGACGCGATATTGTTCGGGCGCTGTTGACGCAGTCGCATCTTAGGCCCTGAACAAATCGGAAATCTTTTTCTGAGGCTCTTTTCGCAGCTGGCACGATTTTTGGATCTCCCACATGCCGAGGGATTGGAGTTTTGTTTGTCAGCAATTGGCGCCGAGTCGACCGTAATGGTGAAGTGGGGCTTCATACGACCGTATGGGCCTCCCGAAGCCGCCTTTAAGGGATACTTCTAGACAAGCTGGAAAATCGCCAGCGATGGGTTGGGCCAATGAAAGGCTCGAAGAGGAGGAAAAGAGCATGAACGGCATTATGTTTCGGACCGTCCACCGCGGTTCTGCCATTGGCGAAGAAGACGCCAAACTGCAACAAGGGCGACGGTGTGTCTGTCCCGGCTGCAAATTCAGGTGCGATGTCGCCCCTCGTACCGAGTGAGGTCCCTCGTGCACTACTTTAAGCCGCTATTAAAGCGTTCTCATCAGGTGTTTGTAGCCGAGGACGGGAGTATCTGGTCGGGAAGGAATCCCGGAAATCAAGAAAGATCATCCAATCTCCTCCGCCTTGGGTCGCCGGTTTGGTTTCGAAACTGGACGGCGAGCATACACTACCAAGGATACTGAGCGAGCTTAAAGCAGAACGGTATGACGTCACCAAATGCGACGTTCACGATTTCGTCTCTGCCCTTGCTAGCTGTGGGCTCATTGAAGAGAGCTGAGCCACTTAAGTTGGAGACTGGGGGTCAATCGAGCAATGGTTGCCCCATGTCCGGCCGCAGCGTTGGAACTGGCTAAAAAGGGGTTTTTCATCAAGGGCGATCACGCAACGAGCGTTCGACGACATGATACTCGTCCTCGAATGCGGCCGTCGTCGGTCAAGCTGGTGACTCTAGCAAGCGCCAGAGTGGGTGTCGCAGATTCCTCACGGCGAACAAAAGCTTCAGCAGTTCGCAGTCAGTTGATCGAGTCCCTGTAGCCCGGGCGACCAGGCTTTGTTTGCTTCCAACGATTGCAAAGGAGCTGCCGTCGCTGCGGGGGGTGGTGAGCTTGAGCGGCGGTTTCTATTTGAAGAACTTTTGTCCACGCCGGCTGGGCAGCCGCGCAACACTTCGGCGCCATTCCTGAGCGGTTTGCTGCCGAGCAATATTGCCGAAAGTTTGTCGTTCCCTGGCGGGCTTACCGTTCGTGGGCGACCTGGCAGGGGCGGAAACTGCCCGATGATCAAGTCGCGAGGCGTCTTCCACTCAAGAAAGAAGCTCGGGCGCAGGACGGGCCTATTCAATACTGTTCGCGATTTGATCGCCCTCGACGTTTTGCGGGATCGAAAGCTTCACCATTTTTCGATTGGGAGCTGGGTGCGATTGTCTCCAGTTTTCGGAGCTTCGTTTGATCCTGCTGATAGTCGCGGTCGCGCTGCCGCGCGGTCGACCGAGCGGTGCAAGTGATGCCCTTACGACACCGTCTGTCGGCTTTGTCCGGTCGGCGACATTAGGGTTGGTTGGCCAGTTTCCTGTGCTGGCTCGGGCTAACTTCCTGAAACCCAACAAAAAGACCTTTGCTTCGGCTCGATCGGCCCACATGGCACGGGTTTTGAAGACTGCCCTGGGAGGCGGCGCGAGCTGCCGGCCTTTTACTCAGCGATGGATGGAACGAGAGAAGGAAGGCGATATGTCAGGTTTGCGTCAAATCGCATTTTACGGCAAAGGGGGGATCGGCAAGTCCACCACCTCCCAAAATACGCTCGCAGCGCTTGTCGACCTCGGGCAGAAGATCCTGATCGTCGGATGCGACCCGAAAGCTGACTCCACCCGGCTGATCCTGAACGCCAAAGCACAGGACACGGTTCTGCATCTGGCAGCCCAGGAAGGTTCGGTGGAAGATCTTGAGCTCGAGGACGTGCTCAAGGCCGGCTACAAGGGCATCAAGTGTGTGGAGTCCGGCGGTCCGGAACCGGGCGTCGGCTGCGCCGGGCGCGGCGTCATCACCTCGATCAATTTCCTCGAGGAGAACGGCGCTTATGACGATGTCGACTACGTCTCCTATGACGTGCTCGGCGATGTGGTGTGCGGTGGCTTCGCGATGCCGATCCGTGAGAACAAGGCCCAGGAGATCTACATCGTGATGTCCGGCGAGATGATGGCACTCTATGCCGCCAACAACATCGCCAAGGGCATCCTGAAATATGCCCATTCCGGCGGCGTGCGGCTCGGCGGCCTGATCTGTAACGAGCGCCAGACGGACCGCGAGCTCGACCTCTCCGAGGCGCTGGCTGCCAGGCTCAATTCCAAGCTCATCCACTTTGTGCCGCGTGACAACATCGTCCAGCACGCCGAGCTCAGGAAGATGACGGTGATCCAGTACGCGCCGGACTCCAAGCAGGCCGGGGAATATCGGGCGCTAGCCGAGAAGATCCATGCCAATTCGGGCCAAGGGACCATTC
>NZ_MXPU01000026.1 GCF_002204185.1 Rhizobium esperanzae | reverse complement strand
GCACCAACGTGCTCGCTGTTTCCGTCCTCGGCTCCTCGATTTGGCAAAGCTCCTTGCGCCAACGGAAGAGCTGGCTGACATGGATACCGGCCGCACGGGCAATCTCGGAAAGCACCGCATCTGGCTCAAAACAGGCCGCAACAAGCCGCTCTTTGTCTTCCCGAGACCAACGCCGTCGGCGCTCGACAGACGTGATCACTTCAATCGGATGCTTCGTCATAGGACTACTCCTAGTGTTTACACTAGGACTTCCGATGTTCGTCTCAACCTCGCAAGACGGTCCTCACCGGGCGCTTACGATGGCGAGCGAATAGAGAATTTTCAAATGAAGAGCTGGAAGCGATATCTGCCGCTGACCCGCCTAGGGCACCATTGCCCTCCAAAACAGAGCGGCACTGCAATGTTTAGCGGCGCTGCTGAAGCCGGCTTCGAAGTTTTCTTTGCTATTGCTTGAAGCAATTTCTGCGATGCCACTGGAGAAAATGAGGATTAGGCCGCTCGAATAATCGCGGAGGCACGATCGCCCTTCCAGAATTGTTGATCAGGCCTCGAATGCTTTCGGGATCGTTGGCTTGCCGCGAGATCAGGATGTCAAGATCATCCGAGAGGCCGATCAGCCCGCGGTCAAACATCCAGTGTGCGGTACCAGACAGCGCGATGCCGTTGGTGAGAATATCGGGGCCGTTTGCTTCCACAGGGCGGATATGCGCAGCATCCACTTCCGCACGACCGCCACCGTTGATAAGCTTCAGGCCAGTGATTGCGCACCGTTTGTCATAGGCCTGCAGAACGAGCCGACGAAATAGCCGATTGCGAACGATCCGCGACGAGAGCTGCGTAATCCGGTCACGCTCTTGCTCGAATAGGAACGGCGCCTGAGGTCCGCCTTCGAATCCTTTGGCAGGCAGCATTGCTCCCGGCTCATCCAACCGAGGCAGTTCAGGCTCGTGCTCGTCCAGGCCAATCGACACGATGCGGTTGAAATCCGCTGCGGATATCGATCGGACGGCGGCCTGTGCTCTGCCGGAAATCCGCCTGTCCTCATTCAGCACGCCTCGCTCAACAACACCGTCCGGCCCACTGAACGGAACCGCATTGATGAAATCGAGGTAGCTGCCTGGCTCGATGAGTGCCAGATACATCCCAGGCGGCGCCTTGGGATCCGGGATGACTTGGGCTACTTTGGCGACGGCAAAATAGCCGCGGGTGGCCGCAACCTTGCGAGGCTCGTAATAGATGATCCAATCCCCGACACAGGCCTGCACGCGAGCGAGATACTGGCGCGGGAACTGATATTGTTCTGCCGGGCTGTCGTCGTAGATCGAATCTGAGCGGTGAATGAAAACCCCGAATCCCATGTCCGATGCGTAGCACGACGAGGTCGCTTCAGATACCGCGCTTGCGTCCTGCATTTAAAGGAAATTGACCACGCCCACGGCCTGGCTCTATGAGCCTGCATCAATCAGCTAACGTAGCTTCCTACGCCGCCCGCACCCTGTCCCGGCCGCTCATCTTCGCATCATAAAGCGCCTGATCCGCCCGCCGATAAAGCTCCGAGGCACTGTCCGTCGGCACACACGCGGCGATGCCGGCGGAGCAGGTATAGCTGAAATCGGGAGAGTCCGGCAGCGGCCGGGAGAAGCGGATCACCGTCAGCATGCGCTCGACCATGGCAAGCGCGTCTTCCGGGCCGGTGGCCGGCATGACGAGGAGGAATTCCTCGCCGCCGACCCGGCCGAAACAATCGTTGCGGCGGACATTCTGGTGGATGCGGTGGGCGAAATCGCGCAGCACGAGATCGCCGGCGTGGTGGCCGAGCCGGTCGTTGATGCGTTTGAAATTGTCGATGTCGAAGACGGCGAGGCAGCCGCTGCTGCCATGCCGGGCGGCGGCCAGCATGTCTTCGACGCGCGCCATGACGAAACGGCGGTTGGCGACGCCGGTGAGTTCGTCGGTGTAGGAGGCCTTGATCGCCTGGTCGCGATCCTGCCGGACAGTGCGGCCATGGACCTTGAGGCGGGTGATGTCGCTGGCGATGCAGAGCATCCAGCCGTTCGTCTGCACCGCCTCGGTCATCCACAGCCAGCGGCCGTCGGCAAGATCTGTCTCGAAGGCGCGATAGCCGATCTTGCCGCGGCGCGACTGGGTGGAGCGCAGCCATTCCTCGAAATCATTCGTGCGGATGACGGTGCCGCGGCCGAGATCAAAATTGCGCCGCATCAGATCCGGCCAGAGCGGCGTTTCCTCCGGCTCGATGAAATAGGCCGAGCGGAAGGCGCTGTTGGCATAGCGCAGTCGGTCATCGCCATCATAGACCGCCACCAGCGTTTCCGTCTGTGCGGAAAGATGGAGAAGCTGTTCGATTGTCTCGTCCATAAAGCACCCTGTCTGGTTGCCCTGGCAAGAGATGGCGCAGAAATTCTATGAGGAAAGAGTCAGCCGGCAAGCAAAGGCGCTTGCCGTGATTACCGAAGCGTCAACGCGCCGCCGCGCCCGATGGTGATTGACATCGGCTGCGACGGGATTGAAACGAACAGCCATCCGGCGCCGCAAGGTGCACTCGTCGCCGCAATGAAACGGCCGCCGCGATGGCGACGACCCCGCTCCCCCGGTGCGGGCGAGGACCGCAGCAGTTGGCGCGGCGCAGATATGCACCTGGAAATTAGTTGACTGCGATAGTCAAGGATTATACGCGCTTCGGCCAGTTTTCTGCCAATCCGAAGCGTCAGCATGATCCCCGCCAACCTGTTTTCCGAAATCGCTCGCGCCGACGATCGCCCTGCCCTTGTCTTCCCGGACGGGCGGACGCTCTCCTATGCCGACCTCAACGCCCGGACGCTGCGGTTTGCCGAGCGGCTGGGAGGCGGGCAAAAGCGGCTCGTGGCGATTTCGGCCGAGATCTCGGAACATGCGATCGTCGCCTATATCGGCGCGTTGCGGGCCGGCCATGCGGTGGCGATGTTGCCGCCCTGCGACGACAGGCTGTGGCGAGAGTTTCTAGCGGCCTTTCAGCCCGACTTCACCTTTCGCCCGGCCGATGGCCGCTGGCGGCTCGTCGAGGAAACCCGGTCCGGGCAAAGTGCTGCGCCGCTACATCCGGATCTCGCTCTGCTGCTGATGACATCGGGCAGTTCGGGCCCGACGAAAGCCGTGCGCCTGTCCCATGCCAATCTTGACGCCAATGCGCGCTCGATCGCTTCCTATCTCGAGCTCTCCCCTGCCGACCGAACCGCGCTCGTCCTGCCGCTTCACTATTCCTACGGCCTCTCCGTCCTCCATTCGCATCTGGTTGCCGGTGGCAGCATCTTCATTCCGGGCGTCTCTGTGGTCAGCGAGGATTTCGCAAGGCTGCTCGGCGAAAGCGGCTGCACCAATCTTTCGGGCGTGCCCTATTCCTACGAGCTGATGGAAAAGACCGGCTTCCGGACGAACGCGCTGAAGACGCTGCGCTTCATGACGGTGGCGGGCGGCCGGCTGGCGCCCGAGCTCATCCGTCTCTACCGCGACCACATGCGCGCCAACGGCGGCCGCTTCTTCGTCATGTATGGCCAGACCGAGGCATCAGCCCGTATCGCCTTCGTGCCGCCGGAAAGCCTGGGCGACCATGAGGAGCGGATCGGCATCGCCATTCCCGGCGGCAGCCTCAGCCTCGTTGGCGATGACGGACGGCCGCTCGACCGAGCCGGTGTTGCCGGAGAGCTCGTCTATGCCGGCCCGAACGTGATGATGGGCTACGGTACAGATCGCGCCGATCTTCAGCGCGGGCCCGAGATCGCGGCATTGATGACCGGCGATATCGCCATGCGCGACGAGGCCGGTTTTTACAGGATCGTCGGCCGCAAGAGCCGTTTCGCCAAGGTCGCGGGGCTGAGGATCGGCTTCGACATCATGGAGCAGGTGCTGGCCGAAGCGGGGATCGCGGCCGCCGTCGTCGGTGACGATCACGGTCTGCAGACCTTTGTGACCGATGCGCGTGACGCGGACCGGGCGCTCGGCATGGTCGTCGAGGCGAGCCATCTTCCGGCGAGCCTGGTTGCCGTCGGGGTGCGCAGCGAGCTTCCGAGGCTTGCCTCCGGCAAGATCGACTATGCCGCCCTCGGCGAGGAGATGCTGGCGGCGCGCGAGACGAGCCGCGCGGTGGCGGCCAGCGTGCTCGATGCTTATGCGGGGGTGTTCTACCCCCACACGGTCAGCCGCAACGATAGCTTCGTCTCGCTCGGCGGCGATTCGCTGCGCTTCCTGCAATTGACGATGGAACTCGACCGGCTCGGCGTCGAGCTGCCGGAAGGCTGGGAACAGCGGCGGATCACCGAATTGGATATAAGCCCGCGGGCCACCGCGTCAGGACGGAGCGCAGAGGTCAGGGCGCTGCCGACCGATCTGGTTCTGCGGGCGATCGCCATCCTGCTCGTCGTCATCCATCACGAGATGCTCTGGCCCATTCCAGGCGGATCGGGCGTGATGCTGCTCCTCGTCGGCTTCAGCCTGGCGCGCTTCCAGTCGGGCCATTTCCTCGCCGGCGATTTCCGCCATGCGCTGCGGCCCGTCATCAATGTCCTCATCCCCTATTTTCTGATCGTCGCCGCCTATGGGCTCGCCTGGCGGACGGTTCCCTGGGCTTCGGTGACGCTCACCGGCAATTTCGGCTATGCCGAGCCGGAGCGTCACGAGATGCTTCCCTATCTCTACTGGTTCATCGAAGCCTATGCGCAGACGCTTCTCGTCTTCTCGCTTGTCTTCGCCGTGCCTGATGTGCGCAGGCTGGCGCGGGCGCGACCCTTCGCCTTCTCGCTGGCGCTGCTGGCGCTGGCCGTCACCGCGCGGTTTTCGCTGCCGCACGTCTTCGATATCGGCCGGCGGCAGATTTTCACCCTCTACTGGGGCCTGCACCTCGGCCTGTTCGGCTGGTGCGCGGGCCTGGCCGGCAAGCCGGCGCAGCGGCTCATCCTGACGGTCATTGCCGCCGCCGTGCTCGGTTATCTCGCCTTCTGGGAAACGCTCTGGATCGGCACGACGGTCAAATATCTGACGATCTTCACAGCGCTGATGGCACTGCTCTACCTGCCGCGCATTCCCCTGCCCGTGCGGCTGGGTCGGCTGGTGACGCTGATTGCCGTCTCCGCCTTTCCCACCTATCTGCTGCACCGTTTCGTGCCCGAACTGCTGATGCCTGAGGCAGCGGCCGTGCTGCCGGTTCCGCTCTTTCATCTGCTGGCGATTTCAGGCGGCCTGGCGCTCGGCATCATCGCCAACAGAACCGCGGCGGATCTTCGTAACCTGCTGGGCGGCATAGCGACGGCTCGCTGCACGGGCGGGCGCGCCATTGCAGCGGAGACTGCCTGAGCCGTTTTCGAAGTGTCTTTTGATGCTGCCTTTGCCGTTTTGCGCGAGGACGCGTCATTGCGTCGGCCGCGCGGAGGATCCGGCGCCATGACCCGGAAAGGTTCCCTGGAAGTATTGTCCGGGAGAGACACCGAAGGCCGTCCTGAACACCGCAATGAAGGCGCTGGGGCCGGAGTAGCCGAGCGAGAAGGCGATATCGCCGACGCTTCGGCCGGCGGCGAGCCACTCCACGGCTTTGAGCAGTTTCGCCTGCTGACGCCAGGCGCGGAAACTCATGCCCGTCTCAGATTGGAAATGGCGCTGAAAGCTGCGGGGGGACATGGCCGCACGCGAGGCAAGTTCATCGAGCGGCCAATCGGCACCCGGTTCGTTGCGAATGTCCGAAGCGATGCTCCGGAGGCGTTCGGATGCCGGCGAGGGAAGCGACAGCGGCGCGACCGTACTCGTCTGAAGCTGGTCGAGAATGACGGCGACGAGCCGTTCGGCAGGGGCACTGCCGGCATCCGCGCGCGGTATTTCCAGGAAGGCCAGGATAAGTTCGCGCAGGAGCGGCGTCGTACCGATGACGCAGACCTCGGAGGGCAGGTTCATCACCGCGTCGGGCCGGAAGAAGAGGTAGCTGCGCTCCGTCTCCTGCAGGTATGTCACTTCGTGGAGGACGCCTGACGGCACGAATACGGCGCGTTCAGGCGGAACGATGAAGTAGCCCCGCTGGGTCTCCAGCCTTAGCGAACCGCGGACGATCTGGAAAAGCTGAGCGCGGTGGTGCACGTGGAAAGAATAGGTTCGCCCGGCGGGCTCTGCTCCGCCCTGGGCGACAGCCGTGTACGGATAGTCTCCAAATGCGTCTTCCGGCAGATGAACATTGGTCAGGTTGTCGCGGGCGATCATGGCATCTCACAGACATAATTTGACAGACTACCGATAACACGTCGGAGGGCAGTTCACTAGATTGATATCACCGCAACACAACTTGGACGTAGGTTATGACATTCGAACTCCGGCACATTGAAATTTCGGATCGTTTTGCTCCCAGCCTTCTGACGAAAATGGCAGCTTTGCGGTTTGCAGCACCCACCCTCCTCCGCTGGTGGCAACGGCGCGAAACGGAACAGGC
The DNA here is from genome assembly GCF_002204185.1 of Rhizobium esperanzae. Lineage (GTDB taxonomy): Bacteria > Pseudomonadota > Alphaproteobacteria > Rhizobiales > Rhizobiaceae > Rhizobium > Rhizobium esperanzae. The sequence continues at coordinate 52,258 of NZ_MXPU01000026.1, read as the reverse complement.
ATTAGAGTGGCTGTCGGACCGCGATCTGGAAGACATCGGCGTCGCCCGCCACGAGATTGGCGAGCTGGCGCGATCGCTAGGACCAATTGATGCGTTGCCCGCGAAGCGGCGGGCAAGGTGATGGCACCACCGGTCCTCAGGCAAATGCTATCAGAGAGGTAAGAAAGATGCACGACGATGGTTTTTTTGACGATGAGGTCGCGGCTACCTACGATGACGCCGACGGCATCTCGGCCCCGGAGGTCGTCGATCCGGCGGTCGATCTCCTCGCCGAGGTGGCAGCAGGCGGGCGCGTGCTGGAATTCGCGATCGGTACCGGGCGCCTGGCGCTGCCTCTCGCGCGGAAAGGGATAGAGGTAGAAGGCATCGAGCTTTCGCGAGCGATGGTGTCTCGCCTTCGCGCCAAAGAGGGTGGCGCGGACATTCCGGTGGTGATCGGCGACATGGCGACAACCCGTGTCGACAGGCGCTTTTCCCTCGTTTATCTGGCTTTCAACACGATCAACAACCTGACGTCGCAGGAAGCCCAGGTCGCCTGCTTTCAGAACGCGGCCGCGCACCTTGAAACTGGCGGACACTTCCTCATCGAGGTTGGCGTCCCGCCGCTTCAGCGGCTTCCGCTCGGCGAGACGATCCTGGCGTTCGACCGCAGCGAGACGCATTGGGGAGTCGACGAGTACGACGTGGTAAGCCAGAATTTTACGTCCCATCACATCCGGATCCGGGACGGAAACTACAGGCGCTTCTCGGTCCCGTTTCGCTACGCATGGCCAGCGGAATTCGATCTCATGGCGCGGCTGGCCGGCCTGAAACTCAAGGACAGATGGGGCGGCTGGAAAAAGGAGCCGTTCACAAAGGTCAGCGATCGACATGTTTCCGTCTGGCAGAAGATCGCAGGTTAGGCCAGGGAGATGAACCCGCCTCTACTGAGGACGGTGAGCGGTCGCCACGGGTCTCATCCAGCTCGGGAGCTCCACTTGGCTGCTTCCCAACTCCTCAAAGGCTTCCGTGGCAAAACTCGGCACGGCGCCTGTCCAGCGCAGCTCGCCATCCGCATTGGAATGGCCGCCGCCATCGAGCTTGTAGATGCTCTCGACGATATACTGGCCATCCTCATTGAGGCCCTTGATCTCGGAAATTTCGATCACCCGTCGCCGCCCGGTGCGCTTGAACCGGGCGATCTGGACGACGACATCAACGGCGGAAGCGATCTGCGAGCGCAGCGGCCGCAGCGGCATGTCGATATCCGACATCAGCGCCAAGGTTTCCAGGCGATGCAGTGCGTCATAGGGCGTGTTGGCATGCACCGTCGAAAGGCTGCCGCTATGGCCCGATGTCATCGCCTGGATCATATCGAGCGCTTCGCCGCCGCGGCACTCGCCGACGATGATGCGGTCCGGCCGCATTCGCAGGGAAGAGCGGAACAGCTCGCGAATGCTGGCGCCGCCGCGACCGAACCTGTCGGGCTTGGTGACTTCGAGATAGACGACGTGCTCCTTGCGGATCTGCAGTTCCGACGTGTCCTCGATGACGATGACCCGCTCGTGATCGGCGAAGGCTTCCGATAGCGCGTTCAGCATCGTCGTCTTGCCGGTGCCGGTGCCACCTGAGATGATGACATTCTTCTGCAGCCCGACCGCTGCCTGCAGCAAGGACAGCGACTCCTCCGTCAGGCTGCCTTGGGTGACGAGGTCGCGAATGCTGCGATGTTCTCTCAGAAAACGGCGGATGGAGATGCAGAGCCCGGTGCGGGCGGCCGGCGGCTGGATCATCTGCACGCGCGAACCGTCCGGCAGACGGGCTTCGACGCTCGGTTCCTCCGGCGTCAGGCGCTTGCCTGAAAATTGCGCGATGCTGCGCGCCGCCGATTCCAGATCCTCGCGACTGGCGAAGCGCGTATCGGCGCGCTCGAGCTTGCCGCGCCTTTCGACGAAGATATCGGAGGTTCCGTTGATCAGGATTTCCGAAACGCTCGGATCCTCGAGCAGGAAGCGTATGGGCGCCAGGAGCTTGTCGAGCGCCCGGGTCAGAACCTGGAAGGTCGCCTGTTCGGCAGCGTCGTCGGAAACGGCTTTCATCAGAGCGGCATCCCGACGAGGACGGAGCTCATGCCGAACAGCGTTACCATCATCTGGACAGCAGTCGGAAAGAACAACATCAGTGGAATGAGGACCAATGCAAGTATCAAGACGCTGCTCATCGTTTCCATGGTTTTGTCTCCGGAACGACTGACGGGCCATAGCCAATATTGAAGACGAGCTTAATCCAGATCGGCAAGCAACGCCATGGGGGCGCCCTCGCCCGCCCGCCACTATGGCCGCCTTGCTTCCGCCTCTTCTATCGCTTTGAAACCATTGACCAATAATGGAGCAGCAGACGATATCCGCGAAAATCGCTCCGCTGCATGCCTCACCCAAAAAAATTAAAGCTTAATCAGCCTCTTAGCCTGAAAACGCCACCGTCAACCGCCTGTCTGCAGGCGACGCCTCCAAGACAATTGGAACCCTGCCTTCCGTTTGCTTGACGGAGGGCTGGCCTTGGGCGCACTCTTGGGTCTTAATGATGTTGCTCAACAAGCGTTGGCGACCGGGGAAGAAAAGCAGAAGCAGAAAAAATCATTGGAACGAGCAACGTGCTGGTTCGGATCGATGGCGTATGCTTGCTTCTTCTTCATCAAGGTCTTCGATCCGAAACAAACCATGGAACGAGGAATACGCAGATGTTTGCAAAACTCAAGACTCTCGCAATTGCACTTCACAAGGACGAACGCGGCGACATGGCCCAGATCGTCCTCGCCGTCGCCCTGATCGTCATTCCGCTGATGCTGCTCCTGCTCGCATTCGGCAAACAGATCGGCGAATGGTTCAACGAAAAGAATACGGCTCTCTCCGACGCCGAGAGAATTCCTGAGCCGGGCCAATAAGCGGGGTCGGTGTCATGGACATGACCTACGATCTGACCCTGATGCCAGCGGCGGCGGCTCTTGCCGTCGCCTGCGCCACGACCGCGGCGGTGTTCGATCACCGCCATGGTCAGATCCCGAACGCCGTCACCTATCCCTGCCTGCTTGCCGGGTTCATGCTGGCGGCGATCGGCGGCGGTCTCGCGGGGGTCGGCCTGGCTTTTGCCGGCCTCCTTGCCTCAGGCCTGATCTTCATCATCGCCTTCGCAGCCGGAGGCTGCGGCGGCGGTGATGTCAAGCTGATGGCGGCGCTCGGCGCCGTTCTCGGCCTCTGGCCGGCCATCGACGTGACGCTCGCATCGCTGATGATCGGCGGCACGATTGCCGTCTTCTCGATGGCGCGGCGGGTTCAATGGAGCGTGCTCGTGCGAAGCCTCGGCCTGTTCGCCCTGCTTCTGCCCGCCGGTTTCCGCGATGCCGCCTCGGTGCTGAAGCCGCGCGAAACCCATCATACCGTCCGTTTCGGCGTCGCCGCCGCTCTCGGACTTCTCTGGTGCCTGTTCATGCCTGATTTCACCCCTCTTTCACTCGTGAGGTAACGGCAATGCGCGCGGAACTCGAACGCCCCACTTTCGACGGTGCTTTCTGGAGTTCGATCCTGCACTCGCGGACCTTCTGGATCCCTCAGGATCACGGCGCGCTTCTCGGCACCTTCGCGATCGCCATGCTGTTGCTAACCTCGATGCTGCTGCTGCCGCGGCTTTCCGCCCGCCGGCGCCGGATGTCGGAGCTTCACGGCGATATCTCGGGCAGCACGACGATGATGGATTTCGTGCTGGTTACGCCGATCTTCGTCTTCTTCATGTTCGTGGTCTTTCAGTTCACGATCCTGGCGAAGAACCACCTCTTCACCCACTATGCCGCCTATGCGGCGGCTCGCAGCGCCCGCGTCTATTTCTGCCCGGCCCTGCCGATCACCATCCACAGCTTCATCGGCCCCAAGACCTGCGATAACGATGCTGCAGCGGGCAAGGCCGATCTTGCCGCCCGCCTGGCGCTGATCCCGGCGGCCCCCTACGACCAGCTGAAATGCGTCGGCGCCTGCCAGCCGCCGGAAGAGGCGCTGAAGAGCCTTGCCGACGCCTCGGGCCTGTCGAAGAACTGGCGCGCGATGCGCAACCAGGCCCGTTACATGTTCGACCCGCAGAACGTCACGGTCACCGTCGACCGCGCCCCGATGGCGCTCTATGCCGCCATCAACCGCTCGCCGCATGTGCCTGTCACGGCCAAGGTCGAAGCGCGCTTCCTGCTGCTCGAATATGCCGGCTGGGTCTTTGCCCGCGGCCAGCGGAAGGACGGGCGCTATTACACGATTTCGACGGCGGAGGTGAACCTGCTATGACACCGTCCTTCATCCATCGCCTGCACCGCGACCAGCGCGGCTTCCTGTCTCCGATCATCCTCTACATGACGATCGCGCTCGCGCTGATGATCGTGTGGATCCTGAACACCGGGCAGATGATCTATGACAAGCAGCGCACGCAGGATACCGCCGATGCCGCCGCACTCGTCCATGCCGATTGGGAGGCGCGCTATCTCAACATCATGGCGATGAACAATGTCGCCTCCTCGCAGGCAACCGTGGTCATGGCGACGTCGGTCGCCTACCAGCTGACCACCGCGGAACTGGCGCTGCGCTCGGCCGCCATTCTGGCGAAACTCGCCCAGTATTCCTTCACCGAAGGCTTCGGACCGGCGTCGCTCCTGCCGCCGCTTCCGCCGATGCCCTATTGCCCCGGCTGGCAGAAGGTCCCGATCGTCGGCGGCATCATCTACGGCGCTTGCCTGGCGTTCCAGGGGTTCCGCGCGACCGAAGCCACCAAGGCGATCGCCTATACGGTGGCGGCGCAGGTCAAATACGATCCCCTGGGTCTCATCAACAAGTCCAGTGACATCATCGATGCGATGAACGATCTCAACGATTACCTGGTCGAAAGCTTTCCCGAGCGGGTCGGCAACGACGCCTTGCATCTGGTGCGTTTGAACAAGTCGGATCACGTCGTCTTCCATCCGCCCTGCGAATCCTGTGGCCAGGCCGGGGAAGGCGCCGGCGGCAACCTGCCGGTCGATCGTGACGGCATCAACCCGGCCGCTGCCTATACCGAAATGTGCCTTGCCATGTCCTATGGCACCCAGGGACAGGATCCGTTCCTGATGCGCGGCGAATACGCCAATCGCGGCTTCCCCAACGGCAAGGGTCCATTGACCGCGGGCGGCGTCGACGGCAGCCATATCCGCGACTGGGTCAACCACAAGAGCGGCATCGACAATCAACTGGTGGAGTTCTACATCTTCTATGAAGCCTTCGGGCCGGCCTATCTGAGCAAGGTCCCGTTCAAGGCGATTGTCGAACAATATGCCGGCGATCTCAGCTGGTGGCAGGAGCTGACGCTCGATGCCAGCTTCTGGATCGCCGACAAAGTCTTCGGCGTCGGCTTCGGCATTACCAATCCGTTCCAGCTGCCGATCGACGTGCCGCCGCGCTATTCCGACTCGCAGACGAAGGACGAGAACGACTTCACCCGCAAGTTCGACATGATCTGGAACCAGGTCTGCGGCCCGGCGGGCGGGGCGATCTCAGTGAGCGGCGCCAGCCTGCCGCTCCTCTCCTTCCCGAAGCCCTATTGGCTGAAGGGACGCATCCCCTTCAACTTCACGCCCTTCGGAGGCGACCAACTCACCGATTACCAGACGCTGGCGATCGTTTCGCGCGCGCCGCGCGCCAGGCTCCAGGTTCGGCTGTTCAAGGACAAGACGCCGTCCGCTTATGCGCTGGCGCAGAGCTGGGTCCATAATTACACGGCCTTCGACCTCTACACCCAGGACTGGCTTGCCTCGCTGGCGCCGGCGACCCTCGCCGACGATATCGGCGCGGTTTCCGGCACCATCAAACAGAGCCCGGCCGCCGACAGCTTCACCGGCCTGACACGGGTCTTCGACCAGGGAGGAGCCAATGCCTGGGCTGCCGTCAACACACACTGAGCAAGCGATCGGCGCTCCGGCCGGCGGCTTCATGATGCGGCTGCACCGCGACCGGCGCGGCCTGGCCTCGATCGAATTCGTGCTCGCCGCGCCGGTTATTCTGCTGATCGTGATCTTCGTCATTCACGCCAACAAGATCTCCACCAAGAAGGTCGCGACCATGCTTGCCATGCGCAATTCAGCCTTCGCCGAGGCGTCTGGCCTCAACTGCACGTCGGATTTCTCGAACTTGTTTCCGATCCCGGCCCTGCCGGCCCTGCCCGGAGGAGACGCGATCAACTGTTCGCGCACGCCTTCGCATGAAGGCGGCGGCGATCCTCAGCGGACCTTTATCTGGGACGACGTGCAGAACACCCTCAACGGTAACGGTCGCGACTTCGGCGATATGGTCGGCGAGCTTGCCGACGAGAAGCCGCAGCTGGTGACCGCGACCGCCGACCGCGTCTACAAGTTCAGGGATTCCGACGATCTCGACACCATCCGCAGCATCCGCTGGAAGGATGCGTTCACAGTGGACGACTCGACGCTGTTCATTTCGCACAACAACGACACCACGCGCCGCGGCTACGATCCGACGCTGCGCCGGGAGATCCGTGATGTGGCCAGCGATTCCGGCGATCTCTTCGACGGCGTCTTTCCGGGGGCGAAGTGACATGGCACAGCGGTCGCGCATTTCCGTTCATCTCCTCGGTACGGCCCTGGTCGTCGGGCTCGCCGTGATATTGGCCACACCGGGGCGCGCCGAGATCTATAAGGATATCCGGGTGACGCTGAATTCGATGCTGGCCGGGATCCTCGGGACCCCGGAACGGGCGCCGCGCGATCTCGTCATCAACGGCCAGCCGCTCGAGTTCACGCCGTACCAGAGCGATCGCAGCATTTCCGATATCACCGACGAGTGGCTGCGGGTGCTGGCCGCCAATACCCGGCCCGCCATGCCGAAAAGCAGCGACCGGGAGGAACTGACCGCCGTCATCGCCGCCAACATGATGATCGTTCCGAAGGTAAGCCGCATCCGAGACGATCTTGCCGTTGTCGTGCGCTTCTTCGACGGCGACGGCGAGGCTGCGCTCGCCTATATGCGACGGCAGGATCCGAACACTCCGTCGGCGAGAGCGCCGATCCCGGGCGTTTCGATCATGATCCGCCGGCCCGCAAATGCGCCGATGACCGAGGTGCTGATGAGCCGCTTCGACGATGTCGCCGCGACGCTGCCGGCTTTCGCCGCGCCTGCCGATGTCGGCAAGCTGCCGATGTCGCTGCGTCCGCCGGCCGGCGTCGAGGTGTTGAGCGATATCGGCGACCATGACAAAGGTCATATGTCGCGCACGGTCGTGTCGAAGGGCACGCTTGCCGCCGGGCATTGGTCCGATCAGCGCGCCGATCTGCTTGTCCGCGACGGCTTCACCATCGAAACGCCGCCGGCTGAGCGCGGCGGGGTCACCGCGCTTTATGGCCGACGCGGCAGCGTCGAAGCCAATGTTCTCTACACCAAAAGCAAAACCGACGGCAGGACCGTTGAGGTCATTCAAATCAGGCAAGCCTTCGTAGGGGGAACAACACCATGAACTGGAAGCTCATTGCCGCTGTCATCGTCGGGCTCATCACCGGCGTTCTCCTCTACTTCTGGACCGAGAGCGTCAAGAACGAGCAGGTGGCCTATGCCTTCATGCGGCTCCAGCCCGACAAGAAGGTGACGAGAGGACAGGCGATCACCCCGGACATGCTCGCCGAACCGGTGATGCTGCCGGAAAGCTTCGGCCCGCTTGCCAAGCTCGCCGTTCCAGCCGCCAGCGCCTACCAGGAATGGCTGAAGGACCGGACGGCCGCGGCCGACATTCCGGCTGGCTCGGTACTGCTCTTCCAGTATTTCGACGATACCGACGGCGGGCGGCTGACGACGATGATCGCGCCCGGCAAGCGGGCGCTCACCCTGCCGGTCAACGCCGCCGAGGCGGTCGGCCATTTCGTCGAGCCGGGCAGCTATGTCGATATTCTCGGCACGGTCGATGAACCGGTCGAGCCGGTGGCGCCGCCCGCCGCGACGCAGCCGGGAACGCCCGGGCAGCCCCCGACCGCACCCGGCCAGGCGCCCGCCGCACCGGCGGCGCCGGCCCAGCCGCCCTCGCCGGTCGAGCAGATGCTGAAGAACTATCTCACGCAATATCCGGGCGCCGACGAAAACGACGTCAACGCCTACCGGAAGCAGGCGCAGGACTACAAGCTCGGCATCAGCTCGCGCACCCGCGTCGTCACCCGCACCTTCCTGCAGAACGTCAAGGTGCTCGCCGTCGGCGCGGCGACCACCCCGGAAGGTGCGGTCACCAAGGCCAATAGCAGCTATAATCACGTGACGGTGGAAGTGACGCCGTCGGAAGCCGAGATGCTGATCTTCGCCATGGGCCAGGCGAATGGCAGCCTCAACCTCGTGCTGCGCAATCCGACGGACAATAGCGTCGAAGACCTGCCGAGCATCAACTGGACGCGCATGTGATCGTTTCGGGGATTGAGCCATGCTGTTGAAGATTTCCTATGAGGACGGCAGCGGACGGGAAGTGATCCCGCTCTTGGCGAACGAGACCTATTTCGTCGGCGAAAGCAGCACGCTTTCGCTTCCCGCCGGCGCCGGTGTCGTGCGCCTGCGCGGCAGCCACGTCTCCTCGCCGCAATTCGTGCTGCGCAAGTCAGGCCAGGGCTGGTCGGTGCAGCATCATGGGCGCAACCCGACGCGGGTCGACGACCAGCCGCTGAGGGCCGGCACGCCGGTGGCGGTTTCGGCCGGCATGTCGATCTGGGTGCCGAATGTCACCATCGAGCTCGTCGAGCCGGCGGCGGCGCCGGAGGCGGTGACGCAGTTTCCGGACCAGGAGCGGGTGCTGGCACTGCAGATGGAAATACATGAGAGATTGCTAAAAGACACCCAATATGACCGGCTGGTCAAATCCTCCGATTTCGGCCGCGAGGAGACGCGCAGCCGCATTCGCGAGCGTCTCGACCTGTTCATCAAGGAGGCGCTGGATGCAGCGCCGCAGGATCTGGTCATCCTCGTCATCAAGAACGCCGTCTACCGGTGGCTGGCAAAACGCATCGCCCGCACCGGCCGGCGCGACGCTTCGTCGAACGCCGCGAGCCTTTCGCGCGAAGAGCAGGACAATCGCCGGCTCTTCGATGTCGGCAAGGCGCTGATCTCGGCGCTGCAACTGAAGCTGAACTTCGAATCCACCCGTTCCGATTTCGCCCAGCTCGACACCAAGTTCGGCGCCGCCTTCCAGGCCCGGCAGGCCCTGTTCAACGCCGGCGACCGTTACGAAATCGCCCATATGCACCTGCGCTCGAATATCGAGGAGCTGATGTATCGCTGGGGCACGATCTCGGAACTGATGGATCTCGACGTCATCTCGGAAATCATGGTGACGCGCTATGACGAGATCTACGTCGAAAAATTCGGCCTGCTCGAACGCTACCCCTTCGCCTTCGCCAATGAGCGGCAGCTGATGAAGGTGATCGAGCGCATCGCCGTCGATTCCAACCGCTCGATCAACGAGAGCGAGGCGATGGCCGACTTCCGCATGCCGGACGGTTCGCGCGTCAACGCCGTCATCCCGCCGCTCGCCGTCAAGGGCGCCTGCCTCACTATCCGCAAATTCGGCGGCAAATCGCGGCTCGACATCAGTAAACTGGTGGCCGCCGGCGCGCTCAGCGAACCGATGCGCGCCTTCCTCGAGGCGGCGGTGCGCGCCCGCAAGAACATCGTCGTCTCCGGCGGCACCGGCTCCGGCAAGACGACGCTGTTGAACAGCCTGTCGCAGTTCATTCCGGTCGGCGAGCGCGTCGTCGCCGTCGAGGACACGTCCGAACTGCAGCTCGACGGCATTCACGTCGTCTATCTGCAATCGCGGCCGAAGACGGCGGAGAGCGAAACCAGCGTCACCATCCGCGACCTGGTGCGCAACGCGCTGCGCATGCGCCCCGACCGCATCATCGTCGGCGAGTGCCGCGGTGCCGAGGCGATCGACATGCTGCAGGCGATGAACACCGGCCATGCCGGCTCGATGACGACGGCGCATGCCAACACGCCGCAGGACATGATGACCCGCCTGGAGGTGATGGTGCTGCAGGGCCAGAGTTCGCTGCCGGTGACGGCGATCCGCCAGCAGATCGTCGCCGCCGTCGAACTCGTCGTCCAGCTCAACCGCCTGGAAAGCGGCCGGCGCGCCGTCACCGAGATATCCGAGGTGATCGGCATCGATCCGGATACCGGGCTGATCATCGTCGAGCCGATCTTCAATCTCGTCGGCCGCGCCGGCGGCCAGGCGGTGCATGCCTTCACCGGCTATCTGCCGAGCTTCGTCGCCGAGCTCGTCGCCTTCGGAGAAGACGGCGAGATCAAGAACCTGGATATGTTTGTTTGAGGGTGGAACCATGGACATCAGCATTCTGCAGATCCTGACGATCGCCCTCGGCGCGGTGACAGCGGGACTGCTCGTCTGGGGCGCTCCGGTGCAATGGCCGGCGCCGCTGCTGCGCGCCACCGAACGCGATATTGCGCTCGCCAGCGAAGCGGCCCAGGTCTTCGGCCGCGACGCCGTGCCGCCCTATACGATGATCCTCGCCTATGCCATCACCGCGATCGTCGTCTTTGCTCTGATCTCGCTGATCTTCGGGCCGATCGTCGGCATCGTCGTTGCCATTCCCGTCGCCTTCTTCCTGCCCAAGGCGACGATCCGCTATTTCCTGCAGCGGCGCTGGCTGCAGATCGAATCCCAGCTTCCCTATGCCGTCGACCAGATCGTCTCGGCGGTGCGCACCGGCAAGCCGCTCGCCGTCGCCGTCAATGCGGTCGCCGATACCGGCCAGATGCCGGCCTCGCGCGAGTTCGAGCGCATCGCCCGCGAGCAGAAGCTCGGCATCGGCCTGGTCGAGGCGCTCGACCGCCACGGCCGCACCGTGCCGAGCCTGCATTTCAAGATGGTCGACGCCGCCCTCGGCCTCTTTGCCCGCCAGGGCGGCGACATTTCCGAGCCGCTGACGGAAATGTCGAAATCCTTCAAGGAGATCTGGAAGCTCGACCAGAAGATCAGCACCTCGTCCTCGCAGGCGCGGATGAACTTCCGCGTCGTCAATGGCGGCGCGCTGTTCATGATCCTGATGATCTTCTTCGGCCAACCTGAGCTGATCGACAAGGTGTTCGGCAACGCCATCGGCATCGTCATCGCGATCGTCGGCGCCATTCTCTATGCCACCGGTTTCTTCTGGATGCGCTCGATGATGAAGGTGTCGGTATGATGTCGCAAATCCCCCTCGCCCCGATCATCATTGTCCTTGCCGGCATCACGGCGGCGCTCATCGTCTGGTGGATCGGCGACCTGCTCGGCAGCATCCAAGTGGTGCGGCGAAAGGCCGGCGGCGATGGGCCGCCGCCGAATATCGTCGACAGCATCGGCATGCGCACGCCTGTCGAATTCGTGCTGAGGCACTTCGAGCCGCTCCTCGCCGATTTCGGCGCGCAGCTCGAAAGGAAGCTGATCTATGGCGGCCGGCCGTTCGGCGGCGTGACGGGGCGTGAATATATCGCCCTTCTCGTCGTCTTGAGCCTCTTCGGCTTCATCCTGCTCGGCGTGCTGTTCGGCATTGCGAGCGGCAGCGTGATCGGCGGACTGGTCGCCGGCCTGATCCTCGGCTTCATCCCCGCCATCTATTTCTGGGTCGTTGCCGACGACAAGATGCAGGACCGCAAGGAACGCATCTCGCGCGAATTTCCCTATTTCCTCGATCTCGTCGTCATGACGCAGCAGGCGCAGGCGACCCTGCCGGAAAGCCTGCGGCTCTATGCCGAGGCCGCACCCGGCACCGTGATGAGCGAGGAGATCGAGCAGACGCTGAAGGACGTGGCGCTCGGCACCGGCATGATCGAGGCGCTGCAGCGCCTGGAGGCACGCATGACGGCCGAGGAGGTGGTGCGGGTCATCCGCGCCGTCATCCAGGGCGAGGTCGAGGGCAGCAACCGCGTCGAACTGTTGCGCGAACATGCACGCGACCTGCGCTTCCGCCGCTGGGAAAAGGCCGACAGGGCCAGTGAAAAGCTGAAGGCCAAGATCGTCATGCCGGCGATGATGATCGTCGTGTCGATCCTGCTTCTGGTGCTGGCGCCGGCAATCGTCGAGATGATGTCGAGTGGGATGTTCTGATCATGGTCTTTTCCTTCTTTCGCGGCAACAAGCCCAGCCTTCTGCAGACCGGCCCCGGCGGCCAGAGCCGCAGCCATGTGCTCGACCGGGCGGAAATGTCGATCGGCCGGGCAGCCAATGCCGATATCGTCGTCGACGATCCGTTCCTGGCGCCGATCCACGCGCGCATCGAAAAGCAGAGCGACGGCGGCTTCATCATCCGCCGCATGGGGCTGAACCCGATCATGCTGCGCGGCGAGGCGCTGCTGCAGACGGCTTCGCTGAAAGCCGGCGACAGCTTCCGGCTCGGCAAGGATGTCGAGTTCCAGTTCCTGGAGAAGGCGCCGGCCAAGGAGGCGCCGAAAAAGGAGGCTGCCAAGGCAGACGACGGCAAGCCGAAAAAGCCGCTCTTCAAGCAGCCGGCCTTCCTCGCCGGCATGGGCCTCGTCTACCTCGCCGTCGTCGGCATCATCGGCTATGTGATCCTCTCCGGCGGCGGCAGCACGGAAGCCGGCCCGACGGCGGAGCGCATCAACGCCGAAGCCGCCCGCATCCCGACATGCATCAAGAACGCCAGGCGCCTGCGCCAGGTCTCCGAGCAGACTTTCAACGGCGCCGTCGGCGGCCGCGTCGGCCGCGATGGCGATGTTACCTATGCCGCGCTTTCGCTGGCAACCGAACCCGCCGACGATGCGGCGCTGGCAAAGGCGGCAGAGCCGATCGTCGAGGCCTATAAGCGCACGGCGCTCGCCGCCCTTGCCTCGGAAAACCGCGGCAACAACACGCTGGCGCAGAGCCTCTACCAGCAGACCTACGATCTCGTTCCCGACGTCAACTGCTCGGCCGCGCGTTTTGCGCTGCAGCGCCGCGCCGCCACCAAGCCGCCGGCGCGGCGGTGAGCGCCGGTTCGAAACTCTTCAAAACGGCTCGGAGGGTCGACCGGCCAGCGCGCGTCGTAGTCACGCCTACGGCCAAGCCGGCCGGTCGATCAGCGGCCCGCAGCTTCGGTGACAAATCTGCGGAACCCCTGAATGCCGGAGACACCTTGAGTATGCCCTCGCCACGCCTTTCGCCTGACGAAAATCTGCTCCGGCAGAGTTAGCCATCCAATGGTTTGACTTTGCTACGTTTGTCCGGCGCGATGCCGCCCGGATTGACCTCATTTGTTGCCGGGCCCGGTCGAACCGCAGTCGTTGCAGTTGGTGTTGTCCGGGTTGCCCTTGTTTGTTGAGGTGTCCTTGGTGCCGTTGCTGCTTCCTGCGTTGTCGTTCGGTGGCAGGTTGCCGCTTTCGCCCATGGTTGTGGTCTGGTCCCGTGAATTGCTGCTGGCAGCAAACGTCGACTGAAGCCCACCGAGCAGAAGTGCGAGGGCGGTGAAAACCGAAAGCGTAAGTCTCGACATGGTACATGCTCCTTGATCGGGGTTCACTAACATCAGGCATGCGCCAGAGCGTTCCTTCTGGAGATGTGCTGGCTCCCCTCCGGCGTTGGTCGCCAACCGACTACGAAATCCTCGCCCCGCCTCGCGGCGGGAGCTGAATCGGATGTTAGGATTCTCCTCATTGGAGGTCGGCTATCGGCTTCGACGCGCGATACTCAAACCATAGCAAAAGCCTCCATTTCCGACTGATCTCTGCAGTCCGAGGAGGATTTATGGCTTCCCATAAGATAAAAAGACTATAATCAGAGCGGCGACAGATCAACTTACTAATTGTGTGATTTTCTTAGTTAATTCGGGCTAGGACGTGAGTAGACTCGCACGCCCGGGGATCGGACTCTGTTATTCATAATGAAGAGGAAGTGCCGTGCGTTCTCACCGGAGGCCTGATGTCGGCACACCCGCCTCGTCCTTCGAGGCCCCTGCGGGGCACCCAGGATGAGGCTCTCTTGGAGGGCCGCGTTGCACGGCTGTTTTACGGTTGCCCGGGAGGCTTCGCCTTCGCCGCGTCGCATTCCGGCAGTCGCACAGGTTTGACGAGGTTCGCCAGCGCCTCGGGCTTGGCGCATACCGGGAAGCCGGCGAGCGGCATTGTCTCTATGAACCGATTGCGCTCCACCGTGCTGAGGCCGGGTTCGTTGATCATGCTCTCGACGGTCACCTCAGGGTGCTGCTTGAGAGTTTCCAGAGCTGAAGCATGCGCCTCATCGGTTCGACCCAGGGCCGCAAGCGAGCTGCTGCGGATCACCCAAGTCCACCTTTGGTAGTTGTTGGCCGTCATGCGCTCCAGCATCGTCACCGCGTCCTCATACCGCCCCGCCATGAAATAGGCAGGGGCGAAGAAGTTGGACGCCCACATCGGATAGTTCGGGTCGAGCCGCATGACCTTGTCGACCATTTGAGCACCGCGTTCCGGGTCGTTGAAGCGTGCGGCATAGCCGCTGTAAAAAGTCAGGATTTCGGACGAACCGGGAGCCAGGCGAAGGGCCGTGTCGAATTCGGACTTGGCGCGACCCATGTCGCCGCTGCTGGCAAGGCTCATGGCAAACACCACGTGGGCCTCAGCGTCGCGCGGATCAAGCCGGACCGCGCGTTCGGCCACATCGGCGCCCGCCTTGCGGTTGCCCTCGGGATCGACTCCGAACACTCTCATCAGATCATGAGCGTGGTAAAGTTCTACCCAGGCCCGCGCCAGCCCCGGGTCCAACTCCACGGCGCGATTGAGAAAGGCGATGGCCTCCTCGTCATCGGCTTTGGTGATCTTTTCGATCTTCTCCGACCCGAGCAGATAATAATCGTAGGCATTCAGGTTTTCGGGCCGTTTGCGTTTGGCTGCGGCCCGCCCGGCCTCCTGAATCAGTCCCACGCCGCCGCCGAGGCGGTTGGCGACCTGCTCTGCGATTTCGGTCTGAACGGCGAATACGTCCTCAGCCGGCCGGTCCCAATTCTCCGACCAAAGATGGCGGCCGGTTTTTGCGTCGATCAACTGCGCTGTGATCCGGACCCGGCCACTCTGCCGCTGGATCGAACCTTCCAGGACAAAGCCGACGTGGAGCGCAGTTGCGACCTGGCGGGCATCCACCGGCTTTCCTTTGTAAGCTTCCGTCGAATTGCGCGCCACCACCTCGAATTCGGGAAACCGTGCGAGGTCGGTGATGACGTCCTCGGTTAGGCCATCGGCCAGACGCCCGCTCGCCTCGTCGCCCCCATAATCTTCGAAGGGCAGCACCGCTACCGACGGCTTGCCGCTCAAAGGTTCCGGCGGGAGGAACCACCATGCGGCCCCGCCACCTGCCAGCGCCAGAACGACGATCGCCGCTGCAGTCGTCCCGATCCAGCGCGGCATCATCGCGAGAAGCGGGCGGCGTGCCCGTTTGCCGTCGAGCCTCAGCCGATACATCCGCACCGGGCGGCTGATGTTCTTGACCTGCCGCTCGCCGGCGAAATCGAGCGGCCAGTCGAGTTTGCCCTGGAGATGATCGTATGCCGTGCCCGACACCACCACGCCGCCCGGCTCGGCCAAATGCTCCAGCCGCGCGGCGACATTCACCCCATCGCCATAAACATCGCCATCCACCAAGGCCACATCGCCCAGATTGATCCCGACGCGGAACATGATGCGCTCAGGCTCCGGCAGGGCGGCATTGCGCGCCGCCACGGCATTCTGAAACACCGCGGCGCAGGCAACCGCATCAACCACGCTGTCGAAGGCGACAAGCGCGCCGTCGCCCATCAGCTTGATGATGGTGCCATGGCGCTCAGAGATAGTGGGATTGATCAGCTCGGCGCGGATGGCCTTCAGCCGCCTGATGGTGCCGGCCTCATCGGCCTCCATCGCCTTGGAGTAGCCAACCATATCCGCCGCGAGGATCGCGAGCAGCTTTCGGTCAAGCGCGGGGGTGCCCATCATCGTTGCCTTGCATGAACATGCAACCGTCTCCGCAGTCTACACCCATCGAAGCGCCGCAACTAGCACGCAGCCAGCGCGGCATGTCTGCTTGGGGTGCTTCTGCGTCCCAAGGCGACACTCCTCAGCACGCGCACAAAATCTGGCATCCGCTGGCCGACCCTGCCATAATTGGGTTTCCCAAGGGAGGCACCACGATGCAGAGGAATGCGCCGGACTTCAGCCTTGAGGGCAAAGTGACTTTGGTAACAGGCGCGAGCCGTGGCATCGGTCGAGCTTGCGCGCTTGCCTGTGCCGCGGCAGGTTCCGATATTGTCCTGGGGGTCCGCAATGTCGCAGCGTCGGCGGATCTGGTTGCCGAGCTCGAGGGCGCGGGACGAAAAGTCCTCGCGGTTGAACTGGACATTCCCAACAAAGCCCATATCGCGCAGGCTGTCGACGCAGCCCTGACGACATTTGGTCGGATCGACGTCCTCGTCAACAATGTCGGTGTGGCTCCAGGCAATCTTGCGGAACTCGTCGAGGAGAAGGACCTTGACGAGATCCTCGATGTCAACATCAAGGGCACCTTCCTGATGACGCAGGCGGTTGGGCGTCAGATGATCAAGCGCAATGGCGGCCGGATCATCAGCATCAGCTCACAGGCCGGCACCGTGGCGCTGCGCGGCGAGGCGATCTATTGCATGAGCAAGGCGGCCATCAATCACCTCTCGCGCTGCCTTGCGGCCGAATGGGCACGCTATAATGTCACCGTCAACACCGTGTCGCCGACTTTCATCCATACGGATGGGACGGCACCCTTTCTCTCCGATCCCGCCAATCGCCAAGCGACGCTCGATCACATTCCCCTCGGCCGGATCGGTGAAACCGATGATGTGGTGGGTGCCGTCGTCTTCCTGGCATCGCCGGCTGCGAGCCTGATCACCGGCGCAAACTTGCTGGTGGACGGTGGATGGTCCGTCGCCTGAGACCGAGGCCACATCGTCAGTAACTTATGCGGCGCTTTTGCCGGCCGTTGAACCCGCCGAAGATGCGAGTTGGCAAAGGCTTCCGAGTTGATCCTGGAGGCCTACAATAACACGGCGTTGCCCTTAGACGACCGCGGCAACGATACACCGCTGAAATCGCTACTCGGCGCCTTGCAATCAGAGAATTTGTAGTGATTTGTCTTACCATTTTGAAATTGCGCAATGATAGGAGCGCAACCAGGGAACACCAGTATTCAGAAAAGGGTGCCGTGTTTGGGGGCGATTACATTTCTGGTATCGACAGCAGCAATTTCCTTGATTTGGCTTTGCGGTACGGCTGAGCAGAAGCGGCAGCCGACCTATGATGATAAACCGATGGTATGCGCAGTTTTTTACCGAGCCTTGGCAAAGGCATATAGCGACACTGGGGACGAAGCAATTTCAGATCGATACATGGCGAAATCGAACGTCTTATATGAACAGGCCGTGGCAAATGTTCTCGCTGTGGGCGGCACAAGGGAGCAAGCCCGCAAGGCCACGCAAAACTTCGCCAATATCATTGAGGAACTGTCCAGTTCAAAGCCCGAGGCGCTGCCCTCGCTAGTAGCGATGTGCAGGCGCGAGTATCCTTGACCGCTTATTCGCCTGTCGCCTAGGCTCGGTCCATGGGCGGAATTGTCGACCGGCATTGCGGCCCATGAAGACGTCACAACGATCGCGGCTGAGATTTCCTCACCTCCGAGGCAGTAACTCTGCAAAAGGCTGGTGTTGAAACAAAAGGCGTCCCGCGCAGGCAGCGGCATCTAGCTGACGATTTCGGCGCAAAAATCAATGAAGGCGCGAACCTTGGCCGGCACATGATGGCGGGAGGTGTAGAAGCAGTGCAGCGGGAAGGTCTCGTCGGGCCAATCCGGATAGAGATCGACCAACTGGCCGCTGTCGATATAGGGCTTCATGCCGAGCGAGAAGACCTGGGCGATGCCGATCCCCGCGAGACAGGCAGCAAGCGCCGTGCCGGCATCATTGACGAGGACGCGGCCACGAGTTTCGATCGGCACCACCTTCTTTCCGCGCCGCAACTCCCATTCGAAAGGCCTACCCGTCAAAGGGTCCTGATATTGGATGCAGGTATGATCGGTCAGGTCGGCAGGCAGGTTCGGCGTGCCGTGCCGTGCAAGATAGGACGGCGCGGCAACCGTGATCACCCTCGTGCGAAAAAGCTGCCGGGCGATCAGCGAGTTCTTCGCCGGGATTTCGCCGAAGCGCACCGCCACATCCATGCCGTCGGCGACAAGGTCGCCGATCTCGTTTCTTGTCACCACCTCGACCTGAAGATCGGGATAGCGGTCGAGAAAATTGCCGAGATTCGGCCCGAGGATCAGCCGCGAAAAATAGGGATCGACATTGATCCGCAGCCTCCCACGCACAGTCTGCGTCGTCCCGGCCGCATCGGCAGCGGCCTCTTCGATGCCGCCGAGTAGCGGCACGACCTGGTCGTAGAAACGCGCACCGTCATCGGTGAGCCTCAGGGAACGGGTCGTCCGCTCGAGCAGGCGCACGCCGATACGGCTCTCAAGTCGCGCCACTGCCCGGCTGACTCCGGAAGCTGTCAGCCCCAGCGCCTCGCCCGCCCGCGCAAAACTACCGCTCTCAACAACGGCGGCCAACACGCTGACGCCATTCAGCAATCGTCCGTCGAACATCATCCAATTCCTGACATTTTGTCATGAACTATCTGACAAAAGGGCAATTCAGTCAAAAGCGACTTTGGCGCATCTTTCCTTCATCGCGGCGCAAGCCGCTGCCAAAAGGAGTCCGAGAATGTTTGCTGTGACTGGAATAACAGGTCAGGTGGGCGCTGTGGTCGGCGCGGAATTGATGGATCAGGGCCTTCCTGTCCGTGCAGTCCTGCGCAATGCGGAAAAAGCAGGCGCCTGGCGGGATTGCGGCGCGGAAATCGCCATTGCCGACATGACGGACGCGCCGGCGCTCGCCCTGGCCTTCGAAGGCGCCGAGGGCGTCTTCGTGCTTCTGCCGCCACGCTTCGATCCTGCGCCGGGTTTTCCTGAGGTAAAGGTAATCATCGAAGCGCTGAAGGCGGCGCTCATCAAGGCATCACCGAAAAAGGTGGTCTGCCTGTCGACGATCGGCGCTCAGGCAAAGCAGGAGAATCTGCTGAGTCAGCTTGGCCTCTTCGAGCAGGCAATGTCGACACTTCCGATGCCGGTGGCCTTCCTGCGCGCCTGTTGGTTCATGGAGAATTCAGCCTGGGACATCGCGCCGGCAAGGGAGAGCGGCATCATGCCAAGCTTTCTGCAGCCGGTCACCAAACCCGTGCCAATGGTTTCCGTGCGCGATGTCGGCGCCACTGCGGCTGAAATGCTGCAGGAGGACTGGACCGGTAAACGCATTGTCGAGCTTGAGGGTCCTTTCCGCATCACGCCGCTGCAGATGGCGGAGGCCTTCTCTGCCGTGCTCGGCAAGACGATCCGTGCCGAGCCGGTTGCAAGGGAGACATGGGAAGCGCTGTTTTTGAACCAGGGCATGCAGAACCCCCGACCCCGTATGCGCATGCTTGACGGCTTCAACGAAGGTTGGATCGAGTTCGAAGGCGGCGAGGCCCGATCGCGCAAGGGCGCAACGACCTTTGAGACCGCTATCCGCAAACTGGTCGATCGCGGTCGATGAAAAGGCCATCGCGGCTTCAGCGGTCCCCTGGAGCCGCCAGACTGCGCGCTGATCACCGGCGCGAAGCTGCTGGCGGACGGTGGCTGGTCCGCCGCCTGACAATGAGGTGCCTGCCCCGGCACAACTCCCATACGGCGCGCGTTAGGACGAGCCCCTAACGAGCTCATCTATGTAGGTCTGGAGCGAGATCGATCCGCGAATTGCGTCCTCGGGATATTCGGGGCCGTCGACGGTGAGAGCCGTCATTCGGGCATAGGAGCGAGCCGCCGCGTCGGAGAAGCCCAAACGGCGGTATGCATCTTCCCAGGCTTCGCGCGGGATCACGTCGACGCGAACGGTCCGGCCGAGGGCGGCGGCGAAGGCTGCGGCAACGTCATTGGGGGAGTATCGTTCCGGCCCTTCGACGGGGTGTATGCCGATCCGGCCGATCGGCTCCTGCAGCAGCCGCGCAGCCACCCTTCCGAGATCCTCCGGCGCGACCATCGGGAGCGTGAGGTCGGCCGGGAGCATGGTCGACAATACTCCGTCCTTCGTGACGGGCCTCACCATCGCATCCCAGTTGCTGTAATAATAGGCTGCGCGGATGATGCTGGCGGGAATCGGCTGACTTCTCAGGCCGGCCTCCAGTTCATAAAGGATGTTGAGATCGCCGCATTGCTCGCCGGGCTGCGCGCCCATGGTTGATTGCGCCACCACCTTCTCCAGTCTCGAGCCTTCGATCGCCGCGAGAAGGCAACGGACGGTCTCCCGCTCCTCCCGATCCGTATCGCTCGAGATGTCAGCGTTCGGGTTCAGCAGGAAGGCCCGCTTCCCGTGACGGAACACCTCGCGCAGCGAGGCGACATCGTGGACATCGGCGAGCGCGACCTCGGCGCCCCGCTGTCGCCATGCGCCCGCCTTCTCAGCGTTTCGTGTGACGATGGTGACGGCTTCGCCCCCAGCGAGCAGCGTCTTCGCCACGGCTGAGCCGACGCGCCCCGTTCCGCCAACAATGATGTACATCGGTCATGCCTCCCGCAATCATGCCGAGCACAACACTTCGCCCCTGCCAAAGGTTCCCTTGCCGTCGCCCGCACAGTTCACCGATGCGGAGCGCCTGCAGCTCGTCAGCGGGACTTGGCTCCTGCGGCTCAATGCCTCACGCAATTGACGCTTTCAGGGGCCGTCGATACGCATACTCATCAGCAACAGGAAACCAATCATGCGAACTTCGACTGCAGCAATTTCCGCTCTCCTTCTTCCAATACTGGCGAGTTGCACGACGACCTCGGGTGGCATCGTCACCGAGAACAAGAGCCTTACTGCAGTCAGCGCCGAGCGGACGCGACTGGCGCAGGCCTGGCACCTCAAAGCCGATTGCTCACAAGCAAGCCGTCCCAACGTTCGAACAGTTTCTCCGCCAGCTCATGGGAAACTCGAAATCGTACCGGAAGATGTACTCGCGAACTCGAAGAAGTTTTCCAAATGCGCAGCGGTGAAAACCGCCGGCACGGTTGTTTACTACACCTCTGCAGCCGGGTATGTCGGCCCTGATAAAACAACGTTCAGGGAGTCCTATGGAGATGGCGTCGTTCGCGACGTGACTTTCGACGTCAACGTCGTCAAGTAGACCGCGTGGGGGCGGCGGGGCGTTAGAAACGCCTATTCGCAATATTCATTGCATCGGGCAATTTTTTGGGAATCAATCAAGCTTGGTGCTTCAACGATAACACCAAGGTCATAGGGTTTGCCGGCGACGCGACGAACCCATAATGCTCGTAAAAGGCCTTGGCTTCGTCGGAGATTGCGTGAACCAGAAGGCCACGAATGCCCACGATATGGGCAGCCTGTCCGGTGCGCAAAACGGCGTCTTGCAACAGCGCAGCTCCAATGCCTTTTCCCTGCCTGTGCCGATCGATAGCAAGACGGCCGAGCACTGCCATAGGAACGGGGCCGGGCATATTGCGCCGGACAGCTCCCGGCGCGTCCGCGACCGCGAGCGCCCCCGATGACAGGCAATAGTAACCGATGACACGCTCGCCCTCGCAGACCACGTAGGTTCGCGACGCGCCGCTGACCTGATTGGCCCGCGCCCGGCGGCGCAGCCATTCATCGAGACCATCGTGCCCGCTGTCGAATAGCTGGAGATCGTGCGCTTCTCCGAGAAGCGCCGGAGGTGACAACATCACCGCTACCACGGTTTGGGAGCATTCATCAGCCGCTCAAAACCTTCCCCGCTGGGCGGCTGGTCGAGGACGGCCAGATAGCGTTCATAGCTATCGGGATCGACTTGCAGCAATGTCTGATCGAGAAGCGCGTCTTCGGCGGCGCGGCGCGCGGCGTCGATCATGAAATCCGAGCGGGTTTTCCCGTGAGCCTTGGCTGCACGGTCGATCAGGCCGCGAATGTCGTCACGAATCTTCAAATTGACGGCGTGTTTGTGGGTATCGGTCGCGTTTTTGCTGGCCATGGTCTTTTCCTTCGAGATCAGCCTATACCACAGGCGCATACACAACGTGTATCTATTTCTTGCCGCACAGCGGTTCGACTGATCGCTGGTTACCGTAGGCGGTGTGCCGCCTTTAAGACTGTTGCCTTGCTCGCGCAGTCTGATCTAGATGCTATGACGACCCACCCGGTCGCTGCACCAATTCCCCTGCGTGTTCTTCCATCCAGGCCACTTCGAGCGCTCCCTCATCAAGGACGCCACGGCGTTTCAGTTCCATTTCCCATGCAGAGCCGGATGCAGCGAGATTGCGCATATGTTGCTGCATCTGCCGCACCCTTTCGATGGCTGCCAGCATGATCTCAATCTCCGGCTCTATCCCGTAAGCGCCGAGGAACAGCTGGAAGCGCCGTGCTTTCTCGCGGACGCCTTTCGGCAAACCATGCGCTTCGCATTTGTCGTCACGCCAAAAGGGCACCCAACGCCAGGCAATGAAGCCGAGGTCCCAAGAGCGCGGTCCTGGTGCTGCCGCATCCCAATCGATAAACGCCACAGGGAGCCCAGCTCGGAAGACGGTATTCCACGGTGACAGATCATTGTGACAGATGGTCTCGACGGGTTCCCGCGGTTCAAGGCGCCAGTTGTGCTCATTCCAGGGAAAGCTTGCTGCAGCATCGTGGTAGGATCGCAGCAATTTCCCCAATTCGACAAGGGCTCGGTCGCTCCAGACGTAGTCAGGAAGCCGGACATCGAAGCGGCCCTGTCGATCAGGGATGAAGCCCTGGCCCAAGCCAACGTCACCTTCGATGTAAGTGAGACATTCGCGTCCCTGATCATCGAAGCCGAGCGCACGCGGAGCCCCTTCAAACCCTTGCCGGTCAATGTGGCGAAGCAGCTCGAGAACGGCGGAAGACCATGCGCGGCCACCCCGCCGAACAGTGCCGCCGACCCGGACAACATTCGAATCTGCGCCGCCTGTGAGAGGAATTTCCGGTTCGCCCATGGGGAACCTTAGGCACGGGCAAACCAGAGGGTCAAGCCGCGGCGCTATCTTCGCTGCGTATCGAACGGCCGAGAGGGCGGCTCCGCAAGGGTGATGCGATTGCCGTCCGGGTCTGCGATCTGGGCAATCCTTCCGTAGTCGCCCTCGGATTCACCTGTGAGCGTCACGCCAATCTCTTCGAGCGCTCTGCGGGCTTCATCCATTTTCGGCACCACAATGGTCAGCCTGCCGAACCCGGCATTCTGCTTGTCGAGGAAGATTTGAATGTTCGCTCCGGCGACGTTGCGCCATTGGATCAACGCCTCCATGGGGCGATCATCAGGCCTCCGGTCAAACAGCCGAGTGTAAAACCTCTCCGCTTTATCCATGTCTGCCGTTGCGAGCGCGGCGTAGATTCCCTGGATCAGCATTGCCATAACTCCCCTTGCTTGCCACTCCACCGTAATGAAACAGGACGAGTTGCGTTCCAAACCTGCGTGGATGGCGGCAAAGGCGGTCTGAAGGCCGTCCGCTACTCGGTCAGGCCGGAAAGCAATTCGTCGAGCTGTTCCAACTGCTCCGGCAATGCGACAGCCGAGCCCTGCAGTGCTTCCTCAAGCGCTTCCTTGGACGGATAGATTTCGTGGAAAATCAGCAGTGTTCTCCCGCCCTGGTCCTCGAAGGTCACGGTGGTGATCGCGCCCTCTTCGCCCTCGTCGTTGGTCCAGACGATGCGCTCGTTCGGCACCACCTCGAGATACTTGCCATAGAAGGCCATGGTGTCCGAACCGCCGGCGCCGAATTCCAGCCGATATTTGCCGCCGGTGCGGACGTCCATTTCGCACGATACGAGCGAAATGCCGGGTGCTGATTTCGGCACCCACCAGCGCTGGAACAGCTCGGGCTGGCTCCACGCTTTGTAAACCGTGCTCGGCGGCGCATCGAATGTCCTGGTTATCACGAGTTCGCGATCCCCTCTGCGCTCGACCGACGTGCGGATCTGCGCGCCACCTGCGCTGTCAACTTGCTCAGTCATCGCTTCCCTCCCGTTTCATTTCGCTGATGATTTCGTCCAACGCTTCGAAGCGGGCCTCGAACAGCCTGCGATGCGCCTCGATCCACTCGGCCTCCGCCTCGAGGCCGCGTTTCCCAAGCTTGCAGGTTCTCACCCGTCCGACCTTCTGCGTGACGACGAGCCCCGCCCGCTCGAGAACTTGGACGTGCTTCTTCATGCCGGTCAGCGTCATCTGGAACTGATCCGCGAGACCGGTGATCGACGCCTCCCCTCGCCCAAGCTGGTCGATGATCCCGCGGCGGGTCGCATCGGACAGCGCCGCGAACGAGAGATCGAGGGGAGGACTATCATACTGAACCATATGGTTCAGTGTATAACCTACTCGCGCAGGTAGCGCAAGTGTCCCCGAACATTCCCTGCCGAAGACCGGTCACTCGAGATCATACACCGCGGCGGCGGCAGCAAAAGTTTGTCTGGCACGGGTCGACAGCTGCCTCGGCAGCTTCGCGCCCTCATTACAGCCACGACGACACACCGTTTGTCGCTTCGAAAGCTGGCGGTGGGAACAAAGGGAGATGCCGCTGATCAGCGTTCAGGCGGAGGACGTCAGGTGAGTTGAGCGAGGATATCGTCGGCGACACCGGTAACGCTACCCGCCGTATTGATAGTGATACCGACGGGAAGATATTCCCGGGTCTTGTGGTAACGGAGCACCAGAGCCCGCTCGGCCGGCTCGAAGCCCGGCTCATCGGGCCGCCCATCCAATCGTCGGTTCAAAGTCTCGACGTCGATGTCGAGCACGAAAACCTTATCGAACAGGTGCAGGAATTTGTGGAAATTGCGCGAGCCGCCACAGAAGAAGGTAACAGGGTGGGTGGTGTCGGCAGCAATGGCCCGGACCTTTTCGGCAGGCCAGATCCAATGCGCGTATCCCCAGACAAGGCGATCGGCGCCTTCGGGTGGTCCCGCGAGGGCCCGGCCTGTCTCGGGGTCACCCACATATGCCAGGACGCGGTCGCCATGGACAACATGGTAGCCCCGCCGCTCCAGTTCGGAAGCGACAGACGTTTTTCCAGTGCCCGAACTGCCTTCGATCAAATAGTTCCTGATGCCCATGAGCGCTTTTATCACGGCCTTCAATCCGATGAGAAGGGTCTCACCGCGCGGACGATCAGCCGACACGCCCATCGTTATGTCGACATCGATCGGCTTAGCCGAACCGTTCGACCAGGAAATCGATCACAGTCCGCAGCATCGCTGTGGGGCGGCGGTTCGGGGCGTAGACGAGGAACATCGGCACAGGCCTGTAGGACCATTCCGGCAGCACCTGTTCGAGCCGTCCTTCGGCGATATCGGCGGCCAGCAGCAGTTCCGGCTGAAGCACGATTCCGGCGCCACTGAGCGCTGCCATGCGCAGCGCCGCGCCCTGATTGGTGGAGAATTTTCCGGCGATCGGCACGTCAAGCATTTCGCCGCCCGGCCCGACCAGGTGCCAGCGGTCATTCATGCGCCAATAGGAATGGCCGAGGCAGAGATGGGTCGTCAGATCCTCCGGCAAGGCCGGCCGGCCATGGCGGGCAAGATAATCCGGCGCGGCCGCGAGAATGCGCCTATAGGGCGTGAGCGGGCGGGCGACGAGGCTGCTGTCTGAGAGCGGGCCGATGTGGATGCCGAGCTCGAACCCCTCGCCGACGAGATCATGGACATTGTTGTCGAGCGACAGCTCGATGCTGACCTCGGGATCGGCGTTCTGATACTCGATCAACGCCGGCACCAGGACTTGCGTGCCGAAGCTGACGGGCGCCACCAGCCGAAGTCGGCCGCGCGGCGCCGATTGCAGCTCGCTTGCCGAAGCCTCGGCCAGCGCCACTTCGGCAAGCACGCGCTTGCAGCGCTCGTAATAGAGCTGGCCGACCTCCTCAGCTGATGCCGCCGCGTGGTGCGATGGATCAGCTTGGCCCCGAGCCGGGTCTCGATCGTCTTGATGTGCTTGGCAACCATGGCCGGCGACACCTGCGCGATCTCCGCGGCGGCCGCGAAACTGCCATTGTCGATAACCCTGACGAACATCGCCATGCCGGCCAGCTTGTCCACGATTGCCTACCTCAAGGTTTCGAATGACGATACCGGGAGCTTATTTATCGACCTGAGCACTTACAACATGGTCGTCATGCCCGCGCAAAGGCGACGGACAGCACCAACCCGACGAAAGAAAAAACATGCCCATTCTTCACCTGCAGATGCATCCCGGCCGCACCGATGAGCAGAAACGCGCCTTCGTGCGCGAAGCGACCAAGGCGGCCGTCGACACCCTGGCCTGCCCGCCGGAATCGCTGGAAATCCTGATCACCGAGATCGCCAAAGATTCCTGGGCGGTCGGCGGCAAGCTGAAAACGGAGGGCTGAGAGGCGATCTGCGGGACGCCTCGCACCGTAGTGGGCAAGGAGCCGGTACTCGGCTCCTATCTGACCGAGCCGGACGACTGGAAGACCATCATACGAAGTTCGGCCGGGCCTTGCGCGGTCGGAGAGGCAGTGCTTCGGCCGCATCTCAAAACCTCCGATTGCATTTTCCAACCCTCTGGACCTAGTATTGGCCTGGGGGAATCAAAATGTATTTATCTGACGTTTCAATAAAGAATTTTCGCGCCCTTACGGATTTCAGGGTGCGTTTGAACCCTGGCATTAACTTGATCGTGGGCGAGAACAATAGCGGGAAGACAGCCCTTGTTGATGCCCTGCGCTATGCGCTTTCCGTGAATTCCGGGGAGTGGATACGGATTCAGGACCGCGATTTCAGTCGCGGTGCTACATCGTTCTCCATCCAGTTGAAGTTCGAGGATATCACCGCCCGGCAGGCTGCAGCATTCGTTGAGCATCTGACTCATGAAACGATCCAAGGCACCGACAACCGGCGCTCGGTCCTGTATCTCAACTATCAGGCGGAACTGACAACACATCTCATACGCGGTGCCCGGCAGATCCAGACTGAACTGCGGTCCGGTGCGAATGCAGAAGGCCCGTCAGTAGAACGAGCCGCGAGAGATTTTCTTGCGACCACATACCTCCGCCCCCTGCGCGATGCGGATGCTGAACTGATGGGCGGTCGCGGATCGCGCTTGGCGCAAATTCTCCTCTCCTCCGAACGGTTCGGAGAACCTGCCGTCATCGAAAACCTGCTGACGACGATCGTAGCGGCCAATGCGGCGATCCTTGAAAATGATGGAGTGAGTGCAACACGCGAACGCATTGAAGAGCAGCTTCGCAGGCTTGATTTTCGTACAAAACCCTTGAGCCCTCTGATCAGCATCATGGGCGGAACCGATCTCGCGCAACTTGATGCTACCGAGCGCAGACAGATGTTCCGGGCAATCCTGGAACGCCTGCAACTACTCATCGATTCACACGAACGCTATCAGGGCCTCGGTTACAGCAATCTGCTGTTCATGGCGACGGAGCTCCTGCTTCTTGAGCAGGAACAGCATGATTTCCCGCTTCTGCTGATCGAGGAGCCGGAAGCGCATCTCCATCCGCAGCTTCAAATGAAATTTCTGCGGGCGCTCAGAGAGGGCTTCGGTGGACAGAATTCCTCATTGCAGAGCATCCTTACAACTCACAGCCCGAACCTGGCGTCGAAAGCGCCGCTTGAAAATGTCATCATAATGGCGGAGGGCAAGGCGTTTTCCCTGCGCATTGATGAAACACGGCTAGATGCGCAAAACTATGTGCATCTGGAGAAATTTCTGGATGTAACAAAATCCAACCTCTTCTTCGCCAAGGGCGTCATCATTGTCGAGGGCGATGGTGAGAACATCCTCCTTTCGACATTTGCCGACCTTCTCGGAACGCCGTTCGAGGATTTTGGCGTATCTGTCATCAACGTCGGCAGCATCGCGTTTGCGCCCTTCGCCCGCATCTTCCAAAGGGCGGGAATGGACGATCCAGCGAATAGCGCTGCATGGCTTGGCACGCGCGTGGTTTGCCTGCGCGATCTTGATCTGTGGCCCGAACCCGCTCGCATCGCGGAAGGCAACATTTACGGCTTTCAGGAAGCAAAGCCCGGCAACCAACAATACTGGGAAAGCCACTACGCGGGTGATGCGCCACGCCGATTGAATTGGATAGCGAACCGCAAATCACTTGCCGGGCAGAATGTGCGGGTGGAAATATCGGACTATTGGACGTTCGAGTACGCGCTTTTGCGGGCTGGATTGGCAGCGGAAGTGTATCAGGCGCTGAAAGGCACACTCGACGGCTACTACGAGTTGCCGGCCGATCCGGAATTGCGGGCGGTTGCCATCTACAAGGACATTGCCACGCAATCCGGTGCGAAGACGAAGCTGGCCTACGCGCTCTCAAGCGTTCTGGTGGAAAAGTTCGGTCCGATTGTCTCGCCCGCCTTCGAGAATGAAACGCCCGAGCAAGCCGACGCGAGACTACAAGCTGACCAGGCGCAAACCGCAGAACGGAGAGCCGCATTTCGGGCGGCGCTGCCGGTCTATATCCTGCGAGCTATAGATTATGCGACGGGGCGCGAAGCCCCTGCGGCAGCAGCATAGGGGCCTGCTAATGCCGATACCTGTCGTAGACGATGCCGACATTGACGCGCTTCTTCAGGAAGTCCATGCCACATCTATGGCTCAAGCGCTGACTCTTGACGAGGCAAGGCGCGCGGCCATTCGGGAGCACCACCATGTCCATGCCTGCCCCGGTGCCGGCAAAACGACACTCATCGGCTTGAAGTTGGTTCTCCTTGCCCGCAAATGGCGCTCGCGCCATCGCGGATTATGTGTCATGACCCATACGAATGTGGCAAAGGACGAGATTCTAAAACGCGTCGGCATCGATACTGCCGCGAGATCGCTGCTCTGCTATCCACACTTCATCGGGACGATCCAAGACTTCGTACAAACGTTTCTGGCGCTGCCGGCCTGCCGCTCCAAAGGCTACCCAATCCGGCAGATAGATGACTCGACTGCGGCGGCCTACATGCATCGCCGCCTGACCCCCGGCACGCGCATATATCTGGAGAACAGGAACGCCAGCACTTTCGGATTGCGCCTAAAATGGGCTCAAGACCAGCTATTCATCGACGTGCCCGGATCGCCAGGCGCCCATACCGCCTCCTACCAGAATATGATCTCTGTAAAAAATCAGGCTTTGCTGAATGGCTATTTTTTCTTCTCCGAGATGTACGCGCTCGCAAGGGAGCTGATCTCAGCCTATCCATCTATCATCGATGCCCTGCGACAGCGCTTCCCCCTCGTAATGATCGACGAGATGCAGGACACGCAGAGATTCCAGGACGAGTTGATCAACCATCTGTTTGGCGATGCTGCAGAGTGCACACTACAGAAGATTGGCGATCCCGATCAGGCGATTTTCGACGGCATGGCGGGCGAGCCGCCAAACGAAACATTCAACGCGGCTATAGACCTCGCACCCATCCCGGACAGCAGCCGGTTCACCGCAACCATAGCTGACAAATTCTGCGGGCTCAGCACAAGGCGGATTGCTTTGACGGGCGGCCGCCCCGCATCCGCGAATACTCCAGCCTGTACATTCATTCTCTATGGCAATGACACGATCGGATCAGTGCTGGATCAGTTCGGCACGATACTCGCCGGACTTCCAGAAGCCGAGCGAAGGATCGTTAAAGCAGTTGGCGGGCGTGCCGAAGGCGGAGCACTCAGCATACAATCTTACTGGCAGGCATTCGATCGGAACCAAGTGAATCGGGGGAGGACTCCAGATACCTTCTGCGAATGCGTTCGGCGCGTTGTGGATTTGAAAGAAGGGCCGGTTCACTCTCACTACCAGCACCTGAGGCAAGGATTGGTGGAGCTTCTGCGCTTGGGCGGTAAGACTGTCATGGGACGATCTGGAGCCGCCGTGCCGATCACGCGCGCAAACTTGAGGCGCTACTTTGATGTCTCGGAGAAGACGCCGCTGATCGATGCTCTGATGGCAGATTTTTTGCTTCGCCCCGCGCTCACGGCGGCCGAATGGCCAGAAATTGCGCAAACCCTCTGCGAGATTTGCGATGTCGATATTGGCAATGTCGCCATTGCCGAATATCTCGCCTATGGGGACCACGCGCCGGAATTGCTGGGTGAAGCCGTGTTGCCCGGCAACGTGTATCTAGGTCCAAGCGGTATCCCGATGGAGGTTTCCACCATCCACGGCGTCAAAGGGGAAACCCACGACGCCACCCTCGTCCTCGAAACCAAATTCGGGGCTCTCTTTGACGTAAAAGAGATGCTGCCCTTCTTGATCAATCCGGCGTTGGAGCGACCAATATTCGACCCGGCCCATGCGGCCACTCACGCATCCATCCGGGCTTCCTTTATGAAAAAGATGTATGTGGCGACTACTAGGGCGCGGCAACTGGTCTGTATAGCGATGCACCGCGACCGCATCTCGCAGCAGGATAGAACAACACTCACAGAACAACGAGGATGGTCGTTTGCTGACCTGTAGCCTTGCGATCATGCCAACGGCATGGGTGCTATGCGCATGCACTAGGATGCAGGCAAGCTCGAACAATATGAAAATTGCCTTGGGACGCTGGGATGTGAAGATCTCCAAAACCGGGAGGCGATTACCGACGAAGGCATGCCCGTTTCCAGAGGGAGCAACCGTTCGCGTGATGACCGAGATGGGGCGCCAAGCCGTACGCAGTTAGGCACGATGTCGGCTTTTTATCCTCGACACCCGGAAACGGACTGATAGAAACCGGCCCCAAACCAGTCGTTCCTTCACACCGAGCCCAATGACAGCTCTTGGCGGAAACCTGATGAAAGCGGATCCGCCTTGAAGGAAAGCCTATATTCGCATCGTCGGGGAAACGCCCGGCCGCCGCTCACCCATTCCCTGCGGAACCAGCGATAGAGTACGGATACCCGCCTCATCGGCCGCACGCAGAAGCACTTCGCGGAATTGTTCCGGGGCAATCTTGCCGGTGATGGCGTCGACGCAGGCTTTGACGGCGGCCATATATTCCTCGCCGTCGTCGCAAGGCCAGTCGTTCATCAGCAGACGGGCCGCGTCGCCCAATGTCCACACGATCTTGCGCGATTTCGGACCTCGCAAAGCAAACCCGACAGGCGTGAATGCTGATGATGTATTCCAGCACATTTCCCCGACCCCTCAACGCACGGATACTGCAGTCCCCATGTTCAATGTACGCGCGTATTTGGAAATTTGGAATTGAAATTTTTTTGGGAAGCACGGCTTGAACGCGAATTTGTCAATGAAAGTTCGTCCAATCTCGCGTTATCCGCCGATGCGCTAGGTTGCCGGCTTCACGCTGCTTTTTGTTGGCGCAGCTTTCAGGCGGATGCGAAAGGGACGGCCTTCGGCATGATCGACCTCGAAGGCGTTCGTCTTCTTGACCAGATCGCCCAGCTTCTTGAATCCGAACGTCCGTGGATCGAAGTCAGAGGCCAGATTGGCAAGTTGCTTTCCAACTACGTTAAGCAGGATCCATCCATCCTCGGTCTCCATCTCCGCGATTACTCTTTTGATGATCGGTATTGCAGCGCTAGGCGGCCGTAATGATGACACAGCCTGCGCGGCGTCCGCTCCGTTCGACACGACTGAAGGCGCCAGATTTTCCGTATAGATAAACCGACGGCATGCCTGGCGGAAGCTCTCCGGAGTCTTTTGTTCCCCGAAGCCGAAGACATCGATCCCTTGTTCGCGGATGCGTGAGGCGAGACGCGTGAAATCGCTATCGGATGACACCAGGCAGAAGCCGTCGAAACGGCCGCTATGGAGCAAGTCCATCGCATCGATAACAAGCGTGATGTCGGACGCGTTCTTGCCCGTGGTGTAGGCAAACTGTTGTTGAGGGATGATCGCGTGTCTTGCGAGGACGTCGATCCATGCCTTCGAGCGCGCATTGGCGAAGTCGCCATAGATGCGCCGGACGCTCGCTTCGCCGATCTTGGCTATTTCCTCGAACAGGCCGTCAACGATCTTCGCGGAGGCATTGTCAGCATCGATTAAAACAGCAAGACGTGGCGAGCGTGGTTCAGGCATGTCGAAGCTCCGTGGTGGTTGATAGACACAGATTCAAGCAGGCTAACTCGGTAGTTCCTTCAACCAAGCGGTTGCATCGCGTATCGTCTATAGCGAATGGAAGCAGCTTAAGGGGCTCATGAATGGTGTGCCGCGTGGCCCCCTCATCCGCCCTACGGGCCACCGACCGGGGTTGAGCCACGGGTCTCAACCCGCCCTTCGGACCCCCGAGGGGAGAAGAGGGAGCAAGCCCGCTAACACTTCCCGAACGAGACGCGCCATCCTGTAATCATCCCACTCAGTTGTCAGTGGCACACCAATCTCCCTTTTCATTTTCCAGGTCGCCGCCCTCACCGCAACTCAGCGCTCACCCGAAAAATCCCGCCGGCCGAAGCATCCGAGCAGACGACGAAGGTGGAGCCTTCCTGGGCCATGAAGGCGACGTTGCCGCCGGCTTCGCAGGGGGTGGCGCTCCATTGCAGGATGATGTCGCCGTTGTCGGGCAGTTTTTCCGTCGTCAGCTTGACGGCGCTGGCCATCCATTCCGTCGCCGACGGCAGGTGGACGGGGGCGTTCAGTTGCTTCGACAGCCAGGCGGTATAGTTCTGCGCCTCGGCGAGCGGCACGTCGTCGGCCGGCTGCTCGGGATTGCCGGCATAGGCCTGGGCCGAGGCCGGGTCTGCGTTGGCGGTGTAATATTCTGCCATTTCGGCGCGGGTCACCGCTTTCGCCTGCATGCAGAAGGATTTTTCGACCTTCACGGCGCCATTGGCGACGCCGAGCATGCCGCCGAGCTCCTTCAGCGACGAGGTCATCAGCCGGACATTGTCGAGTGAATAGCTGCCGGCCGGGATGGTCTCGAAGACGACATTCGGGGCAACCGGGCAGAAGCCGCGCGCCGCCAGTGCTTCGAGATCGGCAAGGATCGGCTGGTAGGAAGCGATGGCGAGCTTGTAGGCCTCTGCTGTGTAGCGGCCGTCGGCCTCGGTCAGCTTCGGCGCGAGCGCGGTCAGCGTCGGATCGGCGGGGCCGGCGCGCGTCGTCAGCGAGGCGTGGAGATCGGTGACTTTCTGCCTCAGCGCCGTCGCTTCATCCTTGGCCGCCATGACATCCGATATCAGCGCGGCGAAGAGTTTAGCGGCGTCGGTGTAGTTCGAAGTCGCGACCGGCAGTTGCCATTGCTCGGCCTTGGCCTTGGCCTCGGTCATCAGGCCGCTCGCCTTGGCGACATCGGGGCTGTCGCCGGCGCCGATGCGGGTGACGGTTTCGCGTTTTGCCGCGGCGTCCTTTTCGGCGGCCGTCAGTGCGGTCAGCCCCTTGGCGAGATCGTCGTAAGCCGTTTTGGCGGCTTCATAGTTATCGACCGCGCCGTGCATCTGCTGGGCGGCAGCGCTGTCGGCGGCAGCCTTCATCTTGCTGTCGGCCTCGGCAAAACTCGGGGCCTTGTCGCCACCGGCGGCGGCAGCGGCCGATTTGGCCTTTTCGGCATTTTCTTTCGAGATGGCGATGAGTGACTTGCCGAGGCTGATGGCGGCCTTCTGGTAACCGGGAAGTGCCTTCTTATAGTCCTCGTCCTTGAGGGCGGCATTGGCCTCGGTCAGTGCGCCGGCGCCGGCATCATAGGAGAGCTTCGCCTCGTCGCCCGAGGGGCGTTCCGGCGCCTTGGCGGCGATTGCTTTGTCCCTGCGGCTTTCGGCCTCCTTCTTCCAGGTGCCGACATCGGCGACGAGCTTGGGATCGGGGCGCAGCAGCTTCGGGATGGTGACGACGCCGACGCCGATGCAGATCAGGAGCAGCGCACCGATCATCGAGAAATGCGCAAGCGTCCATTTCTTCCGCTTCGGGGTTTCCGGCTGTTGCGGCATGCCGCCGCGCGGATCCCAGGCCATCGGCTGGATGCCGGTGGTGACGCGGCTGAATTCGCCGAGCGCATCGGCGCCCATGCGCGGCCGCTGGGCCGGGTCGCGGCTCAACATTCTCTCGATCAGGCTGGCCAGGCCCTCGGGGAAACCGGGGATCAGCACGTCGAGGCGCGGGAAGATGTTGGACGGGTCGAGATGGATGTTTTTCCAGCTCTGCTCGCGCTGATGTTCGTCCTCCCAGACCATGACGCTGTCGAAGACGCTGGCATAGGTCTGGCGTGGCAGGAAGAGCTTGTAGGCGATCATGCCCATCGCATAGATGTCGAGTGCAGCGGAAGCGGAGAAGGTGCCGCTGGCATAGATCTCCGGCGCGCCGAATTCCGGCGCATAGGGGGGGATGATGTGCTCGCCGATCCTGGAGATCAGGTGCAGGTTGCCGATCCGCACCGAGAGGCCGGAATAATCCTCCGACACGTAGATGCACTGGTCGGTCAGCGCATTGTGGGCGTAACCCGCCCCGTGCAGCGTCGCCAGCCCTTCGAGGATGTGGCGGCCGATCTCGATGGCGCGGTCATAGGCCACCATCTCGGTTTCCTCGAGATATTGGTGCAGCGTCTTCGACGGCCGCTTCTCGACGATGTAGAAATTGTCGTCCTCAGGCGACGGCGGGATGAGGTCCTCGATTTCGACGAAGCGCCGCGCCGTCAGCGACTTGGCCTCGTTGACCGAGGTCCAGACCCGCTCGAAGCGAGCCTTGTCCAGTTTCAGCGCCACGTCAGGCGCGACAATGAAGACCGAACGATCCATCCGCTTGTCCTGCGCCGGATAGACGATGAACTCGTTCTCATAGACCGGCTCGCCGATCGTGTAGCGGGCGATCAGATCACTTCTCATGCACGTGTCCCCCTGCCATTTTGTCTTCATCAAAGCGCATGTCATTCACCCGCCAGAAGCGGATCGCCGATCAGGCCGGCGGCGAGAAAGAGGCCGGTCTTCGTGTCCCGCAGCGCGAAGGCGAAACGGGCATCCGCGCTCACCCGCACCATGTTCGGATCGATGCTCCGCTCGGTGACCACGGCCGTTGCCGCCGCCGCTTCCGTGCCATTCTCATCGACCTTGATCATCGTCTTCTGCAGAACGCGCGACAAGCTGATGTTTTCCGTGGTGAACCCGGGAAAAGCCGCATCGCTCGCCTTTTCCGGCGAAAGCCCCATCGCGTGGAGTGTCGGCATCAAATCACGCCCGTCGTTGAGGGAAAAGCGGGGCAGGAAGATTTCGCCCTTGGCGGCTTCGAATTTCTCGCCCTGAAGCCAGGAGGCAAGGGTTTTGAGATCGGCGCCGCCGACGCCCTTTTCCGAGCGCGCCGCGATCACCACCATACGGTAGGTTTCGCCGGAATAGGCGAGGTCGACGGCTGCGAAGCGGTCGTCGACGCGGAATTTCTGGCCGTCGCCGGCAAGATGCATCATCGGCACCGAGACCGTCGAGCCGTCCGGCCGCCGGAATGGGGCTGCCGGGCTTGCGGCCTCGAAGGCGGTTTTCCAGCGGGCTTTGAAGGAGAGCGCCCCGAGGCTGATGAAGCCGCCGCCGGGCGGCGTTTCGAGGATCGCCGGAATGGCGTCGCGTGTCGCCTGCCTGACCCAGCCATTGATGTGCTCGACGGATTGCGGTTGGTCGAGATCCTCGATCGACGGCCTGATGCGGTGCTCGGCCAGCATAGAGAGAGCATCGGGAACGAGCGCCAGCTTGTCGTCGAAGACGATCGCAACGCCTGAAGCCAGCGGCGCGTCGGCCGCTGCCGGTATCTTCGGGTTCATCTCGTCGAGCACCTTCTCCGGCCCCTTGACGGCATCGCCGAAACCCAGCCCCCTGGCGATCGCCGCCTTGCCCGCGTCCGAGGCGCCGAGGCTTGCGAGACCGAGCGCGGCGGCAAGGCTTGCCGGCGATACCATGATGTTGGCCGCCCCTTCCTGCGCCAGCGTGCGGTCGATCAGGTCGACGGCAAGCCCGGCCTGGGCGGCAAGCACCGCGCTGGTGTCAGTGCCGTCGCCCGCATGGGCGGGCGCCAGCGCCATCAGGGAAGCGGCAAGGCCCGCCAGCAGAATGGATTTCGACATCATTCGCTCCTCTTTCAGCGGATGCGATAGAATTTGGAATCGAACGACCATTTGCCCTGGACGCCGGTCTCGTCGTCGCCGACGATCCTGAGGCTGCGGGCGAGGTCGTAGACATAGTTGAAGGCGGCGCGCTGGCCGACGAGCGGTGTCGGCACGTCAGGCAGGTCGAGCACTTCGATCGGCTTGTCGCTGAGAATGGCGACGACCATGCCGACGCCGGCCGGCCCCTCCACCACATATTCGAAGCCGATATAGGGATTGCGGGCATCGGGCACGACGACCGGCCGGGCCGGATCGAGCCGGTTGTCGCCGCCCTTGGCCGTCGGCTTCAGGCCCATCGAGCGCTTGTTCGGATAGAGCTGCGTCAGCTTGCCCGCCGCGTCGATATCGACGAGGATCAGGTAGCCAGATTTCTTGGTGGAGACGCGCATCGCCACCTTGTCGCCGATGCTGACCGAGGTACCGGGCAGCACGTCGACGGCAACGCCCGCCTCGTTGTCGGTCTTCAACGTGTTTTCGACGGCGGCGACCGGTGTCTTCGCCTCCTCGCCGGTGACGACGTCGCGGCCGAGCGCATCCGGCAGGCCGTAGAATTGCGGCACCGGCGTGAAGCGGCAGTCCCCAGAATGGGCCCGGCAATATTCGTCGGATTTGCGCCTGACATAATCGAGCAGGGCGGCGTTGCTGACCTCTGGCTTGTCGGAAGCGCGCGCCACCCCTTCCTGCACGCCTTCGATGAAGCGGCGGGTAAAGACGCCGAGCGGTGGTTTGGCCTCGGCATCGACCAGCGCCCATTGGCCTGCGTTGACAGCCGACCAGACCATCGCCGTTTCGCCACCGAAGGAGAATTTCGCTTCCTTGCCGGAGCGGTTCGGCGGCTGCAGCGATGCCAGGGCCGGGCCGAGGCAGCGCACCGTGCCGCCGGCGGGCGCCGCCACGGCGCTGCGGCTGCCGGGGCCGACATGGCAGGCATCGATCAGCAGCGTGACGCGGCGGTCCTTGAGGCTGTTCAGCCGGGCGGCGATTTCGGTCTCGCGGATCTGGTTGGTGACGGTGACCTTGCCGCCGTCCCGCACCAGCTTGGCATCGGCAGCAACCAGCGTCGGACTCGTCGTCGCCTCGGCGCCCATTTCCTCGGAGCCCTGGCCGCTGAAATAGAGGAAGACACGGCTGCCGGTCTCAGACTGGCGCACCAGCCAATCGTCGATTTCGGCAAGGATCGCCGCGCGGGTCGCCTTGCGGTTGGTGAGCGTATGGATCTGTTCGGGACGGTAGCCGACCGTCTTGACCAGGAAGAGCTGCATCGCCTTCACATCGTCGACCGAGCCCGTCAGCTTCGCCTCGCGCATCTCATAATCGTCGATGCCGATCAGAAGCGCGCGGTCTCCGGGGGAACGCACGGCCATCGGCAGCTCGGCGGCCGGCGCCTGAACCTCGGGCTGACTGCCGTCGGGTGAAGCGGCTGGTGGAGTCTCCGTCGTTCCCGCAGGCGCGTTCGTGCCGTCGGGCGGCGTGGTGATCGCAAGGTTGGCCTCGATCTGTGCGGCCGGCGTCTGTTTCTGCTTCATCCCGGCCGCCGTCTCGCTGGGAGCAGGCCGGCGCTTGGTGCCGATCGCCGCCACCTGGTCGCCGGCGGAAGCAGCTGAGGTGTCGGGCGCGTTCGGCACGTCGCCGTCCGTCTTGGCGGCGATCCAATCGCGGAAGGCGGCGACGCGGGTGTAGACGCCGTAATGCTCGGCCTCGGCGCAGCCGGCGCCCCAGCTGACGATGCCGAGCTGGATCCAGCGCTTGTCGGGGCGCTGCGCGACCAGCGGCCCGCCGCTATCGCCCTGGCAGGCATCCTTGCCGCCCTCGGCATAACCAGCGCAGACATTGCGCTCGTCGATCGGGTTCATGCGCATCGAGCTCTCGCGATAGGCGGCGCGGCAATCCTCGCGCGAGACAAGCGGCAGCTCGACCTCCTGCAGCTCGGTCGGCAGGTATTTGTCATCCCAGCCGTGATCGGCCTTGGTGTAACCCCAGCCGGTGACGACGGCGGTGTGGCCGGGGCTTTCCACGGCCTCGTCCGAGGCGGAGGCCAGGATTGCCGGTTTAGAGACGGCGGGTTCGGCGAGCTTGATGAGGGCGATGTCGTTGGCAAAGACCTTGCGATCAAAATCTTCGTGAATGATCACATCTTCGACCGACAGGCCGGGCTTATCGGGGCCGTCGACGGAGATCACCTTGTCGATCTTCGACTTTCCCTCGACGATCAGGAGATCGCGGGCGAAGAGATCCTGCTTGCCGGAACGGCCGCTGGTGACGCAATGGGCGGCGGTCAGGATCCAGCGCGACGAGATCAGCGAGCCGCCGCAATGGCCGCCGAAGCGGCCGCGCTGCTCGGGATCGGGCGCCAGGATCTTCACCTGCCAGGGCCATTCGCCTTTTTTCGCCGCCTGGCCGCCGATCACCCGGCCGCCATCCTCGCCGGCAAAATCCGTATCGTGCTGCGCAAACGCCGGCGCGGCCAGAAGCAGAAGGACGGCGGCGGCATTGAGGACCTTGCTGATCGACGTGCTCATAGCTTGGCTCCGGCGGAGGTATAGAGGACCGTGAAACCGACGCGCGCGCCCTCGGGCAGAAGCTCGCCGAGGCGTCTGGCGATGTTGCCGGCGGTACGGCGCCTGTCGTTCTGTTTCAGGAATTCGACCAGAGCAGGCATCGGCGTCTCGGAGGTGACGGCGACGAGCAGGTCGGTGCCGAAGGGGGCGACGACGGAAAGATCGAGATCGAACGTCGCGGACATCTCGGCATCGGCTTCCCGTTCGCCGGGATAGAGGAACTGCACCGTTCCATCGCCGGTGACGTCGAAAAGCACGAGCTTGCGCCCGGCCAGATCGGAAACCGTGACGCCGACGCGCTCGCCGTCCCGATGGACCCTGTCGGACGGTGTCACCCGCACGGTCTGCGGATTGGTCTCCGACAGCCGCTTCAGCGTGTCGAGCGCGGCCATCCGGTCGACGACGAAGGGCATGTCGCCGGCGCCGACTTCGGAGGCGACGACATCGCCGCCGGCAATCGCCTCGCGCTTTTGCGGATCGAAGACGAGTTCGGCATGGGCTTCGTCCGTCAGCGTGAACGGCGTGACGGCTGATGCGATATCCTGCAGCACCGGCTCGGAACCGAGGGCGGCAAGGGTGATCGGGGCGGGTTGGGGCGGCGGTGGCGGCACATTCGATTTCTGCGCTTCCGCCGGGCCTGCTTTGTCGTAGGCATAGACGACGGCGCGGTCGAGATCCGACCCAGGCGGGCTTTGCGTGAAGATGTTCTGCCGCTGGTCGGTGAACTGATAGACCGACTGGCGCACATATTCGAACAGCTCGCGGCGGGTCACAGTGCCGTCGCCGTTGCGGTCGGCCGCCCCTTCGAAGGCGCGGGCGGTGGCATAGCTCAGCGCGCCACGCTTCTCGGCAATTCCGGGAATCGATATTTCCGGCGATTTGGTGTTGTCGTCGACGGCCGCCAGGAAGGTCAGCCGCTTGTAGTCGAAGCTGGTGGAGAGCGCATCTGTTGTCGTCGAAATCGGCGCGAGGTCATCCTCCTCGATCGTATAGGACGGCGCCTGGCGCCAGGTGATCTCGGCGCCGCGGGGATCGACGTTACGGGTCATGCCGCCGGCATGGCAGGTATCGGCAATGAACAGGACCTCGGCGCCTTTTTCTTCCAGCCTGTGGATCAGCACCTTGAATTCGTCGCCGAAGATGCGCTCGCGCGATCCCGGCAGCCTCGTATCGAAGCCGGCCAGCACATAGACCTCGTCGCGGCCGCTCGGTTTCGAGCCCTTGACGCGCTCCGGCTCGCTCGATCCATGGCCGGCGATGCCGAGCACGACGAGATCGCCCTCGCCTGCCCTTTCAGTAACGGCGCCGATCGCATCGAAGATGCCCTGGCGGTCGGCCGCGCCGTTCTTCAACAGCGTCATGTCCTCGACGCCGAGCGAGCGCAGCGACAGGGAAAGATCCTCGGCATCGGCGACGGCGCCGTGCAGCGGCGGGACATTACGATAGAGATCGATCCCGATCAGAACGGCTCTGACCGTGCCGCGTTCGGGAGCTTCGATCGTCCTGGCAAGGCTGTCCGTGCCCGCGAGTGAAAGAAGGGCGAGTGCGGCGGCCATGGGAGCGAATGTGGACATGGCCGGTTCCCCCTCGCCCCCTCTATTCGCGGCGCCATTCGACGCGGCGGTTGAGCGCGTCGATATCGTCTTCGGTGAGGTTGGCGGTGGCGGTCACGTCCACCGGCTCGGAGGCGCCGCGGCCTTCGGCGTCGATCGTGGCGTCGATGCCGTGGTTCTTCAGGAAATCGGCAACGGCCTGGGCGCGGCGCTCGGAGAGCTTCTGATTATAATCGTCGCCGCCTTTGCGATCGGTATGGCCGATGAGGATGACGCGGCCGGGCTTCTGCTCCTTCAGCGCTTCCAGCAATTCCTGGGCAGCCTCGGTGCCGATCGAGGTGAAGGTTGACTTGTCGAAATCAAAGGTGATCGGCACCGGGATGGAGACCGGCACGATGCCGCGCACATTTTCCGAATAGATGCCGCCGAGCACGCCGCTGCGGTGATCCTTCTCGGCCGGCACGAAGCTGCCCTGCGGGTTGTCGCTGGTCGGGTTGGCGGCAAGGATGCGGGCCTGGGCGGCGCGCTGGATGAGATCGGAGATCGTATCGGCCGGCGGCGCCTTCGGCGTGCGGGTCTCGTTCTTGATGATCTCGATCGCCTGCTGGTAATCGGCGGCGGCATCGGCGAAGCGGCGGGCGGAGAAATAGATCTCGCCGAGCGTGGCGGAGGCCTGCCAGAGCACCTGCGGGCTGTCGGCGGCGACGAGCAGCGGTTCATACTCGGCGACCGGCCTGTCGGCCGCCATCATTTCCTGGGCGGCGGCGAGCCTGAGGGCTGCGACGCGGCGCTGGGCGTTCACCTGGAACTGGCCGCAATCGGCGCTGACGGCAATGGCATCGGCCTCGGAAGCGGCAGCGGTGATGTCCTTGGCGGCAACGGCGGTGTTCAGCTTGTCGAGCAGGGCGTTGCAGGCCGGCGTATCGGCATTGGCAACCTCGATCTCCTCGCCGGCCTGGCCGGGTTCGGCCGAACGGCCGAAGCTCAGCGGCGGCATCTTGATGCTGAAACCGCCGGGAAGCTTGAATTGCGGCATCTTGATCTGCGGCATCGGCAATTTCGGCATCTTGGTCTGGGCAGACTGGGACGGCTGCTTATACGGCTGCTGATATTGGCTCGGTTGTTTATATTGGCTGGGGCGGGTGGAGGCGGTGGTGTCGGCCGGGCCGATCAGTTCCAGCTCATCGGCGGCGAGCTCCTGGCCGGGCGCCAGGTTGGTGACGATCTTGTATTTTTTCGGCGGCTGGGTCGTCGCCTGTTCGACGGGTTTCGGCGCCGGCTTCGGTTTTTCGATCACCTCAGGCTTCTTGGCGACCTCGGGTTTGACGGCCGGCTTCGGCTTCGGAGCGGCCGGCGGTTTCGGTGCAACGGGCGGCTTTGCCGCCTGTTCGACCGGGGCGGGTTTTGCGGCGGGAACGGCGGCGACGGGCGGGACGGCGGGAGGCGGCAGGGCCGCCGTGCTGTCGACGGTGGTCAGCGTCAGCGTCTTGCTGCTGATCTTGGTGCCCAGGCTGCGGGCTTCCTCAAGGCTGCGGGAAACGGCATCCATGCCGCCGTCGATCGAGCGGAACATGCCGCTGCCGCTGCCGCCGAGATCGGCGAAGATCGTCAGCGGCTTGGAGGAATAGAAGACCTTGATCTGCTCCTGCCCGACCGGGCCCGAAACCTGCAGCCTGGCGCCGCTTGCCGGATCCGGCACCTGCACGCGCTTGCCGGCGGCGACGAGGGCATCGGTCTGGTATTTGTTCGGGAAGAGCTTGGTGACGGAGCCGTTCGGCGAGACGTTCAGCACCGTGACATAAGCGTTCTCAGTCGACTGGATGAAGAGGCCGACGACTTCGCCGATGGCGTATCTCGCCTCGGCGCGATCGAAGGTGATGCTGACAGGTCCGCTCTGAGCCGGCGCTTCCGTCAGCGTGCGTTCGTTCTGCGCCCCGACCTCGGGGATCGGCGAAAAAAGCGAAAGACATGTGGCTGCGGCTAGGATGGCTTTGCGGCTGAGCATCGGAACCTCCCCCTTCGAACAATCTCACACTGTGCTGAAGATGAGAATAGCACTGACCGGTGAAATTGGGATGGCTTTGCCTGTCTTGCTTGAGGGAGGGTTACAAATTATTTGGAGCCGGGAAGATTGTGCGAAGGCGAAGGCGCGCAAGACTCACCGCCGGCAATATCCGGCGTCGGTTTATAGTCGGACTGGACTGGAGAAAGACGGTTAGTTCTTCGGCTTCTGGCCGGCTGATTTCAGAATCGAGATCAGGTCGCTCATTCCCTCCGGCGAGGAATTGTAGAGCCAGAGAATATCCGGATTGTCTGATGTGAATTCCTTGCCGGAGCCCGAGCCCATGTCGCGGCCGGGCGATTTCGTCTCCGGCAGCTTGCCTTGACCGGGCGTCAGCCCCTCGGCGCTTTCATGGTCGGCGATGATCGCAACGGCTGCGGCAAAAGCCTTTTCATCGTGCTGGCGCAGCGCGGCAAGCGTTGGGTTTCGCGCCGCCAGCGCATCCTCGACCGGCCCGGCATGCCCGAGCCCGGGCATCTCAAGCGAAAGCAGCAGGCCGATCGACAAGCTTATGAGCCGGGATTTCGTCATCGTCGTCACATCCGTCCAAGGGCGCCATCGCGCGACTAGAGCAGTTCCGTCTTTTGTACGGAATTGCTCTATCTCTATGTTTACACGCAATTCCGAACGCAAAACCGCTGCACACTTTTGCTGGAATTGCTCTGGAACGACAATAGGGAGAGGCCGGATGGAAGGCAACGGCGCTCGGCGCCAATCGATTGGGAGGGGTGAAATCGGGTGGAGAGAGCTCAGAGTATCTTCAGCTGCTGCAGGCCGAGGCGGAGGTTGCGCAGCATTTCGCCGAAGATTTCCTCGATCCTGCCGGTCGACCAGACCACCATGGTGCCATAGGGCGAGCGCTTGCGCTGCATGAAGCCGGCCTTCTCGAAATCGATCAGCGTCTTGCGGCAGGTCTCACTCGACATGACGGCGACCAGGAAACGGGCGAGATTGGACTGATCGATGGCGCCTGCTTTCTCAGTCCAGTTCTGGATCAGCCGCGGCTTGGTATCGGCGGTGAACATCGAGGCCAGCGCCCGGTCCTGCGAAAGCCCGAGGCGCTGCAGCTTGGCCGGATCGCGGGTGAGCGACACCACGTAATCATTGTGCAGATCGGCGAAGCGCTCGATATCATCGGCCGTGTTGATGCCGAAGACCTTCATCGAATAGAGAAACTCGGCCATCAGATAGGTCGGCTCGGAGCGCAGCTGCGCCAGATGTTTCTCATCCTTGCTGGCCGAGGCGGCGCAGACACGATCGGAAAACCCGATCCTTGCCGCGCGCACCTGCTCCAACAGGCTGACGTCGAGCGCCAGTTCGTCACCGTTCCAGTCCAGCATAGGCTTCCCTGCCACTAAAACTTCAAGACGATGAAGTTGTACTATCGCCGACGCCGATCTCCAAATCGTTTGGAAAGCAACGCCTTGCTGACGAGCCGCTTCTATCCTAACATTTTAAGGACTTGGGGCATGATGCCGAAAAACGTGAACGGTTTTCGGACGACATCATTCTCTCACTCTTTAATTGTGAACAGGCTTCAGATTGGGGCCCGCATGGCCCAAGATGATCCTGTTTCGGGGTTCACGGCAATGCGCAGTTTCAGCTCGCATATTCTGATGGCCGCGGCG
Source organism: Rhizobium esperanzae (assembly GCF_002204185.1). Taxonomy (GTDB): domain Bacteria; phylum Pseudomonadota; class Alphaproteobacteria; order Rhizobiales; family Rhizobiaceae; genus Rhizobium; species Rhizobium esperanzae. Next base: position 8,381 of record NZ_MXPU01000026.1, on the reverse strand, counting down.
ATTGCAATCGCCTGGCCTGTCCTCGCAAAAGACACTCTCATGATCGAGCTGCCGAGCGGCGACGGCGCCCGTTCGGTCGGCATCATTTCCGCCAATGAGGAGGTCGAGGCCTCCGGGCCGGCGGCGATCACCGTCGGCGACGACGGCACCGTCTACATCCTCGACCAGAACAACGGCCGCGTGCTCGCCGTCGACGGCGAACGCTCGCAGGCCGATCCCGAGATCCTGCCGCTGCCGGAGAATACGGCGCCGGAGGATCTCGCCGTCGTCCACAACGAGCTCTACCTCTGGTCCGATGGCATCGTGCCGCTCGAGCGCTCCCCCGGCGCCGATGGCCGCTCGCAGACCCTGCGCGCCATCGACGGCGGCGATGCCGACGACTACACCCGCTCGGTCTTCGCCTCGATGGGTTCGCTGCCGCCGGGGCCGCTGAACAGCATCGTCGACGAGATCGGCCGCAGCACCAGCCGGCCGCAAACCCGCCCGCCTGTTGTTCAATACGTGCCGAGCCGCGGGCTCGGCGATATCGTTGCAGAAGTTTCGGCGGCAAACGACAAGGCGGAAATCCTGTTGCGGCGCGCGAGCTCGGAGGAGAACTTCCTCTCCCTCCAGCTCACCGGGGAAGACCGCATCGGCACCGTCGAATTGCTCGACATCGACACCACGGGCAGACCCTATGCGCTGGTCGAACTCTTGCCCGCCGAGCGGCCGGAACGGACGGGCATGCTGGTGGTGCGCTTCACGCCGAATGGCATGCTGGAGCGCGTCTATGATCTGCCGATCGAAGCCGACACGGTCTTTTCCAGGCGGTTCGTGGCGATCGGCCCGCGCGGTGACGTGCTTTTTCTCCGCTCTGGGGAGAGCCGGGCGCAGGTGCTGAAACTCGAGGGGCGCGCGCCCGGCCGCAAGCTCGCCGTTGCCAAGCCGGCCAAGCCGGCGATTGCGGCCAAACCCGGAAAGTTGCCGAAGGTGGCGATCCTGCCGAAATCGCGCGGCGACGTCATCGAGCGGGCGATCGGCTTCGAGACGCTGAACTGGCTGGTGACGCCGGCGGCCTATGGCAAGGATCCGGGGCCGGCTTGCGTCAACATGAACCGGCTGCGCCGGCCATTCTACCTGATCGGCAAACGCGGCCAGACGGTGAAGGGCGTGCCCTATTGCTGGGGCTGCAAGACGCCGCTCGAGGATTTCACCAATGGGGTCATCGACGGCCAGACGGCCGGCAATGTCTGCACCAAGAGCGCGCCGCAAACCAATATTCTCGGCGTTGACTGCTCCGGCTTCGTCAGCGAAGCCTGGGGGCTGAAGATGCATGTCTCGACGCGGGCGATCCCGAGCATTACCCGGCGGCTTGCCGATCCATGGTCGCTGCAGCCGGGAGACGCACTGAACCGGCCGGGGTCACATGTGATGCTGTTCATGCGCTTCACCGACGACCGCAAGGTGGAGGTGATGGAGGCGACGCCCAACGCCTGCAAGGGCCGCGTCTGCCGCAACACCTATTCGCTCGGCAGCCTGCTGCTGCGCGGCTATCAGCCGGTGCGCTTCAAGGGGTTGGATGGCTGAGGCCGGGGATCAGGGGGCTTCGGCTGGGCGTAAACAAGCGTTGCGCCAGCACGGGCGTCTGGATCAGATTGCCAACTGAACATCTTGCAAGACGAAATCGGGAAGTCCGATCGCGGGCTGCGCCTTTGCAGCATCGACCGAAAGCGCCGCGACTGCAGCGCCTGTCGCCAGTGAAGCCAGCGAAAGCTCGTCCGGTATCGAGATCATTCTGATATCGAGCTTGGCATAGTCCACCGTGTAGTATCCGGTTGCATCCTGAGACAGGACATCCGGCCTGATCAGCAGAAGATCCTGCGCCATCGTGCCGACAAAGAGCGGGCCGCCCCAGATGTAGCGGAATGCATAGATCGGGATGCCGGCAGGGGACGTGCCGAGGCGACGAATATCCGTCTTTAGACGCCGATCCGACCAACCAGGATCGCCGCCCCCAGGATCGCTGCCGCCGGAGTCACTGCCGGAACCACTGTCGGAGCCGCCGCCCATTCCGGATGAGCTGCTTGAGCCGCCGGAACCCTTGTCCGATCGAGCAAAAGTCGACTCCTGGTCGTTGCTCTTGGCGACAACCCTTTTCACGGTCGGCGTCTTTTTGCGGGTCGGCTGTGCCGGCTCCTGATTGGCAAAGAGCGTCTTGCCGCCGGGGTCGAAGATGCAGCCCTGCAGCATGACGCCGGAGCCGGCGATGAAGGTCGAGCAGAGGAGTACACGAATGAAGACTTTGCTGGTCATGTCAGGCGCCCCCGGAACACCGTTTAAAAAAGATCATATCGCGGATTTCGCTTTGCCCACGTCGCCTTCGCAAGAAGCGTCAGCCTCTCGTTGAGCGACTTCGTCTTCGGCAGAGCCTTCAGTTCCTGCGCAGTCAATTCCGCCGAAAACGCCTCTGCGGCCTTCTTTTTGGCAGGCTCGGCCAAGGATGCGAGTTCCTTGTCCGACTGCTTTTTGGGATCGCCGGTTCCGGGCCTGTTGAGTGCGCTTGCAAGAGCGAAATAGTGAGCAGCGGTCACGAGGTTTTCCGCATCTGAACCGTCGCCCTTGGCCATCTTGGCCCGTTCGAACGCGCTCCAATAGTCGCCGCGCTCGGCGCCCATTTCCAGCCAGGAGAGGGCTGCAGCCTCGTCCTTAGGCACCCCTTGACCGTCTCTGTACATAAGGCCGATGTTGCGCGGGGCATAAGGCTGGCCGCCATCCGCTGCCTTTTTGAAAAGCGCCAGGGCCTTCTCGAGGTCCTGCGGCACGCCTTTGCCGGCGCGATAAATCATCCCGAGGCTGTTCATCGAATAGATGTCGTCTCTTTTGAGACCCGACTCGTAAAAGCGAATGCCGCGTTCCATGTCGGCCGGGATGTTGACGCCGTTCGAGAAGATGTAGCCAAGTTCGTTCATTGCATAGGTGTGGCCGAGGTCGGCTGCCCGGAGCATAAGCTTCAGGCCTTCCTCGGTGTCGGCTTTCACACCGCGGCCATAAAACAGGCTTTTGCCATAGGCATAGAGCGCGTAGGGATCGCCCTTCTTCGCGCCGATCGCGGCGATCTCGCTGGATTCGCCGAGATTTGCCGGGACGGACGCGCCGACGAGATAGAGCGAGGCGAGTTCGGAAATTGCCCTGACATGGCCGGCATCCATCGCCTTCTTGATCGTCGCAAAGGCCGTCTTGGCGTCGCGGTTGGCAAGCTGGGCGCGACCGAGCTGATAAACGAAGCGGGCAACGCTGGGATAGGTCTTCACCGCATCCTCGCAAGCAGAGAGCGCGACGGCAGGATCGATTTCATTCGGCAGCTTGCCCGCCGTCACACCCTGCAGGTCGAGGGGGGCGGCGGCTTCGGTATCGCAGGCGTCGAGCGTCGGTTTGAAGGTGATGGTGGCGGGCTGCAGGTCGTCGTTGGCGGCCTGCAGCGTCAGCGCGAAAGGCTGGTTTTCGGTACCGATCTGCGGCTCGTAGGAAAGGGCCGGAATATCGGCTGCTTCGAGCACGTGGCCGGGCCCGATCACCCGGTCGCCGGCGCGCAGCGTGCCCTTGTCGGGCAGGGCCGCGACCTTGAAGGTCATCTCCGCGACCGATGCGGGGACTTCAGGCAGATGGGCTTCGACGGGACCGACGCCGATCGTCGTGTCGACCTCGCGCGGCAGCGATTTCAGATAGGCGCCGGCGTCGGCAAGCCGCGCCTGCTTTTGCTGTTCGAGTTGGGCGAGCTTGGCGCCGGCATCGGCCGAAACGGTGATGGCGACGACGCCCTGCGTCGCCTGGCCATAGGGATCGCTGACCGTATAGCCGATCAGCCCGACCGTTCCGGCGGCAACGCCCGATGAATCATAACTCAGCGCCGTCAGCGCCGCGGCCGGCAGCTTGGCGCCCTGCTCCACCGGCCTGCCGTCGAAACTGAGCTTGCCGGTCTGGGGAAGCTGGTTCAGGGTGACGAGCAGTGCGGCGCCGGTTTCGTCATGCGGCGGGGCGATCGGCAGCCTGGTCGCGGCGGCCCCCTCCGGTACGCTCACCTGCTGCATCGGTTCGACGCTCGGCGGCGGCGGGGCCGGGATGAAATAGAAGCTGTCCATCAGCGAGGAATTTTCCCAGGGGACCTGCTTGCCATTGGTCATGGCGATCACATCGCGGCGCACATCGGTCAGGACCTGGCGGATTTCCTTGTTCGGCTCGCTGGCGCGCTTGATGAAGGATTCGGAATAGGGGCTCAGCGCCCCCTCGCCATCGAGCGCCACCTGGCCCGGCTCCGTCGAGAAGGCGATCAGGCTGCCGAGATCGCTGTCGATGCGCGCCAGGCCGCGCGTCGCGCCGACTTGTTCCAGCTTTTCCGCCATCCAGAATTTCTGCGCATTGAACGGGTTGTTGCGGCAGGCATCGAGAAAGATCAGCTGTACGCGCGAATTCTGCTTGAGATGGTTCAGGATCAGGTCGAGCGGCATGGTCTGCGTCTCGACATCATAGGGCGTTTCCAGCGTCGCATCGACCGGCACGAGGAAATTCTGTCCGCCGACCTGGATGCCGTGGCCGGAATAATAGATGAGGCCCGCCTCCGCATTATGGGCTGACCGCAGGAAGCTGCGCACCGTATTCTCGAGGCCGATGCGGTCGACATTGATGCCGATCGTCACGTCGAAACCGGCCCTGCGCAGCGTGTTCGCGACTTCCTGGACGTCGTTTGCAGGATTGGGCAATGAGGGCAGCGTCTTATAGACGGAATTGCCGACGATCAATGCAACCCGCCGGCCATCCTGATCCCCGGATGCGGAGACAGCGGGTCGTTCAAGCCCGAGGAAGACCAATGCTGTCAGGAAGATCAGCAGTATAGCCGCAAGGCGGTTCGTTCCGTGAAACTCGGGCATAGCTCCACCGCAGATAATACTGGTTGGACGATTTATTGACCGACCGAATAAAAGTATTCCTGCGACTGTAAAAAAGCAAGTTTGGTCACTTCCAAGGCAATTGGAGGGCTCCCAAAAAATGTATCGTCGAGCGTCAACCCACAGTAAATCTGAACCATTACCGAGGCTTATACAAATGCAGGACTACCCGCTAACTGTTGCCCTCGGGTGATCGAGGGCTGCCTCGCCGGGCGACGACCGCGCCTCATCCGACGTCCGACGTATTGGAGTGGAGAACGAGGCGTAGATTTCATCACCAAATGGTGCTATCCATAACACCATAATCAGGAACCAAACGATGCGGTCGACTATCAATCTCGACGACACCCTAATGGAAAGGGCTCGGTCCCTAACCGGCACGAAAGAAACCGCCGCCCTGGTCCGCCAAGCGTTGGAGACGCTTGTTCGTGTGGAGTCGGGAAAACGCCTCATCGCTCTCGGCGGAACTATGCCGGATGCGGAGGCAGCCCCGCGCCGCCGGAGCACAGCCGCCAAGTGATACTTGCCGACACTTCCATCTGGATCGATCATTTCCGGCATGCCGATTCAGAGCTGCGTAGGATTATTGAGGACGATCGTCTCTTATGCCACCCGGCCGTTATCGGAGAGCTCGCACTCGGCAGCCTTCGGGATCGTAGCAGCGTCATAGCTTTCCTGGCGGCTCAGCGCGAAGCGCTCGTTGCGACGCACGACGAAGTCATGATGATGATTGATCGCCACGCCATTTTCAGTATGGGCATTGGCTACACGGATGCCCACTTGATGGCCTCCGTTCTCCTCGATCAACGAGCGGCCTTATGGACCAGAGACAAGCGTCTGCGGGCAGCGGCCGAAAAGGCGGGCGCTTCACTGCACGCCCCCGACAACGCGCGAAACTAAATGCTGTATCGAAGCGCTCATGCTGGACGAGAGCAGCCTGACCCAGAGTTCCGATCGATAGATGCGATCTTTTTCGCCTAAAAGTGAACACTATAGCAACAGCCGGGCACCAAGCACCCTCGAAGCTCTCGCCGTGCCGTCGACATAGGAACTCCGGCGCTGCCGGTGCTCAACGGCCTCGAGTTCGAACCCCTCGATCAGGTGCGTTGCCCGGCAAGGCGGGATAGCGGTCGAGTGAAGAGTGTCTGGCAAACAGGATCGAAGTCACTGCTGCGAGCAGTGCGATGGCGCCAATGATGAACATCACTCGTTCGGTATTTGCATCGATATCACCGGCAAAGGTCGCACGCGGTATCACGGTGACCAGTCGCCAATCTTCGAAAGGCAACTTGCCCGACGACACGAAGACCGGACCGAGGATTTTGCTGTCGACCAGCGTCCGAAAGCTGTCAAGGCGCAAGGGACTCAGTAAACCGGCCCAGCCTTGATATGCTTGGCGATAGCTCGACGCCGACGGTGCAGTGATGTGCTGGGCCCTGCTCGCAAGCTTCTTGGTGTAGCCTATTGCGACGATCGGACCCGCACTGCGGCGCTGGTTACGCCTATTTCTGCTCCGCCTTTCCCGGCTGCTTCGTGGCTGCCTCTACAGCGCCGCCCTGCAGATCCGCCTCGTCCCCGACAATGGCGGCAGCCTCATCGAGCAGGACGTCCTTGGCCTTTTTGCGGGCATTTTCCATGGCGATATCGGCGGTCAGGCTGCGCTCGTCCGCCTGCAGGCCATCGTCGCCGGCAAGATCTTCGCCATCGCCGGCTTCGGCGCGAGCCTTGAACCGAGCTTCCCGGGCCGCCGCTTCCTTGCGGCGTTCGGCTTCGTTCAGGGAAACGACGCCCTTCTCGCGCTGCGCCTTCAGATCGGCGATGTCCTGCAACAGACGCTGGAAGTCCTGATCGCCCTTGACCCGCGCATCGTGGCGGCTCTGCAAAGCCGGCAGCAAGGCCGTAACATCGCCTTCCGGCGCGTATTTCGCCGGCTTGATCTCCGCCCACGGCAGGGCATTGTCATAACTGGTCTCGCCGAAGCTCGTGGGATCGGACAATGCGGGCAGGCTGATATCGGGGGTGACGCCGCGCAGCTGCGTCGTGCCGCCGTTGATCCGGAAAAACTGGGCGATCGTCACCTTCAGCTCGCCGAATTCAGGTTTGCTGTTGTGAACCACCTGGTCGAGATCGACGACCGTCTGAACCGTGCCCTTGCCGAAACTGGGCTCGCCGATGATCACGCCGCGGCCGTAATCCTGGATCGCCGCGGCAAAGATCTCCGAAGCCGAGGCCGAGCCGCGGTTGATCAGAACCCCCAAGGGACCTGTCCAGGCCGGCGTTGTCAGGTCGGCGCTCTTGACCTCGATCTTGCCGTTGCCGGCGCGCTGCTGAACGACCGGGCCCTTGCCGATGAAGAGGCCGGTGAGATCGATCGCCTCATCCAGCGAACCGCCGCCATTGTTGCGCAGATCGATGAGAACGCCATCGACCTTTTCCTGATTCAGTTCCTCAAGAAGCTTGGCGACATCGCGGCTGGCGCTCTTGTAATCCCTGTCGCCCTTGTTCTTGGCTTCGAAATCCTCATAAAAGACCGGCAGGGTGATGATGCCGATCTTGCGCGTGGCCTCGCCCGCCTTCACCGACAGAACTGTCTTCCTTGCGGCCTGCTTGTCGAGGCTGATCTTGTCGCGCACAAGGTTGACGACGCGATGCACGCCGTCTGCCCCGGCATCGGCCGGCAGGATGTCGAGCCGCACCACCGAACCTTTTTTGCCGCGGATCATCTGCACGACTTCATCGAGGCGCGTGCCCACCACCTCCTTGATCGGCCCGTCCTTGCCCTGGCCGACGCCGGTGATGCGGTCGCCGACGGCGAGCTTGCCGGAGAGCTGCGCCGGTCCGCCGGGCACGAGCTCGCGGATCGTCGTGTAATCGTCGCGCTCCTGCAGCACCGCGCCGATGCCGAACAGCGACAGCTTCATCGACACATTGAAGTCGGCGGAAGCCGCCGCGCCGAAATAATCGGTGTGCGGGTCGATCGAGTTCGAATAGGCATCCATGAACGACTGGAAAACGTCGTCGCTCTTGAACTTGTAAGCGCGCTCGAGCGTGTTTTCATAGCGTTTATCGAGCGTTTCGCGGATCGCCGCGTCGTCTTTGCCGCCGAGCTTCAGCCGCAGCCAGTCGTTCTTGACGCGCTTGCGCCAGAGATCGTTGCTTTCGGCTTCCGACTGCGGCCAGGGCGCCTTGTCGCGCTGCACCGCATAGTCTTCCTTGCCGCTGAAATCGAAGCCCTGCTTGAGCAGGCTGCGCGCATAGGTCATGCGGTCGACGACGCGCTGTTGATAGGCGTTGAAGATCGCAAACGGGATCTTCAGGTCCTGCCGCTCGATGGCATCGTCGATCTCGCTGCGGTCAGCCATGAACTTGTCGATATCGGCCTGCAGGAAGAGCATGCGGTCGGGATCAAGCGACTTGACGAACTGATCCATCACCCTGCCCGACAAGGCATCATCGAGC
>NZ_MXPU01000025.1 GCF_002204185.1 Rhizobium esperanzae | reverse complement strand
GCAATCTACAAGCGGCGAAAGGAGACGGTCGAACGCTCCTTCGCGGATGCCAAACAGCTTCACGGACATCGCTATGCCCGCTTCCGAAGTCAAATCCGCGTCGCATGCCAGTGCCTGCTGGCAGCCGCAGCGCAGAACATCAAGAAGATCGCGATGGCCCTCACAACGGCACCAAAACCAACGCCCGCATGAGGCGATGACGCCTCCGAAAGCCCGCCATCGCAAGTCGTTCAAGCCACCAATATCAATACAAAACAAAACCCCGCCAAAAAATGACGGGGTTTGTCAGCAGCCTGAGCCCGGCTTGCGAGCCGGGCTTTTCCATGAATGCGATCATCCCGCCGTTCACTGCGTGGCTGTTTTCGGATCCGGCAGCGGCACCGGCGAATCAGCGAGCGTGTGCAGGTAGAGGATGACGTTGGCGCGGTCCTGATCCTTCGGAAGACCGGCAAAGCCCATCGCGGTGCCGGGAACGTCCTTCTTCGGCGCCGTCAGGAACTTGTTGAGGTTCTCAAAAGTCCACTTCTCGCTGCTGCCCTTGGAGAAATCCTTCATCGCAGAGGAATAGGCGAAGCCTTCATGCGAGGCGATCGGACGATCTACGACACCAAAGAGGTTCGGACCGACCTTGTTCGGTCCGCCTTTGGTGCCGTCATGACAGGCCTGACATTTCTTGAAGACCGCTTCACCGGCCTTGGCATCTGCAGACGCGAGCAACTGCGCGATCGGAACGGCAGCGGCCGGCGCAGCTTCGCCACCGGCGGCAGGCGCCTCTTCGGCAACGATCGCGAAACCTTCCTTCTCCGGCGCTTCGGAATGGAAGATCCCCTCGGACGCGATGGAGACCGACATCAGAACGAAAATCGTTCCGAGCAGAGCCCCCACGGCCGTATTGACGTATGAATTCATCTGCAATGCTCCCCTTGCAGCCGGCAGACCAGAACCGGACCATCTTGAAATCGCGCGGAACCTATGTCTTTTGACTGTTCGTTGCAACTGTCTAAATGGTCTTATGCGTGAGACTTTTTGACACTTTTCAGCCCGGAATAGAAGGCCGAACAATGCGTGATTCAAATTTCGACGACGTGCTCGTATTGATCCCGGCACGGATGGCCTCCACTCGGCTTCCGGGCAAGCCGCTCGCCGATATTTGCGGACTGCCGATGATCGTGCAGGTGGCGATGCGCGCAAAAGAAGCCGAAATCGGCCGGGTCGTCGTCGCCGTCGACGACCCGCAAGTGTTCGATACCGTGGCCGCCGCCGGTTTCGAAGTCGTCATGACCAGTAAGGATCATCAATCCGGCTCGGACCGCATCTTCGAGGCGTTGAAGAAGGTCGATCCGGACGGCAAAGCGAAGTTCATCGTCAACGTCCAGGGCGACCTGCCGACGATCGAGCCGGAAACGGTGCGGGCGGCCTTGCGCCCCCTCGAGAACGAAGCGGTCGATATCGGCACGCTGACCATCGAAATCGATAATGAGGAGGACAAGACCGCGCCGCACATCGTCAAGGTCATCGGTTCGCCGATTTCCGACACCCGCCTGCGCGGCCTCTACTTCACTCGCGCGACGGCGCCCTACGGCAAGGGGCCGCTGTACCATCATATCGGCCTCTATGCCTATCGGCGCGCTGCGCTCGAACGGTTCGTGTCGCTCGGCCCGTCGACGCTTGAAAAGCGCGAATCGCTGGAGCAGCTGCGGGCACTGGAGGCCGGCATGCGCATCGATGCCGAGATCGTTGACACGGTTCCGCTCGGTGTCGATACTCCGGCCGACCTCGAAAAAGCGCGACGCATTCTCTCTGCACGGCAGAACTGACGGGACTATCATGAACATCAAGACCAACAGGATCGCCTTCCAGGGCGAATTCGGCGCCAATTCCGACATGGCCTGCCGCGACATGTTCCCGACGATGGAGCCGCTGCCCTGCCAGACTTTCGAGGACGCCTTCACGGCGGTCGACAATGGCGACGCCGATATTGCGATGATCCCGATCGAGAACACGATTGCCGGCCGCGTCGCCGATATCCATCATCTGCTGCCGGAATCGCGGCTGCATATCATCGGCGAATATTTCATGCCGATCCGCTTTCAGCTGATGGTGCTGCCCGGAGTCACCAAGGATGAGATCCGCACGGTGCACAGCCATATCCATGCGCTCGGCCAGTGCCGCAAGATCGTGCGCGCTCACGGCTGGAAGCCTGTCATCGCCGGCGATACGGCAGGCGCTGCAAAACTCGTGAAGGAAACCGGCGATCGCTCGATGGCCGCACTTGCTCCGCGCCTTGCCGCCGATCTCTACGGGCTGGAGATCGTTGCCGAGAATGTCGAAGACACGGAAAACAACGTCACCCGTTTCGTGATCCTGTCCCGCGATGAGGAATGGGCGCAACGCAATTCGGCTGAGGAAAAGGTCGTGACCACCTTCGTCTTCAACGTTCGCAACATTCCGGCCGCGCTCTACAAGGCGCTCGGCGGGTTTGCGACGAACAACATCAACATGACGAAGCTCGAAAGCTATCAGCTCGGCGGAAAATTCGTGGCAACGCAGTTCTACGCCGATATCGAGGGCCATCCGAACGATCCGAACGTTCGCCGGGCATTGGAGGAGCTGCGTTTCTTCTCCGAAAAGGTGCGAATCCTCGGCGTCTACAAGGGGCATGTGATGCGAGGCCTGCTTTAATAGGCCTCGCGCTCTCTCATTATTTATCCGGCTCGCAGACGCGCAGCCGATGCCCGTCCGGGTCGAGTACGACGAAGGTCGGGCCGAAATCGAGTTCGGTCAGTTCCTGGGCAATCGGCAGACCGCGCTGACGCCAGTCATCATATTGCCTGGCGACGGCATTTTCTCCCGGCAGCATGAAGGCCACTTCGCCTCGATTGCCAATCGCCGATGGCTGCGGCTCGACTTTGCTGCGCCGCCAGAGGCCAAGGGTGAAGCCACCATCGAGCGGGAAGGCGACGAAATTCGGCGCCTCCACGGCCGGCTCGCGGTTCAGGAGGTTCCGGTAGAAGCTGGCGCTTTCGGCCGGATCCTTGACATAGAGGATTATCAGATTGGGGCTGGTCATTTCGGTTCTCCCGTTGCTGTAAGTTTGTCTGCGAGATCTCCTGCTGCCAATTTATGGCAGCAGGAAACAAAAGGCGTTGCGAAAGCAACGCCCGTTCTCGTCAAGTGGATGAGCTGGACAATCGGATATTTAGAGCGGGAACCGGTCCTGGAGGCGTGGGTTGCGCCCATCCATCAAACCGAGGTCGCGCTTGCGGGAATCCGGTATGGCTTCGACATCGAGTTTTGAGCGGCTTGCCCCGGGGATCCGAAAAAGGCTCATAGCCAGGCGCAGCAGCCCGGAGCGTGCCGACTGCCGAACGTCGGCAAAAGTTTCGGCCGAAATGATGTCGGCAAAACTATCGGAAGCGAAGCGATCGCCGGCCTGTTGAATGACTGGAGGCGTTTCCATGATCAGTACTCCTTCCCCAGCGCATCGGCACGATGCGCAAAACCTGATGTCACAGCGTCCCTGCGCGTCCGAAGACGCGCGGCGCTGTAGTGGATTGGCACTGATAATAACGCTTCCTGCTGACAGTTTCTGGCAGCAGTGTTCAGCTCTCGAGCGGCACGTCCTCCGTCTCGCGCCATTCCTTTAGGAGCACTGTACGGCGACGGGGGTAACGCGTCTCATGGACCGCCATATCGATGATGCGATCGGTGCGGAAATGGCGGAAATCCTGGCGCAGTTCGCACCAGGCCATGATGATGCGCACATGCTCGAAATAACCGAGCGCGAAGGGCCAGACGCGGCGGCGGGAGATCCGGCCCTGTTCGTCGCCGTAATGCAGTTCGAGCACGCGCTCCAGACGGATCGCCTTGCGGATAGCCGAAACATCAGCCCTGTCCTCGTCCTGGCGCTTGCGGCCAACGAAGAGTGTCGCCGAATCGACCATTTCACGCATGTCGGCCGGCAGCACAGCGGCGATCTTTGCGAGCGCATCGGCGCCAGCGCCGGCAAGGCGCGGCTCGGCGGCGCGGGCCACCCAGCGCGAACCGAGCACCAAGGCTTCCAGCTCTTCTTCGGAAAACATCATCGGCGGCAGCATGAAGCCGGGCTTCAGCACATAACCGATGCCCGCCTCGCCTTCGATCATCGCGCCCTGGGCCTGCAGGCTGGCAATGTCGCGATAGAGCGTGCGCAGGCTGACGCCGGTTTCCCGGGCAAGAACAGTTCCGGTCACCGGCCGCCGATAACGCCGAAGCGTCTGGAGCAGCGTCAGCAGCCGTTCCGAGCGGGCGACCGGCATGGCGTTACCGCTTCCACTCCGCCCAGTCGCGCATCAGGCGGTGGGCGATCGCCCCTTTCGGTGGAGAAACCTTGCCGGTCGCACTCGGGCGTTCCATCATCTCGATTGTTTCCTCGCGGGTGAACCAGCGGCAATCCTCGAGTTCCGTCTCGTCGCGCGTAATTTCGGTGGATTTAGCCTCGGCGTAACAGCCGATCATCAGCGAATGCGGCATCGGCCAAGGCTGCGAGGCGTGATAGCGGATGCGGCCGGTGCGGATGCCCGATTCCTCCAGCGTTTCGCGGCGCACGGCATTCTCGATGGTCTCGCCGGGTTCGACGAAGCCGGCAAGACAGGAATACATGCCGGGCGTGAAATGCGGGCTGCGGCCGAGCAGGCAGAGGCCGCGCTGCTCATCGATCGTCAGCATGATGACGACGGGGTCGGTTCGGGGGAAGATCATGTGTTCGCAGGCGGTGCAGACGCGCTTGTAGCCGCCGATATGAATCTCCATCGCCGATCCGCAGCGGCCGCAGAATCGGTTGTCGCCATTCCAGCGGATGAGGCTTGCGGCCTGGGCGAATTCGCCGAGCAAGACTTCGTCGATCAGCATCTCGCGAAACAGCGTGCGGCCGTCGGCGGGCTTGTATTGGCTGGTGAGATCGTCGACGTCGATGCCGACGGGAACGGCAAGGCGCGGCTCGCCTGATTTGCGGTAGCCGAGCAGCACCGTCTCGTCCCAATTCGGCTGCAATTCCTGCAGTTCGTAACGGGCAAACAGCGGATCGAGCACCTGGCCGTCATGTTTCAGCACCAACTTGTCCCGGGCGAAGGCGAAGATGTGGGTACCGTCCTTTGCCAGCGCCCTTTCGACGGAATGTTCGTCGCGGTGTTCGGAATCGCGATTGAGGTCGTTGGCGGCAAAGGCAGTGAGATTGCTGGGTTCCGGATGGGGCACATCCGAATCGAAAAGCGAATGGTTCATGATGAAAGGGCTTCCCGCAGCTTTGCTGTGAATTCTTCTCTCCTTGCGTCCTCGTAAGGCTCCGCGCGCCCGAAACCCCAGACGGGACCCGGCCAGTTGGCATCGCCTTCGAAGCGGGCAATGACATGAACATGAAGCTGGCGGACGATATTGCCAAGAGCCCCGATATTGATTTTTGTCGCGCCGGTAATGTTCTTCAAGGCTTTGGCGACGAGCTCCGTCTCGAAGGCGAGCAACACCTGATCGAGCGGCGTCAACTCGAAGATTTCGGTGATATCGGCCCGGCGCGGAACCAGAATGAGCCAGGGCCAGCGGGCATCCCTCGACAATCTGAGATCGCAGAGACCGGTGATCATGATGCTGGTGCTGTCGTTTTCCAGCCGGGGGTCGAGCGCGAAACCTTTCAAAGGGCATTCTCCTCATGTTTTCCAACGACTAGCAGTTTTTTTGCATGTTGGCTTGCTTTTGATGACGATATTGCCGATATGTGCATTCGGGAGGTTGGTGGTGGACGAGCCACTCGCCAACCGGGTCAGGTCCGGAAGGAAGCAGCCCTAACGAGCCCGGCACGGGTCATCGTGCCAGCCTCCCACCTTCTCTCCACGAAATGCCCGATAGTCCGGGCGACAAGCAGGGCGATGAGCGATACCGAGCGACAGTCAAAAGATGCCGCCTCGACGGGCACCGGATACCGGGTGCTGGCTCGCAAATACCGCCCCAAGGATTTCACGGACCTGATGGTCGGCCAGGAGCCGATGGTCCGCACGCTTACCAACGCCTTCGAGACCGGCCGCATCGCGCAGGCCTATATGCTAACCGGCGTGCGCGGCGTCGGCAAGACGACGACGGCGCGCATCCTGGCGCGAGCGCTGAATTACAAGACGGCAGAAATCGACAAGCCGACGATTGATCTGCGCGTGCCCGGCGAACATTGCCAGGCGATCATGGAAGGCCGGCATGTCGATGTGATCGAAATGGATGCCGCCTCGCATACGGGTATCGACGATATAAGAGAGATCATCGAACAGGTGCGATATCGGCCGGTTTCGGCGCGCTACAAGGTCTATATCATCGACGAAGTGCACATGCTCTCGACTCAGGCCTTCAACGGCCTGTTGAAGACGCTGGAAGAGCCGCCGGAACATGTGAAGTTCATCTTCGCCACCACTGAAATCCGCAAGGTGCCGATCACCGTGCTGTCGCGCTGTCAGCGCTTCGATCTGCGCCGCATCAGCGCGTCGGATCTCGTCGGGCTGTTCACGACAATCGCGGCCAAGGAGGGCATCGAGGCGGAAGGCGACGCACTGGCAATGATCGCGCGCGCCGCCGAAGGCTCTGCCCGCGACGGCCTGTCGCTGCTCGACCAGGCGATCGCCCATGGCGCCGGCGCCGTGCAGGCGGAAGCGGTGCGCGGCATGCTCGGCCTTGCCGACCGCGCCCGGATCGTCGATCTCTTCCAGCATGTCGTCAAAGGCGATGTCGCAGCTGCCCTGGGCGAATTCCAGAACCAGTACGGGGCCGGCGCCAATCCGGTGGTGGTGCTGACCGATCTTGCCGATTTCACCCATCTGGTGACGCGGCTGAAATATGTGCCGGATGCGGCAAACGATCCCTCGCTCAGCGAAGTCGAGCGCACCAAGGCGGCGGAATTCGCCAAGGGCGTTGCGGTGACGACGCTGTCACGCATCTGGCAGATGCTGCTGAAGGGCATTGCCGAAACCGAAGGCTCGTCGCGGACGGCGGGTGCTGCCGAAATGGTGCTGATCCGGCTTGCGCATGCGGCGCATCTGCCGGCGCCCGAGGATGCGGCACGGCGGCTTGCCGATTTTTCCGGCGACAATGGCGGCTCGCGGCCCTCCTCGCCCCCTTCCGGCGGCGGCGCGCGGGTTCCCTATCAAAGCAGTGTCGCGGCACGTGCGACGGAGCCCACACCACGGCCGCAGCCCTCCGGGCCGACCGCCATGCTGCGCGCCGTGCCCAATCCGGAGCCACAGAATATCGGCCGCGCCGAGGCCAGGCCCGCAGAGGCGCCGAAGCCGCTCGTGCGCATCAATTCCATCGCCGATATCGTCGACCTCGCGGGCGACAAGCGGGATGTCAAATTGAAGGCACTGGTGCGCAACTTCGTGCGGCCGGTGCGTCTTGAGCCCGGCCGGCTTGATGTGAACCTGACCGAAGGCGCGCCGAATACGCTGCTCAACGAGCTCGCCGTCAAGCTCAAGGAATGGACCGGAATCCACTGGATCGTCAGCACCAGCCGCGAAGAAGGCGGGCCGACGATGGTGGAAGCAGAAGCCAAGGCGCAGGAGCAGCGCGTCAGCGATGCGAGGCAGGATCCTGATGTGGCGGCGATCCTGGCGCATTTTCCCGGCGCAAAAATCATCGACGTGCGCGTGCGGGCGCCGGAACCGGAAGAGGAAGGCGAGGCCAAAGCGCCGGCCGCCGCCGAATCCGAAGAAGGCGACATTCTGCCCGGCGACGACATAGAATTCTGACGTTTCAACAAGGAGCGAGACGATGCGCGACATCATGGGCATGATGGGCAAAGTCAAGGAAATGCAGGCCAAAATGGAGCAGATGCAGGCGGAGATCGCCGAGCTCACGGCCGAAGGCAAGGCCGGCGGCGGCCTCGTCACCGTCGTCATCTCGGGCAAGGGCGAGCTGAAAAGCCTGAAGATCGACCCGTCGCTGTTCAAGGAGGACGATGTCGAGATCCTCGAGGACCTGATCGTCGCCGCCCACAAGGACGCCAAGGACAAGGCCGAGGCGCTCGCCGCCGAAAAGACCAAGGCGCTCACCGCCGGCCTGCCGATCCCGCCCGGCTTCAAGCTGCCGTTTTGATAGCTGATGCTGCTATCGGGCCGGCGACCTACAGAACGCCGCTCTTAACGCTGCGCTTCCAGCATCGCCCGCAGCTTGTAGTGAATGGGAGCGGCGAGATATCGCGACCGGTCCGCCTCCGAAAGCTGTCGGCCTAATGTTTTCATAAGCTCCGGCATCGTCACCTTCTCTCCGGAAAAGGATTGATGCTCCACCGGCGCTCCGGCCTCGGCCACGCCGCCTCTGACGACGCGGCAGTAAATGCCGGGGCGGGCGGCCACCGTATAGCGCTTGACGAATTTCGGATCGGCCATCTTGACCGCAAAGGTGGCGCAGGGAATGCGGCAAGCGGTGGCCTCGAGAATAAGATCGCCCGCTATGAATCGGTCGCCGACTGAAACGTCGCGATTGTCGAGGCTTGAGATCACCATGTTTTCACCGAAGGTGCCGGGCTCGCAGGGCCGGCCGAGTTCGCCGGCCCACCAGTCGAGCGTCAGTGATCCCTCGATATAAACCGCCTGATCGACGCCGCCATGGTGCTTGCGGTTGCAGATGGCATCGCCGACCAGCCCTTCAGCGTCGATCATCACCGCGCCGTTGACGGACCGCTTGAAGACGCCGGTCTTGTAACTCTTGCCCGGCAGCCTTTCCGGATTGCCGGTGCAGAGCGCCAGGATTTTCATGGATGGCCGATCCTTCCGCGATTCCGTTTTCGTTCCATATCAGTTAAGAACGGCGCATGGCAAAACGAGTCACCGGCCCCGAAATCGAAAAACTCATCCAGCTTCTGGCGAAGGTGCCGGGCCTCGGGCCGCGCTCGGCGCGTCGGGCGGCACTGCATCTGATCAAGAAGAAGGACCAGTTGCTGGGGCCATTGTCGAATGCGATGGGCGAGGCCTATGACAAGGTGAAGATCTGTTCGCGTTGCGGCAATGTCGATACGGTCGACCCCTGCACCGTCTGCACCGACACGCAGCGTGATCAATCCGTCATCATCGTCGTCGAGGACGTTTCGGACCTCTGGGCGCTGGAGCGGGCGGGCGCGATGAACGCCGCCTACCATGTGCTCGGCGGCACGCTGTCGCCGCTCGACGGGATCGGGCCAGACGACCTCAACATTCGCGGGCTGGTCGACCGGATCGGCGAAGGCGGCATCCGCGAGCTGATCATCGCGGTCAACGCCACCGTCGAGGGACAGACGACGGCGCATTACATCACCGACCAGTTGCAGGGGCTCGAGGTGAAGATCACGCGGCTGGCGCACGGCGTGCCTGTCGGTGGTGAACTTGATTATCTCGATGAGGGCACGCTTGCGGCGGCCCTTCGGGCGCGGACGGTGATATGAGGGTTTGTATATGCGGCGAATATTCGCGCTCGCCATAACAGCGGCGCTCCTCCCCCTCCCCTCATCCGCAGCCCCATCGAAAGCCGATGTCGAGGCGCAGTTCGAAAGCTGGGTGCAGAAGGACCTCTGGCCCGAGGCGAAGGCGGGCGGTGTCTCCGAGAAGACCTTCAAGGCCGCTTTCTCCGGCATCACGCTGAACTGGAACCTGCCCGATCTCGCGCCGCCCGGTTTCCCGCCGCCGAAGGAGCAGAAGCAGACGCAGGCGGAGTTTTCCTCGCCCGGCCCCTATTTCAACGAGGACCGGCTGCAGAGGCTTGCCGTAACGGGACGCGGCTTTGCCGCGCAATATAGCTCGACGCTGAAGCGGATCGAGAAGTCCTATGGCGTGCCGGGGTCGATCGTGCTTGCCATCTGGGGCCGCGAGACCGGCTTCGGCGCCGCGAAGATACCGGAATCGGCGATCGAAGTGCTGGCCACCAAGGCCTTCATGTCGACGCGCAAGGAGATGTTCCGCACCGAGCTGGTGGCGGCATTGCATATTCTCGACGGCGGCGACGTCACGCCTGCCGATTTCAAGAGTTCGTGGGCCGGCGCGCTCGGCCAGCCGCAATTCATGCCGACGAGTTATCTGAAATACGCGGTGGATTTCGACGGCGACGGCCACCGCAACATCTGGACCTCGGTGCCGGATACGCTCGCCTCGATCGCCAACTATCTGGTCAAGAAGGGCTGGCAGCGCGATCGTGACTGGGGCTTCGAGGTGTCGATACCTGAAGCGGTTTCCTGCGCGCAGGAGGGGCCTGATCTGGCAAAACCGCTTTCGCACTGGGCCTCGCTCGGCATCGAGCGCATCTCCGGCAAGGCCTTTCCCTCAGGTGAGATGAAGGCTCAGGGGATGATGCTGGTGCCGGCCGGCCGAGACGGCCCGGAATTCATCGTCACGCCGAATTTCTACATCATCAAGGAGTATAACAACTCCGACCTCTATGCGCTTTATATCGGTAATCTCGCCGATCGGATCGCCTCGAACGGCGGCGCCTTCGAGGGCCAATGGGGCGATGTCGGCAAGATGCTGCGTTCGGATGTCGCCGCCATGCAGAAGGCGCTGGAGCGTCAGGGTTATGACGTCGGCGGCTCCGATGGATTGCCGGGCTACAAGACGCGGCGCTCGATCGGCCAGTGGCAGGCAAAGAACGGCATGAAGCCGACATGCTTTCCCGAAGCCGGCATGAAGGGCAGACTGAGATAGCCGGCTTCAAAGGTTGCGTTTCAGCCCTTCATGGCTGACGATGAAACCGAGCTTTTCGTAGAAGCGGATCGAGTCTTTCCGTGTCTTGTCCGATGTCAGCTGCACGAGACCGCAGCCGCGCTCGACGCATTGGACGACCGCCCATTCGATGAATTGGGCGCCGAGGCCCGCTCCGCGAAACTCTCTTGCGATACGCACGCTTTCGATCTGCCCGCGCCACATGCCGGTCCGGGAGAGGCCGGGAAGAAAGCTCAGCTGCAGGCAGCCGAGGACCTGGTCGGAGGCATCGGTTGCGACTGCCAGCAACTGGTTGGCGTCCGCCTCGATCGCCGCGAAGGCCGAGAGATAACGCGCGTCGACGGGATCGGAGACGATTTCCCTGGCGGCGCCGAGATCGTCATCGGCGAGAAGCCGGACGATGGCGGCAAGATCGGATAGGCGGGCAAGCCTGAAACTGTACATGGCTGCTCTCAATGATGCAGGTCGATCGGCGCCTTGTGGAACACATCATCGCCTGGCGGGATGGCCTGGCGCTCGATCATGCGGTGGACATGCGGCGGACCTTCGCCGCGGTGGAGCGCACGCAGCCGGTCGATGTTTTCAGCATCGGCCTGCGTGCGCCGCTGGTTGTGTCTTATATATTCGACCCAGGTCGGCGTATGGTAGGTCTCCGTCCACAGCCCGGGATTTTCGAGATCGCGCATCAGCGCCCAGTTGCGGGCGCCGTCGCGGATGCGGATGCGGCGGCGCTCGCCCATCAGCACCATGAATTCCGCCAGATCGTCGTCGGCGATCTCGTAATCGACCTGGATGACGATCGGGCCGCTGCGCGGGGTGATGTCGAGGCTCAAGGCCGGCGCGGTGAAGCGGTTCAAGGGATCGAGATTGAGCGAAGCGAAGGCGGGCATGGAAAAGCGCAGACCGATCGCAATGCCAAGCAGCATGACAACGGATGACATCAGCAGCGCATCGGCCACCCCGTAGCGATCGGCGGCGACACCCCAGAGCCAGCTGCCGCCAGCGATGCCGCCGAAGGTGACGGTCTGGTAGAGCGACAGCGCGCGGCCGACCACCCAGCGCGGCGTCGACAGCTGGACGATGGTGTTGAAAAGCGACAGCGCCGAGACCCAGCAGGCACCGGCGACAAGCAAACCGGCGGAGGTCAGCACGGCGTTTGGACTATAGGCGGCGATGACCGCGCTCAGTGCAAAGCCTGTAAAGGCCAGGCGGATGATCGTCTCGCTGGACAGCGCCTGGCGAATTCTCGCACTCAGCACCGCACCACCGATCGCGCCGATACCGAAGGCGCCGAGCATGAAGCCATAAGTCAGCGGACCGCCGGCAACGAGGTCGAGCGCGACGACCGGCAGCAGCGCCAGGATCGAGCTCGCGCCGATGCCGAAAACCAGCCCTCGCACGAGGACCTTTTCGAGATTGGGCGACATCGAGACATAACGCAGGCCGGCGAAGATGGCGCTGCCGAGCGCTTCGCGCGGCAGGGTGGAGACGGGCGTGCTCGGCCGCCAGCGCAACAGGGCGTAGATCAGGGCGAGGTAACTTGCGGTGTTCACCGCAAAGGCCGCGGCGGCACCCGCTGCCGCCACGATGACGCCGCCGATCGCCGGGCCGACGCTGCGGGTGATGTTGAAACCCATACTGTTCAGCGTGACGGCGCCCGGCAGATCGGCGCGCGGCACCATATCGCCGACCGAGGCCTGCCAGGAGGGGTTGTTGAGCGCCGTGCCGCAGCCGATCAGGAAGGTGAAGAAGAGCAACAGCCAGGGCGTGACCCAGCCGAGAAGGGCTGACGCCGTCAGCAACGCTGAAACCGTCAGCATCATGCACTGCGCCGTCAGCATGACCCGGCGGCGATCGAAATTATCCGCCAGCGCCCCCGATATCAGCGAAAACAGCATAATCGGCAGCGCAGTCGAGGTCTGCACCAGCGCGACCATGTCCTCCGAGGCGGTGATCGTCGTCATCATCCAGGCGGCACCCACTGCCTGGATCAGGCCGCCGAAATTGGAGGAAAGGCTGGCGAACCAGATGGTGCGGTAGGTATCGTGCCGCAAGGGCGCCAGTGTCGACGAGGTATAGCCCACGATGTCTCCCGCTTTTGTTATTGTGCGCCAACGGCAATATATGCGGAAGACGATCGCTGGCCATAGGTCCGTTCCCCTCTTCCGGCATAATTGGCGGAATCGGTCTCAGACCTTGCAATTTCGGAAAAACCCGACTATATGGCTCTCAAATTCTTGATCGCTTGATGAAGAGTGGGCCGCAAGGACCCGCTCTTTTTTATTAGCTCGATCGCCTGAACAGCTTGAAATTGCGAGGAGCGCCGCTTGTCGGACATGACAAACGCAGACAACGAACTTGAGCCGCGGCTGATTACCGAAACCGGGCTCGACCAGCGTCTGGCAGATATCATCGAACCCGTTCTCGTCGGCATGGGTTTCCGGCTGATCCGCGTGCGCATGCTGAACCAGAACGGCGCGACGATGCAGGTGATGGCCGAGCGCAATGACGGCACGATGACGGTTCAGGACTGCGAAGAAGTCTCGATGGCGATTTCTCCCGTCCTCGATGTGGAAGATCCGATCGATAAAGAGTATCATCTCGAGGTGTCTTCGCCCGGCATCGACCGTCCGATGGTGCGGAAATCCGATTTCGTCCGCTGGCAAGGCCACCTTGTAAAGTGCGAAACGTCGATCATGATCGGCAACCGCAAACGCTTCCGCGGCAAGATCGTCGAAGCAGACGCCGATGGATTCACGCTCGAGCGTGACCAGGTCGCCTATGGGGAAGAGCAGAAGGTCGTCATTCCCTTCACGGCGCTTAGCGATGCGAAGCTCATTCTGACCGACGATCTGATCCGCGATGCGTTGCGCGCCGACAAGCTGGCGAAAGCGCAGGCCGCGAACCAGAACGAAGCAGACGACCAGGAATAACCGATCAACAGACCGCTCCCAGGGACGGGAACCCTGGAGTAAAGACGGAGAAACAAAACAATGGCAGTCAGTGCGAACCGGCTCGAACTTCTGCAGATCGCAGATGCAGTGGCGCGCGAAAAAGTCATCGACCGGGAGATCGTGCTTGCCGCAATGGCCGATGCCATCCAGAAGGCGGCGCGCTCGCGTTACGGCACCGAATCCAACATCCGGGCCGACATCAATCCGAAGACCGGTGAAATCCGTCTGCAGCGCCTGCTCGAAGTGGTCGACAAGGCCGAGGATTATTCGACGCAGATCCCGCTGGAACTTGCCCGCGACCGCAATCCGGACGCAGCCCTTGGTGATTTCATCGCCGATCCGCTGCCGCCGATGGATTTCGGCCGCATCGCCGCACAGTCCGCCAAGCAGGTGATCGTACAGAAGGTGCGTGAAGCCGAGCGCGACCGCCAGTTCGACGAATTCAAGGATCGCGTTGGCGAAATCGTCAACGGCACCGTCAAGCGTGTCGAATACGGCAACGTCATCGTCGACCTCGGGCGCGGTGAAGGCATCATCCGCCGCGACGAAATGATCCCGCGCGAGAACGTGCGCTATGGCGATCGCGTCCGTGCATACGTATATGATGTCCGTCGCGAGCAGCGCGGTCCGCAGATCTTCCTGTCGCGTACCCATCCGCAGTTCATGGTGAAGCTCTTCACCATGGAAGTGCCCGAGATCTACGACGGCATCATCCAGGTGAAGTCGGTCGCCCGTGATCCGGGCTCGCGCGCCAAGATCGCGGTGATCTCGAACGACAGTTCGATCGATCCGGTCGGCGCCTGCGTCGGTATGCGCGGTTCGCGCGTCCAGGCCGTCGTCGGCGAACTCCAGGGTGAGAAGATCGACATCATCCCCTGGAGCCAGGACCCGGCGACCTTCGTCGTCAACGCCCTGCAGCCGGCGGAAGTGGCCAAGGTCGTTCTCGATGAGGACGCCGAGCGCATCGAAGTCGTCGTTCCCGACGAGCAGCTGTCGCTTGCGATCGGCCGCCGCGGCCAGAACGTCCGCCTCGCTTCGCAGCTGACCGGCTGGGACATCGACATCATGACGGAGGCCGAGGAATCGGAACGCCGTCAGAAGGAATTCAACGAGCGCACCAACCTGTTCATGGATTCGCTCGACGTCGACGAGATGGTCGGCCAGGTTCTGGCGTCGGAAGGCTTTGCCGCCGTCGAAGAACTTGCCTATGTCGATCTCGACGAAATCTCCTCGATCGACGGTTTCGACGAAGAGACGGCGCAGGAAATCCAGCAGCGCGCCCGCGAATTCCTCGAGCGTCTCGAAGCCGAGATGGACGAGAAGCGCAAGGCGCTTGGCGTTGAGGACGAGCTGCGCCAGATCGACGGCATGACCGCCCAGATGATGGTGGCGCTCGGCGAGGACGGCATCAAGACGATCGAGGATTTCGCCGGTTGTGCGGCCGACGATCTCGTCGGCTGGAGCGAACGCAAGAACGGCGAAACGAAGAAGTTCGAAGGCCTGTTCTCGAAGTTCGACGTTTCGCGTGTCGAGGCCGAGCAGATGATCGTGCAGGCGCGCCTCGCGGCCGGCTGGATCACCGAAGAGGACCTGGCGAAGGGGACCGAAGAAGAGGTCACCGAAGCCGAACAGGAAGCATGATGACCGCGCATGAGCCGAACGTTCATCCCGAGGACGACGATCTTGCAGGGTATGACGTGAACGGACGCATGTGCATCGTGACGCGCGAAAGCGGATCGCCGGAAGAGCTGATCCGCTTCGTCGCGGCTCCCGACGGAACCGTCGTCGCCGACCTGAAGCGCGAGCTTCCGGGACGCGGCTGCTGGGTGAAGGCAGACCGGTCGCTGGTCGACAGGGCGGTGGCGAAAAAGCTGTTCGCCCGGGCGCTGAAAGCGGACGTGAAGGCGGCGGACGATCTCGGCGCAAGCGTCGACCGGCTGCTGGCGGCGCAAGTGATGCAGATGATGAACATGGCGCGCAAGGCCGGCCAGTTCGTCAGCGGCGCCTCGAAAGTGGATGCCGCGGTCAGAAGTGGAGCAGCCCTTGCGGTGTTTCACGCGACTGACGCAGCGGATGATGGAGTGCGAAAAATCGACCAGGCCCGCAAGGCCTGGCACCTCGGAATGGAGACCGAGGAGGAGATACCTTCCTACCGTTTCTTCTCGGAGAGCGAAATGGAAGGCCTGATGGGCCAGAATGCTTTTATCCATGCCGCAGTGCTTGCAGGGCAGGCGGGTGAGGGTGTAGTGAAGCGCGCAAAGATGCTCGAACAGTACCGTATTGGCGGTCAGTCCCGGGCAGCGGGCGGCGCTGGCCGGCAAAAACAATGAGGCGGTCACCGGCATCGGCCGGTCTCATTCTCATTGATCGACAGTATTTGAACGACAGGGTCTGATCTAGTCATCGCTCCCTGTCCGAAGGAACGGGAACGAATGACCGATAGTAACGACGACAAGACACTCAGCGTAACGGGCAAGAAGACGCTCACCCTGAAACCATCGGGGATGAGCCAGGGTACCGTTCGCCAGGATATGGGTCGGGGTCGCACCAAGGCGGTCGTGGTCGAGACCCGCAAGCGGCGCCCGATGCGCCCGGAAGACGAAAAGCCGATCACGCCTGCGGCACCCGCAACCCCGATTCGCGCAGCCGAACCGGCGCCGGCACCTGCTCAGGCGCGTCCGCAGCAGTCGACACCGGCTCCGCGGATTCACCAGCCCGGCGGCGGCCAAGGCAACCAGCGTCCGCAGCAGTCCTATCAGCAGCCGCGTCCGAACGATCGCCCGCGCCCTGTCGTGCTGAACCATCTGTCGCCTGAGGAAATGGATGCGCGCCGCCGTGCGCTCGCCGAATCCCAGGCGCGTGACGCCCAGGATGCGATCCGCCGCGCCGAGGAAGAAAAGCGCCGTGCCGCCGAAGAGGCTGTCCGCAAGGCAGCCGAGGCGGAGGAAGCCGCACGCCGAGCCGTCGAAGAGGCAGCCGGGCAGGCCGAAGCCGCCGCCGCTGCTGCCGCCGAACCGGCTGCCACTGCGGCAGCGCCGGCACCCGCTACGGCCGAGGCTCGCCCGAACACGACGCCGCGCCCGGCAGCACCCGCGCCGGCAGCACGCCGGCCCGATGCCGACGGAGCAGCCGCTCGCCCGGCGCCCGGCGCGCCGGCTGGCGTTCGGGGCCGTCGCAATGACGGCGACGAGGACGATCGTGGCGCTTCGCGCGGCGGTCCGGCGCGCGGCCGCGTCGTTCGCCCCGAACCCGCAAAGCCGGTGACGACCCGTCCGAAAACGGATGAGGAGCGCCGCCGCGGCAAGCTGACGATCACCACTGCCGATGTGGACGGCGAGGACGCCGGCCGCAGCCGTTCGCTTTCGGCGATGCGCCGCCGGCAGGAGAAGTTCCGCCGCAGCCAAATGCAGGAGACTCGCGAGAAGATTTCCCGCGAAGTCGTCCTGCCGGAGACCATCACCATTCAGGAACTGTCGCAGCGCATGTCCGAACGCGCCGTCGATGTCATCAAGTACCTGATGAAGGAAGGCCAGATGATGAAGCCGGGCGACGTCATCGACGCCGACCTTGCCGAGCTCATCGCCGGCGAATTCGGTCATACCGTCAAGCGTGTGTCTGAATCCGACGTCGAACTCGGCATCTTCGACATCGCCGACGTCGAAGGTGACCGCGTTTCGCGTCCGCCCGTCGTCACCATCATGGGCCACGTCGACCACGGCAAGACCTCGCTGCTCGACGCCATTCGCCATGCCAACGTTGTTGCGGGCGAAGCGGGCGGCATCACCCAGCATATCGGCGCCTATCAGGTGGAGCAGAACGGCCAGAAGATCACCTTCATCGACACCCCCGGCCACGCCGCCTTCACGGCGATGCGTGCCCGCGGCGCGCAGGCGACCGACATCGCGATCCTGGTCGTGGCAGCCGACGACAGCGTCATGCCGCAGACGATCGAATCGATCAATCACGCCAAGGCAGCCGGTGTTCCGATCATTGTGGCGATCAACAAGATCGACAAGCACGAAGCCGATCCGCAGAAGGTGCGCAACCAGCTTCTACAGCACGAAGTCTTCGTCGAATCGATGGGTGGTGAAACGCTTGATGTCGAAGTGTCGGCTAAGACAGGCAAAAACCTCGACAAGCTGCTCGAAGCCGTTCTGCTGCAGGCGGAAATCCTTGACCTCAAGGCCAATCCGAACCGCACCGCAGAAGGTACCGTCATCGAAGCCCAGCTCGACCGCGGCCGCGGCTCGGTTGCCACGGTTCTCGTTCAGAACGGTACGCTGAAGCCGGGCCAGATCATCGTCGCAGGCGACGTCTGGGGCCGTGTGCGCGCCCTCGTCAACGACAAGGGCGAGCATATGAAGGACGCGCCGCCGGCGATGCCCGTCGAAGTGCTTGGCCTTTCCGGCACGCCGCAGGCGGGTGACAAGTTCGCGGTGGTCGAGAGCGAGAGCCGCGCCCGCGAAATCTCGGAATACCGCCAGCGTCTTGCCCGCGACAAGGCGGCTGCCCGCCAGTCGGGCCAGCGCGGTTCGCTGGAACAGATGATGACGCAGATGCAGAGCACCGGCATCAAGGAGTTCCCGCTCGTCATCAAGGGCGACGTCCAGGGCTCGATCGAAGCGATTGCCGGCGCGCTGGAAAAGCTCGGCACGGACGAGGTCCGTGCCCGCATCGTCCATTCGGGCGCAGGCGGCATCACCGAGTCGGATATTTCGCTCGCCGAAGCCTCGAACGCGGCCATCATCGGCTTCAACGTTCGCGCCAATGCGCAGGCGCGCCAGTTCGCCGAACGACAGGGCATCGAGATCCGCTACTACAACATCATCTACGACCTCGTGGATGACGTGAAGGCAGCGATGTCGGGCCTCCTGTCGCCGGAACGGCGCGAGACCTTCATCGGCAATGCCGAAATCCTGGAGGTGTTCAACATCACCAAGGTCGGCAAGGTGGCCGGTTGCCGCGTCGTCGAAGGCAAGGTCGAGCGCGGGGCGGGTGTGCGCCTCATCCGCAACGACGTCGTCGTTCACGAAGGCAAGCTCAAGACCCTCAAGCGCTTCAAGGACGAAGTCTCCGAAGTGCCGATGGGCCAGGAGTGTGGCATGGCCTTCGAAAATTACGAAGACATGCGCGTCGGCGACGTCATCGAGTGCTTCCGCGTCGAACATATTACGCGCACGCTCTAATCCTCGGCGTTCAGTCGCTTGACAAAAGCCATCCGCTCTCCGGCGGGTGGCTTTTCTACCTGCCGGCTTGACCTTTTCGACCAAAAGAGTCATGGACGCTCTCCTTTGACGGGTTCGATTCCCAGCCGCATCGGCAAACAGAGATAACAATGACCAGACCAACATCCTCCGCGCCGTCGCAGCGCATGCTGCGCGTTGGCGAACAGGTCCGCGCCGCGATCACCCAGGTGCTGCAGCGCGGCGAAGTGCGCGACGACATCATCGAAGCAACCGTGATTTCGATCTCCGAAGTGCGCATGTCGCCCGATCTCAAGATCGCGACGGCTTATGTCACGCCGCTCGGCGTTTCCGACCACAGCATCGTCATCGAGGCGTTGAACCGCCATGCGAAGTTCATCCGCGGCCGCCTCGGACCGCAGCTTCGGCAGATGAAATATATGCCGGAAGTGCGCTTCCGCGACGATACCAGCTTCGACAATTACAAGAAAATCGACGAGCTCTTGCGCTCGCCCGAAGTGAGCCGCGACCTCGACGGCGATAGCGACGAAAAATAACAGAAGAGACTGATGTCCAAACCACGCAAACCCAAGGGGCGGCCGATTTCCGGCTGGCTGATTCTCGACAAGCCGGTGGATTTCGGCTCGACGGAAGCCGTTTCCAAGATCAAGTGGCTCTACAAGGCGCAGAAGGCCGGCCATGCCGGCACGCTCGATCCGCTGGCCTCCGGCATGCTGCCGATCGCGCTCGGCGATGCGACCAAGACCGTTCCCTATGTAATGGACGGCCGCAAGATCTATGAATTCACGGTAAGCTGGGGAGAGGAGCGCGCGACCGACGACCTCGAAGGCGAGGTCACGCAGACATCCGACAAGCGTCCGACCGAACAGCAGATCCGCGACATCCTGCCAAAATATATCGGCACGATCAGCCAGGTGCCGCCGCAGTTTTCCGCCATCAAGATAGCGGGTGAACGCGCATACGACCTGGCGCGCGACGGGGAAGCCGTCGAGATCCCCTCGCGCGAGGTGGAGATCTTCCGGCTGACCCTGCTTGCCTGCCCGGACGCCAATACCGCACATTTCGAAGTGGAATGCGGCAAGGGCACCTATGTCAGAGCGCTCGCCCGCGATTTCGGCCGTGATCTCGGCTGCTACGGCCATATATCCGGGCTGCGGCGCACCTTCGTCGCGCCCTTTTCGGAAGAGGCCATGGTGCCGCTCGCAAACCTCGTGGCGCTGGAATCGATCGAGGATATGGATGAGCGGCTCGCCGCCCTCGATGCGCTGCTGATCGACACCTGCGAAGCATTGTCGGCCCTGCCCCATCTCGTCATCAACGACGACCAGGCGCACCGGCTGAAGATGGGCAATCCGATCCTGGTGCGCGGCCGCGATGCGCCGATTGCCGAAAGCGAAGCCTATGCGACGGCCCGTGGCCGGCTGATCGCGATCGGTGAGATCGGCCAGGGCGAATTTCGCCCAAAGCGGGTTTTCGCCTAAGTCTGCACAGCTGACGATTGTCATGCGATGGCGATGCGATATCTTCCTTTCGGACCATAGCGGCCTGAGAGGAAAATTATGCGCGCAATCGCAATTGGAATGCTGACGTTCTTTTCGCTATTCCTGACCGTCGCCGGCGCTCGATCTGCCGAGCGCTGGGCCGAGCTTCCGGCCTTTCCTGCCATGCCGACGCCGAAGGTGAGCGGCATGGCTGATGTGAACGACATCAAGATGTATTATGCCGAATATGGTGAAGGTGATCCGATCCTCTTCATCCATGGCGGACTCGGCAATACCGGCGTCTGGGGTCACCAGATCGCCGAATTCGCCAGGGATCATCTGGTCATCGTTGCCGACAGCCGGGGTCACGGACGCTCGACCCGCAGCCAGCAGCCCTTCGGCTACGATCTTATGACATCGGACTATGTCGCCCTTCTCGATTATCTGAAGATCGACAAGGTGACGCTCGTCGGATGGTCGGACGGCGGCATCATCGGCATCGACATGGCGATGAGATATCCGGAAAAGCTGACGCGGGTCATTGCCCAGGCGGCCAATGTCACCACCGACGGCGTCAAGCCCGACGTCTTGAGCAACAAGACCTTCAACGACTACATCACCGTCGCCGGAGAACAATACCGGAAGCTGTCGCCGACACCCAACGAATACGAGGCCTTCGTCAACCAGATTTCGCAGATGTGGGCGACGCAGCCGAACTGGACGGCGACGGAGCTTGGCAAGATCACGCTGCCGGTCACGCTTGCCATCGGTGATCATGATGAGGCCGTCAAGCTCGATCATACGGAGATGATGGCGAATGAAATTCCGGGGGCAAAGCTCGTCATCCTGAAAGACGCCAGCCATTTCGCCATGCTGCAGGATCCTGCAGGCTATAATGCGATGATCCGGGGCGCCGTGATGGGCCGCTGAACACTGCTGCGGCGCTCCCTCTTTCCATCGCTGCTTATTTGGTTTATAGGCAGCGCCAGCATCGGGTGCGCCCGATTGCATTCGCGGCCAAAGCTGGACGGCATCCCGGCTTTTGGCGACTTCTTCTCCTCTCATAGAAAGGACCATCCGATGTCGATCACTGCTGAGCGCAAGGCTGCGCTGATCAAGGAATACGCAACCGCCGAAGGCGATACCGGTTCTCCGGAAGTACAGGTCGCGATCCTGACCGAGCGCATCAATAACCTGACCGAACACTTCAAGGACCACAAGAAGGATAACCATTCCCGCCGTGGCCTGCTGACGATGGTTTCGAGCCGCCGCTCGCTTCTTGATTATCTCAAGAAGAAGGATGAAGGCCGCTATTCCAAGCTGATCAACAGCCTGGGTATCCGCCGCTAAGATTGTCCGGCGGGCGCTTTTAAGCGTCCGCCGGATCTGTTTCGGGACGATGTTCCGATGAAATGTTCCGGCCGCGCCCTATCTCAAGCGGTGGAACGACCGGCAGGCCCGGATGGGCCGGTTCTGCCAAACCAACCGCTGACCTGTCATGGGGCAGGATTGCCGGATGCTTTCGGCCAAAGCTCTCCAAGGCTTTGGCCCAAGTTTCTCAGGAACTCTCAAGTTCGGGAAACTGCCGATGAAAAGCCTCCCGTTGTCTTGCCCGTGATACGTCACATTGATTGCGGTCGACTGTGCGCTGCGCCCTGATATCGGCAATGGCGCGTGCTCCCGCATTGAAGGACAAGATTATGTTTGATACACACACAGTGGAAATCGAGTGGGCCGGCCGCCCGCTGAAGCTCGAAACCGGCAAGATCGCCCGTCAGGCCGACGGCGCGGTTCTCGCCACCTACGGTGAGACCGTCGTTCTTGCCACTGTCGTTTCGGCGAAGGCGCCGAAGCCCGGCCAGGACTTCTTTCCGCTCACCGTCAACTACCAGGAAAAGACCTACGCAGCCGGCAAGATCCCCGGCGGCTATTTCAAGCGCGAAGGCCGTCCGAGCGAGAACGAAACGCTCGTTTCCCGCCTGATCGACCGCCCGATCCGCCCGCTCTTCCCCGAAGGCTACAAGAACGACACGCAGGTCGTCGTCACCGTCGTCCAGCACGACCTTGAAAACAATCCCGACATCCTGTCCATGATCGCCTCTTCGGCGGCGCTGACGCTTTCCGGCGTTCCCTTCATGGGCCCGGTCGGTGGCGCACGCGTCGGCTACATCAATGGCGAATATGTTCTCAACCCGCATCTCGACGAGATGGATGAGTCGAGCCTCGACCTCGTCGTCGCCGGCACCTACGACGCCGTGCTGATGGTCGAGTCCGAAGCCAAGGAACTGCCCGAAGACGTCATGCTCGGCGCCGTCATGTTCGGCCACAAGGGCTTTCAGCCGGTTCTCGACGCAATCATCAAGCTCGCCGAAGTCGCTGCCAAGGAGCCCCGCGACTTCCAGCCGGAAGACTATTCCGAGCTCGAAGGCGAGATGCTGAAGCATTTCGAAGCAGAACTGCGCGAAGCTTACAAGATCACCCAGAAGGCCGACCGCTACGCCGCCGTCGACGCCGTCAAGGCAAAGGTCAAGGCGCATTTCCTCCCCGAGGAAGGCGAAGCCAAGTATACGGCCGAAGAAGTCGGCGCGATCTTCAAGCACCTGCAGGCCAAGATCGTTCGCTGGAACATCCTCGACACCAAGAGCCGCATCGACGGCCGCGACCTTGAAACCGTTCGTCCGATCGTTTCGGAAGTCGGCCTTCTGCCGCGCACGCACGGTTCGGCGCTCTTCACGCGCGGCGAAACGCAGGCGATCGTGGTGGCCACGCTCGGCACCGGTGAAGACGAGCAGTATGTCGACAGCCTGACCGGCATGTACAAGGAGCGCTTCCTGCTCCATTACAACTTCCCCCCCTTCTCGGTTGGTGAGACCGGCCGCATGGGTTCCCCGGGTCGCCGCGAGATCGGTCACGGCAAGCTGGCATGGCGTGCGATCCGTCCGATGCTGCCGTCGGCGGAGCAGTTCCCCTACACGTTGCGCGTCGTTTCCGAGATCACCGAATCCAACGGCTCGTCCTCGATGGCAACCGTCTGCGGCACGTCGCTGGCGCTGATGGATGCAGG
Organism: Rhizobium esperanzae; assembly: GCF_002204185.1. Classification (GTDB taxonomy): domain Bacteria; phylum Pseudomonadota; class Alphaproteobacteria; order Rhizobiales; family Rhizobiaceae; genus Rhizobium; species Rhizobium esperanzae. The sequence goes on along the minus strand of NZ_MXPU01000025.1, from coordinate 53,557 downwards.
CGTCCCGCTGGCGAAGCCGGTTGCCGGCATCGCCATGGGCCTGATCCTCGAAGGCGATCGCTTCGCCGTCCTCTCCGACATTCTCGGTGACGAAGACCACCTCGGTGACATGGACTTCAAGGTTGCCGGTACGGCCGATGGCATCACTTCGCTGCAGATGGACATCAAGATCGCCGGCATCACCGAAGAAATCATGAAGGTTGCTCTCGGCCAGGCCAAGGGCGGTCGCGCCCATATCCTCGGTGAAATGGCCAAGGCCATCACCGAAAGCCGCGGCCAGCTCGGCGAATTCGCTCCGCGCATCGAAGTGATGAACATCCCGGTCGACAAGATCCGCGAAGTCATCGGTTCCGGCGGCAAGGTCATCCGCGAAATCGTCGAAAAGACCGGCGCGAAGATCAACATCGAGGACGACGGCACCGTCAAGATCGCCTCCTCTTCCGGCAAAGAAATCGAAGCGGCTCGCAAGTGGATACACTCGATCGTTGCCGAGCCTGAAATCGGCCAGATCTACGAAGGCACTGTTGTCAAGACCGCCGACTTCGGCGCCTTCGTCAACTTCTTCGGCGCCCGCGACGGCCTCGTTCATATCTCGCAGCTCGCTGCCGAGCGCGTCGCCAAGACGCAGGACGTCGTCAAGGAAGGCGACAAGGTCTGGGTCAAGCTGCTCGGTTTCGACGAACGCGGTAAGGTTCGCCTGTCGATGAAGGTCGTCGACCAGGCCACCGGCCAGGAGATCGCGAACGAGAAGAAGAAGGAAGAAGCGGCCGAATAAGCCGCGTTTCCCAGATTGAATTCCGGGCGCGGGAATCTTCCGCGCCCTTTTTGTATCCCGTTTTGCGCATGTCGTGGACGCAAAACCGCTGCACAATTTTGCGCGACATGCTTTAACGAGACGAGACCCATGAGCCGCGAGACGCTGAAGACCCTGTTCCATCCTTTTGCCAGCGGCACAGTCGAGGCGCCCGGCGAGGGCGAGCGTGTGCTCTTTCTCGGCGCCGAGGCAGGCTTTCAGCTGCCCGAAGGCTTTGCCGCCTCGCTCAGCGCCGTCCAGGGTTTCCGGCCGCTCTACCGGCAGCTGCTGGCGCAGCGAATCGACGCCAAGCCGGAGATCGACGGCGAGGATTATGACGCGGCCCTCGTGCTGTGCACCAAGCATAAGGGCGAGAACGAAGCCAATCTGGCCGCGGCGCTCGCCCGCACGCGGGCGGGCGGCCTGATCGTCGTTGCCGGGGCGAAGGAAGACGGCATCCAGCCGCTGCGCAAGCGCCTGGAAGGGTTCGGCCTCGCCATCGATCATATGCCGAAATATCACGGCGTCGCCTTCTGGTTTGGCCGGCCGGCAGATGCCGGCGAGATCGTCACCAAGCTGGCAAAAGCGCCGGTGCGGGTCGACGACCGCTTCCTTGCGACAGCCGGCATGTTCTCGCATGACCGGATCGATGCCGGATCGGAGCTGCTCGCCTCGCGCCTGCCGCAGGATTTTACCGGCGACGTCGCCGATTTCGGCGCCGGATGGGGTTATCTCTCTGTCGAGATGGCGAAGAGATCGCGCGGACTGGCGCGTCTTGACCTTTACGAGGCCAATCACGCGGCTCTGGAGGCTGCGCGGGGCAATATGGCGGAGAACTGCCCGAGCGCGCCTGCGCGCTTCCTCTGGCACGATCTGGCGGGCGAGCCGGTCAAGGACAAATACGATCTCGTCATCATGAACCCGCCCTTCCATGAGGGCCATGCCGCCGAGCCGTCTCTCGGCCAGGCGATGATCAAGACCGCCGCAACCGCGCTTCGCGGCGGCGGCCGGCTGATGCTCGTCGCCAATCGCGGCCTGCCCTATGAGCCGGTTCTTGCCGCAGAATTCAGGGAAAGCGGCGAGACCTGCCGCAATGCGCGCTTCAAGGTTCTGTGGGCGAAGAAATAAGGCCCAACGGGCTTCGAAGCGATCTCGCCATCATGAAACAAAAAGGCCGTGCGCAGACTCTGCGCACGGCCTTTGAATTTGGATGAGCGGCGTCTACTCGACGTCTGCCCGGCGCAGCGTGTCCAGCGTCGGCATCGAGGTGATGTTGAAGCCGGCGTCGACGAAGTGGATTTCGCCGGTGACGCCGGCGGAAAGGTCCGAAAGCAGGTAGAGCGCCGAATTGCCGACCTGATCGATGGTCACCGTCTTGCGCAGCGGTGCATTCCGCTGGTTCCACGAAAGGATCGCGCGCGCATCGGAGATGCCGGCGCCGGCAAGCGTGCGGATCGGCCCGGCCGATATGGCGTTGACGCGGATGCCGCGCGGGCCGTAATCGGCGGCGAGATAGCGCACCGAAGCCTCGAGCGCTGCTTTGGCGACGCCCATGACGTTGTAGTTGGGGATGACGCGTGTCGAGCCGTTATAGGTCAGTGTCAGCATCGCGCCACTGCCTTCCATCAGCGGTGCGCAGCGCTTGGCGATCTCAGTGAAGGAGAAGCAGGAGATGACCATGGTGCGGCTGAAATTCTCCCGCGTCGTATCGGCGTAGAGGCCCTTCAGCTCGTTCTTGTCGGAGAAGCCGATGGCATGGACGATAAAATCGAGCTTGCCCCAGCGCTCGCCGAGCGAGTCGACTACAGCGTCGACGGACGCAATATCCTCGACGTCGCAAGGCAGCACGAAATCCGAGCCGACTTCGGCGGCCAGCGGCCTGACGCGCTTGCCGAGCGCATCGCCCTGATAGGTGAAGGCGAGGTCCGCACCCTGTGCGGCGAGAGCCTTCGAAATTCCCCAGGCGATCGAGTGGTTGTTGGCGACGCCCATGATGAGGCCGCGCTTACCCTGCATGATTCCAGTCATTTTATTATCCGTTATGGCGCTGGAAGACGAGCGTGGCGTTCGTCCCGCCGAAGCCGAAGGAGTTGGAGAGGGCGATATCGATCTTCGCATCGTCGATACGCTTGCGCACGATCGGCACACCTTCGAATTCGGGATCGAGCTCGGTGATATGGGCGCTCTCGCCGATGAAGCCTTGCTGCATCATCAGCAGGGAATAGATCGATTCCTGCACGCCGGCCGCACCGAGCGAATGGCCGGTCAGCGACTTGGTCGACTGGATATGCGGGATCTTGGTGCCGAACACCTCGCGGATGGCGCCGATTTCCTTGCTGTCGCCGACCGGCGTCGACGTGCCGTGGGTGTTGATATAGTCGACATCGCCTTTGACGGTGGAAAGCGCCTGGCGCATGCAGCGGATAGCGCCCTCGCCCGAGGGAGCGACCATGTCGTAACCATCAGAGGTGGCGCCGTAGCCGACGATTTCGGCATAGATCTTGGCGCCACGCGCCTTGGCGCGCTCGAGCTCCTCGAGTACCAGCACGCCGGCGCCGCCGGCGATGACGAAGCCGTCGCGGTTGACGTCATAGGCGCGCGAGGCGCTGTCGGGCGTGTCGTTGTACTTGGAGGACATGGCGCCCATCGCGTCGAAGAGATTGGACATCGTCCAGTCGAGATCTTCGTGGCCGCCGGCAAACATCATGTCCTGCTTGCCCCACTGGATCATCTCGGCGGCGTTGCCGATGCAATGGGCAGAGGTCGAGCAGGCCGACGAGATCGAATAATTGACGCCGTGGATCTTGAACCAGGTGGCGAGCGTGGCCGACGCGGTCGAAGACATCGCCTTCGGTACGGCGAAGGGGCCGATGCGCTTCGGGCTGTTGTTCTTGACGGTGATGTCGGCCGCTTCGATCAGGGTGCGGGTGGAGGGGCCGCCGGAGCCCATGATGATGCCGGCGCGTTCGTTCTGCGCGTAGTCTTTCTCTTCCAGACCGGAATCGGCGATCGCCTGCTTCATGGCGACATGGTTCCAGGCGCCGCCCTGCGACAGGAAGCGCATGGCGCGGCGATCGACCAGTTCCGCAAGCTCCGTCTGGCCGAGCTTGGGGCTGCCCCAGACCTGGCACTTGAAGCCGTGTTCGGCGAAATCGTTGGAAAAGGAGATACCCGACTTTGCCTGGCGCAAGGATTCGGTGACTTCGGCCGCATCGCTTCCGATCGAGGAAACGATACCCAGACCCGTGACAACTACCCGTCTCATCTGATCAAACCTTTGTTGTTTTCGTCAGCCGCTCGAAATGCGGTTCAGGCGGTCTTGTCTTTCGACAGACCGACGCGAAGGTCGGACGCCTGGTATATGGTCTCGCCATCCGCCTTCAGCCAGCCGTCGGCCGTGCCGAGCACAAGGCGACCGCGCATGACGCGCTTGAAGTCGATGCCGTATTCGATCAGCTTCGTATGCGGCCGGACCATGCCCTTGAATTTCACTTCGCCGGTTGAAAGCGCCATGCCGCGACCTTCCTCGCCGAGCCAGCCAAGGAAGAAACCGGTCAGCTGCCACATGCCGTCGAGGCCGAGGCAGCCCGGCATGATCGGATTGCCTTCGAAATGGCAGGGAAAGTACCAGTCGTCGGGGCGTACGTCGTATTCGGCCCTGAGATAACCCTTGTCGAAGGCGCCGCCTGTTTCGGAAATTTCCGTGATGCGGTGAACCATCAGCATGGGCGGCAGCGGCAGCTGCGCATTACCGGGTCCGAACAGCTCGCCATGGGCGCAAGCGATGAGTTCTTCATACGAGAAGCTGGACTGTCTGGTGGTCATAAAATTTCTTTTTCCCCCCGCGTGAAGCCGATGGATGTGAACGTGTAGTCCAAGTTCTTCAGAAAATGAAGCACAAGCAAGGCAGCTTCATTCATCGGTTTGGACCAGGCTTACGCCATTATTTGGTGGTCGCATACAGGAAGGCCAGAGCTGCGACCAGACCTATTTGCATCAAAAGCCCGTTTTTGCCGCGTTTATCAGGCTCTTGTCCCCACTGAACTATTGAAAGGCTCCGATGCAAAAGTTATACCGCTTGAAGAAACATGATTGCTTTATGCAGGAATAATCGGAGTTCGTGTTGATGACGGGTGCACTCCCGATCGCAATAGAGGTAAGGCTGCGCGGCGCGGGCCTACGCCCTACACGCCAGCGCGTCGCGCTCGGCGACCTCCTGTTTGCCAAGGGCGACCGGCATTTGACTGTCGAGGAACTGCATGAGGAGGCGGTTGCCGCAGGCGTGCCGGTTTCGCTGGCGACCGTCTACAACACGCTGCACCAGTTCACCGAAGCCGGCCTCATCCGCGTTCTCGCCGTCGAGAGCGCCAAGACCTATTTCGACACCAATGTTTCCGACCACCACCATTTCTTCATCGAAGGCCACAACAAGGTGCTCGACATTCCCGTCAGCAACCTGACGATCGGCAATCTGCCGGAGCCGCCCGAAGGCATGGAGATCGCCCATGTCGACGTGGTGATCCGGCTGCGGGCCAAGCAGGGCTGACGGCGCCCAAAAAGGCTCACATCACATCGTCGGGATGCCGCCCGGGTTTGTGCTTGTAGATCGGGAAGGTCCAGCCGAACCACAGCGCGCCGCCGCGAACGGCAAAGGCCGCCACAACGCCGCAGCCCGAGGCGAGATAGAGCGGCATTCCCAGCGCATTGGCGAGCGTAAACACGCCGGCGCCGATCAGAGCCGCCGTCACATAGATTTCCGGCCGCAACAGCACCGAAGGCTCGTTTGCCATCAGATCGCGCAGGATGCCGCCGAAGGTCGCCGTCAATGTGCCGGTGACGATCGCGATGGTCGGCGAGCCGGTGGCGGCAAGTCCCTTGGCGGCACCGAGAACGCAATAGGCGGCAAGGCCGATCGCATCCAGCCAGATCAGCAGGCGATAGCGCGATTCCAGCAGATGGGCGGTGAAGAAGACGATGACGCCCATGATGCAGCAGACGAGGATATAAGCGGGGTTCAGCACCCAGAAGACCGGCACGCGGCCGAGCACGATGTCACGCACGGTGCCGCCGCCGGTTCCCGTCACCATGGCGAAAAACAGAAAGCCGATCAGATCGAGCTGCTTGCGCGAGGCGGCGAGCGCGCCTGTCGCGGCAAACAGCGCAATGCCGGCATAATCGAGATAGACGAGCAAGGACATGCGGACCCCGGAACCGGCGAAGAGTTTCCGGAAAGAACCATGGCGGCAAGGGCGGCGCAAGGCGGCGCGGCCATAAAGCATCAGTCTTTATTCGATGCATGTTGTTATCCCAAACCGCCGCACAGGTTCGGGCAACATGCATAGGCTTCAGAGCCTTTGTCCAAAAGAGGAAAGCCCGTGAAAACGCTGGTGCTCGCCGTTCTCAATATCGTCCCGCTGCTCGCCATGCCGGTTGGCGCGCTTGCCCAGCAATCGCTGATCTCCGACCCCGAGATCTACGAGAAGAAGCATTTCCAGGAACAGTGCAAGGCGGCCGAATTTGCCGACGGCTTCGTCACCCGGCAGGACATCAACAATGACGGGCTGATCGACGCCGTGGTCAATGAGGGCCAACTGACCTGCGACGGGCAGAAGGGGCCGCAATGCAACGACGACGGCTGCACCTATAATTTCTATCTGCAGGTTGCCGAAGGCGGTTATTTCATGATCGCGACGGCGCAGATCTATGGCTACGACTTTGTCCAGCGCTTCGGCAACATGGTGCTGGCGATGAAGATGCATCCGCGTTTCTGCGACCGCACCGAAGGCGATCCCTGCATCGTGACCGCGCGTGTGCGCGGCGCGAAATTCGTCACCATCTCGAAGAAATAGGCTTAACGCGGATAGAGCTCCGACGTCCGGCCGGCGAGATAGTAGCCGATGAGGCCGTACCATTCGCGGATCGCCGTCGCCATATTCTGGGCATTGAGGTTCGGCTGAGTGAAATCCAAGGTCAGCCGAACCTGCCCGTCGGTACGATAGTCGGTCGGCCAGGGCACGATGTCGATGCCGAGCTTGCGGAAGATGCCGACGGAACGCGGCATATGGAAGCCCGAGGTGATCAGCAGGCAATGGGAAAGGCCCTGGCCTGCGAGGAATTCCCTGGTGTTGACGGCATTTTCGAAGGTCGTGCGCGATTGCCGCTCCTCGATCAGGCGATCCCTGCCGATGCCGAACAGTGGAAAGAAACGCCCGGATGCCGCCGCATCGCCTTCGTAAATGCCCGAAATGGAGCCGTCGCCGCCCGACACGAGAATGCGCGACTGCGGAAATTTCTGCGCGAGCCGCAAGGCTTCGACGAAGCGGTCGGCGCCGGCGTTGAATTCGATGCCGTGGCGGGCCGTGTTCACCTCGTTTTCGAAGGCGCCGCCGAGCACGATCATGCATTGCAGGCTCTGCGGATCGGCGACGGGTTTTGGAAACCGCTGCTCGAGGCCCTGCATCATGAGGTTGCCGGCGGTGGTGTAGAGCGTGACGAAGAGGATGAGCGCGCTAGCCGTTGCAGCAAGAATACTCAAGGCACGCCAGCGCAGCAGCCCGGCGATGAGGGCGAAGAAGACGAGCAGGAATGCCAGCGACAACGGCTGGGCAAAAATCCAGACGAGCTTCGAAATCAGGAACACGATCTACTCCTTGAGGACGGACAGCGATCTTCCTATCCGATTCGAGGGTAACAGGAATGCGACGCTTCTATTTGCCGCGCACTGCGGCCGAGCGGTGCGAAGCAAGCTTCTGGTTGAAGCGCCGCTGAAGCGGCCGGGGAATGAACATGGCGACAAGCGCCAGCGCCATGGCAAAGATGGAGACCAGCCACAAGGCATGGGCACCGGTCAACCGCGTCAGGACCGCACCGGCGATCGCGCCGAGCACCATGCCGCCCCAGGGCACGATCTGGATGGTCCATTCGACACGGCGATCGCCGATGATCCAGCGGCCGATGCCGCGGCCGAAGCGCGACAGGGCGCCGGTGACATAGGTCAGGCCGATCGGCAGGCCTTCGATATGCTCGACGGCGGCGTTCACCATGCCCATGGAAAAGACGATCAGGTAGAAGCTCGCGAGCATCATGCTCTGCCATGTCGTCATCGATGCGAGCGCCAGGACGAGGCCGACGCAGCCGAGCACGACGAATATTCGGCGCTCGGAGACATGGGCGATGACGATGCCGGCCGCATTGCCGAGCACAAAAACGACAATGGCGGAGATCAGCACCGCCGCGTGAAAGAGATTGCCCTCGCTCAAGGCGAGCGCCGCCCGCGTCGTATTGCCGGTCATAAAGGAGACGAAATCGCCGGTCAGCAGCAGCCCGGTAGCATCGGTCATGCCGGCAAGAAACGAAATCGAGGCGACGAGGGCGATCCCGGTGACGGTTCGTCGTGTACGAATGATGCGGCGGCGTCTTGCTCTGGTCATTGCGGGTCCTGAAGCCGAATCGCTGAGTTTCCGGAAGAAGGATAAATCCTCTTCATTGAGGAATTGGCAAAGAGGGCTTGAAAGTGGTTGGGGCGGGACTTGAGCAGAGCGATATTTTCCGCCATAAAACGGCGTCGCTTCAGACCGAAGCTCCGTAAGCGTTTACGTCAATCAACGCGCAACCCGCCGATTGGCGCTGCGCTTTTGTTCTGATCGGCATCTTACGGAGACAAAAATGCCCAAAGGCAAACTCCCGAAACGCTACAATGCGGTCGTCATGCCGCTCATCCTGTCGCTGCTGATGACCTCAGTCGTCTCAGCGATCAGCATCCTCAGAGCACAAGGCCTGACCGCAGCCGCCCTTGCCATGTGGCCGTCCGCATGGGCGCTCTCCTGGGCGATCGCCTTTCCCGTCCTGCTGCTTGTGCTGCCAGTGGTGAGGCGGGTGACGGCGGCCATTGTCGAGACTTAAGCGAGGCGCCGGTGGGCTGTGGGGACGGCCTACCGGTGTTGAGGGGACGGCAAGAGCGTTTCCTTGCAAATGCCTCGCACATATCAAGTGATCCAGCTGAACAGTTTTCGCACACGCACCGGCACTTATTCGGAATCGGCCTTCAGGTTATCGAGGCGACTTGGAACTAGATTCGGTTGGACCAATCTCTTGCTGGCAAACGCCCTGCCGGTATGCGATTTCAGGTAGGTTTCGAATTCAAGCGCTTTGTGCTTGTCGGGAAAGGCGCAATACCAGAGCAAATTCCAGGGTACGAATTTGGCGGTGTGGGTGGATTTTCCGGCATTATGCGCCGCAAGGCGCTGCTTCAGATCTGCGGTAGAGCCGGTATATTCCTGATCGGGAAAATCGACGCTGCGGAGAATATAGACATACCACATCAGCGTTTCAGCCCGTCGTCGCCCTTCGGGCTATGCCGGGCACTGCTTCGGCCTACGGTTTCTCGCGGCTGCGCCACGCGAAGCCGGTAAGGGCGAAGCGTGGTGGAGCTAAGCGGGATCGAACCGCTGACCTCTTGCATGCCATGCAAGCGCTCTCCCAGCTGAGCTATAGCCCCATCAAGGCGGTCCGGCATGGCCGGTCCTGGGATGCTCCAGAGGGCGTTTCCTCTGGAGTGGCGGCTTCTTACTTGCGGTTTTCGCAGATGGCAAGCCTAAAAAAACCGACCCGGAATTTTTTTGTCACCCGGGCCGGCATTTGTCCGATCAGACTTCGTCTTCGTCGCCGGTTACGCCGATGATGTCGCTCATGTCGTCATCGTCGTCGTCTTCGTCGGGCGTGAGGAAGGTGTCGTCATCATCATCGCCTTCAATTTCGACGTCGTCGTCGCCCATATCGGGGATGTCGTCGCCGCCGGCGGCGTCATCGGCATCCTCGAGCGAAACCAGTTCGACTTCAGTGTTTTCCGTATCGACTTCCGCAACCTCGTCTTCCTCGGCAACATCAGCGATCGCCGAGGTTTCCTCGAAGAAGGACAGGGGATAGGACTTGCCGGTATAAGGGGAAACGATCGGATCCCGGTTCAGATCATAAAACTTCTTGCCGGTTTCCGGATCGGTGCGCTTGGTTCCAAGTTCCGCTTTCGCCACTATAAGCCTCGTGAGAATGGCCGAATCCGCGATTCGGCAAAATGCCGTGCAAGCCGGCGTTCCATCGGAATTTATAAGCCGGTCCCCTTAATCGCTGTGGCTTCCCATGTCAAAGCCAAACTTTATCATCTCCGTGCGGCCGTTTTCGCCGGCTGGCGGGTGACCGCTGGCGGCGTTTGTGGTAACGAGCCGCGGCAGTAGAAAAAGCGGGCCAAGGCAGCAGCCGGCCAAACCGAAGCTTCGGAAGAAATACTCTGCAGTTACAGGGGATTACGCGATATGCACGGCTCTGCGCCGCAGTCCGCCGTCAACTTCGAGATCTTCCGGCGCATTTCGGCAACACGGGCTCCTTCACCCATCATCGCAGGATTGATCCCCATGGCAACCAAGGCTTTCACCATCGCCATCGACGGCCCGGCGGCGGCCGGCAAGGGGACGCTCTCGCGTCTTATCGCTGAACGATACGGCTTTCACCATCTCGACACGGGGCTCACCTACCGCGCGACGGCCAAGGCGCTGCTCGACGCCGGCCTGCCGCTCGACGACGAGGCGTTGGCGGAAAAGATAGCGCGGGAGGTTGAACTTGCCGGACTGGATCGCGATATACTTTCCCGACACGAAATCGGCGAAGCCGCCTCGAAAATCGCCGTCATGCCGGCGGTGCGCCGGGCCCTGGTCGAGGCGCAGCGTCGGTTTGCGGCAAAGACGCCGGGCACGGTGCTCGACGGACGCGACATCGGCACGGTCGTCTGTCCGGATGCGCCGGTGAAGCTCTATGTGACGGCGTCGCCGGAGGTGCGCGCCAGACGCCGTTACGACGAGATCCTCGGCAAAGGGGCAACGGCGGATTTCGAGGCGATTTTCGAGGACGTCAAACGACGTGATGCGCGCGACATGGGACGGGCCGACAGCCCTTTGAAACCAGCCGATGATGCGCACTTGCTTGATACGTCGGAAATGAGTATAGAGGCCGCGTTTCATGCCGCTCAATCGATCATCGATGCGGCCTTGAGCCGAAATGCCTAAATTCAAGCGATTTCGCGTGCTCAGAAGCACGATGTCGCTTTTATGCAGCCTGAAATTCCGTCCAAGCGCCGGATTGCCTTCGTAAGAGAGGGCGGACTGGGTTCAGGCCCGTTCAACGCAAACCAACCGGCGCATACGTGTCCGCTCTGCCAATCAGGACACGCAGGAGATTTTATGTCAGTAGCTACTCCCTCCCGCGAGGATTTCGCGGCTCTTCTCGAAGAGTCCTTTGCCAAGAACGACCTGGCCGAAGGCTATGTCACCAAGGGCATCGTCACGGGCATCGAGAAGGACGTCGCCGTCGTCGACGTCGGCCTCAAGGTTGAAGGGCGCATCGCGCTCAAGGAATTCGGCGCACGCGCCAAGGACGGTTCGCTGAAGGTCGGCGACGAAGTCGAAGTCTATGTCGAGCGCATCGAAAACGCGCTTGGCGAAGCCGTTCTGTCGCGCGAGAAGGCTCGCCGCGAAGAAAGCTGGATCAAGCTCGAAGCCAAGTTCGAAGCCGGCGAGCGCGTCGAAGGCGTGATTTTCAACCAGGTCAAGGGCGGCTTCACGGTCGACCTCGACGGTGCGATCGCCTTCCTGCCGCGTTCGCAGGTCGATATCCGTCCGATCCGCGACGTAACGCCGCTGATGCACAACCCGCAGCCCTTCGAAATCCTCAAGATGGACAAGCGCCGCGGCAACATCGTGGTTTCGCGCCGTACGGTTCTGGAAGAGTCCCGTGCCGAGCAGCGTTCTGAAATCGTTCAGAACCTCGAAGAAGGCCAGGTCGTTGACGGTGTCGTCAAGAACATCACCGATTACGGTGCGTTCGTCGACCTCGGCGGCATCGACGGCCTGCTGCACGTCACCGACATGGCATGGCGCCGTGTGAACCATCCGTCGGAAATCCTGAACATCGGCCAGCAGGTCAAGGTTCAGATCATCCGCATCAACCAGGAAACCCACCGCATCTCGCTCGGCATGAAGCAGCTCGAGTCCGATCCGTGGGATGGCATCCAGGCCAAGTATCCGGAAGGCAAGAAGATTTCCGGTACCGTCACCAACATCACCGATTACGGTGCATTCGTCGAGCTGGAGCCGGGCATCGAAGGCCTGATCCACATCTCGGAAATGTCCTGGACCAAGAAGAACGTTCACCCCGGCAAAATCCTGTCCACGAGCCAGGAAGTCGAAGTCGTCGTTCTCGAAGTCGATCCGTCCAAGCGCCGTATTTCGCTCGGCCTCAAGCAGACGCTGGAAAATCCGTGGGCAGCATTCGCCCGCAGCCATCCGGCCGGCACTGAAGTCGAAGGCGAAGTCAAGAACAAGACCGAATTCGGCCTGTTCATCGGCCTCGACGGCGATGTCGACGGCATGGTGCACCTCTCCGATCTCGACTGGAACCGTCCGGGCGAACAGGTCATCGAAGAGTACAACAAGGGTGACGTCGTCAAGGCTGTCGTTCTCGACGTCGACGTCGAGAAGGAACGCATCTCGCTCGGCATCAAGCAGCTCGGCAAGGATGCAGTCGGCGACGCCGCTGCTTCGGGCGATCTGCGCAAGAACGCGGTCGTTTCCTGCGAAGTCATCGCCATCAACGATGGCGGCGTCGAAGTGAAGCTCGTCAACCACGAGGACATCACTTCCTTCATCCGTCGTGCCGACCTCGCCCGCGACCGCGACGAGCAGCGCCCGGAGCGCTTCTCGGTCGGCCAGGTCGTCGACGCCCGCGTCACCAACTTCTCCAAGAAGGACCGCAAGATCATGCTGTCCATCAAGGCTCTGGAGATTGCGGAAGAGAAGGAAGCCGTCGCTCAGTTCGGATCGTCCGACTCGGGCGCTTCGCTTGGCGACATCCTGGGCGCAGCCCTGAAGAACCGCGGCGGCGAATAAGCCTCGCTCCCTCTTTGAACTGAAGAACCCGCCGGAGCGATCCGGCGGGTTCTTTATTTTCAGGTAATGAAAACCGCTATTCCCAGCCGGCCATGCGCTGATAAAGCGCGTAGACCGGATCGGCCGCCGTGTCCGGCCGGTACGCCGACGGCTCGGTATCGATCATCCTCGGCGTCCTCAGCTCGGGTGCCGCCTCCGCCCCTTCAGCATCGGGCTCGGCATCCTCGCCGCCGGATTGCGCCTGCTGCTCGTCCTGCGGCGCACCGTCCTGGTGATGGTGATGCTGGTGGCTTGTTTCGCCGGCCTTTTCATTCGACGGCGTATCCTTGGCGAACTGATAAGGCAGCTGCGCATAGGCAAAGCCCTCGGGCAGCTTGGCCGCGAGCGGCACATAGGAGGCCTCGGCCATCTCGGGAAGCGGCATCGGTTGCGGGTGTGCGGCGATTTCTTTCGGCTGTCGGGCGGCCGCAGCCGTGGCCCCGGTTTCCATCTGCGACGGGTGGGGCGCTACGGATTGTCGAGCATCGGCGGCGAGGTCTGCCGGCTGTCTCGTCAACGTCTCCTTCGCTTCGCTGTTGGCGGCCTCGTCGAGAATGGCGTCGATCGCCACCGCCGCCTCGACAGCACCATCCTCCAGCACGTTTTCAAGGTCCTGTTCGCGGATGATGGTGACGATCATCTCGGAGACCTCTTCGGTCATGGAGGCGACGATTCCCGTCCAGTTCCGGGGAATAACCGGATCGGCTTTTTCCGACGTTGCGCGAGGCTGAATGACCGGCGGCTCCGTCACTTCGGCCGTGTCGTCACCCGGCTCCGCCGTCGCCGATTGCCGGGCTTCGACCTTCGGGACAAGCTCTGCCTTTGTCACCGAAGCGGAGCGAATCCGGTTTTCAGGCGGCGAAATTTCGGGATCAGCGGCCTCCACGGCTACAGCGGTCACCGCTTCCTCTGTTGTCGCAAGCAGGGCGGTCTCGACTGTTTTGCCGACTGGTGCAGTTCGCTTTTCCGCCAGTTGGCGGATCGCGGCGGGCAGGCTGTCTTCGTGCAGCTGGATCTCGGGCCGGGCCTCGGCGCGCATTGGCGAAGCGTCGTTCTGACCATAGGATCGGACGACGGCACGGGCGGCGAGATCGCGGTCCTTGTAACGCACCATTTCCAGATAGGCGATGATACGCGCCGCCTCAGGCCCCGCCGGGTTCTTCAGGGCTTCGGCGATCATCCGGAGCGGCAGGTTGTGACCTTGCTCAGTGAGCTGGCGTTCGATCTCATCGATTCTGGCGGCCGGCAGCCGCTGAATGGCGTCGGCAAGCCGAGAGGCGAAGGCCAGATTTGTCTCGCCTTCACGGCGATCGAGGGAAATGGAACGGCCGGCGGCATCGATGACATCGAAAAGGGCTTCAACCATGCGCTCGCGCGCCGCAAGGAGCAGGATATTGAGCTTGCCGGCAATGGCGGAATTCAGGTCGGCGGCTTCGACCGCATTGACGGGCGCGGGGGCAATCGCCGAACGGTCAAGGCTGCCGGCCACGATCGCCGCGGTCTGGCCTTGAGACGAAAAGCTTGCATTGGACGCTGCACGAACGGGGGTCAGCATGGCATGCCCTTTCGTAAAGTGACGATGAAAGCAGGCTCTATGAAAGGACCGCGCTCATCCGGTCCCTTGCATTCCGAGCAGATCCTCCCGTCCGCATGACGCAAGCGGCGCCATCGAATGCATAAAAATTAAATTGAATATTAAGAAACAGAAATTAACGAATCGCTAACGCCCGCGGATCAGTCCATCCGCGGCTGCAGACAGTGAAGACTGACGGCAATTCGCTCAACTGTGAGCGAAGATGTCGGCCTCTTCCCAGCCGAGAAGATCGAGCTTGGCGCGGGTCGGCAGGAATGCAAAGCAGGCCGTGGCATGGTCGAAGCGGCCGTCGCGGATCAGGCGGGCCGTCAGCTTGTCGCGAAGCGCGTGCAGATAAAGTACGTCGGAAGCGGCATATTCGAGCTGGGCCGGCGACAGCGTCTCGGCCGCCCAATCGGAAGATTGCTGCGCCTTGGAGACATCGACGTCGAGCATCTCCTTGAGATTGTCCTTGAGGCCGTGGCGATCGGTGTAGGTGCGGCAGAGGCGCGAGGCGATCTTGGTGCAGAACACCGGGTTGGTCGTGACGCCGAAGGTATAGAAGAGCACGGCGATATCGAAGCGGCCGTAATGAAAGATCTTCTGGTGCGTGGGATCTTCGAGAAGAGCGACGAGATTGGGTGCCTCTTTCTGGCCGGCGGCAATGCGGATGATGTCGGCGGTGCCGTCACCGGGAGAAAGCTGGACGACGCAGAGACGATCCCGCCGCGGCACCAGGCCCAGCGTCTCGGTATCGATCGCGATCGCGCCGGTGTAGCGGGCCGCGTCGGCCGCGGAAATATCGCCTTCGTGATAACGGATGGTGGCGGCCATGAGACTGTCTTTCGTTCGGATATTCTCCACTCGCGCTATAGCGCAAAGGCACACATTGCGAAACTGCTTCCTGCTGCGACTGGTTCAGAATGTCGGCGGCGTGTTGATCCATAAAAGCACGGTTTCGCCATCGTGGCGGTTACGCCAGGAATGGTAGCGGCGGCTTTCGAAATACAGTGAATCGCCTGGGCCGAGATCGAAGAACTGATCGCTGTCGAGCACCAGTTCCAGCCGGCCGGACAGGACATGCATGAATTCCTCGCCTTCGTGGCGATAGGCGCCCTCGCTGGCAGCGCCCGGCGCCAGCACGAAACGATGGCAATCCATCATTCTGCGGCCTTCGGCAAGCAGCTGCACCGTAACCCCGGGGGTCGTTTCCGGCCAGGTGCGCCACTCGCCGGCGCGTATCACTGCCGGCACCTCCTCGCTTTCCTCGCCGGAGAGACGGGAGACGGTGGTGGCGTAATATTCGGCGAGGTCGTGCAGCGTCTTGAATCCGACGCCTTGCGAGGTGCGCTCCAGCGTCGAGAGCGTTGAAGCGGTGATGCCGATATCGCTCGCCACCTGATCGAGGGTCTTGCCTGCGGCATGGCGGAGGCTCCGCAGTTTCCGGCCGAGGCCGGAACCCTGGCCGGTTTCGGCACCGTCGGCGGAAGGTTCCTCGCTCTCCAGCGCCTCGCGAATGGCCGCCGGATTGAGACCGCGCTCGACCCGGTACCATGAGACGCGCTTCAGCCGCGCGATGTCGTCGGCGCTATATTGGCGATGGCCGGTTCCGGAGCGGCCGGGAACGACCAGACCCTGGCTTTCCCAGAGGCGCAGCGTCGAGGCGGAGACGCCCGCCAACCGCGCGGCCTCCGCCACCTTGTAGCGCACAGGCCCGTTGTCACTCATCAGCCATTACCCCGATTTTCCTTGTGCGAGCATTCATCAAATCGCGTGATGTTTGAAGCAAAAAATGCCGCTTGTTTTCTTGCAGAAAAAATGTAGGAAATTCCCAATTACAGAAATTATGCAAGATAATTCCAAAACCTTCAACACGGGAACATATCGATGACCGCGACAAGCCTTACTGACCGGAAGAACGCCGCGATTTCACGCGGCGTCGGCATGACCACCCAGATTTATGCGGACCGCGCAGAGAATGCCGAAATCTGGGACAAGGAGGGCCGCCGCTATATCGATTTCGCCGCCGGAATCGCGGTGCTGAACACCGGTCACCGCCATCCCAGGGTCATTGCTGCGGTCAAGGATCAACTCGACCATTTCACCCATACCTGCCATCAGGTGGTGCCCTACGAGAACTACATCAGCCTCGCCGAGCGGCTGAACGTGCTGGTGCCCGGTGACTTCGAGAAGAAGACGATCTTCGTCACGACAGGCGCCGAAGCGGTCGAAAACGCCGTCAAGATCGCCCGCGCCGCCACCGGCCGCTCGGCCGTCATCGCCTTCGGCGGCGGCTTCCACGGCCGCACATTCATGGGCATGGCGCTGACCGGCAAGGTCGTGCCCTATAAGGTCGGCTTCGGCGCGATGCCGGGCGACGTCTTCCATGTTCCCTTCCCGGTCGAACTGCATGGCGTCTCCGTCGATCAGTCGCTTGCGGCGCTGAAGAAACTCTTCGCCGCCGATGTCGATCCGCAGCGCGTGGCGGCCATCATCCTCGAGCCGGTGCAGGGCGAAGGCGGCTTCTATCCGGCGCCCGCAGCCTTCATGAAGGCCCTGCGCGAACTTTGCGACCAGCATGGCATCCTGCTGATCGCCGATGAGGTGCAGACCGGTTTTGCCCGCACCGGCAGGATGTTCGCGATGGACCACCACGAAGTGGCGGCCGATCTGACGACGATGGCGAAGAGCCTTGCCGGTGGCTTTCCGCTCGCTGCCGTCACCGGCCGCGCCGAAATCATGGACGCGCCGGGGCCGGGCGGGCTCGGCGGCACCTATGGCGGCAATCCGCTCGGTATCGCCGCTGCCCATGCCGTCCTCGACGTCATCAAGGAGGAGGATCTCTGCAACCGCGCCAACCTGCTCGGCGGGCGGCTCAAGCAGCGGCTGGAATCGCTGCGCGAGAGCGTACCGGAGATCACCGATATTCGCGGGCCGGGCTTCATGAACGCCGTCGAATTCAATGACCGCACGACGGGATTGCCGAGTGCTGATTTCGCCAACAAGGTGCGGCTGACAGCGCTCGACAAGGGGCTGATCCTGCTCACCTGCGGCGTCCATGGAAACGTCATCCGTTTCCTCGCGCCGATCACCATCCAGGACGAGGTCTTCGGCGAGGCGCTCGACATTCTCGAGACCTCGATGCTGGAGGCGAGTGCCGCCAGCTAGCGCCGATCGAACCCGGATTTCAATGGCGCCGGCGATCGGTAGCCGCTCCCAAGGAGATATGACATGGCTTTCACCACCGCTCTGACCAGGCATGTTGCCTTTTCCTCGCCCCTTCTGCGCGATGCCGGCTATATCAACGGTGTCTGGACATCGGGCGATGCCGCAAAGACCTTCGACGTGCTGAACCCGGCTACCGGCGAGCAGCTCGCGTCGCTGCCCGATATGGGCGCAGCCGAAACGCGGGCGGCGATCGATGCGGCCTATGCCGCCCAGCCGGCCTGGGCTGCCCGCCCGGCCAAGGAACGCAGCCAGATCCTGCGCAAATGGTTCGACCTGATCGTCGCCAATGCCGATGCGCTCGCGGCGATCCTGACCGCCGAAATGGGCAAGCCCTTCCCGGAAGCACGCGGTGAGATCCTTTATGCCGCGGCCTATATCGAATGGTATGCGGAAGAGGCCAAGCGCATTTACGGCGAGACGATCCCGGCGCCGTCCCAGGACAAGCGCATGATCGTCATCAAGCAGCCGGTCGGCGTCGTCGGCACAATCACGCCGTGGAATTTTCCAGCGGCGATGATCGCCCGAAAGATCGCTCCGGCGCTGGCCGTCGGCTGCACGGTCGTGTCGAAGCCGGCCGAGCAGACGCCGCTGACGGCGATTGCCCTTGCCGTGCTCGCCGAACAGGCCGGCATTCCCGCCGGCGTCTTCAATCTCATCGTCGGACTCGATGGCCCGGCGATCGGCCGCGAGCTCTGCAGCAATGAAAAAGTGCGCAAGATCAGCTTCACCGGCTCGACCGAGGTCGGCCGTATCCTGATGCGGCAGTGCGCCGACCAGATCAAGAAGGTGAGCCTGGAACTCGGCGGTAACGCGCCGTTCATCGTCTTCGATGATGCCGATCTCGACGCCGCCGTCGAGGGCGCGATCGCCTCCAAATACCGCAATGCGGGCCAGACCTGCGTTTGCGCCAACCGCCTCTACATCCAATCGAGTGTCTATGACGCTTTCGCCGCGAAGCTTGCCGCCAAAGTCGCCGCGATGTCGGTCGGCGATGGGTTCAAGCCCGGTGTCGAGATCGGGCCGCTGATCGACGAGCAGGGTCTTGCCAAGGTGGAGGACCATGTCGGCGACGCGCTGGCCAAGGGCGCCAAGGTTCTCACCGGCGGCAAACGCATCGACGGCGCCGGCACCTTCTTCGCGCCGACGGTGCTAACCGGCGTGACGCGCGGCATGACGGTGGCGCGCGAGGAAACCTTTGGGCCGGTGGCGCCGCTCTTCCGCTTCGAGACGGCCGAGGACGTCATCGCTCAGGCCAACGACACCGAATTCGGCCTTGCCGCCTATTTCTATGCCGGCGATCTGAAGAAGGTCTGGCGGGTGGCGGAAGCGCTGGAATACGGGATGATCGGCATCAATACCGGCCTTATGTCGTCCGAGACGGCGCCTTTCGGCGGCATCAAGCAATCCGGCCTCGGCCGCGAGGGTTCGCGCCATGGCGCCGACGATTACCTGGAAATGAAATATCTCTGCATCGGCGGCGTCTGATCCGTCGCCCTAACAGGAACAGCACGCGGCATTGCGCCGCGTGCTTTTAATAATGCGGCGGGCGGGTGATGGCCGGGGCTTCCAGCGACTGCTCCTCCAGTGACAGGAAGCGTTCTGTCAACCGATCAAGCTTGGTGCGCATCTGCTCCACGATCTTCCATTGTTCGGCGAGCTGATCGGAAAGCTCCTCGATCGTCTTTGCCTGATGCGCCAGCATTTCCTCCAGCCGGGTGATGCGGTTGGTCTCGTCGGACATCGATCCTCCTTTGCCGACACCGGCAGAACAGATGGTTTTTCCAAAGCGGAAATAGACCGCCACGTCAATGTTTTCGACCCCCGGCGCGGCCATGCGCAAAACTGAACCGTTTGGTTACTAAAAGACCTTGCCGTGCCCGATGTAGTGGGGTAGGCCCTAATCCATCAGGGAGGAATACTGATGGATGCAGGCAACGGCTTTCTTCATCCGGACCGGCTGTTTCCGGCCGACCCGGCGACACGGACCATCGCGCGAGACCTCTACGAGACGGTGCGCAATCTTCCGATCGTCAGCCCGCACGGGCACACCGAACCGTCCTGGTTCGCCGACGACAAGCCCTTTGAAGACGCGGCTTCGCTGCTGGTCATTCCCGATCACTATCTCTTCCGCATGCTGCACAGCGTCGGCGTCACCTTGGATGAGCTCGGTGTTCCCAGGCTCGACGGCAAGCCGGTGGCTGAGGGGCGGGCGATCTGGCGGACCTTTGCCAGGCATTACCATCTCTTCCGCGGAACGCCTTCGAGCCTCTGGGTCGATCACGCCATGTCGGCCGTGCTCGGCTGCACCGAGCCGCTGACGGCGGATAATGCCGATGCGCTCTACGATCACATCAATGCCCAGCTCGCCCTTCCGGAATTCCGCCCGCGGGCGCTGCATCAGCGATTCGGCATCGAAACGATCGCGACGACCGAAGGTGCGCTCGACCCGCTTGTCCATCACCAGAAGATGGCGGCAGAGGGCTGGATCGGCAAGGTGCGCACCACCTACCGGCCGGACAGCGTCACCGATCCTGATGCCGTCGGCTTCCGCGACAATCTCCTCAAGTTCGGAGAGATCACCGGCGCCGACGTCACGAACTGGGACGGCCTGATCGAGGCGCATCAGCGCCGGCGCGCCTATTTCCGCCAGTTCGGCGCCACTGCGACCGATCACGGGGTGCCGACAGCCTTCACCGCTGATCTGCCGCTTGCCGAAAAGCAGGCGTTGCTCGACAAGGCATTGAAGGGCCCGCTTTCGGCTGTTGATGCCGAGCTTTTTCGCGGCCAGATGATGACCGAGATGGCCGGTCTCTCGGCCGAGGACGGCATGGTGATGCAGATCCATGCCGGCTCGCGACGCAATACCGACAGCGGGCTCTTTGCCACCCGCGGTCCGAATATGGGCGCCGATATCCCGACACGCACGGACTGGGTCGGCGGCCTGAATGCGCTGCTTTCCAAATATGGCCATGCGCCGGGCCTGCGCATCCTGCTTTTCACGCTCGACGAGACGACCTATGCCCGGGAGCTGGCGCCGATGGCCGGCCATTGGCCCTGCCTGATGATCGGCCCGCCCTGGTGGTTCCATGACAGCCCGCTTGGCATCCGCCGCTATCTCGACCAAGTCGTCGAGACGGCCGGTTTCGCCAATATGGCGGGTTTCAACGACGACACGCGCGCGCTGCTGTCGATCCCGGCCCGCCACGACGTCTGGCGCCGTGAAGTCTGCCGCTTCCTCGCTGGGCTCGTCGCCGAGCACCGGATTTCCGGGCATGACGCCGAGATCGTGGCGCGCGAACTCTCCTATGACAATGCGAAGAAGGCCTACAAGCTGTGAGCGACAGACTGCAGAACGTGACCGGCCTTGCGCCGACGGCGAAGCTTCCCGCCTATAACAGGAATGCGCTGAAGGCCGGCATCCTCCATCTCGGCCCGGGCGCCTTCTTCCGCGCCCATTTCGCGCCCTTCACGGATGGCGCGCTCGCAGCCGCCGGCGGCGACTGGGGCATCGAGGTGGCGAGCCTGCGCACGCCCGATGTCGCGGACAATCTCTCCGCCCAGAACGGGCTCTATACGGTGCTGATCCGCGACACGTCAGGCACGACGGCCGAAGTGATCGGCTCGATCCTGAAGGCGCATGTGGCGCCGCGCGATCCGGCCGGGCTGCTGGCGCGGCTCGAGGACCCTGCCATCCGCATCGTCAGCATGACGGTGACGGAAAAGGCCTATGGTTTCGATCCCGCAACCGGCGGCCTCGACCTCAAGCATCCCGATATCGTCGCCGACCTCGCCAACCGACATGCGCCGCGCGGCGTCATCGGCTATCTCGTCGAAGGCCTCGCGCGCCGCCGGCAGAAGGGCATAGCGCCCTTCACCCCACTCAGCTGCGACAACCTGCCGAGCAACGGCGCCGTGCTGAAGCGCCTCGTGCTCGAATTCACCTCGCGCATCGATGCCGAGCTGCATCGCTGGATCGAAGCGAACGTGCCCTTCCCGTCGACGATGGTCGACCGCATCACGCCCGCCAGCACCGACGCGACCTATGTCGATGCCGAGCGGCTGACGGGCCGCACCGACATGGCGGCGATCGAGACGGAGCCCTTTACGCAATGGGTCATCGAAGACCATTTCGCCAATGGCCGTCCGGCCTGGGAAAAGGTGCGCGGCGCGCTGATGGTCGAGGAAGTTTCGGCCTACGAAAAAATGAAGCTCAGGATGCTGAACGGCGCTCATTCGCTGCTTGCCTATCTCGGATATATCGGCGGCTATGAATTCATCCGTGACGTCATGGACGATACTGGCCTGGCGGCGCTTGCCTACCGCCACATGCATGCGGCGGCGCGCACCCTCGACGCGGTGCCGGGTATCGATCTCGATGATTATGCCAATGAATTGATAGCACGCTTTGCAAATAAGGCGATCGCCCACCGCACCTATCAGATCGCCATGGACGGCACGCAGAAACTGCCGCAACGGCTGCTGGAGCCGGCGTGCGAGGCGCTGGCCCTTGGCGACCGGGCGGAGACCTACGCGATTGCCGTTGCGGCATGGATGCGTTATGCGATCGGCGAACGCGGCAATGGCGAGCGCTACGAGCTGCGCGACCCCCGCGCTGCCGAGATCGCCGCGCTCATCGCCGACATCCCGCGCACTGGTCCGGCGATCTCGGCGGCTCTGTTCACCCTGCCAGGCCTTTTCCCCTCGGCTTTGACAGGGCATCGGGCCTGGACGCAGGATGTCTCGGACAAGCTCGAGATCCTGATCCAGGACGACCGACTGCCGCTGTTTTGAGAGCCTGAAGTCTTTTCAGCAGAGGGGGGTGTCCCACGGCACGCCCTCTCTCTTTGCGTCACTTCATGTCAGCCCTTCACGCGCGCCATTTCGGGATCATAGAGCGGCGCCAGCGACACCTTGCAGGGAATGCGTTGCCTCGCGACGTCGAGCTCATAGACGCCGGCGAGGACGAAATCTTCCGTCACACCTTCCGGGTTGCGAACATAGCCGTAGCCGATCGCCTTCCCAAGCGTATAACCGAAGCCGCCGCTCGATAGCCAGCCGACACGCTTGCCGTCGCGATAAATGGTTTCGCGACCGAGCAGCACGGTATCTGGATCGTCAGGAATGAAGCAAGCAAGGCGCTTTTTCACACCTTCCTTGAGCTGCCGTTCGATCGCTGCGCGGCCGCGGAAGGGGATGTTTTTGCGCATCTTGACCGCCCAGCTTAGGCCGGCTTCGACAGGCGTGTGATCGGGACCAATATCGGATCCCCAGGCGCGATACCCCTTTTCCAGGCGGCAGCTCTCGATGGCGCGATAGCCGGCATTGACGAGGCCGAATTCGCCGCCTGATGCCATCAGCACGTCATAGACCGTCGTCGCATATTCCACCGGGGTATGCAGCTCATAACCGAGTTCGCCGACATAGGTGATGCGCAGCGCCCGCACCGGACAGCCCGATATGCCAATGGTCCTGACCTGGCCGAAGGGGAAGGCCGCATTGGAGACATCGCTGCCGGTCACCTTTTCCAGCACCGCTCGCGAATTCGGCCCCATCAGCGACAGAACGCAATAGGCGGAGGTGACGTCGACCAGTTCGGCATGCATCTCGGCCGGAATATTGCGTTCGATCCAATCGAAGTCGTGCGTGGCGAAACCCGTGCCGGTGACGATGTAATATTCGTTCTCGGCGATCCGGGCCACCGTCAGGTCGCACTCGATGCCACCCCTGTCGTTCAGCATCTGTGTATAGATGAGCGATCCCACAGGCTTGGCGACATCGTTGGCGGCGATCCAGGAGAGGGCCGCCTCGGCATCGCTGCCCTTCAGCACGAATTTGGCGAAGGAGGTCTGGTCGAAGATGACCGCTGCCTCGCGCACCGCCTTGTGCTCGCGGCCGACGGCCTCAAACCAGTTCTGCCTCTTGTAGCTATAGACATCCCTCGGCTCCTCATTGGCGAAGAGATCGGCAAACCAGTTCGGCCGCTCCCAGCCGAGTTTTTCACCGAAACAGGCACCCTGCGCCTTCAGCCGATCGTAAAGCGGCGATTTGCGGCAAGGGCGGCCGTTCGCATATTCCTCGAAGGGGAAGGCCAGCGTGTAGTGTTTGCCATAGGCTTCCAGCGTGCGGGTGCGTACCCAGTCGGTATCGAAATGCGGGCGTCCGAAACGGCGGATGTCGACCGGCCAGAGATCATAGGGAGGCTCCCCCTTCGTCACCCATTCGGCAAGCGCCATACCAGCGCCGCCGGCAGACGCGATGCCGAAGGCGTTGAAGCCGGCGCCGACGAAGAAATTCTTCAGTTCCGGCGCCTCGCCGAGAATGAAGTTGCCATCGGGCGTGAAACTTTCCGGGCCGTTCAAGAGCTGTTTGACGCCGACATTCTCCAGCGCCGGAACCCGGCCGAGCGCCTGTTCCATGATCTGTTCGAAATGGTCGAAATTGCTGTCCAGCAGCGTGTAATGGAAACCATCGGGGATACCTTGCTTTGCCCAGGGAATGGGGTTCGGTTCGTAG
The DNA here is from genome assembly GCF_002204185.1 of Rhizobium esperanzae. GTDB lineage: Bacteria > Pseudomonadota > Alphaproteobacteria > Rhizobiales > Rhizobiaceae > Rhizobium > Rhizobium esperanzae. The sequence continues at coordinate 29,478 of NZ_MXPU01000025.1, read as the reverse complement.
CCGCCCATGACGATGCCGCCGACCTCCTCCTTGTAATAGGTCAGCCGGTCGGGATCGCGCAGCGTCGGCAGGTTGGAAGGCACGCCGAAGGATTCGGTGATGATATATTGATGTTCGACCGAGACCAGCGGCACGTTGACGCCGAAGCGGGCTGCAAAGGCGCGCGTCCATTGGCCGGCGCAGACGACGACCCGCTCGCATTCGATGCGCCCCTCTGCGGTGATGACGGCGCGAATCTTCCCCTTGTCGATTTCGAGGTCGAGGACTTCGGTATCCTCGAAGATCGAAACGCCTGCCATGCGGGCGCCTTTGGCGAGCGCCTGGGTGATGTCGGAAGGGTTGGCCTGACCGTCTGTGGGAAGGAAAGCGGCGCCGACCAGATCGTCAACCGTCATCAGCGGCCAGAGATCGAAGGCTTCCTGCGGCGTCAGCAACTGCATGTCGAGGCCGAAGGACTGGGCGGTGGTCGCCTGGCGCTTCACTTCGGTCCAGCGCTCCTCGTTGCAGGCAAGCCGCAGGCCGCCATTCATCTTCCAGCCGGTGCCAAGGCCGGTTTCCTCTTCCAGCCGCTTGTAGAGATCGACCGAGTAACCGAGCAGCTGGGTGATGTTGGCGCTTGTGCGCAGCTGGCCGACAAGGCCGGCGGCATGAAAGGTGGTGCCGGAGGTCAGCTTCTTCCGTTCCAAGAGAACGGTATCGGTCCAGCCGAGCTTGCCGAGATGATAGGCTGTCGAGCAGCCGATGATGCCGCCGCCGATGACCACGGCCTTTGCCGTCTTCGGTAATTGTCTCGTCATTTATTATCCCGTTCAAAGGCTTGATAGGCGCGCTCGAAACGAGCGAGATTCTCTGCCGTATAGGCGGCATAGTCGAAATCGATCGTGGAATGGATTTCAGAAATCATGCTCCAGAGCGTCTCGCGCAGCAGCGAGGCGCATTTCATCGCAGCGTAGCGTCTGATGAGTTCATCGGTTGGCGGCCGGCCGAAATATATCTCCAGCATCATCCGCTCGGCTGCTTCCGGCAGTTCGTTGTTGGAAGCCAATCCACCGAGATCGAAAAGCGGCGTGTTGAAGCCCGCATAATCCCAGTCTATTAGCCATAGCCGCTTGCCGTCATCGAGAAAATTGGCGGCCAGCAGGTCATTGTGACCGAAGGCGATCTCGAAAGGTCCTGCCGCTTCTTCCAGCGTCTCGGCCCTAGCGAGGAGTTTCGCAAGCAAGGGAAGGTGGGCGCTGCCCGCCGCCCTCAGGCTGGCGGCATAATCGCGGATGACGTGGAAGACCCAGAAGATCATCGCCGGGCCGCGGAAATGCCGGGCGATGTCGTGGTGGCAGGCACGCACCAGCGGCACCACCCTGGCAAGCATGTCAGGCGTCCTAATATCCTCCGGCACAAGTGCCCTCGCCTCGATATATTCGAGCACCAGCACGCCAGGCGAATGGTGGATGACGGCGGGCGACAGGCCGGCGGCATGTGCGGCGCGGCTGGCGGCAAGCTCGTTCTGGCGGCTAATGTGGTGGATCGGAATGTCGGTGCCCAATCTCACCACGCAACGGGCGACGGCATCGCTGACCAGATAGTTCCTGTTGGTGATGCCGCCCGCGATCGGCAATATTTCGATCGAGCCCTGCCAGATGCCAAGCGCATGAATCCTATCCTCAGGCGTCATGCTTACCCTCCTTGCGGCCCCTTCCGAAATGATGGGACAGAGCAGGATTGGCTGTCAAGCAGCGGCGGCAGCGCTACGCGTCCTGCTGGACTCGCGGGAGCGCTCCGGAGAGTCAGATCGTTTTACCGGCGGCGTCGAATACGTGGCAGCGGGCGGGATCGAAGAAAGTCTTCACATTGGCGCCCCGCTCGACCTTCTGCTGGCCGTCAAGGGCGATCGTCAAGAGCTGCCCATCCGGCGTCGTGGTGTAGAGCATGGTGGCGCCGCCAAGATTTTCGACGAGATCGACATTGACGGTCGAGAGCGTGATGGCGCCCTCTGTAAGCGAAAGATGTTCGGGGCGAATGCCGAAGGTGACCTCCTGACCGGCCTCGCCTTTCAGCCGGCGCGGCAGGCGGACGGAGTTGCCGCAGACATGAATGCTGGTTTCAGCCTCGCCGACCTGTTCGATGCGCGCCTTCAGGAAATTCATCTTCGGGCTGCCGATGAAGCCGGCGACGAAGCGGTTGGCGGGATTGTTGTAGAGATCGAGCGGCGCGCCCACCTGCTCGATGCGGCCCGAATTCAAGACGACGATCTTGTCGGCCATCGTCATGGCTTCGACCTGGTCATGGGTGACGTAGATCATGGTGTTGCCGAGCTGCCGGTGCAGGCGGGAAATCTCGACCCGCATCTGCACTCGCAGTTCGGCATCGAGGTTCGACAGCGGTTCGTCGAACAGGAAGATACGTGGCTCGCGCACGATGGCGCGGCCGATCGCGACACGCTGGCGCTGGCCGCCGGACAGCGCCTTCGGCTTACGCTCCAGGAGCTTCTCGATCTGCAGGATTTCGGCGGCCCGTTTGACCTTCGGCTGGATGTCCGCCTTCTTGTAACCCGCCGTCTCCAGGCCGAAGGCGAGATTCTTGTAGACCGACATATGCGGATAGAGCGCATAGGACTGGAAAACCATGGCAATGCCGCGCTTGGCCGGCGCCACCTCGTTCATGCGCTCGCTGTCGAGCAGCAGCGCGCCGCCCGATATCTCTTCGAGGCCGGCGATCATGCGCAGAAGGGTCGATTTTCCGCAGCCGGAGGGCCCGACAAAAACGACGAATTCGCCGGGATCGATCGTCAGGTCGATGCCATGGATCACATCCATCGCGCCGTAGCGCTTCTCGACCTTCTGAAGAACGACACTGGTTGCCATCTTCTCAAAACCCTCTCGTTTATTTGTCGGTTACTTGGTTCTTGCGCGCCAATCGGCGTATTTCGGACTGTCGGGACCGACCGGCAGCGGCACTTCGGCGCCGCTGTCGGAGGATTGATAGATAGCGGTGACAAGTTCGAGGGCGCGGCGCGCATCCGTTGTTGTCACCGGCAGCGGTCCATTGCCGCTGAGGAAGGCGTGGAACTGTCCCATCTGGGTGGTGAACCGCGGCGCGACGGGCTGCCAATCGCCGACCACACGGTCGATTTTTTGCCTGACGTCATCATTGGCCGCGATGATCTTCCAGGGGTCCTTTCCAGGCGTGTAGGGTTCGTGCGTGCTTTCGAAAGTGACGTTCTCGAAATGCAGCCTCAGCCGGCTGATCTGCTCCTGCGAGCCGAGCGTGCAGGACAGCGAGACGAAGGCGCCGTTTTCCATCAGCAGGCTGGCGGAGGCGCAATCCTCGACCTCGATATCGTTGACGCGGGTGGCGACCCGGCCGAAGACCCTCGCCGCCGGTCCCATCAGATGCATCAGCATGTCGTGCAGATGCAGCGCATGGGTGACGAGCACGCCGCCGAGTTCCGTCGCCCATTTGCCGCGCCAGGGCACGGCGTAATATTCCGGTTTGCGTAGCCAGAAGGTTTCGACCGAAGCCGTATAGGCTTTGCCGGCAATGCCGGCGTCGATGATTCGTTTGGCCTTCTGGATGCCGTCGCCATAGCGGTACTGGAAGATCGGCATCAGCACGCCTTTGGCGTTCTTTTCCGCTTCCATGATCGTATCGACCCCGGCAAGGGAGCCCGTCAGTGGCTTTTCGCAGACGACATGCTTGCCGGCACCGAGAGCGGCGACCACCTGTTCCAGATGGATGCCTGGCGGGGTGCAGATATCGATGATGTCGATCGTGTCGTCGGCGAGCAGTTCCTCGAAAGAGGTGGTGCGGCGTTCGATACCGAACTCGTCGCCGACGGCGGTCAGGCGTTCTACGTTCAGATCGCAGATCGCCGTCACCTTGAACTTGTCGGAATGCGGCAGATAGCCTTCGACGATATGCGAACGGCCGATGCCGCAGCCGACGATCGCGACGGTTTTGATGCTCATGTCACTCTTTTCCACTACTGCCATCAGCGTTTCATGCCGGTCGTGGCGATGCCCTCGATCAGCAGGCGCTGGAAGAACAGGAAGAAGAAGAAGACCGGCACCAGCGTCAGAGTCGACATGGCGAAGAGACCACCCCAATCCGAAGCGCTGGTGGAATCCACGAAGGTGCGCAGGCCGAGCTGGATCGTATAGGTGTTCATGTCGTTCAGGTAGATCAGCGGCCCGAAGAAATCGTCCCAGGTCCAGATGAAAGAAAAAATGGCGGCCGTTGCCAGCACCGGCAGCGACAGCGGCAGCATGATCTTCCAATAGATCCGCCAGGCGCTGCAGCCGTCCATCATCGCCGCCTCATCGAGTTCCCGCGGAATGCCGCGGAAGAACTGCACCATCAAAAAGATGAAGAAGGCGTCGCTTGCCAGGAACTTCGGCACGACGAGCGGCAGGATGGTGTTGACCCAGCCAAGGTTGAGGAAGAGCACATATTGCGGGATCAGCGTCACGTGATAGGGTATCATCAGCGTGCCGAGCATGATCGCGAACCAAAAGTTCCGGCCGGCAAAACGCAGCCGCGCAAAAGCGAAGGCCGTCAGCGAGCAGGCGATGACATTGCCTGTCACGACCAGCAGCGAGATGACGAGCGAATTCCAGAAGAACCGGCCGAAGCTGACGTCGAGGCCGACCCACCCGCGGGCATAAGAGGAAAAATCGATCGACGACGGAATGAGCGAGGTCGACGAGAAGATCTCGGTTTCCGGCCTGACCGATGCCGAAACCATCCACAACAGCGGATAGACCATGAGAAGCGAAGCGGCGATCAGCAGGGCGTGGACAATGAGCGACCCGGGCAGGCTGCGTTTGGTGATATCGGATGGCGGCCTGGCCGCAGTGACGGAAGCGGTCATCTCAGTCATCGTAGTGCACCCAATAACGCGAGGTCAGGAAGGAGAAGGCGGTGAAGATCGCGATGATCACGACCAGGATCCAGGCGAGCGCCGAGGCGTAGCCCATGCGGAAATTGCCGAAGGCCTCCTGATAAAGGTAGAGCGTGTAGAACAGCGTCGAGTTGATCGGCCCGCCGGTGCCGCCCGATATGATGAAGGCGGGCGTGAAGGCCTTGAACGCTTCAATCGTCTGGACGACCGCGTTGAAGAAGATCACCGGCGTCAGAAGCGGCAGCGTGATCTTGTAGAACTGCCGGAATTTCGAGGCGCCGTCGAGGCTCGCCGCCTCATACATATCCTGCGGTATCTGGCGCAGGCCGGCGAGAAAGATGATCATCGGCGACCCGAACTGCCAGACGGACAGCGCCACCAGCGTATAGATCGAATAGTTCGGATGCGAGATCCAGCTCGGCCCTTCGATGCCAATCTGGGCCAGGGCGGCGTTGACGAGGCCGTCGCTGGCAAAAAGCTGGCGCCAGAGCACGGCGATGGCAACGCTGCCGCCGAGCAGTGACGGCAGGTAGAAGATGGCGCGATAAATCGACAGCCCACGCAGGCCGCGGTTCAGTGCCATGGCGACCAGCAAGGCAAAGGTCAGTTTGAACGGCACCGAGAAGACGACATAGGTCAGGGTGACGTGCATTGCGGCGGAAAATTTCGGATCCGCCGTGGCGATGCGCACGTAATTCGCAACTCCTACCCACCGCGGTGACTGCAGCATGTCGAAGTCGGTGAAGGACAGGTAAAGCGAAATCAGGGCCGGCCCGAGCGTCAGCCCGAAAAAGCCGACGAGCCACGGAAGGAGGAAGAGATAGCCGGGAGCATTGGCATTCCAAAGACGCCGGAAGCGTCCTTCGGCCACGGCCCCCTGATATCTTTCCACTGATATGGCCCCTGCGGGCGTGCGCATCGCATTGCTCATACGGCATCAGCCTCGTGCGAGAATCTGCGTAATTTCAGTGACAAGCTGCTTGCCGCCGTCGGAGGGAGAGAGTTGTCCGAAACCGACCTGTTCGGCAATGTTGCGCAGCATCAACTCGCCTTCGCCGGCACCGGCCGGCGGCGGCGGCGGCAATTTGCCGGCGAGATCGCCAAGGCCGCTGACATAGGCCAACGCAACCTTGCCGTTGTCGTCGAGCTTCGCCGCGACGACCTCTCGCATGGCGGCCGATTCCGGAATGCCGCGCTCGACATCCAGGAGCAGCACAGCCTCGGGGTTCTTGACGAAGAAGTTGATGTAATCAACCGCCTGATCGATCGACTTCGACTGCGCCGAGACCGAGAAGAACATCGAAGGCTTGCGATAATGGCCGCCCTTCGAGTCCGGCTTGATGCGCATGTAGTTGGTGAGCGCCAGCTTGTCCTTGTTCATGGCCTGATAGGCGACGAACTGGTTGGAATGGGCAAAACCGGCGGCAGCCTTGCCGAGCGACACCGTATTGGTTTCGATATCGTTCTTGTCGAGAGCCTGGATATCGGCAGGGACACAGGCGCCGGCCGCACGGAACTTGGCCCACATATCGTACCATTCCGATGCGTCGTCCACACCGAAACCGATCTTGCCGTCGGCGGTATAGAGCGCCTTGCCGCGCTGGCGCAGCCAGTTTTCGAACAGCGGTTCACCGCCGCTGCCGTCGGCGAGGCCGAACATGCCCTTGCGCTTGCCCGCCTTGGTGATTTCAGCACCCATTCGGGCGAATTCATCCCAGGTGGTCGCCTGCGTCGGCAGATCGACGCCCGCTTCTTTGAAGGCCGTTGTATTCAGCACGGTTGCAGCCGAATTGGCGCCCAGGCTGACGCCATAGAGATGGCCGTCGACGCTGCCGCCTTCGATCTGCGCCTTGTCGAAATCGTCGAGATTGAGCTTGGCCGGCATATAGGATTCAAGCGGCGCGAGCGCGCCGCGCCGGGCGTATTGAACAATGTAGCGATAGTCCATCTGAATGATGTCGGGCGCGTTGCGGCCGGCGACCTGGGTCGCCAGACGCGGCCAGTAATCGCCCCAGCCAAGGAATTCGCCGGTGATCGAGGTGCCCGGGTTCTTCGTCTGATAGAGCTGCGACACCTTGTTGGTGCGGTCGGCGCGCGGCTGCGAGCCCCACCACAGGAGACGCAAGCGCGTTTCCTCTGCCAAGGCGCTGGTTCCGAGCGCCGAAAGCGACAGAAGTGCTGCGCTTCCGGCCACGAAATTACGTCTGCTAACACGTAGAGTCATTTTTTCCTCCTCCAAAGGGAAGCGCCTCCACACGCTTCCAATTTAGTTTTGCTTGCGCAAATAACTAATTGGTTACAAGCTACGAGCAAAGCGGCAAGCCTGTCAAGCGGTGTCGGTCAGAGCATGATGTCGAAAGTGTCAGCGGTTTTCGGCGACATCATGCTCTCAGCATTCCGTTCCAGCGGGCCGCCCTTCCAAATTCGGTTTTTACAATTTCGCACCGAAGGCTTATGAGCGCAACACGTGAAGACAGGGGTGGAGCGATGCACGACAGCGGGGGAAACAGCGAAAAGAAGCCGGCCCGGCGACCGTCGACGGAGCGGACGGCGCAACGCGATCCGGAGCGGACACGCGCCGCCATTCTCGAGGCAGCAACCCGCGAATTCGCCGAAAACGGCATGGGCGGAGCCCGCGTCGACGCCATCGCCGAACGTGCCGGCACCAACAAACGCATGCTCTACCACTATTTCGGCGACAAGGAGCAGCTCTACCTCAAGGTGCTCGAAGAGGCCTATGTCGGCATCCGCACGGCGGAACGCGCGCTGCATATCGGCGACCGCAGCCCCGAGGAAGGTATCGGCGAACTGGCGCTCTTCACCTGGCGTTATTTCCTCCAGCATCCGGAATTCCTCAGCCTGCTCGGCACCGAAAACCTGCATCGCGCCCGCTGGCTGCGTCAGTCCATCCGGCTCAAGGAACTGCATTCGCATCTGATCGGCGAGCTTTCCCAAGTGCTCGAGCAGGGCAAGAAGCAGGGCGTCTTCATCGAGACCGCCGATCCCCTGCATGTCTATCTGACGATCGCCTCGCTCGGCTATTTCTACCTTTCCAACCAGTATACGCTTTCGACGATCTTCGGCCGCGACCTGATCGAGCCGGCCAATCTCAGTGCCTGGGAAAGGCATATCGTCCACGTCACCCTCGCCTCGATCAAGCGCTGAATAGCGAAAGCAGGATTTGACTATTGACAGGCTCGCCGCTCTTCTGCCATCAAGTAACCGTTTAGTTACCGGCTTGGGAGGGCCGGGCCAGGACGCCCGCTCCCGCCATAAAAGATTGCAGGGAGGAAAACATGGCACGCTTGGGGATCATCTTGCACGGCGTCACCGGCCGCATGGGTTACAACCAGCACTTGGTTCGCTCTATCCTCGCCTTCCGCGACCAGGGTGGCATCACGCTGAAATCGGGCGAGAAACTCGAGATCGACCCGATCATCGTCGGCCGCAACGGCGCGAAGATGGAAGAGCTGGCGAAGAAGCATAACATCAAGCGCTGGTCGACCGATCTCGATGCCGCGCTCGCCAATCCCGACGACACGATCTTCTTCGATGCCGGCACGACGCTGATGCGCGCCGAGCTTCTGTCCAAGGCGCTCGACGCCGGCAAGCACGTCTATTGCGAAAAGCCGATTTCCGACGATCTGCAGGTGGCGATCGACCTTGCCCGCAAAGCGCGGCGCTCCGGCCTCAAGCATGGCGTCGTGCAGGACAAGCTCTTCCTGCCGGGCCTGCGCAAGCTGGCGCTGCTCAGGGATTCCGGCTTCTTCGGCAAGATCCTCTCGGTGCGCGGTGAATTCGGCTACTGGGTCTTCGAAGGCGATTGGGGCGTGCCCGCCCAGCGACCTTCCTGGAACTACCGCAAGGGCGACGGCGGCGGCATCATCCTCGATATGCTCTGCCACTGGCGCTACGTGCTCGACAATCTGTTCGGCGAGGTGAAGGCCGTCTCCTGCCTCGGCGCCACGCATATTCCGCGCCGCATCGACGAGCAGGGCAAGCCTTATGACTGCGACACCGACGATGCGGCCTATGCAACCTTCGAACTTGAAGGCGGCGTGATCGCGCAGGTCAATTCCTCCTGGGCGGTGCGCGTGCGCCGCGACGATCTCGTCACCTTCCAGGTCGACGGCACGCATGGTTCGGCCGTGGCCGGCCTGACGAAATGCTGGAGCCAGCACCGCGTCAACACGCCGAAGCCGGTGTGGAACCCCGACCAGCCGCAGACGATCGATTTCTACAAGACCTGGGACGAGGTTCCGGATACCCAGGCCTTCGACAACGGCTTCAAGGCGCAGTGGGAAATGTTCATCCGCCATGTGGTCGAAGATGCGCCGTGGCCCTACGGCCTCGAAGCTGGCGCCAAGGGTGTGCAGCTTGCCGAACTCGGGCTGAAATCCTGGTCCGAACGCCGCTGGCTCGACGTCCCCGTACTGGAGTTCTGAGCCGTGACAACGATCAATCTCCCCCTCGACGGCAAGATCGTTCCCTATACGCTGACCGGTATGCCGATCGAACTGAAGAAGCGCGACGCCAAAAGCTTTCCGCGCATCGCCTTTGCCGCCGCCCATGTGGTCGCCGATCCGCTTGCCGACAACGACCCCTGGCTGACGCCGGCGATCGACTGGGAGCGAACGCTCGCCTTCCGCCACCGGCTCTGGGATCTCGGCCTCGGCGTCGCCGAAGCGATGGATACGGCGCAGCGCGGCATGGGTCTCGGCTGGCCGGAGGCGCGCGACCTCATCCGCCGGGCGCTTGCCGAGGCGGCCGGCCGCAAGGACGCGCTGATCGCCTGCGGCGCCGGCACCGACCATTTGTCGCCCGGTCCCGATGTGACCGTCGATACGATCATCAAGGCCTATGAAGAGCAGATCGAAACGGTGGAGGCGGCCGGCGGCCGCATCATCCTGATGGCAAGTCGGGCGCTTGCCGTCGCGGCCAAGGGGCCGGACGACTATATCAGGGTCTATGGCCGCATTCTTCGCCAGGTAAAAGAACCCGTCATCATCCACTGGCTCGGAGAAATGTTCGACCCGGCGCTCGAGGGATACTGGGGCAATGGCGACCACCTCAAGGCAATGGAAACCTGCCTTGGCGTGATCGAGGCCAATGCCTCAAAGGTCGACGGCATCAAGATCTCGCTGCTTTCCAAGCAGAAGGAGGTGACGATGCGCCGGCAACTGCCGAGATCCGTGCGCATGTATACCGGCGACGATTTCAACTATGCCGAACTGATTGCCGGCGACGAAGAGGGCCATTCCGATGCGCTGCTCGGCATTTTCGACGCCATCGCGCCGGCGGCTTCGGCAGCACTCGACGCGCTCGGCCGCAAGAGCAATCACGAATTCTTCGACCTGCTGGAGCCGACCGTGCCGCTGTCGCGCCACATCTTCAAGGCGCCGACCCGCTTCTACAAGACCGGCGTCGTCTTCCTCGCCTATCTCAATGGTCTGCAGGATCATTTCACCATGGTCGGCGGGCAGCAGAGCACGCGTTCGCTCACACATCTGGCCGAACTCTTCCGCCTGGCCGACAAGGCGCGGGTTCTGGCCGATCCTGAACTCGCAACCGTGCGCATGAAACAGGTGCTTGCCGTCCACGGCGTCAACTGAAACACGACACCGCACGGGAGAAGAATGACATGAAGGTCGAAGGACTCTCGATCAACCTGGCGACGATCCGCGAGCAGTGCGGCTTCGCGGAAGCCGTCGATATCTGCCTGAAGCACGGCATTACCTCGATCGCGCCCTGGCGCGACCAGGTCGCCAAGGCCGGTCTCGACGAGGCGGTGCGGATCGCCAAGTCGAACGGCATCAAGCTGACCGGCCTCTGCCGCGGCGGCTTCTTTCCGGCGGCAACCGAGGCCGACTGGCAGAAAAACCTCGACGACAACAGGCGCGCCATCGACGAGGCGGCGGCCTTTTCCGCCGACTGCCTCGTGCTCGTCGTCGGCGGCCTGCCGGGCGCTTCGAAGGATATCGTCGCCGCCCGTCAGATGGTCTTCGATGGCATTGCCGCGGTGCTGCCGCACGCGCAGGCATCAGGCGTGAAACTTGCGATCGAGCCGCTGCATCCGATGTATGCGGCCGACCGGGCCTGCGTGAACACGCTCGGCCAGGCGCTCGACATGTGCGAGCCGCTCGGCGAGGATGTCGGCGTCGCGATCGACGTCTACCATGTCTGGTGGGATCCCGATCTTGCCAACCAGATTGCTCGCGCCGGACGCATGAACCGTATCTTTGCCCATCACATCTGCGACTGGCTGGCGCCGACGAAGGATATGCTGCTCGACCGCGGCATGATGGGCGATGGCGTCATCGACCTCAAGGGCATAAGACGGATGATCGAAGCCGCCGGGTTCTTCGGCGCGCAGGAAGTGGAGATCTTTTCGGCCGAAAACTGGTGGAAGCGTCCGGCCGAGGAGGTGATCGCCACTTGCGTCGAGCGCTTCCGGAACTGCTGCCAGATCTGATTACAAATCCAATTGTTTCATCACGTATGAAAGAGGAGTCATTCGATGGAGAAACGCCGTTTTGCCCTGATCGGCACCGGTAACCGCGGCACCACCATGTGGGGCAAGGACCTGCTTGCCGGCTGGCGCGAACATGTCGACCTCAAAGCCATCGTCGAAAAGAACTCGCTTCGCGGCGAGCGCGCCCGCAACATGATCGGCAGCAATGCTCCGCTCTATGACAACATCGATTCCATGCTTGCCGAGCAGAGGCCGGATCTCGCCATCGTCTGCACGCCTGACCATACACATGACGATATCATCGTGCGGGCACTGGAATCCGGCATCGACGTCATCACCGAGAAGCCGATGACCACCTCGATCGAGAAAATTCGCCGGATTCTCGATGCCGAAAAGCGCACCGGCCGCCGGGTCGACGTCTCCTTCAACTACCGCTATGCGCCGACGGCCGCCAAGATCAAGGAACTGCTGAATGCCGGCGAGATCGGCCGGGTGACCTCGGTCGATTTTCACTGGTATCTCAACACCAAGCACGGCGCCGACTATTTCCGCCGCTGGCATGCCTATACGGAAAATTCCGGCAGCCTGTTCGTCCACAAGGCCACCCACCATTTCGATCTACTGAACTGGTATCTCGACAGCGATCCGGAGTCTGTCACCTCTTTTGCCGACCTGCAGAACTACGGCCGCAAGGGCCCGTTTCGCGGGCCTCGCTGCAAACTCTGTCCGCACGCGCATGAATGCGACTATTATCTCGATATCGAAAAGGATCCGTTCCTCGATTCACTTTATGAGGATCCTTCTGAGATCGACGGCTATTTCCGGGACGGCTGCGTCTTCCGCGAAGACATCGACATCCCCGACACGATGGTCGTGTCCATCCGCTACCGCAACAACGTCCACGTCTCCTATTCGCTGAACACCTTCCAGCCGATCGAGGGTCATCACCTGGCCTTCAACGGAACGAAAGGCCGCATCGAAATCCGCCAGTATGAGGCGCAGCCCTGGGAACAGCCAAAAGAGGATACGATCCTGCTCATCCGCAATTTCCCGAATGGTAAGGAAGCTGTCGAGCGCATCGTCGTCCCGCATTTCACCGGCGGCCACTACGGCGGCGACGACCGGATGCGCAACATGATCTTCAAGCCCGGCATGGAAGACAGGCTCGGCCAGCGCGCCGGCACCCGGGCAGGCGCCATGTCCGTTCTCTGCGGCATTGCCGCGCTGACGAGTTCGCGCACCGGCAAGGTGGTCGATATCGCCGAGCTGATGCCCGAACTTGCCAATGACGGCTCACCCAATTCGCTAAGGACACCACGCTAACGTAAAGCGTCAGGCGATGTTTTCGAGATCCTGCCGGCGGATCTGGTAGAGCAGCGGCCGCCCGGTCGTGAAACGCTCGACCTCATCCGCCGCCATCTCGCCGAGACGCGCCCGTTCCAAACCGATTGCGCCGGCAATGTGCGGGGTCAGGAAAACGTTCGGCAGATCGTAGAAGGCCGAATCCGCCTCCGGAATTTCCGGATCGGTGACGTCGATGACCGCATCGATGCGGCCGGTCTTCAGCTCCGAAAGCAGAGCGGCCTCATCGATGAGAATGCCGCGCGCGGTGTTGATCAGCGTTGCCCCGTCCTTCATCAGCGACAGTCTTCGCGCATCGATCATATGCTGCGTCGACGGCAGTGACGGCGCGTGCAGGGAAACGATATCCGCGCGCCGCATCAAATCGTCGAGATCGACCTTTTCAGCTCCGAGACCGGCTGCTTCGGCTGCATCGAGCATGGGATCGAACAGCAGCAGCCTGTAGTCGAAGGGTTTCAGGAGTTCGATCACCCGTCGGCCGATGCGCGAGGCGCCGACGATGCCGAGGGTTCGTCCATAATTGCCGATCGCTTCCCGCTGCATCGGATAGGTCCGATCACGGTTGCGGTCGCCGACGTAGAGGTTACGGAAACGGAAGGCACGTTTGCCGGCGAAGAGGATCGCAGCCAGCGTGAATTCGGCAACGGGCACGGCATTGGCTTCGGCCGCGTGGCTGACCGCTATGCCGGCTTCGAAGATGGCATCGTCGACGATACCCTTCACCGTGCCCGCCGCATGGACGATGAGGCGAAGCTGCGGTGCGGCAGCCGGAATCTCAGGCCCGACATAGGGCGCACCCCAGCCGGTAATCAGGATCTCCGCTTCTGAAAGCAGGCGTCTTGCCCGCGCGTCGTCGAGGCGCTGCAGCGGCTCGGGATCGAGAAGGCGGCCGATGGCATCGAGCCGGCGCAGGATCTCATCGGGCAGGACATGCTCCGTGCGTGACGGCTCCATGGCAAGGACGATGGCCGGACCGCTCATGGCATCTGACCCGGCGCTTCGATGGCGCTGACGGTCACGCCCTTTTCCCGTACCAGGGCCTCCAGCGCCGCAATATCAGGCGCTTTCGGCGGCCGCGTCCAGGCGGACGTTACAGCGGCGGGATCGGCGAGCGCCAGCACCGCCGTCACCAGGATGGTCTCGGCGGCCGGAATCTGACCGCGCAGCTGCGGCACGATGGTCTTGGCGACGATCACATTGGTGTTGGGCTGGGCCTTTTGGGCAAGTCCGACACGTTTGATCGAAGAGCCGAGATCGAGAATGCCGGAGAAATCGGCTTCTCCGATCGCAAAGGCCGCCCCCTCCGAGGCCGACAGCCGATCCTGCTCGAAGTCGCGGCGGCCGATGGCAAAGCCGCCTTCGGCAATCCGCAGCGGCCGGCCCGACCTGATCCGGTGGAGGCGGATATGCCAGGGGGCGGCGGGCACGAGCCAGGTTTCGACTTCGGCATCGGGGAAAGGCGACCATTTCGAATGAAGCACATCACCCGCGAGCCGGGCCCCCTCATTCGTTTCACGCACGCGGTAGTGCAGGCCGTCATCGCTGAAGGCCAGCATAGAATCGAAGGCGGCAAGCGCAAAGCCGCGTTCGTCGGACTCGACGCTGAAGCCGTACCGGGTGGAATAGGCGAATTTTGCGTATTTCTCGGTGCCGAAACGCATCTGCAGGTTTTCCTGGCCGGAAGAAAGGGCCACGACATCGCGGCCCGCCCGGATGAGAACCATGCCGGGATGGCGCTGGGGAACGACCTCAGGCGCCTGTTCCGGCGCCTTCTCGCCGGCGCTCCAGAAGGGATGGTTCTCCGCGATCGCCAGCGGCAGGAAGGCCTTCAAGGCCCAATAGGGCGAGCCGGCGGAATTGTAGCTCTCCGACATCAGCAGGTTCGGGTAGCCGAAACCAATCGAGAGAACGCCGTCGCGGTCGGCAATCGGCTTGTCCCTCCACCAGCGCAGATGCTGCAAGCAGAGATGCCTGGCTTCGCCCCAGGGTAAAGCCTCGACATCGGCAAAGGCGAGCGCCGACCAGAAGCCGGCGCAGGCGAAGCGATAGGTCAGGCTGCGGCCGAAGGGAATCGTCGCGCCGTCGGCGGCAAACCAGTGGCGGAAATCCCGGGCGAAGAGGATGGCGCGCTCGCGATAGCGTTTCGCATAATCGTCATCGACGAGCTTCGAATAAATTAGCCCATAAAAATGCATGGCAAAGGGAATGTAGTGGTCGATACGACGCACGTTGCCGTCGCGATACCAGCCATCGCCGATATAGAAGCCTTCGAGCTCCTGCAGATATTGCCGCGTCAGGCTGCGGTCGAAATCGACGCCGAGACGATCGAGGGCGATATCGACGAAGATGCGGAAAAATTTCCAGTTGTTATCGGCATAGTCGAACTGTCTGGCATGTTTGAGATAGGCGACGACATTGCTGCGGGCGCGCGCATCGAGCGGCTCCCAGATCTTTTCCGGCACCAGCGCCAGGGCAAAGCCAAGGGCAGCAAGCTCGACCATCCGCTGATCCCGGCCGTTGACTGTTCCCCAATATTCGGGATGGGCGGGGTCGGTGCCGTTTGCGAGACCTTCGGCAAATCGATGCCAATGGGCGAAGTCGCCACCCCCGGCGCCAAAAGGCGCCAACCCCCAGAGCGGGCGGGCAAAACCCTCGAGATCGGCCGCCGCCCGATCGAAATGAGCGGCTGCGCCACTGAGCCTGACTCGAGCGTTGCCCTGCGAAAAACAGGGAAGCAGCGGATCGAAGAGAGCGAGCAGAGCGCGGCTCATATCGGCGCGGGTTTCCAGCGGATTGCCGGCAAGCGGATTGGCGCTGGCAGGATCATAGGTCATCGGCACCTCTTACGGGTTCTCGGTATTGGCAACGCTCCCCCCCGGAACGGGAACGACCGCCTGGCAGATGTGGCGCGCAGCCGCTGTTCGGTTGCGGAACCGGGTCAGCATCAGCGACACGGCCTCGCGCCCGAGAGCGGCACGGTCGACGCGCATGGTGGAAAGCCGCGGATTGGTCATCAATGCGCAGGGCAGATCATCAAAACCGATAATCGCGAAATCCTCGGGCACCCGCAGGCCGGCCTCGGTGACGGCCTCCAAAACGCCGACGGCAATGAAATCATTCATGCAGAACGCCGCGGTGAAGCCGGCATTCTCGGCAAGGACTGCCGCGGTGCGTTCGTGGGCCTCGCGGCTGGCGCTGCCCTGGAGCGCCAGCGAAACGAATCGTCCTTCGGCGCCGGGGACGGCGGCGATCGCCGCCTCGAAGCCACGAATGCGCTCGCGAATCGTATGGCGGTGAGAGCCGCTCAGATGCAGGATACGGCGATGGCCGGCCCGGGTCAGCCGGCTGGCCGCCTCATAGGCACCGAAGAAATTAGCCGGCGAAACACCGTCGAACTGCATCCTGGGATCGGTGCCGTTGACAAGCACGGTCGGTGTCGTGGTGGCCTGCAGCCAGTCGCGCAAGCTTTCGTTGGGGTCGATGCCGACGAGAAAAAGACCCGCAGCCCCCGCGGCCTGCATATAGTCGCGCACGGCATCCGGCGTGATCCGATCCTCGCGGACCAGCCGAATTTCGAAAGGCATGCCCGCTTCGGAGGCTCCGGTGCGCAAGCCGTCGACGATCGCTTCGTAGAAGACGCTGAGCCCGCCGGTGACGCCGTCGCTAGCAATCAGCGCCAGCCCACCGGCAACCGCTTCGGCAGCAGGCTTGACGGGATAACCGTGTTCGCCGGCCACCTTCAATATCTGCCGCCGGACGGTCTCGCTGATGCCCGGTTCGTTGGCGAGCACGCGCGACACCGTCGAGACGGAGACGCCCGCTAATGTGGCTATGTCGGCCTGCCGCAGCCGTCTGACTTTTTCATTGCTCATAGGCAAACTTTATGCAAATCACGCAAATTTGCAATACAAACGTTATTTCTTGCAATAATTTCTTTTTTGCGTAACCTGTCTCGCGAAAATCCGACAACGCCATGGAGGATGGCAGCGGACAAATTGGGACAAGGGAGGATATCATGCAGGTCAATCGCCGTTCATTTCTGATGGGTTCAGCCGGTGCCGCTGCCGGCCTTGCCTTTGGCGCCGGAAGCGCCATCCCGGCCTTTGCCGAAGACACGCAGCTGCGAGCCATGTGGTGGGGGTCGAACGACCGCGCCAAGCGGACGCTCGATGTCGCCAAACTCTACCAGTCGAAAACACCCGGTGTCACGATCGTCGGTGAATCGCTTTCAGGCGACGGCTACTGGACGAAGCTCGCCACGCAGATGGCCGGCCGCTCGATCGCCGACGTCTTTCAGCTCGAGCCGGGAACGATCTCCGATTATTCCAAACGCGGCGCCTGCATGCCGCTCGACGAATTCGTCCCCTCGACCTTGAAGGTCCAGTCCTTCGGCGCCGACGTTCTGAAACTGACCACCATCGACGGGAAACTCTATGGTGTCGGCCTCGGCCTCAACTCTTTCTCAATGTTCTTCGACACGGTGGAATTCGAAAAGGCAGGCATTCCGGTGCCAACACCCGACCTGACATGGGATGAATATGCCAAACTCGCGGTGGAACTCTCCAAGTCCTCGGGCAAGGCAGGCGGCCCCTACGCGGCACGCTACGCCTATGTGTTCGACGCCTGGCTGCGCCAGCGGGGCAAAAGCCTTTTTGCGAAGGAAACGGTGGGGCTCGGTTTCACGGCCGACGATGCCACGGAGTGGTTCGACTATTGGGAGAAGCTGCGTAAGGCGGGAGGCACGGTTGCTGCCGACGTCCAGACGCTCGATCAAAACACCATTGACACCAACGCCCTCGGTCTCGGCAAATCGGTGATCGGCATGGCCTATTCCAACCAGATGATCGGCTATCAGCTGATCATCAAGAACAAAATCGGCATCACCATGCTGCCGCGGGAAAAGAAGGGCGGGCCGTCCGGCCACTACTACCGGCCTGCGCTGATCTGGAGCGTCGGCGCCACGACGAAGAACGGCGAAGCGGCCGCGAAATTCATCGACTTCTTCGTCAACGACATCGAAGCCGGCAAGATTCTCGGCGTCGAGCGTGGCGTGCCGATGTCGCCGGCCGTGCGTGAGGCCATTCTGCCGCAGCTGAACCCGACGGAGCAGGAGACGGTCAAATACGTCAACATGCTCAAGGATCAGGTCGGCGAATATCCGCCGCCGGTGCCGATGGGTGCAACCCAATTCGACCAGCGCGTGCTGCGCCCGATCTGCGACGAACTCGCCTTCGAACGGACCTCGCCCGCCGATGCGGCGACCCGGCTCGTCGAAGAGGGTAAGGCAACGCTCAAGGGATGATCGCTTGCCTTATATGAGAGGAGAGGGCCGCAAACCCCAGCGGGCCTCTCCCTCGTTAAGCAACATCAGTTGGCCGCCAAGCTCTCGACCACGCGCCAGTCAGGCCGGCCGAGATTGAACGGCCAAGCATGCACGTCCCGGTCATTAAAATAGACCACTTCCCGAAGGTTCGGGAAGGCGCTCTGTTTCAACGTCGCGGTTTCGATCCAAGGCCTCATATAGGCGTCGCCGCCTTCGTAGCCGAGCTCTGCGACCCAGATGGGCTTTCCATAGTCGGCGACGAGATCATAGCCCTGCCTCAGCGCTTCCGAGAAGGTCCGGTGCTTGTTGTAAGCAAGTTCATCGTAGCGCTCCAGCCCGAAGACCGACAATCCGACCAGATCGACATAGTCGTCGCCGGGATAGTAGTCCCGCAGGCCCGGCAGGCCCTTCGGCGACCACATGATCTCGGTGCCGGGCGCCTCCTCGCGGAGGATGTCCATCATGCGCTTGTAGGCGGCGATATAGTCTGGCGGGTTCCAGCCGGCCCACGAAAACCGCCCGGATTTGTCTTCCATCTCCTGTCCCCAGCGGACGATCACGGGGCTTTTCAGCTGGGATATCATCTGCGCGATCGCCCGCATGTTGACATCGTAGTCGCCGCGCAGAACCTTTGCGCGAAGCTCGCCCGAGGTCAGCCGCCAATCGACGTCCCAGGACCAAGGCTCCACCGTTATCAGCAGGTTGCGGCCCCTGGCCAGTGCATAGGCATCCGCAAGGCGCAGCGTCTCCAGGTCAACGTCTTCCCACGGCAGGAACAGGGCTTCGGTCGAGACATTGGCCTGGGCGCCGAAATCCCCATGCGGGTCATAGGCGCCGAACTTGATGCCGTCGGCATGGACGACCGGGCGTTTGTCGATGATCGTTCGCGCGCTCACCGCCGGGTTCGGCGCGATGCCCGCATATTGCACCTCGCTTCGGCCCGGCAGTCCCGCGACGCACAACAGCAGCAGCGCGATCGCGGCGGTCGAGAGGTGATTTTTCGTCAGCTTCTTCATGGCTCACCCTCCTTTTCGGGCTATTACCTGATTCAGCAGGAGCTGCTTCAGTTCATACGCCTTGGCGCTGACTGTATCCGTAGAGACGAGCTTGCCGAATTCGTCATCCTGGCGCACCGAAGAATGGCGGAAGACGTACCAGTTGCCGTCCGGCTGACGGCGCTGGTAGATCGTATTGCCGATCTTGCGGTGACCGAAACAGGTGCTGGCACGGGCTGCTCCCTCGGCATTCGTCCAGGTCGCGCGCATGCAGAGCTGGCCGAGATCGTCGACCACCCATTTGCCTTCGGCGAAGGACTGTTTGCCCTTGTCGTTGGTCCAGGCCACGAACCGCCGGCCTTCATCGAAGAAACGGCCGCCGCCGGTGCCCCAGGTCCAGGTCTTGTCACCGTAGATGCGATAGAGTTCATAGGCGCTGAGCGGCGTCGGCGGCGTCTTAGTGGCCTCGGCAGCGTGCGCCATCACAGGCAGGCACAGGCTGAGAGCCAGGGCTATGCCATACAGTCTCGATCCGATGCTCATTATATGCTCCTCCTCGACACGTGCCGGTTGGCCGGTTCAAACACCCTGTTGGTCCCGTCCCGCGCTTCCGAATCCATTCCATCTGAGGCGAAACTTCACGGTCCTGGTCTTGCCGCCGAGGCCCGCCCCGGCGACGGCAAATTGCGATTGGCTGAAACTGATGAGCGTCTGGCCATGGGAAAGGGCTTCGAGGCCGCGCAGACCGTGGTTGGCCGCCTGCAAGCCGCCGGTGACGCAGATCGCCAAACCGGTGGCCGTCGCGAGCCAGAGGCCGCGCGATTGCGGCAGCAGCGGCAGGCCGTTCTCGATCGCATGACGAATGACGATCAGCACCGTCAGCGACAGATAGAGCACGAGGTTCATCGCAGCGAAAAGATAAAAGCCCTGAGCGGCAGCGGCCTCGCCGGCGAGTGCCATGGCCGCGGCGCAAAGCCCCGCGAGAGCAAGATAGGGCGCAACGACGCGCAGCGGCAAAGACTGCTGCTGCTGCTTTCCCTTCGGGGTGATGCGAAAGTCGACGAAAGAACCGGAGATATGGTCGCGAATGGCCGCCAGGCTGCCGGCCAGCGACCATGGCCAGCGCAGAAAGGTGAAGGCCAGCCCTTCCCATCCAAACAGTTTCGCATCGTGCGGCCGGAAGGTTCCCGTGGCCCGCCAGAAGAAAGCAAAGAGCGTCAGCATGATCGACATCGGCGCGAAATGCAGCAGAAAATCCGGATAGGTCACATTGACGAAGACCTCGCCCGTCAGCAAGGCGGCAACCGGCAGCAGGAACATCACTGCCATGACCGCGGAAAAGAGCGGATACCACAGCTGCGAAAAGACGAACTGGAATTTCAGCCGCCAGGGGAGATGGACGACGTAGCGGCGGGAATATTGCAGCAGGATGGTGACGAGGCTGCGCGACCACTGGAATTCCTGCACGGCGAGATCAGCGAAATTCGCCGGGCCGTCGCCATGAGCGATCGCATCGACCGCGTGGACGCCGCGCCAGCCGCCAGCGTTCATCATCAGCGTCGTCGAATGATCTTCGGCAAGCTCGGGGCCAAGGCCACCGATCTGGCGAAGGGCTGATGTGCGGACCGCATAGTGGGAGCCGATGCAAAGGGGCGCCCAGCCATTGTTGTAACCGGTCTGCAGCGAACCGTGCAGACTTGCCTCCGCATAGAGCCTGCCGCGCGCGACCCAACTCGCCGCGGCATTCGCATCACAGATGCTGGGAGCGGAAACATAGCCGACGCCAGGATCGGCGAAGGGGCGCAGGACTTCACGGAGATAGGTCGGTGTCGGCACATGATCGGCATCGAACTGGGCGACAAAATCGTAACGCGCATAGCCGAAATGGTCGTAGAAATAGGCGAGATTGCCTTCCTTGCACCGCGTCCGGCGCGGCCAGGTCGTGCGGTGATACTCCGCCACGCCCTTTCGCGTCGAGATCAGCACGCCGTGTTCGGCGCACCAGCGTCTGGTTTCCGCGGAAGGATCCTCATCGGCCAGCCAGACATCGAACTCGACACCGGTCTGATCGAGCATCGCCTGAAGCGTGGCGCGGACGACGGCAAAGGGTTCGGACGGCGCCTTGGTGACGACCATTGCCACGCGTCCTTGCGGCAGCAGGGCGCGCGAACCGATCGTTCTGGCATCGAGGAAGATCAGGATGAAATAGGCGGGGACAAGCGTTATCCAGGCAAGCACGACGGTGACGAGCACGAAGGCTGGCCAGGAAATGATGTGGGCGGACTGACACCACCAGCTCCAGAAATAGCCGAGCGCCGCCAGCCAGCAGAGGATGCCGAAACCATAGGCGACACGCTTCCGACCCGTGAAAACCGGGTTGAATGCATCGGCGGCTTTCGCCGTCCTGATCCGGTGATCGATCTCCGAAACCAGACTCATGCCGTCATCTCCAGCCCGAAGGTGGGTCCGGCAGTGCGGATGATCGTGTCGATATCCGAAAGAGCCGGCACGAAGCCGAGCTCTGCCTTGGCCCGTGCCGTATTGGCAAGCAGGATCGGCGGATCGCCGGGGCGGCGGGCGCGATAACGGACGGGGACTTCGCGGCCGCTGGCGCGATAGACCGCGTCGAGGATCTCGCGCACTGACGTGCCGCGGCCGGAACCGAGATTGACGCTCAGCGAGGCGCCGTCTGCGATCAGGTGATTGACGGCGGCCAAATGTGCCTGCGCGAGATCACTGACATGGATATAATCGCGAACGCAGGTTCCGTCCTCGGTCGAATAGTCGGTGCCGAAGATATCGAGCCGCTCCAGCCTGCCGGCGGCGGCGAGGAGGGCGCGAGGAATGAGATGTGTCTCGGGCTCGTGACGCTCGGCAAGCTCGCCATCCGGATCGGCGCCGGCCGCGTTGAAATACCGTAGGGCGGCGAAGCGGATACCATAGGCGGCGGCAAAATCCTCGAGCGCCATCTCGAAGATCAGCTTGGTACGTCCATAGGGATTGACCGGCTGCTGCGGGCTTTCCTCCCGTATCGGCAACGAGGCGGGGACGCCATAGGTGGCACAACTGCTGGAAAAGACGATCCGATCGATTTCCTGGTCGAGGCAGGCTTCGAGCAGCGTGAGACTGCCGACGACATTGTTGCGGTAATATTTCCTCGGCATATCGACGGATTCGCCGACATAGGCATTGGCGCCGCAATGGATGACGCAATCGGGCGAAAATTCGGCCATCGTCCGACGCAGCGCGATCGCATCGCCGAGTTCCCCGCGAACGAGCGGTCCCCAGCGGACGCTGTCGGCATGTCCGGTCGAGAGGTTGTCGTAGGTAACCGGGATCATCCCGGCGCGCGACAGCGTTTTGCAGATATGACTGCCTATGAAACCGGCGCCGCCGGTGACGAGAATATAGCGGGGCATCTCATACAGCCTCCGCCTGCTCCGTCCCGGCAAGCAGGCCGTCGAAATATTCAACGGTGCGCGTCAGGCCGGCTTCGAGCTCGATATGAGGCTGCCATGCCAGTTCCGTCATCGCCCGTGAGATGTCCGGCCGCCGCTGGCGGGGATCGTCGACGACAGCCGGCAGGTGAACGATGCGGGAGCGCGAATTGGTGAGGTCCCGGATGATCTCCGCCAGGCGTCGAACGGAAAACTCGCCCGGGTTACCGAGATTGATCGGACCGTGGCATGCGCTGCCGGCTGCCGAGAAACGCAGGAAACCTTCGACGAGATCATCGACATAGCAGAAAGAGCGGGTCTGCTGGCCGTCGCCGTAGATCGTCAGGTCGGCGTTGCGCAGGGCCTGCACGATGAAGTTGGAGACCACGCGGCCATCATCCAGGCGCATGCGAGGTCCGTAGGTGTTGAAGATGCGGCCGACCTTGATGTCGACGCCGTAGGTCCGGTGATAGTCGAAGAAGAGGGTTTCGGCGCTGCGTTTTCCCTCGTCGTAACAGGCTCGCGGCCCGATGGAGTTGACATTGCCGCAATAGGATTCGCGCTGCGGGCTCTGAGTCGGATCGCCATAGACTTCCGACGTCGACGACTGAACGACGATCGCGCCGGTCTTGCGCGCACAGTCCAAGGTGTTGACGGCGCCGAGTACGTTGGTGAGCAAGGTGCCCACCGGATCCCGTTGATAATCGGGCGGAGAAGCAGGAGAGGCGAAGTTGAAGATCAGCGACGCTTCGATATCGAAGGGCTGACGGACATCGTGCTCGATGATGCGAAAGCGGGGATTCGATGCGAGATGCTCGACATTTGCACGGCGGCCGGTGGAAAAGTTGTCGAGGCATACGACGCTATGCCCGCGCAGCAGAAGCCTTTCGCAGAGATGCGAGCCAAGAAAGCCGGCTCCGCCATTTACAAGAGCGGTGCCCAGATCCTTGAGCACCGCTATGTTCTTTACTTCAGAATAGCCTTCGCCGGGAATGAAACTACGCATTACAAACTCCTCCCCACGTTTTAGTCTTTTGTATTATTAAGGCGCCTTACACCTCCACTACCCGGACGGATATTCATTTAACTGAGTACCCATACAGGAATAATTTCGAGGTTATTCTTCAGCTAACTCATTTACTATTGAAATGATAAGACGTTTGTTACCGCGGTCAACTTTAAAAACATAAAATATCCCAAATAATTACGCAATTGTTCTTTAGAGTAACAAATGATTAATCATTTTCCCTATTTTTTCACGTAAAACGGGAATCACGCCGTTGCTCAAACTTTGCTCAATAAAGATCGGATAGAAGAGGGAGAGGTCGACCGCGCAGGGCTGCGCGACCGGCCTTGCATCCGGAAGCGTCTTATGCGAGGGATTTGGGCATGTTCAAAAATCGCGCCGCAGCCCAGCCGAAAGGCTGGAGTCCATTTCATTTGGCGATGCTTGCCGGGGGAGCGACGCTTCTTGCGATCGGAGCAACGGCTTGTGCGGTCGTTGACAACGACATGGCCGCCATCGCGAAAAAGAATGTTGTCGTCGTCGATACGACACCCGTGTCGAAGGCTTACACCTACCCGGAAAATCGAACCGCTCGGCCTGCTGCGGCACGAGCCCGCATCGTCGCCTATCACGGGTCCGCGCCCTATATCTGCTCTCCAAGCGGCTTCGGACAGAAGTCGCGCTGCTTTGCGCGTCCCTCGATCTGAAGCAAAAGCGCCGCTGCATATTTCTTAAATCGGAATCGATTTAAGGATAGAACCATGCGCTCGTTGCGCGCCTGAAAAGGGGCGCGGCGCTGCCGATCAGTTGCGCCAACGGCTGGACATGTCGTCATCGCCGACCGGATGATCATTGAAGAAGCGGGACGCCGCTTCCGTGCGGTTTCGGACATTCATCTTCTTATAGATATTGCGGACGTGGACCTTCACCGTATTTTCGGAAAGGTGCAGCTTGTCGGCTATAATCTTGTTCTGCGTCCCCTTGCAGATGAGATCCAGGATCTGAACCTCCCGGGTCGTCAAGGCCGAGATGCTGTCGCGTCTCAGCTTGAGCGCATTGTTGCGGGCGGCATCAACCGATTTCGTCTGATAAAGCGAGGCCTCCAACTGGGCCCCCTTATTGGTGAGGCGGTTGAGAAGCGCCGAGGGAAAATGCTCCCCGCCCTTCATCAGCAGATCCACCGCCGCCATGAAAACATCAAGTCGAAGATTAAGCGGCAGGACGCCGTCGATGATCCTTGCCTCCACCAAGCGGCTGACATAGGGCTCCATCATGTCTATGGCCTCGACGACAAGTCCGATCGAGGTTTCCGGATGATTTTCTCTGACCGCCTGCAGCGCGTCTTGCAGCTCAGGGGCAGGTATATGGTAAAATAAAACTAGCTTTATATCGCTAGTATCCTTTTCCAGCATCGGATTTGAGCTTGTTATGCTTGGTACATCGCAGTTTGGAAATTTCTTTGCCAGCGCCTCCACCATGCATTCTGAAAACAGATCGGCCTTGGCTACTACAACGATAGTATCTCCGGATGGGCTAGACTTCTTCGCCTGGTCCGCATTCTCCATTCCTGAGCCTGTCATGAACATATACGCCTCCCCTAGCGGTACACTTTACTCAAACACGAAGCGATGGCAGGTATAATATAGTATGAAATGCCGGTCCTATTGTGTCATCGCCTTTTTCTTTAGACATTTCTTAATTATGTTAATACGGATTGAGAAGGAAGGAAATGGCCCAAAGTGATTAGTTTTAGGGAGCGAGAAACAATAAGATACTACGTATCGGTTGTATTTTTACTGATACTTATACTTCAAGGTTATATTTGTTCCCACTATAGATAATTCAGTAAATGTAATATTTCAGTACAAATTGTAATATTTTTGTCATCTTCTCCTGAAGATTATGAGGCAGGCGAAACGCTCGCAGGTTGTTCAACCCGGCGGCGGTTGGCGGAAGTCCCGCATTCCAGCTGCTCGCGCCTGGTCGTAATCCCTACAAGGCCAGCACTGCTCTCGAACGTCTCCGATCGTTCGCCGAGGCCGCGCATCGCAAGGGTGATATCAGCGCCAGCAAGGCGAAAAAAAGCAGCCGCGTCTGCGCTGACGCGCTTGCGCGGCCGTTGAAATGCACGCGACCGGGCGCATCATCACCATGCTCTTTGATTTTGAGCTGCAATCGCTGCTAAAAGAGGCATGAGCCTATTTTGCACTCCTCAGTGAGAAGTCATGCAGATCGATGCGGACAGGGTGGAACGGGAGCGGCTTCTGGCCATTCTCGATTTCTGGCATAAAATCGAGTTTTTCATACCTTATGATCTCTCCAATCGTCTCGCCCTCGGCGAAGGACGGACCGTTTTCTGGCTGCATGCAGAGACGCTCTTGCAAGACAGCGCTGCACTCAGCCGTCCTGTCATACCCGAGGAGAAGCAGATCACCGGCTTCACCTTGTTCCTCGGCGTTTTCAGCAAATCCGAGATCGCCGACATCCGCAGGCACTTCGACAGCGCTGCGATCGACTTTGCCGAGTATGAGGATGCCGAACGCGGCGACCTCGATGGTGATACCTGCTTTGCCAGCCTGCAGCTTACTCCGCTCGGACAGCCGATGTTCGAAACATTTTCCGTCTCGACGCTTCCATGGGCCCTCGGACGGGTACGGAAATCTGGTCTCTCCTCGCTCAGCCATGAGGCATTTGCAGACGGCAAGCGGCAGCTGTCGGAATTGCTTCAAAACTTCCAGGCGCAGCGACAGCTGGGATCTTCATCCTTCGAGGCTGCCACCGATCAGCCGATCGATGCCGGCGAAATCCTGGCGCTGCATGAATTGCTCCGCGATTGGGCGGGTTTTGCCTCACGCCAGGAAAAGCCCATCGCCGCCGTTGAAATACGCTACCGCGACAGGGCGGAAAGACCCGAGCTCATTTCGTTGCCGCCTCAACAGGAGGATCATGCGGCCAATGCCGACGAGGAAGACGAAAGTGCCAGCCTTGATGAGGACATCGGCATTCTGAACAGCTTCTTTATCGAGGATATCGAACGGGCGATGATCTGCGTCAGGCAGGGCAATGTCCCGGAGCCGCTCCGGCGATACCTCAACCCGCCGGCAGATGAAAATCGGGTCGACCTCTATTCGGAAGAAGGACACCGGGCGATCATTCGGGCGCTGCATCCCGGCAACCTCAACCGTGGACGCTGGCTGAGCGAACCTCATCTTGCAATGAGCCTCATGCAACAGTTCGCGATCAATTCGGCGATCGGCGGCCTGTCGGAAACGGGATTGTTCTCGGTCAACGGCCCGCCGGGCACCGGAAAGACCACGCTGCTGCGTGACATGTTCGCGGACAATATCGTTCGGCGCGCCCGGGTGCTCTCCTCCCTGACGACGGCGCGCGACGCCTTTGACGGCTCGCCACGTCGTGTCGGTTTTACGGATCGGAGCACCGCCTCAATATCGGCGCTGATCCCAGCCCTTGCCGGGTTCGAAATGGTCGTCGCCTCCTCTAACAATGCCGCCGTGGAGAATATTTCGCGCGACCTTCCCAAGCGGAGCTCGATCGCGAGGACGTCTTCCTTTCAATATCTGCAGACGGTCGCACACAAGATCGCCTGCCAGAAAGACAATGGATCGGTCGTCAAGCTCTCCGACAGCGACCGCCCATGGGGATTGATCGCCTGTGCCCTCGGCAATTCCAGGAACCGCCGAGCCTTCAAGGAACGTTTCGCCTTCATGGAGATCGCCGAAAGACCGAAGCCCGGCTGGTCGGGCGCCGCAAAGCCGCAGAGCATCTGGGAATGGTTGAAGAGCTATGAGGGGCCAAGCTTTGCCGAAGCGGCATCGACTTTTCATGCCGCCGACGAGATGGTTCGCGAAAAGATCGGCCAATATGCGCGCTATGCCGATCTCCGCGATGAAATAGTGCCCGTTTCGGAGGATGCATTCTGCCGCCAAGCGCTCGAGAGGGTGGCTGCCGCCGCGGACGAAGTTTTGCATGCGCAGAACCGATGCGACATGCTGGCGACCGAAATGCGCGACATCGCCGACGGTTTGTCTTACCTGAAGGAGGAGGAACAGCTGCTCGACCGCAGCGCCCCTGCGCGATGGAAGAGAGTGCTCTCGACCAACCCGGCCCGGCAGCATCGGCAAGACGTCATCGTCAATGCGCGAAAGCAGCTGGAACTGCGCAAGGCGTTGGCCGAATGCGAAGATCGGCTCGCGAAAACCGATAAACCCGCGCTGGAACGGGCTTTGCGAGAGCATGACCGAGCCGAACGGGCACTGCGGTCACGGCGGAAAATCTGGTCTGCGAAAAAGGAGGAACTCGAGCGGCTGGGAGAAATTCTCGATCACCCCGCCGCACCGGAGCGTCTCGCCGATCTCGATAAGGACCAGGTGCAGATCGACGGTCTTTGGCATCAGGACGAACTGGCGGCTCTGCGTTCGGCATTGCTGGAAGCAGCGCTGACACTGCATGAAGCTTGGTTGGCCGATGTCGGCAGGAAGGGCGGAGGTTTTGGCGGAAACATCGTTGCCATCACCAAGCTGCTTTCCAACAACAATCCCGTCGATGACAAGCACATTGCATCGATCTGGCAAAGCCTTTTCATGATCGTTCCGATCGTGTCGACGACGTTCGCGTCTTTTGCCAAGCAGTTCCGCGGGCTCGGGCCCGGGTCGATCGGCTGGGTCTTCATCGATGAAGCCGGCCAGGCAGTGCCGCAAGCGGCGGTCGGGACGTTGTTGCGTGCACGTCGCGTCATGGTGATCGGCGACCCCTTGCAGATCGAACCGGTTTTCACACTTCCGAGCGCGCTGATTTCAGGCGCTTCCGCTCTTTCACCCCACACCGCGGCAGGCCAATATTCGCCGAATAGGGCGTCGGTGCAGATGCTGGCCGATGTCGCCAATCGCTACGGAACGACACTTCAGGGCGAGGAGGCAGATGGGCTCTGGATCGGCAGCCCACTCAGAGTGCATCGACGCTGCATCGATCCGATGTTCAGCCTTGCCAATCAGATCGCCTATCAGAACAAGATGATCTTCGGGCTGCACGAGCGCCGACCGGCCGGCGACGCGTCGCCCTTTTATGGCGACAGCGCCTGGATCGACGTCAAGGGCAAAGTATCGGGCAAACAGGCCGTCGCCGAGCAGACCGACTTCATCGTCGACCTCCTCGCCGCGACCTATCGCCGGGATGGTGCATTGCCGGACATCTACCTCATCTCGCCGTTCAAGGAGATCAAGACCAGTTTGAGACGGGCTCTTTCTCAGGCGGTCTGGATCGGTCAAGACGGATATGCGCACGGATCGCCAGCGAAACTGCAGAAATGGCTACAGGAACGGGTAGGCACGGTCCATACCTTCCAGGGCAAGGAGGAAGATATCGTTTTCATGATCCTCGGCGCCGATACTGAACATCGCGGATCAGCCGGCTGGGCCGCATCCAAGCCAAACCTGTTGAACGTGGCGCTGACGCGCGCCAAGCGCCGTTTCTACATCGTCGGCGACCGCACGCTCTGGCAAGCGCTTCCCTATTTCAGAGAGGTAGCAAATGCATTGCAGACGATCCGGCCCGCGGAATTCCTGGCCCGCAACGAGCTGAACGAGAGGGATCGGACTCCGGCGCCGTTCGCTGAACGCATGTTCTGAGGTCCCGGAAAAACAAAAAGCCCGCTTTTGGCGGACTTTTTTGTTTGGTTGCGGGGGCAGGATTTGAACCTGCGGCCTTCAGGTTATGAGCCTGACGAGCTACCGGGCTGCTCCACCCCGCGGAAGTATTATAACACGAAAGGCCGCTTGTGAGCGGCCCTTTGAGACGGCCTTGGCCGTTGGAATGTGATGAGAAGATAGTTTTTGTTGACGCATGCAGCTTACCGAAGCCTGACGGCTCCGGGCGCATGCGTTGAGTTGCGATTTGCAGACCTGGCAGCGACCTACTCTCCCGCGTCTTAAGACGAAGTACCATGGGCGCAGGGGCGTTTCACGGCCGT
>NZ_MXPU01000024.1 GCF_002204185.1 Rhizobium esperanzae | reverse complement strand
GCGTGAATTCGATAACCGCCTGGGCGCGCGACAGCGCGCTTATCTTGCCGGCATCTTCGGCGCTTTGCATTTTCTGCCTGGTGATATCGGTCGCGAATTTCACCACCTTATACGGCTTTCCGCCACTGAAGACGGGATTGTAGGAGGCTTCGATCCAGATTTCCCTGCCGCCCTTGCCGATGCGCTTGTATTGGCGCTGATCGAACTCGCCTCGGCCGAGCTTTGCCCAGAACTCGCGATACTCGGCCGAGGAAACTTCTGCCGGCTCGACGAACATCCGGTGGTGCTGGCCGACAATCTCGGACAATTCGTAACCGAGCGCGGCACAGAAATTGGCGTTGGCCGTCAGAATCTTGCCGGTGAGGTCAAATTCGATGATGGCCTGTGACCTGCTCATCGCCGCCAGTACGGCCTTGGCATCCGAACCGAAGCCGAATCCTAGTGTCTTCATGCTGTTCCCCCTAACACAGATGTTACGCGAATGACTGCCGCGACCCATCACCGGACTTGCGCTGGATGGGCAACCTGGGAAGAGAATCCGATAAATTCTTTAAGTATCCATTAACCCACAATCGCCGAACAGAAGCCCTCACGCCCGAACGCCACGTAAATAATAACAAAATAAAATCAGCTATTTGCCTGAAGCCCCCCGAGGGCCGGCTTCAGCAGGAGATATTCCCGTGGGGATTTCGAGCGTGAAGACAGCGTTTTTTTCACATGGACCTGCCCTGAAAAATCTAAGATCGGTTTACTCTTTGTTAAGCATCAATCGCCCTTTATGTTCGTATTTCCGGCGGTGAACAGCCTTTCTGTTTTCCCGCTACAACTGCATATTTCAGCGTCCTTCGAGCGTGCAGGATCAATTCCAATACGGGCGAATTGCTGGACACGTCAGCCGTGAACGCGGGGAGTGATTTGGAGAAAAGACATGAAGCTCGAGGATGAGTTCAATCGAATTGAGGACGTCGCCGCAGGCTTCAAGACGCATTACGAAGTTTCAAATATATGAAAGATCTGACCCAGGATCTGGGAATGACGGCTTTCCTGATCATGACGCTGCCGACGGTCGACTTCGTTGAAATAGGCGCGACAAAGATCATCACCTGACATTGAACGAGAAACACAAACCGATTGCCTTTAAGCCGAGCGAGCTGGACTGCCTGAGGCTGACGGCCGGGGGCAGGAAGAGCAGCGAAATCGCGAAGCTTCTCGATCTGTCGGAAAATGCGGTCAACAATCATATCGGCAGCGTGATCAAGAAGCTGGGATGCACGACGAGGACACAGGCGGTCGTCGGCGCTCTGCGCCTCAATATCATTCGGGTTTAGAGCTTTTCCGAGTTAGATCGACTGCGCCTGCAGCAACAGGGTAGCCTCCTCCGGCGGGACGGGCTTCGAGAAGCGATAGCCCTGCGCTTGCTCGCAATGGGCCTGCCGCAGGAAATCCATCTGGGCGTCGGTCTCTACGCCTTCGGCGAGGACCGACAGTTTCAGCGTTTGCGCTAGCGAAATGACGGCGGAGGCGATGGCGACGGCGGTTTTGTCGCCCGGCAGGGCCTCGACCAGCGAGCGGTCCATCTTCAGCCGGTCGAAGGGGAAGGTCTTCAGGGCCGCGAGGCTGGAATAGCCGGAGCCGAAATCGTCGATCGACAGGCGCACGCCGAGCGCCCGCAGTGATGCCATCATCGCCAGAGCGCGTTCGGCATCCTGCATCACCACGCTTTCGGTGACTTCGAGCTCCAGCCAGTGGGATTGCAGACGGTGGCGCTCCAGCGCCTCGGCGACGTGGGTTGCGAAATCCGGATCGGCGAACTGCTTGGCCGAGACGTTCACGGCGATCGTCACCGGCGCCAGGCCCATATCGTGCCAGGCGCGCGTCTGGCGGCAGGCTTCGTTCAGCACCCAGAGGCCGAGGGGAACGATCAGGCCGGTCTCTTCGGCGAGCGGGATGAATTTGACGGGCGGCACCCTGCCCTTGGCCGGATGGTTCCAGCGCACCAGCGCCTCGATGCCGGTGATGCGGCCGGTGGCGACATCGACCTGCGGCTGATATTCCAGGAACAGCTGGTCGCCGGTGATCGCCTGGTGGAGTTCCTCGTGCTCACCGAGCGGCATGCCGACGGGCGCGCCGTCGCCATCATGATGCTGCAGCGTGTTGCGGCCGAGCTGCTTGGCGCGGTACATGGCGCGGTCGGCGTTGGCGAGAAGCTCGTCCGACGTTGCGCCGTCGAAGGGAAAGGCGGCGACCCCGATGCTCGAGGTAATGGCCATCTCGCCGCTCCCGCCGTGTATCGGCCGGTTGATCGCCTTCTGCAGCTCGCGAAGACGGCGGGTGATGCCGGCATCGTGGCTCGACTGGTGGACGAGCACCACGAGGAATTCATCGCCGCCGAGCCGCACCACCATATCCGAGGGACGGATGCTGTTGGCCATGCGGGTGGCGATCTCCTTCAGCACCTCGTCGCCGGCCGCATGGCCGCGGCCGTCGTTGATGTCCTTGAAATTGTCGAGGTCGATATAGGCGACGGTGACCTTGCGATTGTTGCGCCGGGCTTGATCAAGAATGTTGGCGAGCCGCTCCTTCAGAAAGGCGCGGTTCGGCAGGCCGGTGAGTTCGTCGTGATGGGCCATGAAATGGATGCGATCGTCGACCCGCTTGCGCTCTATGGCGATGCCGGCGATGTGGGTGGCGAGCGCCACCAGGTTCATTTCATGCTCGGTGGGACGGCGCACTTCCCTGGAATAGAGAGCAAAGGTGCCGAGCACATTATTCTCGGAGGTGGCAATCGGTGTCGACCAGCAGGAGCGGAAGCCGAAGGGGGCGACCAGGCCCCGGAAATCCTCCCAGAGCGGGTCGCTCATCACGTCCTCGACGATGACAGGCTGGCCGCGCCAGGCGGCGGTGCCGCAGGATCCGACTTTTGGGCCGATGGTGACGCCGTCGATGAGCCGGCTGTAGCCGCCGGGCAAGTTCGGCGCCGCGCCGTGATAGAGCCTGGTGCCCTCGATATCGAGCAGCAGTACCGATCCGTCGATGCCGGTCAGTTGCGCCTCGATCATCAGCACCAGCGCCTCGAGGATCATCGGCAGCGGCTCGTTGCGGGCGATCATTTCGAGCAGTTTCGCCTGGCCGCGATGCAGATCCTCCTGCAGTTTGCGCTCGGTGATATCGCGGGAAACACCGATCAGGCCGACGATTTCGCTGCGTTCGTTGCGCAGCGGTATCTTCGAGGTCAGCCGGCAGACCGGCCTGGGGCTGCCTGGAAGAACGATCGTCTCCTCCATGTCGATCCGGGCCTGGCCGCTCGCCATGATCTGCTGCTCAATATCGAAATGCCGGCGCGCCACCTCGAAATCGAACAGGTCGAAGTCGCGCTTGCCGGTGATCTCTTCTGCGCTCGTAAAGCCAAGGTGGCTGGCGGTGACGGCATTGGCGAAAACGAAGCGGCTGTCACGATCCTTGACGTAGAGAAAGTCCGGAAGTTCGTGGATGATTGCTTTCAGGCGCAGGTTCTCAACGCCCTCCGAGAGGTGATGAGCGGTGGACGCCATCATCGCCTCAGTCGCAGCAACGAAACGCCGCGTTTCGGCCGTCAGGGAATCGACAGTTTCCTGTCGCCTGGCACTCGCTTCGTGCATGACGCCATTCTCCCCCAGCGGCTGAAGGCCCATTCCGCAACACCCAATGTATTTTCACCTCAAAGTAGTCCGCATTCCCTTCGGGTTGCTTAAACGAAAGGGTGAATGACACACCAAGATAAGCGGCGAGATCCTGCCATCGGCCCCTGTCGCAGCAAGAATTTCGGATTGATGTGAAGGGCCTGTGCCAAAAGAAGGCAGGCGGGCTGGCACGTTTTCTGCTACGGGCGCGTCATGACAGGAGAGCCCGGAATGCCCCTTCGCCGCGACATGCTCCTCTTTCTCGCCGCCTCGGCGCTGGCGGGCGGGACGTCGCGAGCGCTTGCCTCGCCGCTGACGGCTGCCAGTCAGCCCGATCTGCGCGGTGCAATCGACGCGGTGGAATATCGCGCCGTTCCCGAAAGCGGCGACCGCAAGACCCGCAACCTGGAGCAGATGATAAAGCAGGCGGCGGCCGAGAACGTGCCGGTCTTCCTGCCGCCCGGCACCTACAAGATTTCCAACCTCACCCTGCCCGACAATACGCGCATATCAGGCGTGCCCGGCGCCTCGCGGATCGTCTATACCGGCGACGGCCATCTATTTGCGGCCGAAAACATCAGGCGCATCGAGCTTTCCAATCTCGTCATCGACGGCGGCAACCGCTGGCTCGGCGATCATGCCGGCGGGCTCCTGCAATTTACCGGTGTCGACGAGGTGCTGATCGACAATTGCGAGATCGGCGGCAGCCGCAAGCACGGCCTGCAGCTGGAGCGCTGTGGCGGGCGGATCGAACGCAGCCGCATTTCGGGCGCCGCTCAATCCGGCCTCTACGCCGTCGATTCCGCCAATCTTTCGATCGTTGCAAATATGGTCTCGGATTGCGGCAATGGCGGCATTCTCGTGCATCGCTGGAAGAATGCGGAGGACGGCACGGTCGTTTCCGGCAATCGTATTTCCAACATCCGCGCCAATGACGGCGGCACCGGCCAGAACGGCAACGGCATCAACATCTTCCGAGCCGACGGGGTGATGGTGGTGAACAACCAGATTTCCGACTGCGCCTTCACGGCGATCCGCGCCAACTCGGCCTCGGACATCCAGATCAGCAGCAATCAGTGCCGGCGCTCAGGCGAGACGGCGATCTATGTCGAATTCGCCTTCGAAGGGGCGGTGGTCTCCGCCAATATGATCGACGGGGCGGCGAACGGCATTTCGATCGCCAATTTCGACGAGGGCGGGCGGCTCGCGAGCGTCACCGGCAATGTCGTGCGCAACCTGACGCTGAAAGGCCCCTACAAGCACGAGGTCGGCTTCGGCATCGGCATTGCGGCGGAAGCCGATACGCTGGTGTCCGGCAATGTGATCGAGGGCGCGCCACGCTGGGGCCTGCAGATCGGATGGGGGGCTTATCTCAGAAATGTCGTCGTCAGCGGCAATGTGGTGCGCAAGGCCCCTGTGGGATGCGCGGTCTCGGTCGCCGAGGGGGCCGGCACGGCCGTCATCACCGACAACATCTTCCAGGAGGTTGGTGAAGGGGCGGTCCTCGGCTTTGAGTGGGACAGACAAGTCTCCGCCGAAATGGCGGGCGGCAACGCGCCCTATGCGCAGCTGACCGTCGAGCGAAACCGCGTGTCCTGACACGCGGCTCCGTCTTTGCTCAGTGCGTCTGATAGGTGCCGGTGACGGTCGCTTCCGCCAATGCGTGTTTCTTTGCCTCCGCCCACATCGCGCTGATACCGGCGGCATCCGGCGTAGAAAGCTTCGGCACGTCGAGGGCCGCGAGGCGGAAGATGTAGTGATGCGGGCGATCGCCTGCCGGCGGCTGCGGGCCATCGTAACGGGCATTGCCGAAATCGTTCTTGTAGAAGCGCGGCGCCTGCTCCGGCGCCGTATCGACGCTTTCGGCAAGTGCGCACCACTCAGCCGGGATATTGGCAATGCCGCAATGGCGGAACGTGCCATGCGGAGCATCCGGATCCTCAACCATCAGAGCAAAGCTCCTGGTCTCCTCGGGCGCGCCGCTCCAGGTCAGGGGCGGAAAGAGATTCTCGCCGGCGCGCGCATATTTCTTCGGGATCGGCTGATCCTGGGCAAAAGCCTTGCTGATCAATGTCAAAGTCATGACATTCTCCTTTCTAAGCGGGCTCCTTTCTAAGCGGGCTCCTTTCCAAGGGGGCTCCTTTCTAATCGGGCTCCTTTCTGATCGGGAGCTCCTTGATGTTCGGGGCTCCTTCATCGTCAGGGACGACCACCCCCCTTTTTATGCTCGCTCTCCTGATTGCGGCCGCGCATCATGGCCCGGTCGTCATTGCGGGGGTCCGGGTCGGCCTTCAGATCATTGCCTTTGCGATAGGCTTCCTTCGCCTGCTCATTGCGTTGCAGATCTGCCTTGGCGTCGAAATCCTTGCCGGCATTTGCGGTTTTCTCGCGTTTCTCGATGACACGAAGCTGTTGTTCATGCGTCTTCTTGCCCGTCATGAGTTCCTCCTTTGCCTGGCCCGCGTTGCGCACGCGGCTCATCGCTTTTCGGCGCTTGGACGGCGCCAATCTCAGGGTCCAACCCGCCGGCTCTCTCATTGTTCCCAATTGTGCTCGATCCGGCCGGGAAGGCCCCGGCGGCATCAAAAGCTTTCATCGTCCCATCAGCGGCGAGGACTTTTCCGAGGGTGATCCGGCGTTTACGGTTTCTGCGACACAGCGAGGGGATATCGTCATGCTGACAATCTATGGGGTCTATCGATCGCGCGCTTCGCGCTCGTCTACTGGATGGCGGAGGAACTCGGGCTCGAATTCCGCTCGATCCCCGTGCTGCAGGCCAGGCGGCTTGCCGACCCGCTCGCCGAAGAGGCGCCGCTCAACACGCATTCGCCCGATTTTACAGCCCTCAACCCGATGGCGCAGATCCCCAGCATTCGCGACGGCGACCTCGTCATGCACGAGTCGCTGGCGATCAATCTCTACCTCGCGCGCAAGCATGGCGGGCCGCTTTCCGGCCAAACCGTCGAGGAAGACGGATTGCTGACGATGTGGACGATCTGGGCGGCCTCGCAGGTCGAGCCGCATTCGGTGCGGATCGTCCTGACCTACGATAACGAGCTTGAGAACAGCGACGATGGCAAGCAGACGATCGCCGCCGCCTGCTACGGGCTGCGCCGGCCATTTGCGGCGCTCGAAGGTCACCTTTCCGGCCGGCAGTGGATCGTCGGCGATCGCTTCACCGTCGCCGATCTCAACATCGCCGAGGTGTTGCGTTATGCCCAGAGCGAGGCGGATCTTTTCGACGCGCATCCGAACATCAAGGCTTGGATCGAACGCTGCCAGTCCCGCCCGGCTTACAAAGCGATGCAGGCGGCTCGCAGCAAGGAGCCGGTCGAGGTTTAACGCCTACTCGAAAAGCGCCAGCGTTCCGGCCATCTCCTCGCGGATCCAGGCCTTGAAATCCTTGACCTTCTTCGGTTCGCGCGCGCCTTCGGCGGTGATGAAATAGTGGCCGAAGCCGGTCTTTGCGCGAATGCCGAAGGGCGCCGCCAGCCGGCCTTCGGCCAGCGCAAAGTGCGCAAGCGTCTGCCAGGCGAGCATCACGCCCTGGCCGGCGATCGCCGCATCGAGGCACAGCGAGGCGTCGTTGAAGACATGGCGCGTCGACGGCGTCGCGCCCGAAAGTCCGGCCTCGCGCATCCAGACTTCCCAGCTGAACATGGCGCGGCCGTCGATAACCGCTGGTAATCGCAGGATATCCGCGGGTTCATGTAGTTTCGCCGCCATCTCAGGCGAACAGACGGGAAAGACCTCCTGTTCCAGCAGCAGTTCAGCCTTCACGTCGGGCCATTTGCCGGCTCCGACGCGGATGCCGATATCGACGTCGCCGAGCGCCGGATTGACGAGATTGTGCGTCGCATCCAGCCGCAGCTTGATGTCGGGGTAACGCTCGGCGAAGCGGTCAAGCCGGCAGACGAGCCAGCGGGCGGCGAAGACCGGCGCCACCGAGATGGTCAGGATCGTATCGTCCTTGCGGCTTGCGATCGAGACCGCCGCCGAAAGGCGGGCGAAGCCCTCGTCGAGCGCTGCGAGCACCGGCCGACCGGCTTCGGTGGCGATCATGCCCCGGGCGGTGCGCTCGAAGATCACTTGGCCGAGTTGGGCTTCGGCCTTGATCACCTGCTGGCTGACGGCGCCAACCGAGACGCCGAGCTCGTCGGCGGCCGCCTGCAATGAGCCGAGACGACCGACGGCCTCCAGCGCCCTGAGGCCGTTGAGATGGACGCTATTCAGGTTCTTCATATAGTTTTTCTATAATGTCGCCGTGGTAATCTCAATTGAAAAAGCACCGGCGCAGGCAGACATTGCAAGCATACAGAATCCCGCTCGACCGGCGATGGCACGATGAGCGGGAGAGCTTGTTCGGCACCAGCCGCCGTTTGACCATCTTTCCGCGCCGCTGGAGAATGCGAGGCTTGCCATGTCATGGCTGAAGTTTTTCTTGAGGTCTGCCGCGGGGACGCAGATCGACCCGGACTGGAAGGATGACCCGCTGCGGCATCCCGAGGTCCAGCGCATGTCGCTACGCGAAATCGCCGATCTGCCGCTGGGAGCGGAGACCGGTTTTCATGCCGAGGCCAGGCCGCCGCTGGCGAAATGCGCGTGAGCACCGCTCCCGCGCTTTTGCTGGTTTTGCGTTATGCCGGCGCCCGTTAAACGGCAGATGCCTGCCAGCAAATCACCGAACGCAGCGCCTCGAGAGCCTCATCCTTGTACGTTGCCGTTGGTGTATGATGGGGTCGTGCGGCGGGGATGCATGCCGTTCATGATCTCGTCGGATTGGCCGGATCCTCGCTGACGCCGACGCGGTGGCGATAGACCATTTCCCAGCCTTTCCAGCCGTTGAACAGAAGAAGGGCGGTGGCGATCAACGACAGCACCAATCCCGTCGGCACGATGAAGTCGCCACCTTCGGCCAATCGGCGCCAGAGGTTGACGGCCTCGATCAGGACGAGGACGACATTGCCGATCATATGGAACCAGGCGTCGCGCAGGTCGCGAATGCGGCTGTCGCCGAGAAAGTCAGTCAATCCGGCAACTGCCGCCAGCGCCGCCATGACAAGGCCGGCGCCGAGCATCCAGTTGGTCGCTACTGCCCAGGCCGGATCGCCCGATCTGGCGTAGACGATGTCGACAACAAGCGTGCCGACGAAGGCGGCGACCGGGAACGGGATCAACATCGGATGGATCGGATGACCGGCAATGCTCAAGGTGCTTTTCGGGTTCATCCTATTGTCCTCCGACCTTTTTCAATGCGTCTTGCCTGTGGGCAGCGATATGATCGCTCTTGTCGCTCTTGATCTCGTACTGGGGCGATGCCTCCGTCGCCCGGCGCCGATGGCCCTTGTAATCAAAATCCCGGGTGTGGATCGCGATGATGCGGCCGGAGACCTGCCCGGCCTCCGAATTCCAGGTGACGTGATCTCCCCGAGCAAATTTGGCCATGTCGCACAACTCGTCAGATGCAGCAGAGTATGCGTCAAACATCCAGACCGCCTGGTTTGTTCCCGTCACGGCCGACAAGCTGAAACCCGCAGCTGTGGAGAAGAGGCCTGCCGCTTGCGGCGCGAGCGAAGATTGCGGAAGCCCAGATAGTGATCGGCATCCGAGGTGTTCCATCGACCGGCAAGAACGATGATCGCGATGTCCACAGCGACGATGAGCAAGGCATAGATTTGCCCATGCCTGCAATGAAGCGCAGGCGGAAATCGGTCAAAGGTGGTGGCGACATAAGGCCGAAATGACGGTCGAAACGCAACTTCAGCTTGAACGAATCCCACTTCGCGCTAGCCTGCCTTCGCAAGCCCTCGCCGCCCGAGTCGGCTCGCTTCACCTCCGAGGGAATAGACATGCCGGCTTTGATCGAAGCACGGGGCGTCAGCAAGCGCTTCCGGCAGCACAAGAGATTTCCGGGTTTGTTCGGCGCCTTCAAGACGCTGGTGACGAGCGAGTATACCGAGGTTCAGGCGGTTTCCGATATCGGCTTCGATATTACCGCCGGCGAAGCCGTCGGCTATCTCGGCCCGAACGGCGCCGGCAAATCGACGATGATCAAGATGATGACCGGCATTCTGGTGCCGAGCGCCGGCACGCTTTCGGTGCTCGGCCGCACGCCGCATCTCTCCCGCATGGACAATGCGCGCGAGATCGGCGTCGTCTTCGGCCAGCGCAGCCAGCTGTGGTGGGACCTGCCGCTGATCGACAGCTTCACCCTGCACCAGCGCATCTATGATATCCCGGCTTCTCGCTATGCGGACAACCTGCGTCACTTCAGCGAGCTGCTCGACCTTTCGCCCTTTCTCGACCGGGCGGTGCGCCAGCTCAGCCTCGGCCAGCGCATGCGCGCCGAGATCGTCATGTCGCTGCTGCACGATCCGAAAATCCTCTTTCTCGACGAACCGACGATCGGGCTCGACGTGGTCGCCAAGGATGCCGTGCGGCGCTTCCTCGCCGAGATCAACCGCGAACGCGGCGTCACCATCATTCTCACCACGCATGACCTGCAGGACATCGAGACCATCTGCCCGCGGCTGATCATGGTCGATCACGCGAGGCTGATCTTCGACGGCGAATTGCGCCGCCTGCGCGCCGCCCTCGGCTCGGCTCGGCGGCTGACGCTGGAATTTGCCAGCGACCCCGGCCCTTTGCGGCTCAGCACCGCGTCGCTCGTCAACGACGAGGGCTTGCGCAAGGAATATCTGATCGAGCGCGAGGACGTGTCGCTGGTCAAAATCCTTTCGGAGGTCGGCAGCGACCGCGACCTCAAGGACGTGGCGCTGCACGAGCCCGACATCGAAGAGGTCATCCGCACCTTCTACCAGGGTCGCAATGCCAGAGCCCGGGCCTCATGAGCGCTTATCTCGCCTTCACACGCAACGCCCGGGCGCCCACGCTATGAGCGCATATCTTGCCTTTACACGCAGCGCCTTCCACGCGCAGCTCGCCTATCGCAACGAGGTCTGGGCCAATATTTTCGGCAAGCTGGTGCAGGTCGTCGCCCGCGTCGCCATCTGGCTCGCCGTCTATGGCGGCGCCGGCGCGACCGTGGTCGACGGCGTCTCGCTGCAGCAGATGGTGACTTATGCGCTGCTCGGCGGGGCTGTGATGGGCGCTACCCGTCCGGAAAGGGTCATCGGGGAGATCGGCCGGTCGCTCAAGACAGGCGATATCGCCGTCTGGCTGCTGAAGCCGCTTTCCTATCCGCTCTATCTCTTCGCCAATGAATGCGGCAGCTTTTCCTATCGCCTGGCGACGCAGGTCATCCCGACCGTCGCCTTCACCGCCTTGATCTACGGCATGCTGGCGCCGGCAAGCCTGTTCCATGGCCTGATGTTCGCCGTCTTCTGGGCGCTGTCCTTCGTGCTGATCTTCCTGATGTCGGCGCTGTTCGGGCTGATCGCCTTCTGGCTGATGACGAGCTTCTCGCTCGACTGGATCCTCGGCGCCCTGCTGCATCTGTTCTCCGGCCTGCTGGTGCCCTTCTGGTTCTTCCCTGAGCCCTTAGCGACGATCGCCCGCCACCTGCCCTTCGCCTGGGTCGTCTATTATCCCAATGCCGTCTATCTCGGCAGGCTTTCGGTGGCCGACACCTGGCTACATCTCGGCCTCGGCCTCGGCTGGGCCGGACTGTTCCTTTTGGGTGTGCTCTGGCTGTGGCGCCTGGCATCGCGCCGCATCACCGTGCAGGGAGGCTGATCGTGTTCATCTATCACCTCCGCGTCATTCCGCTCCTGGTGCGCATGCATGTGCGCTCACAAATGGAATATCGCGGCGCCTTCTGGCTCGACCGGCTTGCGCAGATCCTCTCCTATGGTAGCGTCTTTGCAACGATCGGCATCCTGCTTGCCCGGTTTCAGACGCTCGGCGGCTGGACCTGGCCGGAGCTGGCGCTGCTCTTCAGCTTCCAGCTGCTCGCCTATTCGCTGGGGGCAGCGATGAGCTTCGTGCAATTGCGCGACCTCGAGGAGCTGGTGCGGCTCGGCACCTACGATACGCTCCTGGTGAAGCCGTTCAGCCCCTGGGCCTATCTCGTCTTCTCCGGCCTCAATATCGGCTATGCCGGCCACATCATCCTGGCAGTGCCGCTGCTCGGTTGGGCCATCCTGTCGGTCGACTTCGCCTGGTCTGCGCCGTCCATAGCTTTTCTGCTTGCCGCGATCGTCAGTGCGACGCTGTTGACCGGTGCGATGATCACCATGATCGGCGCGACGGCACTGATGTGGGTACGGTCGAACCACCTGTTTTCGATCTTCTTCGGCTTCTGGGAGCTGACGCGTTATCCTCTCAACATCTTTCCCGGCAGCATCCAGCTGACGCTGATCACCGCCGTTCCCCTGGCACTGACCAGCTCGGTCCCGGTCGGCGCCCTGCTCGGCAAACCCATCCCGATCCTCGGCGGTTGGGCCGGGCTGGTGACGCTCGCCGCCGGCCCGGTCTGGGTGTTGCTCGCCATGGCCCACTGGCGCTACGCCACCCGCAGGTACCAGGGTGCGGGCGGCTGATGATCGGGCAGCCGAGAACACCCTCATTGACCTGCCGCCCTTCCGCTCTTACATAGCTAGACAGTCTAGCTAGGAGCGGTTTTATGGAATGGCAATTGCAGGACGCAAAGAACCAGTTCTCGAAAGTGGTTCAGAAGGCGCGAGACGAGGGACCGCAAGTGGTCACCTTGCGCGGTGAGCGCGCGGCTGTCGTATTGTCCGCCGACGATTACGACGCCCTGCGTGCCGGCCGCCCGACGCTGGTCGATGATCTACTGGGCGGTCCTGCCTGGGACGATGATCTCGCCGATGCGGTCGAAGCGAGGGTCAAGAGCCCGAGCCGTGGCGTGACTTTCTGATGTATCTCGTCGATACCAATATCGTCTCTGAGGCGCGACGCGGCACGCTCCAGGCGGTTTCCTGGCTGCGCTCTGTCGATCCGCTGAGCATCCATCTGAGCGCGTTGACGCTCGGCGAGATCATGCGCGGCATTGCCCTCAAACAGAGGTCGGATCCGAAGGCCGCGACCCACTTGGCCGAGTGGCTGCGCAAGCTGCGCCACGACCATGGCAGCCGTATCCTTCCGGTGACCGATCAGATTGCCGTGGAATGGGGCCGCATTGCAGCGATCCGGCCGCGCGGCGACATTGATGGATTGATCGCTGCGACGGCGATCGTCCACGATCTCATCGTCGTCACCCGCAATGTCGACGACTTCCAGGACACCGGTGCATCCGTGATCGACCCCTGGCAGACCTCAGCGTGAGTTCAGGGGCGGCTACGACCGGCCCCACGCCCCCGACCGGAGTTGACATCTCCCGGCGCATCAGCCCCGGTCATAGACCAGCGCCCGCTGAACGGCGGGGCGCTGCAGCATGCGGGCGTGGTGGTCGCTGACCTTTGCGAAACGGGCGGGATCGACGCCGTCGGCGGGCAGCCAGTCGGTCATGACGAAGAGATAGGGATCGGCGAGCGAATAGGTCTCGCCCATCACCCACGGGCCTTTGAACATCGTCTCTTCGATCAGCGTGAAGCAATCGGCCATATTCTGCGGTACCTTGGCCTTCATCGCCTCGAGTGCCGCCGGCTCGTCGGCCCAGCGCGAGCCGCGCCGGCGATGGGCATGGTTCACATGCACGGTCGAGCAGAGATAGCTGTTGAAGGATTGCAACCGCGCCATTTCGAAGGCATCGCCGAGCGGCGCGAGCTTTGCGGTCGGGGCGCTTTCAGCGATGAAGCCGAGGATCGCCGGCGTTTCCGTCAGCACGCCGCGCTCGGTGACGAGCGCCGGCACCCGGCCCTTCGGATTGATCTTCAGATAGTCGGGCGAACGCTGCTCGCCATTGGCGAAGCTGAGCTTCTTCGTTTCGAAGGCTAGGCCGGATTCTTCCAGAGCAATAAGGCTTGCGAGCGCGCAGGTTCCGGACGCGTAATATAATGTCAGCATGGTTGTCCACTCCCTTTCGGAACGAGATATAGCGCAGGGATGACTGCGCCGGAACGGGGGAGATGGGTTTGCTTTGCGTCGGAGTCGCCCCTCATCCGGCTGCCGCCACCCTCTCCCCGTTCTGACGGGGAGAAGGGAATATGCCGCGACCTCTCGGTCCCCCTCGGGCCTCTCGCAGGGCACGTCCCCTCTCCCCGTCAAAATGGGGGTCCGCGGGACGGGTCGAGACCAGCGGCTCGCCCCCGGCAAGGGCTAGGGTGAGGGGCAAATCACCGGCACAAACTCGCTGCTCAGCCGCAACCCGGCACATCCTCCAGCCGGTGCCAGACCGGGATGCCGCGTTCTCTGGCGATGCGCACGTCATTGTCGGCGCCCTTGGAATCGCCGGGTAAGCGCAGCACGCCCTCGCAGAGCTGCAGCAGCCGGCCGGCGACCGGATGGAAGATTTCCTCGTAGAGCGCGTCCCCGACCGATCTGCCGCCGGCGGCGTGCCAGATCGGCAGCGCCACCCATTCGCCGATCATCGGCACATGGCCGGCTTCAAACAGCTTGTGGGAGGGTTCCTCCAGCCGCTTCAGGTTGGCCGCCATTTTTTCCGGGTCGTCGCCCGTCCCGGACCGATAAGGCCCGGCAATCAATATCAACATGATCCACTCCATCACTCTCCCGGCTTCATGCACGGGATTTCCCGAAAATGCACGATATTTCTTGAATGTCGAGTCATTTCGTGCAACATCATGTCGTCTCGTTCATTTTCGTGCGGAAAGACAATGCTCACGACGCAACGCAAGACCCTGATCCTCGACATTCTGCGCCGTGACGGTCAGGTGATTGCCAAGCGTGTCGCCGAGGATTTTTCGCTTTCGGAAGACACGATCCGGCGCGACCTCAGGGAAATGGCGGCGGAAGGGCTGTTGAAACGGGTGCATGGCGGGGCGATGCCGCTTTCGCCCCATCTGCCCGATTTCACCGCGCGGCGCAGCGTCTCGTCCGAGGTCAAGGCGCGGCTCGGAGCCGCCGCGGCGGCGATGATCAAGCCGGGGCAGATGATCTTCCTCGACGGCGGCACGACGACAGCGGAGATCGCCAGGCATTTGCCGCGTGACATGGCGCTGACGGTCGCGACCCACAGTCCGACGATCGCCGCCGAGCTCGAGCACCATCCGACGGCGGAGGTGATCCTGGCCGGCGGACGGCTCTACAAACATTCGATGGTGGCGACGGGCGCTGCGGCGATGGCGGCGATTTCGCAGTTGCGCCCCGATCTCTTCTTCCTCGGCGTCACCGCCGCCCATCCCGTACACGGGCTTTCCACCGGCGATTTCGAGGAAGCGGCGATCAAGAGACATATCGCCCGCTGCGCGGCTG
This sequence comes from Rhizobium esperanzae, assembly GCF_002204185.1. GTDB lineage: Bacteria > Pseudomonadota > Alphaproteobacteria > Rhizobiales > Rhizobiaceae > Rhizobium > Rhizobium esperanzae. Next base: position 67,004 of record NZ_MXPU01000024.1, on the reverse strand, counting down.
AAACGCATGTGCTGCTGACGGAGGAGAAGTTCGACCTCGTCTCGCCCTGCCCTGTGCTCGGCATTGCCGAAGTGGCCGGGCTGATCGTGCCGACGGAGATGACGGCCGAGCGGCTGAAACCCTACCGCGATCTCAACGGTACGATAATGGCAGCCTAATCACGCGCTAAAAAGCAGGGCATGATGTCGTGCGAAAACCGCGCACGGTTTCGGCATCACGCCGAGAAGATGGAGGTCGCTCTGATATCGCCGACATGGATGCCGTTCCAGTTGCCCATCGGCATTGCGGCAAAGGCCATCAAGGCTGCATGCACCGTCTCTTCCGTCTCGAAGAAGCGGGCAAGCGTCGCCGCCACCATGGCCTCGGCGGCGCGGGTGGCGCCATCCTCACATTTCAGCGCGATGGCGATGCCCTTTTCCGGGATCGCGGCACAGAAGACACCCTCGGCGCCGGTCTTGACGAAGATGCGGCCGGGAGCGATCTGCATCAGTTTGGTGCAGGCGCGGCCGGAGCCGGCGACATAGAAGGGCTCGGCCATGCAGGCTTCGATCAGGCGGCGGGATGCTTTGGCGCGCAGGGGCTCCAGGCCGATGCCGGTCGCCATTTTGGCAAAGCCGTGGGCCAGGCTGCGCAAAGGCACGGCATAGGTCGGGATTGAGCAGCCGTCGGTGCCGCAGCTCTCGGCGCCGAGCACGGCGCCGGTCAGACTTTCCATCACTGCTCGGATCTCGACCTGCAGCGGATGCTCGTAGCCGACATAACCCTTCGGGTCGATATCGCGGTGGCAGCAGGCGCAGATGAAGCCGGCATGCTTTCCCGAGCAATTGTTGTGCAGCGCCGTCGGTGCGTCGAGCGTGCGGGCCTGATGGATCAGAACTTTCTGGTTCATCGACCAGTGGGCGCCGCATTCCAGCGCTTCGGCATTCCGGCCGGCATGCGACAGCATCGAGGCGGCAAGCGCCACATGTTCTTCCTCGCCATTATGCGAGGCGCAGGCGAGCGCCAGTTCTTTGTCGCCGAAGCCATAGGCATCCGCCGCGCCGCTCTCGACGAGCGGCAGTGCCTGCATCGCCTTGCAGGCCGAGCGCGGGAAGACCGCGGCGTCGATGTCGCCGAGCGAAAAGACAAGCCTGCCGTCGCCATCAACGACCGCCACCGCGCCGCGATGACGGCTTTCGACGAGCAGACCACGGGTGACTTCGACGGCGACGGGATTGGTCATGGCTCTCATCCGGATGCTGGGGACGAGGGAGGCATAACGCGTCCCGCCGCGAAAGCCAACGGGTTTAGCCCCACCCCTCCGTCATGCTCGGCCTTGAGCCGAGCATCCATACCGCATCTACCAACAGCAGCGGCATGGATCCGGGATCAAGCCGAAGGACGACGGTGGATGGAGAGCAGTCCGCGCCTATTCTCTTTCAATGACGATTTTCCTGAGGACACCGCCACTGTCGGGAACCTCGACTTCGATGGCTTTGCTCTTACGTCCGGACTGCACTTTGCCGCAAACCGCGATTGCAGCCCTCATGAGGCCTCTGTCGGTCAGGCGTTCTCTGTCGGTCGGGATGGCTGGCTTAAACGTATCTGTGGCTTCTTTCGCCGATTCCCATGTCATTTGGAAACCACATCCGTTCATCACGAGGTTCCGAAAGAAGTGCTGAACGAGCGGACGACCGTCGGGGGCTGTGTGCGTGCAACCTGCAACGGCCAAAGAAAGCGCGACAATGCCAAGAATGCGAAATTTCATCGTCCCATCCAAATGATCAACCCCGGCGAGCACTAATGACAGAAAATTGGTAGAGTCAATCGACTAGAGCAACGCACGCATTTACGCCGAAGCGCCCACCCACTCGGTCATCCCAGGCCTTGATGGATGCGGTGTGGATGCTCGGCTCAAGGCCGAGCATGACGAAGGGTGGGGTGGCTCGTGGAGCAGAACTGCAATGCCGGGCGGAGGAGAATGATTGCGCACGCTGCCAATTCGGCCTCGACCTCCGTCATCCTTGCGCCTGGCTCCAACCATATTGATGAAGGCTGCTCGGATCGCGCCGTCCGCACCCCGTTGAATCCAAGCCTTGAGGTTGGACGCGTAGCGACGCTATCTTGCAACCAAAATCACATTCGAAGGAAGTGCTTTGCAATCAACTCTATCCATTTCAGAGTCCATATTGTGGCTATTTTTCACGCTTGTCTCTCTCGGTCTGGCGTGCTGGTTGGCGCGCCGGCCTAAAAGGACAATCGTCGGAATCATCCTCGGAGCGCTTCTCGGGTTGGCATTGATGTCAATCGCGTCGGTTCTGACCGGCTTCCTCGGAAGCGTTCTTCCCTTGGGGCAAATCGATTTCTGGCTCTCCAGTTTGACGGCGCAGATCTGACGCAGACAGTCATCACAGGAATTGACTGAAACGATCGAAAACTATCGTTTCTCTGATGCATCGGACGCGGCTAAAGATGGTGCATCAGGAACCGCCCGAATGTCATCCACTCTTTCCCTCATCCTGCGCGACAACAGGATCCGCATTCCCGCCGTGACGCTCGTCGCGCTTGCCTTTACCTACGCCTCGACCGTGCCCTACCAGTCGATCATCGGGATCAACGAGCTGGGCTTAAGCAACGGCGCCTATTCGGCGCTGGTGTTCTTCTCGGCGATCGTCAACGTGACGACCAGCCTGACGCTCGGCATCTGGTCGGACAGGCTGAAGGAGCGCCGGCCGCTGGTGCTGGGGCTTTCGGTCGCCGGCATGCTCGGCTTCGGATCGATCGCAATCATCCACAGCCCGGCAATCTTCATCTTTTCGACGCTGCTGCTGGTGCCGATGAGCGGCTCCACCTATTCGCTGCTCTTCGCCAGCCTGCGCGCCAGGACCAACCAGATGGAGCGTAGCGAGGGCGCGGCGGTGACGGCAACGGTGCGGGCGCTGTTTTCCGGCTCCTGGGCGCTGGCGCCGGGGCTGATCGGCCTTTATCTCGTCAATTCGCCATCGATGACGCCGGCCTATGGCATCGCCGCACTCGCCAGCTGCACCTGCTTCTGCCTGTATTTCTTCTTCGCCCCCGGCAACGGCAGCACCGGCCCTGCTCCCGATCCGGTGGGTTTCCTCGCTTCGCTGAAACGGATCTTCATGCCGAACGTGCTGATCCGCGTCGTCATCATGTCGCTGCTTTTCGCTCTGCAGCGGCTGAACGGCATGCTTCTGCCGCTGATCATCACCCGTGCGGCGGGCGGAAACGTCGCTGACGTCGGTTTCATCGCCGGGCTGACGGCGCTTCTCGAAATGCCGTTCATGATGATGTGGGGCATGGCGCAGCGGCGCTTCCGCACCGCGTATGTGCTCGCCTTCGGCGCGCTGATCTACTGCGCCTATCTGCTGCTGCTCGGATTTGCGTCCTCGCCCTGGCACATCTATGCGCTGCTGCTCGTCAACGCCTGCGGCGCGGCGGCAATTCTCAGCGTGCCGATCACCTATCTGCAGGATCTGATCGCCGACCGGCCGGGGCTCGGAACCTCGCTGCTCTCGCTCAACACCTTCATCGGCACCGGCATCGCCGCCGGGCTCTTCGCCTTCGGCACATCGCTCACCGACTATTCCGGCACCGCCTTCGTCGGCGCCGCCTCCGGCCTGGCGGCGGTTGGGGCGTTGCTCCATCTGGAAAGCAGCAGGCGGCAGGCGCGGCAGCCGGCCTGATTGCAGGCAGTGCAGGGCACACGCCCGCTTCAATCGCCATGCCTTAACGCGCCGTGATGCGGTAAGCGCAGCGGCGGGCGCCGGTGAGGATATGTTCGCTACGCTCGACGTCTGCGCCGAGGGCGGCGCGGAAGGTTTCGAGCTCGGAGCGGCAGAAGCCGGCGCAGGCGGTGGCAGCCGCGCAGATCGGACAGTGATTTTCAACCAGCATGAACGAGCCGTCCGCCTGCTGCCAACTGTCGGCCATATAACCCTCGCGGGTGCGGATCGCGGCCAGGCCCTCGACGCGCGCGGCAAGGTCGCTGGCGTTTTCGAGCTCGTGGCGATAGCGCTTCAGCGTCTCGACCTCGCGGGCGGCGATGACGGTGTCAAGCGCTCCCGCCCCAAGCTGATCAACGAGGGTGCCGAGGAGATTGGCCGTCAGTTCGGCATGGCCATCGGGGAAGCGGCGATTGCCGGCCGCAGTCAGGTGCCAGAGCTGACGCGGCCTGCCCCTGCCGGCAGCGGCAACGGTGACCGGCTGCACCAACCCCTCCTCTGCCATCTTCGCCAGCTGCTGGCGGGCGGCCTCGCTGGAAATGCCAAGCGCATCGCCGATTGCCGAGCCAAGCTGCGGGCCCTCGGTCTTGAGCAGGATCAGAATTCGGTTGGCCGGGGACTGACGCATATTTCTCCAAGTGAACTCTTGTTTTAATCGCAGCGACGTGCAATTTTCCAATTTATAACTTGGAAAATAATAATCCGCCAGCAAAAACATCGGGAGCATCCCATGTCCGATATCGACCAGACTATTTCCATTCCGAACGCCAGTTCCGTCTTCCGCCTGTTCCTGCCGGAACACCTGCCGGCGACCTTCATGCTTGCCGGCGGCGTGACGCTTTATGCTGTCGAGAGTTACATCACCGCCACCATCACGCCCTCGATCGTGCGCGATATCGGCGGCCTTGCCCTGATTTCCTGGGTGACGAGCCTGTTCGTGGCGGCCGCCATTCTCGGTTCGATCTTCGTCGCCATGCGCCCGCGGGGAATCGGGCTCCGCGTGGTCTACGTGATCGCGGCGCTGGTCTTCGGCGTGGGCAGCATGGTCGCGGCAATCGGCCCTTCGATGCCGGTGGTGCTGATCGGCCGCGCCGTCCAGGGCCTAGGGACGGGTGCGCTGGCTGCCCTCGGCTATGCCTTCATCCGCTATGTCTACCCGGAACCACTATGGCGAAAAGCCTCGACGCTCTATGCGGCGATCTGGGGTGTGGCGACCGTCATCGGGCCGACGCTCGGCGGCTTCTTTTCGTCAGGCAGCGATTGGCGCTACGCCTTCATCGTGCTCGTACCGCTCGGTCTTGCGATGGCGGCGCTGGCGCCGCGGCTTTTGCCCGAGGCCAGGGATGAGCGCGACCAGGCGGGAACACCGGTCCTGCAGATTGGGCTGCTGCTTACCGCCGTGCTGATGGTCAGTGCGGCCGGCGCGATCGACGTGACAGCCATCAAAGCCCTGCTGATCATCGCCTCGGTCGTCGCGGTCTCGGCCATGCTCGGCATCGAGGGCCGAAGCCGCAACCGGCTGCTGCCGTCCGGCGCCGTCAGCCTTTCCCGACCGATTTGCCGCGTCTACCTGGCAATGCTCGCCATGACCGTCGTGCTCGTCAGCGAGGTCTTCATTCCCTATTTCCTGCAGGTGCTGCACGGGGTAACGCCGCTGATCTCCGGTTATCTCGTGGCGCTGGTCGCCCTCGGCTGGACCTTCGCCGCCTTCATCGGCAGTTCGTTGAGTGGCCGACAGGCCTATCTGGCGATTGTCGCCGGCGCGCTGATCGAGGCGGCGGCGACCGCTTCGCTGGCGGTATTTCTCGCCAACGAAAATCCGCAGGGGGATTTGCCGCTCATCCTGCCGGCAGCGGCCGCCATGTTCATGATGGGCTTCGGTATCGGTCTCGGCTGGGCGCATCTCGTCGCCATGGTGCTGAAGCTTGTTGCCAGCAACGAACAGGACAAGGCCTCGGCGGCAATCCCGACGATGAGCTCGCTTGGCGGCGCCTTCGGTGCGGCTTTCGCCGGCGTCATCGCCAATGGCGCCGGCCTCGTCGATCCGGGCGGCATGTCGGGCGCGCTGTCGGCAGCGCATTGGCTTTATCTGCTGATGGCGCTGCCGGGCATTCTCGCCGTCGGCGTCTCGCTGACCCTCAGAACAGGATGATTTTAGGCCGAGTCGGCCTAAAACCTGAATCCTGTTCTAGATTAAAAGAGTTAGAGCATGATGTAGCCCGAAAACCGTTCACACTTTTCGGCATCATGCTCGGCTGACGCGCAGCATGACCTTGCCGACATGGCTGCCCTCTTCCAGCAGCCGGTGCGCCTCGACGACATGCTCGAAGGCGAAGACCTTGTGGATCACGGGGGCGACCGTGCCGGCCTCCAGCAGCGGCCAGACTTCGGAAAGCAGGTCGTCGCGGATGGCGCGTTTTTCTTCGGCGGTGCGCGGGCGCATGGTGGAGCCAGTGACCGTCAGCCGCTTGACCATGATCGGCGAGAGATTGACCTTTTCGGCGACGGCCCCGCCGAGGAAGGCGATGATCGACAGGCAGCCGTCCTTGGCAAGCGAGGCGATGTTGCGCTCGAAATAGGCGGCGCCGATCATGTCGAGGATGACATCGACACCCTGGCCGGTCTCGGCCTTGATCACCGCGGCGAAATCCTCGCTCCTATAGTTGATCCCTCGTTTGGCGCCGAGCTTTTCGCAGGCCTCGCATTTTTCCGTCGAGCCGGCGGTGGCATAGACCTCGGCGCCGAAGGCGCGGGCGAGCTGGATGGCGGTGGTGCCGATGCCGCTCGTGCCGCCATGGATCAGCACGCTCTCGCCTTCGGTCAGCCCGGCCATCTGGAAGAGATTTGCCCAGACGGTGAAGAAGGTCTCGGGAAGCGCCGCGGCCTTTACAGCGTCGTATCCCTTGGGAAAGGGCAGGATCTGACCGGCTGGCAGCAGGCAATATTCGGCATAGGCGCCGCCATTGGCGAGGCCGCAGACCTTGTCGCCGACCGCATAGCCGCGGACGCCAGGCCCGACGCCGACGATTTCACCGGATAGCTCCAGCCCGAGAATCGGGCTCGCATCCTTGGGCGGGGGATAGCTGCCCTGCCGCTGGGCAATATCGGGACGGTTGACGCCGATCGCCTCGGCGCGCACGAGGACCTCGCCTTCGCCGGCCACCGGCAGAGGACGCTTGCCGATCACCATCACATCAGGCCCGCCGAAGGATTTGAGATCGACGAAACGCATTTCCTGAGGCAATGACATGGCGCGACCCTCCTGATCCAGAAGGTTCGGAATAGATCAGCCCGGCCGGCTTGGGAAGGCTGGAAGCGGCAAGGGCGTCAATTCGCCTCGCCGAGGAAATGGAAGGCGAGGCCCTCCTCGCTCTCCTTGGCGGCCGACTTGATGACGGCGATTTCGGCGCTCACGCGGTTGATATCGTCGATGACGAGGCCTTCCGGCAGTTCGAGAACGCCGATCGAGCAGCGCATCAGCGGGAACAGGGCCTCAGTGCCGGTGCGATCGTGGCCGAGGATGCGGCCGGCGGCGCGGTGCTCGTCGGAATAAAGATCGAGCACGTCGTCGTGGAAATCGCTGATCAGCCGGTCGAGGATCTCGGCCAGCTCCTCCTTCGTCCAGCCGACGACGCCGATGAAGAAATCATCGCCGCCGACATGGCCGAGAAAATGCCGCTCGGCGAAGAAATAGCGGCGCATCAGCGCGGCAAACAGCGAGATCGCGTGGTCGCCGAGATGGAAGCCGTAGGCATCGTTGAACGGCTTGAAGTTGTCGAAGTCGCAATAGCAGAAATGGCGGACCTCATCGCCGTCGCGGCCGGACTGGCGCATGAAATCGCGGATGGCGCGATTGCCCGGCAGGCCGGTCAGAGGGTTCTGGTCCTGGGCGGTCTTCAGCTGTTTCTCGTTGATGACCTTGATCAGCGAAGCGGCGGAAACAACGCCGGCATAACGCATATTGTCGGTCAGGATCAGGCAGTTGCTGCCTTCCATATTGGCGAAGATCGCCATCAGCTGCTCGGCATCGCTGTCGAGGCCGACGATCGGCGCCATCTCGACGAAATGCGAAATGGAGCGCTCGTACATCTTGTTCTTCAGGAGGTCACGGCCAAAGGGCTGATAAATATACTCTTTGAGATGCTGCTCGTGGATGATGCCGCGCGGTTCGCTATTGGCGTTGAGGACGGGAAAGAAGGCCTGGCGCGGATTTCGGCGGAAGAGCTCGAAGACGCTGTCGATGCTGTCGTTTTCGTAGACCGTCGGCAGGAGTTCGATCTGCTTGCGGATGAGGATTTCGTCGAGCGACTGGCTCGCCCGCTTGCTCTTGCCGAGCTCCTGCAGATGCGGGAAGGATGGCGCCAGCTCCGACATATGCGTGGTCGGCCGCGAGATGAACCAGCCCTGGACGAGATCGACACCATATTCGCGGCAGGCGATGAATTCGGCCTCGGTTTCGATGCCTTCGGCGATGACGCGGGTGCCGAGCACATGGGCAATGTTGACGATGCTCTTCAGCAGATGACGCTTGCGCGGGCTGCGGTCGATCTCGGCGACGAAATGCCGGTCGATCTTCAGATAGTCGACGGCATGATCGCAAAGCAGCTTCATCTCGCCGTGACCGACGCCGAAATCGTCGATCGCCAGCTTGAAGCCGGCCTTGCGCAGCGTGGAAACCAGGGCGGCAAATTCCGGCACGCTGGTATTGTCGAAACGTTCGGAGAACTCGAAACAGATGGAGGACGGCGGAATATTGGCCGTCCGCAGGTGTTGCAGCAGGCTCTCGACCAGGCGCTCACCATCGGGGATCAGCCGGACATCGAGATTGAGGAACAGCGTCGCGGTGGAGAAATTCGACAGCGTCGCGAACTTGGCGAGCGCGCGGCTGGCAACCATCTGTTCGAGCTGCAGCAGCTGACCGGTCCGATGCGCCTCGTCCAGAATGTCGGCCGGCGTTTCGTAACCGATGCGCTCCTGGCCGCGCATCAGGGACTCGTAACCGAAGACAGTACCGGTGCCGGCTTCGACAATCGGCTGGAAGGCGTTCTCGACGACGAGCTTGGCAAGGGTTACCATCTGATCGCTCGCATAACGGCGGAGCACGCCCGGCTCGACGGCGCCAGCCAAAGAAATTGCAGTCTTCATTGTGGGCCGATCTCCACTGCGACTTGTTCTTCTTGCTCAGGAACTTGCCGCAGAAGGATCAATGAACCCTTTCGCCAATATGAAAGTTTTGTGAAAGACGCGAATCCCGGCACGCGTTCCGCGTGAATTCGAATTACCCAGTACAATCAGGCGCTTGTTCAGGCGGAGCGATGGCGCTGCGCTTCGTGATCGGCAAACATGTCGGCGACGCATCTGCCGCCGGAGGCGACGCTCTCGTCGTCGAGGAGATCTGCCTTGAATTCGCCGAGCTTGCGGGCGGTATCCCAGAGGCGAAGCGCCTCGCGGACGACCTCGCTGCTCGAGGCGTAACCACCCGTGTCGACGGCGGCACGGATGCCCGCCGCCTGTTGCGGAGAGAGGGAAACGGTGACCATCGGCATGAACTTCCTCCCTTTTTTTCTTCAGGCAGTACCCTGCCTTTGGGGGACGCATGACCATTTTCGGCATCTCGGCGATTTCGCCGGTGCTGTGGTGCATTCGCACGGAAACCGTCCGCATAACCCGGATCGGCCCTAATCCCTAAAGTCTAATCCCCCGTCATGTCCTTGTCAAAAAAGAAACGGCTTTTCACCGTTTCAGCTGCGGATGCCGAGGCCGAAGGCGATCATCGTCCAGCCCTGGACAATGAGATCGACGGCCAGGAACAGGCCGAGGACCCAGAGGCTGTTGACCGGCCAGCCGAGCGCGATGACGAAACCGGCAAGCGCGGTGATGACGCCGCTTGCGACGATCCAGCCCCAGCCTTTGACCGGCTTCATGCGCCTTCCGACCCAGGTGCGGAAGACGCCGGCGATGACGAGGGCGAGCGATAGAAACAGCGTCAGCGCCGCCGATGTCAGGATCGGATTGACGAAGGCTGCGATGCCGGCAAACACATAGAGCAGGCCGCTCAGGGTCCAGAAGAGCACATGATCCCAGCCACGGACCTGAAAGGCATGGACGAGATAGGTCACGCCGCCGAACAGCATGAGCATGCCGACGTAATAGACTGAAACGACGGTGGCGAGCATCAGGTTGCCGAGCGCGATCAGACCGCAGACCAAGAGCAGCACGCCGAGGCCGACGAACCAGATCCATTTCGACTGCAGCTGGGATGCCGGCGTTTCGTTGAAGACATCGGCCATAAACGCACCTCCCGTAGCTTTGAATATGTTGCAGCACTGGCCCGGGGGAAGATGCGGCCGCGGGCGGCATGCAAGAAAGATTTTTATTGATTGATCAGTCAATCAAAAATAATATGGGTAGAGATATGGCCAGAAGTAACATGGCGCCGTTTTCAGGGAGTTGCGGCCTTGCCGAAAGTCGGAATGGAGCCGGTGCGCCGCAAGGCGCTTGTCGATGCAGCGCTGCGGGTGATCGGTGATCACGGCTCGCTTGCCGTCACCATGTCCGACATCGCCCGGCAGGCCGGCGTCTCGCCAGCCCTTGCCCATCATTATTTCGGCAGTAAGGAACAATTGCTGATCGAGACGATCCGCTCGCTGCTGAGACAGTTGCGCAGCGATACGGTGGCAGCGCTGAAGGCAGCGAAGACGCCGCGCGAACGGCTTTCGGCGGTGATCCGTATCAGCTTCCACGCCGACCAGTTCGCACCGGAGACGATTGCCGCCTGGCTTGCCTTTTACGCCGAAGCGCAGCGGTCCGAGGAGACGCGGCGCTTTCTGGTGATCTATGCCAGCCGGCTGCGTTCGAACCTGCTTGCCGACCTCAAGGCGCTGCTGCCGGCCGACGCCGCAGAACGCATCGCCGAGGGCGCTGCGGCGATGATCGACGGGCTCTATATCAGGCAGAGTCTGAAATCGGCGCCGATCGGCATCGAAGCCTCGATCGCGCTGACGGAGGATTATGTGAACGCGCTTCTAGCCGCCACCTCCCCTTCTCCCCAGCGGGGAGAAGATGTCCGAAGGACAGATGAGGGGGTGAGCGACGCAGGAGCGAACGGCCGAAAGGCCGAGATTGCCGCCCCCTCATCCGGCCCTGCGGGCCACCTTCTCCCCCAGGGGAGAAGGGACGACCACATCGAACACCCCAAGGACAAATGACATGAAAGCCCAGCCGAAAGCCTCGCACTTCATCGACGGCGAATATGTCGAGGATACCGACGGCACCGTCATCGAGAGCCTCTATCCCGCCACCGGCGAGGTCATCGCCCGGCTGCATGCGGCAACGCCCGCAATTGTCGAAAAGGCGATTGCTGCGGCCAAGCGCGCTCAGCCGGAATGGGCGGCGATGAGCCCGATGGCGCGCGGGCGCATCCTCAAGCGCGCCGCCGAGATCATGCGCCAACGCAACCGCGAGCTTTCCGAACTGGAGACGCTCGACACCGGCAAGCCGATCCAGGAAACGATCGTGGCCGACCCGACCTCGGGTGCGGATGCCTTCGAATTCTTCGGCGGCGTCGCACCCGCCGGCCTCAACGGCGCCCATATCCCGCTCGGGCAGGATTTTGCCTATACCAAGCGGGTGCCCCTCGGCGTCTGCGTCGGCATCGGTGCCTGGAACTATCCGCAGCAGATCGCCTGCTGGAAAGCGGCCCCGGCGCTGGTCTGCGGCAATGCCATGGTGTTCAAGCCTTCCGAGAACACGCCGCTCGGCGCCCTGAAGATCGCCGAGATCCTGCATGAGGCGGGGCTGCCGAAGGGGCTCTTCAACGTCATCCAGGGCGACCGCGACACCGGGCCGTTGCTCGTCAATCATGCCGATGTCGCCAAGGTGTCGCTGACCGGCTCGGTGCCGACGGGCCGCAGGGTCGCGGCCGCGGCGGCCGGCAACCTCAAGCACGTGACGATGGAGCTCGGCGGCAAGTCGCCGCTCATCGTCTTCGACGATGCCGATCTCGATTCGGCGGTCGGCGGGGCGATGCTCGGCAATTTCTATTCCACAGGCCAGGTCTGCTCGAACGGCACCCGCGTCTTCGTGCAGAAGGGCATCAAGGCCGAATTCCTCAAGCGGCTGAAGGCGCGCACCGAGGCGATACTGATCGGCGATCCGCTGGATGAGGCGACGCAAATCGGGCCGATGGTTTCCTGGGCGCAGCGCGAGAAGGTGACCGCCTATATCGCGAAGGGCAAGGCCGAAGGCGCAACACTCGTTGCCGGCGGCGGCATTCCGAACAATGTCTCGGGCGAAGGCTATTACGTGCAGCCGACCGTCTTTGCCGATGTCACCGACGACATGACGATCGCCCGCGAGGAGATCTTCGGGCCTGTGATGTCGGTGCTCGATTTCGACGATGAGGACGAGGTGATCGCGCGCGCCAATGCCAGCGAATTCGGCCTCTCCGGCGGCGTCTTCACCGCCGATCTCACCCGCGCCCACCGCGTCGTCGACCGGCTGGAGGCCGGCACGCTGTGGATCAACACCTATAATCTCTGCCCTGTCGAAATCCCCTTCGGCGGCTCGAAACAATCCGGCTTCGGCCGGGAGAATTCGCTGGCGGCGCTGGAGCATTATTCCGAGCTGAAGACGGTTTACGTCGGCCTGGGGCCGGTAGAGGCGCCTTACTAAGTCAGCGCAAGCAGCCCCTCATCCGCCCTCCGGGCACCTTCTCCCCCAGGGGAGAAGGGAGTCGAGAGGCCGCGGCACGTCCCTTCTCCCCTCGGGGAGAAGGTGGCGGCAGCCGGATGAGGGGGCGACGCGGCGCGGCGGCTGAAGCAAAACACGAGAGAAAAACCATGCAAGCAGATTTCGTCATCATCGGCTCCGGCTCGGCCGGCTCCGCCCTTGCCTACCGCCTCTCCGAGGACGGCAAGAACAGCGTGCTCGTCATCGAGGCGGGCGGCAGCGATTTCGGGCCGTTCATCCAGATGCCGGCAGCGCTTGCCTGGCCGATGAGCATGAAGCGCTATAATTGGGGTTATCTCTCAGAGCCGGAGCCGAACCTCAACAACCGGCGCATCACCGCGCCGCGCGGCAAGGTGATCGGCGGCTCCTCCTCGATCAACGGCATGGTGTATGTGCGCGGCCACGCGGAAGACTTCAACCGCTGGGAGGAGCTCGGCGCCAGCGGCTGGGCCTATGCCGACGTTCTTCCCTATTTCAAGCGGATGGAGCATTCGCATGGTGGCGAGGAAGGCTGGCGCGGCACGGACGGGCCGCTGCACGTGCAGCGCGGCGGCTTCACCAATCCGCTGTTCCGGGCCTTCGTCGAGGCCGGCAAGCAGGCGGGCTTCGAGACGACCGAGGATTATAACGGCAGCAAGCAGGAAGGCTTCGGACTGATGGAGCAGACCATCTTTGCCGGGCGCCGCTGGTCTGCCGCCAATGCCTATCTGAAACCGGCGCTGAAGCGCGATAATGTCGGGATCGTCTACGGTATGGCGCGCCGGATCGTCATCGAGAACGGGCGGGCCACCGGCGTCGAGATCGAACGCGGCGGCAGGACAGAGTTGGTGAAGGCGAACCGCGAGGTGATCGTCGCGGCCTCCTCCTTCAACTCGCCAAAGCTTCTGATGCTGTCCGGCATCGGCCCGGGCGAGCACCTGAAGGAAATGGGCATCGCGGTGAAGGCCGACCGGCCGGGTGTCGGCGCCAATCTGCAGGACCATATGGAATTCTATTTCCAGCAGGTCAGCACCAAGCCGGTGTCGCTCTATTCCTGGCTGCCCTGGTTCTGGCAGGGGGTGGCGGGCGCGCAATGGCTCTTATCGAAGGGCGGGCTCGGCGCCTCAAACCAGTTCGAAGCCTGCGCCTTCCTGCGCTCCGCACCCGGGCTGAAGCAGCCCGACATCCAGTATCATTTCCTCCCCGTGGCGATCAGCTATGACGGCAAGGCGGCGGCCAAGAGCCACGGCTTCCAGGTGCATGTCGGCTACAACCTGTCGAAATCGCGCGGCAGCGTGACGCTGCGCTCGCCCGACCCCAAGGCCGATCCTGTGCTGCGCTTCAATTATATGAGCCATCCGGAAGACTGGGAGAAGTTTCGCCACTGCGTGCGGTTGACCCGCGAGATCTTCGGGCAGAAGGCGTTCGACGCCTATCGCGGCCCGGAGATCCAGCCGGGGGAAAGCGTCCAGAGCGACGAGCAAATCGACGCCTTCCTGCGCGAACATCTGGAAAGCGCCTATCACCCCTGCGGCACCTGCAAGATGGGGGCGAAGGACGATCCGATGGCGGTGGTCGATCCGCAGACGCGGGTGATCGGCGTCGACGGCTTACGCGTCGCCGACAGCTCGATCTTCCCGCATGTCACCTACGGCAACCTGAACGGCCCCTCGATCATGACCGGCGAGAAGGCCGCCGACCACATTCTCGGCAAACAGCCGCTGGCGCGCTCCAATCAGGAGCCGTGGATCAATCCAAGGGCGGCGGTCAGCGATCGGTAACAGCCTCGGCGTCAGAGAAATCCGATCCACCGCCCGGCCAATAGAGCGGCGATCCAGCTCGCCGCCGACAGCGCTGCAGAAAAGCGCAGGCCCGGCCGGATGCGGCCGCTGGTGGTGAGTGTTTTCCACCCTTGCCCGAGATGGACCGCAAGGAGGTTGAGAAGGCCGAACCCGATCAGGGCGAGCTTGGCCAGGAAGGCGGGATTGGCGGCATATTCGACCGCCCGCACGCTGAAGAGGCCGAAGCCGGTGAGGATGGCCGCGGCAAGGCCGATGCCCGCCGCGCGCGACAGAAATGGCGCGATGATCTGCGCCGGCACCTTGCGGAAGAAGCCGGCGAGCCTGAGATCGAGCGGCAGGATGGCGCCGACGAGAAGCCCGATCGCCAGGATATGGGCGGCGTTGACGAAACATGTAGAGCGTTGCGGAGCGCCTGAGCGCAACCGCGGGCGCTGTGGCCGACAGCCATTCGAGGACGGCGATCACGGCGGATCAGTTCGTCCGGATCCGGTCGGGATAGATATCGTACCGCTTGTCGCCGATGCTGATGCGCACGGCCTTCATCCGCTTCTCGTTGCGATCCTGCGAACGGTTGCCAAGCGCGACCACCTGATCACCGGGCTTGGCGACACCCTCGACGAAGCCGGAGCGTTCGGTCTGGCGCGGATTGCCGAGTTCGACACGCCAGAGGCCGTCATCGGCGGTGGCGACATCGAGCGTCGGATGCGGCCCGCCCCATGATATTTTCTCGATGGTGCCGCGCAGCTCGATCTGGTCCGCCTCGGCCCATGACCAGCCGTGATGGGCGGCAGCGCTGGTTGCAAGGGCAACAGACAGTCCGACGGCGGCCAGCCCATGCTTTGTCGAAAGTGCAAACATGATTGTTCTCCCTACCCGAATGGGCAGGCAGGTGGAGCATTGCGGCGGCGAGAAAAGCCATTTCACCAAATGTTGAAGGTGAGACGCCCAGCGCCCTTCTCCGAGCCTTGGTGCTCAGGCCAGCAGGCGGGTGACTTCGGCGCCCTGTCTCGGACCGACGGCATCGGCGATGGTCGTCGAGAACAGCACCTTGCGTGTGGCGTCGGCCACCTTGGCGAAGACGTGCCTGATTTCGCAGGTCTGTTCGCCGTCGCAATCTTCGCACCTGCGATAGGCTGTGATCGACAGGCACGGCAGCGGTGCGATCGGGCCGTCGATGATGCGCAGGATTTCGCCGAAGGTGATGGTGTGGGCGGGCTTGAGCAGGAGATAACCACCCTGCTTGCCTCGGCGGCTGGCGACGATGCCGTGATGTTTCAGGTCGAGCAGGATCTGTTCGAGGAACTTTTTCGGGATCTTCTGCTGGGCGGCGATATCGGAAATCATCACCGGTTCGTCGGCATCGGCATCAGCCAGAACCGTCAGCGCCCGCAGCGCATATTTCGCCTTTTGCGTAATCATCTCAGACCGTCGACACACACAGGCGGCGCGCATTTCCGCGCCGCTTCACGAGCACATTTGCCTCTATGGCACAACCAGCATGAACGGAATTTGAACGCACCAGCAGAAAGCCTTGAGGGACAAGCATTTTGGCCTCGTTTTTGACGCTCGGCCAAGCCCTTGCAATCTACGCCAAATCAGCGCCTCCCGCATCTTTCTCGGCATCACTTCAGATTTCGGATTGACAGGCTGCGTGTAACTCTACTAAATTTATAGACATTCAGGCGGCCGAGGCAGATTTTCTCTGCCGGGCGGCTGTTTTTTTGCATTGCGGCAGCTTCGGAGAGATATTTGCTCCTCCTGCCGCAGCTTTCGAAATCCCTTTTTCTGTGCGATGCATGCGCGAACTGCGATACTCCTGCTCAACAAAGGACAGGATTCTGATGACTGTTACCAATCCAATCGCGCAGGCCGAGGCGCTGAACGAGAAGCTGGCGGGTCTCGACCTTGCCGGACGTCTGTCGCTGGTGGCGGGCCTTGGTGGCCGCGTGGTGTTCACCACCTCGCTCGGCATCGAAGATCAGGTGATCACCGCCGAGATCGGCACGCACCGTCTGCCGATCGACGTCGCGACACTGGAAACCGGTCGGCTGTTTGCCGAGACGCTTGATCTGATGACCGAGACGGAAGCCCAGTACGACATCCATATCCAGCGCTTCGGGCCTGAGAAGGCCGATATCGACGCCTATGCTGCGCAATACGGCCTCAATGGTTTCTACGAGAGCATCGAAGCCAGACATGCCTGTTGCGGCGTGCGCAAGCTGAAGCCGCTTGCGCGTGCGCTCGAAGGGGCGACGATCTGGATCACCGGCCTGCGCCGCGGGCAATCGGCCAACCGCGCCGAGACGCCCTTTGCCGAATATGACGCCGAACGGCACCTCCTGAAGGTCAATCCGCTCGCCGATTGGGACATCGAGGCGATCAAGGCCTTCGTTTCGGAAAACGGCGTGCCGGTCAATCCGCTGCATGCGCGCGGCTACCCCTCGATCGGGTGCGAGCCCTGCACAAGGGCGATCAAGCCCGGCGAACCTGAGCGCGCCGGCCGCTGGTGGTGGGAGCAGGACGAGAAGCGCGAATGCGGCCTGCATGTCGCCGAAGAGGCCTCAGCGGTGGTGGCCGCACAATAATCAACCCTCACGGCTTTCCCAATCAGGGCGCGGCGGCCGCTGCAGCCTTTGGGGAAGCCAACATCAAGGAATTGTTTGCGGGCAGCCGCAAGATCGACAGTCTGGAGTAAGACATGCCCGATAGCCGTCCGGATACGGAACTCAGCAATCCCCAGAGCGCCAAGGCGCCGCTCGACCCGCATCTGAAGGCGCTGGAAAACGAATCCATCCACATTTTCCGCGAGGTCGCGGCCGAATTCGAGCGTCCCGTCATGCTCTATTCGATCGGCAAGGATTCCTCGGTGCTGCTGCACCTGGCGCGCAAGGCCTTCTATCCCGGCCGCGTGCCCTTCCCGCTCCTGCATGTCAACACTGGCTGGAAATTCCGCGAGATGATCGCCTTCCGCGACGAAACCGCGAAGAAGTACGATCTCGATCTGATCGAGCACATCAATCCACGCGGTGCGGCCGAAAACATCACGCCCTTCACCCATGGATCGGCGGCCTTCACCGATATCATGAAGACCGAGAGCCTGCGCCAGGCGCTCGATGCCGGCCAGTTTGACGCCGCTTTCGGCGGTGCGCGGCGTGACGAGGAAGCAAGCCGCGCCAAGGAGCGCATCTATTCCTTCCGTACGCCCGATCACCGTTGGGACCCGCGCAATCAGCGGCCGGAACTCTGGAACATCTATAACGGCATGATCCGCAAGGGCGAGAGCGTGCGCGCCTTCCCACTGTCGAACTGGACGGAAGTCGATATCTGGCGCTACATCCAGGCCGAGGACATTCCGCTCGTTCCGCTCTACTACGCCAAGAAGCGCAAGTTCGTGGAACGCGACGGCATGATGATCCTGGCCGAGGATCCGCGCCTCGAACTCTTGCCCGGCGAAGTGCGCCAGGAAGGCATGATCCGTTTCCGCACGCTCGGCGACTTCCCGCTGACCGGCGCCATCCGCTCGCAGGCGACGACGCTCGAAGAGGTGATTGCCGAACTCGAAATCGCAACGGTGTCCGAACGCCAGGGCCGCGCGATCGACCGCGACCAGTCCGGCTCCATGGAAAAGAAGAAGCGTGAAGGATATTTCTGAGATGACCGCAGCCAACACCGCCGTCTCGGCCGCAACCGTCGCCAGCCTGCCCGCGGCCGAGCCGCAGAAGGCTCAGCGCGACTCGCGCCCGCTGCGCCTGATCACCTGCGGCAGCGTCGATGACGGCAAGTCGACGCTGATCGGCCGCCTGCTCTGGGACACCAAGGCCGTCAAGGAAGACCAGGCCGCCACGCTGCAGCGCGATTCGACCGGCAAGCAGAACGATCTCGGCCTGCCCGACTTCGCGCTCTTGCTCGACGGGCTGCAGGCCGAGCGCGAACAGGGCATCACCATCGATGTCGCCTATCGCTATTTCTCGACCGACAAGCGCTCCTTCATCGTCGCCGACACGCCCGGCCACGAGCAATATACCCGCAATATGGCGACCGGCGCTTCGACCGCCGATCTCGCCATCTTGCTGGTCGACGCGCGCTTCGGCATCCTGGAACAGACGCGCCGCCACGCGACGATCGCCTCGCTGCTCGGCATCAAGCAGTTCGTGCTTGCCGTCAACAAGATCGACCTGACGGGCTACGACCGCGCCGGCTTCGAGAAGATCAGCCACGAATTCCGCGAGTTCGCCCTGTCGCTCGGCGTCAAGCAGATCACTGCCATTCCGATGTCGGCGCTGAAGGGCGAAAACGTCGTCTATTCCGGCCAGGGCGCCATGCCCTGGTACAGCGGCCCAACGCTGGTGGAGACGTTGGAGCTTGCCACCGTTCGTTCGTCGCAGACAGTCGGCTTCCGCCTGTCGGTGCAGCGCGTCTCGCGTCCGGGCGAAAGCTTCCGCGGCTATCAGGGCACGGTTGCCGGCGGCTCGGTCAAGCCGGGAGACAGCGTCATGATCCTGCCGTCGGGCATGGTCGCCAATGTCTCCAAGATCGTCACCTTCGATCTCGTGCGCAACGCCGCGGTTGCCGGCGACGCCATCACCCTGGTGCTCGACCGCCAGGTGGACGTGGCGCGCGGCGACATGATCGTCTCGATCGACGCCCAGCCGCAGGTCGGCCTTGCCTTCGACGCCCAGATCGTCGCCCTGCAGCCCGAGGGCATCGAGCCCGGCAAACGCTACTGGCTGAAGAGCGGTTCGCGTCGCCAGCGCGTCCAGGTGCAGCCGTTAAGCCAGCTCGAATTGAAGACCGGCACGTGGAACGCCGCCCAGCGGCTCTACATGAACGCGATCGGCAAGGTGCGCCTTTCCTTCGACGAAGCGGCGATCTTCGACCCGTACGAGCAGAACCGCCAATCCGGCTCCTTCATCCTGATCGATCCGGAGACCAACAACACGGTCGCCGGCGGCATGGTGACCGGCAAGCGCACCGAACTCGGCGGCCTGCACACCGGCGACGCTCGCGTCATCCTCTCGCTGCCGGCCGATCTCGCCGAGCAGATCATGGCGAGCGAACTCTTCGCCAGCCGCAGCCATGAAGCCGAAGTGCGGCGCATGACGGCAGCCGAAGCGGCCGAACTCTGGTCGAGCGCTGCGAGCGATATCTGATAAGAGATAGGGGCCAGCAAGATTGGCCCCTTATGCGAGGCCGAACCCGCTGGCTAAGGGCTGGCGGATTCCTCGCGAAAGGCGCTGTCGCAAACTTCAGTGATGAAATCGATCCGCTCCTCGGACGTTGCACACCCGCTTTCGGCCGGAAGCGGCCAAAGCCCTCGGGCTTAAGCCCATTGCCTTGTCCGGCATTTTCCAAGCCACTTAGGCGAGACCAGATTAATCGCAAGACCCGCTCTCAGAGTTGACTCCCAGAAATAGTCACACCTGTTCTGCAGGCAGTGGCTCACGAGGATGTGATGACGAATTGGCGAATATCGGCGGTGGCTAGCGTGTTGTCGTCCAGGGCAGAAAACGAAGGAGTTCTTGCGATGAAAATCCATCCCTTGATTACCGCGGCGTTCTTTCTGATTTCCACCTGCGGCGTTGCCCAGGCCGACGACCACCTTTTCCAGGCGGAACAGCATGGATTGAAGTCCGGCAGCACGGCAGCTTCCACGACGCATGCCTTTACGACCAACAGTGCCGGTCACAGCGGTACATTGGCGCCCGGCCAGGGAAGTCCGTTCACCGGACACGACACCCAGACGCCGGCCACTGACACGGATGCCGCCAACGAGCACGCCAACGTGAAGCCCCGCTGAGGAGGCCAACGGTCACTCAGCGCGAATTGCGATTAGGCTCATTCCGTTCGGTAGATCGATTTTGAAGGCGCAGCGATTGTGTTTCTTGCGCCTTCATTGTGCACGACAGTCCGCTCCCAATCGCAGCGCTCGGCGTTCGTCACGTCGGAACCAGGGATGGCCTCGCAATTGCCGCCAGTTTTCTGGTTCTTGCAGCATGCGGGCGGGTACGTCTAACCGCTGATGCCCTGATGAGCATCGCTCTTGCGACTAACCTGATCGACGGGGGGTGAGGATCACCTTCCATCATCGACAAATGGTCTCGATTTCGGCAATACTGAGTCAGCCGAGCATTGGCTGCCACCGGCTGCCCTGCCACCGAGACTATGTTTGCCATCGGCTTCGTTTTATGGCCTCTTTCTCCCAGTCGGTTTCTGGCCGCGTGCTTGGAACCAATGACGGGCGAGACTGTTTCAGCTGTGACTTTGGCATGACGTTGACACGCCCTCCTGGCTGGGTAAGCCTCGATTTTGAGGAGACTTGCATCATGAAGAATTCGTCCACAATTCGTTCGGTCGCGGCTGCGGTTATCGCTGCAGCGGGAATTAGCTTTGCCGGCTCCGCGCATGCCGACAGCGGTACGATCAGCTTCTCAGTCTACAAGGCTGCCTTTTTTGTGGGTGGTTCTGGAGGCGAGGGTACACTGACCTTCCATGGTCGCCGCTATCCCATCACTGTCGGCGGCATCTCGGGCGGCCTCGCCTTCGGGGCTTCTAAGACCAATTTTCACGGTACCGTTCGCCATATTCGCCGCGCTCGAGATGTGACGGGGGTCTACGGTGCGGCGGGCGGTGGCGGCGCGGTCGGCAAGGGGGCCCAGGTGATTGTCATGACCAATGACAAGGGCGCCCAACTTGAGCTCACAGGCAAGCAGGTAGGCCTGCAAGTCAACGCCGATCTCAGCGGTATTGCCATCACGGTAAAGTAAGGGCGGTCGCTCCGTTCGTCGCCCCTGCGCGCCATCGCCCGCGAAGCGACCAAGGCCGCGTCGAAACGCTGGCGTGTGCCGGAATCGGTGGAAATCCTAATAACGGAAATCGCCAAGGAATTCCTGGGCGGTCGGTGGCAAGCTGAAATCTGATGCTTGAGCCACGACCCGCGGCATCGAAGGCTCGATCTGCGGGACGCCAGAGACCAACAAAGAAAATTGAGGGACCTTACGGCCGCTAAGAAATCAGAGTTTTCCAGAAAGTGGACTTTCTCAATTCACGATTCGCTGTTTATCGCTTGCCCGCGGGCTCATGTGAGACCATTTTAGATTGGATCCTGGCGGCGCGGTAAGACGAGAGGTCAAGCCTGCAATGCCCACTCTCGACCTCGAAGCACTTAATGTGGCGCCTTTTCTCGACTGATCCCCGAGCGAGGAGGTTGTCCAATGTCCACGCGCTATGTCGACCATCCGCTGCAACCGGGCGACCGGGTCCCGAACGTCGAGTTCGATGCGATCTCGCGCGAGGGGAAGATCGCACTAGATGATTTTCGTGGCCACAGCCCATTGTTGATCGGTTTGTTTCGAGGCCTGCATTGTCCGTTCTGCAGGCGCCATGTCGCGGCCATGGCATATCTCAACCCGATGCTGCGTGAGAAAGGCGTCCAATCCCTGGCTGTTGTAAACACCCCGGTCGAACGGGCGCGACTTTATTTCCGCTACCATCCGATACCAGATCTTCTTGCAGCTTCCGACCCGGTAAAGGCTTCGCACCAAGCCTTCGGCTTGCGCGAGGTCGGCATCGACACGGTGATGGCGATACGGATCGATCTTCCGGGCGAGTTGCCCGAGCCCATGAACCCGATTGCAATGGACGAATTTATCAACAAGAAGGAAGGATATCAGGTTACGGAAGCCGATCAGCAGATGATGACGGCTGACCACGGGCAACTTGTCGGTCAGTTCCTCATCGACCGGGAGGGCATCGTGCGCTGGAGCTTCACTGAAGTTCTGGAGCCTGGGCTGCAGACATACAAGGCCCCGAATTCCCAGGAATTGATATCGGTAGCTTCTCAAGTCGCACTTTGAGCCGTCTATGTCATAGGAGCAGTCCTTCGAGACCTTTTGCGGTGGAACACGCGGCATCACCCGGCTATAAACCTCATGCTGCGTGACCTTTTTAGCGGTAACCGATGCCCAATTCTCCCGAATCCTCAGGTGAAAGCGTTAGTAGTTCGAGCTCGGGTCGCAATCAGAACCTGGATTCTCCAGCGCAAGCGGCCGCCTCGGATTCAACAGGAACCACCCAAGTCGACGACGCGAAGCCGCCCCACGGATCCTTCGACCAAACCAGGCGAGCCGCCAGAACTCTGTTGCGGGCGATACGCCAAGATGTGCAGGCAAGTTCTGCCTTGGCAAAGATCAAAACGACCGCATTGCTTTGGGGGACGAAGCTCGGGAGGCGGCCTGGAACAGCGTGGGCTCCCCACAAATGGATGACGACAGCCTTGGTCAAAGCCGGGCGCGGCATTCGCGAGCGGCGCTCAACACCGCGTGAAGGTCGATGGAGCGCATCGCTCATTGCGGGCTGGCGGAAATTCGCTCTCGGGTCCATCCTTCTTGTCTGCCTCCTCGTCGGAAGCGTGCTGGTGTGGGCACTGAAAGACGTGCCCTGGAGCGAAATCCGGGATGGAACGTTAAAGCCGGTCGTGGTGCTGGAAACTGCCGACGGCGCGCCTCTGGTCAGGCAGGGACCTTATCAAGGGCCATATGCGCGCTACGACCAGTTTCCGCCCCATCTGATCGACGCCGTCCTGTCGATCGAGGATCGCCGGTTCATGGATCATTTCGGCGTCGATCCCAGGGGCATCGGCAGGGCGTTTCTGCGGAACCTGGAGGCCGGCTCGGTGGTGGAGGGTGGCAGCACCATCACCCAGCAACTCATCAAGCTGCAATATCTCGACAGCGATCGAACGATAAAACGAAAGATACAGGAAGTTGTCATCGCCGTCTGGCTGGAATGGAAGCTCGGCAAGCGGGAAATCCTGACGCGCTATCTCAACAGCGTCTATCTTGGCGCGGGGGCTACCGGCATGCCTGCGGCCGCGCGCATCTATTTCAACAAGGATATCGGCGACCTTAACCTGCCGGAGTCGGCGATGCTGGCGGGGTTGCTGCGGGCGCCCAGCCAATGGAACCCCATCGATAATTTCGAAGGCGCCCGGCAGCGCACCATGGTCGTTCTCGACGCGATGACGGCCAATGGCAAGATCACCGCGCCGGAGGCGGCGGAGGCCAAGGGGAGCTTTGCCAAGCTGCATCCAACGACGCCGACGCCGCGCTCGGGAAGCTGGTTTGCCGACTGGATTTCGCCGCAGGCGAGCGAAATCGCCGGCGCCTCGCCAGGGTCGACGACGGTGCGCACCACGCTGGTGCCGCAGTTGCAGCAGATCGCCGAAAGAATCGTGCAAAGGTCCTTGAACGGTGAAGGAAAAACAGTGGGAGCATCGCAGGCCGCTTTGGTTGCGATGACGCCGGACGGCGCGGTCGTGGCCATGGTTGGCGGGCGCGACTACAAGGCGAGCCAGTTCAACCGCGCCGTCACTGCGATGCGCCAGCCGGGTTCCACTTTCAAGCTATTCGTCTACTACGCAGCATTGAAGGCTGGGCTCACCTTGTCCGACCAGGTTCTGGACGCGCCAATCGACATCGACGGCTGGTCGCCGGAAAATTCCGGCGGCAATTATAGTGGGTGGGTGACGCTTGCCGAGGCGTTCGCGCGATCGCTCAATGCCGCGTCGGTGGCGCTTGCCCAAGAGGTCGGTCTGGACAATGTGATTGCCGCAGCGCGCGAACTCGGCATCGATGCGCCACTGGCCGACACGCCGTCTTTGGCGCTCGGTACCTCCGAAGTCAATCTGCTCAATCTCACCAGCGCCTATGCGTCCGTCCAAGTCGGCCGGGCCCCCGTCAAGCCCTGGGGTATCATCGATTTCCAGGCGGCAGGGCAGCCCAAGGCCTTTCGCGTTGGCGCGCAATCCAAGCCGAGTGTCGATCTTTCGCCTTACCAGTCCGATCTTCTCGGACTGCTGCAACTGGTGGTCGAGCGCGGCACCGGACGTGGAGCAGATCCCGGCACCTTTGCGGCCGGCAAGACCGGCACCAGCCAGAACAATCGTGATGCCTGGTTCGTCGGCTTCACGGACAACCTCGTCGTCGGCGTCTGGGTCGGCAATGATGATGACGCGCCGATGAAGGGAGTGACGGGCGGCGCCCTGCCGGCCCATATCTGGCGCGACTTCATCCGCGAGGCGACGACCGCACCAATCCTGAACGGCGTGCGATCGACCGAAATAGTCGACGATGGCCAAGGAGCACCGCAGTCCTGCAACATCAGCGCCTGCTCGCGCAGTTACCGATCCTTCCGCCCGTCCGATTGTACCTATCAGCCCTATTCCGGCGGCCGACGGCTTTGCGAAAAGTGATGTGGATCGGCAGAGGCCGAGCCTGCCTCACGCTGCCCCATCCCCAATGTGCCCGCCGGACCTTCCGGTGAGGCAAGCCGCACTCTCTCTCCGCCCTCATCCTAAGGCGCCCCGCAGGGGCCCCGAAGGACGAGGCGGCCACCGGCGTCTCTTCCGGCAATGGATGCGGCCGCAGTGCCCATCAGCCGCCCCCGTCCTTCGAGGCTCCGGCCTTTGGCCTGCGCACCTCGGGATGAGGGCTGATCGTGGTGCCGTGTGGCCAGGTGAGCCACCGTGGTGCCGTGTGGCTGGCGGCCTGACGGGTACTCATGGTTGCCGGAGCCGATCGGTCCCGTCGGTGGCCAGCCATCATCAGCAGATCGCACCCGTCACCGCGTCGAACCGCGCGGCACGATCGAAAAGCCGCAATCGACCTTGTCTTCCCCGGGCGGCTCGTCGTGGATGGCGCGCAGCAGCATGTCGGCGACGCGGTGGCCGATATCCTGGCGCGGTAGGTGCACCGTCGTCAGCGACGGCTCGATGAAGGGCGAAAATTCCAGGTCGTTGAAGCCGCAGATGCCGACATCCTCCGGCACGCGGATGCCGCGCGCCTTGCATTCGATCAGCACGCCGAAGGCCAGTTCATCGCTCTGGGCAAACACGGCATCCACATCGGGCACGCGCTCGAGCAGGCGGGAGAACAACTCCCTGCCGAGGCCGATACGGCTCGGCGCATCGCCGCCGATGATGAGATCCTCTTGGAAAAGGCCGGCTTGCCGCATCACCGCCTCATAACCGGCAATGCGCCGCCGCGAGCGGACGTCGCCGCCGCGACCGATGAAGGCGATCCGACTATAGCCCCTCGACAACAGGAAGCGGGTCGGCTCAGCGCCGGCCGCATAATGATCGAGGCCGACGACCAGCCTTTGCGGCTCCTGGCTGAGATCGGTGATATGGGCGATGGGACAGACGGCATTCTCGATCAGCGGCAGAAGATTGCAATAGGATTCGGCGCCGGCGATGATGACGCCGGCCGGCTTCTGGGTCAGGATGGATTTCAGCAGGCCGGCCTCGCCCTCGGCATGGTGCAGCGTGCTGGAATATTGCACAGTGAACTCGGTGCCGCGGAAGCGATCCTCGATGCCGATCATTAAGCCGGCAAAACCGTACTGATGCAGGGCGGGCGTGATGACGCCGATAATGCCGTTGTGGCGGCCGGCCAGCGCCCGGGCGGCAAGATTGGGAATATACCCCATCTCCTCGACCGTGCGCAGAATCTCCTCGCGCAGATCCTCCGAGACGATTTCCGGATTGCGCAACGCACGCGAAATGGTGATCGGGCTGACGCCCACCTTCTTCGCCACATCGCTCAGCTTCACCTGCATCCCGCGTTTGGCTTTCCGCCCCCGCTCAACCGAATTCTTCATCGCCCCTCATATACCGTGGGCGAGGCGCGTCTGCGGCTGATTCCCCGGTCATTACTTCCTGACGAAGAAATATTTTAGATTCTACTAACTTTTATGGCCGCAACGGGTTCCAGATCCGACTTGCCGAAGAGAGCGGGATCGCCTTTATCAGGCGAAACGACCGGCAGTTTGGCAGGGAGCCCAGCGGCTGGCGCCGACACCGGCGACGAAGGTTAAACTTCAGTAATGTCTTACAAATCGGCAATATAAACATGATCAATATTTAATTTGTAAAGCCGTTCGGCGCGATCATATTAATCCCGAGCGCGAATTCTTCTTGCCCTCCCCGATCGCCGCCTCCCGACGATCCGCGCCGGCGAGCGGAGGAATTGGCGCACCTGATCCGACGCCAGGTCCGAGACACGGAACCACGACGCCATCACAAGCCAACGCTCTCGCAAGGGATCACCACCATGTCACATATTCTCAGCAAACATCGCACAGCAGCGCTTGTCGGGGCCGCCATCATCGCCGGCGCGGCATGCCTGCCCTTCGCCATCAATTCGTCCAGCGCCTTTGCCGCACCATCGGATACGGGCGGTATTCTCGCCGCGAGCGGCTCCTTCGCCTCCGTCGTCGACGCCGACAAGCCCGCCGTCGTCACCATCACCACGACGATGAAGACGACGGATGTCAGCGCCGATCAGCAATCGCCGATGGACGAGCAGTTCCGCCAGTTCTTCGAGGACCAGGGCATTCCGCTGCCGCGCCCGGCGCCGCAACAGCGCGGCTCCCAGCATGCGATGGCGCTCGGCTCCGGCTTCATCATCAGTCCCGACGGCGTGATCGTCACCAACAACCATGTCATCGACAATGCCGTCGACATCAAGGTGACGCTCGACGACGGCACGGAACTTCCGGCCAAGCTGATCGGCACCGATCCGAAATCCGATGTGGCCGTCTTGAAGATCCAGGCGGGCAAGCCGCTGCAGACCATCGCCTGGGGCGATTCCGACAAGCTGAAGCTCGGCGATCAGATCCTGGCGATCGGCAATCCCTTTGGCATCGGCACCACGGTGACGGCGGGCATCGTTTCGGCGCGCGGCCGCGACCTGCACAGCGGGCCCTATGACGATTTCATCCAGATCGATGCGCCGATCAACCACGGCAATTCGGGCGGCCCGCTGGTCGATCGTGAGGGCAAGGTCGTCGGCATCAACACCGCCATCTATTCGCCGAACGGCGGCAGCGTCGGTGTCGGTTTCGCCATTCCCTCCGACGAGGCCAAGGAGATCGTCGCCAAGCTCGAGAAGGACGGTTCGATCAATCACGGCTACCTCGGCGTGCAGATCCAGCCGGTCACGAAAGACGTCGCCGATGCCGTCGGCCTCGACAAGACGGGCGGCGCGCTGGTGGCCGCTGTCTCCGCCGATACGCCGGCCGCCCACGCCGGTCTGAAACCCGGCGACATCGTCACCTCGGTCGGCGGCGAGACCGTCAAGACGCCGAAGGACCTGTCGCGTCTCGTCGCCGATCTCTCGCCGGGCACGCAGAAATCGCTCGGCGTCTGGCGCGACGGCAAGGCGATCGATCTCAACGTCACCGTCGGCGCCAATGCGGACGGCCAGAAGCAGGCCGCGGCGACAAGCCCGGAAACGTCGGGTCGGGCCTCCGGCCAGCCGAGCCTCGGCATCGGCCTTGCCGAACTGACGCCGGATGTGCGCCAGCAGCTCAACCTGCCGCGCTCGGTCAGCGGCGCGGTGGTCGCCAGCGTTAATCCGGACAAACCGGCCGCTGCCGCCGGCATTCAGTCGGGCGACGTCATCGTCTCGGTCAACGACCGGCCGGTGCACAATGCCCGCGACGTCAAGGCCGCAATCGCCGAAGCCGGCAAGGCCGGCCGCAAATCCGTGCTGCTGCTCGTCGAACGCGACGGGAATAAAACCTTCGTCGCCGTGCCTTTTGCCGCGGCGTGAAGCAATCCAGCAAAAGCTTGCGAAAGCGGGCTCACTTTGCTGACAAAATCTCTTCCGTCATGCTCGGCCTCGTGCCGAGCATCTGACCACCGCAATTGTTCCGCCGTAAAAGCGTTGATTATCAAATGCCTGATTGGACGTGCGCAGATCCTCGGCACAAGGCCCGGGATCGTCCCGTCGTGGCTGTCCGGCTCCGGGACAGAGCTGCGCCCGGACCTCGCAATATAAAGGCGGCATTTAAATCCAAACAGATCGCCTGCATTGTATGCCGGAAAACGACACAAAACCATGACGTTGCCTTATTGCCTGACATTCCCGCCGACGGGCCGTCAACTGCCGCTGGACGAATTAACCCTACTGCCTTACCTTAATATCAGCATCAACTTGAATACATCCCGCCCTGTGACATCGTATTTTCATGATCGCTAATTTGTTCCGGCACGGCGCCCCGGAACGGTGACCCGCCTTTCCCGAGAGGGACCGGCTTCATGCATCAAGGAGCGCCGCAACATCAAATGGAGGGGTATGCCATGAATAACATTGTGGAATTTCGTGCCAAATGCCCGGACGACAAAAGCCTGGCCGACTGTCGGGAGGCGCTTGAACCGCAGGTGATGAAGATCATTGCCGAGGCCGTCGGCAGGGGCTATCCGCCGGCCGAAGCGGCCATGGTGGTCGCCGACATCGCCGACGACTATATCCTGATGCTGTCGCGCGAGTTGCGCCATTGAAGGCTCTGAGTGCGTGCGATAGCCGGTAGCCAGGGAATCAGTGGACCGCGCAGCGCCTGCCGGGGTAGCAGGGGTACAGGAGACGAGACCAGCCGCGCGGCCCGGCGATCCAAACGCCGGATAGTGCCGGAAGTTCCGGCTCCGGCGCTATCGCCATTTCGGCAGGCGTGGCGGCGCGTTTGCCTGAATCTCGTGCAGCGGCGCATGAGACCCGAGCAGCTTTTTCAGCTTCTTCTCCTCCGCCGGACCAATCCCGAACTTGCGGCAATGCTCGGCAACATCATGTTCCCGGGGCCCGGGAATACGAACTTGGCGATTGCTCATGCTCTTCATGTCTGCTTCCTCCTTGAAAGGGTAACAAACAGGCGGCGGTTTTGTTCGTTAGAAAAGTCTAATTTTAGTAAGCCGTGCGAGAGAGCAATATATCAGCCGAGCTGACTCCGTTTGCTGCGCTTGACTTGCCGGCATTCGCCAGCAGGCGCCGTCAGTCGCCGAACAGCGCAAAGTGGCGCACCGCTCAACTGATCTTCAACCAATGCCTGAGCGCCGCCACCGCGCCGTCGCTCGCATAGGCAATGACCCCGCCCGTCGTCAGGCCTGCGAAGGCAATCAGCCCGGAGATGCCATAGCCGATCGATTTCATCCGTTTCCACTCTTCGAGCGCCGGGCCGACCGTCTCCTGGTTCTTCTCGACGGTTTCCTTGAGCGTCAGGATCTCGGCGCGGATCTGCTTATCGGCTCCGCCTGTGATTGCCACCCTGGTATCGAGATGGGCGATCTGCCTTGCCTGTTCGTCGAGCCGTCTGTGGATCACCGTACGGCTCTCATGGGCACTGGCCTTTTCGTCGCCCATCTCCTGGCGCAGCAGCGCGACATTTTCCTCGATGCCGGTCAGCCTTCCCTCGACGCGCCCGAGAGCGCGCAGGATATCGTCGTTGGATGTCATGGCGGGGCCACCTCAGGAATTGAATTTGAGCTTCTCGGACTGGGCAATGCCGCTCGAAATGCGGTCGATCATGATCGGCTGCGGGTGGATGAAGGAGACCGGCGAAAGCTCCCCGACGGACGGCGCCGGACGCACCACGGAGCCGGCCGGCAGAATGACGGCGCTCACGCCTTGATAGGTGATGACGTTGCCGGCGATGCTGGCGACGACCTGCGTGCTCAAGCGAGCCAGGCCGTCCGGACCGGAATAGATGTGCAGCGTCTGCTCGGGCCTGAAGATGCTCGCATCCGCGACGAGGATCTGGTTATAGGTGGCAACACCGTCAGTTCCGGCCTGTGCGGTCAATGTCGTGCTCGCAAGCTCCAGCATGCCGGGCCAGACACCGCCTCTGGAGGGGGAGACCCATGCGGCGTAAGTATCGATTGCCGCGTCGCAGCAAGCCGATGTCTGCGCAAGGATATCATCGCGAAGCCGCCACTTGCCCGAAGCATCCGTCCCGTCCGACGGCCAGCTGTTGTTGGTTCCATAGACCTGATACTCGGCCCTGAGGCCGAGATCGTTGCAGGTAATGGTCCCGGTTGCCGGCGAAGTGCCGCCGGCGAAATTGTAGGTGAAGGTGTTGGCGTCGACGACCGATATCACATAGCTTCCATTGTAAGCGGCCGGCGTCGCTCCCGAAATACTGACGGTCTGGCCTGTCGCAAGTCCGTTGAGGCCACTTGCGATGGTTGCCGTGGCGACCGTGCCGACCGAAGTCAGCGTGATGTTGCGGGTGACGGTTGTGCGCCCGAGCGGCGGGAAGGCGACGATTTTGACGCCGGCATATTCGGCGCGCAGGCGGGTGACCAGGGAGCGGTAGTTGGTGGTGAAGAACTGCGTATAGGTCGAGGCCGTGTCGTTCTGCCCCATCTGATTTGTCATGACCGTGAACGGCCATTTATTGCCGTTGAAGGCAATAATCTCGCGGATGATGTCGCGGCGCCTGGTGGCGATCGAAGAGCCGCTGCCGGTTATTCACGGACGGAACCGGCGCCGGGCATGCCGACCAGGCAATGGGGAATGCGGCCCGGCCCACCATCTTTGTCGAGCCAGCGGCGCAACCAGCCGAGATTACCGCGCATATCGGCGGCGGACGAATATTCCTGGCGCGCCTCCCCGATGCTGTCGCAGAAAACGAGCGCGACCGGCCTTCCGTCCCAGTCGCCCTTGGCGACCATGAAATCGGCCCCCCAATATTGCGGCTGCGCCTGTGTGCCATAGCCGGTATCGAGCGCGGCGGTGCTGTCGGCGAGCGGGCTATCCTTGAAGGCAAGAAGGGTGGCGAGATCGCCGGCGCCCCAGACGCGTTCGCCGCGATGCTTCTGGATGCGGTAGACCGGCCAGACCTTCTCGCCGACGGCGGTGTGATAAAACAGCCAGATTTCGATTTCGCTTTCCGGCGCGACATCGGGAATGGTCAGTTCGTCGGTCCAGGCGCCGTTCGTCTGGTCGGCGACGGTCACCGTATTCGAGCCGGCGAAGCTGCATGGGTAGAAGACGCCGGCGACGCGGATGAACATGGCATCGGCGACCA
The DNA here is from genome assembly GCF_002204185.1 of Rhizobium esperanzae. Lineage (GTDB taxonomy): Bacteria > Pseudomonadota > Alphaproteobacteria > Rhizobiales > Rhizobiaceae > Rhizobium > Rhizobium esperanzae. The sequence continues at coordinate 35,908 of NZ_MXPU01000024.1, read as the reverse complement.
CGGAATTGCCCGGCGTGCCGATCGTGCCGGTGACGACGGTTTCCTGCGGCGAATTTCCGCCTTCGGTCGAGGCGAAGCCGGAGAGATGGAAGCGGAAGGTCCGCGTCCTGTATTGCGGCGTGTTGACGACGATCTTGGTGCAGACATAATTCGTGCCGGAGGCGGCGGTGACAATCGCGCCCGACGGCATGCGGTTGCGCGTGGCGAAGAACATATAGCGGTCGGGGTCTCCGGCGCTTCCCGCGCCGCTCAGCAGCGGATTGGCAAGGGCGAGCGAAATGGCATTCATCATCGGCGTGTTCCGTATCGGCTGGTGAGGTCATCATAGAATTTGACGCTGCGCCCCTGACGGGCGTTGGCGCGGTCGAGCGCCTGGCGCTCGCGGGCCAGGATCGCAATCAGCGGCTCGCCCTCGCGGACAGGCGCATGCGCTTCCTGCTCTCTGAGATCGTCGGGCAGCGGCGGCAGCACGAGGCCGGCCGCCGCCTGCCCGCTCGCGACCGCCGCCTTGTTCAGCCGCTCAGTGGCGGAGCAGCCAGTCACGATCAGCAGCAGTGACAGCGCAAACACGGTTCGTTTGCGAAAGCTCGAGTTCATAGGATCGGATCTCGTTTTCCAATGTGTCTCTGGCGGCCTGCTCGGCGGCCTTGGCGGCCTCCAGGCGCCTGCGGTGCTCCTCACCGGCGCCTGCCGCCGCATACCGCTGACGCTCCATCTCGGCCGCCCTGGCTTCGGCCGCGGTCTTTTCCGACATGAGGACGTAACCGGCGCGCGCCTGACGCGCCGCCGAGGGATAGCCGATCGACACGGCATAGAGGTGATAGAGTACGAGGCCTGCGGCGATGCCGGCGACCATCTTCAGCGCGTCGAGGAGGCCGAACATCAGATGCCCTCCAGGCAGAAAGCGCGCTCCTTCTGGCGGCGGCGCGTCAGGCCGGGAAAGGTGATGCCGGCGGCGCGGTTCCATTTGAGGAGAGCCTCGCAGCCCTCGGCCGTCCTGCCCTGGTTGATTAGCTTGACCGCGCTCGAGCCGCAGGCCGCCCTGACGCCGACATTATAGGCAAAGGAGGTCAGCGCCACGAAGCGGGCATCCGGAAGCGGGGCCGTGACACACTGCTCTATGCCATTGGCATAATGCTGCAGCTCGAGCGAAAGCAGCGCCTTGCACTGCTCGATCGTCTTGTAATCGCCCGGCTTCACACCGTTGGTGCTGCCATAACAGATCGTCCACGGTTGGCCTCGGGTGGCCGGGTCCGGATAGGCGTGCTGCCGAAGCCCTTCGAAACTTCCGACCAAAGCAACGGCCATCGCGGCCGCGGCGCTACCTTTTTTGAGTCTATTCATCTTTAAGATTCTCCTGATGGATGATGCGCGCGATCGGGGACATCAGGAGGATGCAGACCGACAGCCATTTCGGGATGAAGTCATCTAGGTACGGCACGACATACGGCAGCAGCTCGAACAAGCCTGCCAAATAGACGCACCACATTGAAAGCGACCACGTGAGCACGCGGCGCTTGTTGCGGATCAATTTCATGGGGTTTTTGCCTCAGTGTCGGCGGCTTATTAGAGTACTCGCAAGTACACTAATAGTTGTCTCTTGATAAAGTGTTCGCGCCGAGGTTACTTGGCCGCATGCGTTCACTTCAAAATTCGGGCAAAGTCGAAGGTATCGATACCGTCAGAGCGGTTGCCGCCCTGTCTGTTGTATTCGCGCACCTTCTTGGCCCGGCGATGCCCGGACTTTCGAAATAACTCTTCACGGGCCATCCGGCGGTAATTGCCTTTTTTGTAGTCTCGGGCTTCTGCATCCACTATCCGTACCGGGCGCGCATGCTTCAGGTCGGGCCATTCCTTGCCGGCCGCTTCATTCGGATAGTGCCGCCAGCCGCCGCAGCCTTCATCCTGGCGCAAGCGCTGGGTATGCGAGCCTACAATCCGATCGACGGCTATATTCTCTGGTCCGTCGTCTGCGAGGCAATTTACTACTGCCTTTATCCCCTTATCCTAGCCATCTCTCGCCGGATTGGTTGGCCCTTGCTCATCGTGGCATCTGTCGTGGCCGCATATGGCGTAGCGATAGGCGTTGGCTCTGACCAATACGGAAACGCCAAAGCCTACGGACCACAACTCAATTGGGTTGTCGGGCTCCCCGCATGGCTCCTCGGCTGCTACCTCGCTGAAAATCTTCACCGTCTGAAGTTGCCAGGCAATGTTTGGGGCTGGCGCGCCGCGACTGCCGCAACTGCTTCTGCTCTCTACTGGGCGACGATGAACACCGCAGCCGGCTTTTACCTGACCATGGTGCCGTTCTCGGCGCTCGCCGCTTGCTGGATACTGGTGGAGATCAGGAACGCCTCTGAAAGAGGCCCCCTCAATGTCTTGGAGACCATCGGTGAGGCCTGCTTTTCAATTTACCTCGTCCACGTCATCGCGGCCGCGGCAATTGGATGGTTGGTGACGACGCCGATCGTCGTTTGCGCCCTGTCGCTGGCTCTCGCCTATCCGTTCTACCGATGGATCGAGAAGCCGTGCCATGCCGCCGCACGCCGTGCGAAAGCAAAGATGGAGCAGCTAGCCGCCAGGCATCGCCTGGAAGAACGCGACGGAATCGCGATAAGGGACGGTGCGTAGTCGCTCGAAGGTGCTGAGGACCGATTCCTGCGGCAGCGAAATGCCAAACTGACACAACTGTAAAAGCGCAAGCTAATGAAGAATGCTGCGCCGACTAGCTACACTACAATTCATCGCGCCAAACATTCACCAGCAGGTATGATCCCACAAAATGGCCCAAACTGCTGAACTGGCCGGCTGAATTGGGAAGGCCGCTAACGGATCGATCACTTGGTAAGGATATAGCAGTGAAATGCACTGCTGCTATCATTTTTTTGGCCTATAGCAGTGAGAGGATTTGCAAACATCCGGAGCGCATCTACCCACTCTGCTTTTATGCTTGGCAACTTCTGAGGATCGACGCTCGCAACCATGCTCATGAGCGCCGGAAACATCGGTCGAAAACCAATATCCCATGCTTGGATTACCACTTTGGGCAGGTGTTGTGAATGGTGAGAAACCGAAAGGCCTGCGCTTCTAAAAATCTCCCGCCAAGCATCATCTGATTTTGACTGCTTTATGTTATCGCTCAGTCTTCCGCGGTCTAGCAATTCAAGCCACTTCCACTGCTCATCCTTGGTCTTGGCATATAAGGAGTTATAGAAGCTGAACTGTGGAAGGGTTTCATTCGGTAGCATCAGGCAGATCTTGCCGCCGGGCACCAAAATTCTTCCCAGCTCAGACATGACCTCAGCCGGATTATCCAGCCAATAGACGATGTTAGAAAAGATCGAACCAAACGAATTACTGTCGAAAGGTAGGGGCGCGTTTCCATCTCCCTTGATCGTTTCCTTATAGAAATTCAGCGCCGCCGCTTTTCGAAGCAGATTAGCTTTATGATCGAAGCCTACGCTTATCTGGTACGAAGGAGAGCTCGCCACGAGGGGATCGTAACTCTCATCATAGGAGTCATACACGTCTACGTTCTGATAAAATCGGTCAAGTTTCTCCGTCTTTTGAAATGCATCGAAGCCTGCGCTAAACCGCCCCCCCCGCTCTAATGAACGAAAAGACGCCGTCTCCGCATCCAAAGTCTAGCGATCTCCCTTCGAATTCGAAGCCCTTCATCGCCTCGATATCCAAATACCTCCAGATAGCGGTCTCAGGCCGGAGCCAGAACACGCTCAACAACTGCTCTAAAATCGAAGTCACTTGATCACCGCTATCGCTAATTTCATCCCTGGGCTATACGATGGAAGGCAACGCGGTTCAACGCGGATGTGCGGTTGTCCTGCGTAAAAGCCGGGGCCGAAGCGGACCTCTCAGCAGATGAACGATTTCTCTCGGCGTGTCGGAACCGCGAACCGAAACGAGAGTAATCATTGCAAAAGACGTGGCATCAATAATGGCGGTCTCAAGCTTACAATTTGCCGCCTCCTGAAAAAATGCGCTGATCTGCGCCGCCGAGAAGCGTATGCCGCAAACCCCGCCGCCATCATGTGGCTGTCCTGGACGAAGGTTCCGCTATAGTCGAAGGCATCCGGCGTTTCGCGTCCTGCTAGGCTACTTATAACACCACTAGCTCGGCGGATCGGCCTGGCGAAGCGTTAGCCGGAATTGCAAAAGGCACTATGCAGCCCTCCCACACGGGAAATAGAAGCCATCGGTCCACATCCATATATTGCCGGCTGCGCCTGCGACTTGGCGGATTTGCTTGTTCGTGTTTGTCCATATATCCGCTGAGCCGATGGCATAGTTGCCTGCGACCTGGACAGAGCCGACGTTGCCACCGTCATTGCCGATGCTTGCAGCCAGTATTCCCTGTGAGGGATCTGAAAAAAGCGCGGCGGCCGTCGTGGCGGAGGAAGTATACTGGAATCTCAATTTTGCCTTCACCCGCGCTCCATTCGGCACTGTCAGTGCCAGGAATGTTGAGGTTGTAGAGATAGCGGCATTGGCAGCATCCTTGACCGGCGTCACAAAGGTATATTCGTCACGTGGATACAGAACAAATGGCCGAATGTTCGAACTTCCATCTGTTAGCACGACGCCGATGCATTTCACGATCGTATAGCCGGTAAGCAGTGTCGTAGTGATGCCGCCGATGATTGGCGAGGTCGAGAAAACCACGTCGAAAGACAGATCGGCGTCCTTGCGCAAGGCGTAGGCGAAGTATGTCGCATTTGCTGCGACGGCGCCGGCATCGAGGCCGCCCGCGCCCGTTCCGGCCGCAAATGTTCCGGTCACCCTCTTGGTAAATGACGCCGCGCTGGACACGAAACTCGCACCCGACCGGGCCGAGCCGGAGGTAAAGTCGATATGGGTATTCGGGCTGCTGCCGTTGTTGGAAAGGATGAGGCCGACGACGAAATCGCCGACGGCCGAACTGTCGGCTTTGCTCTGGATTCTGGAATAGACCTTGTCGGTGAAGAAAGCGGCGCCCGAACATATGATGTTGACGCTATGGCCGTTCTTGAGGACAAGCGTCGCCGCACCGTCGATCGTCTCCGAGCCTGTGGGATCGATCGTCACGTCGCCACCGTCGGCAATGACGCAATAGTGCCAGTTTGCGCCGAGCGTTGCCGCTGCGCTGAGGGTGAGCATCGCTGCCTGGGTAAAGCGATGGACCGCATTGTCGTCGGACGCCACCGCCGTGTAATCGCCTGACTTTGCCGCATAAACCGACGCCTTGTCGAACCCGACGTCGACGCCGTTCTGCGTGAACCCTAGGAGGCCGCCGCCCTTCAGATACAGGCCGGTCTGCGGGTTGGTGGCGAAACCGATGCCGGGCGCCGAAACCGTGCCGCTTGCCGCTTTGAGTGGCGCGGTCATCGGCGCCGAGCCGTCGCGCGGCAGCGAGTTGGTGATTTCGTTGCCGAGGTCGGTGGTCAGCGCGTTCCAGGGTGCCGGGTCGATGACCTGGCCGACAGAAGGCGTCGTTCCGGCGGGTTTCGAATAGATGCCGGTTGACGGGTTTCTGGGCATTCATCGTCTCCAAAGAAAAAGGCCCCGCGGATTGCGAGGCCATTGTGGGTGTGTGTAGCTCTAAAGGATTGATGGGCGGCGCATTTTGCGCGGGTTGATCAGGCGATCGACAGGCTCGATCTGCCACCTCAGGATCGTGGATATCCTCGTTTCCCGAAGACGGGCACTTGGATTTCTCCGTTTTTGAGATCGCCAACGGGAAAAGACGCTCGAATGAGACCGCCTGTTTTACGCTTTCTTTCTAACCTGCGTCGGCCTGTCTTCTCTTGAACAAGAGGTCGGCTCCATAGACATCCGCGCGAGTACCGATCACGCCACTGTTGCGGCTTTCAAAGCGTGCAGCGAGATCAAAGCCCATTTCGTCGGCTATTCCCCTTAATGATGCTTCTGAAATGGTCTGGTGCGGATAACGTATCTCTATATTGTCGAATCCTTCAGGAACCGGGCCGGCGCCATTATCGAAAAGCCGGGACGACTGAACGGTGAAAAGTTTTCTGTTCGAGAAGGCATTCCGCGCCAAATAAGCGTAACGAGTTGTCCTGCTCAGAGCCTCGCGCCACAATTGTTCCGGATCGGAAAGGTATTGAAGCGTCCCGCTGCTGTAGAATACGTCAAACTCGGCCGGCAACTGGTCAGAGAACGATAGCCCCGGCCTGAGGGCCTTCGCGGCCTCCGCCATGGATTTTGTCTCCACGATTGTGAATGACCAGGCTGGGAACCGCTTGCGCAAAACGGCGCAGAACTCCCCAGCGGATCCGCCGAAATCGACGAATCGGCCGGACGGAACATCCATAGCCGGCAGGAGATCCGCAGGAAGTTGGACATAGGATTCTTCCTGACCAACTAACTGGCGCGACCGTTCTATCCGGAATGCTGTCAGATGCTTATCCCCATACGCGGGAGCCGCCGCCGCTGCTTTGTTCCATGATTTGTATAACCTCTCACGCATCCGCCAGTGATTTACGGCTACAACTGCGGAACTAGGTAGAACCTTTTTGACGAGACGTTTGAGCATAAGGACCTGCGTTTCAAACATTGGCAAGTGGCAGTCGAAGATGAACTGACCGTCTACAGCACTAACGGGCGCCCCGCCACCAATAGTTTTACCTCTGCGTGATCTCAATTTAAGGTACTAACAAGTCTCTTATTTCGAGGTGGCCTGTTTATTCCGTGCCGAGCCGTCGCGCGGCAGCAAGTTGGTGATGTCGATTCCGAAGTCGGTGGTCAGCGCATTCAGGGCGCGGGGGTCGATGACTCTGATAATCTCCAAACAAAAAGGGCCCCGGGAATTGACTCTTGGGCGGCGCACTTGGTTTGATGGTGACGCTCGCAACATTGCTGCCGATGGCCATCCCAATGCAGATCGCCTGCGGGTGGCTGCCATTATGAACTCCACAGGCTCCCAAGCGCTCAGGAAAGATTTTTGATGAGGAAATTCATATCGATGACACTGGGGACGGTCATGGCGATTGGCGGTGCATCAGTCGGCGGTTACATGTTCCTGCATGCCAGCCAACCGGTCAAAATGATTATTTGGGCCATGCCGATAAGCGTGATGGCATTGGGGGTTGCCATTTTGTGGGAAGATATGCGGGGATAGCCCCATCACCACCCACCCCCGCCATTTTGCTGCTGCGGCTGCTGAGAAAGCAATAAAGCTCTTACGAGTGCCTCCGCCTTCGGTTGGCGGACGACTTCCTTCGGCGCCGCATTCAGCGTGGCCTCGTAAAGCGGGGAACGCTGCCGAACCATTCGATCAGCGGCAGACAACGCCCGCCATGTCAGGATATTCGACAGTTCCTTACTGCCCTGGCCCAGGACCGTCGGGACCAAAGCACCCACAGCCGCGCCGCTGGCGGTGGCTCCGGCGCCGCCAGTCTTGCTCGCCACCGCTGCCGCGGCGCCGCCGGCCGCCGCGCCCAGCATCCTGGCCATACCGCTTCCGCCCTCCAGAAATTTTCCTATCCGACGCGTGACGTTCTGGGCCGCGCTTCCCTCGGCAATGGTTTTGAGCGCTGCCAATTCTTCGGGAGAAAAACCGAACATCTCCTGGTCCTGAAGAAGCGTCGAGGCCACACGTTGACGAATCGCATCGGCACCATTCTCGGCCGAATTATGCGGGACAGCGCGGGAATCTGGAGATCTATCAGTCCCGTTCAGGATATCGGAACGCTTTGCGGCTGCGGAATTGCCGCTTGCGGCCTTAAGGGCGTCGGCCGCGTCAGTGGCCTTTCCGGCAACGACCGTCGCCGGATCGGCAGCCTCAATGAACTCGTCCAATTCTCGAATAACTCGCGACGCTGCAGCTTGATCGTTCGGATCTTTGACGTTTTGGACTATTTTTTCGAACGTCTTGCGGGCTGCGTCCAATCCCTCGATGCTCGCGAAGCTGTCTTCCGGAGGAGTGGAGAGCTTGGCAAGAATTTTATGAGTCTTCCCGGCGATGTCTGCGTCGAAACCCTCTTTTTCGAGCTTCGTTTTGGCTGCCTCTGCCATTGTTTTTACGGCATCGGCTGAGTAATCGACACGACTGTTACGCATCGTCTCGAAGTTGCGATTTGCTTCGGCATAGAGAGCGTCGCCGGATGGCGGCTCCAGCTTATCTGGCTTTCGCAAGTTCTTGCTCACGCCTGGGACGATCGCCTCTCCTGAGCGAAGCCCCGGCGTTATCGGTGTGAAGATCGACGCAAATTCCAACGAGCGGCCAATCCCCTCCATGGTCGGCCTGCCATCTGGGCCAAACATCTGTACCTTGCCGCTGTAGACGTCACCCGGAAGCATGAAGGCGCGTTTTGCCATCCCCAGAATGCCGGCGTCGCTATCGAAATATCTGTTCCCGTCGCGGTCCCGGCTGATCGGCCAAAGTTGTCCGATATGACTCTTATCTACAAGTGGAGGGGCGCTATCTGTGGGCTGAGGGAGGCTCCGCGACAGCTCATCAACCAGAAGACTCTGGTCGTCCGGAGAGAGGCTCAAAAAGCTGTCGTCGACGGTCAATTTCTGGCCATTAATCTGGATTGTCGCCATTACTGTTCAATGCTCCACAAGGTGCCGTTCGGTGTTTTGCGCATGCGCGAAGGCGTCGTTCCAGCAAGGGCGACAGGGGTAGCCCGTTGTCCCGGAACGACCGAGGCAGCGACCGGTGGAGTGACCGCTTCCGCTTGTCCTGACGCTACGGGAGTGGCATCGGCCGGGTTGAGCTTGTCATTGCGATCGAATGCTTCGTCGCGAGAGATGATCGGTGGGGGAGCTTCAGCCGCACCCGCACGCTGCTCCTTATCCTCCTGCCTGAGCGCCAGCCCGCCCATCAGGGCCTGGACGAGACGCGCCGCCCCTTGCCACGGCGATTGCACCGGGCTCGTCTCCATGCCCTGCTGCAGCATGGCATAGGCCAGCCGCTTGCGCTCGTCGCTGATCTCATTTTGTGTCTTGCCGGTATCGCCGCCGAAGAGGAAACCCCTCATGCCACTGCCCTTTCGTAATCGACGCGATCGAAGCCGTCGGCATGTTCGAACACCGCGTCGGGGTGAATCTTGCGCACATCGTCGGACATCAGGCCGATCTGCATCGGGCCGCCGTCCTTGTAGCGGAAGGCGTAGACCGGCAGGCCGTTATCCAGCGTGCCGACGCGGCTGATGTCTTGCTTCAGCCGCCGGTCGGACTTCATCGCCCAGCCGCCGAGCAGCGAGCCGCCGAGGCCGAAGAGGCCGCCCATGGCGGCGTTCGACTGGGCGAGCTGCTGGTTGTAGAGGCCCATCTTCTGATTGAAGTTCTCGTTGATCAGGCCGGCCTGGTCGACGGTGGGCAGCTCAGTCGTCGGCGTGTTGACGTAGCTCGGCTGGTGCACCTGCGAGCCGGACATCAGTGCCGAAATCTCGTTCAGCGGCTGGTTGCGCTCGGTCAGGATCGAATTCTGCGCATTGGAATACATGTCGCCGAGATATTGGTCGGAGGCGGCCTGCTTGCGGGTGGTAAAATCGCGCATGGCGTTGTCGTAAGCCGCCGAGCCCATGGCGATGCCCTTGTCGGCGAGGCTCTGCTCGAGGCTCGCCTGGTCGTGGTCCCACTGGTTGTTGAAGCCGGAGCGCCAGTGATCGTTGACATATTTGTCGACATTGCCGGCGCTGAGGTCGACATTGGTGCCGAGGATGCCGGAGACCTTGGCGGTCTGGTCGTTGGCGAGCCTGGCGAGGCCGAGCTGCGTCTGCTGCGTCTGGTCGTAGATCGCCTGGTTCTCGGGCGAATAGGTCTGATAGGCGGAATAGGTCGGCAGCTTATAGGTCTTGCCGTTCTGGTCGGTCATCGTCTGATAGCCGCTGACCCTGTATTCCAGCGAGCCGTCGGGCGTGTACTGGTTGGTGTGGCTGAGGCCAGCATTGGCAATGGCGGTGTCGACGTTGGTGGCGGTCTGCGCCGCCGCGGTCTGGGTCGGATCAGGCGCCTTGGGAGCCTTTGGCGTGGAGACCATAGGGAAAATCCTCCTTCATGATGGCGTAAAGCAGGCCGTCGCAATCGCCGAAATAGCCGCGCTGGCGGCCTTCCGGCTCCGCGCCCACTCTGGCGAGCAGTCTCTGGGCGCTGATGTTGTCGGCGCGGGTGCGGCAGGTGACGCGGCGGCAGCCGAGCTGGTTGAAGACATAGTCGGAGACGGCGCGCATCAGCGTCAGCGACAGCCGGTCGGCGGCAAGCGAGATCTCGATATCGTGCTCGGTCCAAACGTTGAAGACGAAGCCGGCGAGAATCCGACCGCGGTCGACCTGGGCAAGCGTGGTGTAGGGCGGGTGAAAGGTGACGCCGATCCTGGCGCCCACCCAGGCGGCGATTTCGGCGCTGGGTTCGCAAACGATCAAATCGGCGCGCCCCTCTCGTAAAGCAGCGAGCCGCCGACGACAGCGGCTTCCGAGACCGAGCCCGAAGAGCCCGAGATCAGCGCCCGGATCGTCGGCGCCAAGGCTGAACCGGCGCCGCCGGCGGAGGCGAATTTGCGCACCAGCGAAATGCCGGGGAATTTCGAAACACCCCAGACCGCCGTTCCCCATTTCGCCGCCGCATTGTTCTCGACCGACGACAGAAGCGCTGTCGGCACCTTCGTCTGGTAGTCGACCGAGATGCCGCCATACATCAGCGTCGACACGCCGATCTCGGCCGTCACCCCAATCAGTTTCGAGAGCTTGGTCGAGAGCCCGTCGCCGAAGCGGCTCCAGGCGCCGACCATCAGCGCGTCGATCGCCGCGCCATTGTCGTTGGCCCCGACCTCGGCCTCGTAAAGCGTGCCGTCGGCGGCGCCGAAGAACAGCCGGTCCTGCCATGTCGCCCAGCAGGAGGCGGGCATGCCGACGAAGCGGCACCAGGCGCCGGTCTCGGTATTCATCACATATTGATAGGGGCCGAAGGAGGACGGCAGGTTGACGATCGCCATCTGCCGCGCCGGGAAGCTCGAAAGCTGCCACTCCTGCGAGGTGGTCCCGGTCGCCGCGACGGTCGCGCGCCATGTCGGGCCGATCCTGGCGGTAATGGCGCCGAGGCTGGTGGCGCCGCGATCGAGCTGCACCGCCTTGGTGATCGGCACGATGCCGTCCGTGGTCATGATCGCGAGATCGGCGCCGACCGACAGCAGGCAGCGGTCGGTGCCGAGCGGCCGGCCGAGCTTGAAGGTGCCGATCAGACCCCAATTCGCCGCGCTCGAAGGGTCGGAGCCCTGGAAGACGATCGCCTCGCCTTCCGAGGAGATCAGCACCAGGCATTGCTGCAGGCCCGTCGACACGGGGATGGTCCAGACGTTGATCGCCACCAGCGTGCCGCCATATTTCATGTTGCCGCCGACCGGCAGAACCGTCGCCGCGCCGCTGACGGCGTCGGTGGCGAGGTACCAGACATTGGTCGAGTTCTTCTCGATGAACCACAGGCGCGAGCGATAGGCGGTGACGGCGCTGAGCAGCGAGGCGTCGGATATGCCCGTGATCATCGTCGAGGCGACATAGGGCGTGGCGGTCGCGCCCTTTTCCAGCTGGGCGTTGCTGACTGTTCCCGTTACGGTGACGACAAGCGTGCCGGCCGCCGGTGTGAAGGTGAGCGACACCCGGTTGCCGGCGCCTGTGCCGTTCAGCGTGCCCGAAAAGGCGCCGGAGAGCGTCACGGAGCCGGTGCCGAAAAAGCTCAGCGTATAGGCCGTGTTGCGCACGGCGACGTTCTGACTGGCGAGGGACGCGGCGCCGACCAGGAAATTGTTCGTCCAGGAGCTGCCGTTGAAGATCAGCGGCGTGTCGAGGCCGTTGACGAGGCGCAGGAATTCCTGGCCGGCCGGGTTGGTATATTGCTGCACCGACCAATGGGCGCTGGCGAGGCCGGAGACGACGGGCGCGCCGGTCGCACCGCCCACCGTCACGTCGAAGATCTTGTCGCCGGCGGCGGCAAACAGCCTGTTGCTCACGCCGGAATAGGGAATGACCGTCTGCACATCGGCGCCGAGACCGGTGGCAAAGGCAAGGAAACCGTAGCGGGCGCGTACGCGGTTGGCCTCGGGAAAGAAATTGTCGAGCTGGAAGGCGGCATCCTCAGGCATATCGGCCATCTCGACATCGGTTCGCCAGCCGCCGATCGGCGCGATCCAGTCCTTGCCGGGGGAAATGCGGCGGGTGCGGCCGTTAGGGGGGACAGGTCTGCGGGTCATGGCGTCACCGTGATCGTGCCGGGCCAATAATTGTCAGGGCTTTGTCCCCTCGCCGGCAGCGCAAGGTCGACAGCACCTGCGGCACGATCGGCGCCGATCGCGGCTTCCTTGGATCGCTCGAAACTGGCGAGCTCCTCGCCGTAATCGAGGCCCTTGGCCCGCTTCCAGCGCCAGATCAGCGAGAGTTCGAGAAGCTCTTCGGGAAAGAGCGCCGTGTCGGTGTCGTTGGCCCAGCTGGCGGCAGTGGCAGCGCCGCCGTTCACCGCCACCCAGAAGCCGGAGACATAGGCATATTCGATCGTCTCGCCGGCGACGTTCGGGTAGATGTCGAGCCTGCCCGCCGCCATGCGCCAGATCTGCGGCACCGGATTGGCATTCAGGATGGTCTGGCGCTGCCAGGTCTGCGGCTCCGCCGGGCCGTTCAGCGCCCACAGACGGGAGACGTTCCAGATCCGCGCATTGGCGGCGAAGCGGTCCCAGTCACCGGCCGGTTCGGCCGGCTCGGGGGCGGCACCGGTCGCCGCGAATTGCCGTCGCACCATCAGCGCCGACCAGTCATGGGCCCGCATCAGATCGCGGCCGGCGCGGGTGGAAAGGATGCGCAGCTGCATGATCTGCGGATCCGCCGACGACATGACGGCCGTCGGCGAATCGAGGTCGATCTCCGCGCAGACGTTCTGAATGATGGTCAGCAGCGACATCGGGGTCTCCGGTTCAGAGCGGTTGGCGTGGGGCCGGCGGGGTAAGGTGAATTTGCGTGAGGGTTGTGCCGTGTGGGGGCCGCTTGCGCCAGCGCTTCTTCAGGCTACTTGCCGACCGCGGGACTTGCCGCCCTCGCCTTCCCTTTCGAGCGCCTCGAAGCGAACGGCCATCTCCTTCATCTGCGCCTGCAGGCGGCTCACCTCGTCCTTCAGCCGCTCGTTTTCGGCGGCGAAGGCGGAAGCGGCGCTGGAGTTTTCGGCAGTGGCGAGATAGGCGCGGGCGGCGGCGGTCAGCTCGTTGGCGCCCATGCCGATCTTCTGCTTGGCGGTATCGGACAGCGCTGCCAGCTGCTCGACGGTATAGATATTGACCGCCTCCAGCTCCTTGATCTGGCTGGGTTTCAGATAGGGCCATTGCGAAAGCGGCGTGCCGGTCAGCTGCTCGCGGGCGGCCGCGCCGTCCTTGAAGCGCTTATAGGCGTCGGCAAAACGCTGTTTGTCGTTGTCGGTCACCTCGCGGTAGACTTCGGTATGCTTGTCGCCTGCGATGAAGATGCGGACGAATTCCTTGTCGGCAAAGATCGGCCGGCCCTCTTTCTCGGTCAGGAAGGTCTGTTCGACCGGCTCGAGGCTGAAGGAGGCGTAGATTCCGGTGTTGTCGGGCATGTGCTGGTCTCGCTGTTGATGGCGGGGAGATGGGATGGTCGGGGGAAACATCTCCTCTCGTCATCCTCGGCCTTGTGCCGAGGATCTGCTACGCATCGACTGGCAGCAGATGCTCGGGACAAGCCCGAGCATGACGGAAGAGAAGTGTGCAAGCGTCGAAACTAGCCATGGCGGGCGCCGAAACGCCCGCCGATTGCTTAATTCACCTTCGACAGAAACGGCCGCATCAGCGTCGCCTCGAGCACGCCCGTCGCCGTGACGGTAATGCCCGTGCCGTTGGCGGTCGCATTGGCCGAGAGCGTGATGGCCTGGACGACGCCGGTTCGGGCTGTAGGTGATGCCCGAAATCGTCGTGCCGCCTGATATACCCGTGCCGGAAACGGCGGCGCCGATGAACGGGCCGGAACCGGCGTTCAGGCCGGCGAGACCGGTCAACACGCTGGAGCCGTTGACGGTGTTGGCCGCAAACGTCTGGTTGGCAGCGGCAAAGTTGACGTTAGCGATCGCCTTGGTGCCCACCGTCGCCGAGGCAGGCGCACTTGCCTGGCCGGCCGTCGTGGTGGTTTCGGCAACGACGAGGGCGGCCGTTGCACTCGCCACCTGGGCCGGCGCCTGGCCGTTGCGCTGCAGCCAGATGTAATAGGTGCCGGGCTGAAGGGTCACGGCGCCCACCGGGCCGCCCGTCAGCGTCGGCGGCTGGGCCGCACCGGAGAAGACGCCGCAGCGCTGGCCGACGACGGCAGCCGCCGTGGTCAGCAGCGAAGCGACATAATCCCGGCTCCACTGAAACCATTGGCCCGGCTGCAGGGTCGTCTGAGACGCCAGCACCAGCTGGCAATAGACCCATTCGGATTCGCGCTCGCCGCCGGCGATCGCGCCGAGGGCGAAGTTCGGCCCCGGAATTCCGGAGCCGGCAACGATCGGGCCTTCGACGACGAACGGGTTCGCGCCAAGACGATCGGTCTGGGAAGTTGCGATGGTCATGGGAGGTGATCCTTTCGTTCGATCAGGCGAACAGCACGCCCTGCAGGAAGGCGTTGTTCATGGTGAGGTTGCCGGCAAAGCCCATCAGCTGGACGAAGGCATCCTGGTTGGTGTTCATGCGTTCGTCGCCGATCGGGGCCATGTCGCGGTCGCGGTGCGGGCGGTAGAACAGGTATTTGGTGTTGAGAAAGAACATCTGATTGGCGGGCGCGCCGCCGCCGAAGCCGCCGTCGAAGATCACGTCGGCGCCCATGTATTGCAGCGACTGGAAGCCAGCCATGCCCTTGTCGGCGGAGGTGATGCGCTGGATCGCCTGCAGCGATTCCCAATAGAGGCGGAAGAAGTTGTTGTCGGCGACGACGAGATCCGGCGCGTCGGAGCCGCGCACGCAGGACATATAGAGCCGGTTCATATAGCTCTGGATGTTGGCGTTGCTGGCGGCCGCACCGCCATCGGCCGAGGCGGAGAATTTCTGGTTGCGCCAGAACCCCCAGGTGGCGCGCGAGATGCCACCGACGGTGCCGGAGGTCGGCGAGGTCGAGATCAACAGCTGCAGGCCGCCGATCTGACGCCCGCCATCGGCCGTGCCGTCGGAATAGCAGTCGAGCGCGATATTGTTCTTCAGCGTCGTCTCGGCATTCTCGATGCGCTGCTCGAGCAGATCGAGGATCGCATCCTCGCCGGAGTTCTGCAGCTGTTCGAGGCCGGACATGGAGACGGCGACGGCGGCCTGCTTCAGGTCGTATTCGGCGGCGGTGATGACGTCGGAGGGCTGGACGTTGAGGATGTCGTAGCCGGAATAGCGCTTGAAGGTACTATTCTCCTGGTACTGCAGTTCCTGGACGATGGTGCGGCCGCCGGAAACCGGCTTCTTGCGGCCGCGGCTGTTGAGACGAGTGAGAAGACCGTTGTTCTTCGTCACGTCGTCGGCGACCGTGCCGCTGCGGTTGCGCAGCGTCGTGGTGACGATTTCAGAGAGATTGGGCGAAATGGGCATCGATCATTCCTTTGATCAGAATTGGCCTGTGATCAGACTTGGCCGCGCGAAAAACGCATGGCGTCGCGCAGCGAGTCGCGGATGGAGGTGGGCTGGCCTCTTGCCGCATCGCGGGTCGGGCCCGGGGCGGAAGAGCCAGAGATGGATCGCGAGGCGCGGCGGGCTTGATCTGCCGCTGCGGCCCTCTGGGCATGCTGTTCTCGGACGAAGGCCGGCGCAGTCTGGCTGATCAACTGCTGGCGAATGTCCGGACGCATCCAGCATGCGGCGTCGTAGGCGTCCTGAAGCGTCGATGCCCGCCCCGAATTGATGAGGGCGACCATGTCGTCAAGAACGTCTTCGGCATGCGCATTGGCCGGATCGGAAAGAAAGGCATCGACCTGAGTTTCGGTGTCTCTCTTGCGCAATACATGTTCGACCGTGGCCTCGACATTGATCGGCCGAGGTTGCGGCGCTGCCTGCTCGTGTTGCTGAAGGGCCTCCCCTGCCCGGCCGTTGACCAGGGCGTGAAGATTAACCCCGGCCACCTTGGCGACATGAAGCACGGTGTTGACGGGATCGCGGATCAGCGCATTTTCCCATTCGATCGCCCGGCGCATGACATCGGCATGGGTCATGCCGGCCTGGCGGACGATCGGGGTGAATTCTTCGAGCCCCTTGTAATCCTGCAGGACGCGGAAGCCGCGATCGACCTCCTGCTCCCGCTTGGCAATCGCCGCCTGCACTTCGCCCGGCAGACTTGAAAACTGCGCCTTGGCTTCCGCCGACCAGCCGGGCGGAACCCGGTTGCCGACGACGGGCTGTTGGCGGCTATCAATCTCGCCCGTCTGCTGTGCCGTCGGCAGCTGGCTTGCGGTGGCCGTCCTGCCAGCCTGCTCCTGCCCCTTGGCCAGGAAGCGGCCGTTTTCGCCGTCGCGCGGCTGGGCCGAGATATCCTCCGGCCCATTGCTTTCGACGGTGTCGATTGCTGCTTTCAGGCTGTCGCGGATGCTGACCGGCCCATCATTCACCGAATGGTCACCGGACGCGCCGAAATCTTCGCTGCCGTTGCCGGCCTCGTTGAGGTCTTCCATATTCATGTCGGAAACTTCCTTTGTCGGGGATTGATGCCCGTTCAGGTTCAGGCGTTGTATTCGGCGTAGACCCGCCGCAATTCGTTGCGGATCGCCTTTCGGTCCGTCTTCGGCTTTTCGATCGGCTGCGGCCTCTCATTGCCGATCTCGACCACGCCGGCCGCCCGGTAGGCGGAGCGCAGCTTGGCTTTCGAGGTGTAGTGCCGGCCGTCATGCATCGACTGGATCTCGATCGTGTCGCTGACGAAATGCGGCGCCGACAGGTCCGACTGCGCAAGGTTTTTCACCGGCATGCAGTTGTGCGGCCACTTATCGAGCGCGTGCCAGCCGCCGCAGACGCGGCAATAACGTTCTCTCATCTTTGCCCCCGGAACTGTTGATAGGCGGGCTGCTGGAACTGCTGCAGTGCCTGCGCGGCCATCTCGCCGCGCGCCTGTTCCAGCGTGGCGCGATGCTCGATCTCGGCTTGCGCCACGCCGAGCTCGGCCTTGCGCTGTTCGGCGCCGGCCTCCACTTGAGCCGTCTTCAGCTTGAGCATCTCGGCGGGTGAAGGCTGCGGCTCCGGTTTCGGCGCGGTGGCGGCCTCGGAGAGCTGGGCACCGACCTGCTCCAGCATGCCTTCGAGCTGGCGGCCGGCGCGGAAGCCGCGGGCGGCAAAGAGGAGCGTCTCGACCATGACGGGAACCAGAACCGGGTTCTGCTGCGCCATGGCGCCCGCCTGCTGCATGAAGCCGCCGACCATCTGCACGAATTCCATGCGCCGCTGCTTTTCGGCATCCTCGTCCGGTTCGATCGTCGAATCCGTTTCGATGTCGATCTGGAAGCCGCGGATGCTGTCGTTGCGCAGGAGCTGCACCACCTCGTCGATGCTGGGCTGCGCCATCATCTGCTGCAGCTGCGGCGGCATTTCAGGCGGCGCCATTTCGGGGGGCGCCATTTTGGGGGGCAATGGGGCCGGCTGGCCGATCTGCTGCGCCCGCATAGCGGCCTGCTGCGCCGCCATCTGCATCTGCTGCATCTGCATTTCAACCTGCTGCTTCTGAGCCATCGTCGGCAGTTTGATGCCGCTCACCAGCATCAGCGTTTCCGGTTGGAACTGGTCGCAGATGATTTCGCCGGCCAGGCGGATGATGTCACGGGCGAAGCGGGCAAGCTCGGCCTGGCGGTCGCGAATGCGGATCGAGCCCCATTGGCTCTTGATGCGCTGCGCCGTCGCCGTTTCCGAGGCCTGGGTATCGCCGCGCACGATGTCCGATATGCCGGTGATCTGGTAGACATCCTCGATCAGTTGCTTGCGCGCCGCCATACAGGCGACGATCACCTTCTGCACCTCGTCGATCGGCAGCGTCACCACCGCCTTCGAGCCGCCCTTGTCGGTGAAAGCAGCCCATTCCGGGATCGGCACCATCACCATATCGTTTTCAGGCCGCATCGCCTTCTCGATCGCCGGCGAGATCGCGCCGTCGCCGGAGGGGTAGAAGACCTTCAGGCGCAATTGATCGGTCAGCTTGTTGATGCGCCTGGTCAGCAGGTCGATCTCATCGCATTGCTGCTGATAATAGACATAGTCAGGAACCGGGATCAGCGAGCTCGTCGACATGGTGCCATAGGCCGGGCGCGGGCATGGCCAGAAATGCGTCAGCTCCAATGGCGGCTCGGAGACCTCCAATGCGACCGGCGAGCCGTCGGCGATCCAGACGGTATAGTTCTCGCTCTTGCACCAGATCTCCCAGACATGGGTCTTGCCCTCGTTCTCGGCGCGTTCGGCCTGGCTTTCGCCCTTGCGGGCACCGGCAGCATCGGCCGCGCCCGAGGCCATCGCCGCACGGCCGAAGCGCCTTTCCATCTCCTCGCCGGTCATCGGCACGCGCCGCGCCACCCAGGTCACATCCTTCCAGCGGCGGGCCGGCGAATGCAGGAAATCCGACCAGTGGACATAATCGATGCAGACGCGCTCGTCGGCGATCGTTTCGAGGGCTGCACCCATCTCGCCGGGCAAGCCATCGGCCGGCGGGTTCGAGGGTTCGACGCCCAGGTCGAGCGGTTCGAAATCGGCCTCGTAGCGCAGCCACACCGTGCCGCGGGCGCAGAGCAGGAAATCGTCGCGCACCGCCCGCATGATGGAGTCGAGATCCGCCTCGTCGCCCGTGTAAGCAAGATTGCGTTCGACGATTTCCGAGGCGATGCGCGCCACCGGCTCGGCATCCTTGAAGCGGCGCTCGACCACCGGCTGCGGCACGCGGGCATAGACGGCCGGCTGCAGCACCGCCGTATTGGCCCAGAGTATCGGAAAGCGGCGCTTGGCCGCGCTCGTCTGGTCCGACTGCTGGTCGAGATAGATCTTCTCGATCTTGCCGCAGCGGTCGTGCCAGGACTTGAAATAGCGCTGGGCGCGTTCGAGCTCCTGCTGCCAATGGGCGCCGACCTTGGCCGGATCCCAGCGCTGTTCGCCCTCCAAAGCCATCGTCTCATCTTCCATCAAACACGCTCGCTATGTCTCGGGGTGGACTCGGCAAATTCATTGAATGTCATCGTCTGGAATGTCGGCAGTGGCTTACGCTCGGGCTTCAGCGGTTCGGGCGCCAGGCCAGTGAAGATGATCGCCAGAGCGCCGAACGCATCCGCCCCATGCGAAGCCCAGTTGTGCAGTGGCTCGTCGCGGAAGACGCCGAGATCCTCATCCCAGTCCTTGCGGTAATTGCGCAGGCATTTGATGCCTTGGGCGCAGCCGGCCTGGTCGAACTCGACTTTTGCCAGGATGCGCCGCGTGCCATTGATGCGGTCGTGGACATAGGCGCGCTCGACCTTGCGGACCGTGCCGAGGCCGCGCGCCCTCACCTCTTTCAGCATGATTTCGATGCGGGTCATGCCGCCGCGCGTCCATTCCCGCACCTTGATATCGTGCGGCATGTTGTGGACGCCATAGACATAGCCATGTTCGCCCGCCCGCCGCTCCAGCTCGTCGAGCATGCCGTCCATGCCGGTGCCGGTATGCTCGAAATAGCCGATCATCCTCACCCGGCCGGGCAGCACCTGGAACAGCCAGACGCTGTTGGCGTCGTCCATGCCGATGTCGGAGATGGTGTGGACGGGGTAGCCTTCGACATGCGGGAACACGCCGATGCGCTCCTCGGCGTCGGCGATCGCCATCTGGTCGGCATAATAGGCGCCCTCAACACTTGCCTCGAAGGCTTCGGCGGGCGTCGAGGGATATTCGCGCTTCATGTCACCGAGCTGGATTTCGGCCTTCTTGACGCACCAGGCCTTCTGCCCCGCCGTCAGCGTGATCCGCTGTTCGGCAAGCTCTCGGAAATATTTGGCGAATGCGTCGCTGATGATGACGCTCTCGGGCGCGATCGAATATTGCGGCTCCTTCCACCAGGGAAAGAAGTGGAACTTGAAGTCGAGTTCGCTCAGCACAAGCGCCTGGCGCTGCTTGACCTGAGCATCCTCGCAGAGCGCGTAGAAATGCCCCTCCTGGCCTTCCGCCGTGCTTTCGACGAAGACCATCTGGCCGGCCTGTACCGTGTTCAAGGCGCCGGTCCTGACTTCCCGCGCCTTGTCGGGATATTTGGCGCAGAGCTTTCCATATTCGGAAATATGCAGATATTGCAGTGTGCCCGAGCGCAGCGAGGTGCCGACGCGGATGCTCGAATTGTTGGCGAGCAGCAATTCGCTCTGGTTGGTCCTGATGACGGGCACGGCATTGCGGATGCCTTCGGGCAGATTGTCATAGGGATATTTGATCTTGTCCCGGAAGATCGTCTGCACATCGCCGAGCGTATGGGCGATGGTGCCGGCCCTGATATCGCGGTTGAAGACGCAGGCATCGAGCATGAAGATCTGGATGAAGGTGGTCAGCCCCAGCTGGCGGGCCTTCAAGAGCACGTTAAGATAATGCATCTCCTCGAAAAGGCTCGTCTGCATCACGTTCATCTCGAACCTGACGCGCCTGCCGGCCTTGTCGGTGATCCAGTAGAGATTGTTCAGCCGCCAGCGCCAGTCGGAAAACTGGTCAACCGCCGCTTGGAAGTCCGCGCGTCCTGCCATTGACCGCCTCCAGCAATTGCGAGACTTCGCCGGTCACGCTCTGTTCGGACTCGACCTTGGCGCCATATTTCCTCGGCCGCAGCTTCTCGGCCACCCATTGGCGGGTGGCGATGCGCAGCTGCGAACGCCTGATCGCCTCGCCGTTTTCCTGCCAGCCGGTGATCTCGCCGGCGGCATTCTTCTTTTCGATCCAGTCGTCGCTGCTGTTGTCGGCGATCTCGACCATCTCGTCGACGAAGCTGTCGGCCATGATCTCGCGCGCCAGCGCATATCGCGCCCGGAACGCCGCCTTCTCCTCGTCCGCCAGCCAGGACAGCACCGTCGATTTCGCCGGCATGTCCTCGTCCCGACAGATCGAGCGCAGGCTCTCCCTGTCGGCGATGCGCGCGCAGATCCTCTCCGCCAGCGCCTGGCTGAACTTGCTCGGCCTGCCCATGGGATCCGCGTCTGAACGCTCAGAACAATGCGACGATATTCGACGCCGTCGTCCCGGTCAGCGCCACGATCGCCGCATGCACCGGCAGGATCGTCCCGGCCGGCACGCTCTTGAAGATCACCGGATCCACGTCGCGCCGCGGCGCAATCGCCACATCGCCGGCCGTGCCGATATAGAGCGCACGGGCCCCGACAATGGCGCTATCGTTCGGCGCCACCACAGCGGCCCGCGAGGCCGGAGCAATCGAGGGGTCCATTGCAGTTCTCCTTGTAAGGGGTGGGTGTCCATGCCGATGCGGCTCGATCCCGATATGATCGGAGATGAGAGGTCAGGCCGACAAAGATGGCGGGATCAACGATGATCTGAGGAGGCGCGAGACCGAAAGTCGACGCCGACTTGAGCGTCGACATCACCTCTCGATTCAAATTTCGCAGCTTGGATTTACGGCAGTGATAAATGATCTGCCGGGGGATGATCAAGCGCTGATTGTCGGTCTCGCACCAGGGTGAAATCGAGCCTTCTCGACCAGGTGGACGCCACAATCCCATGGGCTGCTCCGGCTGCGGATTTGGTGAAACGCCACCCCACCTTCCGTCATCCTCGGCCTTGTGCCGAGGATCCATGCCCGGTTCTGATGGATACCAACGTGGATCCTCTGGTCAAGCCCGAGGATGACGGAGCAAGGGGTGAGCTCTGTGGCAAATCCGTTGGCGGCGGCTCACTCGCAGGCCTGGGGCGGGTGACGATTCGATCGAAGGACGACCCGACTTCATCGTCGACATCACCTCTCGATTCAAAATTCGCAGCTTGGATTTACGGCAGTGATAAATGATCTGCCAGGGGGTGATCAAGCGCTGATTAGCGGTCTCACGCCAGTGTAAAATCGAGCCTTCTCGACCAAGGTGGACGCCAGAATTCCACGCGCTGCTCCGGCAGGTTTGGCAAAACGCCACCCCACACTCCGTCATCCCAGGCCTTGAGCCTGGGATCCATGCCCGCCCAGCAAAGCCAGCGTGGATCCTCGGACGGCAAGCAATACCATCCATGGAGATCGAGGATTATAGTGGCAGCAGACCGTCGATCACACGGGTGGAGGAGCCTGTGAAAACCGCAAGACTTTTGCTGTGCCTTGTCGCCTTCGCCGTCGCCGTGCCTGAGGCCGCGGCCACTGCCGAGGAGCTGGTGCGGTTCGAAAGCGTGCCGGTAAAGCTCAGCCCGTTTCGCATCCGCAAAGCCCGGGAATTGGGGGAAACTCTGCCTCAGCCGCAAGGCACGCCATTGCTCGGATATTTGTCCCGCCCCGAAGGCGACGGCCCCTTCCCGGCAATCGTCGTCATGCATGGATGCGATCACCTGCGTTCGAGCGTCAGGGAGCTTTGGCCGAAACGGCTGGTCAGATGGGGTTATGTCGTGCTCGTCGTCGACAGCTTCACCACCCGCAACCTTGCCGACCCGTGTCGAAGCCATCTTCCTGCGCGCGCCTTCGATGCCTATGGCGCTTTGGATTTCCTGTCGAAATCAGGCTTTGTCGACGCGCAGCGCGTCGCCTTGATGGGCTTCGCCGCCGGCGGCACCACGACTTTGGACGCGACGAAAATCGAAGGATACGAGCAGCTGATGGAGCGCAAGTTCAGGGCGGCAATTGCCTATTATCCCGCCTGTGATGCAGATCGTGGCGATCCAACGGTGCCGACCTTGATCATGACCGGCGAACGAGACAACTGGAGCCGGGCTGAACGATGCCAGAAGCGGCTTGCCCGCCTCAGCGACAATGCCCCGCCCGTCGAGCTCAACGTCTACAAGGGCGTCTATCACAATTTCGATGCGCCGGAGTTCATGGTGGGAAGGAGAGTGCTGGGTCATATCGAAAAATACGACCCCGACGCTGCGGCGAAGTCCATGCGCAGCGTTTACGCCTTTCTTCGAAAGTACCTGGCGAAATGAAGCCCCGGTGATCTCCCGGCAAACACTGCGACGGTGCGCTTGCACCAGGACTAGAGCTTTTCCGGGTTAGATTGAAGCATTCTGTTGGCTCAAACGGAGTCGGATGGTCGACCGGCTGGCGCGCGTCGTAGCCCAGCTCTACGGCCAAGCCGGCCGGTCGATCAGCCGGCCCGTTTCAGCCAACCCGAAGGACCGGGCATGTTTCCGCCAGGATCAGAGGCGATCGGCTCGGACGTACCTGGGGGTATGCCCATCGCCAATCGCCTCTGCCCTGACGAAAACCTGCTCCGGCAGAATGCTTCAAGCTAACCCGGAAAAGCTCTAAACGCTGCTCGGTCCCCCTGACGGCGTCGCCTGGCTGGCCGACGATGAAAACGCCTCTTCGGGGCTCGGCACTTTCCCCTCCGGCGTCAGATCGTCGACGGCCTTCGGAAGATCGCGGCTCAGCCGCCCGAGGATCTCCTGATGCGAGAGGCCGGTATTCCTGGCGATCTCGTCCAGGACATCCGGGCCGAGGGCTGTGGCAAGTTCGCCGTCATTGATGTCGGCATTCTGCCCGCGGCGCACCCAGGACTCCATCTTGTCGCCCTGGCCGTTCTGCTGAAAGGTCTTCAGGAGGTCGCCGATACCGCCGCTGACGATGCTGCCGGAGCTCAAGCCGCCGAGAAGGCCACCGAGACCGCCGGAGCCGGCCAGTCCGCCGAGAATGCCGCCGAGCCCGCCTGACGGCTGGCCTCCGGCGCCTGCCGGCTGCGGGTTCTGGAGGCCCCGCAGGAGCTCCCGGATCTTGTCCCTGTTCTGGTAACCGGCAACGGCAAGAACGGCGAGAAGCGCCTTCATTTGACCGCTCATCATGATGAAATCCTCCTGTGGTGCTCCGGGGTTCACGCCGGCCGGAGTGCTGAATGGGCGCAATGTTCACACGTGGAAAGCTTCCCCGCCGGCGGGCAGAACGGCCCGTGCCGGTGGCATTGTTCGACTGTCTCAAGGCACGGTCAGATTTCCGGGCAACCGCGCCGGTTGGCGAAAACCATCCGATCCGGCCCGCGGCGCGTCATCCCCTCGACGACGATGCTGCGCGGCGACATGCGGACGATACGGGCCCGGCGCAGGCCTTCGCTGCGGGCGATGTCGAGCGCATCGTCGGGATCGCAGCGGCGCGGCCCCCGGCGGTCGTAGCGGTCGTAATCGCGATCGCGGTCGTAGACGCCGACGCCTCCGGGGCCGATGCGCAGTTCCATATCCTGCGCGGCCGCAATCGTTGGTGCGATCGTCAGGCCGCTCATGGAGGCCAGGCCGATCAACACGAACTGAAGAGACTTATGCATGGATTCCTCCCATGGCCTTGTTGCTTATCGCCATACCAACATCGCCATCGGGATTTTGTTCCGTGAGGCCGGAGGAGCCGGCGCAGGGGGGAAAGCTGGAGCCTGCGGAGCCGCTCAACGTGCTCAGGCGTGATGCTCCAGCCAGGCGACAGCGAAGCTGCAGATCGAAGCCGCATCGACCAGCACCGATGGCGCGTCTCCAATCAGGCCCTGTGCGCCCTGCCCGCCGGCGAGAAAGGCGCTGACGATCCGGGCGAAGCAATCGCTTTCGAGCCCGGGCACGACCGGGTCGCCGGTGTCGAATTCCTCGAGCATGCGCCACACCACGCCGGCCGGCGTGGCAAAGGGCACTTCATAGCGGCGCAGGCGCTTGTTCGGGATTTCAGCCAAGTGCTCGGCATGGTGGAGAACGGTCATCGTGTCGAGCGGGGCTCCGGCCATGAGCACCTTGCCGCCGACCGCCACGAGTTTGGCGAGCGGAGAGCCCTCGCCATAGCCGTAATCGAGCGGGTGGTCGGCGGTGAGCCAGTCGGCCCTGGCGCCGATCGCCGCGACCGAGGCGCCCGGATTCCCGCTGCGCCGCGCCCCTGCCGTCGTTCGAAGGAATTCCGGGAATATGCCATTGTCGCGGATCGCCCGGGAGGTCATGGGATCGAAAGGCGCGATATGGTCGCGCCATTCGAAAGGAACACGGCCGTTCTCGTCGAGCAGTTCGTCATAGGCGCCGTTCCAGTCCGTATAGGCGACGATGGTGCCTGGAGGGCCGACGACGTCGCGCAGCGCGTCGATGAACATGTCGGGACCGTTGAGCAACCGCCCCAGCCTGCTGATGGCGGCATGCACCATAACCATGTCGCCGAGGCGAAGCCCAAGCTTCTCCATATCCTTGCCGAGCGAGAGACGGGTGTGAAAGTGCGGAGCGGTCATCAGCAAACGATCATCAGGACGTGACCGGGAGTCAATGCTCCCCGGATCTGAGACGGGAAAGCGGATCAGTCAGACAGCGCCTCTTTCCGCGTGGAACCTTTCCTGGCCGACCGGGATGGATCCTCTACCGCCGATCGCTTCCGCCGAGGCCATCCTTGCGATCTATGAAAGCTTCAGCTTCATCCACCACGCGTTCCTTGACGGCATCATGAGTATCGGAGGCCACGTCCACGGCCTTGTGATAGACTTCCGACGCTACCTCTTTACCCTGCGCGACGGCGTCCTGGGCCTGACGGCTGAGGCTGTCTCTAGTGCTATCTGCGGCTTCGCCGACCAACTCATCCTCGGTGTCGGTATGGGGCAGCGCCGCGCCGATCGCTGCACCGACCGCGAAAGCCAGAGCACCGCCGACTAGCGGCTGGTCGCGGAAATGGGTGAGGATCGCCTCATTGAGTTTGCTCGTTTGCTCCTGAAGACTGGTCGCCGCCGAAGTGGATCGGCTCGACAGCGAACTCGCCGCGCCGGAGGCACGGGCGCTGAGGTCGCTCGCGGCGCTTTTCGCCTGCTCCCATTTCTCCGCCGCCCAGCCGGTTGCCGCGTCGAGCATTGCACCAGTCTCGTCGGTGATCTGGCTGATCTGTTTTCCGCTGGCGTCGGCGAAGCCACGATAGGTCTTGCCCGCCTCGTCCATGAAATGGCCGGCACGACCTCCTGTTTCGTCTGTCAATGCCTTCAACCTCTTGCCGGATTCGTCGGCAAAATGGCTGTAGCGCGCTCCGTTTTCCATTGCCGGCGGACCAATCCTGCGGACTTGGCCGGTCGCCGGATAAAGCGGATATTCAGGATCCTCCCTCCAGGTCGCCGAGTCACCTGACGACGGACTGCCTTTTGCCATCAGCCAGGCGAGGCTCACGCCCATCAGCGCGACCGGCAGAGGGTTCGCCTTGAGCGCGTGGCCAAGATTGCTGACATACTCTGCACCGCCGCTTCCCTTGGCGTATGCGATGACCTCGTCGATGAGCTGGCCCGGCGACATCCGTTCCTGGATCGCGTCAATCCGGTCTCCGATCCGGCGGCGGTCCTGGTCGATCTCCCGCTGAAGCTCGGCCGATGTTTTCTCCATTGCGTTTTCCATCAGATTTTGTCCTTCACAACATCAACGTCGCGGCGAAGCGAGGTTGCAGTTCGATCCAGTGTCAAGTTGTTGCCGCGAAGTGCGGCGAGGGCCCGGGAGACCAATGCCCACGCGATTCCGGCTATGATGATGCCGACGATCAGCGAGGCGAGCGCACTGGCAGTGGTTTCGGTAAATCCCTGTGTCACGAGGAAGGCCGCGAGACCGCCGACAAGGGCACTCAGCAGGACGCCGACCGCCCCGATTGCCAGGACCAAGCCGAACAGGAGAATCTCCACGCCGCTGAGCGCCCGCGAAAGTTTTTCCGAAGCCTCCGTCTTGGCAAGATCGATTTCCTTGCGAAGCAGGCCGGTGACATCACCAACGAGGCCACTGACGAGCTCGGAGAGGGGTGTGTTCTCTGAAGATTTAGCCATTGTTTTCGCCTCCGGTCGTTGCGGTGCCGGGGCGGAGGCCAATCGATGGCTCACGCGGCGCGGCAGCTGTTTGCCTTTTCGCGGAGGCTGTCAGGAAGCGGCTTGCCGCCAGGCCGGCTAGTGCGGCTATCCCGAGAAAGGCGAGCGGTTGCTTGCGCCCGAAATCCTCTGCCATGGTGGCGATTTCGCCGATGTCCTTGCCTTCCATCCGCCGAGCGACAGTGCGCACGCTCCGCCCGATTTGCTTGGCGTATCGTCCGACCTCTGCCTGACCGGAGCTTTCCATTTCGGCGCCCGCTTTCTCAAGTGCCGTTGCAACGCCGCCGACCTGGCGAGCAGCGAAGCTGGTGCGTTCGGAAATGACTTCCTTGGCCTTCTCGACGGCCGTGTCGGCGCCTTCCTTGATTGTTTCCTTGGCGGCGGAAACATCTTCGCTCACCTTCGCTTCCAGATCGGAAATGGACGTGCGCGTCCCCGGCGAAGAACCGAAACCTGGGGATGAGGGCGGTGTCTGCGCCGATGCGCTTCTTCCTGCCGGATCTGTGAAATCGTTTTGCATGTCTAACCTCCCATGTCGTGGCGGCGACTGCCGCGCCCCCGAACCACAGGTTCCCCGCTTTGTTCCCCGAACGCGCCTGAAACGTTCCTCTTCGGCCCATGATGACAGGATGGGGCTCCCAACTGCGGCTGCAATGAAGCAGCGCCGTCCTCGGCTCCTTGTTGATCTTTGGCGGGCGTGACAATAGACGCTGCGACGTAACGCTCCTCCCTGTCGCCATCGTTGAAGTAGTAGACGGCGAGCAGGGATCCCTCACCGCGTTTTACTATTCTGGGATAACCGAGATCAGCCGTGCCGCCATCGCTCCGGATGACCCTCTCGGCGCCCCATGTCTGGCCGTCATCGAAACTCATGCGCATCCTGATACCAAATGGCGGATCACGGTAGCCGTAGACGACGAGTAGCATGCCTTCGATCCATCCGAGCGCTGGCGGATTGCCATTGCTGCCCGTGTCGTCGACGATGCAGCCTTTCCGCGTCCAGGTCTTCCCTTCGTCGTGGGAGGTGAAGGCTTCTATCCAACCCTTGCCACCTCCCCTCCCCATGCAGCGCGTCAAGGTCAGCACGGCGCCACCGGAAAGTGCCGTAGAGGCCGGCATGATCGAATAGCCCTCAGGTTCCGGGCCGACAAAGCCTTGAAGGACGAAGCTGCGCCCCCCGTCGGCGGTGCGCGCGCAGAACACTCTGCCTTCCGCACCGTCCTCTTTGGAGGTGCTGAGCATGAAGAGCGCATGGTCTCTGCCAAGAGGAACGATATCGGTGCGCGCCGAGATCGGAAGATGCAAACCGGTGAAACGATATGGACCTTGCCATGTCAGGCATCGATCCCGGCTGACATAGAACCAGCTGACAGCATCACCCTGCACATCGGTTCTGGCGCACATCAGGATCGTCTCGGGATCGAGAAAGTCTATGGGTTCATCCAGGAGGCAGAGGTCATCACGGACCGACAGATGGGGACGAATCTTGAGATCGGCGTTCAGGTGCTCGTCGGCCGAAAGCGAGAGCCCACCCGGGACGTGGCCGCAGAACGGCTCGCCCATCCATGTCAGTCCTCCGTCCAGGCTGCGTGCCTGCCACGGTACGAATGGATAATCACGGTCCAGTTCGTGCAACTCCCCCTTCGCTCCGAGTTTGCCGCGCGCGAAGACGACGACGATTTCGTCACCCCAGGACCAGAGACCATAATTTGCCGGCCAGGCCGCGAACTCATCCTGTCTGCGGTAGATTTCCAGATGGCGCAATTGCATGTCCATGGAGGCTTCCAGGCGGTCAGAGCGTTTCGACCGGAAGTGCCCGCACGAGCAGTTCATCCTGGCCGAGCAGCTGTTCGAGTTCGCGCCGGTATTGGCGCCACCACACCCGATCGAGACTGCCCACCATGACTTCGATCACAATGACGGTATCTTCTTCAGTGCCCTCATCATTGGACCAGAGCCCTCTTGCGGGGGAATTGAGATATGCCGTCACCCCGCCATGGCGCTCCGTCATCTCGCGCTGAATTGTCGCGATAATGCCTTCGATGTCGATCGCCGCTCGCGGCGCTGCCGGAATAAACAATTGTATCAAATGCACGTGGAATTCTCCTCGTTCCGCAAACTTCGCAAGTCTGACGAGGTTCCGGCCCGGCTCGAAATCTGGTGCGATCACGCTGACGAGCGCGGACGCAAGGTGCCGTCATAGGGCTGATCAAACAACGGGCATCGCCTTTCGGAGCCAGCTACCAATTAGTCTTGACTAATCAATTAGTCCGCGCTATTGATTTTTTCATGATCGAGACCGCCCCCATCACCACCGTCATGCGCGCCCTTGCCGATCCCACCCGGCGGGCCGTGTTCGAGCAGATCGTCAACTCCGATGAGATCACCGTCGTCGAGCTGACGCGGGCAAGCACCGTCACTCAGGGCGCCGTCTCGCAGCACCTCAAGGCGCTGAAGCTGGCGGGCCTGATCGCCGAGCGCCCCGAGGGCCGCAATGTCTATTACCGCGCCGAGCCCGAGGGGCTCGCGCCGCTTATCGACTGGATGAGCCATTACGGCACGTTCTGGCGCGAGCGTTTTGCCGATCTCAGAACCTTGCTGAAGGAAATCGATCCATGACCGAGACCGCATTGAAGCCCGACACGCAGGAAATCGTCGTCGACGAAGTGTTTCCGCACGCGCCGGAAACGATCTGGAAAACGCTGACCACGGCCGAGCTGATGGGCCGCTGGCTGATGATGCCTGAAGGATTCGAGCCGGTCGAGGGCAAGCGCTTCACCTATCAGACGACGCCGGCGGGCGACTGGGACGGCACCATTCACTGTGAGGTGCTGGAGGTGAAGCCGAACGAGCGTCTCACCTATGCCTGGAAAGGCGGGCATGCGGGCAATACCGGCTACGGCTCGCCGCTCGATACCGTCGTCACTTTCATCCTTGCCAGAGCCGAAAACGGCACCCGACTGCGCCTCGTCCATTCCGGCTTCGTGCTGCCGAAAAATGAAACGGCCTACCGGAAGATGGGCGAAGGCTGGAAGAAGGTCGTGAAGAATATCGGCGCCCTCGCCGGCAGCGAGAACTGATCCGGCACCAGCCACATCACAAATTTGTTCAGGAGAAAGCAATGAGCAAGCCTTATACCGGCGGCTGCGCCTGCGGCGCCATCCATTACGAGATCTCGGCCGAGCCGATTGCGATGAACGACTGCCAGTGCCGCGATTGCCAGCGGACGAGCGGCACCGGCCACGGATCCTATCTGACCTTCCCGAGCCGCCAGGCGGTAAAGCTTGAGGGCGAGGCCAGCCACTGGCAGATGGTCGCCGACAACGGCAACGTCAAAACCCGCGGCTTCTGCCCGGCCTGCGGCGCGCCTGTTTACCTGACCTTCTCCTATATGCCCGATTTCTTCACCATCCACGCCGCCAGCCTCGACGAGCCGGAGCGATATCAGCCGCTAATGGCAACCTACACCGTGCGCGGCCTCGCCTGGGATCGGGTCGACCCTGACGTGGCGAAATTCGAAAAGATGCCGCCGATGTGAGGCTGGCGCAGCGCCCGCAAATGGTCTCTCGGGTGCTCGGTCGCGAGCGGGGAAGGTTCCGCTCACGACATCGTCGCTTGGGCACCGGGGGTCGAGTTTTTTCGTGTCGTTGCCGATCCAGCATAAATTGTCTTTGACAATTCTCCGCATAGAATATAACTAATTGGCTATATAGCTAATTGGTGATGCATGGACGACAGGCTTGATACGATTTTTTCCGCCCTCTCCGACCCCACACGGAGAGCAATTCTCGCGCGGCTTGCCAACGGCAAGGCGACCGTAGCCGAGCTCGCCGATCCCTTCGAGTTGTCTCAACCCGCCATCTCAAAGCATCTCAAGGTCCTCGAACAGGCCGGGTTGATCCGCTCTGGCCGGGAAGCGAATTCGCGTCCCCGCATCCTGGAGCCGGCAGCCTTGAAGACAATTGCTGATTGGGTCGCCGACTACAGGCGCTTCTGGGATGAAAGCTTCGATCGTCTCGATGACTATCTCTCCAAGGTACAAGGAAACGAAAATGACTGATCCAGAGACCGAAACAGACAACAGCCGTGACCTGGTTCTCGTGCGAAGATTCGATGCCCCCTGTGATCTCGTTTTCAAGGCATGGACCGACCCGAAAGCCTTTGCGCAATGGTGTGGTCCTCACGGTTTCAAGGCGGTGGGCGACAGACTGGAAGCCTGGCCCGGCGGCAGACACCGCGCCTGTCTGATTGCACCGGATGGAGAAGAGCATTGGGTCGGCGGAAGATATCTGGAGGTCGAGCCGCCGCACAGGCTTGTCTTCACCCATGCCTGGGAGACCGCAACCGGCGAAACCAGCCCCGAAACGATCGTCACCATCACCTTCAGGGAAAGCGACGGAGGCACGGAAATGACCTTTCGGCAGAGTGGATTTGCCAGCGCATCTTCGCGTGAGGGTCATGAATCCGGTTGGTCGCAAAGTTTCGAACGATTGGACTCTTTTCTGGGAACCGCCGAAGGGCAAAATCATGGGTAAGGCGACAATGAAGCTTTACTATTGCGAGACGCTCAATCCGCGAAAGGCTTGCGCCGCCGCGCGTTTTCTTCAAGCCGACGTGGAGTTCGTCAGGGTTGACCTGGCGAGCGGAGAACAGCGAACCGCGGAATTCCTGGCGCTGAACCCGAACGGGAAAGTCCCGGTGCTGCAGGAGGAGGCCGGAACCTTATGGGAAGCGAACGCCATCATGTGCAGGTTGTCTGACACGGTCGCATCGGATTTCTGGCCGCATGATCACCGGCAGATCGACGTGCTGCGCTGGTTGAGCTGGGATGCCAGCCATTTCACCCGGCACGGGGCAACGCTGTGGTTTGAAAGTTTGATTAAGCCGTTGTTCGGCGGAGAGCCTGACCTCGCCGTGATTGAAGACGCGAAGACGAGTTTTCGGCTCCATGGCCGGGTGCTCGACGATCATCTGGCCGCCAACAGCGTCGCCGTCGGCAAGACACTGACCGTTGCGGATTTCGCACTGGCAGCCGCACTTCCTTATGCAACCGCTGCCGACATACCACTCGCCGAATTCCGGCATATCCAGAAGTGGTACGCACAGCTTGAAGAACTGGATGCGTGGCAAAACCCTTTCCCAGCCTGAGAGGGATGAGTGAAGGAATTGTTGCGAGCGTGAGAGGCGTTACCGCCGAGTTGTGTTGAGGACGATCGTCCTCTCGACCTCTTCTCTACAGCAACACTTTGTGCATATATTGCCGCTGCGCCGAGCACATCACGCCGCAACGGGCCGCATTTGCTGCAAAGCGTTCAGGGCATTGCCAAACCTGCGGGTAGATTCTGTCGTGAGCACCACAAGGTACTTGCTGATCTTGCCGCTGATGGCGGCCATCGCCTACATGGCGGTCGCCGGCCTGCTCTATTTTTCTCAGAGAACCCTGCTTTTTCCCGGAGCGGGCGCCGCACCTGTTGCGGAGCAGGCGCGCTGGGGCGAGTCGGTCCATGTCAGTACGCCCGACGGGGAGATGCTTCAGGGACTGTACAGCCAGGGCGACAGCGACAAGCCCTGCGTGCTGCTCTTTTTCGGAAACGGCGACCGCGTCGACAATTACGCGTTCCTCGCACAGGCGCTGGCGGCACGCAGGATTGGCTTTCTGGCGATTTCCTATCGCGGCTATCCCGGATCGACCGGCTCACCCAGCGAGCAGGGGCTGCTGACGGACGGCATCGCCGCGTTCGACTGGCTTTCGGCACACGGCAGAAGCGAGATCGTCGTGCTGGGCCGGTCACTTGGCACTGGCGTCGCCGTGAACACGGCCGCGCAGAGGCCGGCCGCAGGCGTCATTCTCGTCTCGCCGTACCTGTCGGTTCTGTCGGTTGCGCAGAGGCATTATCCGTACCTCCCGGTCCAGCTTCTTCTCAAGGATTCCTTTCGGTCGGACCTCAACATAGGCAAGGTCAGACAACCGAAGTTGTTCCTCCACGGCCGGCTTGATGACAGTATCCCGCTGTCTTCAGGGCAGGCGCTGTACGACATCGCACCCGAGCCCAAACGCATGGTGATCTATGACGGTGCCGGCCACAACGATATCTTCAACGATGGCATGGTCGGTGACGTGACCCGTTTCGTGGAAGCGCTGGAAGGAAACGGCCCTGGATCCCGTCATGAACGGGAGTCTGAGGGCGAAGATCATCGCGGTGGGTCGGCTTCGAATCCATAAGCTCTTCCAACGATAGCGCCACACGAATTTCATAACGCGTGTACCAGTCTGCCCGGCCCCGGCGTTGCGCTTCGACGTGATCGACAACCGCTTTCCATGCCCGGATGCTTTCTTCGTCTCTCCAATAAGAGTTGATGATGCCGAAGCTGTCCGCACGGCGGCCGCTTTCGAAGGGCCGGCGTGAGTCCTCGGGTCAAGCCCCGAGGACGACGAAGGGCGGGTGGATCTTCTGTCGATACACAGTATGCGCCCGCCCGATGAAGGCGCGTGCACCATTGCCGCCTCTGGCAGGTTCTAGGGTTCTTTGACGACTGAGATCTCGACCCAGGTATTGAAAATCTCTTTATGGTTGGCGTCCTGTGCGACGATCACCGCCAGCCAGCTATTTTGGCCTTCGATCAAATATGCCGTGCCGCTTTGCCTGCGCTCTTTCGTTATCCGGCCCAGCGAAGCTGCGGAGAGCCCCGCCTCGAAGGCTTCAAGCTCCGCGTTGGAACAACTCAATCGGTTTTCTGCCAGACCTTGTAAGTAATCGAGCGAGCAGGTGGCAGAGAAGAATTTTTGGAAGTCCCGATACAACATCGAGAACCGCTGCCCATTTGGCATCGTGTAGACCTCGCTGCTCGTTCGAGGCTCTGAGGTTGCATTGACGGGAGAAGAAATGGCTTCGACCTTCCAATCACCGCGGCCGGCGCCATCGTGCAGGGCAACCTGACTTCTGCCATTCAGCACGCACAGCTTCAACGTATCATCAAGAGGGCACGCAACCGCTCCCCCGTGGCTCGATATAATTGCAATCGCCAAAGCTGAAATAAATCGCATGCAGTCAACCCCCAAATCACCCTGTCGGCAGCGTAGTTTGCATGGTGGAGAAAACAAGACAGCGGGCCAGCCAACCACTGTTGCCGAAGCAGAGCCAGGAAAGCCTCGACTTCATCCTCGCATGGAGTGGCAAAAGCAGCGCCGTCCGCTTCCATTTTCCAGCCGCAACTGAGCTCCAGTGCACCAAGGGCGTGTGAGGATTGACAGAGTTCTACCAACAAAGAGCTACTGGAAAATCCAAAAGATCGGAGCATAGTCCGCCGAGTTGGGTTCAGCGCGCGCGGGAAAAAGTGGGACACAGCACTCCTGCCGCCACGCTTTGACGACTTAGCAGGCAACATTGATAGCTCGACGACTTGGCAGGCAACATTGATAGGTTGATGCGGAGGTAGCGTGTGATGGTGCAGGGCGTTGTTTCTCTCAGCGGGACTCTGACTCAGAATCAGACTTTGGCGGCAAATGTCACGGATGTTGACGGATTACCGTCAGGGACGATCATTACCTATCAGTGGCAGGAGAGCAGCGATAACGGTGCCACGTGGACCAACATAACAGGTGCAGCCACAGCCGCCCTGACCTTGCAGCAAGCTCAAGTCGGAAAGCGGGTGCGGGCAACCGCTGCTTACACCGATGCTTTGGGTAACCAGGAACTGGCTGCCAGCACCACCAATGCCGCCGTCGCCAACGTGAGCGACATAGGCGTCGTCACGATCAGCGGTACACCCGTGCAAGGCCAAGCCCTGACCGCCGCGGTCTCGGATCTGGATGGGCTCGCCAACGTGTCGATCACATATCGTTGGCAGCAACTGATCGGAAACACCTGGAGCAACATCGCGGGCGCCACCAGTTCAACGTGGACGCTTCAGGCAGCGCAGGTCGGCAGGCAAGTCCGCGTCCAGGCAACCTATACCGATCAGTCGGGAGGAACCGAAAACAATCGAACCAGCCTGGCGACATCCCCGATCGTCGCGAGTAATCCTGCCGGCAACGACATTGGCGTCATCTCCATCATCGGGGCCGCAACTCAAAATCGGACGATCGCGGCGGGCGTTACTGATGTCGACGGGCTCCCGTCCGGGACCATCGTCGCTTACCAATGGCAGCAAAGCAGCAACGGCGGCGGCACGTGGAGCAACATTGCCGGTGCCACTGCGAAAACACTCAGCCTGCAGCAAGCACTGGTTGGGAAGCAGGTTCGAGCGACCGCCACGTACACCGATGCCCTTGGGAACAACGAAACGGTCGCCAGCAGTCCGACCACGGCCGTCGCCAATGTGAACGACGTAGGCGTGGCGACAATCACCGGTGCGCCCGTTCAAGGCCAAGCCCTGACCGCGGCCGTTACCGACCTCGATGGGCTCGCCAACGTGTCGATCACCTATCGCTGGCAGCAGCTGATCGGGACGACCTGGACCGACATCGCCGGAGCCACCGGTGCGAACTGGACACTCCAGGCGGCGCAGGTGGGCAGGCAAGTCCGTGTGAGAACCACTTACACCGATCAGCTGGGTGGTGTCGAAACCAACCGGGTGAGCACGCCGACCGCAGCGATTGCCAGTGCAAACAACCGCCCGGGTGCGCTTGGCATCAGTGGCACCGCGACGCAAGGTCAGGTGTTGACGGCCGCCGTCACCGACGCGGACGGCGTGCCGGGATCGGTGACCTATCAGTGGCAGCAGAGCAGCAACGGCACCACGTGGAGCAATATCGGCGGAGCGACTGCCAATACGCTGACCCTGCAGCAGGCCCTGGTCGGCAATTTCGTGCGGGCAACAGCCAGTTACATCGACAACCTGGGCAACAGCGAGAATGTCACCAGCCCGGCGACGCCCTCGGCAGTCGCCAATGTCAATGATCCCGGCGTGATCTCGATCAATGGCATAGCGAGCCAGGGCCAGACCTTGACCGCCAGCCTCAGTGACATCGATGGCCTACCGGCAACAGGCGTCAGCTATCTGT
>NZ_MXPU01000023.1 GCF_002204185.1 Rhizobium esperanzae | reverse complement strand
AGCACGTCCTCGAGCTCAAGGTCTTCCACCGAACCTTCCTGGGCTGCCAGATGCAGAACCGTGTCCTGTGCTTTGGCGTTCAGGATCAGCCGGGTGGAGTCAGCTTTCGGGTCGCATCCGACGATCAGGATCTTCTGCCCGAGGTCGACAAGCGCTGCGAGCGTATTTTGGGAGGTGGTGGACTTGCCGATCCCCCCTTTGCCGTAAAATGCGATTTGACGCAAATCTGACATATCGCCTTCCTTCTTTCGTTCCATCCATCGCTGAGTAAAAGGCCGGCAGCTCGCGCCGCCTCCCAGGGCAGTCTTCAAAACCCGTGCCATGTGGGCCGATCGAGCCGAAGCAAAGGTCTTTTTGTTGGGTTTCAGGAAGTTAGCCCGAGCCAGCACAGGAAACTGGCCACAACCCTAATGTCGCCGACAAGACAAAGCCGACAGACGGTGTCGTAAGGGCATCACTGACCGCGCGGCAGGGAGACCGCGACTATCAGCAGGATCAAACGAAGCTCCGAAAACTGGAGACATTCGCACATCCCTGTAGCCAAGAGAGAAATGGCGTATCGCACGGGCGACGCTGCGAGCGTCCAGGTGATAGAGCTTCGCCTTGTGGCTGAACAAGCCAACTTCGATCGCGCAGGCCCACAGCGCCCGACAGCTGGCCAAAAACAGCGCCAGGAGCTGCGACTGGGGCCACGCACGTGAGTATGTCGAGGGCATGTGGCGCATGCTGCAGCAGGACAAGCCGGATGGCCACGTCTTGGCGACCGGCGAGATGACGAATGTCCGCCAATTTCTCGAGCGGGCTTTTGCCGAAGTGGACATTGCTTTGGAATGGGTCCGGCGTCGACGAAATGGCTACGACTCCGCGTCCGGTGCCTGCCTTGTGGAAGTCGATCCTCGATACCTCCGCCCGACGGAAGTCGATCTTCTGCCGGTGATCCGACCAAGGCCCGCCAGAAGCTGAGCTGGCAACACAAGAACCCGGTTCGGGAGCTCGTCGCCGAGAAGGTGCGCGAGGTGTCAAGCACTGGAAGGCCCTGAACAGCCGGCAAGAGCTCTAAGTGTACGACTTGTCCAACAAGAAGATCTGGGTTGTCGGCCATCGGAGTATGGTCGGCAGTGCGCTTGTGCGCAGGCTCCGATGCCGTGCTCTGCGGCAGCCAGTATTCGCTGAG
The DNA here is from genome assembly GCF_002204185.1 of Rhizobium esperanzae. Classification (GTDB taxonomy): domain Bacteria; phylum Pseudomonadota; class Alphaproteobacteria; order Rhizobiales; family Rhizobiaceae; genus Rhizobium; species Rhizobium esperanzae. The sequence continues at coordinate 91,713 of NZ_MXPU01000023.1, read as the reverse complement.
CGGTTTGACGATCTGCTGCCGCCCTATGACAGACGGGCGCCTCGAGCATGTCGTTCACCAGTTGGCGCTTGGAGGACGCCGGCGGCGCGGTTTGCCCAGCGGCTGATGCCTCCGTCAGAGACGACACCTTGCTCTGTGTCATCCGCAGGCAAGGAACCGCATCGACCCCGCCCTCGGTGATTGGTATCGACGACAAGCCGTGGCGGCGCAAGCACCACTACGGCACGAGGTGAATAATTCTCCATGTCGCATCGACGGTGAGAGCTATTCCGATGATCCCCTGATAGCAACAATCTGGACTTTGCGTTTGCCCATGTTCTTTGGCGGGAGAATGACATTAAACCGCGAAGCGCCTGCCCACAGTATCCGTGCACAGGTGTGACTACGTCGCGATTGCCAGAACGATCGTCGACAAGGTAGTCGCATCGCCTGCATAGTCTTGATCTGCAACGGAAGCGAACTGAGGAAGGAGAATGCGGATCTTCGTTATAATAGGGGATGATGACGTAGGCGCTGGGCAGCGAAGAGGACACGAGTGGGGAGAGTGACCCCGAGTTGGTTTTTTTTCGTTAAACAAAAAGGTTTGCATGCCTTTGTAGGCAGCTGACAGTGTTGCATACAACAAGATTGCCACGAAGCGGATTCATGAGGAGTCCGTTAGTGGGTCGAACGAGGAGCGCGGATCGTAAACCCGCGAGCGCGCAAAAATACGGCATTAGCCGATGATGTTCATACGTCCTCGCTCCAGGTGCCCGGATTGCGGTACCGAGGCTTCGGGGCATATGTCCCTGATGGTCCTGCTTGTCTCGAATATCTCACGCTTGACGTCTTAGCGTTCGCAGATCGAAAGGTCGGGATGTGTCATCGTGTGGGTCAGTCCGTCATCGAGGGTTAGATAGACGCACCGATCACTGGGCCGCCACCGTCTCTTCGGATAACTTCAGCTATGGGACCATGCTCTTTCATAGCTCAGGGCCATTCCGCTCGATCAAGGTCCCCGATGGCCAGTCACTCATTGAGCATCCTATTGGGAATACTACCAGAATTACGTTTTCACAGCGCGTCGGCGGGAGGTTGAGATAAACATCGGCAAGGGTGGATCGCACGCGTACCCCTTCCAAAACAGTCGCAAGACCATTTCGGCAGAGCCTGAGAACAAGGTTGCGCAACGCCTGCCGAACACCGCCGAACGCAAACCGAACGCCAAGTTGCTGCAGCACTGGGTAAACAATGCGCATTGAATTGATGCCGTACCCCTCAAGATCTGGACGCACGCCCCACAATCCAAGCTCGCATACGAGTAGATCGACCTCGCCAACCCGAACGAAACGACGCAACAACCCCATATGAGCGGCCACACCGTGCGCATCATAGCCTATTACGCGAAGCTCGGGCCTAGCTCCTGACCAACTACGAGCACCTTCGAATGGAAGGGCGTTGTAAGCGCCAGTTGGCCCATAGGTCTTCCGAAAGAAATCTGCGAGCTCCGTGTGGTCAGAGAGCTCCAACTCGTTTTCCCAGCACACTTTCCACCGCACCTGAGGGCTCATACCTAAACCTCCACTTAATACTCTGTCCAGGCGTCGACAGAGCAACTACTTGATACGCACTGTTTGAGCGCTTCTAATGGCACCGGTATAAGCAAGTGAAATCATTTGTTTGGATGGAACTCATCCGTCCAATGGATGCGTTCCGATCAATCGGCCTGCCGTCGGCTGCCGACGGCCAGATGAAGCGGCCGCGCTCCAACTTCTTCGTGAACATGTCGGCTCTTCCTCAAGCGCCTTCAGGCGCGTTGATCTTTTCATCACAGATTACTGGCACCCCACCAATATCTTGAACCGGCTCCAAACAGAAGGAGCCCCGCCCGTCGATAGCCAGCGTGCGGCTCATCCGTTGCGCATAGCGCCCGACCGCCGCGAGCGACCATAGATAATCACCAAAGCCCTCCGGTGTCGCGATATGATGCACCTACTTCCGCCCATTCCGTTCACTAGCGTTCCGAATGTCATCTCGCTCAGTGACGCCGCTCCACATCGCCTATTGCTAAGGCGCCTTTCCATACTTAAATTAGACTATCTGCAACTATAACGTCTATCGTAACTATGCACGCTACTTAATAGATCGTCAAACTAACCTAAGCCTTTTTGACGAACCTTCATTGGATCTACGCTGGAAGGTTCTGTACTGGAAAAATTGATTGTTTGGATATAAAATATCCGATGTTTGGATGTGACTAAAGATGCGTTTCAAGGGCCTTGATCTAAACCTGCTCGTTGCACTGGACGCGCTCACGACCGAGCGCAACCTAACGGCTGCCGCACGTAGTATCAATCTAAGTCAGCCAGCCATGAGTGCCGCCATTGGCAGGCTGCGAGACTATTTCCGCGACGAATTGTTTACAATGAATGGTCGAGAACTTCGGCTGACGCCACGTGCCGAAGGACTTGCCTCGGCAGTGCGCGAAACTCTCTTGCAAGTACAATGCTCAATCATCTCTTGGGAGCCATTTAACCCGTCGAAGTCTGACAGATGCTTTAGAATAGTTCTGTCCGATTTCATGATGCTGATATACTTCAATAAGATCATTGAGCGCGTTGCTCGAGAAGCGCCCGCAGTCAGCTTCGAGTTGCTGCCTTTAGATAGTGATCCGTACGAAATGCTTAGCCGCGGTGACGTCGATTTCCTCATCCTGCCTGAATTTTTTCTCTCGGGCGCACATCCGAGCGCAAAGCTGTTCACAGAGAAATTTGTATGTGTAGCCTGTTCGACAAATGTGGACCTACCTTCAGCGCTGACGATTGAGCAATATGTTTCCATGGGACACGTCGCTGCCGCGTTTGGGCGCTTTTTGAAGCCATCGGTCGAGGGCTGGTTCTTGCTCGAGAATGGGATTCAGAGGCGGGTGGAGGTCGTCGTGCAAGGGTTTAGCTTAATACCATCAGTCCTGCGTGGCACGAAACGCATAGCTAACCTACCGCTTCGCTTAGTCGAGCATTACGAAAGTACTTTCCCTCTGCGGATCATCAACCTTCCGTTACCGCTTCCCGTCTTCAGCGAAGCTGTTCAATGGCCAGCGCTACATAATGCCGATCCAGGGAGCATCTGGTTTAGGGAGATATTGGTTGAGGAAGCTTCCCATATGATTTCCTCCAACGCACCTAAAATACATGGCTCGCTGCAATAATCCGGTCCCTGACGGAGGTTCCTGCTTGAGTACGATCTGCCGAGTCTGAACAAGTTCAACTAACGCGGAGAATTCGCGGCCGAGGCCGAAGGAGAGCATGTGGTATTTAGATCCGTCATGATACTGCACCCACCAAACAGGCGTTTCAGAGCCCAAACGCATGAAAATTCACATTGGAGCGCTCGCATTGGATCGCTGAAGAAGCCGCGGTTAGAAAGGCTGCTATCTAGTTCAGAATTCGAGATCCAATCCCCTGTGAAGCGGTTAAACGTGAACACTGGCCACATTCCCGAGGCCTCCGTCCCTGCTTACGTAGGAGCAGCGTCGGAGCTTAGCAGATGCCACCAAAAACCATCAGAAACGAACAATACCAGCAATTGTGGTCCCCCAGCACCCTTCGCTTTGCCGCCGAAGGTGCTATTCTAGACCGCAGGTCGCGCAATCGTCCGAAGGGCGGCCGACCGGCGACGGACTTGGCGCTCAGCTTCGTCGATAAAATGGCCTGCGGGTCAGTCGCAGGTGGTGCCGTCTTCAGCTAATCGGCTACGTCGCGGGTCGATCGATCCAACGCAGCCCAGCTTCCTAGGTTTCAAGATGGTCACGGCAATCGCGCTGCCTCCTGAACCATTATATCTCGCATCCAGATATTTGCCGGATCTTTGTCTTGAAGTACCGGCCATTGGACCGCCTCGGTGAATGTCGGCAGCGTTATCGGGGGCGCAGTCATCCGCAATGGTATCATGTCCTCAAAAAGCCCAACTAATCGTAACGGAATGGTTGCGATGCGATCAGTGCCCATCAGGGCGGCGGGGATCATGCTAAAGCTTGAAACAACGACTTCGACCCGCCTCTTGAGGCCATGCTCCTGCAAGAAGCAATCTTCTATGGTAGGCTGCTGCGTCCGACCGAACCTAACTACCGCGTGCCCCATCGATGAATACTCCTCGGCAGTAAGGGCTTCCTCAAGTTGTTTGTTATTACTGCAGCCGACGCAAGTCAGTCGTTCCTGAAATAGATCTATCTTAGGGTGCGCGCTCGACATGAATAACGGTGGGCTAATAAGGAAGTCTACGTCGCCGCGTCGCAAGAGCTCGTCTGGATTGTCAGTAAGAGGCAGCAAGTCAAAGCTAATGCCGGGCGCCTCCCGCGCAAGACGCTCCAGTATCTTCTGAAAAAGAACAACTGTAACGAAATCGCACAAGCTTACTCTGAAATGACGATCTGATTGATCAGGAATAAATTCATCCCAGGATATGATATTGAGCCGAATATGCTGTAAAGTCTCACGAATCGCAGGCGCGAGGTCTTCCGCACGCGGCGTTGGAACAAATTCACGACCACGCATCGTAAAAAGTTCATCGCGGAAATAGGAGCGGAGCCGGCGGACGGCTGCACTCATTGCGGGCTGGCTTAGATTAATGCTACGTGCCGCCGCAGTAAGGTTGCGCTCAATCATTAGTGCATCGAGCGCGACAAGGAGGTTGAGATCGAGGCCCTTAAATCGCATATCTTTTAACTATCCAATAATGCAGCCCTTCCACAATGGTTGTTCCTACGGCGATGGCTGAATTCGCCTTGGCGCTCCTCAACCGATTTGAGGGCGCGGCCACAGAGACCTAATCTCTGTGCTCGGAAAGCAACCTGAGGCCAGTCCAGATTAAGCCATAACTCCAGAGTGAACGCTCGTTGCAGTGTAATAGGAAGCTTCCAATGGCAAATCGCCAAACGCCAGTTGGCAAAGAAGATAATTAGCACCTGCTTCCTCGACATGATCGAGAAGATCTTGCCTAACTGACGCCGCAGTACCAACTACGCACAACTGACAGTCTACTGCTGCATCAAAATCTGGCGGGAGGTTCTGAGGAGTCTGTATCCCGTTTAACTCGTACAGAAACTTAAAGCTCCGAAGCCACCGTTGATAAGCCGGGGCCGCGAGCGAAATGGCGTGCTTCGTCGTGCTGCCGGCCACCACCATTCGGACCAACCCAAGGAATGGCGCCCGTTTCCTGCCCCCGGCGGTATGTCTCTCGTGTGCTCGGTAGGCATCAGTGATCTGGCGAACAGCAGAAGCTGGGCCGCCGCAGGCAAGATTTGTATCGTTCTCAGCCGCCCACCGCGCAACCTCAGGACGACTGGTTGTAATCCATGTCGGAGGCTGAGGACGTTGGTGTGGCCTCAACATCAACGGGACTTTGTCGAGTTCAAAGTGGTCGCCTTTGTAGGAAAGAGCTTGGGCTCCTCCCTTCATCGCTTGGATGACGATCTCGCTGGCTTCGAGATAGCGCGATGTCGCCACCTCCTCATCAATACCGAAAAAGCCCCATTCGATTGGTAAGGAGCCGCGTCCCATGCCCAACTCGAGCCTGCCACCACTCAGATGATCCAGCATGCAAATTTCTTCGAACGCACGTATCGGATGATAAAGGTTCAATAGCATAACCAACGGACCGAGACGAAGATGCTGCGTGCGCTGAGCTACGCCTGCTAGAAATAGATTCGGCGAAGGTCCCCTACCATGGGGGGTACAGTGGTGCTCTGCGACGTGATATCCATAAAAGCCAAGGCGATCGCAAACCTCTGCCAACTTCATGCGATCTTCATATTGGCGCGCAATCTCTCTGCCGTCTTCGTCCAAATGGTCGAAAATGCCAACCATCAGCTTTGCGGGAAGAGAGTTTGTCATCTGAATGTCTCCAAGTTTGGCGGCGAGTTTTCGGTGGCCAGGACCGGAGGGTGGCCCCGATATCTTTCGCCAGGAATATTCGCCGTTCTTAAGTTTGCACTGAATTATCTTATGGTTACGGCGGCGCCGGAAAATCTATCCGAAGCCCGTTGCGCTAGGTTGGTTTGAGGGTCTGGCAGGAATTGGAGGCCGCACCTCCAGAGCCGATAATTGTTGGGGGCTTCGAGTTTATTGAACCTGCTCAGCTTTCACCCCCTAGACTAGGACGCCACCCGCTTCATCTACCGTTACGAGCATGCGATTGCTGGCGACGGCTCTCGCGTCCGCAATCAGGTGGCTGCTCCAAAAATGCAGTCTACAGTTTCATCAATGGATTTATCTGCGTTGCCGTACCGATAACGCATATGGAATGGCAAAGAGCTTCGTTCGGAAACATTGCCAGTATAAATTTTTCCGTTCTAATTCCCTTTGCCAAAACCTTCCATTTTTACCCGCCCGGGCCCTAAAAAGTACGAAGTTAATTTCGAAAGGGTGATCGAAAGCGCCAGGCTCACTACCTCACCCATACTTAACATCCTTGCGGTTCTCTTCGTAAAGCTGTTGGTTCTGAAAACGATGCTGACGCCGATGAGCTGAACGTAATGCTCACGTTGAAATGATATGGATCCTTCGTATTTCCTGTATGACTTCGCGGCGAGTAACACCCCATCTCGCATACCCACAGCTCCGTTCACTTTTGAGAACCCAAGGATTGGGAAGTTCGAATAGTGGTTGTTCAGCTTTTGTGGCGACCCGAACGGGTTATGGCTGGTATTCGGTGTAATGCGAGGAGGCTCTTGCAGTAGGGGAAGAAAGGACCCAGAGCTATGTCTCCGCACTTGATTGGCAGACGAGAGTGCGTTCTGCATTTCCACGTTGGCCATATCCGTCTCCATTTGTCGGCCAGGTCCGTGACCTTGCCCTCGGCTGCTCTCCGGTGGAGCAACATCATGGTATCCCCAAATTCATAGTCGAGGTGTTTAATAACATCCCATGGCTTCGTAAAATTAATTGTTTGTATGGCATTGATCCACCAGGTGAATAACCCGGGATCTCCACATTCAAAGGGTTGCTCAAACGTCAACGCTTCTTGCCACGTCTGACCCAGGGCACAACAGCGCTCGCCCCGATGTTCAGAAGGCGTCTAAGCGTTCGATGCCATTTTGGATGTTCGTCCGAACCGTTGCTTTCCTTCGGTCGATCGAAGTGGCGTAAGGCCGACCCGGGCGAAATCACGGGCCCTTCTGAAGGTGCAAGGATCAGGAGCCAGTGCGGTTGTATGTCCCTGCATTTCCAGATCTTAGCTTTATAGGATGAAAGGTGTTACGATAGGGAGATGAGGAGACGCCGCGTAGGGGCTGGCAGATCAGACTCTATAGATCGCTTCATGGACTTGATGCGCGGCCGTTTCTTCAATGTCATCGATCTGGTCAACCGGTTGGAACCGGAAACCCGTGACGACAAGCAAGGCGGATAGTCGACTACCTCACACGCCTCGACTTCATCACCCTCCATGAGATCGGCTATCTGCCGTTCGCGCAGGCCGGAGGCCCGCTCCTGTTCCATCTTATCCGCAGGCTTTACGAGCGCACCTCGCTCACCGTCACCGGCGAACATGGCCTTCGGTGAACGGCCCGCCGGCGTTCGGTGATGCCAACAGCACTGCTCGATTGCTTGACTCATCATTGTAGAAATTGGGAAAGAGTCCTGGCGCTTCAAAAACCGCTTCAAAGCTAAAGTCGGGATACGCACTTGGCCCATAGTCATTAACTAATTCAGAACCAATTTGAAATGGAGAATGCGTACTGATTCAGGGCCAGTGATACGAGTGGAGAAGCTAGCGGTGGCCAAGTTGGCAAAGGTAGTTAGGTACTGTCAGGCGGCGAGAAGAAGCAGTTCACGTCGTTTTCAGTCGGGTGAAGGCAGATATGATACCGGCCATCTCCGGAAGGGATTTCGTCCCCATACGGAATGAAGAAAAGATGTGGTTTTGTCGCGAGGTGGTGGTCGCCCGCATGCAGTAATACGGAAAAACCGCGGGGCCCTCTACGAATGTTCTGAGTCGGAATGGACTGACAATCTCCACTCAAACCGTGGGCCTTGCAGCACGCCGGAGGATAGGTCCAGCCGCTCTTCGCTTGATGGGCGTCGGTTGGAACGATAGTACAGACGGAGATCGCCCCAAGTGTGATCAGCAGCACTGTTGATGTGGCGAGTGTCATTACATACCTCCTTAGAGGCAGCCCCTCGAAAAAACGCCGGGAGGTTGCGCACTGATTGCCAAGAACGCGCGTCTTTTCGATACCTCGTCGTTTTTTGTCACGGACACTTCCGGGTCAGAAACGCCTGCGCCTCTAGGACCATCGCCATGGTGCGTAGAGGCACATAGAGGCGAGTGAGCATCGGCGCCATTAGGATACTGCTCCGCTGCCTGGAAGTGAAGCCAATCTTCTGCCGCGCCGACCGCACGAATGGTACCTCCGGGCTCCGCCGCGGCGAAGGCATCCTGCTGAGCTCCATAGCACCCGATCGGGGTGAGCAGGAGTGGAGCTTCCGAAAAATTCGCGTTGCAAAGCGACGCTCTGAAGCGGTGGCTGTCTCACTACCCCCTTCTGAAGGGCGAAATTGGCTTCGATCAGTATGTCATCACTTGCGTACTTTCGCGGGCACTGGAGGAGGTTGAGGCCGGCGAGGCGACGGCTACGGAGGTGCCGGATTTCGCAGATTGAACTCCGAGATGCGCTATCTAACCACGCTTACTTTGTCATTTGCCGTTGAAAACGTGCGGGATGCAGAGGTTGGCGTCGACAAGGACTGTTGCATGGTCTGTTGCTGAATTACGCCCGGCCGCACGAGCTCATCAGCAGCCTATTTGCCAAAGTTATTGCGCTTCGCGCTTGCGAGATGATGACCTATAGAAGGAGTTCGGCCTCACGACCCGGGCGAACGAACCAGATTGGTCGCCAATCATTTCCCCCAGCTCGCTGCTGAGAACACCCACAATATGAGTGGAAGAAAAACCTCTACCACCAAATCTGTCAATCTGCAGGTTTCATTCTGTGCTCCCCTCCGAATTACCAACAATGCGAGGAATTCCAGAGCTGCTTTCGTTCCGACGAGTATGACACGGAACCGACGTAGCTACATAAGGCATAAAAGCCATGCGTCGCGTCCCTCGGTCAAAATCCAATCAGCTATTGATGAAGTTTTCTTACCTGACTCACTGCCGGGCATTGATCAGGAGAAACGACTAGAATTGTCTAAGCTGTCGAAGGAAGAGCGGTTAACAATGGAGTCGCACTTGCCGAAAAACCAGCCAGGTGCACGCGGGGTGGATGACCGTCGCGTGATTCCGGCATCATCCACGTTCAGAAGGTCGGTTGCAGCTGGTGTGATTGCCTGGCCGCTTATGACCCACCGACGAGGTCTATAATCGCTCAACCCGTTGATGGTCGCGACGAGGCTCCTGGCTGAAGTCGCTCGTGCAGACTGGCGCAGTGACGAAGAGTACGGCGGACTGCGCCAATTGTGCACGACCCGCGGCGGCATTTGGTGGAAAGGGGGCGCAAGAACAAGCCATTGGCCGTTGTCGCGGTGGCCGGACCACCAAAATCTATGCGCTCACCATGTGATTCCCGCCCGCAATTTCACAGCAGGAGACGTCAGACAGTTAATGCGTACGCCAGGCTTGATCGCCCGCGCTGGCCCAATGCGTTATCTGTTGGGAGCCAAAAAGTATTACGCTGGGCAAATTGCGCTGCTCGCTGCAAACGAAGAAATGCACACCGATCATTCCTAGTCGGCGCAACCGAAAAAAGGTTGTCCGCTTTGATCGGCGACGATACCGAGCGCAGCATCTGATCGAGAGCGCGTTTAATGGAACGAACTCAGGTTGGAAATGCATGCGCTAGCGCCGAGTCCGGCATGGCGCATGGTTCTACCACTCATGGGGAGCCGATGCGCAGACATAGTCCACTAGATATTCACGTTGAAACAACCAGTCAGCGCGAACTCGTACGATCCGTACTTAGAAATTCCATGCGCCGGCGAGTAGATGCTCGAAGGTTTTTTCGCGTGTTCAGCTATCCTCAGGACGGCCCACGTGCCGTTACGTTTGAAGCTTGCGCTCGACTGATTGAGTTTCGGCCTTAGAGCGGGCGGCTCCGGACAAATTTCGTTATAGTGTGGACTGTGAGCCGGTTACGCGGCATACGTATTGGAACCCTCATAATCTATCAAGACGCCGTTATGTCGACCCGCATTTCCTCTTCCGAAAAATAACCTAACCTTGGTCACGGCCTCTCTTTGATAGCTGACGGAGTCGTTAGGTTTGGGTGGCTCGTGCACGAGTCTGCAACGGCTGCCCGATCTTCCAAAGCGTGCTTGTGTCGATCTCAAGCTCGACTCCAAACTTGCCCGCACCGGTGACTACGGTAGGATAAGCAAAAAGGGCGGTGTCAATCAGTACGGCGATCTTCTGGAGACCGAATGGTGATACGCTTCCTGACGGGTAGCCGAAGAGATCCAGTACCTGTTCTTTCTGAGCCAGTTCGGCTCGTTTCCATCCATACGTGCCAGCAACCGCTTTCATGTCGATCTTTGCAGGTGATGGCAGCAAAACGGCACAAAGGTGGCGTCCAGGATCCAATCGGCGCATCACATCGTCTGCTTGCTGCTCCGCAACAATCATTGTCTTTGCAACGCGTCCGACGGGAAGCCCGATAGCAGAGGCTAAATCTGAAGGGGATGTAATAGGGGTGGCGAAATCACTATATCGCCACAATCGTACCGTCGACGCTCCGATCTGGTGCAGTTCAGCGAGTACGTTCGGATGAACATCCAACATAGTCGTTTCCTTCCGTTTCATATGGTAGGATGATCGAGCATGGCTGTATGCGACTGCGAGTACACCGCGGTTGCGAGTAGGTTTCAGCCGGTTCGCTCCAAAAGTTGCCTAATGCGGCGGCGACCCTCGTCACCAAAAATACTGAAGTAAGCCTCCAGGCACTTATCGCTGCCAAGCATGAAAGGAGCATCATATTTGGTGATATGCCGAATAGCCAAGGCTGGAACCGGCGTGTCGAGCGGTCGAAACATCCTATTGTGCAACCCAGGTTCAGGGCAACCTGGATAAAATTCACCGATCATGAAACCTTCCTGAATGAAGTCGGGCTTCAGCCGTTTCTGCAGTTGACGTATCATGTTGATCTCTCCTTCATCCTGAATTCCAGGAAGGGCAATAATAATCGCCTTATAGATCCAGTCGCCCGTTCGATCGTTGAAGGACATAACGGGTTTCATCTGGCTGAAGACGGCGAGCATACGCGCCATCTCATTTTCGATTTCGTCAACTGCAACAACTTGCGACGCGGCAATCCGTAAGAGTCCCTTCGTCAGAGCTTCGGGAACGAAAGGGCAAACGCTCCCGTCCCGACCCAAGCGAGGATGTGGATTGGAGAGGAAGTCCGAGGCATACCGAGCAAATTTCTGAAGAGCTGCGTTTGTATACTCATCGTAGGCATTGTATCCGGCATCAATGTTCTTTTCCAGAATTTCGCCCACTGTCATCAATGGACCGATCGTCCCGAACGGTAGGCTGTAATCTGTCCAGATCTCTTTGGTCATTTCGGATCCCTCGTTCGAAAAGCCACACGTTCAAAACGGAAGGTCGGGCTCTTTCATGCCAGCTCGGGCGGCGGGCGAGCTGGATCGGGGGCCAACTAAGAGACCGACCTTCCATCGGAAGCGAAGCTCCCGAATTTTTTGATAGCACTGGTAGTTACACTTGTGTAACTGTTTTTTTAAATGGATGTGAAAACAAGAGCGGGGGCTCGTGCACCCTGAAGGTCAGTCGCACGACCGCCAAAAACTCTACATTCGTCGTAGTTATAAAGACATACATATGATAAATGTCGCCGCGAGGGGATCCGGTAACAGGCTTTGGGTGAAAACAGAACGACCCATTGCGCAGAGGCGTGGCCGTGGCGAAAACAACACGAAGAGTAATATATACGCCAGAACAGATCGACGTCGGCGTAAAGCATAAGCTTGAGGAAATTGACTCGTTTTTGTCAGATCTCTTTAGCGAAAATTCCGAAGAAAAACTTTTCCTGAGGAACATTCTTGGGTTGCTGCTTAAAGTATATCATATGCATGCTAATAACAGACCCATGACGAAAATGCAGGCGTGTCGCTATCTACCTTTTAAAAACCAGACTGTTTGCCAAAAGTATGTCGAGGCAGCGCATCTGCGTGGGTTCATCGACATCACTCGGGACAAAACGGACAAACGGCGTCTGATTGTTGTTCCAAAAGAGCCGTTGGTTGTCTATGTCAATGAATATATAGCTAACTTCCTTGATGACTGCCGTAGAGCGATTGACAGTGCCGCTCAAGTAGCTACGCTTCCTGAGGAAGGAATGGCAACGGCACGGTCTTCATCTACTAATAAATCGCCAGCGTCTTCTGGAGCACCTGTGGGTTCCTCTCAAAAGAGAGCCGATCTAAAAGCCCAGGCAATTTTAGCGAGTTCTATTGTGGGGAAGCAAAAGTAAGAAGCCGTCTCGCGCGCGATTAGCCTTTCATCAATCAAATGTCCCCTCCGTATACAAGCTTCATCGAGCTAACCCACATCGCCCAGCCGGCCAGGCAGCCGGTGCAGGCGCTGCTACGGGGGAGCGGCTGTATCGTCGTTTCTGCCAGGAAACCGCGCGGGAGGTTCGGCGGCGTCCTCAGGCGCATACCTTGGCATTTACGCTGTCTTATTTAGGCGAGGCGGAAACCGCTAACGCGGCCGTCCATCTCTTGGTCGAGACAGTGCATGAGATGGTGGCGAGTGGGAACCCAGGGTCGTCGCCTCGATCGTAACCGGCCCGATTGCTACCGCGGAGATTTTGCTTTGATGCGAGCGACGAGCGGCTCGTCGTCAACAAAGCTGTCGAGGAAGTCGTTCCATTCTTGGGATGACCGGCCGGCGTCTTTGAGCATCTGCTCCAATTCGTCCATGCCGTCGTCTGTCAGTGCGGTCACGGATTCGTCGTCGCCAGTGCACACGGAGATAATGCTGCCATAGCTCAGATTATCATCGTTGGAGACGATTGCCTGAAGAAGCTCCGGGTCCTCTTCGAGAATTTCGGCAACAAATTTGATCGTACGGACGTGGGTGACTGTCGCCATCAGGCTGCCTTTGCGTCGATTGTGGTGATCGCCGACCAGTTCCACGGAAGCAATTCGTCTAACCGACTGATCTTGTGATCGTGGATACGATCGAGCACGTCAGCCAGATAGGCCTGCGGATCAAGACCATTCATCTTTGCTGTCTCGATGTTCGTCATGGCGCGCGCCAAGGTCTCCGCTCCCGTATCGGCTCCTGCGAAGAGCCAATTCCCTCTTCCAACGCCAAAGCCCGTTCATTCTGCCCATGTCGGCGATGAAGTCGAGGTCTATTATCGCTGGCATCCGTATTTCGGCCAGAGGGTTTCCATTCGGCACGACGATGCGGTGCGTGACGTGGTGTTGACGATCCATTGGAAGGGCGGTCAGCTTCGGAGCTCAAGGTCCGTAAGCCTCAGACCGGTGAACACGGTTGTGCCACCACTGAGGATGCCCTGGCGGTGATGCGCAGCATGGCTGGTCGCTGCTCCGATGAACATATCGCCGCGTCGCTTAATCGAATGGGCATGCCAACGGGGCAAGGAAAAACCTGGACCGGGCATCGGGTCGCTTCTGTAAGGCGGGTGCGTGCGATCCACGCGTACAAATCAGCCTAACTATCGCTTGCATCCAAGGCCAGAGGGTTTCCATTCGACGCGTCGAAGAAAGAGCGACAGGTCGGTTTCTGAAGGTTTTGGGGCCGGTCTGTCAGGGTTATTCTGAACAGTACCCTCTAATGGCATCGCCTTGCGCGGTGGCGGCAAATAATAGGCCGTCGCTCGAAGCCGGAGTGCTCATGGATCGGTAACCCCGCCTGCGCCTCGACCACCCTGGCTAGCCCCGGTCGTAGGCTTCGCCCTCGACATGCCACTGTCGAATACGGATTAACACCCACAAGGTGTGGGTGTCTCTGTGCCATCGGCCATCATGCGCAGGCCAAAGTTAGTCCCTTCCGCGAGGATGACGTTCATCGCAGGGCGCTCCGCAGATGATTGAATGCTTCGCAGAAGCCAGTCGCAGCATCCACGTCTGGACATAGGTGATCCGCGTGGGCGGGATTTGCTTGTAGAGATCGAGTACCACGTCCTCAAAGCCGTCCGGTGCGGCAACTTTGAGCTTCTCTCTATACAGGACGCCTTCGCAATCGAGGTGCAGGTCTGAGATCGCTATAGCATCGGGACCCGGCCAGGCATTCCCCAATAGGTGTCTCGTGTTTCTTGTCGCATCCGGTGGATCTTTTACTTGACGCATGCGGCCATAGCATCTGTTAACAGGGACAAGGCCTGCGGCACCAGAAGCGGCGCATCCGCACCCACTATCGTGCGGAGGGCCACAGTCCGTTAACAATTCACAGGTTTCAGGGTGCATCAGCAACAACAAAAATCGACGGCAAGCTCGATGGGGGGCCACGCGGATTGGGGTGCTCACTGAGCGCCGAGGTTCTAGGCCTCAACTGTACCGCCCCCACCGAACCTCGGAGCTGTCGATCCTGTTCAAGACGTTCAATCAGAACCCTACTCGGTTTGTCGTGCTTGCGACAGCGTGATGTGCGTTTTGGCACGTTTCGGCGCTCTAGGGCAGCCATTGAATAACATTCAGAACAGTTTTCTGATGCTTTTCGCTCTTTCTGCATTGGCACGAATCTTGAACCTTTTTGTTGCGCGCCGATAGGAGCTCCCAACGGGGCCTTGGCATCTTCTCAATCCAGCTCTGAACGGAGACACCAATGATGAACAACATGGCGGCCTATCGTGTAACTGAATTAACCCCTCAAGAAGCAGCTGAAACCTCCGGAGGTTTGTATTTTTGGGTTTACTTGTTTTTGCGACGTTACGGGCACTTGTTTGGTTGATACAAAGCGAGCTGGCTCTCGATGGCTCCTAATGACTACAGACTAGCAGTTCCCCTTTCTGCTGAAACGGCCAGCTGCACCGCAGAAAGCATACTGTCGCGACGATCAGGACGATCCCTGAGCATTTATAGGGCGATCTTGCTCTTCGTCGTCGCGGCATTTGGCTCACTGCCACTCGTCACCATACCGGTCTCCATGCAGAGTGCCGGTACTATTCGCCCGATCGTGGAGAAGACGCCCCTGATAGCGCCCGTCTCCGGACGCATCTCCCGTGTCCTTGCCTTTGAGAACGATGTCGTTGCTAAGGGGAAGGAAATAATCGCCTTTGACGATCATGTAATCGAGGAAAAGCTCAGCGGCGTTTTAGCCGACATTCATGCCAAGAGCGATCTTGCCCATGACTTCCAAACGCTGATTTCTTCCGGCGCAAGGATCAGCGTCTCGTCCCCCCTCCAAACCGAATCCGCGACGGCTGAAAGGGTGCATTTTCTCAACTTGCTGCGCGAGAACCAATATGCGCGCAGTAACGCCGCGGCGGAACTCGACCGCGCAAAGCGACTTGTCTCGGCTGCTGCGGCGCCGGCGAAGGCCGTTGACGAGAAGGCTTTCGCTCTCCAAAATATCGAGGTCCAAGGGGAGATCCTCGTGCGACGCAAAACCGCTGATTGGAACCAGAAGCTCCTTGATGCTAACCTGCGCTTAAAGGAACTCACGGCCACCTTGCATCAGCTCGAGCACGAACGGGACCTGCACCGCATCCGCGCCCCAGTATCGGGTGCTCTCGAGCAGTTCTCCGGCCTCGCGCACGGAAGCTACGTTCAGATCGGGCAAACCGTTGGTTGGATCTCGCCGAACGACGATCTGGTGGCGGAAATCTACGTCTCCCCCAACGACATTGGCTTTGTGCAGGCTGGTCAGCCGGTGCGGCTCCAAGTGGATGCCTTTAACTACAACCAATGGGGTGTCATCAAAGCAAGGGTGCTCGAGGTGGCGCAGGACTTCACTCTGCATGACGGGAACCCGGTCTTCAAGGTCCAGTGCGCGCTCTCTCGCAGCGATCTCGCGCTAAAGAGCGGGGCCATCGGCCACCTGAAGAAAGGCATGACCGTGCGGGCTCGCTTTCTGTTGGCCAATCGCACTCTCCTGCAACTGCTCTACGACGAGGCAGACGATTGGCTCAACCCGATGCTGGCGGGGCGCTAATATTGTCCCAACAGTCAGCGAGCCTCCATGTCGAGTAAGGCCATTAAGTTCAAGCAGCGTGACATCACGGATTGCGGCGCCGCCAGCCTTGCTTCTGTCGCAGCCTTCTACGGCTACAAGTTGCCATTGGCGCGCATCCGCCAGTATGCGTCGACCGACCGCTCCGGTACGAGCGTGCTGGGGCTCACGGAGGCGGCGCAGAAGCTGGGCTTCATCGCGAAAGGCGTCAAAGGTGGCTTCGACAGCCTGTACAAGATCCCTAAGCCCGCTATCGCGCACGTCGTCAAGGAGGGCCTGCACCATTTCGTAGTGGTCCATGCGATCGACGCCAAGTGGGTTATCGTCATGGACCCGGCCTTTGGCCAAATCTGCAAAGTGCCGCATCAGGAATTCATGGAGCAATGGACCGGCGTCCTGGTTCTGCTGGTTCCGGCAGACACATTCAATCGCCGAGACGAGACCACGTCGCCCCTCGCCCGATTCGCCCGCCTACTCGCGCCACACCGCACGGTGATGGCGCAGGCTCTCGCCGGCGCGCTGGTGACGACCGTCCTCAGTCTCTCGACGGCGATCTACGTTCAGAAGATCGTTGATCACGTGATCCCAGCGGGAAACCGCAACCTGCTCAACTTGATGAGCATCGCAATGCTGCTGATCCTAGTGATACAGATCCTGATCAACCTCCTAAGAGGCCGACTCGTCCTGCAGACGGGGCAGAAGATCGACGTCTGCTTGATCCTCGGCTATTACAATCACATCCTGGCCCTGCCCCAGAAGTTCTTCGACAGCATGCGCATGGGAGAAATCGTGTCGCGCATGAACGACGCTGTGAAAATCAGGAGCTTCCTGAACGACGTTTCGATAAATATGTTTGTTGACGTTTTAATGATACTGTTCTCGTTCGGGATGATGTTCATCTATTCTTGGGATATTGCTTTGATCGTGGCGCTCGCCATTCCAATGTACATCCTGGCATATTGGGCCATCAATCGGATGAACAGAAATCTCCAACGTGTCATCATGGAAAATGACGCCAAACTCGAGGCGCAACTGGTAGAATCACTCGGAGCCGTCTTCACCATTAAGACTTCCGGCGTC
This sequence comes from Rhizobium esperanzae, assembly GCF_002204185.1. Lineage (GTDB taxonomy): Bacteria > Pseudomonadota > Alphaproteobacteria > Rhizobiales > Rhizobiaceae > Rhizobium > Rhizobium esperanzae. The sequence continues at coordinate 74,499 of NZ_MXPU01000023.1, read as the reverse complement.
GAGAGCTTCGCAAACTTCAAAATGGAGACCCGCTTCGTAAAGATGCTGCATTCCGTTTACAGCTCCGGGCTGATCTTAATCTGCGGCGACAACGCCTCGACGTTCCTGTCGGTCCTGTTCACCATCGTGCTGATGTGGTTTGGAACCACGCTTGCGCTCGAACAGGCCGTCACGCCCGGCGAATTGCTGTCCTGCTATACGTTGCTTGGCTATATCACCCGGCCGGTCGCCCGCCTGATCCAGACCAACCGGATCGTTCAAGACGCGTTTATCGCGGCGGATAGACTTTTCGAGATCTTTGAACTGGAGTCGGCAAGCAGCAGCGGCATCGATGCCACGAAGACCGATCTCGGAGATATTCGCCTGGAGAACGTCACGTTCCGCTATGGCGCGCAGGCGGAGGTTTTCAGCGATCTAAGCGTCTCCTTTCGCCAAGGAGAGTTGACGGCCGTCGTGGGTGAGAGCGGCTCGGGCAAAAGCACCCTTGCGGCTCTGCTGCAGAATGTCTACCAGCTTGAGGATGGATGCATTCGGATCGGCCAATATGCCCTCCAGGACCTCTCGAGCGCATCACTGCACAAGGTCATGGCTGCAGTACCGCAATCGATAGACGTCTTCTCCGGTTCCGTGATCGAGAACATCGCCCTGGGCGAGTTCGAACCGGAGTTCGATAAGATCGTACGTATCTGTGATCGAATAGGACTGCGGGAGTGCATCGAGCGCTGGCCCGGGCGGTTCCAGGCCCATCTGGGCGAGAACGGGGTTCGCCTCTCCGGAGGCGAGAAGCAGCGCCTCGCATTGGCTCGGGCCCTGTACCGGGATCCCGACGTTCTAATCCTTGACGAAGCGACCTCCTCCCTGGACTCGGCAGCCGAAGAATTTGTGCTGCGGGTTGTTGAGGATCTGTCTCGCGCTGGGAAGACCATCATAGTCATCACTCATCGGTTGAGGACCGTTCGTGGGGCGGACAATATTGTGGTCTTGGACAAGGGGCGGGTCATCGAGGAGGGAAAGCACGCTGACCTGCTGAAAACTGATGGTCCTTACGCTCGATTGTGGCGGGCGCAAAGGTCTTGATCCGTGTAGGCCATGTCGGCTCGAAGCGGGGATTTTGTCCAAGTTGAAAAACGGTTGCGAACGTCATGGTTTATCGGCGACTGTTCGTCTGCTTCGGCGGGAGGGAGAGCCGCCTGGGGTCAACCGCATCTACCCTCTCTATTGCGAAGAAGGACTTTTCGTTCGCAACCGGAAAGCCAGGCGGCATGCTGTCGGCGCGCGCGCCCGGTCCTGGTCGAAGCGAAAGCCGATGCCCGCTGGTAGCTGGATTTCGTTCACGACCAGTTCGCTTGCGGAAGGCGGTTTCGCGTGCTCAACATCGTCGACGATGTGACGCGCGAATGCCTGGCGGCGATCCCGGACACCTCGATCTTGCGTCGTCGCGTCGCTCGAGAGCTGACGACCCTCATCGAACGACGCGGCAAACTCGCAATGATCTCTCGGACAAGACCTCGAATGCCACCCTTGCCCGGTCGAAAGATCATAAGCTCGAGTGGCACGACATCACGCCGGGAAGCCGATGCAAAACGCTTATGTCGAGAGCTTCAACGGCAGATGCGCGACGAGCTGGTCAACCAAAGCCTCTTCCTCGTCCGCCAAATGCCCGAAGCGCCATTGCCGAATGGGCTGAGCAGCCAATACACGTCGCTTGATCAGTGCTTGTAAGATACGCCGGAGCCAAGAGGAGCCGTAACGAGTAGTGAACGCACTGTCATGCGGGCTCCTCCATGTCGCCCCCCGCGCCAAGAGCTGTAAGGTCCCCTTTGATCGGCTTGATTGCTGGCCAGATTAGCGAAGAATTCCGCCCTATATGAGCCATTTCAACCGCACTCAAACGCGCGCTACATCTGAATAGGTCTTAATTGTTGTTAAGCCATTATCGACCAGGCCAGTTCCCGCCTCGGCAAGCTTTCGCAGGTTGTCGAAGCCAAATCGATGCACGTCGCGGAGCGTCTTCGACAGTACGACGAGCCGCCCAGCCGTAAGTAATATCCGACCGAATCCCTCATGGTTCACAGTCAACACCGGTGACGCGATCAGTCCGGACTGCTCCTCTATAGCAAGTGCCACAGCGGCATAGAAGATCTCAAGCCGCCACTGCACCTCCAGGTCAGGTCCCCCGATGAGAGGAATCGCCCTACGCTGCTGCCTCGTCACGATGAAATCACAGACCAAATCGGCGTCCGATTTTTCTTGCCACAATTCAAAGGTGTCTTGAGCACGCATCAGTCGCAAGAGACACTTAACGAAAGGCGTGCCGAGAGCGTCTTTCTCATCTAATAGAGCATTGTCGGGGACAGGGGTGACGTTTGACATCAGCTTAAATCCTCCTGAGTGCTGGATGCGGTTTAACCACGGCCACACCCGCCTCCGATAACACCTTCCTTAAAATGGTGCGACAAATGGGACCTGTGGCGAAACGCAACTTGGCCCGGACGAAAGACATGGCCCCCTCGAAACCGGGCGGCCGCAACAACACCGGCAAGCGGCTGGCATGCGCCGACGGGGTTGACGAAAAGCGCTTCACAAGCGAGATTTCCGTCTCGATATTTCAGTGGCGGTATGTTTCTCCGCGAACTCCAGATCCTCAACCGGACCTATTCGCCGCCAGTTGTAACACCGTGTCCTGGGCTTTCGGATTTAGAATTAGGCGGGTTGAACCAGCTTCTCGAGGTCGACAAGGGCAGTGGGCGTATTTTGAGAGGCCGTGAACTTGCCGATACCCCTTTCCGTAGAGTGCGAACTGACGCAGACCTGCCATGTATTTCCCTTTCAAGATTCAAAAGACTTCGACCGTACGCGACACGTTCCACCACGGGGATTGCTCGCCGCTTAGTTCTAGGAGTTCAAGACTCATGGCAGTCTCCTCCGGTGAGGTTCGGAACACGGAATCTGTAATATTTTCCGCTTCTTAGCTAGCCTATGAAGGATTAATCGAGGACAGCATTGTTGTGAACCGGACAAGATGCGGTGGGGATCGTAACGGAGATGTAACATTGAAGGAATGGCATACCGGTGCAGCGGCGGAAGCCTATCTCTCCGGCCACGTCAGCAACCAAATGCCGCTTAGGCGCAATGTCCGGGCGCTTGCGAGGTGCAGCCGGCCGATCTTCGCTGCTTGGCGATTAAACGGCGCGTCCCAGTGCTCCCTGGATCCCGGCTTTAGACATGATCTCCTTCGTGCGTGAGACGATGGGCTCCGAAACCCGCATGCATCACTGGCCGAAGCTCCCCTCCGCAGCGGCCGTCATGGAGCAGCGCCCGCTCGGCATGACCGCTGAGGCGATTTTCGTTGTTCCCGGTCATTTGCTTTGCACAGCCCGGAAGAGCGTTTTTGATACCTTATGCGAACGTTCGTAACTTTATCAGGGACAAGGGGGACCTGGCGGCAAGCGGGACGCCGAACGATATCGACTCCACCATCTTTGACGTTGCCAAAGATACGGTTCACTTTCCGCTTGCTTGCTTGCTTGCTTGCTTGCTTGCTTGCTGATGAAGTTTAGGGTGAGAATTGGACACCGCTAGTTATTCGCAGGATTGCTCGGCAAACGAACCAGACGGGGTGGCGCTCGACGAACGGCTTTTCTACCTGACCATCCCTCTGGCAAAATTGTCATCTTCGTGCTACATATTAGGCCTATCTGCAGTGCGAAGGTGACAAATGCCTACACCTCATAACCCTCCGGCCGCTGTGCGGCGCGCGCTGCGCAAACTGGGCGCAGACATCCACGACGCACGTCGACGTCGCCGCCTGCCTATGGCGGTAGTAGCCGAACGTGCCTTCACCTCACGCTCAACGCTTCAAAAGATCGAGGCCGGCGACACCAATGTCAGCATCGGCATCTATGCAGGCGTCCTCCAGGCACTCGGCCTGCTAGTTGGGCTGAGCCAAGTCGCCGACATCAGTAACGACAGCGTCGGCCAATCTTTGGCCAGTGCGGAGTTGCCCAAGCACGCTCACCCAAAGCGATCGCCGGGATCGTCACGCGATGGCTGATTTTGAAGTTCATCTCGACCTTCACGGTCACACCCGTCCGATCGGACTGGCGCGAAGCAATCGCGTCCGTGGTGCCGAAACGATCGTGTTTGAGTATGACCGTGCCTGGCTAGAGGACCCCGGCCGCTTCTCGCTGGAGCCCGCTCTAGCTCTGAGCCGGGGAGCGTTCGCCCCACCCGCCGGCCTCGCAAACTTTGGCTCTATTGGTGACTCGGCACCCGATACATGGGGCCGACGCCTCATGCAACGCTCGGAAAGGCGCATGGCTGAGCGCGATGGCCGGGCCGTTCGCACGCTGGCCGAAAGCGACTATCTGCTTGGGGTCGCCGACGAGACACGGCTCGGCGCGCTCCGGTTCCGCCGGGTTGGCGACGAGGAATTCCAGGCGCCGATCCGTGCCGGCGTTCCCGCCCTCATCGAGCTCGGCCGCCTACTGCAGATCACCGAACGTATTCTGCGCGATGAGGAAACCGACGAAGACCTCCAACTTATCTTCGCGCCTGGCTCCTCGCTTGGTGGAGCGCGTCCGAAGGCTTCTGTTATCGATCAACATGGCCATCTCTCGATCGCCAAGTTTCCTAAGGAAACCGACGACTACAGCATGGAGACATGGGAAGAGGTCGCTCTGCAACTGGCTGAACAAGCCGGCATTGTCACGCCCCTCCACGAGCTCATCGACGTCGCCGGCAAGAAGGTCATGCTCTCGCGTCGCTTCGACCGTGATGGTGCTGTCCGGATCCCCTTCCTGTCCGCGATGGCGATGATGGGCGCAAAGGACGGCGAGCGTGGAAGCTATCCGGAGATCGTAGACGCCTTGGCCGAACACGGCGCGCAGGGAAAGACCGATGCGCACGCGCTTTATCGCCGCGTCGCCTTCAATGTGCTGATTTCCAACGTCGATGACCACCTGAGAAATCACGGCTTTCTGTGGCTCGGCAAAGCCGGCTGGTCGTTGTCCCCTGCCTATGACCTCAATCCAGTGCCTACTGACGTCAAGGCGCGCGTCCTGACGACCAACATAGATCTTGATGAGGGCACCTGCTCCCTTGATCTGCTGGAAGAAACTGCCGGGTTCTTCGCCCTCACGCTCGCCCAGGCTCGCGCGATCATTAAGGAAGTCGCGACCTCCACAGCAAGGTGGCGCGAGACCGCAAAGGCGGTCGGTGCGCGGTCAGCCGAGATCAACCGTATGGCCAGTGCGTTCGAGCACGATGATTTGCAGCGAGCGCTAACTCTATGAAGAGAGCCTTACTTCAAAGTTTCGACCCGCCCTCGGCCAGCCCGATCACTGAACCACTGCGGCATCGTTGCGTTGCAAAGATCGGATGTTCGATAGTAACCTTCCGATGGTGCCTCAGTCAGCGTCTGAACCAGCGAGCGGTGGTCGCGAGCCCCTGACGCATCCGCCTTTTGGTCCTCTTTATTGTTGCCTTTTCATTGTAGAGAGCCCAGGTGCGGCCTCTCAGTCACGGACCGCCAAGGCGCGGTCGCGGCCAGCCACTGTCGTGTGCAGGCCTCGGGATCCGGGTTGCGGGTGATATCGGTGACCACGGCAGCGCTATCGGCGCCGTTTTCCAGTACCAGCGGCGCGCGCTCGGCGGTGATCCCGCCGATGGCAACGAGCGGCATCGGCCCGACACGCCGCCGCCAGTTCGCAATGCGTTCGACGCCTTGTGGCGTCCATCTCATCTCTTTGAGCACCGTGGGCCAGACCGGTCCGAATGCCACGTAATCCGGACGGGCGGCTAGCGCCGTCTCTAGTTCCGCTATGTCGTGCGTGGAAAGGCCGAGCTTCAGGCCGGCGCGGCGAATGGCAGCCAGATCGGCAGCCATCAGGTCCTCCTGCCCGAGATGAATGAAATCGCAGCCCTCATCGATCGCCAGCTTCCAGTAGTCGTTGATGATCAATTGGCAGGCCGCTGCGGCACAGGCGGCCTTCGAACGCCGGATCTCCTGGCGAAGCACTGGCTCCGAACGGTCCTTGATGCGCAACTGGACGAGTTTGACGCCGAGCGGCACCAGACGCTCGATCCATTCGGCGCTGTCGACGATAAGATAGAAGGGGTCGAGCTTCATGAGAAGACGGCCTTTCCGATGACGGGAGTAGAAGGAACGGCCATGTCGCGCGGCTCCAGCGGCACGGCGCCATACGCGAGACGGCCGGCATCGATGGCAAGCGCGAAGGCCTCAGCCATGGCGGCGGGATCACCAGCGCCGGCAACGGCGGTGTTGAGAAGTACGGCATCATAGCCGTATTCCATGACAGCGGCGGCGTGAGACGGGCGGCCGACGCCGGCATCGACGATGAGCGGCACATCCGGAAAATGTGCTCGGAATGCCCGTAGCGCCATCGGGGTCACCGGTCCCATCGCGGAGCCGATCGGCGCACACCAAGGCATCAGAACGCGGCAACCGGCATCTAGCAGCTTTTCGGCGACCACAAGATCGTCGGTCGTATAGGGGAAGACCTGAAAGCCCTCGCCCGACAGGATGCGGGCCGCCTCGACAAGTCCGAATACGTCGGGCTGCAGCGTATCGTGATGACCGATCACCTCGAGCTTGATCCAGTCGGTGCGGAAGACGTCGCGCGCCATCTTTGCCGTCAGCACCGCCTCCTGTACGCTGTGGCATCCGGCCGTATTCGGCAACACGCGCACGCCAAGCTCGCGAATCAGCTCGAAGAAGGCGCCGCCCGCCTTGCCGCCGGCGGCCTCGCGCCGCAGCGAGACGGTGACGATCTCCGTCTTCGAGCGTCTCACGGCTTCTGCAAGGACGGCGGGAGACGGATAGCGTGCGGTGCCAAGCAGCAGCCTTGAGCCGACCTCAACATCGTAAAGTTTCAGCATCTCAGCCTCCTTGCATGGGTGAGAGAATTTCAATGCGGTCGCCTTCGCCGAGCCTGAAATCGGCGCGGTCCTCGCGGTGCACCAGTTCACCGTTCACCGCAGTTGCGATCCAGCCGCCTTCGTAGTCCAACGCGAGAAGCAGATCTGCGAGCGTCGCGGCGGCGACCTCCTGTTCCTCGCCATTAATGATGAAGGTCATGAGGCCCTCCTTCCGGTTGTCCCTGTTCTGTAAGAAGACGCCGCGCCACCTCGCCGGCCATCGCCGGCGCCAGCAGAAAGCCGTGGCGATAGAGGCCGTTGACATGGAGGGTGGATCCCTCCTGTGTCACACGCGGCAGATTGTCGGGATAAGCGGGGCGCACGCCTGCGCCGATTTCCGTGACCCGTGCCTCGCCAAAGGCGGGATGCATCGCATAGGCGGCGTTCAGCAACTCCATCAGCGAACGCGCGGTAACCGGGCCGGCATCGTCGCTTTCGATCATCGTCGCGCCGACCATGAAGCGGTTTTTCTCGCGCGGCACGATGTAGATCGGGTGGCGCGGATGCAGCAGGCGGACGGGGCGGGAGAGACTGACCTCGCGCGTTTCGACGCAGAGCATCTCGCCTCGAACACCACGCAATTCGGGCAGTTGGCCAATCTGGGCGGCACCGGTGCAGTCGATCACCCGGTCATAATGGGCAACGTTCGCATTGCCCGTGACGCCGAACACGAGAAGCACGCGGGCGTTCTCCAGTCCTGCCGCAAGTCCCGAGAGCGCCTGCCGTGGATCGAGGTGCGCTTCCTGCCGGAAGAACAACGCCCTGCGGAAGCGGCCGGCGAGATCAGGCTCCAGAGCTGCGATCGCCGCCTCGTCCAGCCATTCCCATCCGCTTGTGCGGCGGGAAAAGCGGTCCAGCTCGGCGGTATCTCGCCCACCCGCGACCACCAGCGTTCCTCGGCGTTTGACGTGGCCGGGCAATGCTGCCTCCCACCAATCGGCGGCATTACGACCGAGCGTCAGCACCGGTTCCTCCGCACTTTCCCGTTCGCACCACGGGGCGAGCATGCCGCCGGCAAGGCCGGAGGCGCCGCCCCCGACCTTGTCGGCCAGCTCCGTAAGGGTGACACGGAAGCCTTGGCGATAAAGCTGCCAGGCCACGGTGAGGCCGGCAACGCCGGCCCCCTTGACAAGAACGCGCATGGTCATCCTCCAATCGGTATTTTAGCGGCCTCTACGACCGACATGTAAAGATCGCCGCCCTGTCGGTATTTCGCCGCCATCGCGTCCAGCCCCTCCTTCTGCGCCTCGGCGCGGATGTTGTGCGATATGCGCATCGAGCAGAAATGCGCCACCCTGTGCGCTTCCTTCGGCAAGGTCTCGTCACGGTAGCTGCGGGCGGTGTCGGGATGGGAGGAATCATAGACGACGAAAGGCGGCTCGCCGGCGGTCGGATGGACGCTGATTCCGCGCATCGGCACGCGGATATGACTGTGGATAACTCCCGGTATGGATCTTCCGCGACACTGGCAGCGGGCCGGTGGTGACGGTTGGGATGAAGTTTTTTGCGGCAATGTCATAGTTTGAGGCTCCAAATTGAAAGTTGGAGACCCAGTCAGCCGGAATGATGAAAAGACGCCGGCATGGATTCCACGCGTGAATCCGAAGCCTTGGAGCGCTTGCACCGTCCCTACGCCAGTATGAACTGGATCAGGTTCAACGGGTCACTGCGCCACAACAAGCAACACCTTATTGTTCAGCAGTATCTCAGCCCCTTGCCGGGCCCCCCTGGTGAATGCCGCCATGAAAGACCGGAGCTGCCCTTCTGTCAAGCAAGGCCTAATGCATATTTTTCTTGCTCGTCAAGCATGACGGCTTCCCGTCTAAAATCGCCGTTGAAACCGGAAGTCTCCGTGCCTCCGCTAATTGCATTTCACAAGCGCGATATGCGCGCCGCAATAGGAACCTAACTGGCGGATATTCGCCACCTCCACCGAGGCGAGAAATGCCGGGCCCGCCCCTTCCTTAAGACAGGTTCCTTCGGCCCGCGAAGGTGCTTTTAGCTTTGTCGATTGCGCAGGCTCTCAGTGCGCGAGCGCTTCCGCCACCCGAATCCCACCGGCTGGATCCGAATCGACCCCACAAGCAGCGCGATCACGCCGTCCCCGACGATCCATTATGCGATCTTCCTCGTCCAAAACGTGAGCTCCATAGCAACAAGCCGGAGCGCTGGCCTCGAAATCGCGCCGTGCCACGACGTAGGAACGTCCTGAGCGGAAGCGGATGTCGACTGTCCTCTAGAGCCAATATCGGTTTCTCGGGGGAAGCTTCATGCGGTCGAGACCTCATTTTTTTGGATATGGTACGCGCGTTGTACTATCGCGGCGGGAAATCCGGAGAGGGGCATGCAATATGGCCAAAGGTTGGTGCTGTGAGCAGCACCTCGGCTGATCATCGGGGCTGCCGCAGTAGGCGCTTCGGGCGGTATAGCCATTGCAGACTTCGAAATTCCTGAACTGCTAATCGCCGCGCTGTTTGAGGGCGTTATCATTGGCATGGCCGTTGAGCAGTTCCTAGCTACGATGAGCAAACAGGCTTGGCGGGAGAAAAACAGATGGCGGTCGGAGGAAACGCGCTGGAATGAGCGTGCCGTACTCGGACCCTGGCTTAAGACACCAGCTGCGGAGCCATTACGGCCGGTCGACGCCGCGGATCAACTCCGTATCGTGATGCGCTCGAAGTTCACCATCCAGCCATTGCTGAACAAGAGGGGAGCCCGGGTAGGTTTCGCATTCGTAACGTGAGCACTAATTTCAAGCTGAGGCTGAACATCAATGATCAAGCGATGACGCGGAACGTTGCATCAGGACAGCGGTTACGCTGGTTCGCTGCCAAGGCGGTTGGTTCATCTGCTGGTTCTTAGCTCTCTACCGGTCGACTTTCTCCGCTGCTTCAAGCGAAAATTCGGCGCGCAATACCGCCTTCAGTGCTCGCGAAAAATCGGCGGCGGCTTGTTCTGCCCGCTCTTGCGCGGCGCACCGGGCGTCTTTGCGCTGCGCAAGCGATCGGCCGGCATCGGCTTCATGGCTGCGCAATACGGATTGTCGCATCAACGCGTCCTGAAGCTTGGCGGCGGAGATAACGCCGCTCTTGCGCAATTCGTCGACGATAGGATTGCCTGCGGCCCGGCTTGCTGCGATGTCGAGCGCTTCGGAGGCTTTCGCTTCCCGCTCCCGCGCGTTTTCGGCGTCCGCCCGCGCCTCGGAGAGGCTGCGGGAAAGATTGTCCGCCCGCAGGCTGCGGATCTCCAGTAACTGCCTGAGAGACTTCAGCGCCTTCATATCAGCCGCTCAGGCACCGTTGTTCGTCGTCAGGATTTCCAGCTGGCCGCCCTTGATGACCTTGATGCTGTCGGCTTCCTGCCGGCTCAGCACGTCTTCGACGGCCTTGGTGAAGACGGCGGGGCCGCGCACCAGCACCAAGCCGCTGGCGGGATCTTCACGCAGTGCATCGTCCGGCAGTAGCGGGAACAGCGCGCGAATGGCGTTTTGCTCGGTCTTCCAGCTGCGGTCGCCGCGATCGAGGACAACGGTGGAGACCTCCTGCTTAGGCGCGATGATGATGCGGCTGCCGTCATAGGCGACGAAGAGATTGCTGGCATCGCCAAGCTTGACGAAGGCCTTGGCTCCGCTTTCTCGGACGGACCAGTGCTCGACCTTGCCGCTCAGCGTCCCGACTGTCGTGACCGGGATGCCAGACATGAAGGACAGCGTCTGGACGACATCGCCAAGCGGCAGGGAGACGACATCCAGGCGCACCTCCCGCTCGCCGGCGCCGGCTGATGGAGGAAAGGAGACCAGCAGTCCGATAGCGGCCATGTAAACAAAACGCGCAAACATCTGAGTTTACCTCACGATCCGGATGCCGCCCGACAACTAATGAACGAAGGAAATCAGGGGGCTGCGAAATCCAGTCTGTTATTAATTATCTGATCTACTGTTGCAGATGATCGGTCCGCTGGGAACAGGACGGATATCCATTTCGCGCAATTGTTGTACATATCGCGAATTAATAACTTTTTAACATAAGCTATTGAATTCGATCCGGAATTCTGCAAGGTTTTGGCCGCCAAAACCATGCAAGGAGTTCAAGACATGGCTACCAGCACTAGTACTTCGACACTCGATGCGGGTATCGGCTCGGCGATTTCCGCCTTCAAGTCGGCCCAGAACGAAGCGACCGCGCAGAGCCTGCAGGTTGCAACTGAAATCACCAAGATCAACGGCGTCGCAAACGCCATCAAGAAGATCGGCCCAGGCTGATTGAAACAATGGCGCGACGGGTTCGCCCGTCTCGCTTCCCCGCTCTCGAAGACAATAAAAGCCGCTCGACGGACGGTTCGGGAACAAGATGGCTATGAATCTAGATCCCTCTTCGCCGACATTCAGAGGTAACGCCGGCAACGCTGCGTCAGGCCGCGGCGGACCGGTCTTGCGTATCACGCGCGCCGGGCGCAGCTCCATTCTGCCGTTGACGGCGGAGCGGCAGGTTGTCGGCGGCAGCGCCGATTGCGACCTGATCATCCTCGGCGCCAAACCGGAACCCGCCTTTGCCATCAGTCTGCAGCGCTCCCGCGGCTCCGACGCGGTGTCGTTGACCGCGCTGCGGGATGACGTGGTGATCGATGGTCATTCCATCCCGCGTGATCGAACGATGAGCCTTACAACGAGACAGAGCATCTCCTTCGACGGCACGGCCTGCGAACTCGAAGGTCTCGGCGCCGGGCGCGGGCGGTTCGCGCGACGCCGGATTGCGGCTGCCGGCCTTCTCGGGCTCGCGGCGATGCTTTTGCTGGTCGGCCTTTACAACAGCGACGCGCCGGCTCACGAAGGCCCGGCCGTCAGGGTTTCCGCCGCACCCGAACCGGCGCCGTCATCGGCGGCGATCGCTGCCGAAATCCGCCAGGCCATTCGCATGGCTCAGCTTCCCCAAGATCTGAGCATCGTCGCCACCGCCGACGAAATTCGCATCGGCGAAGGATCGCGGCCTCTCGGCCTGCCCGACAAGACCAAGCTGCGCAGCATCATCGCCTCGATGAGCCGGCGCGGTTCCGTTTCCATCGTCGATCTCACCGCCTTCTCTTCCGGTCTCGACGGCTTCGTCGCCGCCGCCGGCTATACGCCAGTCAGGTTCATCATCGGCTCCGACGGCCGCCGATACGAGGAAGGCGATGTCGTTTCGAGCGGCTGGCGGATCAAGGAGATCGGCAAAGACCAGATGATCGTTTCCCGTGACAGTGAGGACGATACGGTCAATTTCGCCTCCGCCGGCAGTGCCGAGCCGAAGCTCGCCGAAATTTCCAGCAGCGAACAAGAATAGGCGATGGCGTCGGAAGCCGGATCATGAAGGTAAGGTCATCCGCCATCGCCATGCTTGCGCAGCGAACCGATATGCTGCTTGCGGTGTTTTTCGCCTCCGTCGTGACGATGATGGTGCTGCCGCTTCCGACAATCGTTCTGGACGTGCTGATCGCCTTCAATCTCTCCTTCGCTTTCGTGGTGCTGATCACCACGACCTATCTGAAGAGCGTGCTTGAAATCTCGACCTTTCCCGCGGTCATTCTGATCGGCACGCTGTTCCGCTTGGCCTTGACGATTTCCTCGACGCGGCTCGTGCTGGCGGATGCCGATGCCGGCGAGATCATCATGGCCTTCGGCGATTTCGTCGTTGCGGGAAATGTCGTCGTCGGCCTGATCATTTTTCTGATCGTGGCGCTGGTGCAGTTCATCGTGGTGACGAAGGGCGCCGAGCGTATCGCCGAGGTCGGCGCGCGTTTCACGCTCGATGCTATGCCGGGCAAGCAGCTCGCCATCGACAGCGACCTGCGCAACGGCCATATCACCACGGAAGCTGCGCAAAAGCGCCGGTCGCGTCTCGAACAGGAGAGCCAGTTCTTCGGCGCGATGGACGGCGCCATGCGCTTCGTCAAGGGCGATGCGGTCGCAGGATTGGTGATCGTCGCCGTCAATCTCATAGGCGGCCTGGCGATCGGTATCTTCCAGAAGGGGCTGAGCTTCGCCGAGGCTGCCCATCTCTATACGCTGCTGTCGATCGGCGACGGTCTGGTGTCGCAGATTCCGTCGATTCTGATGGCAGTCTCGGCCGGTATCGTCGTGACCCGCGTGTCCGATGACGGCAACGGCAGTCTCGGCAGCGATATCGGCCGCGAACTCTTCCGGGAGCCCCGCGCATTGACGATTGCGGCGGCGCTGACGATCTGCGCGGGCTTCGTCCCGGGATTTCCGACGAGCGTGCTCGCCGCGATCGGCCTGTGTCTGGCGGGCCTAGCCTTCATGATTCATCGCCGGCGCGGGGGCCCTGCCGCGGCCGGATCGGCGAATGCCGTGGAAAGCGCCAATTCCTATCCGCTCGACAGGGCGAAATATGGCGATCCCGTCATCGCCACCGGCGCGGTGGAAACGCTGGCGCGGCTTGAGGCGATGCGGCTCGGCGAAATGCTGGACGCGCGGATTCGCCTGGCGGCGCGCGCCGTCGGCGTCTCCGTGACGGTGCCGACGTTCAACGCCGATCCCCGCATGGCCGAGGATCTGATCCATCTTCAGGTCGAAAATGTGCCCGCCGGCCTCGTCAACTGCGGTCCTGAACGGACGGCCGAACAGATTGCCGACGACATCGTGCGCATCGTCCGCCGCCATATCGGCGCCCTGTTCAGCGTCGACGACGCGGCACAATGGCTGGGGAGCCTCGAACCGCGTCTCGGCAAACTGGCGATCGACGTCGCCACCCAGGTGCCGCTGATGCTGACGGTCGCGGTCGTCAGGCGCCTGCTGGATTCCGGCGTGACGCTTTCCCAGCCGCGCGGACTGCTGGAAGTGATGCTGCACGCCGGCACCGATCACGCGCCGGATGCCGTGGCCGAAATGGCGCGCGCCGCGCTGGTCAAGCAGATCGCCTTCGGGCTTCTCGACCGGCGCGGATTGCTGCCGGCGCTGGTGCTTCCGGCCGAATGGGACCACTTCATCCGGTCCTATGATGCCGCTGGAGCGACCGAGAAGATCGAGATAGCCGAAAGACTGCGCCTGCTGGCCGAAAAAGCCAGGCAGGCTCTCGAGGACACCAACGAGCGGGGTTACGATCCCGTCATCATCGTGCCGGGCGAATGGCGCCTGCTCACCCAGACGCTGATGATCCACCACAACTGCCGCATTCCGGTGCTGGCGGCGGCGGAGATCGACAGGGATATAACGATCGAAACCGTCGGAGAGATCGGGCAAATCCGGAACGCTGCCGGCTCCAAACAGAGGCCAGGCTCATAGAGCAGGTGAAGTAGACGAGACCAACTGGGGTGAATGCAATGTGTGGCGTAGATGGACAAAGGCCCATAGACTTCGACAGAACGTCCCGTTTCGACCTTGAGTCCGGTTGCCTTGGCGGCAGCAATAGGGCCGACACGGATTTCACCGCCATCCGAACCCGCAAGGTTTCGCCCTTCGAAGATTTCTCCGGCAACCCGCCGATGCTGACTTCCTATGTGCCGGAATTCGCGGGAAACGTCGGAAAACGGCACTGAGTCCGACCCCAAGGATGTGCTGCGCAAGCACATCAACTGGCAGTCAGACTCCGACGAGAAACAGGCCACGACTTTGCAGACCACGACGGAAATGCCCGACCTCTCGAAAGAGGGCAGCGTCATCGTGGTCAATGAGCCGATCGTCGTGGATGGAGGCGTGTTCGACGGCAAGGGGGCGACCTATACGGCCTCGTCCAAGCTCGGCGATGGCGGCCAGTCCGAAACCCAATCGCCGCTGTTCATTTTCAAGAACGGCGCGACGCTCAAGAATGTCAATCTCGGCGAGAATGGCCCCGACGGCATTCACGTCTATGGCGGCCCGACGCTCGAAAACGTCAATTGGCAGAATGTCGGCGAGGATGCGCTGACGGTAAAAAGCGCCGGCGACGTCACCATCGATGGCGGGGCGTTCTCCAACGGCAGTAACGTCTTCCGCACCGACAGCTCGCTTGCCGGCGCGACGTTCCTGTCCGAGATCACGCTGGACGATGTGAAGAATTGTACGCGTGTGGGTGACAATCAATCGGGCGTTTGAGACGCCCGACGACTGGAACCGCAAATTGAGATCAAGCGGGCGCCTTAGGCTCCCGCTTTTTCATTGCCGGGCAGGCCCTTGCCTGCGCGGCGAGCTGCTACGCATTTCCGCGCCGATCTGCTGGCGCGCCGATTTCAGCTTCGGGTCCCCCTGAGTATCCTTGTATTCGCGCCGCGCCTCCGTCCTGGTCATCCGGTGTTCGTGCCTGAACAGCGCGCGCGAAATGCGAATATCGAAAAACGCCGCCGCCACCATGATGCCGGCGGCAATGACGAGGATCGAGCCGAGGAGATGGGCTGCCGCGGAGAGCGTGCATGCTTCTCTGCAAAGAGGCGACCAGAAGATGCTGTTGAGAAAATAGAGGATCGCACCGCCGCCGGCCGCCGCGAGCAGGACAAACTTGACGAGCCCCTTGACGAACTCAGCGATGCTCGCGAGCGAAAAAAGCCTCTTGATGCCCTCGAACGGATTGAGCCGGTTAAAATCGAAGCTCATATGTTTGAACGATACGGGAAACCCCTGCCCGTCGAGGATCGCGACCAGGATGGTTGCGGCAAGACCTATGGCAAGCGGCAGCCAGATGAGATCGAGCAGCGCCACGCCGGTTTCGCTCAAGCCGACAGTGACGGCGTCGGAGAGGTCGGCCCGCGCGGCGGACTGCAGGCCGGCATCGAAACTGCGGGTGAAATCCTCGAGGATATCAGGCAAGCCCCAGGTGACGTAGACGGCGATGGCAAGGACGGAAATCGCAACCGGGATTTCCTTCGAGCGGGGAACCTGGCCCTCGCGCCGAAGACGATCGAGCTTCACCCGGCTCGGCGGCAGGGTTTTTTCCTCGGTATCGTCATTTTTGGCCATCGGTCACCTCCAGCATGGCTTTGACCTCGTTGAATCCATCGATCCAGAGATCGTGGAAATAGCTGGAGATGAAGGCCGTGTAGATCACGAGGATGACCATGACCGCGAAGTTCTTGATGGCCGGCAGGCTGTCGTTCAGCGGGAATTGTTTGGACGAGCGGCCGACGAAGGCCAGCGATAATTCAAGCGCGCAGGTGACGATCATGAACGGGGCGGCGAGTAACCCGGCCGCTTTGAACAGCCGGCCGAAAACACCTGATATCATGTCGAGCGGATCGTCGGGGATAGTGGGCATGAGCTTGAAGAGCGGCCAGAGCTCGAAGGACTTATAGAAGATCGTGACCAGATCGATGATGCCGCCGGCACTGACGAAAATCACCAGGGCGATCGACATCATCAGCGAGCCGAGCGGCGCGGTTTCCAGCGCGTTGATCTGGTCGAAGAGATTGGCGGCATTGGCGCCGCGATAGACATCGGTCATATCGCCCGCCGCCTGGGCCGCCCAGAAGGGAATGCCGAGCCCCATGCCGATCAGCGCCCCGAAGCAAAGCTCCTTCATCGAAAGGGTGGCCAGATCGAACCAGGACGTATCTCCGAGAGCCAGCACCGAATAGGCGAAGGCGACGGAGGGCGCCGAAAGGCCGATTGCCAGGCCGAAACGCAGAATGCCGACGATGCTGAACAGCGAGAAGAGCGGGAAGATCAGCAGGATCCCGAGCGCACGCGCGGCGCCGAGCATCGCTGCGGCCGGTGCCGCGACCTCGATGCCGACGAGCGGAAGATGATCCGGCCCCATCCGCCTCGCCTCACTGAACCATGGTCGGGAAGTCGTTAAGGATATGAACGGAATGTTCGATCAGCAGCGTTGCCAGCACCCGGCCGAACAGCAGCAGGGTGATGGAGATCACGAAAATCTTGACGATCTGCGCGATGGTCTGCTCCTGGATCTGCGTTGCCGCCTGGAAAATGGCGATGATCAGCCCGAGAAGCGCGGCCAGGCCCAGAATGGGGCCGGCCAAGGCGAAGGTCGCCATGACGGACATGCCGATTTCGGCTGCGACCTGGTCTTCACTCATGACGGCAAGCCTTTCGCGTGGCAGGCACGCGAACCGGGGTTTTCGGGAAGGGGCGATGCTCACTGCGCATAGGACAGCACCAGACCTTCCAGCAATCGCCGCCAGCCATCGATCGAGACGAACAGCAGCAGCTTCAGCGGTGTCGACACCACGGTCGGGGACATCATCTGCATGCCGAGCGCCACCAGAATGGCGGAAACGGCAAAGTCGATCATCAGAAAGGGCAGATAGATCAGAAATCCGATTTCGAAGGCCCGCGTCAGTTCCGAAACGAGGAAGCTCGGCGTCAGCACGGTGATGTCATCGGAGGCAATGGGGGTTGCCGGCGCGTTTGCCCAGATCTTCTGCGACGCCTGCACGAAAAATTCGCGCACCTCGGCGTCGGAAAATTTCAGCATGAAATCCTTCAGCGGTGCCGCCACCTTGATCATGCCGTCCACCATGCCACTGACCGTGCCGAAATCGCCGCTATGGGCGAGCAGCAATTGCCAGCTGTTTTGCAGCACCGGGTTCATCACGAAGGCCGAGAGCACGATGGCAATCGCAAAGACCAGGAGATTCGGCGGCGTCTGTTGGATGCCGATCGCATTACGCACGATCAGCAGGACGACCGAAATCTTGGTGAAGGAGGTCGCGATCACGGCAATAACCGGCAGCATCGAGATCGCCGCCATCGCCACGAGGCTCTGGGCAAGAGGAAAGCTCTGTTCCATCAGTCGTGCAGCGCCGTGACGCGAACGGCGCTCAATCCATCCACGGAGATGATTTCGCCCCGTCCGATAACGCGGCCTTGGGCGATGATATCGACGGCGTCCGACAATGGCCTGTCGAGGTTGAACACATAACCCTCGCCGATCATTTCGAGTGTGCGCAGCGGCAACTCCAGCCGTCCTGCATCGAAGACCAGCTTGATCGGGATGCTGTCGACAGGCGACGGACGCGGCTCGCCCTGCAATTCCTGATCGACGGTTTCATTTGTCATGAAATGCCTCATTGGTCCGGTTGGCGTCGACAGGAGTGGTTCGGTGAGGACCGCGCCTTTGTCCGATCGCATGCAGGTTGCAAGGTAACGTTCACCCGTGATCGCGACCACGGTCTCCGGTGCCCCGCCATCGATGACGATGCCGTCCCCCAACCGCAGGGATTTGATTTCACTGACCGACAGCACGGCATAACCGCGCCGGATGCTGACCGCCGTCGTCAGGACATTGAGCGTGCGGCGCGGCAGGCGGCTTGCCCAGCCGACCAGGCCGGCAAGGGCGGTTTCATCGAAGCGGCCGCTCAAGGGCAGGCTCATGCCGTTCCAGCCGATGTCGAAGCCGAAATTGCAGCTGACATCCGGCTGCGTCTCGGCGTCGATCTGCAGCAGCGACAGGCTCATGCCGATCCTATTCTCGATTGCCTCGAAAGCCTCGGCGAACAGGTGTTCGACCACGGCCGCCTTTTCAGACGGCGACAGTTTTTCCCATAGGAGCAGCGGTTCCAGTCTTTCGGCCAGCAGCCGCAATGCGCCGGCCGACGCAATCAGCATCTGCTCACGTTTACCGACGTGGCAGAGAATGCCGACCGGATCGGTGGTCCGCGCGGCTGCGATATCGGGGGCCAGCGGGCGAACGGAAAGCGTCTGCTCCCGGACCGGAATTTGCCAGGCGGCGCGCATCATCGTGCCGGAACGGGAAAAGAAGTTCCCGGCCATCGATGCGTGGGGCCATGCGGGCGCGGCGACATTCATCGGACAAGCTCATCGAGGGCTTCGACGATCGCGCCGAACGGCTGCGGCTTGCCCTGGCCGTCAAACAGGAAGCGCTGGATGAGGCCGTGTTTGGCGACGGCCTCGTCGACAGCGGCATCGCGCCCCTGGCGATATTCGCCGACGCGGATAAGCAGTTCCACTTCGTCATAGAGGGCAAGCAGGGCGCGCAGCTTGTCGGCTGCCTGGCGATGGCTCTCGCTCACCACCGCGCTCATCGTCCGGCTTCGGCTGGCCAGAACATCGATCGCCGGAAAATTGCCCGCCCTGGCAATCTTGTCGGAGAGCACGATATGGCCGTCCAGCAGCGACCTGGTTTCTTCGGCAATCGGATCGTCCTGCTCTTCGCCTTCGACGAGGACCGTATAGAAAGCCGTCATCGTGCCGTTTGCGCTGTTGCCGGCGCGCTCGAAGATCTGCGGCAAGACGGCGAATACGGAAGGCGGAAAGCCGCGCCGCACCGGCGGTTCGCCGGCAGCAAGTCCGACTTCGCGCAAGGCGCGGGCCATGCGGGTGACGCTGTCGATGACGAGCAGCACATGTTTTCCCTGCTCGCGAAAATATTCGGCGATCGCCGTTGCTGTCATCACCGCCTTGAACCGCTCCAGCGCCGGGCGATCGGATGTGGCGACAACCAGCGCCACATTCGACGGAACGCCTTCCGGCATGTTGCCGGCAACGAATTCGCCGACCTCGCGTCCGCGTTCGCCCACCAGGGCGCAGACGATCACATCGGCCTTGCTGTTGGCGACGATCTGGGACACCAGCGTCGACTTGCCGGCGCCGGGCGCGCCGAAAATACCGATGCGTTGGCCCTGGCCGCAGGTCAGCAATCCGTCCAGGGCAGCAATTCCCGAGGTAAACGGCTGGCGGATGGGGCGGCGCGACAGAGGATCGACCGGCTGGCCATAGAGCGGCTGCAGGAAGCGCGCGTCCTCGCCGCCGGGATTGGCGGAGGGACGCAGGACATTACCGTGTGCGTCGACGATCGCGCCGATTAGGAAACTGCCGACAGAGACCGTCGGTTCCCGGCCGGTCGGGATGATTTCCGTGCGCTGGGAGATGCCGCGGGTTTCGCCGTGAAGCGAGAGAAGCGCCGTCTCGCCGTCGATGCCGACGACATCGGCAAGGCCGATGCGACCCCTGCCCGGCTCATGCAGTTCACAAAGCTCGCCGATCCTGACCGAGGGGATGAGCGCCCGCACCAGCAGGCCCGACACACTCTTTACGCGGCCGCTCTGCCGCCGCACGTCCGTTTGTTCGAGTGTCCGCTCCATCCGAAGCAACGCGTCAACCATGGACGAGGGCCTCGGTCACGGTGGCGAGCTGGTCTTTCAAGCCGATCTGGCTTCGTCCCGCCGACGTCTCCAGAATAATCTCGCCGGCAGACATCAGCGGATCCGTTTCGATGGTGATGCGATGATCGATGTCCGCAATTGCCCGGGCGATCATGGCGGCATTGTCGGGGGCGACATGCAGGACGATCTCCTGCGCCTCAGCGGTCTGGGATATGGCGTGGCGGACCAATCGCCTCGTGCGTTCGTCGGCCTCCATCGATCCGAGGATCAGTCCGACCGATTTCAGAACCACCGCCTCGACCCAGCTGTCGAGATTGGCAATTTCCCGTTCGGCTTTTCCGAGCGAGGCGGCAAGCCGTGCGGCGGCATCGCGAACGCCCTGTTCGAACCCGTCGCGATAGCCGTTTTGGGCGGCTTGCTCGCTGGCGGCTGCAAGTGTGGCCTGAGATTGGGCGGCGTCCCGTTGGGCAGCCTCCAGAATTTGCGCCGCCTCTGTGATCTGGCCGAAACTCTCCGCCGGAATGATGCGGTCGTGGCGTGCAAATCCCGAGCTCATCGTCCGGCGCCTTCCTTTAAGGCGGCGACCTCGTCGACGGCTGCCGCCGCCAGGGCGAGCGCCGGGCCCTTTAAGAGGGAAGCCGAGCCGTTTTCAGCCATGTCGCGCCAGCCCGCCGACCGCCAAGCCGCGGAGATCCGGTATTCGTCTGCCAGAAGTGCCAGCATCGACCAGCCATCGGCCTCGACGACCTGCCTTGCCTGCTCGCTCAACAGATCGAGCGGCGGCGTTGCCGCGGAAAGATTGATGTGGCCGAGAGCGAATGCGACCGCTTCCTCGCCGTAGGCGGCCCTGAGCCTCGTAAGGGTCGGGCGATCGACCGCGGGGCAGAAGGCTGCGAGATGATAGGCGAGGCCCGCCCGGAGCGCGGCCGTTGCGCGTCCGTCCGTGGCCATGGAAGTCAGGCGGCGGGCGCCGTCGGCAAACGTGGCGGGATCGCCATGGGCTTCCGCTATCTCAGTGAAAAGCCGCCGATGCAGCCGCGGCGACAGGGTGGATCCGTCGGCAAGGAGCGGCGCGATCCCATCCCATCGGGCGGCCGTCAGCATATCCGCGGAAAGCAGCGCTGCCTTGCGGATCCTCGCCGCATTCGAGATCGCCTCGCCGTCCGCACGCGGCGTGCGCATGCTCAGCGCTCCTTCCGCTGCGGAAACAGCAGCAGCAGGCATGCCCCGATGGCGAGGATGATGGCGCCGATCACGGCAAGATTGGGGCCTTTGAAAGCCGAGAGAGCGCTTTGCACCATCGAGGATGGCGCTGTAGCGGGCGCCGGCGTCACGGTTGCCGCCGGGGCCGGTGCCGCCGCTACCGCCGCCGGCGCGCCGACCTCCGACCAGGGGCTGACCACCACCGAGACATCTTCGTAAGAGAGATCACGGATGCTGTTGACCAGAACGGACCGGCTCTTCATGTCGATCTCGTTGAGATTGGCGCCGGGGCGATATTGCAGCACGGCCGCTGCCCTCGCCTTCTCCTTGATGAGCCCGCGGCCGTTCTCCTCCGGCAGCACCACATGGACGCGCGCCGTCGCCACGCCGTCGAGCCCGGAAAGCGTTTCGGCAAGCTGCTGCTCGATGGCGTAGCTCATCCGGGCTTTCTGTTCGTAAGGTGTCACGAGGAAGCCGTTGCCGGCAAAGAGTTCGGCGACATTTCCAAACGACTGACGCGGCAGACCGGCGCCCGCCAGCAGCTCGATCGCCCGGGCATGATCGGTTGATTCAGCGGTGATCGCATAGGTCCCGCCCTTTTCGCTCTTCATGGTGACGGAAATGCCGGCGCGTTCGAGCAGCACCTGGGCATCCAGCGCATCGCGCTGATCGAGCCCCGTGAGCACGTCCTGGCTGCAGGCGGCGAGGAACAGGCAGAGGGCAAGCATTGCGGCCTTCGGAAGGACTTTGCGCGCGGGCGAAGAGATCGATGATCTCGAAAGGGCCGATGTGATCATGATGTTCACTGGCCCTGCGTCAGCCGTTTGGATGACGACATCACCGACTGGGTGAGCGACGACAGCAGCGTCGTGCCGGTTGCGAATTGCTGTGATTTCTCCAGCCGGTCGATTGATGTCGTGATGTCTTCGATCTTCGGGCCGCTCTGATCCTTGTCCGCGGTAAATCGCACCAGCGGCGTCTCCAGCTGGCCGTTTCCGGCCACCGGCATGAAGAAAGCCGACAGCCGGTCGAGAATGCTGGAGGGCGTGGTATTGCCTTCCGGTGAATAGGAGGGCAGGACGGCGTCGGACTCAGGCGCGATCTTGCGGCCCTGGGTATTGGGAATGGAGGTGAGTTCGGTTGGCCGAATGCCAGCGAAATCCGCCGGCTGCAGCCCGATCCGCTCCGCCACGATCTCCGAGGTCTTCAGGACATTGCCCGTCGATACGCCATCGAAGGGCGGCGTGAAGGCGCGGCCGGAAAGTACTTCTCCACTCATTGCAATTCCTCAACTCGGTACATGTCAACTGCAAACGATGAACAGGAACGCTACTCGTCGCTGCCTTCGTCGATCGCCTCCTTGGCGAAATTGAAAAGCGAATTGTTCAGCATCAGGGTGTTGGAAATCATGCCCGGCAGAAATGCGTCCACGGCAGCGGAGAGAACCTCGCTCTCGCTGTTCGGATCGACCTTTTTCGTCGTGCTGCCGGTGGTGCCTGTGGAACCCGTCTTATCAGTCGTCAGCTCCACCGAGACAGGGTCTGCAGGCGCCAAGTTCAGGTCGGAATTCACCGCATCTACGGCCATATGAGCACTTCCATCAAGGAATTTATCAAAATGAATGCATGATTTGATATGGATAAAAAAACGGCTGGTCAATTGTTTAAACTTAACCGATGGTTAATTTCCAGAACGTACAGTCGGCTATGATAAATTTAGCGATCTTTATATTAAAATGGAACGTTTTATCCATAAAACGCAGCAGATATCCAGATTGCGCATGAAGTTTATACTTAAATTTGTTCGAATGTTCACAGGCCCGACCGCTCTACGCCAACGGGCCTGTGAACACTCAGATATTTGGTGTTGCGAACGCGTCCCGGATCAGCCCACCGCCGTACCGCGGCGCTTCTCGACATCGGCGGTGATCGCGTCCCAGTTCTCAGGCGTAAGCTCGCGCTGTCCCGGGTCGCGGGGCGCGGGGGTGACGCCGCCCTTGGCGCCGACGATCGGGCCGGTCTTGGCGTAGATGCCGACCGTGTCGTTGACCGTGCGCTTGAGCATGTCGTTCATCATGTCGGTCTGCTTGTGGAAGGCCTTTTCCTGCTTGATGCTCTGGTAGATGGTAAAGCCTGACCAGGCCGCCCAGGACACCGCGCAAGCAACGGCAAAACCGAGCGAGAAGGCGCCGGAGACCAGGGCAACCGTTGCACCCGTGCGCCCGAGGAAGGTGGAGTTCACCAGCATGTTGGCAACGCCTGCAATGCCTTCGATCGCGCCGACCGTGTCCGCTACCGTTCCGATACCCATGAAAATGAGATCGACCGGGTCGCCCTTGCCGCTCGTGAGCCCTTGCAGGAACTGGTAATATTCCACCGGCAGCCAGGCGACCCCGGCAACGGCGCCGACCGTCGTCCCGGTATTCTTGAAAAAGGCGGAGAGCACGCTGCGTTGCGCCCGCGCCAGTTCGTCGGAGACGCCGACGAGCGAGCCGATCCCATCCAGCAGCGAAAAATTCGAGGCTTTGATCGCCGAGCCGAGCGCACTGCCCATATGCGCCAGCGCACCAAGGGCGTGCAGAACGACGATGCCGATGCTGTCCCAGGTCGGGCTCGTCATGTTGAGGCCGGCATAGATGGACCGGGAGGCGGTGAGCACCGACATCACGCCGGAAGAGAGCGCCGCCTTGTATTTGACCGGATCGACCCCCGCTGGCACTGCCGTCGCAGTCTTGTCGATCAGCTTAGCAAGGTCGGCCTTGATGGTTTCGACGCTGCCGCCCGGGCGCATCGTCGCCCAAAGCGCGGTGAAGATCGTCGTGAAATTGGTCTTGTATTGCGCCATGGCCTCGGCATTGCCCCTGAACAGTGTTTCCGCCAGCGCATCAAGGCTCGGAGCGATGATCTTCTTGATCGCCTCTTCGGCGGTCTTGCCGTCGAAGATGATCGGATCGATCACATCCGTGCCGGGCATCAGCGTCTTCATCAGCCCCGACATGGAAAGTCCCATGTCCTTCAGGCTGGATGTCAGATATTCGCTGTCGATATAGGGCAGATCGAGACTCTGGATGGTCTTGCTCCAGCCATTATCCTTGGTGGCGAACATGCGCTCGGCGATCCAGGCGTCGCCGCCGCTGCCGGCGAAGAAGCGTCCGTCGCCTGAGCCGTTGGCGGCAATGCCCTTGCCGGCCAGCCCGGTGCCGATCATGATCGCCGCCATGACGTCGTTGAACGAATAGCTGGCGAGATTGCTGGAGGGCAGCGGCGAGACGCTCTTGTCCCACTCAGCATTGGCCGACATCTTCGAGACAAGGCTGGCGCCCATGACGAGCCCTTCGAGCGCGGTCTGCACCGCATGGCGGTAGCCCCAGACCTCCTTGCCACCGGGGGCGGCCAGCTGCGAGGTGATGCGCTCCAGATTGCCGGCAAGATCGCCGACTCCGATTTCTCCGGCCCCGATCTTGTCGAGCAGCGGGCCGAGAAGCGCCTTCACATCGGCCTTGAACTGATCGCGCACCTCGGGGCTGTCTCCCCCGTGAAACTGGTTGGCCATCGCCTGGATGGTCGGGTTGAACAGGTGGGTGATGTTGTTTGGCACGGTGCTGCCGAATTCGGAAGCGGCAACCTTCTTCAAACCGTCGAGGTCGATCTTGAGATCGGGGAACAGACTGCCGCCGAGCCCGAGCGACTGGTCGAAATCCACAACCGGCAGGATGGAGCCGAGCCCCTTCAGCTCCCGCTCGGTCTTGTTGCCGGCCAGTCCCATGCGGATCAGGCCATCGAGCGCCGTCGTCGGATCGGAGATCGTCGGCAGCACGTTCTTGTCGAAGAATTCGGCATAGGTCTTGTCGGCGATCGCCGAGCGCTGCTTTACGAAATCGTCGGGAAGCACCATGGAATAGAAGCCGAGGGCGGCATTATATTCCTTGAGAATGGTGGTGACGTCCTTGCCGGATTTCAGGCCGTCATTCAGTAGGCCGCCATTGACGATGTCGCGCTCAAAGGCATCCTCGACCTTCGTACGCAGGTCCTTCATCTTCTCGTCACGGGTGATCGTGTCGTTGATGATCTCGAAAGCGTCCTTGTTGGTATCGGCCGGCGCGACGCGATAACCGGAGAAGATCAGCTTGAAGGCCTTCAGCGCCTTCTCCGTCATCTGTGAGTTGACGTCGGCGTCCGAGCCCAGGATTGCAATCGACTTGTCGAGATCCTTCAGGATCTCCTGGTCGTTGTAGATGCCGCGCTGGTTGTCGCCGAGGCTGTCCTTGTATTTGCCGAAGGTCGCCTTAGTCTGAAGCAGATCGAGATACATGATCAGTTTCTGCTCGGCGGTGTAATTCTGAGGGTTTTTGACGACGTCGATGCTCTCGAAGGACTTGTCCTTGTCCTTCAGCCCTTCCATGAAGCCCTGATTGATCTCGCTCATGAAATCGGAATTGAACAGGAGATCGATGACCGGCTGGATCGGTGCGGTAGGGCTGGAATCGCCATTTGACGTCGCGGCCTGCGAAACGAACTTCGGGCTACTCGTCTGCGCCGATGTGGAGGAGAGAATCGTCAGGCCTGCCGTCGTCATCCCGTCATAGGTAAAAGGCGATGCCTTCTTGACCGTGGTGCTCGCGGTCTTGCCCTGGCTTGTCGAATTTTCGAACTTCGGATCGGAATTGGCGTTTAGCCTGAGAAATGAAACCGTATCGATATCCGAAGATGCTGGTGCGATCGATGACATGCGTTCCCTTTGATTTTCTTGTCCGCTTTTCGCGGATGAGGTCGTTTACCTTACGTTAGGCATAAGATCGACCTTTGCGCGATAATTCAAGCCCGATCGCGATATCGCGGTGCATAAATGCAGCGACCTCGCGCGGGGAGATTAAATCACATTTTTACCAGGCTCGCAGGGCATTTCCCAGGCTTTTCCGGGGTGGCGGTCATCGTTGCCGCCGACTATGCCTTTACCAGATGAATGACGGATCCGGCCTGAATTCGAGATGCACGGACTCGCCGGTGTAGCGCTCAAGCTTCTCGTTCAGCTGCTTTTCCATCTTGTCGAGCTTCTTCACGCCATTGGCCATATCCCACAGGCCAAGTGCCAGCCCGACGGCCGAGGCAACGAGGCCGGTGACCAGTCCGGCCGCCGCAAGGCCGGCTTTGGCGGCGTTGCTGAAGATGGTCACCACTTCCGGCGCCACCGTTTCGAGTCCGGAAAAGGCGCGGGACATGACATTGGTCAGATAAAGCATCGCTTCGGAAAAACCGATAAGCGCGTTGCCGGTACCGGCAATGCCGCCGATGATTTCGAGCGCGCCCTTGGCGCGGTCGCCGGTCTTCATCGACCGCGACGCCAGATAGAAGCCGAGGCCGGACATGGCGAGGCCGCCGGCGGCACCGAGAATCTTGCCCGCCGCTTCCATCGTCTTCGGCGAGAAGCTCATGGAGATCCCCTTGCCCCAGCTGCCCGGCTGACTACCGAAGGCGCTGAACGGCTTGCCGGCAACGTCGAGGTTCTTGCCGAGACCCTCCATCGTCATGCCAACGATCTGCGTCGCCGAGCCGACCGCAGCGGCGATATCGGCCGGCGTCCACTTGCCGCCCACACCGAGGCCGCGCGCCACCAGCACGCTCGACATGCTGAGCATCTGGACCGCATGGACGAGGCCGGCCTTGTACACTTCGGCATCGATGCCAGCAGGTGTGCGGGTCTGGCGCGGCAGGTCGAGCGAATCCTTGAAGGAGGCGACCGCGGCGTCGAGCTTCATGCCGCCGCGCACCATGCGCAGAACGCCGTCGACGTCGCGTGCTATGTCCTGCGCCAGATTCTGTTTCAGCGTTTCGCCGCCATCTGCCGGGCCGTTTTTGCTGATGAAATCCTCGGCGAAGGTGTTTGCCAACTGGCTGATGGCGTCATTCGTTGCGCCGGGCACAAATGTGTCATCCGGACCCGACAGCAACTGCTCGAGATCGACACCCTGGCCGTCGCCGATATAATGTTCCTTGATGATGTTTGAGAAGGTGACGTTCGCGGCGTCGAGATGCGCGTCGATATAATCCTGGGGCAGGAGATCGACGAGCGTGTTGAGTTCGGAATAATAATCCTTCAGGGCATCTTCGAAGCTCTTGCCGGCGCTCAGCGCCCGGTCGATCGCCTTGCCGCCGCCGATATCGATCAGATAGACGTCTTCGATGTTGGTGAGCAGATCGGAATTCTCCGGTTGCTGCAAATATTCCTTCATGCCGCTTGCGAAGATATCTGAGAGATGCTGCTGCGTCGCGGGATCGGCCGTCAGCTTTTCGATCCGCGCGTCGAGGTCCTTGCCGACGCGCTCGCCATCGGGCACGCTGTCGCCATACTGGTTCATATAGCCGTTGAACTGCTGTTTGATCTCGATGAGATCGTAGAGCAGCGTTGCCTTCTGTTCCGGCGCCAGCTGGTCGAGGTGGTCCATATTGTGGGGCGCTACGAAATCCCGGTTCACGTCCTTCACGGCGTCGCCGAGAATGCCGTATTTGAGTTCGTCGAGCTTCTTCAGCGTCGGCTCATAGGCGGTCGACGGAGCGTAACCGCGCAGCACCTTGCTTTCCAGGATGTCTTTCTCGTCGATCGGGCGCTCCACGACCGGCTCGATGGCATCCGAACCCGACATGACAAGGTCCATCTTCTTGAGGCTGGATGTCAGATAGTCGCTGTCGATATAAGGCAGATCGAGACTTTGGATGGTCTTGCTCCAGCCATTATCCTTGGTGGCGAACATGCGCTCGGCGATCCAGGCGTCGCCGCCGCTGCCGGCGAAGAAGCGTCCGTCGCCTGAGCCGTTGGCGGCAATGCCCTTGCCGGCCAGCCCGGTGCCGATCATGATCGCCGCCATGACGTCGTTGAACGAATAGCTGGCGAGATTGCTGGAGGGCAGCGGCGAGAAACCGTCGAGGTCGATCTTGAGATCGGTGCCCGGGTCGGTTTCGGGCGTGCTCACCTTTGCATCGACCAGGATCGCGGCGCCGCCGCGTTTGCTCGGCGTAAACCCGACGAAGCCCCGCGCAGCGGAGATGTCGAGTGCCTGCCCGTTGCCGCTCGGCGCGATCTTGCGTATTTCGCTGGCGTCGATGGTTTTTGCCGATGCAGAACGGCCGGTCACGTCTTTCTGGCCGAGGTCCACGACCAGGGTTTCGACCTCTTTCGATCCGCTGCCAACACGTTCCAACATGATTTCGTCACTCCTGATCGACGGCCGCACCCTGAGCGGAGGCCCGGAAAGCCTCGTTAGGTCAGAAGTTTTTCAGTGATGTGACAAATGGGGCTATTCGGAGCGGCATACCCAACTCATCCCTCGCCTTGATGGGATTGGAACCGCTGACCCAGTCGTTCAGTCGCTGTATTCGCATTAAATTGTCCAATCCGAGCAACTACTTACTTTCGGAATGGCCGGTAAGTGGCTGTAAGCGGACTGGCAGCTTTTGGCGAACGGGGTGTCGATAGAGGACTAACCGGGCTTGGCGTCATGGACTGAGTTTTTTGCCTTAGTCCATGGTACCGCTTCAGGCCCTATCGACCGGACGATGCACGGTCGCCGCATCTATCCGTCTGGATACGGCCAGGCTTCGTGCCCGACGCACCGCATTCTAAGATCCTTTTTTGGGGCGTCCGGCCCACGAGTGGCCGGTATGGCTGTATTCGCACGGGGCCTGGCTACGCCAGCCTGATAGTCATTGACCAACAAATGGCGGAATTGGGCCCCGACCTTCTTGTCTGCCGAACCCCCCGCATTGGCAGCCTTTAGTTCATCCCGATGACGAGCGGAGCTGGGCGTACATACACCCCGTAAGTCAGCACCGCATGCTGGTTGCAGAAGCACTCCATCGCAAACTCGTGGCGGGTTCCGTTCACGTCCGTCAGTACGATGCTGCCATCGAAAACCGGCCCCCTTCTAGTGCCTCCGCAATTGGCACGCAGGAGGTTCCAACAGAACTCTTGCGTGATGCCTGGGAAGCGCTTCCTGAAGGCTTCCGATCGGATGAAATACCGCACGTCCTTGCCGTCGGGCTCCCGCCCGATATCGGCGTGGTGAGGATGGGCACTGACCATTCCGAACGCCGGCTGCTGCTTGTCGCGTTCCTCCACCGTGCGCCACAGCGTGGTGGTTATGGTGTTGCCGTACCGCTTGGCCATCTTCTGGATGGTCTTGAAGGTGATCGCAATATCTCGAGCTTCGGTCGAAAAACGGTCTTGGAGGAACAGCAACCGCGCCGCCGCGAAGTTCGCCTCGGCCTCGACATCCGCGTGGCAATCCGGATCGAGGGTGTATTGGTCGTCGCCGAAGAGGAAATCCTTATGCCACGGAATGAAGCTGTGGCCGACTTCGTGCGCTTCGATCCAACGCTTCTTGGCGTCGGGAACACCCTCGTCGATCAGGATGCGGTTGCCGTCAGGCACCCACAGCGCCGATAGTTTGGCCTTCTTAACTACGTCCACCAGAAGAGTCGGGCGCGCGAGCACCTGCTTGCCGGCCACTTTCATCCGGTGGGCTATTTCCTGCAGCAGCGAGGGGTTGGTGAGGCTGTAGAACTTGAGGTCGAGCTCGAGCAGCAAGCGAACGTCAGCAAGACGGAGGGGCGGTTCGGGATTGCCCAAATGGCGTAGAATCCGGTCGACGAGCCGACGTATGTCTTCTGCTTCGTAGGCTCCGACCGTCCCTCCGTTCATCGCTTCACTTTTGACTTAATACCAGGAATTTGACGAAGCCTTCCAAGTCTTGTCGCTCCTGTTTGGTCAGTTTGGACAAGTCATCCGATTTAGCCGCGAACTTTTGAGCCTCTTCCCACAAGGCCTCGTCTCGCGTCACGGTCGCCCCCGACAGCTTCATCAACGCCTGCGGCGGCATAGCGAAGTGCTCGGCCAGTTGGTGGACCGTCCGTGGCCTAGGCTTGTAGTTGGGGTCGAGCTCGATCAACCTGATTTCCCGCGCTTCCACTCGAGCTTTTTCGGCCAGCGCCTCGACAGACAACTGGTCGCGTCGTCGCAGCTGGCGAATGAACACGCCGAAGGCGTGCTTAAGTTCGACCACGTTCCCTACGTCCGACACCAATTCGGACGGCAAGAACATGCCTATGTTATCGACAGCCTCGATCGGCCATCCTGCGTCATTGTCCGTATCCGGATCCGACTCGATCTTTCGCCGGAGCCAGTCGCGTGAGACAAGCATCTCCATCATCTGCTCCCTTGTTATGCGAGGAACGCGCGCGCTTTAGCTTCGGTCAGCTCGAAGTAGCGCATGCGAGTCTCGTCTATCCCTAAGTCGATCATTCCAACCGTATCACGATACCAAGCGTCTGCTTGTGGCAAGGCGTGCAACCCCACTCTTCCACTGAATTCCTCTTGGACGCTAAGGCTGATGGCAGCAACCATCATGATCCGCCCAACGCCCTTGAAGCGCGCAGCGGGATCGAACCGCCGCCTGTTCCAAGGCGCAGTAGCCAACAGGTCTATCGTGACCAGTGGTTTGCCGCGTTGGGTGGGTTCCCTGGCGAAGCCCGCGGTCGTCACGAGCATGAGGCCCTGAGTGGCGCCTTCAGCCACGATCGCGAACGATTGTCGGTCAAGGCGATTGGACGACCTTTCGACCTTCTCGGACCATCGCCAATGAGCGTCCTGAAGTTCGTTTTCGCCAAGCGATTCGATGGTCAGTCGATCCTGCGCCCTCAATTGCTCGATCCTGGCCTGCATGAGCGGGCGCCACGACGCTTCGATGTCGGCGACGTTGCTCGCGCCGGCGGGGCTCACTACTTGGGCCTCAACGAACTTGCCCGTTCTGCGGTCGAACAGGTCGAACGTGCCGATCAACATTCCCGACATCGTGCTAGCTCAGCACCATCAATTCGGCCTTTTCCTTGGTCGACGGGTCTTCGAAGAACACCTTCTCGCCTCGGTCTATTCTGTCCGTGATGGACTGATAGAGCCTGAGTGCCTGCCTTACCAACGCGGTCTTAGATAAGCCCTTCTCGTCCGCAAGGCGGTCGACCAGATCCATCTCCTGCGAACTCAAATTCAGCGTCATCGTACGCTTTTCAACCATGCTCTTCCCTCCGTGTGGACGCGCGGTTCTACCATTCTCCACTCAACTTGTCAACATTAATTAGCCATCCGATCCATATTGACTAGCTAGTTTTTAGCTAGTATTTGATGAAATATCGAAATGAAGGAGTTTCTGAAATGAGTGACGTCAATCCCAATCGCACGATCGAGATTGCGGGCACCGATCTGGTGTTCCGCACGGTTCCCATGAGGGACCGGACGCCGTCGGGTGGCCAGATCGCGCTGGCTGCTGGTTTCGAATCGGACGAGTACGTTTATGTCTTGCAGCTACTCGACGACGGCGAGCTCGAAGATGTGCGGCACCGCGAATCCGTGCCTCTGTCGGACGGCGGCCGCTTCCTGGTCGCCCTCAGTGATCGTTCCTATCGCATCGCCTTTTCGGGTGAAGCCCTTGACTGGCCCGCGCGCTTCATCACGGCAGCGACGCTGCGCAAGCTCAAGAACGTGGCTGCCGACAAGGGCATCTACCTCGAAAAGACTGACGAGCCCGACATCGCCCTCGACGAGGAGGAGCTGATCAATCTGGACGAGGCAGGGGTGGAAAGCTTCAAGCCCGGCAAGCTTGTTGGTCCGAAAAAGCAGACGGTGCGGGTTAAGCATCTAGGCGAACTCGAAACCGCACGTTTTAAGGTGGACGGCCCGATCACGCTGGCCGAACTCTGGGACCAGGCTTACCGGGAGCTCGAGGTCACGCGCACGGAGCGTGACGTGCTCCAGGCCAACACCGCCGGCGGGCCGGTCAGTCTCATGGATCACCTTTCGCTGTCTCTCGAGGCGGCGCAGCGGCAGGGGCTGTGCGACAAGAAGTTCGAGATCGCAGCCCGCACCGGGGGCGCGTGACATGGCCGTGCACGGATCACGGCCGAGCCTCGATCTGCGGGCGGGCAGGCAGGTGCTGGATCAGCACCTGCCACGCGTCCTCGAATTCGAAGGTCAAAGCATGGAGGAGCTGGGTTGGACCCAGTTGTCGGACCGCACCCTGCTCGTCCCCATGCGCGGTACGCACGAGGGGGTCGCTGAGGAATATCTGCTTCGGCTGGACTTCATCGCCGGCGCCGACTGGCCGCCGAGCGCCAGGTTCGTCAATCCCGCGACTCTCGATTACGCGGGGCAATCCGACCAGCATCACCTACCGCAGCTGACCTCGCCCGAGGTCCACATTCATGCCGCGTACCAAGGACCCGACGGCGTGATCCAGCTCGTCTGCTGTTCGGCGGTCTTCGAATATTACGACGTCAACCACGGCGGTGAAGACGCAATTCTCTGGCGCACCGGTGACACGTTCCGCAACACCCTGTCGGCGATAGAACGGGCCTTCCGCACCAACTATCAGGGAAGGTTCGAGCGATATGCAGGATGAGTATCTCTTGCGCCGTGCCCCGGCACCGAGTCCATACGTTCCCAGCCGCCTTGTTCTTAAGCTGCCGCCGACCGCGATCGCGGCGACGTGCGAGATGCTGCAACGCGCCGGTCGGCGGGAAGCGTGCGTGTTCTGGTACGGGGACCGGGACGGCGACGTCGCAATGGTTCGCTCGGCCCGTGCCCCTCGCCAACAATCCACGCCTGGCAACTATCACGTTGAGGCCGATGCGATGCGCGAAATGGTGCATGACCTGCCCGACGGCTGGAAGCCTTTGGCCCAGATCCATAGTCACCCCGGGGCCAATACCGAGCACTCCCGATACGACGATGCCATGATTTCCAGCCGCCGTATCCTGTCGCTCGTGTTCCCGGCCTACGGAATGCAGACAGCACCATGGCCCCAGGGCATCGGGGTGCACGAGTGGCAAAACGACTACTGGCATATGCTCGCGCCCCGACAGGTTCAAGACCGCCTTGTCATGATGCCGGGGCCTGCGCTCGACAAGAGGGACTTCCGATGACGGACTTGGCATTGGGTGATCGACATTCGAGACCGATTGATGGGCTGGGCAAAGAGGCCGAGATGATCACCGTGCTTTTGCGCGTTGGCAGCGTCACGGGCAAGGTCAATCGTCAGCATATGCTGGTATGCCTGACCAACCTGACGGCAAGGCTGCATGGCGTAGTTCGCGCGATCCAGGTTGATGTCGAAGGCGATATCTCGGTGGTCAGGCCAAACGGCGCCGGTCCGATCAATGCGATGGAGGGAGTCGAAAACCTAGCTACATGGGCAAACGGCGGACGGATCTCGGTTTTGCCGGAAGACGGTACCGCGGACATCATCGTTGACCTGACCGGGGAAGGCGCCAGCGGCGCGGATCTCTACTGCTGGGGCGCGGGATGGAAAGCATGGATCGGCCACGAACCGCACCGGTTCGGGCGCGGATCCGACCGCCAGGAGTGCATCGGCCCGTATCTTGCGGCCTGCCTGGTCGCCGGCGAGCTTTTCAAGCGCGCGAAGGGACTCAGGAAGGGTCGCTTCGCCGATGATGATGCCTATTCGCTTTGGGACGGCTCGGCGGGCCGGTGGGACGACCTCGACGACGGACCAAATCTGGTCGGCTCGCACCTGCGGCCGCTTTACCTCATTGGCGCTGGCGCGGTTGGACAAGGCTTCATCCAGATTCTCGGCGCCAGCGAACTTGCTGATACGTTCGTGGTATCCGTCGACCATGATCACCACGACAAGGAGGGGACCAACCTTAATCGCTGTTTTTTGGCCGGCATCGCCGACATCGGCCACCTCAAGACAGATGCCGTGGCACGCTACCGCGCGCTGTCCGGCTTGGGTGGCATGGAGCATGCAGGCACGTTGCGCGGCTATATTAAGGGGCTCCGCCTCGGGCTGCATCCTCAACTAGCCGAAGCGGAAGCGAACGACGAATTCGATTTGGTCATTTCCGCCGTGGATATCGACACGTCACGCCAGGACATCCAGGGCTTGCACCCGCGGATCGTCATGGGCGGAAGTACGGACAGCCTGCGGGCGCAGTCGGTGACGTACGGACTGGTAGAAGGCACCGAATGTCTGGGTTGTTGGAATGTCCCGAACGACTATGTGGCTAGCGCCGCCGAGAGGGAAGCGGCACTGCGGGCAATGTCCGAGGCGGATCGTCGCCGGGAATTGGCCGGGCATGTGGACGATCTCGATGCCGCAATGGCCTTCCTGGCGTCGAAGCAACCAAAATGCGGGCAGATAGGCGAGCGTGACGTCAAAAGCTTCGTCGGGCGCATAGCGCCCGAGTTCTCCGTATCATTCGTATCCATGACTGCTGCCATCCTAACAGCCGCCGGCCTATTTCGTGTCGTCTCGGGCGAAACCGAATTACGCTCGCCCAAGACCGTCTTCCAGTTCAAAAACCTGTCGATGACTGAAACGGCGACGCCAAGGCGCGATGGCTGCCCATATTGCTCAGGCAAGCAAAACCCGCGTGGCCGCTGACGTCCTGCCAGACAGCAAGACATCATCTGCGGCGACATAAATGCCTCTGCCGCATTCATGCGGCACCTCGGATTGCAGCAGTTTTGGCAAGTTGATTGTCAGGATGGCGCCCGCCGATCGAGCGGCGGTAGCAGATGCGGACAGAAAAGGATTTACCCCGTCGCTGAGCTTGAGGGTAGATCAGCGGACTGGCCGCTTTTGGGAACGCTAGGGCAGCGCCTAACTGGCAGAAATGAAGGCGCAAAGCAGTCGGCCTGCGCTTGGCTGCAATGCCTCCTCGAAAACGACAGCACACAGCCAACCAAATCGGATTTGTTGATGTGTGGGATACGAACAGTCGAACCTTTGACCAGACGATCTAACCTAATGATCAATTCGGAATCGGCAGGAGCTTTTCAATCTACCTTCGCTTCCAACGCCGCTCGAGGCGCAATTGCTCGTTCGATAGCCGAACGTCGTGCGTCTTCGTTAACGCGTGGCACGACTTCATCACCAATTAAATTCTCGATTCGACGGATCACCGCGGGATCAAACGTAGCGAACCCAAGCGGGGCCGGCGCACCCATTCCTGCCGGACCGATGGGCGCATGAACGAGTGCAACCGCGGCCAACCCCGGTATGAGATATATCTCGAGGCTAGGGGGAAGGCTGCAGTATGCGATAGCAACCGAGTTGTCGAAGGCAGAACTAATGTATTTTGGTACTTTTTCAGTGCAAACGCAGCATGTCTCGGGTTCACTGGATTCGTCCCCATCGGAATGACGGAGTTTCATTCTTATGAGGGCATTCAGATCCCTAAGAAGGGTCGTTGCACCCCAATGCTTTGTTACCGGAGGTACAGAGAGGACCATCTTCGGGGGATCGCTTTTCCGAAGGCCATAATCAATCACTCGCAGGATCCGCTCAATGTTTCCCTGTGTCAGAAGCGAGCCGACCAAAGCGATCGTCTGCCTATCCGTTCGAGGTTCGCCTGCGCGGGAAACCGCCTCTCGCCAGTATCGCCCGATAGAGAGGCCGCTGCTGATTGTAAATTCCTTGAAAAATTCAGGAGCAAGTTCAGTCAAGAGTCTGTAGGCGTGGGCATCAACAGCTTCCTGCTTGGGAAGCCGAAGCTCAGAAAGAAACCGTCCAACAGCCTGTTCGATCTCGGGGCGATCAGACATTTCCTGATCCGATCGCCACGAGGTGAGATCCGCCTCGACGACGCTTGGGCTTGAAGCTTGAGCGACAACTTTGATCCGCACTGGGACTTGAAAACGATCACCGGGAATCGCAGATCCTATTGCGTAAAGGTCGCGGCGCTGAAGGCGGTCGCGGTCTTCACGATCGGCGAGTTCTCGGAAAAAATAGTGAAAACGGTCCTCTACAACTTTCGACGCTCTCCCCCCTCCTTTATAAACGTCGAGGCTAAGGTCGGGAAGGTTCATCTCCAGTTGATCGAGATGCATATGGGTCTGAGGCGCTATCGCTAGCTGGTCAAATCCGAAACTATTGCGGCGGTTCTCGACAGAATAGATAGCTGGGCCGTCGTCACCGTTCGAGAAAAGAGCTTCTCCAGCGGTCGTAAGCCAAAGCCTATTCGTGCGGCGCTCAATGTAACCTGGCGTCGTTCCTTCGCCTAGAACGAATTCCATCTCGACGCGATTGTAACCGAAAAACTGCCGAGCTTCGTCCTCTCCAATTCCGTCGACAGATTTAACTAACCGCATGAGAAATTCGAGGGTTGGACTCATCTGGCCAAGGACGGCAACCTTGTAGCTCACATCGTATCTGCGGCATGGCAACAGGACGTCGAATGTGTGCAGCTCGACCTTGCGGTCTTCCTCGGGTGGAACAAGATCATCGGTCTTCAACTTGAGTATTTTGCGTTTCTCAAGCATCTGTCACCTCGCTTTTTGATACGACTGCCCGCAACTTGTCCCTTGGCGTCAGCATGTCGGCGGCGTCAATGCAACGCGCGTGCCCTTGTCCCAATGCCATATCAAACTTGCCGGTCATTTGGGCGACCGGCCCCCCGTGTCGCCATCCTGAGCGACTCCCCACTATCACTAGCCTATCCATCGCACGGCTGGCCGCCACGTTAATGCGATTGGGGGTCGCCAGAAAACCCTCCTTGATGAAGCGCGAATTCCCAGTAGTTTTTCCTTCACGGTTATTGCGGACGAGCGACAAGAGGACGATCGGGTTCTCCTTCCCCTGGTAACTGTCGACAGTGCCGATCTTAATGCGGCGGTCCAGATGCTCGCCCAACGCCGACCTCAGCATGATTTTCCGTATCAGGTCGCGTTGGGCGGCGTACATGCAGATCACACCGATACCGAATGGATATTCTCGCTGCCCGACTAGCCAATCGCTAAACTCGGCGTGCCTTAGCCATTCCTCAAGCGTCTTGACGATAGCGTCGGCTTCTATGCGATTGACGCGGCCGAACTCGCCGACTTTCCCTTCAAACGCGCTTTCTGACATTCCAGCGGTGTCGATCCAGGTGAGTGGCTTGTCGAAGGGCTCCGGCAACACATCGGAAGGAAGCACGAAGTGATGTCTGCCAGCTTTGAGAGTCAAATCTGGGTAAAACGCTTCCGACACCAGCTTACCAATCGGCTCGAGCATTCTGTACTGAGTAGCGAGCCGCGCTCCAGCGAGCGTCCCGTAGGTCGCCTCAAAAACCCTTTCGAAATCGCTCCGCTTGATCTCTCTTTTCGAAATGTTTGTTCGCTTTGCTACCCGGTCCACGACTTCAGCGCGATGTTGCGGCTCTAGTTGGGCCTGATCGCCAACAAGCACCGCCCAGCGGGCTGCTTGAAGTGGAACGAGAAGTTCGCTCGCAGTGCATCTCGCTGCTTCATCGATGATGACTAGGTCAAATGACGTGTTGGTCAAACCGAGGGACGTCCGGCCGAGACCCACGCATGTCCCTGCTACTATCTGGCGCGTTCCGGCCAGGAAAGGTTCGAAACTGCGCAGATATCGGGATGCGCTGCTAACAAAATCCCGGCCTATTCCCGCGACGGCCTGCAGTTTCTTGATCTTGTCCGCGCTGATACCGGATCCGGAATGCTTTTCCATAAGGTAATAGAGCGCTTCGTCTTGAAAATCGGAAAATGGTGAGCCGACTTCTGCCGCAAGGTGCGAGGGAAGACCGAGCTTTTCGAGCACAAGCTCGAGCGAACCCCTGAGACCCGTCACGCGTGCGTCAGCCTCGTTAATTTCTACCAGCAGCTCCTCTAGGCGCATGGCCATAGGCAGGACCTGTTGCTGGAAGACAAGGACGTCGTTGACAGCCTCCCTGTCGACCCCGATGGATTTTCCGACTATTGCCATCCTCTCACTGAAAGTGGCCGAGAACCTATCTTTTAGGGATTGCTCCACTTTAGGCGTGTGAAATTCTCTGATCTGATCCGAGACTTGGTCTTCGCTCATGGCCACTCTGAGGATGCTCGGGTCGCCTCCAGACGTCCGAAACAACCTGAGAAGCGCTTCCGCTGCCGTGTTGACCGCTTCGTGCGCTTGGCTAGAAAGCAATACGTTCCGCGCAAGTCCCTTTGTGATCGCATAATGCGCAAGCGCCGCTATGAAGCGAGTCTTGCCCGTCCCCGGCGGACCTTGCAGCAATCCAACCGGGCGAGCGGCCACAATCGCGCGAAACGCCCGTGTCTGGTCATCGTTAAGTTCGTAAGAAGCGAGCTGCTCCTCGTCTATCATATGCTCGATCCGGGTCGGTTCAGCCGCAGATCGAGGATCAAATACAGAAACAAGGTTTCCTGCTCTCCCTTCCCTGGCCAATATCCGATCGACGGCGCCCGATCTTCTCCTGAGCGATTCTGCTTCGAAATGGCTCACGAACCGAAGCCGTTGCCCTTCTTCGAGGAATGACCCGTGTGGCGGTCCCGAAAATTGGGGTGGCTCGATTACGGCGATTGTCGCGGTAGAGCGTGATAAATCGAGCTCTCCGACACGCCTCCATCCGCCTTTGGATTGTCGCTGCACGCCTACGGTGTCGTTTCGGTCGAAATCGAAACTTCCGCTTTCCAGTTCGATAGCGGCGACATGCCTTCGGGTGGATCTATCAAACGAGCTGTCGAGAATGACCCGGGCGTCAGTCGTCAGTTCCTTCTCGATTGTGATTAGTTCACGCCACAAAAGCGGGACATCAACTTCTTCGACGTCGCGGTTCGCGGCTTCCTCCGCCACAAGTTCGGTTAAGCTTTCCTCAGCCTCTTCCTCGGGGATTGCGGGTGCGGACGTATCTTCAATATCATCGGGTGCCGCCGAGGCCGATTCTGTCACGGCCTTGTCCGAGACAAGCTCAGTGATCAGAGGTTCGAGTTGGGACAGGTCGTTGTGAGTTGAGGTGTGAATCGCAACGGACCCCTCAAACGAGAAGTTCTCGAAGCGGCTGATGATCGCAATACGGGTCAGGGTTAACGTGCGACGGTAACACGCGCGCGGCTTCCCATTGTCGTCTAGTTTTACTTCAAGTTCTTCGGAGGCGCCGCGGATGATCACCTTCGCTGGCCCCGTCTGGTTTAGCCCCATGGTTCTCACGAAGTAACGGCCCTCGTCAGGCTCAATGGGCCCCACCTCGGCGTTTCGAACAGATATCACAATTTGTCTTCCGGCTTCGCCGGGTGCGCCTAAAGGCGCCCTAGCTATTGCCAACGCCCTCTCCAAAGCCTCCGCGAGCGGAAGGAGCGTCGTCAGGCGGGGTTCTTTGGTGCGGCAGGTATCTATCGCCTTAGCTATGCCGACGGCAAGCTCTACGGGGAGGTAACAAACCGCGAGCATCTCCTCCGCAAGCTTCGTCACAGCATAGCGATCTCGCTGGAAACGATCTCCGCCTGCCGAATAGTTCCCGTTCTGCAGGTCCCCGTCCGCGGTGGGCGAAAAGTCAAAGAAGTCGATGAAGAACCAATCGTTACCCTCCGTTAAGACGATGTTGTCGGGCTTGAGATCACCGTGCGCGAGAGAGGCTTCGTGCAGCCGGGAGACAGCCGACTCGAGCCTCCTTACCGCCTCTATCGCCACTTCCGGCTTCAACCAGTCGGCAGGAGGATGTTCAAGCAGCTCCGCCAACGTTTTTCCCGCAGCCCAGTCCTGAACAAGAGCGAAGGCATCAGAGAGCCAGTACACTCCTCGGATCTTCGATATCCCCGCGGGCGCGTCGATCTTCGCATTGGAGGCCGCATCGAGAAAGCTGAGGACACGTTTTCCTTCTTTATCGAGATCGCCCCAAGCGGCCTGCTTCCATAACTTTACGAGGACGTCCTCGCCCTCGACCGTGCTTCGCCATACATCTACTCTGTCGCTTTCTCTTAGGAGGTCGTCGGCAAGCGGGAATTTTGCGGCAAGGGCTCGCTGCGATCGTATCTCGAGGCGGTATTTCTCCAGCGAGGTTCGCACTTCTTGAGGAGTAGGATGCTCTGTTGTCGCCCTGTTAAACATCTCAAGCGCATTGCGCGCGTTCGCGAACCGCCTCTGCGGATCGACGTCAAGCATTTCAGCAAACCAATCATGGAGATGCTGGAACCCCAGATCTGGATCAACCGCTGCGTCCCACTCCGGGGGCTCTCCCTCCGGAGTTTGGCCGAAAAGAATCTGATGCACCGCAACGCCGAGGAGGTAGACGTCCCGCCTCGCTACATCAGATTTTAGGCCAAGCAGGTCCTCAGGAAGCGTCACGCTCGCCAGAAAGTTGTACCGTGCCTTCCCGAGCGTTTTGACGCTCGGATGCCAGGCGGCGAAGAGATGCGACAGCCTCACCGTTGTTGGCATTTCTAGCCAAATGCTGTGCCCTCCGAGGTCAAGGTGGGCGGCATCTACCCGATGAAACTCGGCGACTGCCGAAAGCAACTGGCGAGCGAGCTCCGTCCTTCCTGCCGCCGTAACGTTATCCTTCTCTGTCGCCGACCAATCCGACAGCCTTTTCAGCCTTCGCCGCCGGTCAAATACCTCCCAGTAATCTACGCCGCCAGAAGTGTCGTCAACGCGCGGTGCAAGTAGAAACTTTTCTAAATTGTCCGCCCGGTCCCGAAGCCAGTGATACACTCGACGTTCCCGGCCCACGATCTCACTACGCACTTCCGCGTTCTGAAACCTCGTATCTGTGACCTTAGCAAAATCCCAGAGGCGCAAGGTGCCCAGATTCGGAGGGGTACCAGCCTCTTTGGCTTCGAATTCCCTATAAATCTGTCCAGGATGATTGAAGACCGATACCTCTTCGGGAACGTACCGGTCAAACTTACGGCGGCCAGGCTCCAGAGGAGACTTGCTCCCACCATTGAAGAATCTGGTGAGGTGCTCCTTCCAGAACGGGTCGGTCAGGGGCCGCGACAATATTTCGCCGGCGATTGAGCCGAAAGTCTCGCGATCTCGCCTGTCGTCGGTTATCTGCTTTATAAGATCATCGACGGTGAAGACCGATGCCCTCTCGGTCGCAGGAATTCCTGAGCGCTCGTTATTGCCGATCAGAGCAACGACGCCATCGATACGAGGTACGGGAAGTTTACGGGTCTCCTGTCGATTGCCTAATTCTTTTTTGAGAAGTTGATAGAGATGGCGTTTGATCTCAAGGACCTTTTGAACCGGTGATGGCTCGTGATCTACGCCGTCGAGATACCACCTGCCGTCTGTCCCGGTGATCGCCGCGCTTCCCCAGTTCTTCAGGTCGATTATGAGCACTCGTTTGCTCGTTATGAGGATCACATCAACCTCGCGCGTGGTCCCTGCACTTAAGGAGATGTCGAGGTTGGTAAATGCGTACCAAGATGCCGGGAGATTGCGTAGCTTATCGATACCTGCAATTTCGTTTTTATGTATTCCCCGCCCGCAATTCTTTATTTGCAACAGCCCGCCCCCTCTAAGAACCTGTCTCGAATGCAATCAAAGATTGATAGACCGAGTTTCTCGTACAGTCGAGGTCTACCGAAAGCTAAAAAAGGGGAGATCGGTTTGTTTTGCTCCGGCAATTTTTACTGCGCGAGCCACAAGCCTGGGACAACTAAAGTCACGGTCGTGACGGACATTGAAGCGTCCGTTGGCAACATATTTTTCCGTTGCCTGCGAGGATACCTGCAGCCGTGCCCTTGACGGCGCTATAGGCCGGGGTCTCAAGAGAGGATGGCGACCCAACCGAATCTGGGCAATGGTACTTGGGGACAATGATTAAGAAGCGTCGTATGTCGTTCGAACGAGCCCACGGCTTGCTTGAAGAGATAAGAAACCTTCGGGCGGCCATGGGAGCTGGGGTGACACCATCGCCGACGATGCTGCATCCGCTCTGGCTGCTACAACGGTTGCTGGTGAAGGAAATTACGCGAGCCGAACGGAAAATTCGTCGGATCAAGTCGATCCTGAGGCTGACTGCCGAGCATGATGGTTCGGATAGGTCGATCTCGTTAATGACGCAAGTTGAGGCCTATCGCCATCTCACGTACATATGGCGATCGTTTGGGGACGCGGTTGCGTTCCTTTTCATGGACAAGTTCGCGCTAAGGCAAGCTTTCTACAACACGCATAATACAAATGCTAAGCAGGACGCCGGCTTTCTTTCAGGCAAGGCGGGATTTGTTGGCGAATGGGAAGAGGTTGAAAAGTGGCTCCGTCAGGGTATCCCCGCTTTGCTCGCCGACCTCACAAACACGATCCGGCATGGAGACGTGTGCCTTATGGTTGGCCCGGACCCCGTTCTTATTGAAGTCAAGCTTGGTGAGCTGGACACACGAGGGCGGCAACAGCGCGACTCCATCCGCCAGTTGATGGAGTTTTTTGAGAACGACGAAATACCCAACCTGCGTGGGCTTGGAAAGATCTACCGAACAGCCCATCATTCTCCTGAATTATGTTACGCCCATGTAATGGAGGACACCATCATCGCGGCGGCCAGAACCGGCGCCGCCTTCAAATCCCCGGAGCGCGGTCTCTGGTATGTCGCGATAGCCGATGGAGCTGTTGACTTAAAAGCCACTATCCATGGGTTCAGTCTTGGGCATCCAATCGTCTATCCACTTAACGAGGTTAAGACAAATCGGTCTTGGGCGCCATACAGCCCTCTTATCCTCTCGATTCGAGACAGGGAATCGTCCTATCGATTCATGTGGGGCGATATCATTGTTTTCGTCATCTATGACCTAGACGAGCTGGTGGCCGCGGCGGCATCGCGCGGTCTCAAAACGACCCTCTTCTCGCGCGAAGAGGATTCGGTATTCGAGCTCATCGAACCCATCACCGGAAAAAACATCAGACTTGCATGGCAGTTGTTTGATCGGCTTGCACTCGAGTTCACTTCGCCCGGCTGGCTCCTCGAGATAACAGTCGAACGCCTGAATTCGCAAGGAGTGCCGTCAGCAGCTTCCTCTGAACGAAATACTAGGACCGGGAAAAGCGCAGTGTTCTAAACAACGCCCCATGCCCGAAACCTCCCCCTCCCCGTCATCTCCCTGAGCCCGAGTTCCAAGACAATCCGCCGCGCCGCCTGCGGCGTGACGCCCAGCGTCTTTACGACCGTCTTAGCCGACACCAGCGGTTTCGCCATCACCAGCTCGACCAGCTCCGGTAGTTTTGACGAGGCCCGCCGGCCCAAAAGTTTGCGCTCCATCATTGTTCGCGCCAGCGCCAGGCGGTCGTGCTCCTTCAGGCCGATCTCGGCGGCCGCCAAAAAACCGTGGGCGATGGCGAGCAGCCGGGTCTCGCGATCGCGATGCCGGCGCCGATCGACGGGAATGGTTTTCAGGCCGAGATTGACGGCGGCCAGGTGGGTGTCAGTGGTGACACCGGCCTGGCGCAGGATCGAAGCGGCCAGCAGCCGGCCGAGCCAGGGCGCATGCTGCAGCACTGACAATTCATTCCAGGCATCGAGGGCGACGATCGCCTGCAGCACCGCCGGCAAGTCTTGGGCCTGTCGTAACACAGCCCGCCATTCCTCCAGCCTCGCGTCCTCATCCCAGTCGAGATCGTAGATCATCGAATCTTTGTCCTGGCCACTGCCACTGCCAGGGCCAGGCCGTGTTGCGTTTTCGATCGCCGCCTCGGATCGGGCCAGCACCGCGTCGATGGCGGCGTAGTCGACACCGGGGAGGCCCTCGCCACTGTCAGCATCGTCCCCCTCCCCTATCGGCTCGACAGCGACAGGCCGCTTACCGGCTGCGCCCCTCTCAGCATCATCGGCGCTGACCGATGTCACGTCCGAGGTTTGCCTGAGCGTGCGAATGCCGTCGGGTGACAGGGCCCAGCCGGACGGCTGGGAAGAAATCCGCCGGCGGGTTTTCAAAACGTCGCGGGCGATTGTCAGTTCATGGGTGGGTGTGCGAATATCGCGGGTGTCGTCGTGGAGGACGAGGTCCTCGAGATGGACCAGTTCGCCGTCGATCCAGAGCGAGGCGCAGGCGTCGGCGAAATGCGATCGTTCGATCCACCCCTGTCCGACCGGCGAGCGGGCGATGCGCTCGTCGAGACGCGTCAACTCGATGCCGGCTCGAAAAGCCGGGTCCATCAAGCTCGATATGGGCAATCTTGCAAAATCGTAAGCCATTGAAATCATGGTAAATGATTTCTTACCAGAACTCTATATCAAAGTTTGGGTTCCTCACTTGGTATGGTCGAAAGTTGATCGCCTGAC
Source organism: Rhizobium esperanzae (assembly GCF_002204185.1). Classification (GTDB taxonomy): domain Bacteria; phylum Pseudomonadota; class Alphaproteobacteria; order Rhizobiales; family Rhizobiaceae; genus Rhizobium; species Rhizobium esperanzae. The sequence goes on along the minus strand of NZ_MXPU01000023.1, from coordinate 30,250 downwards.
TTCCGATAAGTAGTGCTTATCGGATTTGGAGCCGCAAATCAGTGTGTCGGTCGCCCCGGATCCCCGAACGCCTTGTTTTCCGGGCTTCCAAGGCGATTTCGGCCGGGATGACCGGACTCAGTCATCGCAAAATTCGGCGACCGCCGTCGGTGCACATGGCTGGTCCTCATTTCCGGAATTGAGCGCCGGCGCCCTTGAGCAGGCTTCTCCGCCCGCAGCCATCACCAAAGCCGCTGTTTTTCCGGCATTTCCGCCCTGGAAGCCCGCTGACGCGCATTTGCCACTGCGGACGCTCCATTGCTCGTCGGCGGTAGCATTTCGAGTCTGACGGGCCGCTATTCAATGCCTAAAATACGCTTGCAACTGACCCTTTACTCACGCATTCCTTATCTGTACAAAGCACCTGAAATACCCGTGAGAAAACCATGGCAAAACGGCCAGGCGCCAATCCATCGTCAGCACCCAAACGGCTTATCGGCTATGCACGCGTCTCGACTGATGATCAGGTCCATGATGCGCAGATGGACGAGCTGCGCGCCGCCGGCTGTGAGCGGATTTTTCAGGAGCAAGCATCAGGTGCTTCACGGGCACGGCCCGTCCTAACGAGACTGCTCGGCGAGCTCGCCGCCGGCGACGTGCTTGTTGTTGTCCGGCTGGATCGCCTTGCTCGGTCGGTCAGCCATCTGTTGCAGGTGATCGAGGACCTTGAAGAACGCGGCGTCCATTTCCGGTCGATCCGCGATCCGATCGATACGTCCACACCACAGGGCATGTTTTCCCTTCAGGTCCTCGGCGCGGTCGCGCAGCTCGAGCGGGCGCTCATCGCCGAGCGCACCAAAGCCGGCATTAAGGCGGCGAAGGCGCGCGGCAAGCTTCCTGGAAATCCGGGTCTGCGAGAACGACGGCCGGAGGCGATCAAGGCAGTCTCGCAAGCACGGCATAAGTTATATCTTGATGAACTCATTGCATCGGCGCAGACGTGGCTGCCGATGGTGCGGCAACTCCGGCCGCAGCACAGTTGGGACAATGTCGTGCGGGTGCTCAATCGCCGTGGCCACGACTGGACCGTCGAACGCCTTCGTCGCGCTGTTCATCGCATGGTCCGCGAAAAGCTGGCGGAGAAGGAACTCCTTGCTCGGTCCCCTCGCCGCGCTCCCGAAGACTACCTGATGAAGCTGGTGGCAGCGATTGCCATTGCCGATCCCAATCTGTCGCTGCGCGACATCGCCGCGCAACTGGACCAGATGGGAGAACGGCCTGTCCGCGGCGGCAAGAAGTGGCAACCGTCCTCGGTGCGGGTCCTGCTGGACGAAGCCCACCGGTTTGGCCTCATTCGCCGCTGAGGGCACGGTTCATCCGGCAACCGATGGCAGGGTGTTTCTTCTTGCCGCTATTCGACGGCATAGCTTGCAGGTCCGGCTTTGGGGATCTGCAGCGCCAGGACCGCTAGTCGCTATCGCTCCACAGTTTCGGCTCAGCGCCTACATCCTCGACCGCGGAGGCGGCTTCTTCCCCCTGCTCGCCCTCCCTCCCTCGGAACATGCTGCGGTTTCAGCCGCGGCGATTACGTTCCGTAGAGGCGCGCGGGCCATGACCCTCGACGGCGCCATTGAAAGCAGAGAACGGCCCCCTCCCCTCGCGGCCAATCCATCTCGGCCGCACGAAGAATTCGGGCGCGAGCTAGGACCCAGTCAGACAGTGTTTGTTTCATTCAAAATCCCATAAGCGTTTCGGCGTTCTTTCGAGGATGGTCGACAATTCGGTTGGGCCTTTGTCCACGCCGGCAGCTATGATTTCTACAAGAATGACTACGGCCAAAATCTGCGCACATATTGTTTCGCGACCAGCAAGTTCCGACTGTCCTCGGAGCCTGGGAGGTCATCGTCCTGAAGCATCTCGCGGAAGCGTTGCAAAGATTACAAGCTAATGTCTGCTTTCAGTCGTGACAAACATTGTCATTGGTCGCTTGATGGGATAGGGGGAGCCTGTTGCCTGGGCTCCTCCCTCCCAGCCACCCGGCATCCGGATCCGCACCGGGCGGTTGGAGCAGTTGAAGTCGTCAGGATCGCAGTTCTCCCAGCCTGACGCGTGGCGTTGCTTATCCTGGTGCGGCGGATTTCATTTCTCGCTGCCGTGGCCCTTCGAGCTTCACCCTACCTGCCAGATCGGCGAGCTTCGCTGACGCGACCATCAGAGACCGTTCAAATCAGATAACCAGCGGTTCTCCCTTTCGCTCGTTCGGCCCTTCGTCCGCACTTCCGTGCTCACTACTACGGCCTCTGCTTCTCGCTCAGGCTCGACACCGTCGCCCTTTGGCGTGAGGCGAGATATCCCCAGGTAAGAGCGCACTCCTTCACTGCCCGACCGCCGGATCTACGCCACCGCCTCTTGGTCAAGAGAGCTTCGCCGTTCTTTGCCCGCTCGCCCTGGTCGGCACCGCCATATCCGATTCTTGTTCATCGGCCCTCAGTTTCGATCCACGCTTCCTCCTCACGGTTGGTCGCCCTTCCTCAGTTGCGCTTCGCTTCGCTCGCCATGACCAACTTACGGTGGGGACTTCCACCCACAAGAGTGCGCCCATGCTGGGCGCACAACACGAAGCTGCTCGATCGGGTCCGTGCATCAACTGACCTTACTACACCAGCCCCATAGAAGGCTGGCGGCCATTCTACCCAGTCAACCGTGACCTTAGAATGTCATGAGATCTTTACGGTCATTACGATCAAAATTGCCCATCAAAACCTGCGAACCCATGGCGGCGACAGGACGGTACCTATCTCGATGGCTGACCTTGTGAAAGGTGGCCCCGGAGCGGGTCGTGCACCGTTCATAGAAGCGTCTGAAAAGTCGTTTCTTTTCAAAGTGTTGGAGCTGTGGTCAGCTGACCACTGGAAAACTAGCTGTTGGCGGGGCGTCTTACTCCAAAAAACTCCCTGCCAGTTGGCCCACGACAGCAGGTCGGGCGGAAAAACCTTGATCACTGGACCCGCTGGCTGGCGCTCAATCCTCATCCGGCGGCGATTAGAGCCTCAGCGGTTTAGAGTAGGCCAAATGGCGTGGTTACGGCGGTTATTTCGGCATCATTTGTCGGGGTCTGGTATCCGAGCGATGCGTGCGGCCGGAATTGGTTGTAATCGTCGGCCCATTCGGCAATGGCACTTCGGGCATGATCGAGGCCGAAGAAGAGGCTTTCGTTGAGCAGCTCGTCGCGCATGCAGCCGTTGGAGCTCTCGACATAGCCATTCTGCATCTCCTTTCCCGGCGCGATGTAGTGCCGCTCGACATCATGATCTTTCGACCGGGCAAGGATGGCATTTGAGGTGAGTTCGGTGCCTGTCGGAAACGACCATTCCAGGTTTGCCGCGCATAGGATGAGGGTCGTCAGCTCTCGAGCGACGCGACGACGCAAGATCGAGGTGTCCGGGATCGCCGCCAGGCATTCGCGCGTCACATCGTCGACGATGTTGAGCACGCGAAACCGCCTTCCGCAAGTGAACTGGTCGTGAACGAAATCCAGCTACCAGCGGGCATCGGCTTTCGCTTCGACCAGGATCGGGGCCTCTGCGGATAGCAGCAGGTATTTGTTCCTATTGTTTGCGTCCTATTCCTTCGGCGCAATCGCGCATTCGCGATTAGCCGGCGCAGCAGGCCACCTTGCGATTTGCTCGCCGCGACGGTTCCAATGAATTACTGAATCGTGCGAAGACTTCGCTCCTGGCTTGTTTGTGCTCGACTTTGGAGCGACTTCGTATTGAGGTCACGGTCTACTGTTCCCCTAAGAGGCGTCATTTAGCTCAGGGCCCGACGGTAACCGGCACACAGTCCCTCCGACAAGCCGCCTTCGAAAATCAGCGTCTTCCAAGGGGTTAGCTCTGTGGTCAGCTGACCACAACCGAAATCCTCAGCGGCAGGATAACGATCAGCCGCACCTACCCAGCCCTCAAACCACCTTGTCCGTTGGCCTTCAACAACGCCATTAACATCGGGCCAAGCGAGAATTCACCGCGCTCACTCCGGCGCGTTAGATCCCGCAGATAGCCTCCAGGGGAGTTGATAAAATTAGCCCTTTCCAGGATGCACGCAATTGCCACCGCCGCGTTCTCCGGTCCTAGCGCCTCGCAGGCATCCTGGTAGGCGGAAGGGCTTACCCCCAGCATAGATCGAACCACCACAGCGGCAGACATCAGATCTCGCCAGTTCCCCACGCCGCGTGGCGCATAGTCGCTGATCATCGGGCACGCCTTGAGCACCAATTCCAATGGGAACGCCCTTTGCGATTTATTCTTCGGCTGATGGCTCAAGCCAGCCTTTGCCCCCTGCTCCTTTTCGGAGCGAGGTTCATATTCATTGATGGATTCGGGTTTTGAATTCTGTATGTGCTGCTCGATACGAGCAGCATTGGTGCTAATTTTTTCATTATTCTCAAGGTTTTCCAATCGATTGAGCACTTCCTCACGGAGCATCAACATTTCATCGAGAACGCTAGTGACCCCTTCAAGGGTCGGAACACGCGGAATTCTGCTCACGAGCGCAACGTAGATATCTTCGGTCGTCTGCCAATCGCCGTCTGCGCCCTCGACCATTGCAGCCGTGATAAGTTTGCGAACATCCCGCCGGCAAATGGTAAGGCTCTCTTTGGCCTTCCTGAGAGAGGCTCTCTCGGCCGCCACTCTTTGCGCCAACATCGCCAACTCTTCCGATCGCGCCAGCAGGGGCGACAGGTCGAAGCCGAAAGCGTTCTCGATCCGGCCATCGTCGCCCTTACGGGCGAAGCGCTTGCCATTTGCGCTATCCTTACGGACGATTAACCCCGACTCCACCAGGATAGCTATATGCCGCCGCAACGTTGCGCCCGCCATTGCATGCGCCCGAAGCGCCAGTTGAGCATTCGACGGGAAGACAATCAATTGTGCGTCCTGACGCAACTCATTGTCAGGATAAAAGCTCAAAAGTGCGTCAAGAACGGCCAGGCTGTTCGACTGGATCCCGAGCAGTCCCATCGCGGCGGAAGCGTCTCTCAACACTTTCCACTTATCGGCAATCTTTCCATGCTTGATCTCTATTGCCGCCTGGCGCCGCACGAGCGCAAGCGTCATCGGCCGCCGCCCGAACGGCGTCGTCACATTCCCCGAATGCATTGTCTCTCACCTTTCACCAGGCAAACGAAATTCGCTCACCAAAACGGCGCCAAAGACTCTTGACGAGGATTCGAGGAAATGCGATTCTGTTCTTGCTACAGAGACAGAAGGGCTTCCACGACGGCGACGTTGAGGGAGCTCTTTTCTTTTGCGGGTTACACTCCCTGTTTCCGTTGATGCGTTGCGCGATGCTCCTGGTAGAGCGCCGGCAAATGCTCGAGTACGAAAGCCGCGAAATCCGGCGTGGCTTTCCTGTCAATGGTAATTTCGACCTTGCTCTTGCTCTGCGTGACCTGCGCAAGCCTGTCGCCATCGGGGGTCGACATGACGTCTGGCAACCCGCGCGCAATCCGACGCGGTTTCAAATGGTCGATCACCGCCTTGAAGCGGTCTGACGACGGCAGCGCCTGCACCTCTTCCGAGGCCGCATATTTCGCCGCGCCTCCCGGAGACGATGCTTTCTCAACCAGCTCTGCCAATTGCTGCCAACTTGGGCGTCCAACGCCTGGAGCGGCGCCAATGGCATCGATCAATTCAGAGGGGAGGGCGTCGACAAGCAGGAGCATCTTCGACAAGTTGCTTTTGTCGATTGACATAGCCGCGATGACGATTTCTCGTGGAAACTGCTTGTTTAGCTTGTGTGCGAAACGTGCCTTTTCGATGAAGGTGAGGTCTTCGCGCTCATTGTTTTCCTGACCCTGTGCGATAACCAACTGCTCGTCCGTCAAGTCCCGAACAACCGCCTTGACCGGCAGTCCTAGCTCCGAAACGGCGCGCAGCCGGCGGTGTCCAAAGGCAACCTGGTAGCGCCCGGGTTTAACGGGATGAGGTCTCACAAGGATTGGGACCTGCTGTCCTTGCTCGCGGACGGATGCAAGAAGTCCTTCGATATCACCTTGCATACGATCCTGAACGAAGGACGACTCAATTAACGACGTGTCCAGTTCAACCACGGCCTGACCTTCGGCTAGACGCCGCTCGATCTCGTCGGCACGACCAAGACGATCATTTTGCTCGCGCAACGCGTTACCGATGTTTGCAGTCAGCTTCGTCGCTGGATCTCGTTCTTTTCTGGTCACGCCGAGAAGCGGCATGGAGCGAGTCTTTGCCGCTCTGTGTTCAGCAGCTGATGAGCTGTCGGGGGCGTCCGTGGAGACGTCAAGGAGGTGCTTCCGACTCATGTGGTTCTACCCCATGCTTTTTTGATCAGAGTTTCGATCTCGTCGTTGACGGCGTTCATCGCCTCTAAGGCCCGATCATAGGTTGAGCGCGTGAACTGTCCGCGCTCAACCTCAAAGAGGGTTTGATTTGTCAGACCAGCGTCCGAAACGGCCGTCGTCTTGAGCATCGGAAAATTGAGGACATTTTCGCCGAAGATCGAACGCAGATAGCCCACCATCTGGTTCTGCGGGCCATCGCTCGGTTCAAAACGAGTGACGAGGTAGCGCATCCAATTGAACTTGAACTGGGCGCCTGCATTCTCGATTTCCCGAAGGAGATTCGAGGTCATCGCCAGAAACTGGTTCATCGACATTACATCCAACATCTGCGGATGGACGGTGACGAGGATCGAGGTTGCGGCAGTCAGAGCCGAAAGAGTGAGGTAGCCAAGTTGAGGAGGGCAATCGATAACGACGACATCGTAGTTGTCCGCGATGTCTTCGATGACCTGACTGATCCGACCGTAAAAAAGCGTGTCGCCTTCCTTCCGGTTCATAAGCGCGCGGGGGGTGTCGTGCTCGAACTCCATCAGTTCAAGATTGCCGGGAATTAGATGAAGATCCGGGATGTACGTTCCTCGGACAACCTGCTCGATTGGGACCTGCTCGTCATCATACCGGATGGCGCCATAGAGTGTTTCGTTCGGACCAACGTCAGTTTCTGGCTGACTGCCGAAGAGTGCGGAAAGGCTTGCTTGGGGATCAAGATCAATCGCCAGAATTCGGTAGCCACGCATTGCCAGGTACTGTGCCAGATGCGCGGCCGTCGTCGTCTTGCCCGAGCCGCCTTTGAAATTCATCACCGAGATGACTTGAAGCTGCTCTCCCGTGCGACGATGGGGCAGGTAGCGCCGGTTCCCGCGGCCAATCAGGTCCAGGTGCTTACGGATTGAATGAATATCCTCGATCGTAAACGTGCGTCGACCGCCGGGACTCATGCTAACGTGCAATTCAGGCATTTCCGAAGCAGTTTGCCTAAGATAAGACTCACCGATGCCAAGCAATTTTGAGGCTTCTGACGGTGCAAAGGATCGAATGCCCTTTTCGGACGTCGGCGGGAAGACCTTGAGATGATGGGCTTGAAGTTGGCTGGAGAGAGCGTCGGCATGACGCTCCATCAATGCGGTCAACCCTTCGACGACTGGCGCTGTTTTTGCTGCGGTCTTCGCCATCTCAAAACCCATTTCCTGCAAGTGGCGGAATTTTTCGCGAAACCGGTAAAGTTCCGCCACTAGCTATTAGAGCCGATTCTGCATTTTCAGCAAGGGCTTTTAGGTTAACGAAAGGTTAACGCGGAGAAGCCCGAAACGTAGAGCAAATGGATATTTCCGTTTAGAGCCTGAAGCTTAGCAAGGCCGCGGCACCGACGGGTTCACGGTATGTTTTACTGTGAATCCTACAAATGTGCCCGCGGCGATTTCGGCGAAAAGCAGAAGACTTCGGCAAAGGCGGTGATCTCCTTGCCGCGACTCACTCACAAAAAACCTTGTAGGATTCGACAACTGACGCCCGATTCCGATTCGTGCTGAGTTCCCGTCGCCTAACAACGACGGAGAAATCCATGCAGGTATTCGCGATCTCGACACCAAAAAATTGCTACGAAGCGCAGCTGGTTCAGGACCATCATAGGCTACGTGCGTCGGTCTTTTCCACTCGCTTGAATTGGGATGTGGAAGTGGTCGACGACTGCGAGGCAGATGGGTTTGACGCTCTCGGCCCGACTTACATCCTGGCTGTCACCGCGGCTGGACGACTTGCAGGATGTGCGCGCCTTTTGCCTGCGATGGGACCGACCATGCTGGCAGACGTATTTCCATCGCTGCTCCCAAAAGGCCGCCTGAACGCTCATCCCCTGATGGTCGAGAGCTCTCGCTTTTGCGTCGACACCGCCCTCGAAGAGGGGAGGGGAGACGGTTCGGTTCACGAGGCAACGCGGACCATGTTCGCCGGCATCGTAGAATGGTGCCTGGCGGGCGGTCTCACCGAAGTCGTTACGGTAACGGATATCAGGTTCGAGCGGATTCTTGCTCGCGTCGAATGGCCTCTCCAGCGCCTGGGGCAGCCGGAGAAGATCGGTGCCACCACCGCCATCGCAGGCACGCTGCCAGCAAACGCTGAGACCTTCCTGAGGTTACGGCCGCCGAACTACCAATCCAACCTCACCGCCTGCAGTCATCAAGCGTAACGGAGACCACTTTGACCCAGCTTCCTTCTCATCCCCGGCTCGTGCGCAAACTTCAGGAGGCGCTTGGCGATCAACTCTGCATCGCGCTCGAGGACGCGGCGGTCGTCGATATCATGCTCAATCCCGATGGAAAGCTCTTTATCGAACGGCTGGGCCACGGTGTTGCCCCGGCCGGAGAAATGTCCTCGGCGGCCGCGGAAATGGTGATCGGAACCGTCGCTCATGCCCTTCAGTCGGAGGTGGACGACGAGCAACCAATCATCTCGGGCGAATTGCCGATCGGCGGCCACCGTTTTGAAGGGCTGCTGCCTCCAGTGGTGGCCAAGCCCGCCTTCACTATTCGGCGCCGAGCGTCGCGGCTCATCCCGCTCGACGACTACATCCGGTCCGGGGTGATGGGCGAACATCACGCATCGACGATCCGAAGCGCCATCGCCGCAAGGCTCAACATCATCATCTCGGGAGGAACAGGTTCCGGCAAGACGACGCTCGCGAACGCGGTGATCGGCGAAATCGTCAAATCCGCGCCGGAAGACCGTCTGGTCATTCTCGAGGACACCGCCGAGATTCAGTGCACGGCTGAAAACGCCGTTCTCCTGCACACCAGTGATACCGTCGACATGGGGCGTCTCTTGAAGAGCACGATGCGGCTTCGGCCTGACCGCATAGTCGTTGGTGAGGTCCGCGATGGCGCTGCGCTCACATTGCTCAAGGCGTGGAACACCGGCCATCCCGGCGGCGTCGCGACAATCCACTCCAACACCGCCATGTCGGCGCTGCGACGACTGGAACAATTAACTGCGGAAGCAAGTCAGCAGCCGATGCAAGAGGTGATCGGCGAGGCGGTCGACCTGATCATCTCGATCGAGCGGACGCCGCGCGGTCGGCGCGTCCGCGACGTGATTCAAGTCGAACGGTTCGCTGGGGGGCAATACGAAACTGAGTCCGGCCAGCTCACCGAAGAAGAGGAGGCGCGCCATGTCGCGTAAAGTTTCCCTCGTCACCATCACGCTCCTTGCGGCCCCGGTCGTGCTTGCTTCATTTGGTCCGGCTCTCGCCAGCTCCTCGGGCGGTGGTCTGCCTTGGGAAGGACCGCTGCAGCAAATCCAGGAGTCGATCACCGGCCCGGTTGCGGGCGCCATTGCGCTCGCGGCAATGGCGATAGCGGGCGGCATGCTGATCTTTGGCGGCGAGCTCAACGATTTTGCGCGACGTCTCGTCTACGTCGTGCTCGTTGCCGGCATCCTTCTCGGTGCGACTCAGATTGTCGGTCTGTTCGGTTCGACCGGTGCGTCAATTGGATTGGCGAAACAACAGCTCAACCCGCCTGCGGGCGGGGAGGCGGCCGATGGCTGAGTCGCTTACCGGATTGCAACGCAATCTCATCCACCGGGCTCTTTCCCGTTCAAATCTTTTGATGGGAGCGGATCGCGAACTGGTGCTGCTCACCGGACTTGCGGCCGTGATCCTAATCTTCGTCGTCCTCACAATCTATTCGGCGATCTTCGGTGTCGCCGTCTGGATCCTGGTCGTCGGGGTTCTCAGGATCATGGCGAAGTCCGACCCACTAATGCGACAGGTCTACATCCGGCACATTTCCTACAGGCCCACCTACAAGGCGACGAGTTCGCCTTGGCGCCGATACTGAGGAGGCGCCCATGCTCTGAAACGTTTGCGGACCACAGGCCCATCCTTTGCCGATCTCGTTCCTTACGCCGGTCTTGTCGATAACGGCGTTCTGCTTCTGAAGGACGGCAGTCTCATGGCGGGTTGGTACTTTGCCGGCCCCGACTCCGAAAGCGCGACCGCTCTCGAGCGCAACGAGCTGTCGCGGCAGATCAATTCGATCCTCTCTCGGCTCGGAAGCGGCTGGATGATCCAGGTCGAGGCGATCCGCATTCCGACCATGGACTACCCATCCGACGATCGGTGCCATTTCCCCGATCCGGTAACACGGGCGATCGACGCCGAGCGCCGGGCGCATTTTGCGCGCGAACAGGGACATTTTGAGAGCAAGCACGCAATCGTTCTCACCTACCGGCCGCTGGAGTCGAAGAAGACGGCACTGAGCAAATACATCTATTCGGACGAGGAAAGCCGCAAGAAGTCTTATGCGGACACAGTGCTCTTCGAGTTCAAAAACGCCATTCGGGAAATCGAGCAGTATCTGGCGAACAACCTTTCGATCCGTCGGATGGAAACGCGCGTCGTCAGGGAACGAGGCGGGACGCGAAATGCACGGTACGATGAGTTGCTGCAGTTCGTTCGCTTCTGCATCACCGGCGAGAGCCACCCGATCCGGCTTCCCGACGTTCCCATGTACCTCGACTGGATCGCGACTGCCGAGCTCGAGCATGGGCTGACGCCGAAGATCGAGAGCCAGTTTCTCGGGGTCGTCGCAATCGACGGGTTGCCGGCGGAAAGCTGGCCGGGGATCCTCAACAGCCTGGATCTGATGCCGCTCACCTATCGCTGGTCGTCGCGCTTCATTTTCCTCGATGCCGAGGAGGCACGACAGAAGCTCGAACGCACCCGGAAGAAATGGCAGCAGAAGGTCCGGCCCTTCTTTGATCAATTATTCCGGACGCAAAGCCGGTCCGTTGACCAGGACGCCATGACAATGGTGGCCGAGACCGAGGACGCAATTGCACAGGCTTTGTCGCAGCGGGTCGCCTACGGCTACTACACGCCGGTGATCGTGCTGTTCGATCACGACCGCGAAGCACTCCAGGAGAAGGCGGAGGCGATCCGACGGCTGATCCAGGCCGAGGGCTTCGGAGCGCGGATCGAAACGCTCAACGCCACCGATGCCTATCTTGGTAGCCTGCCGGGCAATTGGTACTGCAATATTCGCGAGCCCTTGATCAACACCAACAATCTGGCCGATCTTATCCCGCTCAATGCGGTCTGGTCAGGTAGCCCGATCGCGCCGTGTCCATTCTATCCGCCAAATTCAGCGCCGCTTATGCAGGTGGCGAGCGGCTCCACACCGTTTCGCCTGAACCTGCATGTCGGCGACGTTGGACATACCCTCGTGTTCGGTCCGACGGGCTCCGGCAAGTCGACCCTTCTGGCGCTGATCGTCGCGCAGTTTCGACGCTACGAGAACGCCCAGGTCTTTGCCTTCGACAAAGGCAACTCACTGCTGCCGTTGACGTTGGCAGGTGGCGGCGACCACTACGAAATTGGCGGAGACACTGAAGGGGAGGGGAAGGCGCTTGCCTTCTGCCCGCTCTCCGAACTCGGAAGTAATGCGGACCGGGCCTGGGCGAGCGAATGGATCGAGATGCTGATCGCGTTGCAAGGCGTCACAGTTTCGCCTGATTATCGCAATGCCATCTCCCGGCAGGTCGGCTTAATGGCAAGCGCCCCGGGCCGATCGCTCTCAGATTTTGTGTCTGGGGTCCAGATACGCGAGATCAAGGACGCGCTTCACCATTACACGGTCGACGGTCCGATGGGCCAGTTGCTCGACGCCGAGCAGGATGGCCTTTCGCTTGGCGCGCTGCAAACCTTCGAGATCGATCACCTCATGAATTTGGGAGAGCGCAATCTAGTGCCGGTGCTTACCTACTTGTTCCGGCGCATCGAAAAGCGCCTCGATGGCTCTCCAAGCCTGATCCTGTTGGACGAAGCTTGGCTGATGCTCGGTCACCCCGTTTTTCGCGCAAAGATCCGCGAGTGGCTGAAAGTGCTGCGCAAAGCGAATTGTGCCGTTGTTCTCGCCACACAATCGATCTCGGACGCGGAGCGCTCGGGGATCATCGACGTCTTGAAGGAATCTTGCCCGACGAAAATCTGCCTTCCGAACGGTGCTGCGCGCGAGCCGGGAACGCGGGAATTCTATGAGCGCATCGGCTTTAACGAGCGCCAGATCGATATCGTCGCGGGCGCAGCCCAAAAGCGCGAATATTACGTCGCCACGCCAGAGGGCCGGCGGCTGTTCGATATGACGCTTGGCCCCGTCGCGTTGAGCTTCGTCGGGGCTTCCGGCAAGGACGACCTAAAACGCATCCGGGCGCTGATTGCCGAACACGGCCGTGACTGGCCGATCCATTGGCTGAACACGAGAGGAGTTCACGATGCCGCATCGCAGCTCAATTTCGAGTAGATGGCTGACGGGCTTAAGCGCCCTCGCAATCGGAGTTGCTACCGTGGCGCAGGCCGAAGCTGGCACCGCCACCGGCGCAGCAACCGAGTGGACTCAGGTCCTCAACAACGGCGAACTGGTTTCCCTCGTCGGTCAATCCGGCGAGCAGATTCAGAATCAGCTGACACAGATCAGCCAGCTTGCGCAACAGATCGAGACCCAGCTGAACATCTATCAGAACCTTCTCCAGAACACGGCGACACTGCCGTCTTACATGTGGGGAAAGGTCGAAAGCGACCTCAATCGGCTCCGCAGCATTGTTGACCAGGGGCAAAGCATATCGTTCTCGATGGGGAATGCCGACGATGTCTTGCAGCAGCGCTTCCAGAGCTATGCCAACCTCAAGACCAACCTTCCGAATGCAGCCAGCTTCACATCCACGTATCAAACTTGGTCAGATACCAACCGTGACACGATCGCCAGCAAGTCTCACGGCCGATCAATTCGACAGCGAGGAAAACACGATGTCAACGCTGCGCGCGATGTCCGAGACCGCCGACGGGCAAATGAAGGCGCTCCAGGTCGGTCACGAAATCGCTTCGCAGCAAGTCGCGCAGATGCAGAAAATGCGCGGGCTCGTTTCACAACAGATGACCATGATGGGCACCTGGCTCCAGACCGAGCAGACTGACAAGGATCTCGCACAGGCTCGTCGGGAAAAGTTCTTTGGCGCGACTGCACCATCCACGTCCGGCGGGGAAAGGATGAAAATCGAATGGTGAGAACCAAGTTGATCCTGACCTCTTTCCTGAACGTGGTCGGCATTCTACGCACGGCTTGGCTCATTTTCGAAAGACAGGCGGCGCATGAGCGTCGCGCCACGGTCTTTGATCCCTCGAGAGATGATCCCACCTCTGGCGGGCATAAAATGAAGGTCGAATGGTGATCATCATGGGCGCCACAACAAGCTTCCGTGTGCTGCGAGCCGCGGTGTTGGCCGCCGCACTTACGGCGGTGGCAGCTCAGCCTGCATTCGCCCAAGAAGGATCGGTGCTGACATCACTTCAAAAACAGATCACGACGGCTGCCAAAGGGTGGGAGACCACCGTCATGGATGCTGGGAAATCGTTGTTCTGGATTCTCGCGACGATCGAGATTGGCATCGCGGCCGTCTGGCTCGCAATCCAGGCCGCGTCACTTGATAGTTGGTTCGCAGAGTTGGTGCGACGGATCATGTTCGTCGGCTTCTTCGCCTTCGTGCTCGCGCAAGGGCCAGCCTTCGCCAAGGCCGTGGTCGACAGCCTATTCCAGATTGGCGCCGGCGGTGGAACTGCTTCACCTGCCGACGTCTTCAATGCCGGCCTCGCCGTCGCAACCAAAATGTCGGAGAAGATCCAGTTCGGCCTCTTCGAGGACAACGCGCTCGCAATCTCGGCAGCTTTCGCCATGGTCGTCGTCGTCATCTCGTTTTCGCTTGTTGCAGCGATTTTCGTGAGCGTGATGGTGGAGATGTATATCGGTCTGCTCGCGGGGATGATCATGCTCGGGCTTGGCGGATCATCCTACACCAAAGATTTCGCGATCCGCTATCTGGTCTACGCCTTCTCGGTGGGAATGAAGCTCATGGCGCTTGTCATGATCTCGCGTATCGGATCGGAGGTCCTGATCGGGCTCGCGAACCAACCTGATATCGGTGACCAGTTTCAGACAGCATTGGCGATAGCCGGTATAGCCGTCGTCGTCTTCATCATCGCGATCTACGTCCCCAACATCTTGCAAGGCGTGGTGCAGGGGGCATCAGTTTCCGGAGGGATGGAGGCCATTCGCCACGGCGGACAAGCCGCGTCCTTCGCCGCCGGCGCAGGTTTTCTCGGAGCAGGGGCGGCGGGGGCCGGGTTTTCGGCGGGCCAAGCCGCTCGAGCTGCGGGCTCGTCAGTCGTGGGCGCGGCCTTCAAAGGCCTTGGCGCCGGCATCGGTTCTGCTGGCAACGCTGCGGGATCCGCAACCAAGGAGAAGGCGATCGGCTCGCCCGGCGCCTATGCGGGGTCGATCCTCGGGCTCGCAAACGCCAAGCTTGATGAAAGCCGCAGTGGGCACAGCGCCGCCAAGCGACCACCCGAACTCAACGACTAGCAAGAAACAGAAATGGATGGATCCATGGCAGCAAACAGCGCTCCCGAAAGCCCGTATCTCGCCGCACGCCAGGAATGGTCGGAACGATATGGCTCATACGTCAAAGCCGCAGCCGCCTGGAGACTGGTCGGGATCCTCGGCATGACAATGGCTGTGATCGGCTTCACTTACGCCTTATATCTAAGCGCACAGGTCAAGCTCGTGCCCTACATTGTCGAGGTCGACAAACTTGGGACGTCGGTGATGGCCGGCTTTCCAGCGCGAATTGAATATGCCGACGAACGCGTGGTCCGCGCGACCATCGGCAACTTCGTGAGCAGCTTTCGCTCCATTACACCGGACGCCGTGGTCCAGAAGCAATATATCGACCGGACCTACGCACTCCTGAGGACTTCGGACCCGTCCACGGAGAAGATCAATGCCTGGTTCCGTGGCAACTCGCCATTCGAGAAGGGGAAGACGTCGACGGTCGCGATCGAAGTCAACAACATCGTCGCGCTCTCCAACCAGACATATCAGATCGACTGGACCGAATATGAGCGCGACCGCAAGGGAAAGGAGATGGGCACGCGCCGGTTTCGGGGAATCGCCACGGTCACGCTGACCACGCCTCAGGACGAGGCGACGATCCGGGTCAATCCGATCGGCCTTTTCGTCCGTGATTTCGACTGGACGGCACAGCTTTGATGCGGGGAAATTAAATGAACAGAACAGGATTGATCATGGCCGCCGGCTGCATTGCAGGGCTCGCTCTTGCGAGCGGCACATTGGCGCAAGGCATGACCTCGAACGAGGCGAAGGGAACGAGAATTTCCAGGACGTGGCGCGGAACGGCCGGTCTCGTCACGACCGGTCCGGATGGAAAGGTCATCTTCCTGTTCGGCGAAACCCAACCCTCGGTCGTCTGCTCGCCGCTGCAGGTATGCGATATCGAGTTGCAGGGCGGCGAGATCGTCCGCGACGTGCTTGTCGGCGACACGGTGCGATGGAAGGTCGAGCCGGCGACGTCGGGCGCGACCGGTGGGCAGGCCATCCATTTGGTCGTCAAACCATCCGAAGCCGGGCTCCTTACCTCGATGGTGGTTACGACGTCGCGACGCACATACCATATCCAGCTCAAGTCGCATCCGACCCAATACATGGCCCGCATCGGTTTTGAGTATCCCGACGATGTCTCGATGAAGCTCGGCGACATCAATGCGCGGCTGGAAACCGGAGGCATTCAAGGCGCCGCACCCGATAAGCTTAACTTCTCCTATTCGGTGAGCGGCACCGCCGCCTGGAAACCAAAACAGGTCTATTCCGATGGAGCAAAGACCTACATTCAGTTTTCAAAGGCGATCGCTGGCCAGGACGCTCCGGTCCTCTTCGTCGTCTCGGGCGGTCAGAACCGCATCGTCAATTTTCGCATGAAGAATGACATGATGATCGTCGACTACGTGGTCGACAAGGCGATCCTCCTTTCCGGCGTCGGATGGCGACAACAGAAGATCACGATCAAGCGGGGAGGGTGATCATGCGCAAGCTGCTGTTAGCCTCGATCGCCGTCGCCTTCTCTTCCGGTTGCCAGACGGCCGATGAAGCATTGACCACCGGTATAACACAGAGGGCTGTCACCGGACCGGCCACAAGCGCCGTTGCCGGTGACATGGCCGGTCGGTTGGCCGAGCAGATCGGCTCTGCCAGAGTGACGACGATCCAGATGAACAACGACCAATCCGAGTTTGCGACCGCGCTTGAGGCGGCCCTCAAAGGATGGGGATACACCGTCGTTACAGACAACAAGATCGGCAAGGACATCAAGCCAGTCGAGCTTGCCTATGTGATCGACAGCATTGAGGGCCAGGTTCTCGCGCGGATGACCACCGCTTCCATCGCGATCAGCCGCGCCTACAAGCCGACAGCGGATGGCGCCACGCCAGCGGGTCCTCTTTCGGTCATGCGGCGCAATTGAAGAGGAGACCATGGTGCAATCGCTTCAACTTGGCGCATCCGGCCAGGCCGACGATCAAAACGGCATGCGTCGCCTCAACCGTCTACCGATCATCGTCACCATCATCTTGGTCGTGCTGTTTTGCGGCATTGTCGTGACCGGCCTGTCGTGGCGAGGACTATCCTTCAACCGCGGCAACGACATCGACAGCGCCTCCAATACCCCGGCGACAAATTTCGGCGAACAGCTCAAGCGTGGGGTTCCAGACGGCATTATCGGCGAGCCGGTTGAACGCGAATCGTTTCAGCCCACGCCCGTCATCGAGCAGAAGGTCGAGACTGAAGAGCCCGTTCCCGAGCGGCGGCCGGTGGACCGGGACCCGCGTTCCGGTATGGAGTCCGAGGAGGAATGGAAGGCGCGTCTGAAACGCGAGCAGGACGAACAATATATTCGGGAAGAGCAGCGCCAGCTGATGGCGAGGCTACAGGCGCGCGCAACTGCATTGGACTCGCCGCTAAAGGTGAATGTGTCTGACGCGGAAGAGGCTGCGGCGAACACCAACGATACTGCTCGACAGACCGACAGTACGACGAACGACGCCTCCGATCTTTATGCGGCTGCGATGAGATCGGGGTTATTGGGACAGAATGTCAATGGGAACGCCCAGGCCTCAAAGGAGGACTTTTTCAACCAGGATATCAAAGACCTCGGTTATCTGCCCAATGAGGTTGTGCCGCAGTTGTCGCCGTATGAGCTCAAGCGGGGGGCGGTCATCCCGGCCACGCTGATCACCGGCCTGAATTCCGACCTACCGGGACGCATTACCGCGCAGATCAGCCAGAATGTCTATGACAGCGCCACGGGACACCGTCTTCTCGTGCCGCAGGGCGCCAAGCTATTCGGCCGCTACGATTCGAAAATCTCCTTCGCTCAGGAGCGGGTTCTCGTCGTCTGGACCGACCTCATATTCCCGAACGGTTCGACGCTGCAGATCGGCGGCATGGCCGGCACCGATGCTGAAGGCTACGGCGGGTTCAAGGACAAGGTCGATCGCCATCTCTGGCGGACTTTTGGTTCAGCCGCTCTAATCGCGCTGATCGGAAGCGGGATCGAAATGTCGGCGCCCCAGAGTTCGACGCTCGCAAGCCAGGAATCCGCCTCTGACGCGGCAAGGAGCAATTTCGCGGAAAGCTTCGGCCGTGTGGCTGAGCAGACGATCTCGAAAAACCTGAACGCCCAACCGACCATCCGCATACGCCCCGGTTACAAGTTCAACGTTCTTGTCGATCAGGACATCGTTTTCCCGTCGGCCTATAGCGGCCCGTAACAGCCAAGACGATAGCTGCAAGCGAAGTGCGCGGCTTGGCGGCGGTAAAATCTTCCATCTTATGGTCTTGTTTTAGATCGACCAGAGCTTGAATACGCGCAGAACGTGAGTAGACATATCGGTGAGCGACTGTGGCATGCGTCCCACGGCTCTCATGAATCCGAGATTGGTTGACCTTGGGCCGGCTCTTCGCCGGCCTTGATGACAAGGGCGGCCAAGTTGCGGCGAGATCAGGGCCCTAGCGGCACGGGAGAAGGCAGGATAAAGGTCAATGGACGAAGACTTTCGCTCACTCATCGACATGGCCGAAGCCGCGCGCGATGAACGTATGATCAAGAAAGCGGTCAAGAGCTTTGCGCATGCATGTGGGTTCGACTATTTTGCGTATCTACAAACCGAAGGCGCTGAAGTGAAAACGTTCAATTCTTACCCTGAAACTTGGGAGGGGATTTACCTTGCCCGTCGCTACGCGCGGATCGACCCTGTGGTGACGGAGGCCAAGCGCCGCATGGACATGTTCGCCTGGACCTCCGACGACTGGCCGGCTCGCGGTTCTTCGGAACTCCGGCAGTTTCGCGACAAGGCAGTCGAGCACGGTATTTGTAGTGGAGTGACCATTCCCGTCGAAGGAAGCTATGGGTCGACAATGTTGCTGACATTGGCGTCATCGGAACGAAAGTCGGAAATACCGAAATTGCGTGATGCTCGAAAGGCAATGCAGGCGGTCATGGCTGTCCATTACAGCCTGAAGATCGTTGGCGCGACGACGCTCGTGGCTCCAAGACAGGCGCTTTCCCCAAGGGAGGGGAGGTGCCTGATGTGGGCGATGAAGGGGAAAAGCGCGCCGGAAACCGCCATGCTGACGGGCATCAACGCGAGGACGGTACAGCACTACTTGGACAGCGCGCGCCGAAAGTTCGAGGCCAAGACCGTTCCCCAACTCGTCGCAATTGCCAAGGACCGTGGCCTGTACTGACCGTCAGCCCTCCTCCTCTGACGAAATAAATGGAATATAGCCGAGGGCGTCGATGATCTCGGAAAGCTCTTCCTGCTGGTCCTGCGCCTTCTTCTGCCTTAAAAAATATTCGTCCTGCAAAGTCTGGAGAACATCGCTCGATACGGTGGGATCGCGGCTGGCGCTGAGCCATTCTTCGTAAACAGCCTCGTCGGCGCCAAGCATACTGCGGTGTTTCAGCAATGCTGAGACGGCCAGCGCCTCCAGTTCAGTTTTCGTGAGTGAACTATAGCGAGAAGCTCCCTCGTTTTCTTCGGGCTCTCCGGACGCATCAGACTCGCTCATCCGCTTCTCCTCACACATCGTCCCCACTCTTCAAACGCTACTCACCGCAGTATATCGTTTGGGCCGCCGGTGTACGGCCCTGATCGCCATCATCCAGCTCAATCGACTCAAAGATTAACGCGCGGCGGCCACCAATAGCACGCGCCAGGCGGAATCGGAACTATACTTCCTAGAACAATAGTTCGGATTCAGGTTCCGCTCATGTCATGGATCTCAACGAGGTCATGGCGATGAACTTGCGTCGAATACGCCATGGCAAAAAACTGACGCAGGAAGAACTGGCCTACCGAACTGGTCTGAGCATGCGTCATATTGGTGCCATCGAACGTGCCGAGACGTCCGCAACCCTCACTGTCCTTGGCCAGATCTCTGACGCCCTTGGTGTCGATCCATCGGATTTTTTAGCAAGAACAAGTCCGACCTGCCGTGGCAACGCCCCCATCAGCTCTGGGTGCGCCAACCGGTCGTAAATTTCAGCACATTCCTCATCTCGAAGCTGTTGCACCGTTTCGCGGGCGCGTTCGCGCTACGATTGCTCAGCCAGTGTGAGCGAAAACGGTATCGTTGGCGCCGACCGCATCTCAAGGCCGAGGGTCCTTCGCCGTACAGCCTGTAGGCAACTATAGTGTGCTGACCTGACGCGCTTCCGCAACTGCAGAAATTCGCGCGATGACCAATTCCTGGATGCGCTGACACGCGAATCCTCCTGCGCTCTTTGGACCGTTTTACCTCTGTTCGAAGCAGGCGATCGTCCATTTGACATGATCATGCATTGGACGACAGATATAGCATTGGGGAGGCAGCCGGCGAGTGGACATGGTCCAAAGTGGCCAGCGTTCCGTGGCATGGTGGCGCCGGGACCAAGCGAGGTCGGGACGTTTACGCGATCAATCGAGATACAGAGACTTAGAGGCCTTTTTGACCGCCGATCCTCGACAGATCAATCCGCATTCCGGCTTTGCCGACTTCTTCCAACTCCTGAGGTTCCGCATCGGTCTGGGAGGGGGTGGCTTCGTCCACGAACTCAGTCTCCCCGCCGTCCTTCAGCTCGGTCTGATTAATGATAGCGCCGCCTGGATCATCCGCCTGAAACACCCCTACCCCTTCGAACACGCCGGTTTTCCAGGCGTAGACCGAGTCCTCGAAAATCTGCGGAAAAACATCGTCGCTTTTTGGATTGCCGTACCATTTGGCGACGATCCTGATGATCTTGGCGAACATAGCCGTTCCCTTGCGCAGGTTCTGGCAGGCGTCGATTAAATCTGGTTTGAGATCCGCCAGGTCCTTGACCCCCACACCGGCCGGAAACTGCGTCAGACCGACACGAACGACAGCCTTGCCGGTATATTGACGCACGATGTCCATCGCCTCGTCAGGTGATTTGGCCTTCGGCACCAGGATCAATCGGCCGCCCGATCGGACGGTCACCGCGAGAGGATCGGCAGAGCCCGCGGCAGTGACGAACTGTTCGACGATCGCGGGTGTGAGTGAAGGGTCGGCGCAGTCTTTGATTTGGGCCGCGTCGAGCATGGGACCTCCTCTGCATCAATTGTTGAAAGAGAAAACCAGCGGCTTGGCAAACAGTTTTGCCCAGGCGGCGGTACTGGCGCGCTGGATCGCGACAATGGACGTTCCCTTGGTCCACCAGCCGTTGCCGACAGCAACGATCAAGTCCGGACCTCCGAGCATCGATTGCAACACCGGCCAGACGATCAGTTGCTCGTAGCAGATCAGTACCGCCACCCGGCTGGAGCCGAGTGTCACGACGGGATTTGCGAAGATGTGCGATTTCGCGGGCGTTGCCTCCGAAGAGGGGCTGCCAGGGCTGCCACATCGACCCAGGGACAGGCATCCGTTCCAGGTAGAGGATCCGACTGCCACCCGCCGATATTGCGACAATCACATTATCGTATCCGGCCGCGTCGACGACTGCCGCACCCGCGAGAACGGTAGTGTCATGTCCTTCCAGCCCGCGTCTCCATAGCCGCTCTACTGTTGGCGTCCAAAAGCCCAACGCACTTTCCGGGAGGATGAGTCTTCGAGCACTGTCGGACGCTCGGTCAAGCACCGTTGCAATCAGATCACGGTGACGAACCATGCTGGTATCCCGCCCAAGCGAGGCACCCAATTCGAGATCGACGCCCCGCCATTGTTCGGGTAGCTTCGGATCGGTCCAGAAAGCGGCGGACCAGACCCAGAAGGCAGTAAGGCCTATGGCGACAGCTGGCCAGAGGCGGGAAACGAGGCCCGCCAGGCCGGCTGTCGTGACGGCCAGTCCCCACCATCCCCATCCCGGAAACACGACGCCTGCAGCCGTGATTGGATGCGCCCAGCCGGTAATGCCGAAAGGGGGCACTGCCACTAGGAGCGCGGCCAGCGAGTTGGTCGACGACCAGCATCCTTCGTCCACAGCAGCGCGTGCACTGCCACAAAGCTTGCGGAGGCAGCCAGCCACAGCAGCAGGCCCGGCCAGATATCCGCTGCATAGAAGGTGGCCACGCCTTGCGGCAGGCCGCGTGACGCCGACAGGAAATATGCGGCGGAAACCAACGTTACCGTCGATCTCGTTCTCGACAGCGACCAGAAGACGGGAAAACCGAGCGCCACCGGCAGCAACAGCATGTGGCCACTCCATGCGACCGTTCCGACCCCGAGCGAGGCGATGACAAGCAGTGTTGACCACCCCCAATTATGGCGCATAGGTCAGCATCTCGCGCGCCAGACCGACAATGGCAGATGCCGGCACAGGCCCGAAGTAGCGCGAATCGAACGAGCCGGCGAAGGCGGAATGCAGGAAGACGTCACCGGGCGGCACCACGCCGCCGGAAAACCGTGTCAGCGGCCGACCTTCTCCATCTTTTCCCGAGACCGCGGAAGCACGAACCGAGCGCCCATCGACCCTTACCTCGTTCGCGACCTCGACCCGCTGACCGCCGACCGCAGCCACCGACTTGATCATCGGGGCGAGATGGCCGGGGCAAAGGCCGGAGCGGAGGTAACCCCGAGTTCTCGCTTCGCGCATAGTGGCTGTGTCTGGCGGGCAGATGAACACCAGGTCGCCAACGCGTGGCGAACGGTTGAGGAGGACGATCTGCCAGAGGCCGAGCGGCTCGCTCGGCGTCAGGTTGACGCGATAGCCACCCAGGTAACCACCCAATGACATCAGCGCGGCGGCGCCCGCAGCAACTGACAGAGTGCTGGCGGCTCGCCTTCGCTGGGCAGAGGCTCGTGTGTGTGTTCGAACTTGAAGCGTCATTTAAGCGAGAGCCCCTGGCTCCTCGTTTGCCGCAGCGTCACAGTCTGCTTAAGTGCTTCGGTCGTGCGCTCATGCGCCGAAAGTTGCTGAAGCGTGCGCATAGCGCTCCAGGCCGTTTGCACCTCCGCCTTTTGCCCCGCAGACATGCTTGAGGTCACTGACTGGAAGGTCTGACCGCTCGTGTCCTTGGCCGCAAGCTGCAGGAAGGTGCGTTCCCCGAAACGTTCCGATACGGCTCTCGCAAAGCCTTCGAGTTCGGCCTTCACCAAGTTGTCGGCGAGCGCGTATTCGAGGCCTGCGGGAAGATCGTTGCGATCGATGGCGTCACGGACGCGTTCGAGCGTTTGTTTTGCCGCCGGCGACAGCGCTGGAATGTCTAGGGAGACCTTCAGGCGGGCAGCGTGCTCCTCGGCTTCATATTTGTGTTCCGCCTCCGTGCGCTGAAGCAGATAGCGTTCCAGGTTCCGGGCAAGCGCCGGTGCATTGGTGACGGCCATTTCTCGGGCCTGCTTGTCGGCGCGGCCGGCAAGGAGCCCAGTCTTACCTTTCAAGGCACCAAAGCTCTCCGGTTCGGAACCGATCCTGGCAATAGTGGATTTCGCCGCAGCTTCGTCCTTCAGCATCGCCTCGACGTTGACGGCCTTGAACGCTTCTTCCGGCTGAGCGTAGACGAGATGGAAGCGCCCCGAGACTTCCTCCCATTGCTTCTTCAAGCCGGGGTCGGCGGCAAGCCGGTCTTCGACGGCCTGTTCCAGCGATTTTGGGAACGTGGTGATGCCCGATACCATGGGTTTTGCCTTCTTGATGCTGCGCGGTTGAGTAGTCTTGGCCGCGCCGGCGGACAGACCAAGCCTGCCGGCGATCGCCGCCAGACGTGCGCCAAGCTCGGCGAGCTTCGACTTTTGCCGGACGGTCCACGCAAGGCGGTCGCGAACGACAGTGCGTGCGACGTTAACGAGGTGAAGACCACGGGCCTCGGCGAATCGAAGGGCTTGGGCGTAGAAGCGGCCGCTGGCGTAGTCGAGCGTTGTTTCCTTGGCTTGTCTGCGCGACAGGATCGGGCTCAGTCCGCCTGCCTTGGCAAAGGATCGCCGGCCGTAATACAGGCCAAGGTCTTCGCGATGACGCGTCATGGCAACGTAGGTGAGATGGCGGTCAAGCGAGAGGGACGCCAGTACTTTCACGCGATCGACGGTGGCACCTTGGCTCTTGTGGATCGTGGTGGCATAGCCGTGATCGAGATTGGCGTAGAAGCGTTGCTCGACCGTGACCTGGCGGCGGTGCTCGCCTTCTCCGACTTCCGCGACGATGCGCCCGGGCCCTGCCTCAAGAACCTTCGCGAGCATACCGTTCTTGACGCCGAGCGAACCCTCGTTTTTCAGGAACACGATCTGGTCGCCGGCTGCAAATTTCCGGTGTCCGTCTTCGGTTCGGAAGGCAAAACCCTCCGCGACGAGACCGCGCTCGACGAGCGTTGCCCGAGCCATTTCGTTAAGCATGCGCACGTCGCGACGCAGATGGGCGAGGATTATCGCTGTTTTGGCAGGATCGTAGTCGCGGTTCCAATCGGCGATCAGTGCCTGCAGGGCATCAGCCTTCAGCTCGGCTCCGTGGACACGGCCCTGCGCGCGATAGGCTTCCACGGCTCTGCCAATATTTCCGCGGGCCAGATCGAGCGACGCGTCGCGCATCCATTGCAGGCGCTGGCGATAGATGGTTTCGAGCTCGGCATAACCGATGCGATCGACAATGGCGCGGAGGGCAGCTCCGGCTTCGATCGGCTGCAGCTGTTCCGGATCTCCGACAAGCACCAGTTTGGCGCCAGACTGGGTTGCCGCTTCGACGAACAGCGCCATCTGCCGCGACGACACCATGCCCGCTTCATCGAGAACGAATACGGTCTTGTCGTCGAGCTGACTACGGCCCTGGTTCCAGCGCAGTTCCCATGATGACAGCGTGCGGGAGACAATTCCGGCTTCCTTCTCCAAACCCTCGGCGGCCTTGCCCGCAAGCGCCCCACCGACAACGCGATAGCCGGCGGCTTCCCACGCTTCGCGCCCCGCCTTCATCGTCGTCGTCTTGCCGGCACCGGCACGTCCGATCACCGCGGCGATGCGCTCGCCGCCAGTAATATGTGCGATCGCCGTCTTCTGCTCGTCCGAGAGGCGCAAGTGACGCGCGAAGGTGGCTTCGCGCACAGCTTCCGCAATCCCGTGAGAGGAGCGTTGAGCCAACCAGATCGCGCGGTTGGCCATCTCCGCCTCGAGCCGGATGAGATCCCGCGTCGTGTAGCGCGCCGGCTCGCGTCGGCCGCTTGAAAGTTCGATGCGTTCGCGTTCGAGCCGGAGCGTCTCCGGGCTTTGCAGGATCCTTGCCAACAGATTTTGAAAGAGGCCAGCGTCGTCGATATTGCGGTGGAGGATCTTGGCGACGTCGCGTTCGTCGAAGACGCTCTTCTCCCGCGTGATCAAGTCGAGCACGAGCTCGGGGCGGAGCTGGATGCGGCGGGAGTTTTCAGCCCGGCGCTCCTCCAGCAGCTCCAGCCGCTCCAGCGAAATATCCCGCTCGGCTTCTTTCGACTTCCGTTCGATCGCCTTGGCGCCGACACCGAGGTGGACGGTCGGCGCGAGCTCGATCCCCTGCTTCTCGAAGGAGCGGCCGTCGACGCGGAGGTCTAGGCCGGCAAGAGCCAGGTGCCGGTTCTGACAGGCGAACCAGCCGTCGCGAAAGGCGTTGAAATCGTCGAGGCTGCCGGCCCAGACCTCGTAGACGATCTTGCCGGCATCGTTGCGCAGAGGATTGCCGTCAGGGCCTGTCAGTGCGACCTTCTTGGCTCCGAAACTATCTTCGGTCAGCGGCCGGAGCGTCGTCATCAAGTGCACATGCGGATTGCCGGGTGCGTCGTGATAGACCCAGTCGGCCACCATCCCCTTCGATCTGATGTACCGCTCGACGAAATCCCTCACCAGCCCGATGTTCTGCGCGGTCGAGAGTTCCACCGGCAGCGCAATGGTCACGTCCTTGGCGAGTTGGGCATCGACACGTTTCTCGAAGGTTTCGACGCTATTCCAGAAGGCCTCGGAGGCCCCGGAGACGGAGCGATCGGTAATCATCGCCCGCAGCCATTGCGGTGCATCGACCGGGACCACGAACTCTTCATGCAGCAGGCCCTGCTTGCGCGTGTAGTCAATCGCGCGGGCCTCGCGCTCGTATTCCATCTTCGCGCAATGCCGGTAGGCCGCCGACAGCACAGCGCTGCGGCCGGAGCCGCGGGCGACAATGCTGACGGAGAAATGAGGGACGGCCACAGAGGAGTTATCTCCCGATTGCGAGCAAAATCAACTTGTTCGGCAGCGAGATCGGCCCCGCCAGGCGCTATCAAAAGGACGTCGCGTCAGCGACGTATAATTGCGCCCTTCGGATGCCGCCCTTTTCGAGCGGCCGGGATCATCCAGGAAAGCATCGCCCTTGGCGATTGTAGTATTCACAGTAGTGCGTTCCGCACCGACATTCGGAAGATGGGTCCGAAAGACTAGCTTTCGCACCCAAGGAGACATCCGGACATGAAGAAACCTACCTCGAAAATCCGCGACGAAATCGCCAGGCTCCAAGAACAATTGAAGCTCGCCGAGACCCGGGAGGCCGAGCGGATCGGCCGGATCGCGCTGAAAGCCGGGCTCGGCGAAGTCGAGATCGACGAGAGTGAATTGCAGGCAGCGTTCGAGGAACTGGCGAAACGATTTCGCGGAGGCAAGGCCCGTCCGAACGGAGGGAAAGGCGCCTCCAACAATGGGGAGGGGGGCACACTCTCCGCGCAACACCCGCCTGGCGCGGCTGAGGGCAGGACTGGCGAGGCTTGAGCGAATGCGAAGATCCACGACATCCGACGCCCGCAAGAAGGACACACGCGAAAAGATTGAGCTCGGCGGCCTTATCGTCAAGGCGGGGCTGCGAGACGAGAAGCGCGCGCTACTGCTCGGGCTCCTCATTGATGCCGCCGCGCGACTGAAGGAAGACGCACAGGAGCGCTCACGGCTTGCCGTTATCGGTGCTGTGGCGTTTAGAGAGACCCATGAATAGGATCGTGCTGTTCGTTGCACCCTCAACTTTGATGATGCTGGCGGCCATCGGAACGACAGGGATCGAACACTGGCTCGCCCCTTTCGGCAAGAGCGATGCCGCCCGGCAGATGCTCGGCCGCGCCGGTATCGCTCTGCCCTATGTCGCCGCGTCGGTCGTCGGCATCGTCTTCTTGTTTGCGAGCGCCGGCTCGGTGCGGATCAAGACGGCCGGATGGGGCGTTGTCACCGGCGCGATAGCCGCGCTCCTCATTGCTGTCATGCGCGAGGCATCGCGACTCTCCGCGTTTTTCGAACAAGTCCCGGCCGGCAGATCGATCTTCAACTATCTCGATCCCGCAACGGCGATCGGCACCACCACGGTGCTGATGTCGGCGCTGTTCGGCGTGCGGGTGGCGATTGCCGGTAATGCCGCATTCGCCAAGGCCGAGCCGAAACGCATCGTTGGAAAACGGGCTCTGCACGGCGACGCGGACTGGATGAAACTATTACTAGCCGAAAAATTGTTTCCCGAGACCGGCGGAGTCGTCATCGGCGAGTGCTATCGCGTCGACCGCGACAGCACTGCATCCCAGCCGTTTCGCGCCGGCAGTGCCGAGACCTGGGGAGCAGGTGGCAAGTCGCCGCTGCTTTGCTTCGACGGCTCGTTCGGCTCGTCTCATGGCATCGTTTTCGCCGGATCGGGCGGCTTCAAGACGACGTCAGTCACGATTCCGACGGCGCTGACATGGGGCGCTGCGCTCGTCGTCCTCGATCCGTCGAACGAGGTCGCGCCAATTGTGTCGAAACACCGTGGCAACGCCAACCGCGACGTCTTCGTCCTCGATCCGAAGCAGTCGGAGATCGGTTTCAACGCGCTCGACTGGATCGGCCGCTTCGGCGGAACGAAGGAGGAGGATATTGCCTCCGTCGCATCGTGGATTATAAGCGACAGCGGTGGCGCCCGTGGGTTCGCGACGACTTCTTCCGCGCCTCGGCCTTGCAATTGCTCACCGCGCTGATTGCCGACGTTTGCCTCTCCGGCCACACGACGGAAAGCGACCAGACGCTCCGGCAAGTACGCAAGAACTTGTCCGAGCCCGAACCCAAACTGCGAAAGCGGTTGCAGGAAATCTACGACGATTCAAGTTCAGATTTCGTGAAGGAAAATGTCGCGGCCTTCGTCAACATGACACCGGAAACCTTCTCGGGCGTCTATGCTAACGCGGTCAAGGAAACCCACTGGCTATCCTACCCGAACTACGCCGCCTTGGTGTCGGGAACGAGTTTTACGACGGGTGATCTTGCAGACGGAAAAACGGACGTGTTCATCAATCTCGATCTCAAGACGTTGGAGACGCATTCGGGCTTGGCGCGGGTCATCATCGGTTCGTTTCTAAACGCGATCTACAACCGCAACGGCGAGATGCGGGGGAGGGCGCTCTTCCTCCTCGATGAGGTGGCGCGCCTCGGCTACATGCGCATCCTGGAGACCGCACGCGACGCCGGCCGCAAATATGGTATCATGCTGACCACGATCTACCAGTCGATCGGCCAGATGCGCGAGACCTACGGCGGTCGCGACGCTG
Organism: Rhizobium esperanzae; assembly: GCF_002204185.1. Lineage (GTDB taxonomy): Bacteria > Pseudomonadota > Alphaproteobacteria > Rhizobiales > Rhizobiaceae > Rhizobium > Rhizobium esperanzae. The sequence continues at coordinate 2,021 of NZ_MXPU01000023.1, read as the reverse complement.
CCAGCAAATGGTTCGAGAGCGCAAGCTGGATATCCTTTGCAGCGATCAACGATTCCGAGACCGCGGACTACATCTCGCGCCGTTGCGGCATGGCGACCGTCGAGATCGACCAGATCAGCCGCAGTGTTCAGTCGAAAGGATCGTCGCGCACGCGATCGAAGCAACTCGCCGCCAGACCCCTGATCCAGCCGCATGAGGTGCTGCGCATGCGGACCGACGAGCAGATCGTCTTCACCGCTGGCAACCCGCCGCTCAGATGCGGACGCGCGATCTGGTTCCGCCGCGACGATATGAAGGCCTGTGTTGGGACCGAGAAAATTCTACCGGTCAATTGCACTAGAGAGTAAATTGGCGGCAGCCTCAGCTTTATGGTGCGCGAGCAGTCAAAATCTCGAAGCGAATGTGTCTGCGCTCGCTTATCCTTGCCGCGCTTCCGATTCTACAGCACCGTTGCGAAAACTGGGGCCGGGCGAGGGCAGACCGATATTTAAGCTCGATGGGCCGCACGAACTTTGCGCAGACTTTGCGGCTTGCTTGACGCGAGTATCCCCCTGAGCTGAAGAAGGCCGGCTGCAACAGCGCCGAGCATTGGCGCAAATATATAAAGCCACAGTTGAGAGAGTGCCGCCCCTCCTGCGAAAAGTGCTGGGCCGATCGATCGTGCTGGATTCACAGAAGAACCAGAAACCGTGATACCGCCAAGGTGGACCGCAACTAAGGTAAGTCCAATCGCCAATCGTGCGACAGCGCCCCCCTCTGCCGTGCATTTGAGGAATACAGTCACGAACAGGAACGTGGCGATGAACTCAAAAAGGAACGCGGCTCTCCACCCATAGACTATCCAGCCGGTTTGAGCGAAACCTTCTATGGTGATATCGTACCCGCCGACCTTTTCCATAGCGATAAGGTAGAGCGTGCCCGCCGCCGCGATAGCTCCTGCACATTGAGCAGACGCATACCCGACAAAGTCCCACGCTCTCAGTCGGCGCGACACAAGGAAACCCAGGCTGACCGCCGGATTAAGATGCGCACCCGAGACTGGGCCAATCGTGTAGGCCATAGCAACCACGGTCATTCCGAAGGCTAAAGCGACACCCAGCAGGCCCACCTCTAGACGCATATAGAGCAGTGTGCCGCAGCCGAGGAAGACAAGCGTAAAGGTTCCGAAGAATTCGCAAACATACTTTTTCATGTTTCACTCCATTAATTAGACCCCGCGAAATTTTTCGGTGTCATCCTCGTGTCGCCAAGCGTTCCACACGCACCGAACCCCCCATCGTGTCAGGTTCTGAAACTCCGCTCTTGATTTAAAATCAGTCCTCGTCCGACGAGGCCGGCATCAGAGCCTTTGGTCAAGCGGAGTTACCAAAACCAGCAAATTTCGTACCAAATGAAAATCGCATCACGGCGTCACTCCGATGGCTTCGGTCTTACGTTCGAAACGTGTGATGAACAGGATCTGCAGGCGCATGCCGTTTCCGAGCCGAATGGACCCAAGCTGGGCTACGAACAAAGCGCCAAGCGCCCATTCAGGCTGTCGAATGAACAGCGACGCTTTTCATGGTCTCCAAGCTCGGAAGGTGGCGCAACAGCAGGACTGGGACAAGGTTTGATAAGCGCGCGAGGGATACGTTCGCGAGAAGTCGAGCTGCCCCCGGTCAAGACAGGCACACGATCCTTGGGCCTCGCCGTAGTTCCAATCGGTTCAGCTGTCTCGTGGCCCTCGGCGATGAACCGATTATCCGGTTGCCAAGGCAGATGCCCCGTGATCGGATCGCCACACATCGTGACATTCGTGTCCCATGCCGGTTCCGCGGATGCGGATGCGGCGGTTTCTACCCAGATGACGGCCGGTGTAAAGAAGGCACTGCGCTTGCACGCAATGTCTCGCGCAAGCTGACCGTCAAGGCAAACACCAGTGCGCGGCTGACGGAGGCACTTGCGGCGAGGACCGCAACGTCACTTTCCACCCCGCAGGCTCAATACGATCCGGCACAGGACGATCCTGAGCGCGATTGAAT
>NZ_MXPU01000022.1 GCF_002204185.1 Rhizobium esperanzae | reverse complement strand
CGCCCGGGAAGTCGTAGGACGACAGAAGCTCGCGAACTTCGAGCTCGACCAGCTCGAGAAGCTCGGCGTCGTCAACCTGGTCGACCTTGTTCAGGAACACAACGATCGCCGGAACGCCGACCTGGCGGGCGAGCAGGATGTGTTCGCGCGTCTGCGGCATCGGGCCGTCAGCAGCCGAGCAAACCAGGATCGCGCCGTCCATCTGCGCCGCACCGGTGATCATGTTCTTCACGTAGTCGGCGTGGCCGGGGCAGTCGACGTGCGCGTAGTGGCGGGCCGGCGTCTCATACTCGACGTGTGCCGTCGAGATGGTGATGCCGCGGGCCTTCTCTTCCGGAGCCGCGTCGATCTGGTCGTACGCCTTGAACTCACCGAAGTACTTCGTGATCGCTGCCGTCAGAGACGTCTTGCCGTGGTCAACGTGGCCGATCGTGCCAATGTTGACGTGCGGCTTGTTGCGCTCAAACTTACTCTTTGCCATTTGAATGCTTCCTGTGAACGAAATGGTGGCCCCGGCGAACCGGTTTAGTGCCGCCGTTTAAGGCTTTCGGCGAAATTGCGCAAGACTTAATTGCAGACGCCAATCTTGGCGTGACAGCGCATATGGGAGACAATTCGCCGCCTGCAAGGCGATTCGCCGCAGCCCCTCCAAAAATCGCTGGAATCCCAGGGAAATTCGCACGGATTACCAAGGATGAACCGCGGCCACTGACGATCCCTCGCCTGCGGCACAGCGGTCGGCGTCCCCCACGACTGGAAACAGCGTGCGCGACGACCGCGACTGCGATCGCATCAATTGATTTTAAGGGAGACTGGAGCGGGTAGCGGGAATCGAACCCGCGTATTCAGCTTGGAAGGCTGCTGCTCTACCATTGAGCTATACCCGCGGGATGGTCCGATCCAATGACGAATGGTGGAGAGAGTTGGATTTGAACCAACGTAGGCTGAGCCAACGGATTTACAGTCCGTCCCCTTTAACCACTCGGGCATCTCTCCAGTTTTTCGTCCGGATCTTGAAGACCAAGTTCGTCAGACTTCGAAGCGTTGCCGCCCGTCGTCTGCGCCGCGTATATGACCGGAGCATTTCCGTCTGTCAACACGATGACAATGGAAAAAACACGAAAAATTTCATTCGCCGCCGAAAGCCGGCACATGAAAGAAAGCCTATGCGGCCGCGAACGCCATGGCTATAAAGCCGCATGAGCAAAGACAACAAATCCGGCGGCAAGGCCGCGACAGACCCATCCGCCAAGGATACGCACTACGCCAATCTGAGGCGCGCCCACCGCGACGCCAAGCGCGAACGCGGCGAGATCCCGACACCCCAGCCACAGAAGCGCCGGCGTGGGGCTGAGGACTGGAAGCCGCCGGCGCTCGCGCCCGATCAGGTATATCTCTACGGTCTGCATACAGTGCGCGCCGCTCTCGACAATCCGGAGCGCAAGAAGATCAAGCTGTTTACGACGCAGAATGCGCTCGCGCGTCTGGAAATCGACGTCGAGACGCTCGGCATTCCCTTCGAAATCGTCTCGCCGCACGAGATCGACAAGGTGCTCGGTCCCGAGGCGATCCATCAGGGCGTCATGCTGGAAACGCGGCCGCTACCGGTGCGCCGGCTCGAAGCGCTAAAGGACAGCCCTCTCCTGCTCGTGCTCGACCAGGTCACCGATCCGCACAATGTCGGCGCGATCATGCGCTCGGCCGTCGCCTTCAATGCCGGGGCCGTTATCACCACTCAGAGACATAGCCCGACCGAGTCAGGCGTGCTCGCCAAATCCGCCTCCGGCGCCCTGGAACTGATACCTTATATACAGATCACCAACCTCGCCGATGCGCTCGGCGAATTGCACAAGCTCGGCTTCTCCACCATCGGCCTCGATTCGGAAGGGCCGGCGCCGCTCGAAGGCACCTTCTCAGGCGACAAGGTGGCGCTGGTGCTCGGCTCGGAGGGCAAGGGGCTGAGGCAGAAGACACGTGAGACCGTGACGGCGCTTGCCCGCCTCGACATGCCGGGCGCGATCAAATCGCTGAACGTATCGAACGCCGCGGCGATCGCGCTCTACGCCGCGCGGCTTTACTTAAAGGCATAGGCTGGACTTAAAAGCGGCTTACGGGCCGCGGCAGAGGGGGATTGCGATGATTGGTTTCATGCTTCGGCTCACAATTCCAGCAGCCATGCTGCTGGACTGCGGTCCGGCTGGGGCGCAGGATATCGATCCTGATATTCTCAGGGCGCAAGCGGGAACCTATCTGGTCGCGCCCGAAAACGGACGCGCCGGATGCCGGCTGACGCTCGAAACCGACCTTGCGATCGGCGGCTATTCGCTCTCGGGCCAGGACCATTGTTCCAAGCCGCTGCCATCGCTTGCCGAAGCCGCTGCCTGGAATTTCAACGGCAATGGCGGCCTCATCCTGATCGATCCGACGCGCAAGGTCATCGCCCGTTTCGTCGAGAATGAGGATTCGCCGATGAAAACGGAAGACGAAACACCGCTGCTGCTGCTCTCCGCACCCGATGGTGTCGATCGCCTGCCGACCTTCAGGGGCCTTGCCGGGACATGGGCGATGCAAAGACCGGGCGGCGAAGAACTCTGCAGCGTGACACTCGACGGCACCATCGATGCGGACGGCCACGCGCCCTTGTCGCTTTCCGCAGACTGCGCCGCCAATGTCGCCAGGCTCAAGCTCGTCGTATGGAATATCAACGGTTTCGGGCTGACGTTGATGAGCCATGATGGTTCGTCGCTCAGCTTCGACATGCGCGCCGACGGCAATTTCGACAAGTCCAGAGAGGAAGGCGGCAAGCCGCTTTCGCTCGTGCGCCACTGATCCCGGCGCAGGGCTCGACCCGGAGAAATCCACTTTTTGCCTTGGAATGACCTTCTGGAGCATTATGATCTGGCGGCGATCGATCCGTAGCGACCGGTCACAAGTAAGAAGGAGCGATTCCCATCATGGCCATTCGACCGCTGATTTTCGGTATCCTCTTCATCGCGGCCTTTGTGGGAATCATCCTCAGCATCATCTGGGTGGACACGTCGCACCCCGTCCGCCAGCCCGATCCCCTGTCGCCGACGGCGCCCGGCCCCGCGACGCCGGGGCCGGTGCAATAGGTCGAGAGAAACGCCGACGGCGATTGCGCGTTAATCCCACCGAACGACTATGCTCAGCTGCGATAGAACCGAGGCATGTCGCGATCATATTGGCGCCACTCGCGACGCTCTTCCCAGCGCCACGGCCGCCAATGGCGGCGTTCATAGCGCCATTCGGACCGGCGCCAATCACGGCCATCGCGCCAGTCACGATCATCCCGCCAGTCACGGTCGCCACGCCAGTCACGGTCGCCACGCCAGTCACGATCGTCACGCCAGCGGTCGCGTCGCCAGCTGTCATGAATCTGGATGATGTCGCTTTGCGCGGATAGCGCCGACCGGTCGACAGGCATGGCGGCGGCGGGTGCAACGGCAGCAAGGGCCGCACCGATGGAGATGGTTGCGGTCAGGAAAATAGGCGCGAATTTCATGGCTGTTTCCTCATTGACGATAAGGAGACACTGGGCCGCCAAGGCTGAATTGCTGCTGAAGCAGTCCTTCAGACAGGGTTCATTAAGGAAAACGCGCCGCTCGCGCAAAGAGGTCTGGTGCCCCCGGCAGGGTTCGAACCCGCGACCCCCTGATTACAAATCAGGTGCTCTACCAACTGAGCTACAAGGGCAATAGCTGCCCAACTAGCAGATTCTGCGATCCTGTAAAGGAAAATCCGTGTCGGCACGGACAAGTCGGCGTGGATCCAAAACGCCTTGCCGTGCAAAACGGCCTTGTCGCGACTGCCATTTATCCTTTAGCTAGAGCAGCTTCACAAAGGGCATTGTATGGGCCGTTCATTCCAGACGCTTTCCTTTATCGCCTCGCCAACGATGGAGGCGCTCGCAGCGCGCGAAGAGCTGATTCGCATCTATGGCGACGTGCCGCAGGACAAGGCTGATGTCATTGTCGCTCTGGGTGGCGATGGCTTCATGCTGCAGACGCTGCACAGCACCATGAACTCGGGCAAGCTGGTCTACGGCATGAATCGAGGCTCGGTGGGCTTTCTGATGAATGATTACAGCACGGAACGGCTTCAGGAGCGTATCTGCGTCGCCGTCGAAAACGCCTTCCGTCCCTTGAAGATGACAACGGCCAATGCCGACGGTACAAATTCCACAGCGCTCGCCATCAACGAAGTCTATCTTTTCCGCCAGTCCTATCAGGCCGCCAATCTGAGGGTCGTGGTCGACGGGCGCGTGCGTCTGGAGGAGCTGATCTGCGACGGGCTGATGGTGGCTACCCCTGCCGGATCGACGGCCTATAATCTTTCCGCCCATGGTCCCATCCTGCCGCTCGAGGCGCCACTGCTCGCCATGACGCCGGTCAGCGCTTTCAGGCCGCGGCGCTGGAGGGGCGCCCTGCTTCCGAACAAGGTGACTGTCGATATCGACGTGCTCGAGCCGGTGAAGCGGCCGGTGAACGCGGTGGCAGACAATACGGAAGTCAAATCGGTGCTGCATGTCCGCATCGCTCAGTCGGAGCATATGACGGCGCGTATCCTCTCCGATCCGGACCGCTCCTGGTCCGACCGCATTCTCGCCGAGCAGTTCAAGGATTGAGATGATGGCAATGCGCCTGACATTGATGGCTACGATTTTCCTCGTCGGATGCTCGGCCGCGATCGCTGCTCCCACGCAGGACGTCGTCCTGCCGGCTTCTGTGATTTTTGCGACCAGCACCGGCTACTGGGAGGACGACGGCAACGCGCCTGATGTCGAGCGGGCGCCCACCAAGGCCGAAAGCGTTTCCGACACCCAGGAAAAGCGCCATGGTTACTATAAGCTCTTTGCCGTGCGTCAGCCGGACAGGACGTCGAAAGTCTATCTTCAGCAGATTGCCCAGACCGAGACCGGTCCGATGATTGCCTCGACCATCGAACTGCAGGAGATCAGCGAGCTGAAGCCTTACGTGACCGATATCCGCCCGGAAAACTCGAACGGCATCATCAAGCAACCCGGCCTCTTCGCCACGATCTATCTGAAGACCGATCCCGCGGCCGAGCCGGACGGCTGGACCGTGCTGATCGACGAACTCGGCGACATCACCATTGAGAAAGCGACCAATTGAGCAGCGAGACGCTGTTCGCACAGGCGACCAAGATGAAGCTCGGCTTTCGAGAGGGCGTCCTCTACGACGACCGGAGACCGGCCTGGGACGCAGCTGGCCCAAGGCCCGTCCGCTGGTCGCTGTGGTATCCGGCTGCCGATGACGCGCGGGAACTTGAGATCCGGGAGAGAAGCTGGTTTCGCAAGGCGGCGGTCGCTCGCGATGCACCGATTCGGCTTTCAGACAGGCCTTATCCCCTCGTGCTGCTGTCACACGGCACCGGCGGTTCTGCGGCGGGACTGGAATGGCTGGCGCGACGCCTGGTCGATCGCGGATTTGCAGCGCTCGGCGTCGACCATCACGGCAATACGGGCAGTGAGGATTATCGCGCCGAAGGTTTTGCCTGTCTCTGGGAACGGGCGCCGGATCTGAGCTTGATGCTCGACCGCTGTCGCGACTGGCTTGGCGATCTCGCCGGTCGGATCGATGCAGACCGTGTATTCGCGGCCGGATTTTCAGCCGGAGCCTATAGCGTCATGCTGCTTCTCGGCGCGGTCACCCAGTTCTCCCAGTTCGAACCATCAAGGCTGAAGCCGGGTGGTCCACGCGGTCCAAGGGAATTTCCCGACCTTGCCGATCATATCCCCTCCTTACTTCGCACCAGCGAGGTATTTCGCGAGTCTTGGTCCCGCATGTCGCAATGCTACCGGGACGACCGGATCACGGCGGCGCTCCTGTGCGCACCAGGTCGTTCCATTCTCGGTTTCAGCGAGGAAAGCCTGAAAACAGTCGAGGCACCCGCTCTTATCCTTGTCGGCGATGCCGATAAGGCGGCACCAGCCGAGGAATGTTCTTCATGGCTGCATGAGCGGCTGACCGGCAGCGCCCTGAAAATCTTCGGCGGCGGTCTCGGGCATTATGTCTTTGTGCCGGAGGGCACAGGACTCGGTCTTGCCTTTGCCGCCGAGCTCTTCACCGATCCGCCGGGCATCGAGCGGGGGGCCGTCCATGACGAGATTGCCGCTCTATCGGCAGCGCTGTTTCATGACGGCGGCGCCGGCGCGATAGGCTGAACAAAAAAAGCCCCGTCTCCAGGGCTTTCTGATTTCCATACTGCTGCATTATCAGTCGACATCCTCGACGACCGCGTCGGCGGCGCCGCTGATGCGGTGGGCAAGGGCCGCTTCCATGAATTCGTTCAGATCGCCGTCGAGCACGTCGTCCGGAGCGGTGCTGGCGACGCCGGTGCGCAGGTCCTTGACCAGCTGGTAGGGTTGCAGCACGTAGGAGCGGATCTGGTGACCCCAGCCGATATCCGTCTTGGAAGCGGCTTCGGCGCTCGCGGCCTCCTCGCGCTTCTTCAACTCTGCTTCGTACATTCGGGCACGCAGCATTTCCCAGGCCTTGGCACGGTTCTTGTGCTGCGAACGTTCCTGCTGACAGGCCACCACGATCCCGGTCGGGATATGGGTGATGCGCACGGCCGAGTCCGTCGTGTTGACGTGCTGGCCGCCGGCGCCCGACGAACGATAGGTGTCGATGCGGCAATCGCTTTCGTTGATGTCGATGTTGATCGAGTCGTCGACGACCGGATAGACCCAGATGGAAGAGAAGGACGTATGGCGGCGCGCATTGCTGTCATAGGGGGAAATGCGCACCAGACGATGCACGCCCGATTCCGTCTTCAGCCAACCATAGGCATTGTGGCCCTTGACGAGCAGGGTCGCGGACTTGATCCCCGCCTCTTCGCCGTCATGGACTTCGAGAAGCTCGACCTTGAAGCGCTGGCGTTCCGCCCAGCGGGTGTACATGCGCAACAGCATGTTCGCCCAGTCCTGGCTTTCGGTGCCGCCGGCGCCGGAATGGACTTCGAGATAGGTGTCGTTGCTGTCGGCCTCGCCGGAGAGCATCGCCTCCACCTGGCGGCGCGCGGCCTCGGCCTTCAGTGCCTTCAAGGCTTCCTCAGCCTCTTTGACGACACCTTCGTCGCCTTCTTCCTCGCCAAGCTCGACCAGCTCGACATTGTCTTTCAGCTGCTGTTCCAGTTGTCGGACGCCGCTAACGCCGTCATCGAGCTGCTGGCGCTCGCGCATCAGCTTCTGGGCTTCGGCAGCGTCATTCCAGAGGTTCGGATCCTCTGCCTTGTTGTTCAACCAGTCCAGTCGTCTTATCGCCTGGTCCCAGTCAAAGATGCCTCCTCAGCAGGGTGATAGCCTGCTTGGTTTCATCGACCACGTTTTCGATTTCGGCTCGCATTTCCCTGCTTCTCTGTAACGGTCTTCTTCAAGTGCTGGTGACATAGAGACGCCCGCCGCGGATGTAAAGAGCCGTAGCGGGCTTCCAAAATTAGGTGAGGCTCAGAACAGGCCAGGCGTGCCGGTCTGAACCGCCTGGTTGGCCTGCGGCGAGGTTTTCAGGATCTCCTCCGGCGCCATGGTGCTGTCCATGCCGATGACGGAGAAGCTGTCGGCGGGTCCGGTACCGGGCTTGAAAGCTTCGACGATCGTGTTCGGATCGCCGTCGGCGGCGGCCATGCCGGTCTTGCGGTCGATCGGGATCAGGTTCATGCCCTGCGGAATGACGAACTTCGATTCCGGCATGTCCTTGACGGCGGCCTGCATGAATTCGTTGAAAATCGGGGCGGAGAGACCGCCGCCGGTACCGCCGCGGCCGAGCGGGGCCGGCGTATCGAAGCCCATATAGAGGCCGGCGACCAGATCCGGCGTGAAACCGACGAACCAGGCATCCTTCTCGTCATTGGTGGTGCCGGTCTTTCCGGCGACGTCGCGGCCGCCGAGATCGATCTTGCCGGCAGCGGTGCCGCGCTGGATGACGCCCTGCATCATCGAGGTGATCTGGTAGGCGGTCATCGGGTCGAGGACGGTTTCGCGGTTGTCGACGACATTAGGCTCTTCCTGGTTCTGCCAGTCGCCGGCATTGCAGCCCTCGCAGAGGCGCTCCTCATGCTTGAAGATCGTCTTGCCGTAGCGATCCTGGATACGGTCGATCAGCGTCGGCTTGATCTGCTTGCCGCCATTGGCAATGACCGAATAGGCCGAGACCATACGCAGCACTGTCGTGTCGCCGGCGCCGAGCGACATCGAGAGAACCGGCAGCATGTGGTCGTAGATACCGAAGCGTTCGGCATATTCGGCAACGATATTCATGCCGAGATCGTTGGCGAGGCGCACCGTCATCAGGTTGCGCGAATGCTCGATGCCCGAGCGCAGCGTCGACGGGCCGCCGACTTCGCCGCCGTAGTTTTCCGGCTTCCAGACCTGGCCGCCCGAGACGATCTCGATCGGCGCGTCCATGATGACGGAGGCCGGCGTATAGCCATTGTCCATCGCCGCTGCGTAGACGAAGGGCTTGAAGGAGGAACCCGGCTGGCGCATCGCCTGGGTGGCGCGGTTGAATTCGGACTGGCCATAGGAGAAGCCGCCGACCATCGCGAGCACGCGGCCGGTCTTCGGATCCATGGCGACAAGGCCGCCCTGTACCTTCGGCGGTTGGCGCAGACGGTAGGAGGTCGACGCGTCGTCACCCAGCTTCTCGACATAGATGACATCGCCCGGGCTCAGGACACCGGCGGGCGATTTCGCCGTCTTGCGCGAGCCATCCGCCGAACGATAGGCCCATTGCATGTTCTTGGCGTCGATGGTGCCGCGTAGACGCTCCGCCGCAATCTTGCCGCTCCCGTCCTTGGCCGGCTGCAGGCCGATATCGACGTTATCGTCGGAGACGGCGAGCACGACGGCGAGGCGCCATTCCGGAACGTCGGACAACGCGGGAATATCGGCAAGCGCCTTGCCCCAGTCGCCGTTTGCGTCAATCTGCTTGATAGCCCCATGGAACCCGCGGCGCTCGTCATAGGTGACGAGGCCATCCTGCAGCGCCTTGCGGGCGGCGAGCTGCATCTGCGGATCGAGCGACGTGCGCACCGAAAGGCCGCCCTCATAGAGGACCTTCTCGCCATATTGGTCGATCAGCTGGCGGCGCACGGCTTCGGCGAAGTAATCGGACGCGAAGAGCGACGGACCGTTGCTGCGGGCGGTAACGCCGAGCGGCTGCTTCTTGGCTTCCGCGCCGTCGCTCTGGCTGACATAGCCGTTCTCGACCATGCGATCGATAACCCAGTTGCGACGCTCGAGCGCCGCCTCAGGATGGCGGAAAGGATGATAATTGGCCGGCCCCTTCGGCAGCGACGCCAGATAGGCGGCCTCGGCGACGGTCAGTTCGGTGACCGACTTATTGAAATAGGTCAGTGCTGCGCCGGCGATTCCATAGGAATTCATCCCGAAGAAAATCTCGTTCAGGTAGAGTTCGAGAATCTTGTCCTTGCTGTAGGCCTGCTCGATACGGAAAGAGAGGATTGCTTCCTTGATCTTGCGGTCGATCGTCTGGTCCGAGCTCAAAAGGAAGTTCTTAGCCACCTGCTGGGTGATTGTGGAAGCGCCGACGGGACGGCGGCCGGAACCGAAATTCTGCAGGTTGACAAGGATTGCGCGGCCGAGACCGGTAAGATCGACGCCCGGATGGTTGTAGAAATTCTTGTCTTCGGCCGAGAGGAAAGCGGCCTTGACACGGTCGGGAATGGCCTGGATCGGCAGGAAGAGACGTTTTTCCTTGGCATATTCGGCCATGAGAGCGCCGTTGCCGGCATGGACGCGGGTCGTCACCGGCGGCGCGTAGCTGTTCAGAACGGCATAGTCCGGAAGATCCCTGGCGACATTCGCGAGATAGATGGCAATACCCGCCGCCGCGACCAGAAACAGGACGCAGGCCATTCCGAAGAAATATCCAAGAAGTCTAAGCATATTTTCAGCTACCGGTCTCTTCGATCTGCAATCGGCGCAGACGCAACGATTGCACAGATCGAGACAATTTGCACGTTACGCGCGGCTTACTCCATGAGCGCTACCGCCACAAGCCGATTCCGCGTCTCAAGCTAGGAAACATAAGCCGGAGTAACGGCGCGAATGTGAGCAAAATAGGGCTCTGCCCGCCGCAATCACGGCTGCGGCAGCGTTTCGTCACGACTGTCACATCCAAGCAACGCCCGTTCTGTTCCTGATTGAAACATCTTGCTCAGAAGTTGAATCAGGCGAGGCAGGCTAAGTCTTTGTTTTTCAGGCTGCCGCCGTGCAGCAGGCGCGAGGGATTTTTTGAAGGCGTCCATCAGCCGCCATTCGCCACGACGCCGGTGCGGTATCGCTTCACCGCCTCGGTCAGGAGATCGGCGATCCTGGTGCGCCAGGTTTCGTCGAGCAGCAGTTTTTCGTCTTCGGCATTCGACAGGAACCCGAGCTCGAGCAGGATCGACGGCACGTCGGGCGCCTGCAGCACGCGGAAGCCGGCGTGGCGGTGCGGATTGTTGATGGTGCCGACCTGGTCCTTGAAGGAATTCAGCACGCTCTCGGCCAGCGAGATCGAGAAGGCCTGCGTCTCGCGCCGCGTCAGATCGAGCAGGATGTCGGCGACCTCGGGTGGCTCGGCGACTACCTCCTTGCCGGCGATCTGGTCGGAAAGGTTTTCGCGATCGGCAAGATCGGCTGCGAGCTTGTCGGAGGCCTTGTCCGAAATCGTATAGACCGTCGCGCCGCGGATATCCTTCTGTTTCAGCGTATCGGCATGCAGTGAAATGAACAGGCCGGCATGGTTCTGGCGGGCGATCAGCACGCGCTGAGAAAGCGACAGGAACTCATCGTCGCTGCGCGTCAGGAACGCCTTGATGCCCGGCTCCTTGTTCAGCCGGTCGGCCAGAGCCCTGGCGAAGGCAAGCGTCACCTGCTTTTCCTCGGTCTTCGTATCGACGCCGATAGCGCCGGTATCGATGCCGCCATGGCCGGCGTCGACGGCAATGACGAAATCGCCGGGGGCGGCTTTCTCCGGCGCCGGAATGGCGCTCGTCGTCTGGGCCGCCTCGGTCCGATCATCCCAGGATTGTGTCTTGACCAGTTCGGCAAAGGCCTGCTTATCGATCATTTCGGCGTCGAGCACCAGGCGATGGCCCCTGCCCGCCTCGTCGGCCTGCACCTTGGCGAGCGAGAGCTTCACCGGCCTTGCCGCCGTCAGCACGATGCGGGCGCTCTCCTCATCCATCTTGCCGTAGCGGATATCCTTGAAGAGGCCGCGAGCGGCCAAATCCTTCGCCGGAAAACCGAAGGCGGTGGCCGGCAGATCGACGACGATCCGCTCCGGATTGGCGATATAATGGACAGAGAAATGCGGTTCGCGGTCGAAATCGATGACGATGCGCGTCCTGGCGTCATCGCCGATGATGCGCGCCCCATAAGCGAGCAGCGGATCCTTCGTCTCGGCCGAACCCGCGAGGCCAGGCAGGAGGAAACCTGCAATGAGCACCGCCGTCTGAACACGTCTTGCGAATGTCGATCGCCGCGTTGCGGACTGCACCGCGATCCGAGCCCTCTTAAACAATAAACCGCCACACCCTATTTATAACCGTGATGGACCTGATATGGCCGAACGGACGCCCGAGAGCGAAACGCCTTGCGACCTGCCGAATCGCGGTCACCTGCCCCCAGTTTCTATGCGATTCGAAATCCATCAATATTATGGCACATTTGGCTTTTCCCTTGCTATTGTGACAGAGAAAACATACAACGCATTTTAGGGTAGAAGTGTTGACGGGATAGAGTCGCCGCAAGGGCTGCCAGCCAGATCTGGACCTGGCGCCACATCGGTCATCGTCCGCCGTCTCATGCGCTTCAACCCGGGAACTGGATCCTGATTTTCCGGCTTCTGTCGGAACTTCATTGGTGGATCAGCCACCACGCTCTCAGGGAGCAACCTCATCGGACCCGAACCGGGTCTTCGTATTTGTCGATCACGCTTGGTTGTTGATGGTTTCGCAGCAGGTTTTATCTGAAGTGTACAGGCCCCGGACCGAAACGGTTCCGGCTGCGGTCTGGCTGCTGCTCTTCCCTTCGCGTCAAGCGCGACTTTCATTATCCGGCGCGGCCACGGTGGACCGCATTCTTTCTGTTTCAACAGCAGTCGGGAATGCGCTCTCGCGGCCACGCCGAGGAGCACAGCTTACATGGCAGACAAAATGCTTATCGATGCGTCTCACGAGGAAGAGACGCGCGTCGTTGTCGTTCGCGGGAACCGCATAGAAGAATTTGACTTCGAGTCGCAGCACAAGAAGCAGATCCGCGGCAATATCTATCTTGCAAAGGTAACGAGGGTCGAACCCTCGCTGCAGGCCGCTTTCGTCGATTACGGCGGCAACCGGCACGGCTTCCTGGCCTTCGCCGAAATCCATCCTGATTATTACCAGATTCCGCTCGCCGACCGTCAGGCGCTGCTTCGGGCCGAGGCCGAGGAGCACCGTCGCGACGAAGACGTAGAGCACGTCGAAACCGCGCCGATGGTCGACCTTTCGACCCAGGACCAGCCGGATGTCGGTATCGTGCCGGCGGAGGCGCCGGAGCCGGTTGCCGCAGCCGACGAGGCAGCGACCGGAGAGCTTGCTGCAGCGCCGGAGGTCGTAGCTTCGCCCGTGGCCGCCGAAGAAGCCCCGGCCAAGAAGGCCAAACCACGCCGCAGCCGCAAGAAGGTCGCCGAAACAACCGCGACGGAAGACGCCGTTCCGACCGACGTCGAAGCGGAAGGCGCTTCGAGTGTCGACAACGACGATGATGCCCCTGCCGGCGGCACGATGGCCGCGATGGTGGAAACCGACGCCATCTCCGAGGATATCGACACCAGCAAGCGTCGCCACGATGACGACGATGACGATGATGATCACGGCGAAGAGGAAGTCATCGAATCCGTCGGTGCCGAAGACGCGATGGAAGAGGTGCCGGACCGCGTGCAGCGCAAGCCGCGCAAGCAGTATCGCATCCAGGAAGTCATCAAGCGCCGCCAGATCCTGCTGGTTCAGGTCGCCAAGGAAGAGCGCGGCAACAAGGGTGCCGCTCTCACCACCTATCTCTCGCTTGCAGGCCGCTATTCGGTTCTGATGCCGAACACGGCGCGCGGCGGCGGCATTTCCCGCAAGATCACCAATCCGCAGGACCGCAAGCGCCTGAAGGAAATCGCGCGCATGCTCGAAGTGCCGCAGGGCATGGGCGTCATCCTGCGCACCGCCGGCGCCAACCGCACCAAGGTCGAGGTCAAGCGCGATTTCGAATATTTGATGCGCCTGTGGGAGAACGTCCGCACGCTGACGCTCGCCTCCACCGCCCCCTGCCTCGTCTATGAGGAAGGTTCGCTGATCAAGCGCTCGATCCGCGACCTCTACAACAAGGATATCGGCGAGATCATCGTTGCCGGCGAGGAAGGCTATCGTGAAGCGAAAGACTTCATGAAGATGCTGATGCCGAGCCATGCCAAGGTGGTTCAGCCCTACCGCGATATCCACCCGATCTTCTCGCGCTCCGGCATCGAGGCCCAGCTCGACCGCATGCTGCAGCCGCAGGTGACGCTGCGTTCCGGCGGCTACCTGATCATGAATCAGACGGAAGCGCTGGTCTCGATCGACGTCAACTCCGGCCGATCGACGCGCGAACACTCGATCGAGGACACCGCGCTGCAGACGAACCTCGAAGCCGCGGAAGAAATCGCCCGCCAGCTTCGCCTGCGCGACCTCGCCGGCCTGATCGTGATCGACTTCATCGACATGGAAGAGAAGCGCAACAACCGCGCCGTCGAGAAGAAGCTGAAGGAATGCCTGAAGAACGACCGCGCCCGCATCCAGGTCGGCCGGATCTCGCATTTCGGCCTGCTCGAAATGTCGCGCCAGCGCATCCGCGCTTCCGTTCTCGAATCGACCACCCAGGTCTGCTCGCATTGCGGCGGCACCGGGCACGTCCGTTCGCAGTCCTCCGTCGCGCTGCATGTGCTGCGTGGCATCGAGGAATATCTGCTCAAGAACACGACGCACAACATCACCGTGCGCACCACGCCCGATATCGCGCTCTACCTGCTCAACCACAAGCGCCAGACGATCGTCGATTACGAAGCGCGCTTTGGCGTGGCGATTATCATCGATGCTGACGGTTCGGTCGGCGCGCAGCACTTCGCAATCGACCGCGGCGAGCCCGTGGAAAACCCGGTCAAGATCGAAAGCCTCTTCAATTTCGCAGCCATTCCCGAGGATGAGGATGACGACATCGTCATCGAGGCTGATGAGGACGAAGACGAAGAACTCGAGGAAAAGGCTGCCGCAACCGAACGTCCCGCTGCGGCGCGTTCGGAAAGCGAAGGTGAAGGCAACCGTAAGCGCAAGCGTCGCCGCCGCCGTCGTGGCCGCAACGGCAATGCCGAGCACCCGGCAGCCGCTGCAGGCGAAGCCGGCGACGAAGAGGAAGACGGCGACGACGCGGGCGCCGAGGGCGACGAAACCGCCGCCGCTGCACCCGAGAGCCGCGCCGAAAACGAGGAATCGCAGCGCCGCAAGCGCCGTCGCCGCGGCAAGCGCGGCGGTCGGCGCAACCGGGAGGACGGCTCCGAGCTGACGGCGAATGAAGCCGGCGAAGACAGCGGCAGCGAGGATGAAGACGACGGCACTTCGGATGACGTCGCTCCCGGTGAAGCCCCAATTGTCGAGACGGTTGCCGAACAGGCCGACGAGAGCCAAGCTGTAACGGCTGCCGTCGAGGACGTGGCTGTCGTCGCCGAAGAGGTAAAGCCTGCCCGTGGCCGCGGCCGCCGCAAGCCCGCCGCAGCGCCGGTCGAAGAACCAGTCGCGGAATCGGCACCCGCCGTAGAAGCAGAGCCGGAGGTGGTCGAAGCCTCCGCCGATCTCGCAACGCCCGCGCAGGAAGAAGCAAAGCCAGTTCGCGCCAACCGCGAATCCAATATTTCGTCCTCAGAGCCGACGGTGAAATCCACCCGCACCGAAAATGGCGAAAGCGACGAAGGTAAGCCGAAGAAAGCCGGCTGGTGGCAGCGCCGTGGCTTCTTTTGAACGCTGATTTTCGGACGTAAATGAAGATAAATCCGGCCGTGGCGACGCGGCCGGATTTTCGTTTATGGCGGCGGCATCAGCATCGATTTTCGGCAAGGCAGCGCGAGTATGTGTATTATTGAGATTACACACATGGGATGCGACCGTGCGAACGACTCTGGATATCGATAGGGGCTTGCTCGAAGCGGCAATGGCCCCCACGGGATTGGCGACGAAAAAGGCCACGATCGAACAGGCATTGCGAAGCCTCGTCGACAGGCACCGTCAGAAAAATGCGATCGCAGATCTCGCAGGGATCGGGTGGGAAGGCGACCTCGACGAGATACGTCATTCCCCCGCCGACAATCAGGCGGCCGGTGGGTAGAGCAGATCGACGACGTAGCTGGCGTCGAAGCGGGAGTCGAGCATGCCGTAAGTGGAGCGCCAGCCGCCGGCGAGGCGTGTCTCGATGAAGGCGTCGGCGATGCGCCCTGCCCCGAGCCGGTAGAGCTCGGCGGCGCCGGCGGCAAGTGCCAGCTGCTCGACAAGCAGGCGTGCCGCGCCCTCGTCCTGTTCGCAAAGCGCGATTGCTGCGCGCAACACGTCGATCGTCTTCTTGCCGGCAGGGCCGAGATCGCGGGCGAGACCTGCGAAGACCGTCTCGAACAGGTCCTTGCCACGGTTGAGCACGCGCAGCACATCCAGAGCCATCACGTTGCCGGAGCCTTCCCAGATGGCATTAACGGGGGCCTCGCGGTAATGGCGGGCGATCGGGCGCTCCTCGATGTAACCATTGCCGCCGATGCATTCCATCGCCTCATAGATCAGCGCGGGCGCGATCTTGCAGCACCAGTATTTGGCGACCGGCGTCATGACGCGGGCATAGGCCGCCTCCTCGGCATTGCCGCGCGCCTTGTCGAAAGCATCCGCAAGACGGAAGGACAGCGCGGTGGCGGCAGCGACATCGAGTGCCATGTCGGCCAGCACGCGCGTCATGATCGGCTGGTTGACGAGCATCCTGCCGAAGACGCTGCGGCCGCGCGTGTGATGCACGGCCTCGGCCAGCGAGGCGCGCATGATGCCTGAGGAGGCCAGCGCGCAATCGAGCCGCGTCAACGTCACCATGTCGAGGATAGTGCGGATGCCGGCATCCGGGCCGCCGAGCAGGAAGCCGAAGGTGTCGGTGAACTCCACCTCTGAAGAGGCGTTAGAGCGGTTGCCGACCTTATCCTTCAGTCGCTGGAACTGCAGTCCGTTGGCGGACCCGTCCTCCAGCAGGCGCGGCACGAGGAAGCAGCCCATGCCCTCCTTCGTCTGCGCCAGCATGATAAAGGCATCGCTCATCGGCGCCGACATGAACCATTTGTGGCCGGAAAGCCGGTAGATGCCTTCGCTGACCTTTTCAGCAGCGCTGCGGTTGGCCCTGACATCGGTGCCGCCCTGCTTTTCAGTCATGCCCATGCCGATCGTCACCGCCGATTTCTGCATGGCGGGCCGGTTGGACGAATCATATTTGCGCGACAGGATCTTCGGCGCCCAGTCCTTCTGCACAGCAGGGGACGCCGACAGCGCGGCCACCGAGGCGCTCGTCATCGTCAGCGGGCAGAGATGGCCAGATTCCAGCTGTGCCGTCAGGTAAAATCGCGCGGCGCGGACCTTGTGGCCCGCGTCCTTCGCCTCAATATCGGCCTGCGGATCCCAGACGGAGGAATGCAGGCCGACCGACATGGAGCGACGCATCAGCGCGTGCCAGGCGGGATGAAACTCAACGACATCGAGGCGCTCGCCGCGCGGACCATGGGTGCGCAGCTGTGGCGCCCCCTGGTTTGCCATGCGCGCCAGCTCCTGTGCCTCCGGCGAGGTGACGTAGCGGCCGATATTTTCCAGGTCTTCACGGATGCCGCGCGGCAAGGCCGCCGTCAGATCGACAATCAGCGGATCGGACCGATAGGCATTGATGCCGGACCACAGGCTCGGCTGGTTGAGTTCTGCGAGTTTGTCGTCAGTCCGGTTTGCGGAGGTCATTGTTCGCTTCTAGTGCAAGAACCCGGCAAGGAAAACCGGAAGTTATGATTCGCTTCATTCTGCTCTATCGGAATTCGGGCGAAAATGCATGGGGACATAAGCCTTTGCCCACAGCGCGTGCTTGCCCCGGCGGGCGGCACTCATTATAGACCGCAAGAGACAGCAAGAGGCAGGGTCATGGTCTTTTTTCCCCACCGCCACCTCATTGGCATCAAGGGCCTCACCGAGCAGGATATCACCTATCTTCTCGACAAGGCCGACGAAGCCGTCAAGATCAGCCGCCAGCGAGAGAAGAAGACGTCGACGCTGCGCGGACTGACGCAGATCAATCTCTTCTTCGAGGCATCGACCCGCACACAGGCCTCCTTCGAGCTTGCCGGCAAGCGGCTTGGCGCCGACGTGATGAACATGTCGGTCGGCAATTCCTCGGTGAAAAAAGGCGAAACGCTGATCGATACGGCGATGACGCTGAATGCGATGCGCCCGGACGTGCTGGTGATCCGCCATTCAAGCGCCGGTGCGGCCGCCCTTCTCGCCCAGAAAGTCTCCTGCTCGGTCGTCAATGCCGGCGACGGCCAGCATGAACACCCGACCCAGGCGTTGCTCGACGCGCTGACGATCCGCCGCGCCAAGGGCAAGCTTTCGCGCATCATCGTAGCGATCTGCGGCGACGTGCTGCACTCGCGCGTGGCGCGCTCCAATATCCTGCTGCTGAACGCGATGGGCGCACGCGTGCGCGTCGTCGCGCCCGCCACCCTCCTGCCCGCCGGCATCGCCGAGATGGGCGTCGAGGTGTTCCACTCGATGAAGCAAGGATTGAAGGACGCCGACGTCGTGATGATGCTGCGGCTGCAGCGAGAACGCATGTCCGGCGCCTTCGTGCCGTCGGTGCGCGAATATTATCACTTCTACGGACTCGACGCCGAAACGCTGAAAGCGGCGAAGGATGATGCGCTGGTCATGCACCCCGGGCCGATGAACCGCGGCGTCGAGATCGCCTCCGAGGTAGCCGATGGTCCGCAGAGCGTGATCGCCGAACAAGTGGAAATGGGGGTCGCAGTGCGCATGGCCGTCATGGAGACGCTGCTCGTCTCGCAGAACCAAGGTCCCCGAACCGACGGAATGATGGCATGAGCAACTCGATCGTCCTCAAGAATGTCCGCATCGTCGATCCCTCGCGCAATCTCGACGAGATCGGAACGATCGTCGCTAAAAATGGCGTGATTCTTGCCGCTGGCAGCGGGGCCCAGAACCAGGGCGCGCCGGAAGGCGCCGTCGTGCGCGACTGCACCGGCCTCGTGGCAACGCCCGGCCTCGTCGATGCGCGCGTCCATATCGGCGAGCCCGGCGGCGAGCATCGCGAGACGATCGCCTCGGCGAGCCGGGCGGCGGCGGCCGGCGGCATCACTTCGATCATCATGATGCCGGACACCGATCCCGTCATCGACGACATCGCGCTGGTCGAATTCGTCAAGAAGACGGCGCGGGACACGGCCGCCGTCAACGTCTATCCGGCAGCCGCCCTCACCAAGGGTCTTGCCGGCGAGGAGATGACGGAGATCGGCCTGTTGATGCAGGCGGGAGCCGTCGCCTTCACCGATGCCCATTCCAGTGTCCATAACACACAGGTGCTGCGCCGGATCATGACCTATGCGCGCGAATTCGGCGCCGTCATCTCCTGCGAGACCCGCGACAAATATCTCGGCGCCAATGGCGTCATGCATGAGGGCCTTTTCGCCAGCTGGCTGGGACTCTCCGGCATTCCGAAGGAAGCCGAGCTGATCCCGCTCGAACGCGATCTCAGGGTGGCAGAGCTGACGCGCGGCCGTTATCACGCCGCGATGATCTCCGTGCCGGAGTCGGTCGAGGCCATCGAACGCGCCCGCAGCCGTGGCGCCAAGGTGACCTCGGGCATCTCGATCAACAATCTGGCGCTCAACGAGAACGACATCGGCGAATACCGCACCTTCTTCAAGCTCTATCCGCCGTTGCGCCCGGAGGACGATCGAGTCGCCATGGGCGAGGCGCTTGCGAGCGGCGCGATCGACATCATCGTCTCCTCGCACGACCCGCAGGATGTCGACACGAAGCGGCTGCCATTTGGCGAGGCGGCCGATGGCGCAGTCGGATTGGAAACGATGCTGGCGGCGGCCCTCAGGCTTCACCATGGCGGCCAGGTCGGCCTGATGCGGCTGATCGACGCCATGTCCACCCGCCCGGCACAAATCTTCGGCCTTGAGGCCGGCACGCTGAAGCCGGGTGCCGCGGCCGATATCACGCTGATTGATCTCGATGAGCCTTGGCTTGTCGCCAAAGACATGCTTCTCTCCCGCTCTAAGAACACGCCGTTCGAGGATGCGCGCTTCAGCGGGCGAGCGGTTGCGACCTACGTTTCGGGAAAGCTTGTCCACGCGGTTTAAGAGACGATCGGAACGATAAGGAGGGCTGAGGGGGCACATGTTATCCAATCTCATGTCATGGCAGATCACGCTGCCGATCGCGCTTGCGGCCGCCGTCATCGGCTATCTCTTCGGCTCAATCCCCTTCGGCCTGATTCTCACCCGCGCCGCCGGCCTCGGCGATGTGCGCAGCATCGGCTCCGGCAATATCGGCGCGACCAATGTGCTCAGAACCGGAAACCGCAAGCTCGCCGCCGCAACCCTGCTGCTCGACGCCCTGAAGGCATCGGCGGCGGCCTGGATCGTCGGCTATTTCCTCGGTGAGGAGGCCGCGATCATCGCCGGCTTCTTCGCCTTCATCGGCCATCTCTTCCCCGTCTGGATCGGCTTCAAGGGCGGCAAGGGCGTGGCCACCTATATCGGTACACTTCTGGGCGTCGCGCCGATCATGGTGGTGCTATTCGCCGCCATCTGGCTGGCGGTCGCGGTCACCACCCGCTATTCCTCGCTGTCGGCCCTCGTCGCCATGCTCGTCATTCCGATTGCCTTGTTGATACTCGGCAATGAAAAGGTCGCGGCCGTCATGGCGATCATGACGCTCATCTCCTACTGGAAGCACAAGGCAAATATTTCACGCCTGATGGGCGGAACGGAAAGCAAGATCGGGGCGAAAGGATAATGGACGCGCCGAGCGCGGGATCAACAGGTACGGTGCTAAGCGAAAGGCAGAGGATTGCCTGGCTGCGCCTGATCCGTTCCGACAATGTCGGCCCTGCAACCTTTCGCGATCTTATCAATCATTTCGGTTCGGCCGAGGCCGCACTCGCGGCGCTGCCGGAACTTTCGGCGCGCGGCGGCGCGACACGGGCCATCCGCATTGCCAGCGAGGCCGAGGCGCACCGGGAACTGGAGGCGGCCCATCGTTTCGGCGCCCGCTTTATCGGCATTGGCGAGCCGGACTATCCGCAGGCGTTGAAACAGATCGACGGCGCGCCGCCGCTTCTTGCCGTCAAGGGCGCACTTGCTGCCACCAAACGACCGGCCGTCGGCATCGTCGGCTCCCGCAACGCGTCGGCCGCAGGCACCAAATTCGCCGCGATGGTGGCGCGCGACTGCGGCCGGGCGGGTTATACAGTGGTCTCCGGCCTGGCGCGCGGCATCGACACGGCAGCGCATCGAGCAAGCCTCGGCACGGGCACAATCGCCGCCCTTGCTGGCGGTCTCGACAAGCCCTACCCGCCGGAGAATATCGGCCTCATCGAAGAGATAACCGGCGGCAACGGCCTGGCGGTGAGCGAAATGCCTTTCGGCTGGGAGCCCCGCGCCCGTGATTTCCCGCGCCGGAACCGGCTGATTGCCGGCATCGCACTTGGCGTGGTGATCATCGAAGCGGCGATGCGCTCAGGCTCGCTGATCACGGCACGCCTCGCCGGCGAGTTCGGCCGCCTGGTGTTTGCCGTGCCCGGCTCGCCGCTCGATCCGCGCTGTCACGGCACCAATGGCCTGCTCAAGGACGGCGCCTCGATCGTTACCGAACCTGCCGATGTCATCGAAGCCCTGGCGCCGCTTGCGCAACTCGACCTCTTCCCCTTGTCGATGGCGGAGGAGCCGGCACGCGAGAGCCGGGCAATAACGATGCCACCCGGCGATTCGGACCGGATGCGCATCATCGGCGCGCTCGGGCCGACGCCTGTCGAGATCGACGACGTCATCCGCCACACCGGCCTTGCGGCATCCGCGGTCTATCTCATCCTTCTGGAACTCGATATATCAGGCAGGCTGCATCGGCATCAGGGCGGTCTCGTCTCGCTTTCCGATTGAAGCTTGCGTGGAACGGGGGAACTGCGTGTTGAAAACTGCACTGGCGCAATCTAGCATTGTTTTCTGCTGCAAATCTTGTTTCGCTTGCACCGTACGCAAGAAGTAAAATTGTTGCAAACCCCTTGACCGCAGCGATTTCCCTGTCCATGTCGGAGGGCCAGTATCCAAGTTGCGCTGCGTGTTGCGCTGGCTTCCACGCCGGCGCGGCGTCTTTTTTAGAGAATCATCATGAATGTTGTAGTGGTGGAATCGCCTGCCAAGGCCAAGACGATCAATAAGTATCTGGGTTCGGGATACAAAGTGCTCGCCTCCTTCGGCCATGTGCGCGATCTGCCTGCCAAGGACGGCTCCGTTCTTCCCGATCAGGATTTCGAAATGCTCTGGGAGGTCGACGGCGCTTCGGCCAAGCGCATGAAGGACATCGCCGATGCGGTGAAGTCCTCCGACGGGCTGTTTCTCGCGACCGACCCCGATCGCGAAGGTGAAGCGATTTCCTGGCACGTCCTCGACATGCTGAACAAGAAGCGGGTGCTGAACGGCAAGTCCGTCAAGCGCGTCGTCTTCAACGCAATCACCAAGAAGGCCGTCCTCGATGCGATGGCCGATCCGCGCGATATCGACGTGCCGCTGGTCGACGCCTATCTGGCGCGCCGCGCGCTCGACTATCTCGTCGGTTTCAATCTTTCGCCGGTGCTGTGGCGCAAGCTGCCGGGCGCGCGTTCGGCCGGCCGCGTCCAGTCGGTCGCGCTTCGTCTGGTCTGCGACCGCGAATCCGAGATCGAGCGCTTCATTTCGGAAGAATACTGGAACATTTCGGCGCTGCTGAAGACTCCCCGCGGCGATGAGTTCGAGGCCAGGCTGGTTTCTGCGCACGGCAAGCGACTGCAGCCGCGCGCGATCGGCAACGGCGAGGATGCGGGCCGCCTGAAGGCCCTGCTCGAAGGCGCCAGCTATATCGTCGACACGGTCGAGGCAAAACCGGTCAAGCGCAATCCGGGACCGCCGTTCACCACCTCGACGCTGCAGCAGGCCGCCTCCTCCAATCTTGGCTTCTCCGCCTCCCGCACGATGCAGATCGCCCAGAAGCTCTATGAGGGGGTCGATATCGGCGGCGAGACCGTCGGCCTCATCACCTATATGCGAACCGACGGCGTTCAGATGGCCCCCGAAGCGATCGACGCAGCGCGGCGTGCCATCCTCGACCAGTTCGGCGAACACTACCTGCCTGAGAAGGCGCGTTTCTACTCGACCAAGGCGAAGAATGCCCAGGAGGCGCACGAGGCGATCCGCCCGACCGATTTCTACCGCTCTCCGGACCGCGTGCGCAAATTCCTCGACGCCGACCAGATCAGGCTCTACGAGCTGATCTGGAAGCGTGGCATCGCCAGCCAGATGGCTTCGGCCGAGATAGAGCGCACGACGGCCGAAATCACAGCCGAGAACAAGGGCGAGAAGGCCGGCCTGCGCGCGGTCGGTTCGGTCATCCGCTTCGACGGCTTCATCGCCGCCTATACCGACCAGAAGGAGGACGGCGAGCAGAGCGACGACGGCGACGAGGATGGTCGCCTGCCGGAGATCAATGCGCGCGAGACGCTCGCCAAGCAGAAGATCAATTCGACCCAGCATTTCACCGAACCGCCGCCGCGTTATTCGGAAGCTTCGCTGATCAAGAAGATGGAAGAGCTTGGCATCGGCCGTCCCTCGACCTATGCAGCCACACTGGCGACGCTGCGCGACCGCGACTATGTGACGATCGACAAGCGCAAGCTGATCCCGCAGGCCAAGGGTCGGCTGGTGACGGCCTTCCTCGAAAGCTTCTTCACCAAATATGTCGAATATGATTTCACCGCCGACCTCGAGGAGAAGCTCGACCGAATTTCCGCCGGTGAATTGAACTGGAAGCAGGTGCTGCGCGATTTCTGGAAGGATTTCTTCGCGCAGATCGAAGACACGAAGGAACTGCGCGTCACCAACGTGCTCGATTCTTTGAACGAGGCGCTGGCGCCGCTCGTCTTCCCGAAGCGCGAGGATGGCGGCGATCCGAGGATCTGTCAGGTCTGCGGTACTGGCAACCTTTCGCTGAAGCTTGGCAGATACGGCGCCTTCGTCGGCTGTTCAAATTATCCGGAATGCAACTACACCCGCCAGCTTTCTTCGGAAAACGGCGGAGAAGCGGAGGGTGTCGCGCTCAACGAGCCGAAGGGCCTCGGCACCGACCCGACGACCGGCGAGGAACTGACGCTGCGTTCCGGCCGCTTCGGACCCTATATCCAACGCGGCGACGGCAAGGAGGCCAAACGCGCCTCGCTGCCGAAGGGCTGGAAGCCTGAGGATATCGACTATGAAAAGGCGATGGCGCTGATCTCGCTGCCGCGCGATATCGGCAAACATCCCGAAACCGGCAAGATGATCTCGTCGGGCATCGGCCGCTACGGGCCGTTCCTTCTGCATGACGGCTCCTACGCCAACCTGGAGACCGTCGAGGATGTCTTCTCCGTCGGCCTCAATCGAGCCGTGACGCTGATTGCCGAAAAAGCCAACAAGGCGCCGGGCCGGGGTGCGCGCGGTACGCCGGCGGCGCTGAAGACCCTCGGCGATCATCCCGACGGCGGCGCCATCACTGTTCGCGACGGTAAATACGGCCCCTATGTCAACTGGGGCAAGGTCAACGCCACGCTGCCGAAGGGCAAGGATCCGCAAGCGATCACCATCGAGGAGGCGCTTGCGCTGATCACGGAAAAAGCCGGCAAGGCCCCCGCGGGCAAGACGGCTAAGGGGAAAGCCAAGCCGAAGGCGGCCGCCGCCGAAGCCAAGACAACCAAGACGGCCGCCAAGCCGAAGGCAACGAAGGCGAAGGCGCCCGCGAAATCGAAAAAGAGCTGACGTGAGCAAGACACCGCGCGACAGAACGAACACCGCGGGCAAGCGCCCGGGCAAGATCGGCCGCGCCGGCAGGGATATTTCCGCTGTCGAACCGCTGAACATCGTCCACGGCACGCTGCCCTCGCGGGAAGTGATCCTGCGTTTCATCGCCGATCATCCGCAGAAGGCTTCCAAGCGTGAACTTGCCAAGGCGTTCGGGCTGAAAGGCGACAGCCGAGTCGAGCTCAAGCACATGCTGCAGGAGCTCGAGCAGGAAGGCATGCTGCAAAAGAGCCGCAAGTCGCTCATTCGTCCCGGCGCTCTGCCGCCCGTCACCGTTCTCGATATCACGACGCGCGATAAGGACGGCGACCTGATCGGCCGGCCGGCGGAATGGCCAGAGGAGCAGGGTGTGGCGCCTGCCGTCGCCATCCGTCAGCAATCGCCGGCAGGCCGCCAGGGTAAGGGCAAGGCGCCCGTCGCCGGGCTCGGCGACCGAATCCTGGCGAAGATCTTCCCGGCCGTCGATCGCGTCGGGCCGGCTTATACAGCGCGCATCATCAAGGTGATCGACAGGCGCCGCGGTGCGGCGATGGGCGTTTTCCGCAGCGCGCCGGGCGGCGGCGGCCGCCTGTTGCCAATCGAACGGCGCGGCGAAGAGATGGTGATCGACCCCGACTATACCGGCGACGCCAAGGATGGCGACTTGGTCGAGATTGAAGTCGCGCGCCTCGGGCGCTTCGGCCTGCCGCGCGCCAAGGTCCTTTCCGTTGTCGGCTCGGTCGGCTCGGAAAAGGCGATCTCGATGATCGCGATCCATGCACACGGCATCCCGCATATCTTCCCGCCGGCCGTGATCGCCGAGGCGGAAGCGGCAAAACCAGCGACGATGGCGCATCGTGAAGATTGGCGCGACGTGCCGCTGATCACCATCGATCCGGCCGACGCCAAGGACCATGACGACGCAGTTTACGCCGAGATCGACCCCTCGCCCGACAATGCCGGCGGCGTCATCGTCACCGTCGCGATCGCCGACGTCTCCTGGTATGTCCGCCCCAATTCGCCGCTCGACCGTGAGGCGCTGAAGCGCGGCAACTCGGTCTATTTCCCCGATCGCGTCGTGCCGATGCTGCCGGAGCGCATCTCCAATGATCTCTGCTCGCTGAAGGAAGGCGTCGACCGCCCGGCGCTCGCCGTGCGCATGAGCTTCTCGGGCGAAGGACGCAAGATCGGCCATACCTTTCATCGCATCATGATGAAGAGTGCCGCCAGGCTCTCCTATCAGCAAGCGCAGGCGGCGATCGACGGAAGACCGGATGATCAGACCGGACCAATGCTCGAGCCGATCCTGAAACCGCTCTGGCACGCTTATGGAGTAATGAAGCGCGGACGCGACCGGCGCCAGCCGCTGGAACTCGACATGCCGGAGCGCAAGATCCTGCTGAAACCGGACGGCACGGTCGACCGGGTCTTCGTGCCGCCGCGGCTCGATGCGCACAAGCTGATCGAAGAGATGATGATTCAGGCGAATGTCTGCGCCGCCGAGACGCTCGAGAAGAAGCGTCAGCCGCTCGTCTACCGCATTCATGACGGCCCGACGCTTGCCAAGCAGGAAGTCTTGCGCGAGTTCCTGGCGACACTCGGCATCTCGCTCGCCAAGGGCGGCAATATGCGCGCCAACAGCTTCAACGGCATCCTGGCCAAGGCGGACGGCACGGCACACCAGACCATGGTCAATGAGATGGTGCTGCGCTCGCAGAGCCAGGCGATCTACAGCCCCGAGAATATCGGCCATTTCGGTCTCAACCTGATGAAGTACGCCCACTTCACCTCGCCGATCCGCCGCTACGCCGATCTCATCGTGCATCGGGCGCTGGTCGGTTCGCTCGGCTTCGGCGAAGGCGGCATCACCCCCGACGAAGAAGCCTCGCTCGACGATATCGCCGCCGAGATCTCGACCTTCGAGCGCCGGGCGATGGCAGCCGAGCGCGAGACCATCGACCGGCTGATCGCCCATCATTTGAGCACCCGCGTCGGCGAGGAGTTTGCCGGCCGCGTTTCCGGAGTTACGAAGTCCGGGCTCTTTATTACCTTGCCGGACTATGGCGCCGACGGTTTCGTTCCTATATCTACGCTCGGCACCGATTATTTCATCTATGACGAGGCGCATCAGGCACTGTCGGGTGAAAAGACGGGCCTCGGCTATCGTCTTGGCGACAGCGTCACAGTGAAGCTTGCGGAAGCAATCCCGCTGGCCGGCGCGCTGCGTTTCGAGATGCTGAGCGAAGGACGCGAGATGCCGACGGCGGTGCGTTCCTTCCATAAGGCCGGCCGCCGCGACAGGGGACAGGTCCGCAAGAAACCGGGAACGCGTCCCCCGCGCGGGCGCCGCTAAGCCACGGTGCCGAAAGCAGCAATGGTCCCATTGCGGCGCTTCATGCTTTTTGCCTGAAAGAGGAAGATGCAATGAACACACCGACCGATCCGGTCGTCCGCTACGGGGATGGACCCGAAGCCGAGCGTCCGCTCGGGCGTTCCATCATGCGCGGGCTGTTGAACCGCTGCCCGGCCTGCGGCAACGGCAAGCTCTTCCGCGCCTTCCTGAAACCAGTCGATCATTGCGGCGCCTGCGGCGAGGCGATACATCACCATCGCTCCGACGACCTGCCGCCCTATATCGTTATCCTGGTCCTCGGCCACGTCCTCGTCGGCGGCTACATGCTGACCGATCTGACCTTCGTGTTGCCGGTATGGGTCCATCTTGCCATATGGGCGCCAATCACGGTCATCGCCGCGATCGCCTCGATCCAGCCGATCAAGGGCGGCGTCATCGGCCTGCAATGGGCGCTGCGCATGCATGGTTTCGGCGGCGAGAGCGACAGTCGCGATGATTACGAGCTTCCCCACCGGCCGGATTGAGCGCCTTCACCTTCCAGACATAATTAGCGTGTAGTGCCAGCGCTCCACCGACCACCACCGACACGCGGGAGTCAACGATCTTCAACGACTTGACACGGTAAGCTTTTCTTGTCTGAACACGCTTTACATTCCGCAGATCACATCGGAAATACTGCGAAACGCCGCCCGTCACCTGGATTTGGCACATCTGTGTCCCTTCCATGTGAGACGAGAGGTCGATTCGCTCGCGCAGCTTTCTAAGGATGGATAAATGTCTCAGCCGAGAACCGGCACACCGGGCGATGTCGAAGAAATCCATTGGCCTTCTCTGGTGGCAGCCATCTCGTCCATTTCAGCCGTCGGCATAGCAATCGGTCTCGGACTCCCGCTTCTCAGCATCATCCTCGAAAAACGCGGCATCTCATCCACGTTGATCGGGCTCAACACGGCGATGGCCGGGATCTCGGCGATGGCCGCGGCACCCGTTACCACCAAGCTCGCCCACAAATACGGCGTTGCGCCGACGATGCTCTGGGCGGTGCTGATTTCGGCGCTGAGCGCGCTCGGCTTCTATTATGCCGAGGATTTCTGGATGTGGTTTCCGCTACGTTTCGCCTTCCATGGCGCAACGACGACGCTCTTCATTCTCTCCGAATTCTGGATCAACGCCGCCTCGCCGCCATCCAAGCGCGGCTTTGTGCTCGGCATTTATGCGACCGTGCTCTCCATCGGGTTCGCTGCCGGGCCCCTGCTCTTTTCGATACTGGGCAGCGACGGCATCTTTCCCTTCCTGGTCGGCGCGGGCGCCATCCTGCTTGCCGCCATTCCGATTTTCATCGCCCGTGACGAAAGCCCGGTGCTCGAGGAAAAACCGGAATTGCATTTCATGCGCTACGTCCTGCTGGTGCCGACAGCGACGGCTGCCGTCTTCATCTTCGGCGCGGTCGAAGCTGGCGGGCTGTCACTTTTTCCGATTTTTGCCGTGCGCGCCCATTTCACCGAATCGCAGGCGGCGCTGCTGCTCACCATGATGGGCGTCGGCAATGTCATCTTCCAGATTCCCCTCGGCCTGCTCTCCGACCGCATCCGCGACAAGCGACCGCTTCTGGCAGGGATGGCGCTGATGGGCTTTATCGGCTCGATGACGCTGCCGATCCTCGTCAACAACTGGCTGCTGATGGCCGGGATCCTGCTCTTTTGGGGCGGCTGCGTCTCCGGCCTCTACACGGTCGGCCTCAGCCATCTCGGCTCGCGGCTGACAGGCTCCGATCTGGCTGCCGCCAATGCCGCCTTCGTCTTCTGTTATGCGATGGGAACCGTTGCTGGGCCACAGGTGATCGGCGCAGCAATCGACGTCGCCGGAAACAATGGTTTTGCCTGGGCGATTGCCGCTTTCTTCGGTCTTTATGCCCTACTTTCCGGCATCAGATTGATGTTCGTTCGAAAACGGACTTGACTTTTCGGGCGGGATTCGTAGTTTCGCGCCAGAATTTGCCGTGGAGCCCATCCGGCTTCCACGGCTTTCATTTTCTTAAAGGCAGGACGACCATGGCCAAGGCTACAACAATCAAGATCAAGCTGCTGTCGACAGCCGACACCGGTTTCTTCTACGTCACGACGAAGAACAGCCGTACGAT
This sequence comes from Rhizobium esperanzae, assembly GCF_002204185.1. Lineage (GTDB taxonomy): Bacteria > Pseudomonadota > Alphaproteobacteria > Rhizobiales > Rhizobiaceae > Rhizobium > Rhizobium esperanzae. The sequence continues at coordinate 68,056 of NZ_MXPU01000022.1, read as the reverse complement.
GACGGACAAGATGACGAAGACGAAGTATGACCCGATCGCTAAGAAGCATGTCGAGTTCAAGGAAACCAAGATCAAGTAATCACTTGGCCTGACGGATTTCAAAAAGCGCGCGCCTCCGGGTTGCGCGTTTTTTATTGTCATGGACGATGGCCTTGAAAAATGATAGCGCAAACAGACAAACGCCGCCCTTCCATCTTCGGGAAGTGGCGGCGTTTTCTTGAAAGGGGGTCGGCCAGCATGCAAAACGGCACGAGGAACCGTTATGACTTGCCTACTAGCCGACCGACCCCACGACCCAGGAGATGCGGCGGACCTGAGCATCATGGGGTATCGACAGCTCCTCTGCGGGAGCGCTTCTTTTATGAGCCGATAATTTGCGCAGAAATGAAAGAAAATCAACAAATTCTTAATGATGAATTTTCCGAGCTTGATTCTATGGTTAAAAGTCCAGTTTTGGAACATACAAAGATTCGGCGGCTCTGCTTGACGGCTAAGCCTAATGACGACGGGCTCGAAGAAGTTCGACAATATAACTTACTAACTTAAGCAGCCCCTCCCCTTACGTGAGGTGATGCCACCACACTTTATTTGACCCTGTTGGCGGCGGGCGTTTTTTATAGTCTTCATTTCATTTTGGGCTGGGCTCCGGCATTCCGAAGACTGTCGCGCCGCACCAATATCCACAGCAACGCCGGAGTCCATTTTGGGCTACCGGGCTGGAAAAATCTGGGCCTGCGTCGCACAGGCGAAGGTTAAATATCGGTAATAAACCGCTTACCGCAGTGGAAAACCCGCAAGTGGCCGATATGGCGCCTAAAGTGATTCGTCAGGCAGCCGCCGCGACCACGCGATTGCGGCCGGTATTCTTGGCCTCGTAAAGAGCAAGATCGGCCTGCTTCATCAGCTGGTCCGGGGTCAGCACAGCGCCAATGCGCGAGGCGATGCCGAAGGACGCGGTGACATTCAGGGCTTCACTTGAGCGCTTCAGCACGAAGGGAGCGCTTTCGACAGCCGCGCGCAGGCGCTCGGCGACAGCGGCGGCAACTTCCGGCGAGGTGTCCGGCATCACCACGACGAATTCCTCTCCGCCGTAACGGCAGGCGAGATCGGCGCCGCGGATGGTCGAACGGACGCGGTTTGCGAATTCGCGCAGCACTTCGTCGCCACCGTCATGGCCGTACGTGTCGTTCACCTGCTTGAAACGGTCGATATCAGTGATCAGCACCGAGAGCGGCCGGCCCCGCGCCATCGACCGGTTGAAGAGCACGTTCAGGTGATTGTCGAGATAACGTCTGTTGTAAAGGCCGGTCAGTGGATCGGTCACGGCCAGCTCGATCGTCTGCTTGACGCTGGCGCGCAGACGGTCGTTGTAGCGCTTGCGACGGATCTGCGTCAGACTGCGGGCGACGAGCTCGTTGGGATCGACGGGGCGGATGATGTAGTCGTTGACGCCGAGATCAAGGGCGCGGACGACCATGTCGTCGGCGCCCTGCTCGGTGATGATCAGGATCGGCAGGAAGCGTGTGCGCTCCAGCGAGCGCAGTTGCGAGCAGAGGCGAAGCGGATCGTAATCGTCGAAATTGGCATTGACGATGACGAGATCGAACATGTTCTCGGCCGCCTCGAAGAGGGCCGCCTGCGGATCGGAGAGGGCAAGCACATTGGCGACGGGCTTCAACGCCCTGACGATGCGCTCTTGCGAATTGGCGCGGCCATCGACCAACAACACCTGGCCGGCCTCGTCGCCACGGCCTTCGCCTGCCCGCATCAGATCGCCCATGCCCATCGTATGAGCGGTGTCGGCGCGGATGCGCAGTTCGTCGCTCAACGTCTTCAGCCGCAGCAGGCTCTTCACCCGCGAGATCAGTTGCAGATCGTTGACCGGCTTGGTGAGAAAATCGTCGGCGCCGGCCTTCAGACCGCGCACGCGATCGGCAGGCTGGTCGAGTGCGGTGACCATGACGACGGGGATATGGGCGGTCTTCTGACTGGCCTTCAGCCGCTCGCAGACCTCGAAGCCATCGATACCGGGCATCATGATGTCGAGCAAGATCAGGTCGACCTGGTTGCGCTCGCAGATTGCCAGCGCTTCGTGACCGTCGGCAGCGGTCATCACGTCGAAATACTCCGCGAGCAGCCGCGCTTCAAGCAGCTTCACGTTGGCCGGAATATCGTCAACCACCAGTATTCGCGCGGTCATAAGCGTCTTTCCGATGCGTCAGGCATCGCCCAGATAGGTCTTGATCGTCTCGATGAATTTCGGAACCGAGATCGGTTTGGAAACATAGGCTTCGCAGCCGCCCTGGCGGATCCGCTCCTCATCGCCCTTCATCGCGAAAGCCGTGACGGCGATGACGGGAATGACGTGCAGCTCGTCATCTTCCTTCAGCCATTTCGTGACTTCGAGGCCGGAGACCTCGGGAAGCTGGATATCCATGAGGATGAGGTCGGGACGATGCTTGCGCGCCAGATCGAGCGCCTCCATACCATTTCTCGTCTGGATCGTGGTATAGCCGGACGCCTCGATGAGGTCGCGAAAGAGCTTCATGTTGAGCTCGTTATCTTCTACAATCATCACCTGTTTGGGCATGACAAGCTGTCCCTACGTCCGTTCGCGCAGCGGTTCGTCCCATGGGAAAGGCACATGCGGATGAATAGCTCCGTGAAACCGATAGCGCACGCTAGCGGTATTTGGTTGAAGAAAAGGTAACTTACCCCTCGAAATGCAAAGCAACTTCAAGACTTCGAAACAACAGGCCGACCCGCACGCGACGGCGATCGCCGTGCTCGGCTGGCTTGCCGCCGATCCCGACATGTTCGGTCGCTTCCTCGCACTCACCGGCGTGGCGCCCGAGCAGGTGCGCAACGCGGTCAACGATCCGGGGTTCCTCTCAGGCATGATGGACTTCCTGATGAACCACGAACCGACGGCGATGGCCTTCTGCACGGCGAGCGGCCTCAGCCCGGAGACGGTAACCGCCGCCTGGCGGCATTTCTCTTCGCCGGGGCTCGATTCGGGAGAATACTGAGGGTGACAGAGCTCGATATTTCGCACATCCGACTCGGCGAGCGGCCACTGATTGTCTGTGACGTCGACGATGTCGTGCTGCGGTTCATCGACCCCTTCCAGCTTTTTCTCCAAAGCCTGGGTCACGAATTCCTGCCGCGATCGTTCCGGCTCCACGGCAACATTGTCTCGAAAGCGGACGGCACGGAGATCGAGGGCCGACAGGTCAGCCGGCTGATCGAAGATTTTTTCAAAGCGCAAGAATTGTGGCAGACGCCAGTCGACCGCGTCGTCGAAACGCTCGGCCGGCTTTCGCAGGTCGCCGATATCCTTTTCCTGACGGCGATGCCGCCACGGTTCCAGGATCAGCGCCGCCGCCTGCTGGACAGCGCCGGCCTGCTCTTTCCGCTGCTTGCCAGCGAGCAGCCCAAGGGGCCGATCGTCCATGCACTGCATGCCAGCCGCTCCTTTCCCGTCGCCTTCATAGACGATATGGCGCACAATCTGCATTCTGTCAGGGAATACATGGCCGATTGCCTGCTCATTCACCTGATGCCGGACTCGCCCGTCCATCGTTTCGCGCCGGCGGCAGCCGATGACATCACCCGCGCCACCGATTGGGCGCATGCGGCCGAGGTGATCGAGGCCCATTTCCTTTCCGGCACAGTCAACTGCACAGTTCCAGCCGCATGAGCGGACGGCCGTCTTTGCGTCTGGCAATCGTCTCGAAACCAGCTGCCTCGAAGATTGCCGTCGAGCCGATGCAGAGCGTCACCGATTTCGACTGCTTCACATGATCGATCGGGCAGGCTTCGAGCAGCCGCGCGCCCTGGCGCCGGGCATGGTCGATCGCGCCGGCGAGCAGGCGATGACTTAATCCCCTGCCGCGCAGTTTCGGCAGCAGGAAGAAGCAGCTGACCGCCCAGATAGAGGGATCACGCGCATCCTCCTCCTCCAGCGGCCGCGAGGCGGTGCGCGGTGAATTGAACTGCGGCACGTCGTGGCGCGGCCCGACCTGCACCCAGGCGACCGGTCCGCCATCGGCATAACAAAGAATCCCCGGCGGCGGTCCCGCCCCGATCCGCTCGCGCATATGCGCCTTGCGCTCGTCGGCCGTCATCGTCGTCCTTACCGCATGCGGCAAGCGCAGCGCGACACACCAGCAATTATAAAAAGCCCCCTGCGGGCCGAACAGGGTCTCGAAGTCGCCCCACCGGTCTGCCGTCACCGGCTCGAAACGAAGATCTTTATCCAAAGGCAAAGCTCCCGTCCTCTCTTGTGACTCATAAGCTTAAGGCGTAGTGTCGCGCCGTTCAACCTTTGTTCTCACCATGACGCCCGCGCCTGACAAGACACCCGGCTTCTGTCGCGACTGCCTTGCCGAGCAGAAGGGCGAGGCGCGTCGTTGCCTATCCTGCGGCAGTCCGCGCCTGGTCCGCCATCGCGAACTCTATCGACTGACACTTGCGCATATCGATTGCGACGCCTTCTACGCGGCGGTCGAGAAGCGCGACAATCCCGAACTTGCCGACAAGCCGGTCATCATCGGCGGCGGCAAACGCGGTGTCGTCTCCACTGCCTGCTATATCGCCCGTATCCACGGCGTGCGTTCGGCAATGCCGATGTTCAAGGCGCTGGAGGCATGCCCTCAGGCCACCGTCATACGCCCGGACATGGAGAAATATGTCCGGGTTGGGCGCCAGGTGCGGGCGCTGATGCAGGACCTGACGCCGCTGGTGCAGCCGCTGTCGATCGACGAAGCCTTCCTGGAACTCGGCGGCACGGAGAGGCTGCATCACGATCCACCGGCGCGTACGCTCGCCAAATTCGCTCGCCGCATCGAAAAGGAGATCGGCATTACCGTTTCGGTCGGGCTTTCCTATTGCAAATTCCTCGCCAAGGTCGCTTCCGACCTGCAGAAACCGCGGGGCTTTTCCGTCATCGGCCGTGAAGAAGCGGTGGATTTCCTGGCGCCGCGTCCCGTCACCACCATCTGGGGCGTAGGCAAGGCCTTTGCCGCGACGCTGGAGGCGGACGGCATCCGCACCATCGGCCAGCTGCAGCAAATGGAGGAGAACGACCTGATGCGCCGCTACGGCAGCATCGGCCAGCGGCTCGCCCGGCTGTCGCGCGGCATTGACGACCGCGAGGTGCATCTCAACGACGCCGCCAAGAGCGTTTCGGCCGAAACGACCTTCTTCGACGACATCTCGCGCCACGACGATCTGGTGCCGATCCTGCGCAACCTTTCCGAAAAGGTTTCCTGGCGGCTGAAGAAAAACGATATCGCCGGCCACACCGTGGTGCTCAAGATGAAGAGCGCCGACTTCAAGACGCGCACCCGCAACCGCAAGCTCGAGGATCCGACCCAGCTTGCCGACAGGATCTTCCGCATCGGGCTCGAGCTTCTCGAAAAGGAAACGGACGGGACGAAATTCCGCCTGATCGGCATCGGCGTCACCGATCTCGGCGATGCCACCCGCGCCGATCCGCCCGATCTGATCGACCGGCAGTCAGGCCGGCGGGCGGCGGCCGAAGCGGCGATGGACAAGCTGCGCGACAAGTTCGGCAAGAACACGGTCGAGACCGGCTACACCTTCGGCAGCGGCAAGCGCGATCACTAGAACATCTCGCGCAAAGGTGCGCGCTGTTATCAGAGATGCATACCAATGCTTTAAATCAGGCAGCTCAAACTTTGATTCATGCGACATGCTTTGCCTTTATCTTATGCGTATCGTTGTTGCGGAACCGCTGCACCGTTCCGGGCGAGCCGACGAGTCCGGGTTTTAAAATCTTCCTTAAACTTCGTCCCGTAATGTGCCGAACAGTATTGCGTATGGTTTGGTATCATGTTCTCGCGTCTCGTCTTCGGCCTTGGCTTGCTGTCGGCCACCGCACTCGTGCACCCTGCTCTTGCCGCGGATGCACGCACGCTGCAGATCTTGGTCTCGAAAAACAAGCAGTCGCTTGTGGTTTATGACGGCACCGAGGTCGTCGCGACCTCGAAGGTCTCCACCGGCAAGGACGGCCATACGACTCCGAGCGGCATTTTCTCGGTGCTCGAAAAGCAGAAATACCACGAATCCAACCTCTATTCGGCCGCCCCGATGCCCTTCATGCAACGGCTGACATGGTCTGGCATCGCGCTGCACGAATCCAATTCCGTGCCGCGTTATCCGGCCTCGCACGGCTGCGTACGCATGCCCGGCGCCTTCGCAAAAATGCTCTACCGAATGACGGAGCCCGGCATTCCCGTCATCATCAGCGACGACGAATTGGTGCCGCAGCCGATCGACCATCCGAACCTTTTCCGCCCCGATGCGCCGGCAGCGATGCCGCTGCTTTCGGACGTCGAGCTGCGGCCCTCCATACCCGTCGGTCCCGGGACACCGGTGCAGGTGGCCATGAACGACACCGCCGCGATGCCGATGCCGGCGGTGTCGCCGGTTACCGCGCCGGAGATCCGGCCGCCGTCCGAACCGATCAGCATGCTCGTCACGCGGCGCACGCTGCGCGAAACGGTAATCGACATCCAGACGCTACTCAATCAGCTCGGCTTTTCCGCCGGCGATCCGGACGGCCTGCTCGGTCCGTCGACCGTGCAGGCGATCAACGCCTTCAAGATGCTGCGGCCGACGGAATTTGCCGGCGACAGGAGCCTGGTCTCCGACGCGTTGCTCAAATCCGTCTATGCCGCAACCGGCAAGGGCGAGCCGCCGAACGGCGTCATCATGGTGCGGCAGGCCTTCAAGCCGATCTTCGAGGCCCCCGTGACGATCGCGGATCCGGGCCTGGCACTCGGCACGCATTTTTTCACGCTGCATGCCCTCGATGAGCAGGCCGGCACGGCGGATTGGCTGGGCATCACGCTCGAGAACAGTCTCTCCCGCGAGACGATGAAACGGCTCGGCATCACCAGCCAGGAAAGCTCGATTGTCACGGGCAAGCCGATTGCCCTTTCGCTGAGCCGCATCACGATCCCCGACGAGACCCGCCGCAGGATCGACGCGCTGATCTCGCCCGGCTCGACGTTGACGATCTCCGATACGGGCCTTGGCCGCGAAACCGGCGAAGGCACGGATTTCATCACAATCACCCGGGGCTGATCACGATCAACTGGGTTGATCAGACAAGCTCGACGTCGACGACGCCGGGGGCGGCGCGAAGGGCAGCGGCAATCTCCGGAGTGATGCGGTATTTCTCCGGCAGCGCCACTTCCACCTCGCGTTTGCCCTCTTCCTTGATGACAATGAAGGAAACCAGACCGTCGCCCTTGGTGTTCAGATGGCCGGCAACCATTTTCAGCGGTCCGGAATCTCTGACATAGACGCGCAGCGCCTTCTGCATCTGCAGCGACTTTTCCTCAAGCGACTGGATCGTCTGGATGCGAAGACCGATACCCTCCGGCCGCTCCTCACCGGTCGCGGTCAGCAGGAAGGATTTCCCGGACTCGAGCACGTCGCGATACTGGTTCAGCATCTCCGAAAACAGCACCGCCTCGAACTGGCCTGACGAATCGGAAAAGACAATGATGCCCATCTTGTTGCCGGTGCGGGTCTTGCGCTCCTGCTTTGAAATGACGGTTCCGGCAAGACGCGCATTGGCAGCCCCCTGCTTGATCGCCTGAGAAAACTCGGCAAAGGTCTGCACACGCATCTTCTGCAAGATGTTGCTGTAGGAATCGAGCGGGTGGGCCGTCAGATAGAAGCCCAGCACCTGAAATTCCTTGAGCAGCCGCTCCGATGCCAGCCAGGGTGAATAGGGCGGCAAGGAGATCTTCTCCGGGCCTGAGTTTAGTGCGCTGCCAAAAATATCTGACTGGCCGCTCAGCTTGTTTTCCTGGGCGCGCTGGGCATAACCGAGAATGCGGTCGAGGCCGGCGGCCAGCTGGGCGCGGTCGGCGCCGAAACAATCGAAGGCGCCGGCATAGATCAGGCTTTCGAGCACGCGGCGGTTCACCTGGCGCGGATCGATGCGCAGGCAGAAATCCTCGATGCTGGCAAAAGGCTTGTCGCCACGCACCTCGACAATGTGGTCGACGGCGGATTCGCCGACGCCTTTGAGGGCGGCCAGCGCATAGTAGATACGATTGTCGCCGGTCTCGAAATGGCGGAAGGAGGTCTGCACCGAAGGCGCGATCACCTCGATGCCGAGCCGCTTGGCGTCCTGACGGAAATCATTGACCTTTTCCGTGTTGGACATGTCGAGCGTCATCGAGGCGGCGAGGAATTCGACCGGATAGTGCGCCTTCATGTAGGCCGTCTGGTAGGAGACGATCGCATAGGCGGCGGCGTGCGACTTGTTGAAGCCGTAGTTTGCGAACTTCGCCAAGAGTTCGAAGATGTTGTCGGCTTGCGGCTTTGATACGCCGTTCTTGACGGCGCCGACGACGAAGCGTTCCCGCTGCTGGTCCATCTCCGCCTTGATCTTCTTACCCATGGCGCGGCGCAGAAGGTCGGCTTCGCCAAGCGAATAGCCCGACAGGACCTGGGCGATCTGCATCACCTGTTCCTGGTAGACGATGACGCCCTGCGTCTCCTTGAGCAGATGGTCGATCATCGGATGGATCGATTCCAGCTCTTCATCGCCGTGCTTGCGGGCATTGTAAGTCGGAATGTTCTCCATCGGGCCGGGGCGGTAAAGCGCCACCAGCGCGATGATGTCCTCGATGCAGTCCGGCTTCATGCCGATCAGCGCCTTGCGCATGCCCGCACTTTCCACCTGGAACACGCCGACCGTCTCGCCGCGCGACAGCATCTCGTAGGTCGGCTTGTCGTCGAGAGGAATGGCCGCAAGATCGACATTGATGCCGCGCTTGGCGACGAAATCGACGGCGACCTTCAGCACCGTCAGCGTCTTCAGACCGAGGAAGTCGAATTTGACGAGGCCGGCCTGCTCCACCCACTTCATGTTGAACTGGGTGACAGGCATGTCGGAGCGCGGATCGCGATACATCGGCACCAGCTTGGAAAGCGGCCGGTCGCCGATGACGATGCCGGCGGCATGCGTCGAGGCGTGGCGATAAAGCCCTTCGATCTTCTGGGCGATGTCGAGCAGCCGCGCCACCACCGGTTCTTTCGCCGCCTCCTCCTGCAGCTTCGGCTCCTCCTCGATCGCCTTGGAAAGCGGCGTCGGATTGGCGGGATTGTTCGGCACGAGTTTGCAAATCTTGTCGACCTGGCCGTAAGGCATTTCTAGCACGCGTCCGACGTCGCGAAGTGCGGCACGCGCCTGCAGCGAACCAAAGGTGATGATCTGCGCCACCTGCTCGCGGCCGTACTTGGCCTGGACGTAGCGGATCACCTCCTCGCGGCGGTCCTGGCAGAAGTCGATGTCGAAGTCAGGCATCGAGACGCGTTCCGGATTGAGGAAGCGCTCGAATAGTAGCGAGAAGCGCAGCGGGTCGACATCGGTGATCGTCAAGGCATAGGCGACCAGCGAACCTGCCCCCGAACCGCGGCCGGGACCGACCGGGATGTCGTGCTGCTTGGCCCATTTGATGAAGTCGGAAACGATCAGGAAGTAACCCGGGAAGCGCATGCGCTCGATGACGCCGAGCTCGAACTCCAGCCGCTCGCGATAATCCTTTTCCTCATAACCGGGCGACATGCCGAGGGTCGAAAGCCGCATGTCCAGCCCTTCCACCGCCTGACGGCGCAATTCGCCCGCCTCGGCGCGTTCCGCCTCCTCGGCATCGTCGGTGGCGCCCGTGAAACGCGGCAGAATCGGCTTTCGCGTTTTCAGCACGAAGGAGCAGCGCCTCGCGATCTCGATCGTGTTTTCAAGCGCTTCCGGCAGGTCGGCAAAGAGCTTGGCCATCTCAGCCCGGCTCTTCAGGTAGTGATCCGGAGTCAGGCGAAAACGGCTGTCGTCGGAGACGATGGCATTATGCGCAACCGCCATCAGCGCATCATGGGCGTCGTAATCGTCGCGGGTCGGAAAGAACGCCTCGTTGGTGGCGACGAGCGGCAGGTCATGCGTGTAAGCAAGCCCGACGATCTTCTGCTCGTGCCGCTTGTCGTAGGTGCCGTGCCGCTGCAGCTCGACATAGAGTCTGTCGCCGAAGAGACGCTTCAGCGTGAGCAACCGGGCTTCCGCCTGGGCGGGATGACCTTCCCTGACAGCTGCGTCGACCGGCCCGGTCAGGGCGCCGGTCAAGGCGATCAGCCCTTCCGTGCCTGCCTCTTCCAGCCAGGAGGTTCTGATATGGATGGCCTGGTTGCTATCGCCGCCGAGATAGGCGCGGCTGACGAGATCGACCAGCCTTTCGTAACCAGCCTCCGTCGCGGCAAGAAGAACGATCGACGGCAGCTTGACTAGGGCCGGCTGACCGCCGCGCTTTTCGCTTTCCAATCCGTCTTCCATGTCGATCGAGACCTGGCAGCCGATGATCGGCTGCAGGCCCTCGTCCATTGCCTTCTGGGAGAATTCAAGGGCGACGAAGAGATTGTTGGTGTCGGTAATGGCGATCGCCGGCTGACTGTCGCCGGTCGCCTTGTAGAGGATCTTCTTCAGAGGCAGCGCGCCCTCAAGAAGCGAATAGGCGGAATGGACTCTCAGGTGGATGAAGCCCGGCGTGCCGCCGGTCGCCTCACCCATTGAACCCTTTTCCGTCTCCGCCATGATATGCCTTCCCAATCAGCCGAAATGAATCGGATGCATTGTCGGCATTGAGGGCGATGATGTCCAGAAGAGACCCGCGTGCGAACCGCATGACTGCCATGCGATCCCCGAAAAATTTAGATTGCGATGACAATAAGCGAGAAGCTGGCAACGAACATTGCGATGGAGGTGAATGCTGCGATATCACGGATCATGTCAATCATCTGGCTCTCCTTTACTCGTTATGTTTTCAATTTGTTCCATCTATGTTCCGATGTCAACAGGAATCTTTTCCTTTGCGCTTGCGTTGAAGAATCTCGACGCGCTTGGCGATTCCCATGGGCGCCTGCGCTCGGTTCGATAGGCAGCAGCCCGCCCCCTTTCCCAATCTTCGACAGATCCGCCATTCCGTTCAGATAGGCCACCGCCCAAGTCGATCTTCTGAATTCCGACGCATGTTCTCTTTATGTTCTTTACATGCCACAGGATATTTGCCAGCATCCCGCCCAGAGGAGAATGACATGCTCGACATTGCGAAGCTGAACGAATTCATCGTGGAGGCGAAGGCTGCGACCTATGTCGGCGGCGGAGTGCCGCGCACGCCCTGCCGGCCGGGTTCCCATGATGTCGGGTATGAGAGCGGCGACTGGCATTATCTCGACAGCTATTTCGGTGGCACCGACTTCGCGGGACAGGAAGTGGTTTGGTTTGCCCGCCAACCCGTCTGGGCGATGAATTATTTCGGCCGCGTCGTCGCGCCCGATCTCATCGACGGCAGTGCCGCCGGAACGGTGATCAAGGCAGCGCTGTCGGCAATGTATCGGGAGCGCCGCTTTCTTGGCGGAATGGAATTCGATCATCCGTTCGGCCGCTATGTCGACCGTAGCGAAGGCGGCTGCGAGCGTTTCAGCGGCCATGAATGCATCATGGTCGCCGGCAGGAAGGCCTATGTGCTCGATTACCGCGGCGGGCTGGTCATCCCGTGATCACCGTCGACTAAAACTCTACGACCTTGCCATCGGAGATCGTGACGCGCCGATCCATGCGGCCGGCGAGTTCGTGATTGTGGGTGGCGATGAGGGCCGCAAGGCCGGATTGGCGCACCAGCGCCTCCAGCGCGTCGAAGACGTAGCTTGCCGTTTCCGGATCCAGATTGCCGGTCGGTTCGTCGGCAAGAAGCAGCGTCGGCGCATTGGCGACAGCGCGGGCGATCGCAACGCGCTGCTGTTCGCCCCCGGAAAGCTCGGCCGGGCGATGCGAACCGCGATGGCCGATGCGCATATAGTCGAGGAGCTGCCCGGCCCGCTCCTGGGCTTCCTTCCAGGACAGCCCGGCGATCAGCTGCGGCATCATGATGTTCTCAAGCGCCGAAAATTCCGGCAGGAGGTGGTGAAATTGATAGACGAAGCCGATCTCGCGGCGGCGGATCGCCGTGCGCTTCTCATCGGAAAGGCCGTCGCAGGCATGGCCGTTGATGGTAACCTCGCCGCCGTCGGGATGCTCGAGCAGGCCGGCGACATGCAGCAGCGTCGACTTGCCGGTGCCGGAGGGGGCGACAAGAGCGACGATCTCGCCTTTCGCCAGCGAAAAATCCGCTCCCTTCAAGATCGTGAGCAGCGTATCACCCTGCCCGTAATGGCGCTCGACGCCGGTAAGCTTGAGGACGACGTTGCGATTCATGAATGCGGCATTCCTTATTCGTAGCGCAGGGCCTGCACCGGATCGAGCCTGGAGGCGCGCCATGCCGGGAAGATGGTGGCGATGAAGGAGAGGCTGAGCGCCATGACGACCACCGAGATCGTTTCGCTGATATCCATCTCGGCCGGCAGCTGGCTGAGGAAATAGACCTGGGGATTGAAAATCACGGTGCCGGAGATCCAGGAGAAGAACTGGCGGATGGATTCGATGTTGACGCAGACGAGAACGCCGAGCAGCACACCGGCAAGCGTGCCGACGATGCCGATCGCCGCTCCGGTCATGAAGAAGATGCGCATGATCGCACCGGCGCTGGCGCCCATGGTACGTAGGATGGCGATATCGCTGCCCTTGTCCTTCACCAGCATGATGAGGCCGGAGATGATGTTCAGCGCCGCCACGAGCACGATCAGCGTCAGGATCATGAACATGACGTTGCGCTCGACCTGGAGCGCGGAGAAGAAGGTCTGGTTGCGCTGGCGCCAGTCGGTGAGGTTGATCTGGCGGCCGGCCGCCTCTTCCACCTTCGGCCTCAGCGCGTCGATATCATCGGGATGATCGACGAAGAGTTCGATCGACTGCACCAGCCCGGCCGCATTGAAGTAGAGCTGCGCCTCCTCGAGCGGCATGAAGATGATCGACGAGTCGTATTCCGACATGCCGATCTCGAACAGCCCGGAGATCTTGTAGGATTTGACGCGCGGATTGACGCCCATCGGCGTGATGTCGCCTTCCGGCGAGGTCAGCGTGATGGCGTCGCCGACGCGCAGACCCAGCTGGTCGGCCATGCGGGTGCCGATCAGCACGCCTTCACCGGAGGCAAAGCCCACCATGTCGCCGGACTTGATGTTATTAGAGATCGTTTTGAGCTTGGTGAGGTCTTCAGGGCGGACGCCGCGCACCAAAGCACCGGTGCTGCCGCCGGCCTGGGCGGAGGCGAGCACCTGGCCTTCGACCAAGGGCAGCGCCATCTTGACGCCGGGCACCGCGGCGAGTTTGGCGGTCAGGTCGGGATAATCGGTGAAGGGACCGTCGACCGGCTGCACGATCATGTGGCCGTTGATGCCGAGGATGCGCGAGACGAGCTCGGTGCGGAAACCGTTCATGACGGCCATGACGATGATCAGCGTCGCAACGCCGAGCATGATGCCGACGAAGGAGAAGCCAGCGATCACCGAGATGAAGGCCTCCTTGCGGCGGGCGCGCAGATAACGCCACGCCACAAGGCGCTCAAAGGTGGAAAATGGCTTGCCAGCCGGACCCAAGCCGGATTTTGAACTCCGGTCCACTGCTGCCTCTGCCATTTCGCCTCCGTTTCCTTAAGCCACGAACCTGTTGATCGCCGCTTCGATGGTCATCGTTTCACGGGCGCCGGTCTTGCGGTCCTTCACTTCGACCTCGCCGTTCGCGACCGCACGCGGGCCGGCGATGATCTGGACGGGTACGCCGATCAGGTCGGCCGTCGCGAATTTCGTGCCGGCCCGGTCGTCGGTATCGTCATAGAGCACATCCTTGCCGGCCTTTTTCAGAGCGGCGTAGATCAGCTCACACGTATCGTCGCAGGCCTCATCGCCCACCTTCATGTTGATAACGACGACATCGAAGGGTGCGACCGATGCCGGCCAGATGATTCCGTTGTCGTCATGCGAGGCTTCGATGATGGCGGGAACAAGGCGTGTCGGGCCGATACCGTAGGAACCCATGTGAACGAAGTGTTCCTTGCCGTCAGGTCCCTGCACCTTCGCGCCCATCGGCTCGGAGTATTTCGTGCCGAAATAGAAGATGTGGCCAACCTCGATGCCGCGGGCCGAAAGGCGGTCGCCCTCGGGCACGGCGTTGAAGGCCGCCTCGTCGTGCATTTCCGAGGTCGCCGCATAGAGCGAGGTCCACTTGTCGAAGATCGCCTTCAGGCCCTCGACGCTGTCGAAATCGGTGTTTTCGCCGGGAATATCGAAACCGACGAAATCCTTATGGCAGAAGACCTCGGATTCACCGGTATCGGCGAGGATGATGAATTCATGGCTGAGATTGCCGCCGATCGGGCCGGTATCGGCGCGCATCGGGATGGCCCGGAGACCGAGCCGATCGAAGGTTCTGAGATAGGCGGCGAACATCTTATTATAGGAATGCTCCGCCCCTTCGCGCGTCAGATCGAAGGAGTAAGCGTCCTTCATCATGAACTCGCGCGAGCGCATGGTGCCGAAGCGCGGGCGGATCTCGTCGCGGAACTTCAGCTGGATGTGATAGAGATTGAGCGGCAGGTCCTTATAGGACTTGACCGCGGAACGGAAAATATCCGTCACCATCTCCTCGTTGGTGGGACCATACAGCATCGGCCGGTCCTGGCGGTCCTTGATGCGCAGCATCTCCTTGCCGTAAGCATCATAACGGCCGCTTTCCTGCCAGAGCTCGGCCGACTGCAGGGTCGGCATCGAAAGCTCGATGGCGCCGGCGCGGTTCTGCTCCTCGCGGATAATGGCGTTGACCTTGTCGAGCACACGCTTGCCGAGCGGCAACCAGGAATAGATGCCCTGAGACTGCTGGCGGATCATGCCGGCGCGCAGCATCAACCGGTGGGAGACGATTTCCGCCTCCTTTGGGTTTTCCTTAAGAATGGGCATGAAGTAGCGAGACAGACGCATGGCGATTCCGGAGCAGTTGAGATCCCGCCGGCAAGCGGAATCGGAGATACATTGTGAATGTGGGAGCGTTCATAGCCGCTTCGCGGCGGGAAGGAAACCCGCAACTGCCGTCGGCCGCCTCCCGGACACGCATGTTCGCACCCGCAAAATGAAAGGGCGTAAAAAAGCGCGTGTTTATAAGGACTTGAACGAAAATCTTGTCAACAGAAAAATTTTGCTGGTGTGTAGCAAAAATGCAAAAAAAGCTAATGACAAAGCCCAATGTTTGAGCTAGTTTTAGCTCACAAAACAGGCAGGAAGCTAAATTCTTGTCGAATTCGCGGTCAAGTCTTGGGAGGATCAGATCTTAGGCGCGCTCGTCGCAGCCCCGGCAACGGTTACAGATCACGCGATACTTAAAACAAGGCTTCCAGCCTTGTTTTTTTTTGGCTTTTCGCCCTCTCCTCCCATTCAAGCTCCAGACGGCTTCCGTAAGGGAATCCTCTCATTCCGCTAGGCGAGCTCCTTGCCGCAACAGCATGACACCAATATGACGAAACGAATTTTCCCTGAATTTTACATCTGCTCAAAGTTTGAGCAAAAGCTATCTCAATAGAAGCTAGGCCCCAGTTGTGGAAGGGCGTCAAAGCCCCAGCCAAAATAGGTGTCGCAGACATACCAGAGGCCATAGATCAGCGCCGAGATCAGCGTCGTCAGGGAAAAGACGAAGGCGGCGCGAAAGCGGGTGGGCGCGCTTGGCACGGTCCCGAGCACGATATTGTCGTCTTCCGCCTGAGTGCGCAGGCCGATCGGCAGAACGGCGAACAGCGTCATCCACCATATGATGAAGTAGACGGCGAATCCCTGCAGGAAGGTCTGAAGCATTATCTTTCCCGGTCGTGTCTTGCCGACAGAACGCGCGAAACGCTGTGTCGCATGGAACTGGCGTACTTATACGGCGGAATAGCGTCCAACTCAAAGCGAAGGAAACATTTCGACGTCTTCGGGTCACTCTGCCGCAGCGAAAAACGCGTCCGAGTATATTTGATTTAGGCCTGTTCGAGTTCGATCAGCGTACCGAAGAAATCCTTGGGGTGCAGAAAGAGCACCGGCTTGCCATGCGCGCCGGTCTTCGGCTGGCCGTCACCCAGCACCCGCGCGCCGGCGACGATCAGTCGGTCACGGGCGAGGATGATATCCTCCACCTCGTAACAGATATGATGCATGCCGCCGGACGGGTTCTTTTCGAGGAAGGCTGCGATCGGCGAGTCCTGCCCGAGCGGCTGCAGCAATTCGACCTTGGTGTTCGGCAACTCGACGAAGACGACGGTGACCCCGTGTTCCGGCAGAGACTGCGGCTGCGATACGGCGGCCCCCAGCGTGTCGCGGTAGGCGGCCGTCGCCGCTGCGAGATCAGGGACGGCGATGGCGATATGGTTTACCCGGCCGAGCATGGTCAGACCTTGGTGACGAAGGCGGTGACAACGGGCTTTTTGCCCCAGGCGTGATTTGCGGCTGCGCGGATGGCACGGCGTACGGCCTCCTGCAGCATATCGATATCCTTGCGGCGGGCGCGCGGAATGCTTTCGATGGCGCTGATCGCCGCATCGTAGAGCGTATCCTCCATCTCCTCGCCTTCGTCATCATAAACCGGAAGGCCGATGGAGACGAGATCGGGATCGCCGAGAATGTCATAACGCGCGTCGAGCACGACGTTGACCGCGACATGGCCGACATAGGAGAGTTTCTTGCGCTCGCCGATACCCATTTCGTCGAAATCGCCGATCAGCAGGCCGTCCTTGTAGATGCGGCCATGCGGCGCTTCGCCAATCACCTCGACCGGACCTGGCGCCAGCCGCAGGATATCGCCGTTGCGCACCCGCGGCACGACCGCGATGCCGGATTGCTCTGCCAGCTCCTTATGCGCCGTTAGATGCGTCGCCTCGCCATGCACCGGCACGACGATTTTCGGCCGGGTCCACTCATACATCCTCTGTAACTCGTTGCGGCGCGGATGGCCGGAGACGTGGACGAGCGCCTCGGTATCGGTGATGATATGCACGCCCTGCTCGACGAGGCCGTTCTTGATATCCTGAATCGCCTTTTCGTTGCCGGGAATGGCACGCGAGGAAAAGACCACGATATCGCCTGCCGCAAAGGCCACGTTGCGCATCTCGTCACGGGAGAGCTTGGCAAGGGCGGCCCGCGCCTCACCCTGGCTGCCGGTCAGGATGACGACGACCTTGTCGCGCGGGATGTAGCCGTATTCCTCCTCGGAAATGAAAGGTTTGACCCCTTCCATCAGGCCGATATCACTAGCGACATCGACGACACGCTTCAGCGAACTGCCGAGCAGCAGCACTTCGCGGCCGGCCGCCTCGGCAGCCTCGGCGACGGTGCGAATACGCCCGACATTCGACGAGAAGGTGGTGATCGCTACCCGGCCCTCGGCATCCTCGATAATCTTGCGCAGGCTTTCCGACACATCCTTCTCAGAGGGCGAAACACCGTCGCGCAGGGCGTTGGTGGAATCGCACATCAGCGCCAGCACGCCCTCGTCGCCGAGCTGGCGGAATCGTGTCTCATCGGTCAGAGGCCCCAGCGAGGGCTCGTGATCGATTTTCCAGTCACCGGTATGGATGACGTTGCCGGCCGGCGTGCGGATCATCAGCGACATCGGCTCGGGGATCGAATGGTTGACGGCCACACCTTCGATGCTGAACGGGCCGACATTGATCGTATCGCCTGCCTTGAACGGCGTCACCGGCACTTCGCCGATCGTTGCCTTCTCGAAATTGCGTTTGGCTTCAAGCAAGCCCGATGTAAAGGCCGAGGCGAAAACCGGAACGTTGAGGCCCGGCCAGAGGTCGGCGAGTGCGCCATAGTGGTCTTCATGGGCATGGGTGATGATGATCGCCTTGAGGTTCTTGCGCTCATTGGCGAGGAAGCGGATATCGGGCAGCACGAGATCGACGCCCGGCAGGTCAGGACCGGGAAAGGTGACGCCGCAATCGACCATAATCCACTGGCGATGCTCGGGCGGGCCGTAGCCGTAAAGGGCAAGATTCATCCCGATCTCGCCGACGCCGCCCAGAGGCAGGAATACCAATTCGTCCTGTTTCGCCATAATTTCGTTTTTTCCGCTATCCAAAAAACACATCACCAGCGGCAATAGACATGATCCTGCCAGCGCCGGTATCGAGCATCAACAAGCCATTATCATCAATCCCGGCGAATTGTCCGGAAATTGACCGGTCCGGTAAATTGACCGTGATCTTTTCACCGACGCCGCAGGCAATGGCGCGCCAGCGTGCGGTGATCTCGGCAATGCCGCGGCCCTGATCCCATATTTCCAGCAGTTCCGCCATCGCCGCGAAGAGATGAGCGAAGAGTTCCTCCGGCGAAGCCGCGCTCGCATGCTGGCGCAGGCAGGTGACGGGATAGAGCGGATTGTCCGGCATAACCGAAACATTGATGCCGATGCCGACGATCAGCGCGTAGCGGCCGTCCGGCAACTGCTCACCCTCGACGAGGATGCCGCAGGTCTTTTTCCGGCCGATGAGAATATCGTTCGGCCATTTGACCTCGAGTGGTTCGGCGCCCGGCGGCAGCACCTGGCGGATAGCCTGGTGTACCGCGACGGCAACCGCGAGCGGCAGCGAGCCGAGGCGCTCCATCGGCGCCGGATCGATCAATAGAAGAGACGCGTAGAGATTGCCGCGTTCGGAAACCCAGAGACGACCGCGGCGGCCGCGGCCGCCGGTCTGCCTCTCGGCCGTCACCCAGAGATTGCCGGGATCGCCCGCCCGCGCCCGGGCGAGGCATTCGCTGTTGGTGGATGATGTTTCCGACAGCGCCTCGTGCCTGAAATCGCCGAGCGATATCCGGCGCCGTCTGTCGGAAACCATCAGAAGAGCGTTGCGGCGGCAAGCTCTGCCGCGCCACCGATCGGACCGCCGATCAGCACATAGGCGGTGACGAAGAGACCGGAGAGACCGAAGACCAGCCGCAAGGCACTGGAAACGCGGGCGAATTCTCCGGTCGCCTCATCGAACCACATCAGCTTGATGACGCGCAGATAATAATAGGCGCCGACGACCGAGGCGAGGACGCCGATGATGGCAAGCGCATAGAGCTTGGCTTCGATCGCTGCAACGAAGACGAAATACTTGGCGAAGAAACCGGCGAGCGGCGGAATGCCGGCGAGCGAGAACATCAGCGCCGTTAGTACCACGGCCATGAACGGGTTGGTCGCGGAAAGGCCGGCGAGATCATTGACGTCTTCGACAACGGTTCCGTCCTTGCGGCGCATCGACATGATGATCGCGAAGGTGCCGAGCGTCATAATCATGTAAATGACCATGTAAAGCATGACGCCAGAAACACCGGTCTGGTTGCCGGCGGCAAGGCCGACCAGAGCATAACCCATGTGGCCGATCGAGGAATAGGCCATCAGTCGCTTGATGTTCTTCTGGCCGATCGCGGCAAAGGAGCCGAGCAGCATCGAGGCGATCGAGATGAAGACGACGACCTGTTGCCAGTCCGCCAGAACCGGTTGGAAGGCGGTGATTACGATGCGAGTCAACATTGCCATGGCGGCAACCTTGGGGGCTGCGGCAAAGAAGGCGGTGACCGGCGTCGGCGCGCCTTCATAAACGTCCGGCGTCCACATGTGGAACGGAACGGCCGAGATTTTGAAGGCGATGCCGGCGAGGATGAAGACCAGGCCGAAGATGAGGCCGAGCGAGCGTGCACCTTCAACCGAAAGCGCCTGGGCGATTTCGGCGAAATGGGTATGGCCGGTGAAGCCGTAGACCAGCGACATGCCGTAGAGCAGCATGCCGGAGGACAGCGCGCCGAGCACGAAATATTTGAGGCCGGCTTCGGTCGACTTCAGGCTGTCGCGATTGATCGCGGCGACGACGTAGAGCGCCAGCGACTGCAGTTCCAGCGCGAGATAGAGCGAGATCAGGTCGTTGGCCGAAATCATCAGCAGGATGCCGAGGGTCGCCAGCACCAGCAGAACCGGGAACTCGAACTTGTCGAGCTGATTTTCGCGGGCATGCCCCATCGTCATGAACAGCGCAACCAGCGAACCAATGAGCGCCACCAGCTTCATGAAGCGCGAGAAGCCGTCGGCCATGTAGACGCCGCCGAAGGCGAGGCCTTCCGCCGGCACGAAGAGCAGCCACAGGCCGGATGCGAGCAGCAGGACGATGGCAAGGCCGGTGACGACAAGGCCCGACCGCTCGCCTGAAAAGACGCCGACCATCAACAGGACTAGGGCGCCGACCGCGAGGATGAGCTCCGGCGCGGAAAGATGCAGACTGAGGAGAATTGTTTCAGCGGTCATGTCCGATAAGTCCCGTCATCATTTCATAGACAGCGCAACGTTCTGCGCTGCGTGCACGGCGGCCGTGTAGTTGTTGACCAGCAGATCCACCGAGGCGGCCGTCGCATCGAAGACCGGAGCCGGATAAACGCCGAAGAAGATGGTCAGCGCAACCAGCGGATAGAGGATCAGCTGTTCGCGTCTGGAAAGATCGAGCAGCGCCTTCAACTTTTCCTTCTCCAGCGCGCCGAAGATCACCCGGCGATAAAGCCAGAGCGCATAGGCGGCCGATAGAATGACACCGGTGGCGGCAAAGAGCGCGACCCAGGTGTTGACCCGGAAGACGCCGATCAGCGTCAGGAATTCGCCGATGAAGCCAGACGTGCCGGGAAGCCCGACATTGGCCATGGTGAAGACCATCATCGCCACGGCATATTTCGGCATGTTGTTGACGAGGCCGCCATAGGCGTTGATCTCGCGGGTATGGGTACGGTCGTAGACGACGCCGACGCAGAGGAAGAGCGCGCCGGAGACGATGCCGTGCGAGAGCATCTGGAAGATCGAACCCTGGACGCCCTGCATGTTGGCGGCAAAGATGCCCATGGTCACGTAGCCCATATGCGCCACGGAGGAATAGGCGATCAGCTTCTTGATGTCATCCTGCATCATCGCCACCAGCGAGGTGTAGATGATGGCGATAACCGACATGGCGAAGACGAGCGGCGCGAAATAGTCGGAGGCGACCGGGAACATGCCGAGCGAGAAGCGGATGAGACCGTAGCCGCCGAGCTTCAGGAGCACGCCGGCCAGGATCACCGAGCCTGCCGTCGGCGCCTGAACGTGCGCATCCGGAAGCCAGGTGTGAACCGGCCACATCGGCATCTTCACCGCGAAGGAGGCGAAGAAGGCAAGCCAGAGCCATGTCTGCAGCGCCGGCGGGAACTTGTAGGCGAGCAGCGCGGTGATGTCGGTCGTGCCGGCCTGCCAGTACATCGCCATGATGGCGAGCAGCATCAGCACCGAGCCGAGCAGCGTATAGAGGAAGAACTTGTAGCTCGCATAGACACGGTCTCTTCCGCCCCAGACGCCGATGATCAGGAACATCGGAATGAGGCCTGCCTCGAAGAAGACGTAGAAGAGCACGATATCGAGCGAGACGAAGACGCCGACCATCATCGTTTCCAGGATGAGGAAGGCGATCATGTATTCCTTCAGGAGCTTCTCGATCGAGAGCCAGCTCGCCAGCACGCAGAAGGGCATGAGGAAGGTCGACAGGATGACGAACAGCATGGAGATGCCGTCGACGCCGACGTGGTAGCCGATGCCGGTGCCGAGCCAATCATGCTTTTCGAGCATCTGGAAGCCCGGGTTGGCATTGTCGAAGCCGATCCAGATGAAGAGAGAGACGACGAAGGTGAAGACGGTGGTGATCAGCGAGATCCACAGCACGTTCCTCCGACCGCTTTCGCTGTCGCCATTCATCAAGAGCAGGAGCACCACGCCGACGAGCGGCAGGAAGGTGACCGTTGAAAGAATAGGCCAATCGGTCATCAGAAGGAACTCCCGAGCATCATCCAGGTAACGAGCGCCGCAATGCCGAGCAGCATGGCGAAGGCATAGTGATAGAGGTAACCGGTCTGCAGGCGGACGACGCGGTCGGTGACAGCGACCACGCGGGCTGCCACGCCATTCGGGCCATAGGTATCGATGACGCCGACATCACCCTTCTTCCACAGGAAGCGGCCAAGCGCCCTTGCCGTGCGGACGAACAGGAAGTCGTAGAGTTCGTCGAAATACCACTTGTTGAGCAGGAAATGGTAGAGCACCCGGTGCTGTTTGGCGAGGACGCGCGGCGTCTGCGGCGAGCGGATATACATGTACCAGGCAATGACGAAGCCGATCAGCATTGCGATGAAGGGGCTCAGGCCAACCAGCGCCGGAACATGGTGGAACTCTTCGACGAGTTCGTTCTCGGCGCCGGTGAAGAGCGCGCCCTTCCAGAACTCGGCGTATTCCTCGCCGTAGAACCGACCTTCGAAGATCACGCCCGCAAAGATTGCGCCGAGCGCAAGAAGATAGAGCGGCACCAGCATGACCTGCGGCGACTCGTGGACGTGGTGCATGACCTCATGCGAAGCGCGTGGCTTGCCGAAGAAGGTCATGAAGATCAGGCGCCAGGAATAGAAGCTCGTAAAGAGTGCAGCGATGACCAGCAGCGAGAAGGCAAAGCCTGCGACCGGCGAGTGCGATGCATAAGTCGCCTCAATGATCACGTCCTTGGAAAAGAAGCCGGCAAGGCCGAACGGCGTGAAGGGAATGCCGACACCGGTAATCGCCAGCGTGCCGATGATCATCAGGCCGCCTGTAACTTTAATATGCGGCCAAAGCCCGCCCATGTAGCGCATGTCCTGCTCGCCATCGACGGCATGGATGACCGAGCCGGCGCAGAGGAAGAGCAGCGCCTTGAAGAAGGCGTGCGTGAAGAGATGGAAGATCGCTGCGCCATAGGCCCCTACCCCGAGCGCCACGAACATATAGCCGAGCTGCGAGCAGGTGGAATAGGCGATGACGCGCTTGATGTCGTTCTGCACGAGGCCGACGGTTGCCGCGAAGAAGGCGGTGATCGCGCCGATCACGGTAACGACGGTCAGGGCGTCCGGCGACAGTTCGAAAAGCGGCGACATGCGGGCGACGAGGAAGACGCCGGCGGTGACCATGGTGGCGGCATGGATGAGGGCCGAGACCGGGGTCGGACCTTCCATGGCGTCCGGCAGCCAGGTGTGCAGCAGGAACTGCGCCGACTTACCCATGGCGCCCATGAACAGCAGCAGGCAGATGCCGGTCAGCGCGTGCGCCTTATCAAGTTGCATGCCAAAGAGGTTGAGGATCACTTCGCTCGCCTCACCACCGCCTTCATGCGGGGCGAAGTTCGATGCATTGGCGAAGATCGTATCGAGGTTGATCGAGCCGAACAGCACGAAGACGCCGGCAATGCCGAGCACGAAACCGAAGTCGCCGACGCGGTTGACGATGAAAGCCTTCATCGCCGCGGCCGTCGCCGACGGCTTCTTGAACCAGAAGCCGATCAGCAGATAGGAGGCGAGACCAACGCCTTCCCAGCCGAAGAACATTTGGGCAAGATTATCGGCCGTCACCAGCATCAGCATGGCGAAGGTGAAGAGCGAGAGATAGGCAAAGAAGCGCGGGCGATGCGGATCGGTATGCATGTACCCGATCGAATAGATATGCACCAGCGTCGAGACCGTGTTGACCACGATCAGCATGACTGAGGTGAGCGTATCCACGCGCAGCGACCAGGAGACATCAATACCGCCGGACTGGATCCAGCGCAGCACCTCGACCTTGATCGGCCCGCCTTCAAGATGGCCCATGCCGACGTTGAAGAAGACGATCCAGGAGAGGATGCCGGCGATGACCATCAAGCCGCTGGTAACATATTCCGAAGCCTTGGCGCCAATGGCGCGGCCGAAAAGGCCGGCGACGATCGCGCCGATCAAGGGAAGAAAGACAATAGCCTTATAGAGGAACATGAGCCACTCAGCCCTTCATCATATTGACGTCTTCGACCGCGATCGAGCCGCGGTTGCGGTAGAAGACAACGAGAATTGCAAGACCGATCGCCGCCTCGGCAGCCGCGACCGTCAGAATGAACAGCGCGAAGACCTGTCCGACAATGTCGTTCAGGAAGTGAGAGAAGGCGACCATGTTGATGTTGACCGCAAGCAGGATCAGTTCGACCGACATCAGGATGACGATGACGTTCTTCCGGTTCAGGAAGATACCGAAGACGCCGAGCGTGAAGAGGATGGCGCTGACCGTCAGGTAGTGGGAAAGTCCGATGACCATGTTCTTTGTTCCTTGACCTGCCTTTAGACGCCCTGCCCCGGCTTGACCGACACCACCTCGACGGCGGTGGCGGGCGTGCGGGCAACCTGCCTGGAAATATTCTGCCGCTTGATATTGGTGCGATGCCTCAGCGTCAGCACGATCGCACCGATCATGGCGACCAGCAGCACCAGGCCGGCAATCTGGAAGAAATAGACGTAGTTGGTGTAAAGCACGTCGCCGAGAGCGGCCGTATTGGTGCGCTCGGTAAGCGCCGGGATCGGCATGGCGACTGATTTGGCGATCTCGGGCGAGATGACGCTGCCGCCGATGACGACGATCAACTCGGCCGCCAGGATGATCCCGATCAATCCGCCGATCGGCGCATATTCGAGCACGCCTGCCCTCAATTCGGTGAAGTCGATATCGAGCATCATCACCACGAAGAGGAAGAGGACGGCGACGGCGCCCACATAGACGACGAGCAGGATCATCGCCAGGAACTCGGCGCCGAGCAGCAGGAACAGGCCGGCCGCGTTGAAGAACACCAGGATCAGGAACAGAACCGAGTGAACCGGGTTCTTCGCCCAGATGACCATGAACGCCGACGCCACCGCGACAAAGGCGAAAAGGTAGAAAAATAGAGCCTGCAGACCCATGTTGGTGCCTTTTTCATCTTCCCCCGGGCAGCCGGGAGTTTTCCCTGCCCGATGGAGCTTCGCGGCACTTCGCCGGCAAAGCTCCTGTGCATATTGACCGCGACAGGAGCGAGCAGCTCCGTCGCGGCATTTCGGATATCAATCAGCGGTACGGCGAGTCGATCGCGATGTTGCGGGCGATTTCGCGCTCCCACCGGTCTCCATTATCGAGAAGGCGCGCCTTGTCGAAATAGAGCTCTTCGCGGGTTTCCGTCGCAAATTCGAAATTCGGGCCTTCGACGATCGCGTCGACCGGGCAGGCTTCCTGGCAGAAGCCGCAATAGATGCACTTCACCATATCGATGTCGTAGCGCACGGTGCGGCGTGTGCCGTCGTTGCGGCGCGGACCGGCCTCGATGGTGATCGCCTGGGCAGGACAGATTGCCTCGCAGAGCTTGCAAGCGATGCAGCGTTCCTCGCCGTTCGGATAACGGCGCAGTGCATGCTCGCCGCGGAAGCGCGGGGAGACCGGACCCTTTTCGAAGGGGTAGTTGATCGTCGCCTTCTGGCGGAAGAAATAGCGCATCGACAGAAAGAACGCGCCGAAGAATTCCTTGAGGAACAGCGAGTTGATGGAGCTGGACAAGCTTGCCATCTTCAACCTCCAATTTTGCCGGAAACGAGAGCTGGGATCATTACGCCCATCCCATCAGTTTCAGCACGAATGCAACGATGATGACCATGGCGAGCGACAGCGGCAGGAAGACCTTCCAGCCGAGGCGCATGAGCTGGTCGTAGCGGTAGCGCGGGACGAAGGCTTTGACCATCGCGAACATGAAGAACACGAAGCAGGCCTTCAGCATGAACCAGATGATGCCGGGAACCCAGTTGAGGATCCAGATATCGACCGGAGGCAGCCAGCCGCCGAGGAAGAGGATCGTCGTCAGCGAGCACATCAGGCAGACGGCCGCATATTCGCCGAGCATGAACATCATGTATGGCGAGGAACCGTATTCGACCATGAAGCCGGCGACGAGTTCCGATTCGGCTTCCGGAAGGTCGAACGGCGGACGGTTCGTCTCGGCGAGCGCCGAAATGAAGAAGACGATGAACATCGGGAACAGCGACAGCCAATGCCAGTCGAGGAACGAGGCCGGCAGGCCGAGCATGGTGCCGAGGCCATTGTGCTGCGCATTGACGATGTCGGTCAGGTTGAGCGATCCGACGCAGAGCAGAACGGTGACGATGACGAAGCCGATCGAGACTTCATAGGACACCATCTGTGCCGCCGAGCGCAGCGCGCCGAGGAACGGATATTTCGAGTTCGACGCCCAACCGCCCATGATGATGCCATAGACTTCGAGCGAGGAGATCGCAAAGATATAGAGGATACCGACATTGATGTTGGCGATCACCCAGCCGTCGGCGAGCGGCACCACCGCCCAGGTCGACAGCGCCAGAAGCACCGTCACCAGCGGAGCGAGCAGGAACACCGCCTTGTTGGCGCCGGCCGGAATGATCGGCTCCTTGAAGACGAACTTCAGAAGGTCGGCGAAGGACTGGAACAGGCCGAAGGGACCGACGACGTTCGGACCGCGGCGCAACTGCACCGCCGCCCAGATCTTGCGGTCGGCAAGCAGCACGTAAGCGATGAAGACGAGCAGGCAGACGAGAAGCAGCAGCGACTGACCGATCATGATGATCCCCGGCCAGACATAGGTTGAGAAGAAAGAATCCATGAGTTCCTGCCCTTACTCTGCCGCGACTTTGAAGTTGTTGCGGGCCAATGCCGAGCACTCGGCCATGACAGCCGAGGCGCGCGCTATCGGGTTCGTCAAATAGAAGTCTTTGATCGGCGACGCAAACCCTGACTTGTTCATCTTGCCGGCTTTTTTCGCGACTGCGGCAATTTGGGCGCTATCGGTTTCGGCGATCTCGTCGATGGCGGCGAAATGCGGGAAAGCGGCATAGAGCCGGCCACGCAACTCACTCAGCGAATCGAAGGGAAGCTTCTTGCCGAGCACATCGGACAGGGCACGGATGATCGCCCAGTCCTCACGGGCATCGCCCGGCGCAAAGCCTGCGCGGTTGCCCATCTGGACGCGGCCTTCGGTGTTGACCCAGGTGCCGGACTTTTCGGTATAGGCTGCGGCCGGCAGGATGACGTCGGCATGGTGCGCGCCGTTATCGCCGTGCGAGCCAATATAGACGGTGAGCTTGGCCTTCTTGGCGGTGAAGTCGAGTTCGTCGGCGCCGAGCAGGAAGAGCACATCCATCGACTGCAGCATTTCGGCGGCGTTGACGCCCGCAGCACCCGGCACGAAGCCAAGGTCGAGGCCGCCGACGCGCGAGGCGGCGGTATGGAGGACGGCGAAGCCGTTCCAGCCATCGACGACCGCACCGACCGAACCGGCGAGCTTGGCGGCACTGGCGAGAACGCCAGCGCCGTCGCTGCGCGACAGCGCGCCCTGGCCAATGATGATCATCGGCTTGGCGGCGTTCTTCAGGACGTCAGCGAAGGCGTGAGTGCCGTCGAGCAGATCCTTCAGCGTGTCGGGACCGCCGCCGAGATAGTCATAGCTGTAGCGTAGTTCGCCGGGCTCGCCGATGACGCCGATCGGGAACTTGCCACGGCGCCAGCGCTTGCGGATGCGGGCATTCAGGATTGCCGCCTCAAAGCGCGGATTGGCGCCGATGATCAGCAGCGCGTCGGCTTGATCGATGCCTGCGATGGTCGGGTTGAAGATGTAGCTTGCGCGGCCGAGCGACGGGTCGAGTGCCGCCCCATCCTGGCGACAGTCGAGATTGGCCGATCCGAGCGACTTCACCAGTTCGGAAAGCGCATACATTTCCTCGACGGAAGCGAGATCGCCGGCGATCGCGCCGATCTTGTCGCCCGAGGTGGCGCCGACGGCGGCCTTGATGGCGCCGAAGGCCTCGGCCCAGCTCGCCGGCTGCAGGCGGCCGTCGCGGCGGACATACGGCCGGTCGAGGCGCTGGGTCTTCAGCCCGTCCCAGATGAAGCGGCTCTTGTCGGAAATCCACTCTTCGTTGATCGCCTCATTGACGCGCGGCAGGATGCGCATGACCTCACGGCCGCGGGTGTCGACTCGGATCGCCGAACCGACGGCATCCATGACGTCGATCGATTCAGTCTTGTTCAGTTCCCAGGGGCGCGCGGTGAAGGCGAAGGGCTTGGAGGTGAGCGCGCCGACCGGGCAGAGGTCGACGACGTTACCCTGCAGTTCGGAGGTCATCGCCTGTTCGAGATAGGTGGTGATCTCGGCATCCTCGCCGCGGCCGATCAGACCGAGTTCGGAGATGCCGGCGACTTCGGTGGTGAAGCGGACGCAACGCGTGCAATGGATGCAGCGGTTCATCACCGTCTTGACAAGCGGGCCAATATACTTGTCCTCGACGGCGCGTTTGTCTTCCTGATAACGCGAGGTGTCGATGCCGAAGGCCATCGCCTGGTCCTGCAGGTCGCATTCGCCACCCTGGTCGCAGATCGGGCAATCGAGCGGATGGTTGATCAGCAGGAATTCCATCACGCCTTCACGGGCCTTCTTGACCATCGGCGTGTTGGTGAAGACCTCGGGCAGTTCGCCGTTCGGGCCGCCGCGGATGTCGCGAACGCTCATGGCGCAGGAAGCCTGCGGCTTCGGCGGGCCGCCCTTCACTTCGACAAGGCACATGCGGCAATTGCCGGCAACAGACAGGCGCTCATGGAAGCAGAAGCGCGGAACCTCGGCCCCGGCATCTTCGCACGCCTGCAATAGCGTGAAATGATCCGGAACTTCGATCTCGTTGCCGTCAATCTTCAGTTTTGCCATCGTCGCTCAGTCCTGTTTTCCGTTTGCCTGATGACGGCAAACAAACCCGTTTTTGCAACATTGTCTTTGCCGAGCCGGATCTTTCGTCCTGCCGGCAGCCGATGTCGCTCAAATTTTCTGTCGCGCGTTCCAGACGTGAAACCCGCACCGGCATCTGCAGCGTGAGGCCCCGCCCGTCCGCCGATCTGCCCTATTTCCGGCCGGTTGCACGGCCGGACAGTTCATTTCCTTCTGCGGCCCCGCCCGGCGAGAGCCTTCGCCTGGCCGATCCAGTCGTCGCGGGCGATGCGGCCGTTGAAGCCAAGATCGGCGTCGAGCCGGGCGATGTCCTCGTCGGTCCAGGCGGCAATCTCAGCAAAGCTGCGAACGCCCCTGGCATTCAGCACCTGCTCCAGCTTCGGGCCGATGCCGGCGATCAGCTTGAGATCGTCGGCCTTTGTAGCCCGCGCAACCGGCTTTGCGTTCACGACCGATTTTGCCTTGCTGGCCGGCTGCGGTTCGCTTGCCGGGATCGGCGCGCTCGCCGGTTTAACAACGGTCAGTCTCGGCCCTGCCTTCTTCTCGAGCTCGGGTTTGTCGGCCGCGGGCTTGGTGAAAACCTTGACAGCCGGACGGATATTTTCCGGCCGGATATCGACATCGGGCATCGGTTCGTCCGGCGGCGTATCGTCGAGGGCGGCCGCGAGCTTGCCGGTCGTCTCCAGCGCGCTCTGGAAGGCCCCGAAAAAGGCGCCCGCCATCTGCGTCGAGAAACCGAAGCCGATCGCCGTTGCGGCGGCAAAGGCTGCGGCGGGATGCGCCATCAGCGGATGCACAGGCAACGCCTGTGCGTTTTCCAGCATCTCGGCGGCAAGACGGCCGAAGCCGGCCGCGATATCGGCGGTCTCTTCCTTCTTCCCACTTTTCGATGCCTTGTCCGTCATGATTATTCAGCCGCCTCCAGAACCGCGCCGTGGTCGAGCGCGCTTGCCGTATACTGGT
Organism: Rhizobium esperanzae; assembly: GCF_002204185.1. GTDB lineage: Bacteria > Pseudomonadota > Alphaproteobacteria > Rhizobiales > Rhizobiaceae > Rhizobium > Rhizobium esperanzae. Next base: position 38,501 of record NZ_MXPU01000022.1, on the reverse strand, counting down.
CGATGCGCTTTTCGATCTCCGGGCGGAAGTTACGGATCAGACCCTGCACCGGCCATGCGGCGGCGTCGCCGAGCGCACAGATGGTATGGCCTTCGATCTGCTTGGTCACCTGGAACAGCATGTCGATTTCGCGCTTCTGGGCATTGCCCTTGGCCATGCGTTCCATCACCCGCCACATCCAGCCGGTGCCTTCGCGGCAGGGCGTGCACTGGCCGCAGCTCTCGTGCTTGAAGAAGGCGGAGATGCGGGCGATCGCCTTGATGACGTCGGTGGACTTGTCCATGACGATGGCGGCGGCTGTGCCAAAGGAAGAGCCGACGCCGCGCAGGCCGTCGAAATCCATCGGGCAGTCGATGATGTCCTTGGCCGGAACGATCGGGCAGGATGCGCCGCCGGGAATGACCGCGAGCAGATTGTCCCAGCCGCCGCGGATGCCGCCGGCATGGCGGTCGACCAGTTCGCGGAAGGTGATGCCCATTTCCTCTTCGACCGTGCACGGCTTGTTGACGTGGCCGGAGAGCATGAACAGCTTGGTGCCGACATTGTTCGGACGGCCGATCGACGAGAACCAGCCGGCGCCGCGACGCAGGATCGTCGGCGCAACGGCGATCGATTCGACGTTGTTGACCGTCGTCGGGCAGCCGTAGAGGCCCATATTGGCCGGGAATGGCGGCTTCAGGCGCGGCTGACCCTTCTTGCCTTCGAGGCTTTCGAGCAGCGCGGTTTCCTCGCCGCAAATATAGGCGCCGGCGCCGTGATGGACGAAGATGTCCATGTCCCAGCCGAGCTTGTTGTTCTTGCCGAGCAGGCCAAAGTCATAGCATTCGTCGATTGCCGCCTGCAGCGCTTCGCGCTCGCGGATATATTCGCCGCGCACATAGATATAAGCGGTATTGGCGCCCATGGCGAAGCTCGCGACGACGCAGCCTTCGATCAGCGTATGCGGATCGTGGCGCATGATGTCGCGGTCCTTGCAGGTGCCGGGCTCCGATTCGTCTGCATTGACGACGAGGTAATGCGGGCGGCCGTCGCTTTCCTTCGGCATGAAGGACCATTTGAGACCCGTGGGGAAGCCGGCTCCGCCGCGGCCGCGAAGGCCAGAGGCCTTCATCTCGTTGATGATCCAGTCGCGGCCTTTTTCGAGGATCTGCTTGGTGCCGTCCCAGTGGCCGCGGCTCATCGCGCCCTTCAGGGACTTGTCCTTGAGGCCGTAGATGTTGGTAAAGATGCGGTCTTTATCTTGTAACATGCTTCACCTCTTACCGCGGCTTCTTGCCGAAGACCTTGATATATTCCGCTTCGCCGCCCTTGGCGAGCGCCTTGGCCTGCTTGACCCAGTCGTCGCGTTCGATGCGGCCGCGGAAATTCAGGTAGCCATCGACCCATTCGCGCTCGGCCTTCTTCCAGCCTGCCACCTGCGAGAAGGTGAAGATACCGATTTCGTTCAATGTCGCCTCGATCTTCGGACCGACGCCGGAGATCATCTTCAGGTCATCCGGAGCGGCGGGCTTTTCGATGCCGGCCGGGCGGTTCTTGTCGGTCAGGCTTGGCTTGGCCGCCGCGGCGGTTTCGGCCCTCGCGGCCGGCGCGGGCTCGGCAGGCGCAGTGCCGGAAACCGGCTGCTGCTCGGCTGCCTTGGCGTTTTTCGCCGCCCCCTTCGGCGCCGTTGCCGGCGTCTTCAACGCCGCATTGGTCTCGGCATCGGTGCTCTTCGGGCGGCCGGCCTCGGAGGGCGGGATCGGCGCGCCGTCGGCCGGCGCCGACACGCTTTCGGCATCGGTCTTCTTGGCGCGTGTCCTTGCCTTCGGCTCTTCCGTCGTGAGCGAGGTCAGGCCGCCTTCAGGTGCTGAGAATATCCGGTCGACCTGGGTGCCCGGCTTGATGCTCGCGCCATTGCCGGTGGCAAAGGTGTCGATGATCTCTTCGAGACGTTCGGGCGTCAGATCTTCATAGGTGTCCTTGCCGATCATCACCATCGGGGCGTTGACGCAGGCGCCAAGACATTCGACCTCTTCCCAGGAGAGCGTGCCTTCGGCATTGCGCTCGAAGGGGTGCGCGTGGATCTTGCTCTTGCAGACCGACATCAGCGCTTCCGAACCGCGCAGCATGCAGGGCGTGGTGCCGCAGACCTGGACATGGGCGCGCGTGCCGACGGGATGCAGCTGGAACTGCGTATAGAAGGTCGCGACCTCGAGCACTCTGATATAGGCCATGTCAAGCATGTCGGCGATCTTTTCGATCGCCGCGCGCGTGACCCAGCCGTCCTGTTCCTGCGCTCGCATCAGCAGCGGAATGACCGCCGATTGCTGGCGGCCGGCGGGGTATTTCTGGATCGTCTTGTCCGCCCAAACCGCATTTTCATCGCTGAAAGCGAATGCGGCAGGCTGAAATTGATCTTCGGCTAATCGACGAACGGACATTCTTCCTCACGCCTTGTCAGTTTAGGGTTCCACACCGCGAAGCGGTCAAAGACTGCATTTCGCAGGCATAGGCCGACTGGTCTTTCTGCATAAATACGACGAATTTGCTGCCGTTCGGAACGGCGGCCTTGATCTGATAGCCCTTGGACAAAAGCTCGCCCATGGACGCTTGCGCCGCCGGCGGCGTCACTTCCTTATGACCCAGCGGCGTGCCGAGGGTGTCGGCCTCCTGGGCCGAAACCCCGGATGCCGCAAGAAGAATTGCGACGGCCAGCGGCAGAAGCTGCATCAGCGGTCCACCTCGCCGAAGACGATATCAAGCGAGCCAAGGACGGCAGCGACGTCGGCAAGCTGGTGGCCGCGGCACATAAAGTCCATCGCCTGCAGATGGGCGTAACCCGGAGCGCGGATCTTGCAGCGATACGGCTTGTTCGAGCCGTCGGAGACGAGATAGACGCCGAACTCGCCCTTCGGCGCCTCGACGGCGGCATAAACCTCGCCGGCCGGCACGTGGTAGCCTTCGGTGTAGAGCTTGAAATGGTGGATCAGCGCTTCCATCGAGCGCTTCATCTCGCCGCGCTTCGGCGGCACCACCTTACCGTCGATCGACGAGAACGGACCGGTCTTGGCATCCGACAGCAGGCGATTGACGCACTGCTTCATGATGCGGACCGACTGGCGCATCTCGATCATGCGGATCAGGTAGCGGTCGTAATTGTCGCCGTTCTTGCCGATCGGGATGTCGAATTCAAGATCGGAATAACATTCGTAGGGTTGGGCGCGACGCAGGTCCCAGGCGGCGCCCGAACCGCGCACCATGACGCCGGAGAAACCCCAGGCCCAGCAATCTTCCAACGAGACGACGCCGATATCGACGTTGCGCTGCTTGAAGATGCGGTTGCCGGTGAGCAGGTCGTCGATATCATCGAGCGCCTTCAGGAACGGATCGCACCAGTCGCCGATGTCCTGCACGAGCTTTTCCGGCAGATCCTGGTGGACGCCGCCCGGGCGGAAATAAGCGGCATGCATGCGCGAACCGCTGGCGCGCTCATAGAACACCATCAGCTTTTCACGCTCTTCGAAGCCCCAGAGCGGCGGCGTCAGCGCGCCGACGTCCATCGCCTGCGTCGTGACGTTCAAGAGATGCGAGAGGATGCGACCGATCTCCGAATAGAGCACGCGGATCAGCTGCCCGCGGATCGGGATCTCGATGCCGAGCAGCTTTTCGACGGCCAGCGCATAGGCATGCTCCTGGTTCATCGGCGCGACATAATCGAGCCGATCGAAATAGGGCACCGCCTGCAGATAGGTCTTGGTCTCGATCAGCTTCTCGGTGCCGCGATGCAACAAGCCGATATGCGGATCGACTCGCTCCACAATTTCGCCGTCAAGCTCCAGGACAAGACGAAGAACGCCGTGCGCCGCCGGATGCTGCGGTCCGAAATTGATGTTGAAGTTGCGGACGTTATGTTCTGTCATTTGCAACGCGCTCCGCTATTGCAGGCATTAGCCAATAGGCAATAGGCAATGGTGTATTCTTCAGATCCTACTGCTTCGCCTTTTCGTCGCCCGGCAGCACATATTCCGTGCCTTCCCAGGGAGACATGAAGTCGAAATTGCGGAATTCCTGTTTCAATTCCACTGGCTCGTAGACGACGCGCTTTGCAGCGTCGTCGTAACGGACCTCGACGAAACCAGTGGTCGGGAAGTCTTTACGCAGCGGGTGGCCTTCGAAACCGTAGTCGGTCAGGATGCGACGCAGATCCGGGTGGCCGGTGAACAGGACGCCGTACATATCCCAGGTTTCGCGTTCGAACCAATCGGCGCCGGGATGAACCGCACAGGCCGATGGGACCGGCGTATCCTCGTCGGTTGCGACCTTGACACGGATGCGCAGGTTCCTCTTCGGCGACAGCAGATGATAGACGACGTCGAAACGCAGTTCGCGCTGCGGCCAGTCGACGCCGCAAATATCGATCAGATTGACGAATCCGCATTTGGCGTCGTCACGCAGGAAGGTCAGCAGCGCGATCAGGTTCTCACCCGTCGCCGTCAGCGTCAGCTCGCCATACTTCATCTGCGAAGCGGCGATCAGGTTGCCGCGCGTTTCGCCAAGATAGGAGGCAAGCTCAGTCAGGGCTTCACTCATATGCCTTGTCCTTAACCCTTAGCGTTCGATCGTGCCGGTGCGGCGGATCTTCTTCTGCAGCAGAAGCACGCCGTAAAGCAGTGCCTCCGCCGTGGGGGGACAGCCCGGCACGTAGATGTCGATCGGCACGACGCGGTCGCAACCGCGCACCACGGAATAGGAATAATGGTAATAGCCGCCGCCATTGGCGCAGGAGCCCATCGAGATGACATAACGCGGCTCGGGCATCTGGTCGTAAACCTTGCGCAGAGCCGGCGCCATCTTGTTGGTCAGTGTGCCGGCGACGATCATCACGTCGGACTGGCGCGGCGAAGCGCGCGGCGCGAAACCAAAGCGTTCGACGTCATAACGCGGCATGGAGAGCTGCATCATTTCGACGGCGCAGCAGGCAAGACCGAAGGTCATCCACATCAGGGAGCCGGTGCGAGCCCAGTTGATCAGTTCGTCCGTCGAGGTGACGAGGAAACCCTTGTCGGCGAGTTCGTTGTTGATCTCGCCAAAAAATGCGTCGTTGCTGCCGATCGGCTTGCCGGTCGAGGGATCGATGATCCCCTTCGGCTGCGGCGCGACGAGCGGCTGATTGCTCACAGGGGTCACTCCCATTCCAGGGCTCCCTTCTTCCATTCATAGATAAAGCCGATGGTCAGCACGAGGAGGAAGACCATCATCGACCAGAAGCCGAACCAGCCGATGGCGCCGAAGGAAACGGCCCAGGGGAAGAGGAAGGCGACCTCGAGGTCGAAGATGATGAAGAGGATCGACACGAGATAGAAACGGATGTCGAACTTCATGCGGGCGTCGTCGAAGGCGTTGAAGCCGCATTCGTAAGCCGAAAGCTTTTCCGAATCGGGCGCTTTGAAAGCCACGGCGAACGGCGCAATGAGCAGCGCCAGGCCGATAACGAGCGCGATGGCGATGAAGATAGCGATCGGAATATAGGAACTGAGCAGTTCAGTCATCATGTTCATCCTTGCTTGCCGGAGGCGCCAGGCGGCGCATTTGGGCAATTGCCCGACAAGCGAACGTGCGTTGCAACAAGCCGTGGTTAGCGCAGCCGACGCCGCGGCGCAAGACTTTTACAGAGGCAATTCGACGCGTCGGGCGCGGACATTATCAAGCAGATGCAACGATGTCGCGACAAATCCGCAGAAGTCGATTCAAGCTGCATGCCTGACCCTTGGAAACTGCATGGCTTTCGGAAGAGAATGGCGCGAGTGACGGGGCTCGAACCCGCGACCTCCGGCGTGACAGGCCGGCACTCTAACCGACTGAGCTACACCCGCGCATAGTGGATGAAAGAGCCGGACCGTGGCGTCTGAACGCCTGCTTTGAAATGGCGCGAGTGACGGGGCTCGAACCCGCGACCTCCGGCGTGACAGGCCGGCACTCTAACCGACTGAGCTACACCCGCACTTCATTTCAAGCAATCCGGATGCCTTCGCACCCTCACCAAAACGGCTGCCCGTTTCGATGAGCGGCTAACTACGGGGTTCGCCTTTTAGTGTCAAGCAGGTTTGGAGACAAAACCATGACAGTCGTTGAATTGTTTCGGCAAAGCCGCTGCAGGAAGAACGGAAAGCCGGCAATTCCAACCTCCGCAGCCGTAGCGAGGCACAATCGGAGCCGACAGTGCGGGCAAAATGGATAAGTCCGGCGCCTTCCCTCCCCTTTGTCCACAGGCCGACTGCGCGCAATCGGCAGCGCAGAGCAGCAGACGAACCGCCAAAAAAATCAAAAATTCTTCACAAACACTCTTGCGGTTTTGCCGCGATCCGCATAGATCACGGCCACCAACGCAGCAGGCCGATCCGGCTTCGCCAGCGATGGGCGATTAGCTCAGTTGGTAGAGCGCCTCGTTTACACCGAGGATGTCGGGAGTTCGAGTCTCTCATCGCCCACCATTTTTTCCAAAGTGCCAAACAGCTGGATAATGCCGAGGCTTCGCAGACAGACGCCCGCATTGATTCGTCAGCATATTTGCAATTCCAGTTGCACAGTCTATCCAGCCGAGGCGCCCCGCAGCTTTAGGTGCGCCGCTCCTTGAAAGCCAGTGCTCCACCAAAACGGACTATCCCCGGCCGGCACGCCACCTCCTATTGGGCGAATGGATGGGGGCGGGCAAAAGTGAGACTATTCGTCGCCCGGAAGTCTCCGCAGTTGAAGGCTTACGGCGCCGGGGGGTGCCATGAAAACTCTATGCTCCGCATTGACGCTGTGCATCGCGATCGCCCTTGGCGCGCCAAGCGCCTCATATGTCAGCCTGCCCGGATACGCGTTCAAAACGAATCCGGACTGCCAGCGCCACGTGCCGAAGACGAAGTTTGACAGAAGGTGCGACCAGCCGAGACTGGGTTTCAAGGACTTTACGCCCCCGCTTGTGACCGTGCTCGGGATCTGAAGATCCTGCTCGGCTCCTAGCAATCATCCCTTCGCCAGCTCTTGATCCACCGCCGAAACCAGCCGCGAATCGTCTGCCGTCACATCGGGCGCGAAGCGGGCGGCGATTTGGCCGTCGCGGCCGATCAGGAATTTTTCGAAATTCCAGAGGATGTCGTCCTCGTCGCCGACTGATATGCCGTGGGATTTCAGGCGTTCGCGCATCGGACCCTCGCCCGTCGTCTTCACGCCCGATTTGGTCAGCTGCCGGTAGAGCGGGTGCTGGGCCTCGCCCTTGACCGAAATCTTAGAAAAAATCGGGAAGGTGACGTCGTAGGTGGTGGTGCAGAAATCGAGGATCTCGGCGTCGGTGCCGGGTTCCTGGCCCTTGAAGTCGTTGGCGGGGAAAGCGGCGATAACGAAGCCGCGCTCGCGCTTTTCGCCATAGAGTCTTTCAAGCCCCTCATATTGCGGCGTGAGCCCGCATTTCGAGGCGACATTGACGATCAGAAGCACCCTGCCCTTGTATTCGTTCAGCGTGGTCTGTCGACCATCCACCGTCTTGACCGGAATATCCAGCACATTGCCCGTCATGGGAACCTCCAATTGGCAAGGATCGTTCGGGGGAGCTTAGCGATAGCGCCGCCATTGTCATCAAGGTGAAGGATCAACTCGGCGTCAGCATCCCCGGCGTCGCCGTTTGGCGACACCGGGGAAGCCCCTCAGGCGGGTGAGGTTTCCCTTACGTCGTCGAGCAGGAAATGGACCACGAGGTAATCGGTCCTATAGTGACGGCCGCTGTCGGAGACGGATTCGACGCTGCCGCCATCCTTTGGATGCCAGGGGTGGTAATGGGGATTAGTGGTGATGAGCGTGATGGCCTTGCCTGCTAACGGTCCCTCGCCCAACCGGAAACGCATCTCGGCGAGCGGCCAGATTCGCTCGTAATCTTCCATGGCGATTCGCGCCTTCAGCGCTTTCCGATGCAGCGGCTCGCCGGCGCCAGGCTCGGCGGACGATTCCAGCATCACTTCTTCGGCATCGGCAATGATGGCATTGAACTCTTCGGGCCACATCCGTCTCATGAAGTCGCTCCTCCCAGGGCTCTTTCGTCATTTACAGGCGAAACTTAACCTTTTGTCCGGAAGAAGCAAATTCTTGTCATGCCGTTGTCATCCGCGTCGGCTGCTCCTACCTTCGCCTCGAACCGCATCAGGGCCGTCAGCCGCCCCAATCCCGAGATCAGAGATGAAGACACGTGAAGAAAGGCAGACGTTGCGGGCGAGCATGCCGCGCACTCCGCTCAGCGCCCATCATATGGAAAACGCCAGGCTGCTGCCGGATCGCGGCGAACTGCTCTACCGGATTCCGAACGGCGGCATCGGCGTCGAGGTGGGAGCAGCCTTCGGCGAATATACGGCGGAGATCCTGGAAAAAAATCGCCCGGCGCAGCTTTATCTCATCGATCCCTGGTCGATGGATCGCTACAGCTCCGGGCTCGACGCGATTCACACGAATTTCGCGGCCGAGATCGAGGCCGGCCGGCTGCACCTGATGCAAGGCACATCGCTCGACAAACTCGCCGAATTCGCGGACGACTTCCTCGACTGGGCCTATATCGACACCGACCATTCCTTCGAGCTCACCTGGCAGGAGCTCCTGCTCTGCGAGAAGAAGGTCAAACGGACAGGACGCATTGCCGGCCATGATTTCTGCACCGGCAACACGGTCAAACCGATCGTCTACGGTGTCGTCGAGGCGGTTACCAAATTCTGCAAGGATTATGGCTGGCAATTCGAATTCTTGACGGTCGAATCACACGCGCATTTTTCCTATTGCCTGAAGCGCCTCTGATCAGCTCACGCTTTGCCGGGATATTGATCGTCGCTGACCTTTTCCATCCAGTCGACATGGCTGCCGTCCAATGCCTCGTGGATGGCGATGTGCGTCATTGCCGTGTCCGGGCCGGCGCCGTGCCAGTGTTTTTCGCCCGGCGCAAACCAGACGGTGTCGCCGGCGCGGATCTCGCGGATATCCCCGCCCCAGCTCTGGGCGAGGCCCTTGCCTGAGATGACGATCAGCGTCTGGCCGAGCGGATGCGTGTGCCAGGCCGTGCGGGCACCCGGTTCGAAGGTGACGGAGGTTGCCCTCACCCGGGCCGGCGCCGGCGGCTCGATCAGCGGATCCTGGCGAACGGCGCCGGTAAAGTAGTCGGCCGGCGGTTTCGTCGAAGGGCGAGAGCCGGCGGGTTTGATCTCCATGATCGTTCCTTTCCATCCATTGCGGTTGAAGCCTTGTCTGCGGACGATATTTGATCGAGGCGACCGATCAAGACCGGATCGGCAATTGCCGCCCAGTTGTCCGCCTGATAGGCCAGTGTCTTTCATAACCGGGGAGATGTTCATGAAACACCATGCTTTTGGCCGCATGCCCTTCACCGTCACCAATGTCGGCTTCGGCGCCTGGCAGATCGGCGGCTCCTGGGGCGACATCAGCGAGGCGGATGGGCGCGCGGCGCTGAATGCCGCGCTCGATGCCGGTATGACGTTCATCGACACGGCGGATGTCTACGGCGACGGACGCTCGGAAAAGATCATTGCCGATGTCTTGAAGACGCGCGGCGGCGAGCGCCCGATGGTCGCGACCAAGGCCGGCCGCCGCCTCAACCCGCATGTCGCGGAAGGTTATAGCAAGGCCAATCTAGAAGGCTTCATCGACCGCAGCATGGAGAATCTTGCGGTCGACAGTCTCGACCTCGTGCAGCTGCACTGCCCGCCGCGCGAGGTGCTTTACCAGCCTGAGATCTTCGAGAGCCTGGATACGCTGCAGAAAGCCGGCAAGATCAAGGGCTATGGCGTCAGCGTCGAAAAGATCGAGGACGGGCTGAAGGCGATCGAATATCCCGGCGTCGTCAGCATCCAGATCATCTACAACATCTTCCGCCAACGCCCCGACCATCTGTTCTTCGCCGAGGCGCGCCGCAGGAACGTGGCGATCATCGCCCGCGTGCCGCTCGCAAGCGGCCTTCTCTCCGGCAAGATCAGCCGCGAGACGCAGTTTGCCAGCGACGACCACCGCAATTTCAACCGCCACGGCGAAGCTTTCGATGTCGGCGAGACCTTTGCGGGTGTACCCTTCGAGGTCGGGCTGCAGGCGGTCGAGGAAGTGCGCAAGCTAGTGCCGGCCGGCGCCACCATGGCCGCCTTTGCGCTGCGCTGGATTCTGATGAGCGATGCGGTCACCGTTGTCATCCCCGGCGCCCGCAATGCCGAACAGGCGAGAGCCAACGCGGCTGCAGCCGACCTTGCGCCGCTTTCAGCGGATGTCATGGCGGCAACGCGCGAGATCTACGAGCGGCTGATCGCGCCGCATGTGCATCAGCGCTGGTAGCGCTGGAGGTTCTTCGTAAGGACTACGGCGAGACGAGAACAGCCCCTCATCCGGCTACCGCCACCGACCGGGGTCGAGCCACTCGTCTCGACCCGTCCTCGGACCCCCGCTCGCGGGGCGATAGGGACCAAGCCGCAATCTCCCCGTCCCCCGCTTGCCTCTCGCAGGGCGCGTTCCTCTCCCCGTTTTTACGCATGACGGAGACATGACGACCGGCAGGCTTTCAGAGAGTCGGCGTCAGACCGCCTGTTTTTCCCGACGCATCTCATTCCTCATGATGAAGAGCGACGCGGAAAGAATGAGTGCAGCGCCGAACCACAGATAGCCGGCGGGCGCATAGCCGAAGAACAGCCAGCCGGCGAGAACGTTCAGCGGCAGCTTCAGGTCATCGAAGGGCTGGACATAGGCTGCGTCGGCGCTGGCATAGGCTAGGGTCAGCAGATATTGGGCCACGACCGTAAGGAGGCCAGCCAGAAGGAAGAGCGCGAGTGTCGTGCCTGTCGGCACCGCGAAACCCGCGGCAAACGCCAGACCGCCGTTGATCGGCGTCAGCAGCACCAACAGCCAGACGGTGATGGTCTCCGGCCTCTCGATACCGGTCAGGCTCTTCGTGATAAGCGATGAGGAACCCCAGAGCAGCGCCGAGAGCACCGGCAGGAGCGCTGCCCAGGTGAAGCTGTCCGACCATGGCTGGAGGATGATCATCGCGCCGGCAAAGCCGACACCGGTCGCTGCCCAGCGGGCCGGGCCGACGCACTCACCGAGGAACAGGCGGGCACCGAGAATGATGAAGAAGGGTGAGGTCATGACCAGCGCGATCGCCTGCCAGATCGGCACAAGACCGGAAACCCAGGCCTCGACACCCAGCGCGGCAAAGACGACGCGCACGACGTGGCGCCAGGGATAGTCCGTCCGCATAGCAGCAAGGCCGGATTTGCGCAGGAAGGGCAAGGAGAAGAGGAAGGCGAAGGCATATTGCCAGAAGGCTGCGGAGGCTGGCGGAAAGGCAAGCTTCATGGTCAGCCATTGGGTGACGACGTTGAGCAGCGAGAAGGCGACGCCTCCAAGCACCATGAAAACGGCGCCGGCAATGGCGCGAGATTGCGAGACTGCAAGGGAATTCTGATTCATGTCTTCCATCCAAAACAGGGACCAACATAAATCAGGACGCATGAGGCGACGGCGCGCAGACGCCGGCAGTCCCCTGCCCGCTCGCGGCCATGCTCATTCTCTTTCATCCGGACTATACCGTCGGCTCCGGAATCGCACCGGATCTGCTGACCCCTCTCCGGCCGAAGCTTGAGAAGGCGCTCGCGGGCTCGGGCCGCAGCCCTTACCGCCGGTGGGGACTTTCACCCCGCCCTGAGAACAGCATCGTTCGTAAAACAAAGCGCAGCATGCAGCAAGGGCAAAACAAAAAGGGGTCCGGCAGTGCCGAACCCCTCGAAATCCTGCTCAGCCGTTCTCGTTTACGGCCGGCGGACGATCAAATCAGCCGTTGACGGCGTCCTTCAGGCCCTTGCCGGGCGTGAACTTCGGCACGTTGCGAGCCGGGATATCGACTTCAGCGCCGGTCGACGGGTTACGGCCCTTCGTTGCAGCGCGATGAGAAACGGTGAAGCTGCCGAAACCAGCGAGGCGGATGTCGCCCTTGTTCTTGAGTTCGGCCTGGACAACGTCGAAAACCGCGTCAACAGCGGAAGCCGCGTCAGACTTCGTCAGTCCTGCCTTTTCGGCGACTGCGGACACGAGTTCATTCTTGTTCATGTTTCCACCCCTTTCTAAATGGTATGAAACGACTCAAATCTAAGCTAGGCGCAGAATAGGTTTCATCAGGCCCGCCGGGAACCCAAAAGCCCTGCAAATCAAGGAAAAGCAAGCGTCTCCATGACGTTTTCACAAAAAAGGCTGGCGTTTCCGCCAGCCTTTTCGCGTCTTTTGCGCCAATAGGGCATAAATGTGGCAAACGCCACTCAATGCGCTATGGTTGCGCCCGTATCATCAAGGCCTTCGACCGACGTGATGACAGGCGTTTCCACCGTGCCATCCCACTCGATCGGCTCCGGCCGCCGGATCAGCGCGTGCTTGATCACCTCGCCCATCCGGGAGACCGGGATGATCTCCATGCTGTTCTTCACATTGTCCGGAATCTCCGCCAGATCCTTGGCGTTCTCCTCCGGAATCAGCACCTTCTTGATGCCACCGCGAAGCGCTGCGAGCAGCTTTTCCTTGAGACCGCCAATCGGCAGCACACGGCCGCGAAGGGTGATTTCACCGGTCATGGCCACATGCTTGTTGACCGGGATGCCGGTCATGATCGAGACGATGGCGGTTGCCATGGCGACACCGGCCGACGGACCATCCTTCGGCGTCGCACCTTCCGGCACGTGCACGTGAATGTCGTTCTTTTCGAACATCGGCGGTTCGATGCCGAAATCGACGGCGCGCGAGCGGACATAGGAGGCCGCTGCCGAGATCGATTCCTTCATGACGTCCTTCAGATTGCCGGTGACCGTCATGCGGCCCTTGCCCGGCATCATCACGCCTTCGATGGTCAGCAGCTCGCCGCCGACTTCCGTCCAGGCAAGACCGGTGACGACGCCGACCTGATCCTCGCCCTCGGCTTCGCCGTGGCGGAAGCGCGGGACGCCTAGGTAATCGGCGATGTTGGCGGCCGTCACGTGAACGGACTTCGTCTTGCCCTTGATGATCTCCGTGACCGCCTTGCGGGCGAGCTTCATCAGTTCGCGTTCGAAGCTGCGGACACCGGCTTCGCGGGTATACTGCTGGCTGATCGCCATCAGGGCGTCGTCGCTGACCGAGAATTCTTCCGGCTGCAACGCATGTTCCTTGATAGCCTTCGGCAGCAGGTGCCGCTTGGCGATCTCGCGCTTCTCGTCCTCGGTGTAACCGGCGATACGGATGATCTCCATGCGGTCCATCAGCGGTGCAGGGATGTTCAGCGTATTCGCCGTCGTGATGAACATCACGTCCGACAGGTCGTATTCGACTTCCAGATAGTGGTCCATGAAGGTCGAGTTCTGCGCCGGGTCGAGCACTTCGAGCAGGGCGGAGGACGGGTCGCCGCGGAAATCCATGCCCATCTTGTCGATTTCGTCGAGCAGGAAGAGCGGGTTGGACTTCTTCGCCTTCTTCATCGACTGGATGACCTTGCCGGGCATCGAGCCGATATAGGTGCGGCGATGACCGCGGATTTCGGCTTCGTCGCGAACGCCGCCGAGCGCCATGCGGACATACTCGCGGCCGGTCGCCTTGGCGATCGACTGGGCGAGCGAGGTCTTGCCGACGCCCGGAGGGCCGACGAGGCAGAGGATCGGGCCCTTGATCTTGGTGGCGCGGGCCTGCACGGCGAGATATTCGACGATACGCTCCTTGACCTTGTCGAGACCGAAGTGATCGGCTTCGAGGATCTTCTCGGCATTGTTGAGGTCGGCCTTAATCTTCGACTTCTTGCCCCACGGGATGCCGAGCAGCCAGTCCAGATAATTGCGCACGACGGTGGCTTCTGCCGACATCGGGCTCATCTGGCGCAGCTTCTTCAGCTCCGCCTCGGCCTTTTCACGGGCTTCCTTGGACAACTTGGTCTTGGAGATCCGCTCTTCCAGTTCGCTCATCTCGTCGCGGCCTTCCTCGCCGTCGCCGAGCTCCTTCTGGATCGCCTTCATCTGCTCATTGAGGTAGTATTCGCGCTGGGTCTTCTCCATCTGGCGCTTGACGCGCGAGCGGATGCGCTTTTCGACCTGCAGGACCGAAATCTCGCCTTCCATGAAGCCAAGAGCCTTTTCGAGGCGAGCCTTGACACTGGTGGTCTCCAGCATCTCCTGCTTCTCGGTGATCTTGATCGACAGATGCGAGGCGACCGTATCGGCGAGCTTGGAGTAGTCGTCGATCTGGCTGGCGGCACCGACCACTTCGGGCGAAATCTTCTTGTTGAGCTTCACATAACTTTCGAATTCGGAAACGACCGAGCGCGACAAGGCTTCCAGTTCGACAGGATCGTCATGCGGCTCTTCGAGCACATGGCCGAGCGCCTCATAGAAATCCTCGCGGCTGGTATAGGTGTCGATCTCGGCACGGGCGCGGCCTTCGACCAGAACCTTGACGGTGCCATCAGGCAGCTTCAGCAGCTGCAGCACATTTGCCACGGTGCCGACATTATGGATCGCCGAAGGGTCCGGATCATCGTCGCTGGCGTTGATCTGCGTCACCAGCATGATCTGCTTGTCCGAGCCCATGACCTCTTCAAGCGCACGGATTGACTTTTCCCGTCCGACAAACAGCGGCACGATCATGTGCGGGAAAACCACGATGTCACGCAAAGGCAGAACAGGGTAGGCAGTGCTGCTCGCTACAGACGTTTTCTTCGTCATTTTATGTCCTTTCCATCGTCCCGTTACCGGGCTCTCTGCACGGCCGCTTGGGATCGGCCGGCACTCTCACTTGGCCTACAAGTGGAGGTTCTGACTACGCTTTTCAAGCCACGCCTAACGCCCGCGTTCCCCGGATATGACAGCTTTGTTACAACGGAACACCAGCACTATGAAACGCGTGGCTGGACCGGCGCTTACCACTTCCGACCCGGCTAAATACAACACCAGCAATACACTCACGGAATCACTGCATCATTGCCAAGCACCGCCCCTTGCGCAACATCGGCAAGGGCAAGCTCCAGTTCCCACCGCCAAAATACTAACAGCGCCTCACATGGTTTTTCAAATAGAAAGGGGCTCGCCTATGGCAAGCCCCTCAAAATAATGGTGCGAAAGCCACAAGATTACGCGGAAGCGTTGGCTTTTTCTTCCTGACGATCGGCATAGATGTAAAGCGGACGAGCCGAGCCGCGCACCACTTCCTCCGAGATGACGACCTCGCGCACGCCTTCCAGCGTCGGCAGCTCGAACATCGTGTCGAGCAGGATCTTTTCCATGATCGAACGAAGGCCGCGGGCGCCGGTCTTGCGGACGATCGCCTTGCGGGCGATTTCGCGCAGCGCATCCTCGTGGAAGGTCAGTTCCACATCCTCCATCTCGAACAGCCGCTGATACTGCTTGATCAGCGCGTTCTTCGGTTCGGACAGGATCTGGATCAGCGCGTCCTCATCGAGGTCCTCGAGCGTCGCCAAAACCGGCAGACGGCCGATGAATTCGGGGATGAGGCCGAACTTGACCAGATCTTCCGGCTCCAGTTCGCGCAGGACTTCGCCGACACGGCGGTCGTCCTGGGCCTTGACGGTCGCGCCAAAACCGATCGAGGTCTTCTCGCCGCGGGCGGAGATGATCTTGTCGAGACCGGCGAAGGCGCCGCCGCAGATGAACAGGATGTTCGTCGTGTCGACCTGCAGGAATTCCTGCTGCGGGTGCTTGCGGCCCCCCTGCGGCGGGACGGAAGCAACCGTGCCTTCCATGATCTTCAGAAGCGCCTGCTGTACGCCCTCGCCCGAGACGTCGCGGGTGATCGACGGATTGTCGGACTTGCGCGAAATCTTGTCGACTTCGTCGATGTAGACGATGCCGCGCTGGGCGCGCTCGACATTGTAGTCAGCTGCCTGCAGGAGCTTGAGGATGATGTTTTCGACGTCCTCACCGACATAACCGGCTTCCGTCAGCGTCGTCGCATCGGCCATGGTGAAGGGAACGTCGATGATGCGGGCGAGCGTCTGAGCAAGATAGGTTTTGCCGCAGCCTGTGGGGCCGACGAGCATGATGTTCGACTTCGCCAACTCGACTTCGCCGTTCTTGGAGGCGTGCGCCAGGCGCTTGTAATGGTTGTGAACGGCGACCGACAGGATCTTCTTCGCCTGGCGCTGACCGATGACATATTCGTCGAGGACCTTGATGATGTCCTGGGGCGTCGGAACGCCGTCGCGGGACTTGACCATCGAGGACTTGTTTTCCTCGCGGATGATGTCCATGCACAATTCGACGCATTCATCGCAGATGAAGACGGTCGGCCCGGCAATCAGTTTCCGGACTTCGTGCTGGCTCTTTCCGCAGAACGAACAATAGAGGGTGTTCTTGGAGTCGCCGCCGTTGCTGCCGCTGACCTTGCTCATATCACTTTCCTTCCAGCACGCCGCATTTCAAGGCGAAATCGCGGTCCACTCTATCAGCTCCTGGCGGCACTCCGTTTCCGGAGCCTTTGCCGAGAAGGGCTTCAGGGGCTACGAACCGGTCCCAATCAACCATGTCCAGGTTCCGGCGGCAACGAATTCCCCTTCGAACGCCGAATGCTATGTCATAAAAATTCAACATAGCATTAATAGTTACTATTAGCGTCTTCGTCGCCAGTTGAAAGCCTTGTTCGATCACAAATGAGATAGAACTGTGGCGAGGAAAACACCATCCCAATTAATTACTAGGCCTGCTCGCCTTCCATCTCGAGGCGTGACGTCAGAACCTTGTCGATCACACCCCAGCCCTGGGCCTCGTCCGCATCCATAAAATGGTCACGATCGAGCGTCTTTTCAACTTCCTCGTAGCTGCGGCCGGTGTGCTTGACGTAGACCTCGTTCAGCCGGCGCTTCATCTTGAGGATGTCGCGGGCGTGGCGCTCGATGTCTGAGGCCTGGCCCTGAAAGCCGCCCGAGGGCTGGTGCACCATGATGCGGGAATTCGGCGTGGCGAAGCGCATGTCCTTATGGCCGGCCGCCAGCAGCAGCGAGCCCATGGACGCGGCCTGGCCGATGCAGAGCGTCGACACCGCTGGTTTGATGAACTGCATCGTGTCGTAGATCGCCATGCCGGCAGTGACCACGCCACCGGGCGAATTGATGTAGAGAGCGATTTCTTTTTTCGGGTTTTCTGCCTCGAGGAAGAGAAGCTGGGCGCAGACGAGCGTCGCCATGTGATCCTCGACGGCGCCGGTCAGGAAGATGATGCGTTCCTTCAACAGGCGGGAATAGATGTCGTAGGAGCGTTCACCGCGGTTGGTCTGTTCCACGACCATCGGCACGAGGGCCATTGCGGTATCAACTGGGTTTCTCATGTGCGTCCTTTGTCAACGTCATGCCGGCCGACGCCGGGAATCAAAGAAAATGTCTTATCCCTACATAGAGTGTCCCTGCCCTCCTCTTCAAGACACGCATGAGGATAACGTTAAGAAGGCGGGTCGGGCGGCCGTTCGCAGCCTCTTTCTCGCAAACGCCTGCTGACCGCGAGCCCTCGACACCATCTCCCCCGGCTTTTCTCCGTGACAGGATGAAGGAAAGCTTACTCCATTCGGCTCTGCTCACACACGTTTACCCGACGGAAAGCCTATCGCCAGATACCGGCCGAAAATCATGCCGCAGTGCAACGACATTAAGGAACTGGCGACCTTCCTCCGCAAGGATGCGGGCCAACAGACAAGGTCGACGGGCAAGGGGTTGCTGCCGTGTTCAATATCGCTACAGGTCTCGCCATCTGGTGTTCGGAGGCCATGACGCTCGCTTTGGTGCTTTTCGTCGCATGGCGCCACAATGTCAGGAATGAAGCCTATCTCTATTGGGGCCTCGGCTTCTTTCTGACCGCCATCGGCTTTGCGATGATCGCTCTGCGCAGCGAAATTCCCAGCCTGCTCTCCATCGAGGTGGGCAATGCCATCGCGCTGCTCGGCCAGAGCGCCTGGGTAGCGGGTTTTCTCGCACTCGACCGCAAGAAGATCGAATGGTGGGCTCTGCTGCCGCCGGCAATCTGGCTGGCCGGGATCTTTCTGCCCTGGGTCAACACCGATTATTCCAACCGAGTCGTGCTCTATAATCTCGCTTCGGCGACGGGTGCCACGGCATTGGCCATGGCGGTCGCCGCCGGCGACATGCGTCGCGAGCGCACCCGCATCAAGCTGATGGGCGTGTTCGTCATCCAGGGCGGCCTGTGTTTCGCCTCGGCGCTGACGATGGCGGTGACGCTGCCAAGCGATATCGAGGCAACCAATCTCGGCGGCGTCTCGGCAATGGCAAGCGCCTTCCTGCTCACCATCGCCTTCGCGCTCACCTGCCGACTGGTGATGGAGCGCTCCGAACGGCATCTGCGCGCAATGACGCTGACCGATTCCCTGACCGGCGTGCTCAACCGCCGTGGTCTGCTCGGCTATTTCGAGTCGATCCAGGAGAGAGCCCATGGCGAGCAGCGGCAGGTCGCGGTGATCCTTTTCGACCTCGACCATTTCAAGCGCGTCAACGATCGCTTCGGCCATCAGTCCGGCGACGCCGTGCTCACCGCTTTCGCGCGCATGGCCCGGCAATATGTTCCAAACAACATCTTCGGCCGCATGGGCGGCGAAGAATTCGCCGCCATCGCGGCCGTTGCCGACCAGACGGAAGCCGAGGCGATCGCCGAAGCGATCCGCACCGAATTCTGCCGCCTTCCTGTCAGCACCGGCGAAGCGATCGTTCCGGTCACGGTCAGCATCGGCATTGCACTCGCCTCCTCGATTGAAGCCAATATCGACAAGCTGATCTCGGCCGCCGACCGGGCACTCTATGCGGCCAAGGCCGCCGGCCGCAATTGCACGGTCACCTTCGGCGAAGAGGAAGCGGCGGCCCCGGCGCCGGCCACGCCGAGCACCACCGCCGGCGAGCTCGTGCCGACAGTGGATGACCAGATCGAAGCCTTGCGGCGCATGCGTACGCTGTCGCGCGCCGGCTAGCATAAGCTTCGAAAATCGGAATCGATCCCAGGAGTTACGGGCAAATTCTAACGCGATGAAGCCCGATCGGACGCCGGCCGCTTGGACGTGCGTTCCGGGACATCTCCTGCCCTCACATCTTTTCGAAGGCCGGCAAATCCGCTAAGCCTCGGGCATGACCATACCGCCCCTTCTCTCGATCGACCGCGCCAGCCGCCATGTCTCGCTGGACGCCCGCAATCCTGATTTCTACGGCAATCCGAACGCCGTCTATGCCGCACTTCACGCCCATTGCCCGACCTTCTATTGGACGGAGCAGAAGCAGTGGTTCTTCACCGCCTACGACCATGTGAACGGACTGCTGCGCGACCGCCGCTTCGGCCGGCAGATCCTGCATATCGCCAGCCGCGAGGAGCTCGGACTTGCCGAACCGATGGCGCATCTTGAAAGTTTCGATCGCTCGGAACGTTATTCTCTGCTCGAGCTCGAACCGCCGGAGCACACGCGGCTGCGCACGCTCGTCAACCGCGCCTTCGTCTCCCGCCATGTCGAGAAGATGAAGCCGGAGCTTGTCGAGCTTGCCAACCGGCTGATCGACGGCTTCGCGGAGAAGGGCGAGGTCGAGCTGCTCTCGGCCTTTGCTGACATCATCCCGGTAACGATGATCGCCCGCATGATCGGCATCCCCGAGCAGATGGGGCCGCAACTGCTCGCCTGGTCACATGCCTATGTGCGCATGTACATGTTCGGCCGCACGCGCCGGCAAGAAGAAGAGGCCGAACGGGCGGCCAGAGAATTTTCCGACTATGTCAGGGGGGTAATCGCGGAACGGCGGGCCGAGCCGCGCGATGACCTGCTGACCCACATGATCCACACTGAGCACAAGGGTCAGTACCTCACCGAGGAGGAGCTCATTTCAACGACGATCGTGCTGCTCAATGCCGGACACGAGGCAACCGTGCACCAGATCGGCAACTCCGTGCACACCATCCTCGACAGCGGCTGCGATCCGGCAGAACTCTTCAGGGACGAAGCGGCTACGGAGCGCACCGTCGAGGAAACCCTGCGCATCTGCGCGCCCGTCCACATCTTCCAGCGCTGGGCGCTCGAGCCCGCAGAGATCGACGGCGTCTCCTTCAAGCGCGGCGACAAGGTAAGCCTCATTCTCGCTGCCGCTAATCTCGACCCGGCGAAATTCACCGATCCCCTTGCCTTCCGGCCCGACCGCAACGAGGCGCCAAACCTCTCCTTCGGCGCCGGCATCCATTTCTGCATCGGCGCACCGCTGGCGCGGCTGGAGCTCAACGTCGTGCTTCCGATCCTGTTCGAGCGGCTCGCCGGCCTGAGGCTGGCGAAGACGCCCGTGGTCAAGGACGTCTACCATTTCCACGGGCTGGAGCGGCTGGATTTGCAATGGTGATCCCGAGGCTTTACCCCGCTAAACACTTTTTGCGACACACCCTCTAGTCTAGGCGGCCTCTTCCTGCAGCTTGCCGGTGATGTCGCGGGCCGACATGGGTTTTCCCATCAGATAGCCTTGAAGCTGATCACATCCGGCGTCCCGCAGGATCGCCGCCTGGCGCGAATTCTCGATGCCTTCGGCGGTGACGGGGATCTGCAGAGCGGTCGCGAGAGAGATGGTCGCCCGAAGAACGTCGGCGCCCTTTGCGCCTTCGTCGAGGGCCGAGACCAGCGAACGGTCGATCTTCATGCGATCGAAGCCGAATTGCCGCAATGCGCCGATGCTGGCGTAGCCGCAGCCGAAGTCGTCGAGCGCGAACTTGATGCCGACGCGCTTGAGCTGGTCTATCGAGCGGCGGGCCTGATCCGGATTTGTCATCAAGACGCCTTCAGTGATCTCCAATGTGAGGCGCTTCGGGTCGAAATCGAGCTCCTGCAGGACCGAGATCACTTCGGCAGCAAATTCCGGATTGCATAGCTGGACCGGCGAGACATTCACCGACAATGCCAGATCGGGCCAGGTCTTGGCATGCGCGATCGATGTTCTGAGCATGTGAGCGCCGAGCGCATCGATGAGACCGCATCTTTCGGCAAGGGGGATGAAGACCTCCGGGCTGACGTTGCCTGCTGCCGTTCGCCAACGCGCCAGGGCTTCAAGACCGGTCACCGTGCCGGTCGAGGCGGAGACGAGAGGTTGGAAGACAGCTTCGATGGCGCCGGCGCCGATAGCGCTCTTCAACAGAGCCTCCAGCTCGGCGACCCGCTGGCGCTCTCGGTCCAGTTCGGGGTCGTATTCGATCGCCTGGCCTCTGCCATTTGCCTTGGCGCGATAAAGCGCCATGTCCGCTCTGCGCAGCAGCTCCAATGGCTCGATGTCGCCGTCGCGCGCGGCAGCTCCGATGCTGGCGCCGACTTCGATTGTCCGTCCGCCGATTTTGAAGGGCTCGGCAAACAGCGCCAGAATAGCCCTTTCCATATCGTCGCATGTGGCAGAGCCTACCTGCACAAGCGCAAATTCGTCACCCCCCAGCCGGGCCGCCGCGACGAATTCGGGATGGCAGGCCGTCAGCGCGTTCGAAACCAGCCGGATCAGATCGTCCCCGACAGCATGCCCCCAGGCATCGTTGACGGCCTTAAAGCCATCAAGGTCGACCAGATAGAGCCGGGGCGGCGAAGCGGCTGCATCATCCAGCTGTTCGAGCAAGCTGAGAAGCCCCTGTCTGTTAAACAGACCGCTTAGACTATCGTGGCCGGCTTCGTAAAGCGCGGCCTGCGCCAGTTGACGCAGGCGCCGCGCCTCTGACGCGCCGACCATCAGGACACCGATCAGAAAAAGCGCGAGAATGACAATAGCGGCTGCGACATAAGGGGTCACCTGACGAAACACGAGGCTCCCAGGCGCCTTGCTGGGCCAGACAAGGTAGCCGATCACGGCTCCCTTCATGTCGGTGATCGGTGCGTTCAGGAAATCCGGCTTGGGCCTTGCCTCAAGTCGCAGGCCTTCGAGTTCATGTTCGTTCGAGAGGGTATCCAGAACCTCCTGGGTAAATTCCTTGTAGAAGCTCAGTGTACTGAACTGCGGAATCTCGGCGACGTCGTCGAACGGTTGGATAGCCTGCGATGCGAGCAGTGCGATACCGTTTTCGGTCTTGATGAAGTTCACCAGAGGCGCGCGCGCCGGATCGGCGGCAGCTTTAACCTGCCGATAAAAGCCATCGCCGAAGAATACGCCGGGCTCAAAGGGCTTGCCTTTGGCATAGGCGGAAACGATCGAAGTTCGGTCCGGAGCGATCACGATCGCGCCGTCATACAGCGCATAATCCTCGCTGGTTTTCCCCCAATTCTCATAGGCCCAATCCGCCGCAGTGGGAGACGATGCCGCCCTGTAGGCATCGTCCCAAACGGCGTTGTCCGTCGTCGTCGCGCCCAGGCGAGACATAAAGGCGGCGATCGCCGCCTGGGCGCCGCGACGGGCCCTGGCATCATCGATGTCGTTTGCGGACCGGGTCATCGTAGCGACAACATGCGCCATCAGGCCGGTCAGGACGAGCGCCACGATAAGGAAGAAAACGGTTGTTGCAATGATGGAAGACGTTTGGGTCCGAACGTGCCTACCCGCAAGATTCGACGACATGCCAATCCCGAAAAGATGAATTGCAAGGCCATGTCTGTGGTGACGGCAGGAGACATCATGTCCGCAATGCGCTGCAGATAAGGTCTAACATCTGACGATGTAGGTCTCATTAATGGGAAAGATCAAATGCCCTCTATCTGCGAAAGAGAAGCGGTTATTTTGGGGAAAGGGATCATAATCGCCGCAAACCGGGACAGACCGCCATCGCCAAAGCCGGCTCGCAGCCGCTGTTCAGACCTTGATCACATAGTCCTTGCGAGTCGTTTCAACGACTTCCCAGGTTCCCTTGAAGCCCGGCCTCAAGATCATCCGGTCGCCCGCCTTCAGATGCACCGGCTCACCGCCGTCCTCCGTGACGATCGAATGGCCTGATAGCAGGCTGAAATATTCCCACTCCTCATAGACGATCCGCCACTTGCCGGGTGTCGCCTCCCAGATGCCGGAATAGAGGCCGCCTTCGGCTTCCTCCAGATTCCAGGTGCGAAAATGCGGATTGCCGGAGATGATCCGAGTGGGCTCGGGGGCGCTGAACTCGGGTTCGATGCCATCCAGGTTGAAGGTGATTAAATTCATCATGGACCTCTTCGACATCAGTGTCCTTCGCGGCGAAGTTCTGCGCGTGATTGTTTGAAATCTTTACAATTTATCTCTCGTCGCACAGGATATTTAGCCGCGCTTGAATTTCAGGAGCCCCATCTCCACCTTGACACCGCGTCCGGCGCAACGCCGTGTTGACGAGTAGCCGGCCGAAATAGGGGCTATGCTGGCGCGCCTGAGAGCAGGTCCGGTCGCCGCTCTACCACGCGCTGCTGAACGACCGTTAGAGCAGCGATACCCGCTTCGTCGGCAGCACGCAAAAGCGCCTCGCGGAATCGTTCCGGGTCGATTTTCCCGCTAATTGCATCGACGCAGGCCTTTACAGCCGAGACATATTCCTCGCCGTCGTCGGAAGGCCAGTCGTTAATCAGGAGATGCGCCGCATCGCCGAGCGTCCGGACGATCTTGCGCGTTGCCGGACCGCGCAAAGCAAGCGCGACCGGCGTGAATGCCGATGATGTATTCCAGCACATTGTCCCCGAACCCTCAAGGCATGATTACTGCAATCCTAACCGCGCAACATACGCTTGTTTCCTGAAATTTGGAATTGAAAACTGAGCGATAAAACCGCTCCAACGCGAAGTAGCAGAAACTAAAGAAAGGGCTCAAGGACCTCATGTTCGGCGCGGTGGTCGCCGATGCGGATACTGGCTGGCCGCCATCCAGGAAGCTCGAGTGCACGACGCGACCCATTTGCCACAGCTGGGCGATGATCCGGCCGCCATTTTCGTGGACCGCGTCTGTGACTTTCCGCCATCCGGCAATCTGCTCCTGCATCCACAGTCCAGTCGCATACGGCCAGCCGAGTCCCAGCTGGTTGATTCCGATCGCTTCGCTGATGATGAGGCCGGCAGAGGCGCGCTGGGCGTAGTAATCGACCATGATAGGCGTCGGGATATGGCCTCGTGTGCCGCGCGCGCGGGTCATTGGAGCCATCAGAATACGGTTGGGAGCCTTGATAGTGCCAAGCTGAATTGGATCAAACAAGCTGGTCATGGGGAATTCCTTGAGAGCAAGTGGGATGCGCGCCTCAAACGAGGCGCGATCCTCCGTCAACATTGAGAACGGCACCGTTCATCCAGCCGTTGGCCATCAGGAAGACGACCGCCGCACCCGCTTCGTCCGCAGTGCCGAGGCGGTGCAGCGGGAGCGCCTGCTTGAGGGAGGCGACGTATGCGTCGCGGCCTTCGCCCAGTGCCTTGGAAAGAATCGGAGTGTCGATCGGGCCGGGAGAAAGAGTGTTCACGCGGCGCGGCGCGAGTTCGATTGCAAGTCCGCGTCCGAATGCTTCCATCGCCGCGGAGGCGGATGCCAGGATCGCGGTGCCATAGGCATTCGGGCGATCCGCCAGAGCGCCGGAAATCAGGGTGATGGAAGCGTCTTCAGCCAGTTTGTCGCCAAGAGCGCGAAGCGTGTGGACTGCCGCCCAGATGCGCTCGTCGAAGGCGTGCTTCAAATACGACACATCGGCTTCCAGCACCTTGCCGGCGACGAAGGTGCCCGCAAGCAAAACAAGGTGGTCGACACGGTCGATAGTTGCCACAGCTTCACCGATCGAGGCCGGGTTGGTTACGTCGGCTGCGCGCCAATCGTCGAGGCCGTTCTCGGAGGCAGCCTGTTGGGCGCGCTGGCGGTCGTTGCCGATAACGGTGACCTTCGCGCCAGCGGCCTTGGCCTGGATGGCGGCAGCGAGGCCGATACCGGATGTGCCGCCGAAAATGACGACCTTCTTGCCTTCAAGCGAAGAGGTAAAGTTACCCGTGGGAACCGTTACTGTCTGGTTCATTTTCGTCTCTCCTTTGTTAGCGGGGCTGGTGTCCAGCGCCGATGAGTTAGAATTAAATCCAATCCGCCCGCTTGATAATCGGGCCGTATTTCATTTTAATATTGCCATGGTGGAACAAATTGGAATTGACAGGCTGACGGGGATCATCGCTTTCGCTCGCTCGGCCTCCTTAGGAAGCTACACTGCGGCGGCCCGCTCCCTGTCGGTCTCGCCCTCCGCGGTCAGCAAAAGCGTCCAGCGGCTTGAGGAGCACCTCGGGATCAGTCTCTTCAGCCGGACCACGCGATCGCTCACGCTGACCGCCGAAGGCCGCGACCTACACGAACGTGCGTTGCGCCTGCTTCGTGAGGCAGAAGAAATCGAACAGGCGGCTGTCGCGGCTCGTGGCGAACCTTCGGGCACGCTCAAGGTGACTGCGCCGCTGCCGATCGGAGCTAATCTGGTCGCTCCCGCCCTGCCCCGTTTCCGGGAGCGCTTCCCCACGGTCTCCGTAGACCTGCGGCTCGGCGACACGTTCACGGATATCATCGAGGAAGGCATCGACGTCGCGATCCGTGTCGGCGAACCAGCGGACTCGCGCTTGATCGCCAGGAAGCTCGCGCCGAACCGCGTCTGCGCATTCGCATCGCCGGATTACATTAAACGACGTGGCGTGCCCGCGCGGCCGGAGGACCTTGTCCACCACGACTGCGTCAACTTCCGGCACCAGAGCACTGGCCAGCCATTGCGTTGGCCATTCAAAGTCGGGGACCGGTTGCTCGAAATCGTTCCGAACGCCGCGATCGTGGTCGACAATAGTGACGCTGTAGCCGCTATTACCGTTGCGGGCGGCGGTATCGGCATGTCCGCGACGTATGTCGCCGCCCCTTACCTCGAGCACGGCGAACTGGTGCCCGTTCTCAAGGAATACGCCGTCGACCGTTTCAACATTACCGCCCTCTGGCCGGAGAGCCGCCGAGGCAACCCCACTGTCAAGGCGTTCGTCGCGTTTCTCGGAGAGGTTTTCCCCGCCGAGGCCGCGTGGGACCGCATCTTCGCCGCTAGCGAAGCTGCCCAACCATCGTGAAGTACGTCGCTGAGACCGTAGGTACGCGCAATCAGGCTGCGGTTCAAAATCTCGGCCGTCCTGATCGACGTAACGTAGGTGGCACTGGTCTACCAAACCCGCGTATGGACGTGCCAGACAGCATATGATCCACCACGCTCTGGCGATCCACGGGTGTCGCGATCACACGCCCGCCGAGAGCGTAGCTCAACCACCAAAGTACCCCTGTCGATGACATCCGGGCCAGTGGAAACTCGGCGTCACCAAAATCCAGGAAAACGGGACGCTTGCCTCCTCTCCAGCGCTCGATGAGCGCTGCGGCGCGAGCAAATAGCAGCCATGAGCGGGCATCGGTCTCGACCCCGACCGGCGGAGCATTGAGCAACGCTTCGCGGAACGACGAGAGGTCTCGTTTGAGACGAGTACCATCGACAATCCAGATCATGGAACCGTAGAACGCCTCGCGAGAAGCCCTCTCCTGCGGCGAGATCGTCGAGTGTTGGAATTCGATTACCGTGCTGCTCTCCGTCTTGACGTCGGCGATGTGGACCTCGCCATCAATTGCGACGTGGCGGATCTCCTGCCATTCCGTCGGAAACAGGTTCTTCCACGCCCGATGCCATTCCGTCTCGGGCTCCCACCAACGGTCACAAACAGCGGCACTGATGTGCGCCCACTGATGCAGTCGCTTGAGACCACACTTGGCGAGCGTCGGCGATCCCCAACCGGGACAGCTCCCACGGACACCTGTCGTTGCTTCCTGACGGATTCCGTCTACGGGCGAATTTCATTGTCATCTCCAAACAGCCGTGAGCAACGCCCGAAACGAGGCAAGCTCGGTTCACAGGGGAAAATGGCGGGCGGCTTGAGTACCGCTTGGAGGTTCTTCGGGCAGTTTCGGCTGCCTCATGTTCTTATTCGTCTGGTCCGCCTGATGAATAAGCTGAGGCTATTGGCCGATACGCCAGAAATCAACTACATCGAGGGCGTTATGCACTGATCAGAATCGGTGAAGCCGTCGCTCTTATGTATAGAAGGCAGAATTGTATATTCGTGTTGCTCGTAGCCGGGGGCGACAATGGGCAGGAAGCTTACAATCATCTTCGCAGCAGAATATCCCATTAGGAACAATCGCAAGCTCCGGGAGTTAATGCTTCAGTCGGGCGTAAGCGTAATCGGAGCGCGGCGCTCTCCTCATCCTCGGGTATCCGAGGTTGCTTCCAGCTTGCGAGCTGTGACGCAGGGTTCGAATCCCTGCCCCGACAACCATGTTCGTTCGATATAAAAGCCTGCGATTTCTCGTCGGGCTACCTCATCCTGCCTCAACACGGCACCCCTTCTCAGAGGGATGCCTCATCACGTTGCCATCGAACTGCGCCATGCCGTCAGCTCGATGAGTTTCGATCCGTTTGCATCACCAAGGTCGAGAGGGCACCCCGCCCGTTGTTCTCGGTGAGGAGGATGTCCGCTCCTTCCGAGGTCAGGGTGATCTCCACGCTCCCGCCATCGTCATCAGGGAAGGCGTACTTAAAGGCGTTCGAAGTCCGCCCTCGGAATCGTGGTGTTTATTCCACTCAGTGAGAGGTGATTGCGCGACCGCTGGACGCGAGATGCTCTGTAATGGCGCGCCGGATTTCGGTAACCGTGTCAAAGAGCCTGTTGTCCAAGTCGATGACATTGAAGCGGACAGCTATAAATTTGAGGCGGTTTTCGACAGGGACCGCGATCCCGACTTCCTGACCATTGAATACGACAGCTTGCTTTTGCATAACAAACCTCGGGCGCGCCACACGGAGCACCATCTTGGAAAAGTGGAACAAAAGGTTGGTTTACGACCGTCAGATTGCCGTCGTAGGTCGATATCGGATCGAGACGAGATCACGCATTCGCTGCACCATTGCGAAGAAACGAAGTCGGATAAACAACGTCATCATCCTCCCCTCAAGCAAGGTCAAACGGCCACTGAGTATCGTCGGCGAGAGCCGGTTATTTCGGAGTTTCCCCTGTAAAAAACGTAGTCGAGAAACCTCGAGCAAGCAACTGATTTTTGTTATTATTTAGCGTTTTGAATCGTATGACAATTACCGCAGGTGCGAAGTAGCCAATGATGTACGTTCGTCCCGACCCATTATCGAAAGCCCTTCGAGGCTTTACCGCACAAATCGCGCAAGACATAGCCGCTGAGCGAGCGCCTTCCGAGTGCCGAAGCGGTTGTGATGCCCCCAGACACTTCATACATTCCTGCATCCCAACCTCGAGAGGATTAAGGAAGTGAATCCGGCCGAAATGAAGCACAATGAACTCGCTACAAGCAGGCAACTATTGCAATAATGCGGGGAAAGCGCAGGATTGTCCAAAGGGCCTTCGCCTGCGACCGGACATTTGCGCGATGAGTCAATTTGGTAGCGAACCAGTTCGTGATCCAGGGGACCTCGGCTTCGACAAGCCGCGGCTGGCGCGACTGAAGCGGTGGATGCAGCGATATGCCGACACCGGGCGCTGGCCGGGTGGTGCGGTGCTCATCGCGCGTCATGGAGAACTCGCCTTTTTCGGTTGCGCCGGGCGCGCCGACGTCGAAGCCAAGCGGCCTTGGCGGCGCGACCTCATCGCCCGCATCTACTCGATGACCAAGCCTGTCACCGCCGTAGCGCTGATGATGCTGTACGAGGAGGCGCGCGTGCATCTCGACGATCCGGTCGAAGCTTACCTGCCGGAATTCAAAAATAGGCAACTTCTGATACCGGACGCAACGTCGCTCGACCAAACGGTGCCCGTCAAAACGAAGATGACGATCCGTCATCTGCTGACCCACACATCTGGCCTAAGCCTTTTTACGAACCCCGGAATACTCGGCGAAGCTTATGCCAAAGAAAAACTCGGCCTCGCCCTTGCCTACGGTGGGCTCGACAAGATGGTGCGCAGGATCGCCGAGCTGCCATTGGAATGGGAACCGGGTACGAAATGGCAATACAGCACCGGGTTAGATGTCATCGGCCGCATCGTTGAAGTCGTTTCCGGAATGACGCTCGACAAGTACTTCGCGACCCGCATCTTCGAGCCCCTCGGCATGACCGACACCGGCTTCTCTGTGCCGGGATCTGAGATCGGCCGTTTTCCCCCGCTCTACGAGGCCATGGCTGGCGGAATGGCTTTGCACGAAGCGCCTCAGGTTTCGGAGTGGCGGCAAGGCAAGGTTGACACGTTCTGCGGCGGAGGCGGGCTCGTCGGGACCATCGACGACTATTGGCGGTTCGCCGAAATGCTGCGGGCTGGAGGTGAACTCAACGGCGAACGCATCCTCAGTCCCGCACTTTGAGATTGGCGGCGTGCAATCACCTGCCGGGAGATCTTGCCTCGCTGGCAGCCGAAGTTTGGTCCGAAACCCAGTTTGATGGCGTCGGGTTCGGTCTGTTGGGCTCTGTCGTCCTTGATCCGGCCAAGGCACAAATTTCGGCGCAGGTGGGAGACTATGGCTGGGGCGGCGCGGCAGGCACCTTCTTCTGGGTAAGCCCGGTCGACGACATGGTTGTCATTCTCTTCACGCAACTGCTGCCTTCAAGCGCCATTCCTGTGCGCAAAGAGTTGCGCGCACTCGTCTATGGAGCGTTGACGGGGGCCTGAAGAGGTGGACGCAGTCTCGGAGTTGACGGGGCATGGAAGGGCAGCAGCAGGCGGATCGGTCCGGGAAGTATGTGGAAGGTATCCCTGTGTTCCTGCGCGCGAGTAATACGGGGTTCACCATCTCACCAAAGTATATGTGAAGCGATGGGTCGGTCGAGTTGATTTCAAAGGGATTTCAGGTTGATGTTGCGCTTCAACTCTATGGCTTCAGTATGCATCGCTACGAGATACAAGCACTCGAAAACGGAATGTGGTCGGTCATCGATCATCAGACCGGCAGTCCACTCGTCGACCGGGAAGGTTCAACCGAAAAAACGAGGCTGGAAGCGCAGGCCTGGGCCGATTTCCGCAACGGCATGTTGGTTCCTCCCGCAAAGGAACGGATTTCCTCACGGCTCCAGAAGATGCGCCGCATCTGGGAACTGCTCTCTGGGAGGTCGCTGGCACGATAATCCGCCTTTCAGAGATTCGGTACCGCGACGTATCTGATAGCGATAGCGAAGCTCCGTCGACACCAGGAAGGGTACTATCGACCATATTCGGCGGCAGTTGATTTTAAGCAGAAGCGCAGCCGACGGACTGATACGATTGGTCGCTGCCACTCCGACCTCAGCCCATTGCGGACCGTGATACCATCGCGCAATATAAAGCGTAGAATACTCCGAGCGGCGATCTTAGCAGGGCGAGGCCGATTGCGTGATCAGACGTGCTCTTGCCTTAGGTGGGGTCACAATAATGTCTCTAAACCTCCTAAATCTTCCGGAACTCTCCGAACGGCACATAGAGATGCTCGCGAGGGTAATAGCCGACTGGTGCGACGCGAACTCCATCGACGCCGGCGGAAATTGCGCGGAAGCCGCATACGCTGCCGCCGTTGATCTTTTAAGTGCAAACACAGACCTGTCAGCAGGTCAGTTGCGACAGGCGCTGGACCTCAGGATGGCTGAAAACAAGCGTGAGGAACCTTCGTCGTAGACCCTGGTTGGGGTGAAGCGGACGCTCCTTTTGGAGGATTGCCCGCTGGCGATGGAGCCTGTGTCTTGTGGAAAAGCGTCGTTATTCTACATCTGCGAAAGTCGATCACCGTAAGATCGGCAAAACAGGCGTTCGATCTCCTATCGGCCCGTTGGCCCGTCTCTGACGGAAAGGCTTACATCGCGGCTCTTGAAGCCTGTGAAGGCGTCGATGACGGACATGTTTCAGACGAAAGCGCTCGGGGGTCGTTCTTGTTGGCGTTGAAGGAAGCCGAAATCCCCTACTCGACCGATATAGAACGCTAGGAGAACCAACACAGGATGGTGCAGGTTGACACCTCTAGTGGGTAGCGGGCGAGGCTCATGCCGTCGGCATATTATATATCCGGTCATAGCCTTGTAATGCTCGGTTGCAGATGTCACTCAAGACAACAATTTCTGAGAGAGTTGCGGCCAGCACTCACCCCCTTGCCCCAAAAGTATTGTTAGGGTGCGATCGTTGATAGCTACGAGGGGGCAACAATGGTCGATGTAGCACAGGCTCGAAATGGATCACTGGAAGTCGGAGGCACAGCGCTGGGGCGCATCCACGCGAAATCGAACAGTCGCAAGGGACGGCCTACTGGCTGGGTTTCCTGAAGGGCGTTCTGGCGAGCGGCAATCAGATCTTCGAGAGCGCCTGCTCTAGATCGGCGATGATGTCCTTAACGTCTTCGATGCCGATGGAAAGCCGCACCACGTCGGGTCCGGCACCGGCGGCGATCTTCTGCTCGTCGCTCAGTTGCCGGTGCGTCGTCGAGGCCGGATGAATGACGAGCGAGCGGGTGTCGCCGACATTGGCAAGATGGGAAAAGAGCTCAAGTCCTTCCACCAGCGTCTTGCCAGCCTCATAACCGCCCCGGACGCCGAAGGTGAAGACCGAGCCCGCTCCCTTCGGCGAATAACGCTGCTGCAGGGCATGGTTCGGATCGTCTTCGAGACCGGCATAATTCACCCAGGCGATCTTGCTGTGCGCCTTCAGCCACCGGGCGACAGCGATGGCATTGTCGCTGTGGCGCTGCATTCTCAGCGGCAGGGTCTCGATGCCGGTCAGAATCAGGAAGGCATTGAAGGGCGAAATCGCCGGACCGAGGTCGCGCAGGCCGAGCACGCGGGCAGCAATCGCGAAGGCGAAATTGCCGAAAGTCGCGTGCAGCACCATGCCGTTATACTCCGGCCGCGGGCTCGACAGCATCGGGTAATTGCCTGACTTCGACCAGTCGAAGGTGCCGCCGTCGACGATAAGGCCACCCATGGAATTGCCGTGGCCGCCGAGAAATTTCGTCAGCGAGTGCACGACAATATCGGCGCCGTGCTCGATCGGACGGATGAGATAGGGTGTTGCCATCGTGTTGTCGACGATCAGCGGCAGGCCGTGGCGATGCGCGACTTCAGCAATGGCGGCGATATCGACAAAAGTGCCGCCCGGGTTGGCAAGGCTTTCGATAAAGATGCCGCGGGTCTTGTCGTCGATCTGGCTTTCGAAGCTCGCCGGATCGGCGGAATCGGCCCAGCGCACCTGCCAGCCGAAATTCTCGAAAGCATGGCCGAACTGATTGATCGAGCCGCCATAGAGCTTGCGGGCGGCGATGAAATTTTCGCCCGGGCGCATGATGGTGTGGAAGACGATCATCTGCGCCGCGTGGCCGGAGGCGACGGCAAGGGCCGCCGTACCGCCCTCGAGCGCGGCGACGCGCTCTTCGAGCACGGCCTGCGTCGGGTTCATGATGCGGGTGTAGATATTGCCGAAGGCCTGCAAGCCGAAGAGGGCGGCGGCATGATCGGAATCGTTGAAGACGAAAGCGGTCGTCTGGTAGATCGGCGTCACCCGTGCGCCGGTGGCCGGATCGGGCTGTGCGCCTGCGTGGACCGCCAACGTGTTGAATCCAGGATCGTTCTTGGCCATGTCGCCCTCCGAATTTATTGCTCACGGGGCAGGATCATAGCTTGTCGCCGACGAAAGTTAATCGCGATCCGTTTCAACCCTTGGGCGTTCGGTGGAAAATCCGTCTCAGGGCAGCCCTGCTCAGGCAATGAGGCGAGGATATTCGATCGCCGGGCAACGGTTCATCACCACTTCAATGCCGGCAGCCTCCGCCTTTGCCGCCGCGGCATCGTCGCGGACGCCAAGCTGGGCCCAGATCACCTTCGGCAACGGCCTCAGCGCCAACACTTCCCCGACGACCCCATCGAGATATTCGGCGGCGCGAAAGACATCGACCATATCGATCGGCACCGGAACGTCGGCAAGCCGGGCGTAGACGGTGCGGCCCTGGATCTGTTTGCCTGCCTGCCCCGGATTGACGGGTATGACCTCATAGCCGCGCGACAGCAGATAGCCCATGACGCCGTTGCTCGGCCGGGCCGGGTTGGGCGAGGCACCGGTCAGCGCGATGGTCTTTACCGACTGCAGGATTCCGGCGAGATAATCATCCGTGTAGGCGTCGTGATTCATATCCGTTTCTCCATTCCGAGAATGCCTTTGAGTCCGCCGGCATTTTTTTGCATTTCGGCAAACCGGCTGCACGCGTTCTGCGTATATAGGAGTTGAATGGCCCTGAAGGATGATTCAATGAGAAAAATTGCTCTTGCCGTCATGCTTGTGCTCGCCGCATCACCGGCAGCGGCGATCTCGCGCTACAATCCGCTTACCATGAGCTGCGCCAGCGTGCGGGCGGCCATCCACAATCAGGGCGCCGTCATATTCCGCTACCAATCTCCCCGCGGGCTGCCGCTTTATGATCGCTACGTCCGCAACAGCAATTATTGTGACGCAACCGATTATGCGGAATGGACTCATATCCC
This sequence comes from Rhizobium esperanzae, assembly GCF_002204185.1. Lineage (GTDB taxonomy): Bacteria > Pseudomonadota > Alphaproteobacteria > Rhizobiales > Rhizobiaceae > Rhizobium > Rhizobium esperanzae. Next base: position 5,079 of record NZ_MXPU01000022.1, on the reverse strand, counting down.
GGCAAGGGACGATCCCCGCTGCCCGGTTCTGAATTGCCAGAGCATAGACAACCTTGACGGGATGTTCGTGGTTCCGCATCATCAGCTATGACGTCGTCGCCACCGCGCGCCCTGCAGGCGCCGTTTTCCTTTTTCGCTTGCAAACAGGCTTAGAGCTCAATCGCGCGCTGCGATTTATCAGAGAAGATACAATCTAAAGCTTCTTTTTTCGCGTATGTCAAAGTTATAGAATAATATCTTTATTTCAGCAGCATAGAAATATCCACCTGGGATTTCGCCCAGCCGTTTTCTCCTTCGGTTCCCCATAAGATCATGATGTGTTCTCGCGTTCATTAGAAGCATCTCATAGTTGAGAAGATCGCCTGGATTGAACGCATATCGCGCGCACGTATAACTTGCCGCCAGACCCCGCCATTGTTTGCATATTGAAAGGATGGTATTGGACCCGAAAACGCATCCGCGACCGCGGCAACGCATTTTCGTGCAAATATCAGTTGTCTTTCCAGAATTCTGCCCCGTCGGGGCGAGGCGCTTCGCCTTCCTCCGCAGCACCGGATTTATCCCTTGCCTCTCGACGTCATCCTGTTCGTTCTGTTCGGCGCGCTGCTGCATGCGACATGGAATGCGATCGTCAAAGCGGGCAGCGATAAATCCCTGGATGCAGCGTTGATTTCGGCCGGCGGCGCAGTGTCCGCGTTGCCGTTTCTGGCCTTTCTACCGTTGCCACAAAGCGCAGCCTGGCCGTTCATCGGCGCCTCGGCCATCCTGCAGTTCGCCTATTTCCAGCTGGTTGCCGCCGCCTACCGAGCCGGTGATATCGGCCTCGTCTATCCGCTGATGCGTGGTTGCGCGCCGCTGCTGGTCGCCGCGACAAGCGGTGTCGTCCTGCGCGAACATCTTTCCGCCGCCGCTCTTGCCGGGATCATGACGATTTCAGCCGGCGTCCTGACGCTCGCCCTGGAGGCTCGGCGCAGCAGCGGCCATGCGGTCGCATTCTCCATTGCCAATGCCTTCGTCATCGCCAGCTACACTTATGTCGACGGCATCGGCGCGCGTCTTTCAGGCAATGCGGTTTCCTATACGTTGTGGATGTCGCTGCTGCCGCCGATACTGCTGTTTGCCTGGGCGGCGTCGCAGCGCGGCAGCCTGACGGTGTTGCATCACGTTCGCCGCAACTGGTGGCGCGGCCTGATCGGCGGCGCGGGATCAATTGCATCCTACGGACTGGCACTTTGGGCGATGACGAAGGCGCCGGTGGCGACCGTTGCCGCACTGCGGGAAACTTCGATCCTGTTTGCGCTGGTGCTCTCGGTTGCCGTCTTCAAGGAAAAAGCCGGCATCTGGCGCTACGTCGCCGGCGTCGTCATCGCGATCGGCGTGCTGGTTCTGAAACTCGCCTGATCATTCACCCTTCCATTCCGGCTTGCGCTTGCCGAGAAAGGCGCCGATCCCTTCCTGCGCGTCCCGCGTCAGCATGTTGTCCACCATCACCTTGGCGGCATAATCATAGGCCGCCTCCACCGGCAGTTCGAGCTGCCGATAAAACGCTTCCTTGCCGATTTTCAAGATCAGCGGCGATTTGCCGGCAATCACGGCGGCATATTTGGAAACGACCTGCGCCAGATACTGCTTCGGCACGATGCGGTTGACGAGGCCGAAATCCTTGGCGGTCGAGGCATCGATGGTCTCGCCGGTCAAGAGCATCTCCATCGCCTGCTTGCGGTGCGCGGCACGGGAAACGGCCACCATCGGCGTCGAACAGAACAGGCCGATATTGACGCCCGGCGTGCAGAAAGTCGAAGTGTCGGTGCAGATCGCCAGATCGCAGGAGGCGACGAGTTGACAGCCCGCAGCCGTTGCAAGCCCATCGACCTCGGCGATGACCGGTTTTGGCAGATGCGCGATCTTCAGCATCAAATCGGCGCAGAGCCGGAAGCTTTTCTCGAAGAAAGCGGCGCCCTGATCTTCGTCGACGCGATGGGCCGTGAGTTCCTTGAGGTCATGACCGGCGGAAAAGACGACGCCGGTGGAGGCGATGATGACGACGCGCACATCCAAATCCGCCTCCGCCTTTTCGAGCTCAGCCATCAGCGCCTCGAGAAGCGCCATCGAAAGCACATTGGCCGGCGGGTCGTTAAGCACGAGCCGCAGCACGCCGTCGCGCAACGAGCGGAGCAACAATCCATCCGTCCTGTCCGCTTCCTTTCGGAAGGATACGATTTCGGCCATGTTGCTGCTCCCTGCGCTCGATTTCCACACAGCCGTTCTGCCACAAGGCGCCGCCAATTTCGAGCAGGATCCGCCGTCGCAGTCAAAACCAGAATCATGATTTCGATCTCTCCGCCCTCGCCTGCGCAGGGGTCAGACCGATATCGCGAAGCTCGTCATCGGTGAGTTCAGACAGTTTGCGGCGGCTGCGACGCTTTTCGAGCCGGCACTCGATGACCGACAGCAGCCGCCTGCCCCAACGCGCCGTCTCACGATGTTTCAGCCGAAGGGCGCTGAGCGGTATCTCCAAGCTTTCGTCGAATTCCACGGTCATCTCTTCATCCTTTCCCGATGGACGAAAGATGCGCTGGAAGGTGCAGCGAAGGAAGCTTATGGATATTATCATTTGCATAAGGATTTCTTTGGCATGCTCCTCAATCTCGATCAGCTCGCAACCTTCATCAATGTCGCCGACCTGGGGAGCTTTACGGCTGCGGCCGACAAGGAAGGCGTGACGCAGCCGGCCGTCAGCCTGCAGATCAAGGGGCTCGAACAGCGGCTCGGCGTCAGGCTGATCGAGCGCGTCGGACGACGAGCGCAACCGACCGCGGCGGGCATCGACCTGCTTTCGCATGCAAGGCGTCTGCTTCAGCAGGCAGCCGCGGCGGAAGAAGCGATGATGCCCCACAGGGATGGGGCCAGCGGCCGGGTGCGCATCGGCAGCGGCGGCACGGCCTCGATCCATCTGCTTCCCCGCGCCATCGCCGCCGCCCGGAAGTCCATGCCTGGCCTCGAAATCACCGTCTCGATCGGCAATGCCGACGATATTCTGCGCGATCTGGAAGCCAACAGTCTCGACATCGCCGTCGCGGCCCTGCCAGCATCGGGACGGAACTTCGAGATCGAACCCTTCTACGAGGAGGAACTGCTGGCTGTCGCCCCTGCGGGCAGCCCCGTGCCTGAGGGTGGGCCGGACGCCGCCTTCATGCGCGACAGGACGCTGCTGCTTTATGAGGGCGGCAATACGAGGCGGGCAATCGACGCATGGCTGGCTGCTCCGGATACCCGGATCCGACCGGCGATGGAGTTCGGCAGCATCGAGGCGATCAAGGAGCTGGTGGCCGTTGGTCTCGGCTGGTCGATCCTGCCGGGGCTGGCAGTGAAGGGCGATCGCGCCGGTCTCCTGACGACATCGTCGCTGCAGCCGAAGCTGACACGCCGCCTCGGCATGGTTCTTCGCCGGGACAAACATCTGACACGCGGCCTTCGGGAAATGATAAAATGCCTGCGTGCCTTTGAGGATTAGCGATGGTTTTCGATCGCACGCGGGCAACGCTAAAATGTTAAATAGCGCAAATATTCAGCTTAATCGTGAGGTATCACAACACCACACACCTAACCAACTGTTTTCATTTGTCGTTTTTTCCGACGGTCGCGAAAACCGATATTGACCCTGTGTCACATTGCCTTTATACACCGCGCCAGAACGCAGCCTGTCCGGGCTGCTTTCTTTTTGGCGGGTTCGCGCTTGCCAATCCAAGCAACAAGAAACGCCCTTAAAGCCCTCGGGCCAAGGGTCCTAAAAGAGAGTATTCACTATGGCAACCTTCTCACAGAAGCCGGCAGAGGTGGAGAAGAAGTGGGTGATCATCGACGCCGAAGGGCTGGTCGTTGGCCGTCTCGCTTCCATCATCGCTATGCGCCTGCGCGGCAAGCACAAGGCAACCTTCACGCCCCACGTTGACGACGGCGACAACGTCATCGTCATCAATGCCGACAAGGTCGTTTTCACCGGCAAGAAGTATTCCGACAAGGTCTACTACTGGCACACCGGTTATGCCGGCGGCATCAAGGAACGCACCGCACGCCAGATCATCGAAGGCCGCTTCCCGGAGCGCGTCCTCGAAAAGGCCGTCGAACGCATGGTTCCGCGCGGCCCGCTCGGCCGTCGCCAGATGAAGAACCTGCGCGTCTACGCCGGCTCCAACCATCCCCATGAAGCCCAGCAGCCGGTCGCCCTCGACGTTGCCGCGCTCAACAAAAAGAACGTAAGGAGCGCCTGATCATGGCTGACCTCTCCTCCCTGAAGGATCTCGGCACGGCTTCCGAAGCTGCTGCTCCGGCCCACGTCCGCAAAGTCGATTCGCTCGGCCGCTCCTACGCGACCGGCAAGCGCAAGAACGCCGTCGCCCGCGTCTGGGTCAAGCCGGGCTCCGGCAAGATCATCGTCAACGGCAAGGAATTCGCGGAATATTTCGCCCGCCCGGTACTGCAGATGATCCTGCGTCAGCCGATCGTCGCGGCTGCCCGTGACGGCCAGTTCGACATCGTCGCAACCGTTGCCGGCGGCGGCCTCTCCGGCCAGGCCGGCGCCGTTCGCCACGGCCTGTCCAAGGCGCTGACCTACTTCGAGCCGGGCCTTCGCTCGGTGCTGAAGAAGGGCGGCTTCCTGACCCGCGACAGCCGCGTCGTCGAGCGCAAGAAGTACGGCAAGGCGAAGGCCCGCCGCTCGTTCCAGTTCTCCAAGCGTTAATCGCTTCGGACAGACGGGTACGAAGGCCGGGGAAACCCGGCCTCAGATTGCTGACAAACCCCTGGCGAGAGCTGGGGGTTTGTGATTCACTGGGACATGTTGAAGAAACCCAGCCCTGAACAGACAGCTCTCGAGATGGTGACGCTCGATAGTCTGGTGCCAAAGGATCACCTGCTTCGCAAGATCGAGGCGGTGATTGACTTCTCCTTCATCCACGACCGCGTTGCGGGATTGTATTGCGCCGACAACGGCCGACCACCGCTCGATCCAACCTTGATGTTCAAGGCGTTGTTCATCGGCTACCTGTTCGGCATCCGCTCCGAGCGGCAGTTGGTGCG
>NZ_MXPU01000021.1 GCF_002204185.1 Rhizobium esperanzae | reverse complement strand
GCTTGGCGATTAACTCCTCAAGGCCGGAGTGATCGTTGCTGACCGCAAAGTGCTCGCCCGAAGGGTGCAGCGCCACGTCCAATCGGTCCTTGGAAACATCGATGCCGACAACCACGATCTCATTCTTCTCCATCTGATCCCATCCTTGCCTAAGCGGGCTTTGCCTTCGCAAGCGGCCCCGGCGACTGTTCGGGTTCAATGGAACGGCGGATGGAGACCCAGGCTCTCCCACGGGCTTGGTGTCCCAAAGGTGCAACGGTCTCCCATCCGCCACCGCAACAGGCAGTTCTATGCCAACCGCGGGTAAAGGGAAGTTACAAAGGTGCCGGCAGGCGGATGAGGGGGCCGCCAAGCAGGTCCTCTCAATAAAAAAGAAAGGGCGGCGCATCCGTTGCGCCGCCCCTTCATACAACGTCCCCGAAAGCGCGTCCTCAGAATTCCGTCCAGTCTTCCTGCACCGCAGCTGCTGCCGTTGCCTGTCTTCCGCCGAAGGCTTTGCTGACCTTGCTGGCAAGGGCGCGGGCCGGAGAGGCGACCGGGCGGGAGCTCGGCGTTGCGGCTGAAGTCTTCTGGGCCGGAGCGGCAAGCTCTGTGCCGAGCTTGAACTGGCGCAGCAGCTCGTCGAGGGCGCTTGCTTCCTGGGCGAGCGCATGGCTCGCCGCAGTCTGTTCCTCGACCATCGCCGCATTCTGCTGCGTGCCCTGATCCATGTTGTTGACGGCGGTGTTGATCTCCTGCAGCCCGATCGACTGTTCGCGCGTGGCGGTAACGATCGCGTTGACGTTGCGGTTGATCTCCTGCACCTCGGCGACGATCGCCTCCAGCGCCTTGCCGGTTTCGCCGACCAGCGACACGCCGGTCTGCACATGCGTGCCTGATGTAGTGATCAGGTCCTTGATCTCCTTGGCCGCCTTGGCCGAACGCTGGGCGAGTTCGCGCACCTCCTGGGCGACGACGGCAAAGCCCTTGCCGGCCTCACCGGCGCGGGCGGCTTCGACACCGGCGTTCAGCGCCAAGAGGTTGGTCTGGAAGGCGATGTCGTCGATGACGCCGATGATGTTGGAGATTTCGCCCGAGGACTTTTCGATCTGCTGCATGGCCGAGACCGCCCTGCGGACGACGTCGCCCGATTTTTCGGCGCCGAGGCGGGTGCGCTCGACGAGATTGCCGACGTCCTCGGCGCGCTTGGCGCTGTCGCGGACGGTCGTCGTCACCTGCTCGAGCGCTGCGGCGGTCTCTTCAACCGCGGCGGCCTGCTGCTCGGTACGGTGGGCGAGATCGTCTGCGGCCGAGCGGATCTCGCCGGCGCCGGCATTGATCGCCGAGGCGTTGCGGCCGACCGACTGGAGTGCTGCCTGCAGCTTTTCGACGGCATGATTGAAGTCGTTGCGCAGGCTGTCATATTGCGGCGCGAACGGCGTCTGGATGCGGGCGGCGACATCGCCGACAGCAAGGCCGGCAAGGCCGCCGGCCAAGGCGTCGACGGCGTAACGCAGCTCGCCTTCCTCGCGCGCCTTCTGCTCGTCGCTTGCCTGGCGCTGGCGCTCGGCATCGTCACGCATGCGGTCGGTTTCACCGGCAAGGCGCAGCTTCTCGATCGCCGCCTGTTTGAAGACCAGGACCGACTGCGCCATGCGGCCGATTTCGTCACCGCGTTCGACAGCCGGAACCTCAATGTCGTTCTGACCGCCGGCGAGACGATCCATGGCGGCGGTCATGCCGACGACCGGGCGGACGATGGTGCGCGACATCAGCCAGGCGAGAAGGGCGGCGGCAAGCGAGGCGACAATGCCACCAGCAAGCAGTGTCGTCGCCAGATCGCTGTTGGCATCGGCCCGGATCGCGGCGAGCGCATTCGACTTTTCGCGGGCGGTGGCCTTGATCTTGGCGGAGGCCTGGCGGAAACCATCGAGCTGGCCCTTAGTGGCGTTGACGCCGATCTTGACGACCTCTTCGATCGGCATGTCGGTTTCCTTGCGCGCCTTGGTCTGCGGTTCGGCAAGCTCATGGAAATAAAGGTCGGCGGCCTTTTGCATGCCGTCGATCATCTCGACCAGCTGCGGCTCGCCTGATGCGGTCTGCTTGGCGGCGGCGATCGCCTTCAGCATGCGCTCGCGATTGGCGAAGACGTCGCCATAGGTGCTGTCACTGCGGAAGAGGATGAAGCCGCGCAGGTTGACCGCCTGCTCTAGCATCGCCTGCAGCGCATCATCGATCTGATTGACGAGCAGCTCCGATTTTTCCTGCTCGGCGGAGGCGGCCGCCGATGCCGTCGCCTTTGAATAGACGAAAGCCGAAACGGAGATGAAGATCAGAATGAGGGCTGCGAACGTGGCCGCAAGCTTCCCGTTCAGGGATATGTTTTTAGCAGACATGGTCAAATTCTCCTGACGACAATCGACGCGGCGAGAGACGGTCGCGCGTTAGGCGCAACCGCAGAGATTTGGAATCGGAAACATGATCGGCGGAAGACGCCTGCGCCTTCATGGCACCAAGCGGTTTGGACCAACCGCTGCAATCGTGCCGACCCTATGCGGCCAGACTTTAAATTTGCTTAAATTGCGCATCTCAGGAATTGCCCTGCAATCGGCTGGGAATAAAATGCTTGCAACCGACTGATTTGCCGGTCATTCACAGCCGATGTCCGATCAGAACAGCCAACGCCTCGACCAGCTTCTCGTTTCCCGCGGCCTCTTTGCCAGCCGCTCGCGGGCGCGCGACGCCGTGCAGCGCGGCACGGTCAGGATCGGCGGCCAGGTCGTAACCAAGCCCGGCGCGCTCTTCGACGACGATGCCGATATCGAGATCGACGATCCGGCACAGGCTTACGTCTCGCGCGCCGCCCTGAAGCTTGCCGCCGCCCTCGACCATTTCGGGCTCGATCCGTCCGGCCATCACTGTCTCGATATCGGCGCTTCCACCGGCGGCTTCACCGAGGTGCTGCTGCAGCGCGGTGCTGCGCATGTCACGGCGATCGATGTCGGCCATGGGCAGATGCATCCTCGGATCTCGGCCGACCCGCGGGTGACGAACCGCGAGGGCCTCAACGCCCGCTATCTGACCGCCGACGATATCGGCGAGCCCGCCAGCTTCATCGTCTCCGATGTCTCCTTCATCTCGCTGAAGCTGGCGCTGGCTCCGGCGCTCGATCTTGCCGTAGCGGGTGCCGTCGGCGTGCTGCTGGTCAAGCCGCAGTTCGAAGCCGGGCGCGAGGCGATCGGCAAGGGCGGGCTGTTGAAGGACCTCTCGTCTGCTCCGGCCGTCGCGTCGGAGCTGGAGCGCTGGTTCACCGAGGACATGGGCTGGAAAAGCCTCGGCCTCATCCCCTCCCCGATATCAGGCGGCGACGGCAATCGGGAATACCTTCTGGCAGGATTGAAACCGTGAGCACCGAAACCGTCACGATCGAGAAACTCGGCGCCCAGGGCGACGGCATCGCAAGCAACGCGGGCGGGCCTGTCTACGTGCCCTTTTCCCTGCCCGGGGAAACAGTGGCGATCGCCCGCGTCAAAAGCCATGGCACGATCATGTCGATCGCAGCGCCCTCACCCGACCGGCAGGAACCGCCCTGCCGGCATTTCGGCCCGGATGGCGTCAACGGCACCTGCGGCGGCTGCACGCTGCAGCATCTGGCAGACGAACCCTATCGCGCCTTCAAGCGCCAGCTGGTCATCGATGCGCTGAAATCCAAGGGGTTGACGCCTGACGTCGGCGAGATCGTCCCGGCCCACCCGGGCGAGCGCCGGCGCGTGGTGTTTGCGGCGCGCAGGACCGAGAAGGATATGCTGATCGGCTTCAACCAGGCCGAAAGCCATCATATCGTCGCCGTCGAGGAATGTCCGATCTCGTCGGCAGGGATCGTCGCCCGGCTGCCGGCGATCAAGGCGATTGCCGCCTCGCTCGCGACCAATGCCGAACCCTTCCGGGTGGCGGTGCTCGAAACGCTCTCCGGTCTCGATCTGGCGATCGACGAGATCAAGAAACTCTCCGACCCGCAGCGGCGCAAGGCGATCGAAACCGTGCTCGGCCTGCGCGGCATCGCCCGCGTGACGCTGAACGGCGAAATCCTCGTCGAGCCGGCCAAGCCGATCATCGATTTCGGCGGCGTCGAGGTTTCGCCGCCAGCGGGCGGCTTCGCCCAGGCGACCAAGCCGGCGGAAGAGGCGATAGCAGAGCTGGTGCTCGCCCATATCGGCAAGGCCAAGCGGATCGCCGATCTTTTTGCCGGCGCCGGCACGTTTTCGCTCAGGCTGGCGCGGATCGGCCGGGTGCATGCGGTCGAGGCCGAGGCAGCGGCGCTCGCCGCACTCGACCAGGCCGCCCGCAAGACACAGGGGCTGAAGCCGGTGAGCGTCGAAAAGCGCGATCTCTTCCGCCGTCCTGTGATGACGCAGGAGTTCAAGCCCTATGACGCCGTCGTCTTCGATCCGCCGCGGGCCGGCGCGGAGTTTCAATGCAAGGAGCTTGCCCGCTCAGCCGTGAAGAAGATCGCGGCCGTCAGTTGCAACCCGCTGACGCTGGCGCGCGACCTCGCGATCCTCGTCGAGGGCGGCTACCGCATTACCGGGGTAACACCGATCGACCAGTTCCTCTGGACCTCGCATGTCGAGGTCGTGGCGACGCTGGAGAAATAGGCCGCTTTGCCCCGGCGCGATCGCGATTCCGGAGCGTCGAGAACAGTTTATCGGTCACACGGCTCGCTTTTCGGCTGCAAGCTCATGCGCATTGGTCGCGTTCCGAGCTTTGCGCCGGTCACGGCATCGATTGCGATCGGCTCAATCTCCGATCCTGACTCGACGTCGATATAGCGGGCGAGTTCGCCATCGCAATGGCGGTGTGCCCAAGCCCCGATCATCATCAGCACAGGCAGAAAATCGCGGCCCGCTTCCGTGAGGACATATTCTTCGCGGGGTGGTCGCTCGGAGTAAAGACGCTTCTCAAGCAGACCATCCTCCGTCAGCGCCTTGAGACGCTTGGTCAGCATGGTCGGCACGATGCCGAGGCTCTTTCTGAACTGGTCGAAGCGGGTGAGGCCGGCATGGGCGTCGCGCAAAACGAGAATGCTCCACGCATCGCCGACGGATTGAAGGCCGCGGGCGACCGGGCATTGGGGAATCGAATTATTTTTCATTTAGTATCTTTTCGATAGTGACATGATATCGAAAAGATAGTAACAGATCAGCCGACGATGATCCACACATTTGAAAGCTGACGATATGACCGACAGAAATAGAAGCGTTGCACTGGTCACCGGTGCATCCTCAGGCATCGGCCTTGCAACCGCGGAGTCTCTGGTGAAGGCCGGCTACCGCGTGTTCGGGACCAGCCGCAAACCGGCCGCCAACAGGCCCGGGATCACGATGCTGATCTGTGATGTGGCCGACGAAGCCTCGGTGCAGGCGGCTGTTGCGGAGGTCGTCCGGCAAACCGGCCGGCTCGACCTCGTCGTCAATAATGCCGGCATCGGCCTCATCGGTGGTGCGGAAGAATCCTCGATCGCCCAGGCCCAGCGGCTTTTCGACGTCAACGTCTTCGGCGTGGCGCGCGTCGCCAATGCGGTACTGCCGGTCATGAGGAAGCAAAAGAGCGGCCGGATCATCAACATGAGCTCGATCCTCGGCCTCATCCCGGCTCCGTACAACGCCTTCTATGCCTCGACCAAACATGCGCTCGAGGGTTATTCGGAATCGCTCGATCATGAAGTGCGCAACTTCGGCATTCGTGTTGTTCTCGTCCAACCCGGCGTCACCAGAACATCCTTCGAGGAAAATCTGACGCGAGCAGACCAACCTCTTCCGGTCTATGCTTCGGAACGCGCCCGCAGCGAAGCGCTGATGCGCAAGTGGGTGGAAACGGGCGATGCGCCCGAGGTCGTCGCCGACATGGTCGTGAAAGCCGCAACCGCGAAGAAACCGAAGCTGCGCTATTCCGCCGGCAAGCAATCGCGCCAGGTCCACTCGCTTCGCCGCTACCTCCCCGAGCGGCTGGTCGACAGCCTGCTGCGCAAGGTCAACGAGTTTCCGGCCTCAGCTTAACGCGTTCATCGAGGACCGGATTCCGATTTCAAGCCGGCAGGCTTAAAGTCATCCAGTCCTAAGGTATGTCGCGCAAAAGTGTGCAGCGGTTTTGCGCTAACGACATGCGTAAATACATAGACCGAAAGCGGGGAGCGAATCTGAAGGATCGCGACGCGCTTTCGACTAACGAAACCGATTCTGAATGCGCAAGACCAAGAGACGCAATCCCTACTATGCCGGCCCAGTGTCCGATCACTTCGACGGCACGTACTTCTTCAATCCCGAAGGGATTGAGCCGCTTGGTTTCCGCGCGCTCTTGCAGTGGCAGTTCGGCGGTGGCCGTGCGCGCTGGCCGCGGTCGGTACCAAGTCCATTTGCGGCCGCCAAGCCGGATCCCCGTGTCGACGGCGAGAATCTGCGGGTGACGATGGTCGGGCACGCAACCATGCTGGTGCAGGTCGCTGGGCTCAATATTCTCACCGACCCGGTGTGGTCGGATCGGGTCAGCCCCTTCAGCTTTGCCGGCCCCAGGCGCGTCGTCGAACCGGGCATTTCCTTTGATGACTTGCCGCCGATCGATCTCGTGCTGGTATCGCACAATCATTATGATCATCTCGATGTCGCAACACTGAAGCGCTTGCATGCCAGGCACAGGCCGCGTGTCGTGACGCCGCTCGGCAACGACACGATCATCCACCGTGCCGTGCCCGGTATACAGACGACAGTGATGGATTGGGGCGAGCGCATCTCGCACGCCGGAATAAGCATCGATGCGGAGCCGGCACATCACTGGTCCGCCCGCGGCGGCGCCGATCGCCGGATGGCGCTTTGGGCGTCGTTCGTCTTGTCGACACCGGCCGGCAATATCTACCACGTCGGCGATACCGGCTTTCACAGCGGCATCAATTACAAGGCGGCACAGCGGAAACATGGCGGTTTTCGCCTGGCGATTTTACCCTTCGGCGCCTATGAGCCGCGATGGTTCATGGAAGGGCAGCACCAGAATCCTGAAGAGGCGGTGATCGGGATGAAGCTGGCGAATGCGGCCTATGTGGCCGGGCATCATTTCGCGACGTTCCAACTGACGAATGAAGCAGTCGATGCGCCGGTGAGAGCGTTGCAAGAGGCGATGAGAGAGCACGAGATTCCCGCGCACCGGTTCCGGCCGCTCAGGGCCGGCGAAGTATTCGATGTGCCGCCGGCCTGACCGCATTCGTCTGGTACTTCGGCAGCGCTCAGCGGCGCATGAAGGCTTCGAAGGCCGCCCGGGCCTCGGCGCTTTTCAGGCGCGCGGCGAAATGACGGGCTTCGACGTCGATGCGAGCGATCACCTCTTCCCGTGAGCCGCAAATGAGATCGCGTGCGATCTTCAAAGCTTCCGGTGGCTTGGCGGCGAGTTTCGCAGCCGCGGCAAGTGCGGCATTCTCCACCTCGTCCGGCGTCGTTACCTTCCAGATGAGGCCGGCCTCGCGGGCTTCCTCGGCGCTGAAGGCCTCGCCGGCGGCCAGCATGGCAAAGGCGCGCTGGTGGCCCATGATGCGCGGCGCGATCAGGCTGGAAGCCGCTTCCGGCACCAAAGCCAGATCAACGAATGGCGTGCGGAACTGGCTGCGGTCGGAGGCGATCGTCAGGTCGCAGTGCAGGTTGAGGGTGGTACCGATGCCGATCGCCAGGCCGTCGACCCCTGACACCAGCGGCTTTTCGGATCTGGCGAGCGCGTAGAGGAAATCGATCAGCTCGTCTCCCATGCTGCCGCCCATGGCAGTGGCAAGAAAATCGCCGATGTCGTTGCCGGCCGAGAAGCTGCCTTCGGTGCCGAGAAAGACCGTCACTCTGATGTTCGCGTCCGTATTGGCGGCGGTGAGCGCATCGGTCATGGTGCGATACATCGCCCGTGTGAAGGCGTTCTTCTTTTCCGGCCGGTTGAAGCGAATGAGCTGAACGCCGGGATGAGCGGCAGGCTGCTCGACGATGATGTGATCGGTCATTAGGTTTTCCTCAGGTGTCATGGGGATCTCCTCAGGCAAGCAGGATGCGGGCGGCGGCGATGCTCGCCGCGCCGTTGACGACCCGGTCGCGAAGGGCCGCGGTCTCGGCGAGCAGGTTTTCGGCGGCGAAGCGGCAGAGCGCGATGCGGCCCTCGCCTTTACCGTCGCCGCTTTCGGCCAGAGCACCCTTGGCGAGATAACAGCCGGTGAGCACGAGGCCGAACAGGCGCTGATAGGGTGTGGCGCCGGCAAGCGCCTCGGCAGCCCTCCCATCGGCAAGTGCTGCCAGAAGCCAAGCGGTCGTCTGTTCGAGATCTGAAATCGCGGCGTCGAGTCTGGCGGCAGTCTCGCCGAAACCGTCGAATTTGGAGCGGCCGACAGCCTCGGCGATCGCCTTCAATTCGGCGATGAAGCCCATGACCTGGTCGCCGCCGGAAAGCGGCAGCTTGCGGGTGACGAGGTCGATCGCCTGGATGCCGTTGGTGCCCTCGTAGATCGGGGCGATGCGGGCGTCGCGGAGGTAACGCGCCGCACCCGTCTCCTCGATGAAACCCATGCCGCCATGCACCTGGATGCCGAGCGAAGCGACCTCAACGCCGGCATCGGTGGAAAAGGACTTGGCGATCGGCGTCAGCAGTGCGGCGCGCTCCTGCCAGTGGCGGCTGACGTCGCCGGCTCGATGGGACATGTCGATCGCATGAGCGCAGGCATAAGAGATGGCGCGCGAACCTTGGGTCAGCGCCTTCATGGTGAGAAGCATACGGGCAACGTCGGGATGTTCGACGATCGGGCTCATGCCGGGCCCGGTCGCACCCGGCGCCCTGCCCTGCGTACGTTCCCTCGCATAGGCGAGCGCCTTCTGGGTGGCCGCCTCCGAGATCGCCACACCCTGCATGCCGACGGCGAGACGGGCATTGTTCATCATCGTGAACATGCAGGCGAGCCCCTTGTTCTCCTCGCCGACCAGCCAACCGATCGCGCCCTTTTCGCCGCCGAACCGGCCGTCGCCATAGATCATCGTGCAGGTCGGCGAACCGTGAATGCCGAGCTTGTGCTCCAGCGAATGGCAGAAGAGATCGTTGCGGGGTCCGAGCGAACCGTCGTCATTCACCAGGAATTTCGGCACGAGAAAGAGCGAGATGCCGCGTGTGCCGGCCGGCGCATCCGGCAGGCGGGCGAGCACCAGATGGACGATGTTGTCGGCCGCGTCGTGCTCGCCCCAGGTGATGAAGATCTTCTGGCCGAAGATGCGGTAGCTGCCGTCGGGCCGGCGTTCGGCGCGGGCCTTCAGCGCGCCGACATCCGAGCCGGCATGCGGCTCGGTCAGGTTCATGGTGCCGGTCCATTCGCCGGACACCATCTTTGCCAGATATTTGTCTTTCAGCGCGGCGCTGCCATGCGCGCTGACCGCCTCGATGGCGCCCATGGTCAGCGTCGGAGCGAGCGCAAAAGCCATGGATCCGGAATTCCACATTTCCAGCGCCGCGACATTCAGCATATCAGGCAGCGCCTGGCCGCCGAAAGCTTCCGGCGCCGTCAGGCCGTTCCAGCCGCCTGATATCCAGTTGCGGTAGAGATCACGCCAGCCGTCCGGCAGCCGGACTTCGCCATCGATGAGACGGGCGCCCTGGCGGTCGCCGATTTCGGCGAGAGGCGCCACTTCCTCTGTGGCAAAACGTCCCGCCTCGGCCAGGATGGCGTCGACGAGATCCTCGCCGAGATCGCCGAAAAGACCGTTCGACATCGCCTCGCCCATGCCGGCTACATGCTTCAATGTGAACGCGATTTCCTCAAAGGGCGCCTTGTACATGCTTCCTCCTCCGTGGGTGCCTGCACCTCATGCAAAGCCCTCCCCGGCAAGGGCTAGTTGATTTTTACGTAAACGTCAATTTTGATTCATAGGCCACGACGCGATAATTCCACCCGGCATGGCGCTTTCTTCTTGCACAGTTGCGCCCATGGACGGCATGGAGAACTGTAGACAATATATCGCCCTCGCAAAGGATCGGCGACCCATGGATACATTGCCCGTCAACATACCCGGTTTCGTCTGGGCCTATCGTTTCTCGCCGGATGAAAAGACCGCGGTGCGGCTGACCAACACCGCGACGGTGGCGGATCTGACCGCCGAGAACTGTTTCTACTGGCTGCATCTCAACCTCGTCGACGCCCGCGTGCCGGCCCTGCTCGAGACGCTCGACGGACTGACGGAAGACGCGAAATCGGCGTTGACGACGCATGACACGCATGCGGCGATCACCGTCGACGAGCAGATGCTCTACGGCACGCTGGTCGATTGCCAGCGTGATTTCGACCAGGATACCAACAATCTCGGCTGGCTGCATTTCGCCATGTCGGACCGCTTCATCGTCACCACAAGGCTGCAGCCGCTGCGCAGCGTCGAGCGGGCACGCACGCTGATCGAGAAGAACCCGGGCAAATTCTCGCGGCCGGTCGATCTCTTCGAACTGCTGGTGATCGAGTTCCAGCGGACGCTGATCGCCATCGTCATCGAACTCACCGAAGAGCTGAACCAGATCGAGGATATCGTCTACGACAATGCGCCGCGCGACGAGCGCCGGCGGCTGGCGCCGGTCCGGCGAACCGTGGTCCGGCTGCACCGGCATCTGCGCACGGTGCTGGCGCTGATGCGCCGCGCGGCGGCGGCCGATGACGATGAAATGCCCTTCGGCTTCGACGATGTGGCGCGGCGGCTGACGAGCCGGTTGGAAACGGTCGACCACGATGTCTACGCTTTGCAGGACCGGGCGCGCCTGCTGCACGAAGAAATCGATTCGAAACAATCCTCCGAGACCAACCGCCATCTCTACCTCCTGTCAATCATGACGGCCTTCCTGCTGCCGCCGACGCTGGTGACGGGTTTCTTCGGCATGAATACCGCCAACCTGCCCTTCGCCGTCGGCGATTACGGCACGGAATACGCCGTGATCCTGATCATCGCCTCGATCGTCTTCGCCTGGTGGCTGCTGCGGCGGGTGGATATTCTTTGAGGGTGAGAGTTCGAGGATGACTGTTGGGAGGCGCAGTCGCTTCTATACCATCAAACGTCGCGGTACTTGCCACAGAGTTCACCCCACGCGCCGTCATCCTTGCCCCGAGGATCCACGTAGGCCTCCTCCATCAGCACCGGGCATGGATCCTCGGCTCAAGGCCGAGGATGGCGGAGGGTGGGTTAACGTTCTTGCAAAATTCGCCGCCGACGCAGCGGATTGCGCGGCGCTGCGCCTATCGCATCATGCGGGACGCGGCCACTGTCAGCATTGCGACGCTTCATCCATCTGATTTCTGACTCGGCGGTGGCAGGCAATCTAAGCGCTCCATGCCCGGGTGATCAGCTGGTTTATGCCACTACCCGCCCGGAACGGTTCTTGCACGGTTACTAATATGTTCACCGTGGGGAGGCCTGATGTCATGAAGTGGCACACACCTGGAGAATTCAGCCCGCTGATGCTCGTTGTGAACGGGCCGGAAAAATACAAGCTTGTCGCGAGCCTTTGGGAGGCGGCCCAGATGCTGACGGCTTGCTGGCCATTCGACGACGGCGAAGAATATCTTACGGCTGTTATGGCATGCCGCGATGCGATCCACGGGGACCTCCCGGCTGAGGACGCGAGAGAAGCGCTGATTCGTGCTGCCAAGGAGGCGGGCATTTCGGTGATCACCGTCGTTCACTGAGTGTCACAGCCGACGATGAAATGGGTTCACGGGCTTCTTCGTGCCACCGCCCTCTCGTTACTGCTCCCCAAGTTCGACATGTCCCCTCCCCCTGTTTTTATGGGGAGAGGGTCAGGGGTAGCATTCTGCGCCTATCAATAAGGCGAATAGCACTGCTGGCGCGGGCCGTTATAAGGCTGGAAGGTGTTGTCATAAGCCCGATAGGAGCGGTAGCGGTTTTCGCACCAGGCAACGTGAGCCGAACCCATGCGCCGCGCGGGCACCACGTAGCGCCGCGGCGGAGCGACGATGGCGCCGCCGATCACCGCGCCGGCGCCGAAGGCGGCGAGCGGATACCAGTAGCCATTATAGCGGCGATAGCCGGGACGGTAGTAGGTATAACCGCGATAGCCGCCATACCAGCCGGGACGATAATAGGCGCCAGGGCGATAGCCGGGCCGGTAGTAGTCGCGTCGGTAATAGTACTGGACATTCTCGACAGCCGAGGATTTTTCAACCTGCGGCGCGGCCGGCATCTGTATTGCCTGCGACGGCACGAAACTCGTTAAAACGATAGCAGCGGCCATCACCGCGGTTGCCATCCTGTTTCTCAGCGCGATCATTTCTCTCTCCCATTCAACAGCGATCACCGCTTGGCCTGCAACGCCTGCGAGCGAGAATGGTTCCAAAAGCCGCCGGAACCGGCAGCTTCTGGATGAGTAGAGCTTGACCCGCTCAACCGACAGAGATCAAGCGACGGCGGAAATTTTCGCCTGGTCGCCCTGCAGGCGGTTCACCATGAAGTTCGAATACCATTCGAGGAACTGCATGACGCCGCCCTCGTGCAAGGCGGAATAAGGGCCGGGCTCATAGGCGGGCGAGTGGATGCCGAAGGCATTTTCCTCGACGATGCGGCGGTCCTGGTCGTTGGTCTCGGTCCAGACGTGCGTCAGTTCCTCGAGATTGTAATCCACGCCCTCGACGGCGTCCTTGTGGACGAGCCACTTGGTCGTCACCGCCGTCTCGTTGGCGCTGAGCGGCAGCACCCGGAAGGAGATGGCGTGGTCGCCGAGCAGGTGGTTCCATGTCGTCGGGTAGTGGAAGAGCAGCATCGTGCCGATCCGATTGATCGAGATGTCGTCGGAGATCCGGCGCTGCACCGCCGGCTTGCCCGACATGGTGTAGCTTTCGGCGTCCTCGATCAGCGGCATGCGGGCGGTGCGGAACTGGCCGTCCGGCGAGATCTGGAACTTGCTCGGCAGGCCGGCGGCCTCGCAGCGCGCCCAATGGCCGGCGATCTCCGGATCGTCGGCGCCGCCGTCCGTGCCGGTGACGCTCGGGGCTTCGGGATAGGTGCGGCAGAGTTCCGGGTGATTGGCGGCGCAGTGATAGCACTCGCGGTTGTTTTCCCAGACGAGCTTCCAGTTGCCCTTCTCGATGATCGTGCTCTGGAAAGCGACCTTGGTCTCGCCGATCCGGTGCGGCGCCATATAGGGCTCGATCTTGTCGCGCACCGGCTTGAAATCCGGGGCAACGTCGGCAAGGCAGATGAAAATATAGCCCGCGACGCTCTCGCAGTGGACGGGCTTCAGGTTGAAGCCGGTTTTGTCGAAATCGTCGCCCATATGACGGGCAAAGGCGAGCTTGCCGTCGAGATCGTAAGTCCACTGATGATAGGGGCAGACGAGGCGCACGGAAGAGCCATGCTCCTTCGTGCAGACGCGCGAGCCGCGATGGCGACAGCTGTTGTGGAAGGCGCGGATGACATTGTCACGGCCGCGGACGATGACGACCGGATACGTGCCGATCTGGACGGTGAAATAGGCGCCCGGCTTCGGCAGTTCGCAATCATGGCCCATGAACAGCCAGTCGCGATAGTAGATCATCTCCATGTCGAGCTTGAAATAATCCTCGTCGGTGTAGAACGGCTGTTCGAGGCTGAAGCCCTCGCGGCGGTTCTTGAGCTGACGTAAAACGTTGCTGCGAATATCCATCTTCATGTCCTCGTGCACCGGCTGCCGCTTTCAGCGGAAGGCTATGGAAGCGCGCCTGCTTCCTTCTCCTGCGGGAGAATTGTTCATGACGCCATTTAATCACCTGGCATTCCTGCCGCTTGGTTGTAATGCGACATCGGCTTCGAAATTGACGACAGGATGCGCCGAGGTTTCAAAGAGCCCCTGTCAGTCGACCAGATCGTCCGACTCTGCAGGTAATTATCGTCAATTGCGACATTGCGTAAAGACCGGATCGGCAAAGAGGGCGGCTCTCCGGTATCGGCTATTGTCGCATTTACGACATCGCCGGCTTCCGCCCGATGCCCCGGTCGCGTCTTAATGCTGCGTTAAGCATACGATCTTATCCTGCTGTCGACCTCAGACCGACGAAGCATGTAGACCATGGCCAGACTCCGCTATTTCGACGCGAAAGAAGTAATCCGGCCGCAGGAGCGGCAACTGGTTGCCGCGCATTCCGAATTCCTGCGCACCGGCCGCATCCCCCGCGACCGGCGCCACTGGCTGGCCGAGGAAAGGCGCTACCTCACCCATGACGAGGTCGCCGAAAAGACCGGCCGCAAGCTGCAGGCGGCCGGCGAGAAGACGCATCAGCACATCAACGGCTTCCACCACTCGATCCAGTTTCCGAAGATGATCTTCCATCGGACGCTGCAGGACAGCCCACATCTCGGTTATTGCCACGTCACCGCGGCGCGCACGAAATTCGCCCGCTACGAAGAGGTCAGCTGGGCCTTCTACATCGCCAACTTCTATTCCGACATCGGCGACAACGACAACTTCTTCGAACGGATCGATGTCGGCTATTCCCGGATGTATTTCGCCGTCGCGATTAAGCCTGGTGAGGAATCCGCCGAAAAGATGACGATTGACCGGTCGGTGCGCGGCAATGGGCTGCTCTTTCGCACCCACGATCCGCAGGCGGCGATCCGAAACATCCTGCTGCTCGGCGCCCGCAACGAACAGCTGCGCGAAATCATCCGCCAACTGTGAGCGAACAAGGCGATTGATCGCCGGCGGCGGAAAGCCTAATGACTGCCGGAACCAGAGACGGGCAGCATATGGCACGCATCATTGACATCAGGGCAGACAGGCAGGCGGCGCTCGAAGCGGCCTGTGCCGCTCTTTCCGATGGCTTTGCCATCGCCATGCCGACGGAGACCGTCTACGGCCTTGCGGCCGACGCCACCAATCCGGCCGCCATCACCCGCATCTATGAGACCAAGGGACGGCCACGCTTCAACCCGCTGATCTGCCATATGGCCGATCTCGAGATGGCCGGACACCATGCCGAGTTCGACCCCGTATCGCGGGCGCTCGCCGAAGCCTTCTGGCCCGGTCCGTTGACGCTCGTGCTGCCGCTGAGGCCCGCAAGCCCGATCCACGCGCTGGCGACCGCCGGTCTCGACAGCGTCGGCGTGCGCGTGCCCAAGGGCTTCGCCGGCACCCTGATCGGCGCCTTCGGACGGCCGCTCGCAGCGCCGAGCGCCAACACCTCAGGCGCCATCAGCGCGACCAGTGCGGCCCATGTCGAAGCCGATCTCGGCGCGAAGATCCCGTTGATCCTCGATGCGGGACCGAGCACCGTCGGCGTCGAATCGACGATCGTCAAGGTGGAGGGCGACCGGGTGAGGCTGCTTCGGCCCGGCGGGCTTGCGGCGCGCGAGATCGAGCGCGTCGCGGGCCAGCCTCTGCTGCGCGCCAAAAAGGCTTCGGCGGCAATCGAGGCGCCTGGCATGCTCGCCTCGCATTATGCGCCGAGCGCCAGCGTGCGCCTCAATGCGACGGCGGTGGAACCCGGCGAAGCGCTGATCGCCTTCGGCGGCGCGTCGGTCGAAGGCGCACGCGCGGCACGCATCGTCCTCGATCTCAGCCCGGCCGGCGACCTGGCGGAAGCGGCGGCCAATCTTTTCGACTATATGAAGCGGGCCGATGCCAGCGGGGTGTCGAGCATCGCCTTTTCGCCTATCCCGGACGAGGGACTCGGCGAAGCCATCAACGACCGGCTACAAAGGGCGGCCGCGCCCCGCGCGACTGCCTGACCTGATAGAAGCGATAGAGGATCGACCTGATGAGCAGCGCCGGCATTTCCACCGATCTTCTCGACCGTTTCGCCGCCATCGTCGGCGAGAAATATGCACTTCGCGGCGAGGCCGATCTGGCGCCGCATCTGATCGAAAACCGCGGGCTCTATCATGGCTCTTCCCCTCTCCTGCTGAAGCCTGGTTCGGTCGAGGAAGTCTCCAAGATCATGAAGCTTGCGACCGAGACTAAAACGGCGATCGTGCCGCAGACCGGCAATACCGGCCTCGTCGGCGGTCAGACACCGCGCACTGGCCAGGCCGATATCATCCTGTCGCTCGAACGCATGACGAGGATCCGCGACGTCGACCCGGTGGCGAATGTGCTGGTCGCCGATGGCGGCGCGATCCTGGCCGATGTGCAGAAGGCGGCCGAGGCGCATGGTCGGCTCTTTCCGCTGTCGCTCGGCTCGGAGGGCTCCTGCCGCATCGGCGGCAATCTCTCCACCAATGCCGGCGGCACGGCCGTGCTTGCCTATGGCAATATGCGCCAACTCTGCCTCGGCCTCGAAGTGGTGCTGCCGACCGGCGAGATCTGGGATGGCCTGCGCCGGCTGAAGAAGGACAATACCGGTTATGACCTGCGCGATCTCTTCATCGGCGCCGAAGGCACGCTCGGCATCATCACCGGGGCGGTGCTGAAGCTGTTTCCCCAGCCGCTCGGCCATCAGGTGGCGTTTGCCGGCCTCAATTCGGTCGAGGATGCGCTCGCCCTCTTCAACCTTGCCGCCAGTCTGTGCGGCACCTCGCTGACCGGTTTCGAGCTGATGCCGCGCTTCGGCGTCGAGATCACCACCCGCCACATCGACGGCGTGCGCGATCCGCTGGAAGCGGCATACCCCTGGTACGTGCTGATCGACATTTCGACGTCGGATTCGGCCGAGACGGCGGAGCGGATGATGAACGGCGTGCTGGAACAGGGCTTCGAGGCCGGGCTGGTGCAAGACGCCGCGATCGCCGCTTCGGTCGCCCAGCAGAAGGCGATCTGGCATATGCGCGAGAGCATGTCGGATGCGCAGAAGCCGGAAGGCGGTTCGATCAAGCACGATGTGTCCGTGCCGGTGTCGAAGATCCCGCATTTTATGGCCGAGGCGGAAAAAGCCGTGATGGCGGCCATGCCGGGCGCCCGCATCTGCGCCTTCGGCCATATGGGTGACGGCAATATTCATTACAATATTTCCCAGCCGATCGGCGCCGACAAGGGCACCTTCATCGCCCGCTGGCGCGAAATGAACCATATTGTCCACGGGCTGGTGCTCGCCCATGGCGGCTCGATCTCGGCCGAACACGGCATCGGCCAGCTGAAGCGCGACGAACTGGCGGCAATCCGCCCGGCGATCGAAATCGAGCTGATGCGCCGCATCAAGCGCGCCTTCGATCCGGCTGGTATCATGAACCCAGGAAAGGTCGTCAGTCTCGAGGTGTGAGCGGCGGCAGTCAGGGAATTGTCCCTCGTCCGCCTGCGGGCACGGACCGTTGTCGAGCGCCCTGATTGGCTCTCCCGTCGACCTCACACTCCGTCATGCTCGGCCTTGAGCCGAGCATCCACACCGCATCCACCAGTAGCGGCGACATGGATCCCAGGCTCAAGGCCTGGGATGACGGAGTATGGGATTAGCTTTTCGCCAAACGAAGCGGGTGCGCCGGCTTCACCGCCGTGGGCGAGACGAGTGGCTCACCCCCCGGTAAGGTTACGGTGAGGGGCCGCCACCCGCGCCGCTCTGCGCGCTCCTGCCTGAACCACCTTAAGCCTGCTGAGTGCCGCCGCCGGTCAGGATCTGCAGGGCCGGTGACTGCTGGGTGCTGTTCTGGACGTCGTACATCGCGGTGAAGCGCCGCAGCAGCTTGTCGACCTTCTTCGGATCCTGGAGGTCCTCGAGCTTGACGAAACGATTGATGAGATCGGCCTGCTTGGCGACGTCCATGCTCGATATCTGAGCTGGCAGGCTGTAGGCTGTGGTGATGACCTGATAGAGCGCCTTGTCGCCGAGGATCGAATAGATCGAGGTGATGCTCGGGGCCTTGCGGCTGAAATAGAGCGCCAGGCGCACACCGTCGTTGCTTTCGCCCTGCTGGGTTTCCAACGTCTGCTTGATGAAGAGGTCCTGCGTATGCGCCTCGGCCGCCTTGTTCTGGATGGCGCCGATCTTGGCGCGGGTCAGATTGCCGTCCTTGTCGAAGTTGAAGGCGGCGACGATATCCTTGAAGCGCGCATCGGCCTTGGTGTTGAGGTAGCTCTTCTTGTCGTCGGGATCGGAGGTGAATATCTTCTTCAGCGTCGCCTTGTCATAATCCTTCGGGTCGAGGTTGTTCGCCTTCAGCACCAGATCGGTCAGGCGGCTGTCATCGAGGAAATCGTCGAGCGACTGTACCTTGGCCATGCCCTTGGCGAAATAATCCACCTCGGTCGTCGCATCCTTCGATGCCTTGTCCTTCACCGGGCCGGCCTTCAGCAGCATGGTGACATGCGCCTTATAATCGGTGGCGTATTTGGCCAGGGTCGCGTCGGGCAGCGCCTGCAGAGGTGCTGCCGCCTTGCCGTCGGGGCCGAAGTTGAAGGCGCGGGCAAGGTTGGTGATGCGCTCGTCCTTCAGCGAGGCGATATAGCCGTTCGGATCGTAGGCATCGCTGGTCAGGATCTTGCGCATCATCGAGCGCGGGACTTCCTGGTCCGTCAGGCCGAAGGCCTGCAGCGCCACGTGATAGGGGTCGGGCAGATTGTCGTTGCTCTTCTTGAAATCGGCCGAAGCATTGGTGCGCAGGAAATCGTTGACGGTCTTGATCTCGGCCGTATCGAGCAGGCTGGTGCTGTCGGCCATCATGCTCGAGTAATTGTCGGCGACCTCTTCGATCGCCTCGTCGCGCTCGTCGTCATAGCGCGCCATGTAGTTGTCATTGGTGGTCTGCGCCTGATCGGCGGTCTGGACCGAGCTGACGGCCGGCAGCGATCCGTCGGCGGCGAAATTGAAATCGGCGTTGAGATCGGCATGGCCGGCGGCTGCGGCAGCCGTCGCATCGGTCAGGATGCTCTTCAGCTCGGCGTCCGTGATGTCGAACGCCAGGTCGTAGGTGCTCTTCAGGAAATTGGTGATGGCGGGATCGGCGATGAGCTCGTCGACATTGGCGATCGTCGCCATGCGGGACGAATAATCGTCGGTGCGCGCGCCGGCGGCGATTTTCGTGTTGGTGATCTGGCTGGACGTCTGCGCAGCCAAGCCATCCTCGAGCGATCCATCGGCCTTGAAATTGAAGGCGGCGGCGACATCCGCATAGGTGCCGGTGCCGCTCTGATCGGTCAGGATGGCGCGAAGATCGACGTCGCTGACGGTAGCAGGGATGCCGTAGGCATTGCGCACGAAGTTGTTGAGCTTCTGGTCCGCCAGCAACTGATCGACGTTCGAGATCCCGGCGATGGTCGACTGGTAATAGACGGCCGCACTGTCGGCCTTGCTTGACGTGTTGGCGCTTTGTGCGGCGGTCTGCGTGGCATAAAGCGTTGCGACCGACCCATCCGTCTTGAAATTGAAGAGATCGTGAACGTCGCTATAGCCCTGGGCGCTGGCCGCCGCAGGATCGACGAGGAAGGTCCGCAGCGTCGCGTCGGAGACGCTGTCGGCGATCTGCATGCTGGTTCTGAGATAGCTGACCGCGACGGGATCGGACATGATGTCATCGACATTGGTGACATTGCCGATCATCGCGTTGAAGTGGGCCGCGTTCGCCGCCGATTTGTCGGTGGTCGACTTGCGTTGCGCGGCGGTCTGAATCACCGAACCATTGATCGACCCATCCGCATTGAAGTTGAAGTCGGCATTGAGGCCGGCCTGCCCCTGGGCGGCGGCATAAGACGAGTCGGTCAGGATGTTCTTCAGCTCGGCATTGCTGAAATTCACGCCGAGGCCATAGGCATCCTTGATGTAGCGCGCCATGACGCTGTCGGCGAGCAGGTCGTCGACATTGGTGATGCCGCTCGATTGCGAGGTCACGCTATAATAGTTGGCGGTGCTCGAGGCGGCCGACGCCAGCTTGTTCGCCTGGTCGATCGTCTGGGCGCGGGCCGTGGTCGAGGTCGTACCGTCCGACTTGAAGTTGAAGGCGTTATAGACATTGGTAAAGCCCATCAGCTGGGCATAGCTTGGATCGGTCAGGACCATGCGCAGCGCCGGCGCGGTGAAGTCGGCGCCCATGCTGTAGGCGGTCTTGATGTAGGAGGTCAGGCGGGCGTCGGCGACGAGATCGTCGACATTGGTGATCGTGCCGATCTTGGCGGTATAATATGCCTTGTTGTAGTCGGCCGCCGTCTTGCTGACGTAGACAACGTCGGAACCGACCGCATTGTCGATGATGACGGATTGGGAATTCAGCGTGTAGGTCTCGATGACCGAGGCCTTCTGCGCGGCCGTCTGGGCCGTGCCGGTGACGGTGCCGTCGGCGTTGAAGCTGAACTGCGCGGCAAGCGCCTTGTACTTGTCGCCGCCCTGCGTGTTGACGACGCTTGTCGGGTCGCTGAGATCGCTCGTCAGCACCTGCCGCAGAAAATCTTTCGACGCATAGGTGGGATCGATCTTGAAGGTCTTCAGCACATAGGTCCGCAGCCTTGTGTTGTTGACCAGGTCGTCGACGGTCTGCACGCTGTCGATATTATTGCTGTAATAGGTGCTCTCGGCGGCCGCGGCGTTGTCGGCATCGACGAAGGACTGCTTGTAGAGGCCGATCAGATCGTCCTCCTGGGCATCCGTCTGTACGTCCTTGTCAGGCGCGTTGAAATTGAAGGCGGCCGCGAATTCACGGTAGCGCGTATCGGAGAGCTTGTTGGCGTAGCTGTTCGGGTCGGTCAGATCGCTCTCGAGCACCTTCTTCATGAAGGCCTTGGCATAGGTCATGTCCTCGAGGCCATAGGCCTTCATCGCATAGCTGTAGAGCTTGTAGTCGCCGAGGAAGTCGTCGACGTCTTTGACCTTGTTGATGTTGTCGGCGTAGTACTGGGCATCCTTCTTGACCGTCGCCTGCGCCGCAACCTTGTTGAGGCTCGACGTCATGTCCTTCGACAGGATCGTGTACGCGAGGGAGGCCGTGATCATGAAAAGCGCCCTTTTGGCAAAATCTCTAAAAGAACGACGAACTGCCGGTAAGCCCATTTTGCCACGCAAAACTTACCCGAGACTTACCTTTGGATTGCGCCATTTCAGGACAGCGGGCCGTTCACCTTCCGGAAACCCTGCCGGATTCGGTTTTGATAACCATCAGGGGAGGCAAAGTTTTCTTAACCGCAATTTTTAAGCTGTACGGAAGGGGGGCCGCCTATTGTCGGCCATAGAGGACGAAAAGTCCCGAGGAGAAGACCGCAAACCGGCTCTCAGGTAAGACAAGGGTAGAATGAAATGAACAATCCCGTTTTGAAGCCCGCTTGGGCCGACACGACGCTGCGTCTCGATCCGTCCCGCTTCCCGCAGCAGGTCAGCTACGCCATCCATGATTGTTCGGATGACGTCAGCATCACGATAGACGAACGCGGCGCAGTCCTGCGGAAAGTCCTTCCCTCCAGCGGCCTGCCGCTCTCGATTGCCCTGCCGAGGCGCGTCTTCAAGGGTGTCGCCGCCCGCGCCATCGACCATGGCGACGGCGAGGTCACCGTCACGCTCGAGCTTCACCATGCGGATCCGGAACTCTGCATTCCGCTGCTCGTCGCCCATGATCTCAGCGACATCGCCGCCGACTGGCGCAGCTGGTCGGAGGCCTTCCGCATTCCGATGCTGATGGTCGAAGCCGATGGCGTCGCGCGGCCGCTCGAAGACCATATCGGGGCGCTGCGCACCAGTGACCTCAAGCCGCGCCGCCGTCATTCCTACTTCGCCAATCGCCGTCCGCGCTTCCTCGTGCGCCGCACCACCGGGCAGCTGGGCGTCGCCATGAAGATCGAAGGCAAGGAAATCATCGCCCGCAACTGACCGAAATCGCGACAGCGCCATTCGGCGGTAGGATCTCGGAAAATTTCGAAACCCGGCGCTTGTGCCGGGTTTTTCGTTTCACGCGTCGTTGCCCTCAGGGAAGGGCGAAGAGCAGCGAAAAGAACAGGCCTAGGAAGATGGTCAGGCCGACGCGGTTGTTCGACTTGAAGAGCGCCAGGCATTGGGCGGGATCGTTGATATCAAGCCGGATGATCTGCCAGGCGAACATGCCGGCCGCGCCGAACAAGGCCAGAAAGGCGATGAGATTGGCGCCGGCGAGCGCGAAGGCCGCAAACATCAGCACCAGCGTCAGCCCATAAAGGCCGATCAGCCACTGCCTCGTCTGATCACCGAAAAGGCGGGCGGTGGAGCGCACGCCGATCAGCTCGTCATCCTCCTTGTCCTGATGCGCATAGATCGTGTCGTAACCGATCGTCCAGGCGACGGAGGCGGCGTAGAGCAGGATGGCGGCAAAGGAGAGGCCGCCCAGAATGCCGGCCCAGCCCATCAGCGCGCCCCAGGAAAAGGCAAGGCCGAGGTAGAATTGCGGCCAGTCGGTGAAGCGTTTGGCATAGGGATAAAGCGCCACGATGCCGAGCGAGAGCAGGCCGAGAAAGACGGTGAACCAGTTGAACTGCAAGAGCACGAAAAGGCCGACCAGCGCCTGAATGCCGATGAAGATCTTCGCGCGGGCGCGGGTGACGCGGCCGGAGGGCAGCGGACGCGAGCGGGTGCGCGCCACTTCCATATCGATCTCGTGATCGACGAGATCGTTATAGGTGCAGCCGGCGCCGCGCATGGCGACGGCGCCGATGAAATAGAGGAAAAGATGGGACACCAGCAGGCTGCCGGAATAGAGCCCTTGACCGATCGCCGCATTGGAGGCGAGCGTGGCCGACCAGAAGCACGGCCACATCAAGAGCTCCCAGCCGATCGGGCGATCCCAGCGTGCCAGCTGCGCATAAGGCCAGAGCCATGGCGGCAGGATCCGGTAGACCCAGTTATCGGAAGGTGCGTCGGAGACGCGATCGTTGAACTCGCCGGTATCTTGCATGCCATTCATCTAGCGGCGGGCTGGCGATCCGGTCAAGAAGTGATCGCGACGGCGCTAAAAGCGAGTCGCATTAAATTTGGTTCGTATGACGCGGTTTGGCTCTTTGTTTATGCATGTCGTTGCCCCGGAACCGCGGCACACTTCCGGGCGACATGCGTTAAGTTTATGCATGTCGTTGCCCCGGAACCGCGGTACACTTCCGGGCGACATGCATTTAGTTTATGCATGTCGTTACCCCCGGAACCGCGGCACACTTCCGGGCGACATGCATTAAATCACTGCAGCGAGAAATTGAACCTGTAAGTCGCTGAGACACCGATGAGCACCTGGCTCCTCGAGCCGCGCTGCCGCACGAGACTGCTGTCGGCCGCCGGACCCGCCAGTCGCTTGTATTCGAGGAAAGAGCTGGCCGACAGGTTCTCCGTCGCCTTCCATGTCAGAGCCGCGCCGGCGCCATAGGACTGGATGCCCGACGACGGCTTGTATTGATCAAGCCCGCTCGCCGCCGACTGTTTGGCGTTGACGCCGTAATAGGCGTCGTAATAGCCGCTGGTGGCGAATGTCGCGCGTGGACCGCCTGACAATTGCAGGTCGGGGGCGATATCGGTGAAGGCATCGACGGCGAGATCGGCAACGACCCCGTCATGGGAGCGGATGCCCTGGCGAACTTCGGCGCGGGCGCGCAGGAAATCGGTCGGATAAACCTCGACGAAGCCGCCGGCTTCCGCGCCCCATTTGACCTTCTTCATGCCCTTCAGCTCATGACCGTCGCCCTCGTCGCGCGAAGGCACGAATTTGCCGACGATGCCGGCGCGGAAAGCACCATTATCCATGAGGGCGAAGGACGGATTGTCGTTGCGCGAGGAAAAGCGCGGAGCCGAACCCTGCCGGCCGGCCGAAATCAGCGGGCTGAACCGGAATTCGTAACGCCGCGAGCCCTCGAATTTCGGCGCGGAGAAGCCGGCGACACCGACGCTCAGATACCAGTCGCCGGACCAGAAATGCTGGCCGCTTTCCTGCGCGAGCGCCAAGGCCGGGGATGAAAAGGCAATAGCCAGGGAGATCGATACGACTGATCGATGAAACACGTCCGCACTCCAGAAAACGCAAAAACAAAGCCGCGGAGGGCGGCGGTGGCTAGACTTATCCCGATGTTGTTACCCCAATGTTAACCACGGCGCGCAAAGGGCGCCCATGAAAGGCGTGCCAACGACAATTTCATCGTTCTGAAGAGACATCACCGCAAACCCACCCGCAGCAATTTTATCTCTGGTTCCACCCACGAATGACCGGTTCGGCCAAATCGTGTTCGTAACCGAGCACGCTGATGCTTGTCGTATCGAGGGAAAAAAGCGCGCCGCCCTGCGGCGGCAGGCCGAGCCAACGGGCGGCAAGCACGCGCAGGAAATGCGAACTGGAGAAGATCAAGACGGGAGCACCCGCCTGGCGAAGCGCCTCGACGACGGCGTCGGCACGGGCGCCGACATCGGCGGCCGTTTCGCCATTTGGGCAGCCGTCGCGAAAGAGCTGCCATCCGGGGCGCTTCCCCAGAATCTCCTTCGTCGTGATGCCTTCATAGGCGCCGTAGTCCCACTCGGCGAGATCCTCACGGATCACCGCGCCCGAGCCGAAGCCGGCGAGCGCGCAGGTCTTGCGGGCCCGCTCGGAGGGGCTTGACCAGACGGCAGCGAAGGAGAGGCCCGACAGCCGCTCGGCAAGCTTGCGGGCGGCGGCCTCGCCCACGTCAGTCAGCGGAATGTCGCTGCGTCCGGTGTGGCGCCCCGACCGGCTCCATTCGGTCTCGCCGTGGCGGACGAGGTAGATCTCAGGAAACGCGCTGCTCATCGGCATGTCCTCTCATAGGTCCGACCGCTGTCGCTCAGAAGGTCACCTTTTCCAGCGGCGGGCGCCGCGCCTCGAATTCCTTCAGCTTGGCTTCATTCTCCGCGATGTAGTTGCGGTTGTCGGGAACGGCGAACTGGTTCTTGGCGATCTGGATCTGCAGGATGAACAGCTCGTCCCAGCGGAAGCCCATTTCGGAACCGGCGAGATAGAATTCCCACATGCGGAAGAACTGCTCGTCGTAGAGCGCCACCGCTTCGGCCCTGCGCGCTACGAAACGCTCGCGCCAATGACGCAGCGTATAGGCATAGTGCATCGGCAGGATTTCGACATCCCTGACCAGCAACCCCGCCTTTTCGAGCGGCGCCACCACCTCGCCGACCGAGGGGATATAGCCGCCGGGGAAGATATATTTCTCGATGAAGGCGTTGGTGGCGAAGCTCGGTTTCGGGCGGCCGATCGAATGCAGCACCATGACGCCGTTGTGGTCGAGCAGGTCCGCCACCTTGCGGAAGAAATTGCCGTAATTGCCGATGCCGACATGTTCGAACATGCCGACCGAGACGATGCGGTCGAATTTCCGGCCGTTCATGCTGCGATAGTCCTGCAGCTCGAAACGCACGCGATCGGACAGACCGCGTTTTTCGGCGCGGGCGCGGGAGACCTTCAGCTGCTCTTCGCTCAGCGTAATGCCGGTGAACTCGGCGCCTTCGGTCGCCTCCGTCAGATACATGCCCATGCCGCCCCAGCCGGAGCCGATCTCCAGGATCCGCTGGTTGGGCTGAAGCAGAAGCTTGGCGGCGATGTGGCGTTTCTTGGCAAGCTGCGCCTCGTCGAGTCCGATGCCCGGCGGCTCGAAATAGGCGCAGGAATATTGCCAGTCCTCGTCGAGAAACAGATCGAAGAGCTTGGCCGACAGGTCGTAATGGTGGGCGACATTGTGCTTGTTGCGATTGACCGGCACACGGCTCTTCAGCTGCTGCCAGGCAATGCGGCCGACGAGCAGCGCCGCCATCTTGAAATCGAAGATCTCGTTGGTGGTGTTCTGCTTCACCAGCGACAGGAAATCGTAGATGTTGCCCTGTTCGAGAATGAACCGGCCCTGCATGTACATTTCCCCGAGTTTCAGGGTCGGATCGCTGCGGATGGCGTCCTCGGCCTCCTGATCGGCAAGGCGGGCGGCCACCATGTCTCCGGTGCCGTCGCCGATCATGTGGGTCTCGCCATTGGCAAGGGTAAGTTTCAACGAACCCTTGCGGATGATTTGCTGGACGATCGATAAGAAAGCCGACGCCATGGACGCCTCGCAAATGTGACAGGATGGTCACATCAACTTAATAACTCTCCCTCGCCTTACAAGCGCCGGATTTAGCAGTCCGCGCAGAACGCTGCCAAACTGTGGCATTTTTGCCAGAATACCGGCTAAACCCTTATTTTCTCTTCATAGCTTCGGCGAGTGCCGCGCCGAAAGCCCCCTGACTCTCCGGTTTCGGAGCTGCAGGCCGGCGCTCGGTCTGCGGCCGGCCGCCCTGGCTTGCGCGAGAATCACCCCGCGGCTGAGACGCCGAAGAACCGTCGTCGCGTCTCATGGAGAGACCGATGCGCTTGCGCTTGGCATCGACTTCCACGACCCGCACCTTGACGACATCGCCCGCCTTGACGACCTCGTGTGGATCTTTGACGAAACGATCGGCAAGCTGCGACACATGCACCAGACCGTCCTGATGCACGCCGATATCGACGAAGGCGCCGAAGGCGGCGACATTGGTGACGGTGCCTTCGAGCACCATGCCGGGCGTCAGATCGGAAATCTCGTTGACACCCTCGGCGAAGGTCGCAGTCTTGAAGCTCGGACGCGGGTCGCGGCCAGGCTTTTCCAGTTCCGAGAGGATGTCTTTCACCGTCGGCAGGCCGAATTTCTCGTCGATGAACTGACGCGGATCGACCGATTTCAAGACGGCGCTGTCGCCCATCAGCGCCCGCAGATCGCGGCCGCAGGCGGCGACGATCTTCTTGGCGACGCCGTAGGCCTCGGGATGGACGGAAGAGGCGTCGAGTGGCTCCTTGCCGTTGGGGATGCGCAGGAAGCCGGCGCATTGCTCGAAGGTGCGGCCGCCGAGTCTTGCGACCTTCAGCAGATCGCGCCGCGTCTCGAAACGGCCCTCGCTGTCGCGGTGGCGGACGATGGCCTCGGCGATCGAGGGCCCGAGGCCGGAGACGCGGGAGAGCAGCGGCGCAGACGCGGTGTTCAAGTCGACGCCGACGGCGTTCACCGCGTCTTCCACGACGGCATCGAGCGACCGCGACAGCTTCTGCTGATCGACATCGTGCTGATACTGGCCAACGCCGATCGATTTCGGCTCGATTTTGACGAGTTCGGCGAGCGGATCCTGCAGGCGCCGCGCGATGGAGACGGCGCCACGCAGCGACACGTCGAGATCGGGAAACTCCGCCGCGCCGGTCGCCGAGGCGGAATAGACCGAGGCGCCCGCTTCCGAGACGATGACCTTGGTCGGCTTCGGCGCTGGCAGTTCGGCCAGCATGTCGGCCACCAGCTTTTCCGTTTCGCGGCTGCCGGTGCCGTTGCCGATCGAGATCAGCTCGACATTGTGCTTGCGGATCAGTGAGGCGAGTTCGATCTGGGCGCCGCGCACGTCGTTGCGCGGCTGGAAGGGATAGACGGTCGAGGTCGCAACCACCTTGCCGGTGCCGTCGACGACGGCGACCTTGACGCCGGTGCGGATGCCGGGATCGAGACCCATCGTCGCGCGCGAACCGGCGGGGGCAGCCAACAGCAGGTCCTTGAGGTTGCGGGCGAAGACATGAATCGCCTCCTCTTCGGCCCTTTCGCGCAGCTCGCGCATCAAGTCGAGCGACAGCGACATGGAAAGCTTGACGCGCCAGGTCCAGCTGGCGACCTCCATCAGCCAGCGGTCGCCGGGACGGCTTGCGCCGATCTCATAGGCCGCCGCGATCATGCGTTCGACCGGCTTGTTCGGCGAAGCGATCTCGGCATCGGCCTCGATCGTCAGCGTCAGCACCTCCTCGTTCCAGCCGCGCAGCATGGCGAGCGCGCGGTGGCCGGGCGCCGTCGCCCAGCGCTCGGAATGATCGAAATAGTCGGAGAACTTCTCGCCGGCCGCCTGCTTGCCGTCGACGACCCTGGCCTTCAGCAGCGCAGCCTGGCGCAGATGGGCGCGCAATTTGCCGAGCAGATCGGCATTTTCGGCAATGGCTTCGGCGATGATATCGCGCGCGCCTTCCAGCGCCGTCTTCACGTCGGGCACGTCAGCCGTGACGAAGCCTTCGGCGAGCGCCGCCGGTTCGCGGCCGCGATCGGCCAGGATCGCCTCGGCGAGCGGCCCGAGGCCGCGTTCGCGGGCGATCTCGGCGCGGGTGCGGCGCTTCGGCTTGTAGGGCAGATAGAGATCCTCGAGCTCGGCCTTGGTTTCGGCGCCCGCGACCTTCGCCATCAGTTCGTCGGTCATCTTGCCCTGGCCGGTGATCGATTCGACGATCGCGTCGCGCCGGGCTTCAAGTTCGCGCAGATAGACCAGCCGCTCGGCGAGGTTGCGCAGCTGGGTGTCATCGAGCCCGCCCGTCACTTCCTTGCGGTAGCGGGCGATGAAGGGCACGGTGGCGCCTTCGTCGAGCAGCTCGATGGCGGCCTTGGCCTGGTCGGGCCTGGCATTGATTTCGGCCGAGATGCGGGCGGCGAGAAAACGAAGATCAGCGGCCATGGGATTTCCTATGTCGACGAAAGTTGCGGGACCATAGCGGCGAAAAGCGGCAAGGCAATGCCCGAGCGTGGTTTCCACAGCGGAAGTTGATGGATTGGGGGATCCGGCAGGCGTGTTGCCGTGTGGCCCCCTCATCCGCCCTGTGGGCACTTTCTCCCCGATGGGTAGAAGGGATATGCCGCACTGGTTTCCTCCATCACAAGCGGCAGCGGCAAGAAGAGGCCTCTGCCGCGATTCCGCTTCTCCCCTCGGGGGTCCGAAGGACGGGCGAGACCGGCGGCTCGCCCGGTCAATGCCGGCAGGCAGATGAAGGGGCCACACGGCACAACGCTACCAACCATCCACCCCATCGCTCTCCTCCGTTTTTGCGGTTGTGCAGATGCGGCATTCTTTGATAGCAGAAGCAACGTTTTTGGATCGCCCTGCCCGCGGGCGCAAGGAAAAGAGTGACATGCCAAACCTTCTTCTCGAACTTCGCTCCGAAGAGATTCCGGCCCGCATGCAGCGCAAGGCTGCCGGCGACCTGAAGAAGCTCGTCACCGATGCGCTCGTCGAAGCGGGTCTGTCCTATGAGGGCGCGCGCGAATACTGGACGCCCCGGCGGCTGGCGCTCGACATTCACGGCCTGACGGCGCGCTCGGCCGATGTGCGCGAGGAGCGCAAAGGGCCGCGCACCGACGCCAACGAAAAGGCGATCGAGGGCTTCCTGCGCGGCGCCGGCCTTTCCTCGGTCTCCGAGGCGCAGGTGGTGAGCGATCCGAAGAAGGGCGATTTCTACGTCGCGGTGATTTCAAAGCCGGGCCGCGCGACGGAGGAAATCGTCGCCGAGGTGATGCCCGGCATCATCCGCGATTTTCCCTGGCCGAAATCGATGCGCTGGGGCAAGGCTTCCTCCAAACCGGGCGCGCTGCGTTGGGTGCGGCCGCTGCAGTCGATCGTCTGCACCTTCGGCCCGGAGCATGAAGAAACCACCGTCATCCCCTTCGAGATCGACGGCATCACCGCCTCCAACATCACTTACGGCCACCGCTTCCATTCGCCCGAGGCGATCACGGTGCGGCGCTTCGACGATTATGCGGCGAGCCTGGAAAGGGCGAAGGTCATCCTCGACGCCGAGCGGCGCAAGGACATCATCCTGCATGACGCCCGCGACATCGCCTTTGCCAATGGGCTCGAACTGGTGGAAGACGAGGGCCTGCTGGAGGAAGTTTCCGGCCTCGTCGAATGGCCGCAGGTGCTGATGGGCAGCTTCGAGGAGGATTATCTCTCCATTCCCTCCGAGATCATCCGGCTGACGATCAAGACCAATCAGAAGTGCTTCGTCACCCGCAAGCAGGGTGAAGAGACGCTGTCGAACAGGTTCATCCTGGTTTCCAACATCCAGGCGCATGACGGCGGCAAGGAGATCGTCCACGGCAACGGCAAGGTGGTGCGGGCCCGGCTTTCGGATGCCCTGCATTTCTGGAAGCGCGACCAGGGCGACATGCCCGATCTCGACACGCTGAAAGCATCTGCAGCAAAATTCGGTCTCGACCTGACGAAGCCGCTCGACCAGCGCATGGCCAAGCTCGATGCGCTCGACGTAACCTTCCATGCCAAGCTCGGCACGCAGGGTGACCGGGTCGCCCGCATCCGGGCGCTGGCAAAGGAGCTCACCGCTATCACCGGCGCGGATGCGGCTCTCGTCGATCGCGCCGCCGTGCTTGCCAAGGCGGATCTTCGCACCGAGGCCGTCGGCGAATTCCCGGAGCTGCAGGGTCTGATGGGGCGCAAATATGCGGTACTGCAGGGCGAAAACCTCTCCATCGCCGCGGCGATCGAGGATCATTACAAGCCGCAGGGTCCGTCGGACCGCGTGCCGGAGGACAAGGTGGCGATTACGCTGGCGCTTGCCGACAAGCTCGATACGCTGACGGGCTTCTGGGCGATCGACGAGAAGCCGACGGGTTCGAAAGACCCGTTTGCGCTGCGGCGTGCCGCCCTCGGCGTCGTTCGCATCCTGCTGGAACGCAGGGTCCGCCTGCCGCTGCTGGCGACGACGAAGGATGGTGATCTGCTCTCCTTCTTCCATGATCGTCTCAAGGTCTACCTGCGCGACCAGGGCGCACGGCACGATCTGATCGACGCCGTGCTGACGCCCGAGGCCGACGACCTGTTGATGGTGGCGCGCCGCGTCGAGGCGCTGACGGCCTTCATCACCTCGGAGGACGGCAACAACCTGCTCGCCGGCACCAAGCGCGCGACGCAGCTGCTCGCCGCCGAGGAGAAGAAGGGCACCGTCATCGCCGACGGCGTTTCCCCGGCGCTCTTCAGGCTCGATGCCGAGAAGGAGCTGTTCGCCGCCATTTCGAGCGCCTCGAAGGATGCGGCGAATGCCGTTGCCGGCGAAGATTTCCGCTCCGCGATGGAAGCGCTTTCCAAACTACGCGGCCCGGTCGACCGCTTCTTCGAAGACGTGCTCGTCAACGACGAGGACGCCGCCATTCGCGCCAACCGCCTCGCCCTGCTCAGACTGATTCGCGAGGCAACGGGAACGGTGGCGGATTTCTCGAAAATTTCGGGGTGAGCGGTCTGGGGCTGGGTTCTATTCCCAGTGCTAACGCATACGCTGTGCTTGCCGCATGGACCCTCGGGTCAAGCCTGCGAATGACGGAGTGTTGAATGAGCACCTCGGCAAATTCAGCGCCGGCGCAGTACGATCAGCGAGTTCGAACACAGCTTTCCAGACCGCTGCCAGCTTTTGATGCGACAGATGCAGACGTCCCACTTCATTCCACCAGCGTCCCCCACCCTCCGTCACGCTCGGGCTTGACCCGAGCATCCATGCCAAGCACTCTGCTTGCATGATTTACGATAAATCGATGACCCAACCCTAGCATCACCGCCCCATGGGATGACTCAAGCAGCCATGCAGAGCAAGATTCTCGTCAGCGCCTGTCTCATGGGGCACGCCGTTCGTTATGACGGGCGCGCGAAGCCGTTGCTTCATCCGGCGATCGAGAGGTGGCGGGCCGAGGGCCGGCTGGTGACGATCTGTCCGGAGATGTCGGCGGGCATGGCGGTGCCGCGGCCGCCGGCGGAGATCGCGGATGGAGCGACCGGCGAAGAGGTTCTGGCCGGCACGGCTCGGGTTATAGAGCTGACGGGCGGCGATGTGACGGCAGAGTTTCTGCAGGCGGCGGAGAATGCCGTGGCGCTCGCACGGCAGACCGGCTGCCGCTATGCGCTGCTCATCGACGGCAGTCCGTCCTGCGGCTCCGCGTTCATCTATGACGGCACGTTTTCCGGGCGCCGGCAAGCCGGCAACGGCGTGACGGCGGCGGCGCTGAA
Source organism: Rhizobium esperanzae (assembly GCF_002204185.1). Taxonomy (GTDB): domain Bacteria; phylum Pseudomonadota; class Alphaproteobacteria; order Rhizobiales; family Rhizobiaceae; genus Rhizobium; species Rhizobium esperanzae. The sequence continues at coordinate 83,205 of NZ_MXPU01000021.1, read as the reverse complement.
AGCGGCCGGCGTCGAAGTATTTTCCCATGGTGAAATCGACCGATTGATCGACCGAACACGGCCGCCGGAGAACCGACGGCCGCTAAGATTTTGGTGCTGAAAACACTGATTGTCCCCGCGCCGTTTATGTTTTTACGCGGCTCCTGACGGAAAACCGTTTCACAGTTTCCTGGAATTGCGCTAGGCGGCGCGGCGACCTTGATGCGCGACGGGAGCAGCAGCCGCACTGTTGACGCGGAAACCGCGGATGAGATCGATCAGTTCGTCGGTGTCGGCAGCCAGCGTCTCGGCCGACGCCGTGGTCTCTTCGGCCATGGCGGCGTTCTGCTGGGTGGCGACGTCGAGCTGGTTCACCGACGAGGAGATCGAGCGCAGCGTGGTGTCCTGTTCGGAGGCGCTGTGGGCGATCTTGGCGACGATCTCGTTGGCGGCCTTGATCTGGTCGGAGATGCGCTTCAGGGCCTCGCCTGCCTCGCCGACCAATCGGACGCCGTGATCGACCTGGCTGGAGGAGCGGGCGATCTGATCCTTGATCTCCTTTGCCGCGGCAGCGGAGCGCTGGGCGAGTTCGCGCACTTCCTGGGCGACGACGGCAAAGCCCTTGCCGGATTCGCCGGCACGGGCCGCCTCGACGCCGGCATTCAAAGCCAGGAGGTTGGTCTGGAAGGCGATCTCGTCGATGACGCCGATGATCTTCGAGATCTCCGAAGACGATTTCTCGATGCCGCTCATCGCCTCGATCGCCTCGCTGACGATCGCATCGCTATGGGTGGTCTCGGCACTGACGGCATGCACGCGCTTGCTCGCCTCATGGGCGCCATCGGCGGTCTGGCGGACGGCGACGGTCAGCTCATCGAGGGCGGCAGATGTTTCCTCCAGGCTTGCGGCCTGGCGCTCGGTGCGCTGCGACAACTCGTTGGAGGCGCGGCGAATTTCTTCCTTGCTCGTACCGATGTCACTGCCCTTGGCGCTGACTTTGGCCATGGCGGCTTCGAGATGCGTCAGCGCATCGTTGAAGTTGTCGCGAAGAGCGGCGTATTTCTGGCCGAGATCGGCGCAGCGGACGGTGAGGTCGCCGCGGGCGATCAGCTCCAGCGCCTGGCCGATCGTCGTCACGACGCGGGCCTGGAGTGCGGTCTCGTCCTGCTGCTGGCGGAGGTTGTTTTCGCGCTCGCTTTCCAGCGCCAGCTGCTGCGCCGCCTCGCGATCGGACATCTGATGGCGCTCCCTGATTTTCTCCTGCAGCGACAACGTCGCCTTCGCCATCATGCCGACCTCGTTGTTCATGCCGGTATGCGGGATGGCGATGGAAACATCCTCCTCGGAAACTGCCTTCAAGGCCGCATGGACATTGTTGAGAGGCCCCGAAATGCCGCGAATGACAACGTAGGCGGCCGCCAAGGCAAGGAAGAAGAGAACGATGCTGCCGGAGAGCGCGGTCAGGATCGTGCCGTTAATCTGGGCATCGAGATCATCCATATAGACGCCGGTGACGACGACGACCTTCCAGGGGTCGAAGGCCTGGCCATAGGCCGTCTTGCGGTAATCCCCGGCCGGCTGCCCCGGCTTGCTGGTGGAATAAAATTCGACCAGACCGCCGCCCTGCTGGCCGAGCTTGACCAGCTCTTCACGATAGAGCTTGCCCTTGCTGTCCGGCTGCCCCTTCAGGTTCTGTCCGACCTTCGAGGCATCATAATGGAACATCATCTGGACATCGTAGCTGTAGCCGAAGAAATAGCCGTCCGGATCGTATTTCATCCCGTTGACGGTGGTGTAAGCCTGCTTCTGGGCATCCTCCAGTGTCATCTCGCCTGCGGTGACCTTGGCCTGATAAAGCTTAAAAACCGAGATTGCCGACTGAACCTCGGCACGGAGCATGTCGTAACGCTCCTTGTAAATCGCATCGACCGAGGAGCGTATCTGCAGGGACGTGGCGATCGCAAAGGCCGCCATCAAGCCGACGATCAGCAATATGAGCTGCTTCGATATCTTCAAATTTTTCATGATTCCTCGCAAAGGGAATGAGCGAAAACATTCCGGTGCGGTCTTCTACCGCCTGTGCGAGCGCATCTAAGAAGGACGCGTCTACCGCTGCTGAACAACATGCTGCGACCGGCGAGTAAGAATTGAAGCTGACTCGATAAGAAAGCTTTAATTTTATTCAAAACGACGCGAATTTCCCTAAAAATCGGGGGGCGGATTTACAAGACCAACCGCTGATTTTCACTGAATATCACTTGTTTTCGCGCTGCATATCTGCCGGCGCTCAAAAGCAGGAATGCACCCCCGCTTCTCTTCGAGGGTGCATTCGCTCCACCGCGGTGGAACCCCAAGCGATCGAAACCTTGATCGGGCAGGGGCAGGGAACTGTCTCAGCGGCTCAGCTTGGCTTGGTGGCAGAGAGCCACCCGATGCAGTGGTCTTTTAGAAACGCAGCTCGAATGCGGAAACATCGAGAGCCGCCGGCGGCTTCTCAACCATGCCGGCGGCAACCGGCTTGGCATCGCCGCCGATGACGGCTGCGGTCGTTGCGTTCATGTCGATGCCTTGGGCGGGCGGCATCGAAGGTTCGGCGGCAGCCAGGGCTTCCGGTGTTGCCTTGCTGACGAAGACGACGGGCGAACCGCCCATCCAGGCTTCGGTGCGGAAGATCTTCGTTTCGCCGCCGACGTCGCGGACTTCACTTGCCTGGAGGACGCCGGGCTTCAGTTCCGGCACCGTATAGTCCTTGCGGTTCTGCTCGGCCTGCAGCGGCGGACAAGCGGCGCAGCTTTCGGCTACGATGCTGCCCTCGGCACGCGCTGCCGTTTTGCCGATCACCTCAATCGAGGAGGCCATCGCCGAGCCTGCCATCAGCAGGATTGCCGCACCGAGGAAAATCTGACGCATCAACGCTCCTCCGTCTCACTACGGCAACGGTATAGCGCAGCTTCGTTTCCATCCCGTCAGGGGAAAGAGTAAAAATTTAAGGAACGCGGCGATTTATGCCTTGTCCGAGATTTTTTCGCGCTCGATCGCACGCCAGCCGATGTCGCGCCGGCAGAAGCCGTTTTCCCAACGAACCCTGTCCAACAGGGCATAGGCGCGGCCCTTCGCTTCGGCAACCGTACCGCCTGACGCGGTGACGTTGAGCACGCGGCCGCCGGTCGCGACCAGCACGCCGTCCTTCATGCCAGTGCCGGCATGAAACACCTTCTCTCCCTCGCCTGCCTCGGGCAGCGATTGGATCGGTGTGTTTTTCTCATAGGCGCCGGGATAGCCCTTCGAGGCCATGACCACTGTCAGGGCCGGATCTTCGCTCCATTCGGCGCTTACCTGATCGAGCGTGCCATTGGCGGTGGCAAGCAGCAGCGGCAGCAGATCGCTCTTCAGGCGCATCATCAGCACCTGGCATTCCGGATCGCCGAAGCGGACATTGTATTCGATCAGCTCCGGCCCCTTCTTCGTGATCATCAGTCCGGCGAAAAACACGCCGGAGAAGGGATGACCGCTCTCGGCCATGCCGCGGATCGTCGGCTCGATGATCTCTTTCATCGTCCGCTCGACCATCTCGGCCGTCATAACCGGCGCCGGCGAATAGGCCCCCATGCCGCCGGTATTGACGCCGGTATCGCCCTCGCCCACCCGCTTGTGATCCTGGGCGGTTGCCAGCGGCAGCGCATGTCTTCCATCGCAGAGACAGAAGAAGCTCGCTTCCTCGCCATCGAGATAGGCTTCGACGACGACTTCGGCGCCGGCGGCGCCATAGACGCCCTCGAAGCAATCATCGACCGCGGCAAGCGCCTCGTCGAGCGTCATCGCGACGGTGACGCCCTTGCCGGCGGCAAGGCCATCGGCCTTGACGACGATCGGTGCGCCCTGGGCGCGAATATAGGCTTTGGCTTTCGGCGCGTTGTTGAAGCGCTGGTAGGCGCCGGTGGGAATGCCGTAGCGGGCGCAGATATCCTTGGTGAAGCCCTTGGAGCCCTCGAGCTGGGCGGCACCCGCGGAGGGCCCGAAGACTCCCAGGCCGTCGGCGCGCAGCCGGTCGGCAAGGCCGGCGACGAGCGGCGCTTCGGGCCCGACGACGACGAAATCGATCGCCTTGTCCTTGCAGAAAGCCGCGACCGCTTCGTGATCCTCGACATTCAAGGGCACCACAATGGCATGTTCGCCAATGCCGGGATTACCGGGTGCGGCGTAGAATTCGCTCATCAACGGCGATTGCGCCAGCTTCCAGGCGAGCGCGTGCTCGCGTCCGCCCGATCCGATCAACAGAACCTTCATGCGCCACCCCTTTTCTGTTCCGTCAGGCGGTTAAGGGCCACGGGCCGAAAGGTCAAGCGGGAAAGCTTACCAGCCCCCGCCTCCCCCGCCTCCGCCGCCACCGCCGGAGGAGCCGCCGCCGGAAAAACCGGAGGATGAACTCGACGGAGGCGCGGGGATCGTCGACGCGATGGTGGAGGCCATCGACGAGGAGAAACCGCCGATACGGTCGGAGAAGCTGCCGCTGTTGAAATCGCCGGAATACCAGGAGGGCGCATAGGCTGCGGCCGTGCCGGCGGCGGCAGCCGCAAGCCAGGTCTCGAAGGTGCGCGACCAGGGTTTTTCGACACCCAAAGCCACCGCGTAGGGCAGCAGCGTCTCGAAATGCTGCGGCGACATTTTGGGAGCGCCGGCCATGTTCATGCGGTCCTTCTCGGCCAGCGTCAGGTATTGCCGCAGGCCGTCCACGCCGTCCATCATCCGGGCGCCGAGCGGAGTCGGCGCGCCCATGATGAAGACATAGAGGATGTTGAGCAGCACGATGCCGCCGATGGCAAAGAGCATCGGCGTCTCGTGCAGTTCCACCAGAGACGAGGCAAACGTCAGCATCAAGATCCCCAGGATGCTGACGCCCACGAAAACACCGACCGCCGCGGCAATGATGGCCATGACCTTGGCGAACAGCGATCTTCCTTGGTGCAGCGACTTGACCAAACCGGCGATGAAGACGGCAATGAAAACCGAGATGGCAATCGGGATCAGCATCAGCGCGATCGTATCGGGCTCCAGCGAGCCGAAGACGAACAGCGCCACCAGGGCGGCGGCACTGAGCGCAACGCCGCCTGTGGTATAGCCGATGTTGGAATTGTAATATTTGCCGCGATGCTCTCTCTCGATGGCCGAACGGAAGGCTTGGCCGACCGTCTTCACCCGCTCGCCATTGGCCTCATCGATCGTTAGCGTCCTGCCCTCGCCGCCGGCGACCTTCAACAGTTCGGCCTCGCCGGCCTGGAATTTATCCTTGCCGACCGGCTTGCCGGTGCCGCGGATGATGATCGAATCCTTGAGGTCTTCGAGCTTGACATAGCCGCGCACCGCCAGATTGAGGGCGGTTGCAGCTAGCGCCGTCCAGCCGCCGCCGGAGAAACCCTTATTGTCGATATAGTTGACCAGCGCCGGCGAGATGCCGTCCGGCGCGTCCCAGCGCGGCACGACGACGCCACGGGCGGGATCGCGGCCGACCTTCAGCCAGGATCTGAGATAATAGGCGAAAACCAGGATCAGGCCGCCGAAGCCGATGAAATAATTGCGGTTGTCCTTCAACCACCAGGTGCTTTCCATATCCGCGCTCGGCGGATCGATCGAGCCCTTCGGCATGCGGATCGCAAAGGTCAGGCCTTCCTTGGGCCCAAGAGGCGCGGTGGTGGAAAACACGAGGCCGGCGCCGCTTTCGCTGACACGGGCATCCTTTCCCCTGGCGCCCTGCGGGCCGGTAAAGAAGGTCGTCTCAGTCGCGCTGACATCAGGCGGCAGCTTCACGGTTGCGGTGACTAACCGGATCGGGAAGATCCAGCCATTGCCGGTGACATTCCAGTAGAGCTCGTCATGATCGTCGAAATAGCGGATCTGGCGATTGGTCCTGTAGGTGAAGACGTAGCGGTGACGGCCCGGCGTCACCGTCACCTCGGCGGAGCCAGCATAGATGCGGATGCCGCCCGATATCGATTCCGTGTGCCAGGGCTCCTCCGCACCGTCGCGCGTGACCGACACCATATCGAAATCGACGCTGCGGCGACGGCCTGCGCCGTCGGTGAAATAGAGCGGGAAGTCGCGGAAGATGCCGTGGTTGATCCGGTTGCCCTCGGCATTGACCGTGATCGTTTCCGCTACCGTCATCTCACCGCTCTTTTCGAGCGCGATGTCGGAGGCGAAACTATCTACGACCTCGGCGGCAAAGGCCGCCGGGGCGGCGACCATCAGGAGGAGCGCCAAGCAAAAACCGAAAAACCGACGCCCCATCCCTGTCTCCCCGCCGGCTGCCCCGGCTGCGCCTTGCTTCAATCCTTGTCCCGATAGGTCGCGCCGAGGGCGGCGAGCGTCCGCCAATAGGCGGGGAAGGTCTTGCCGACACAATCGGGGTCGAGAATGGTGATGCCATCGATCTTCAGGCCGGCGAGCGCAAAGCTCATGGCGATGCGGTGATCGGCAAAGGTGTCGATCTCCGCCGGCAGCGTTTGACCGGCGAGAGCAGGATCGGAATGGACGATCAGATCGTCTCCCTGCTCGACGGCCAGGCCTTTGCGGATATTGTTGAGCCCGGTCGACAGCGCACGGATGCGGTCGCATTCCTTGACGCGCAGATTGGCGATCCCGACGAAGCGGACCGGCGTCTCGTTGAAGGCGGCAAGTACGGCGATCGTCGGAACGGCATCCTGCATCTGCGAGCCATCGATTTCAGCCGGCAGATGCGGGAACTTGGCGATCGTATCGTAGGCCTTGGCATCCGGCTGGGTGAAGGCATCGTTCGGCACGCCGAGATCGATCCTGCCATCGCTCAGCACCTCGGCGGCCCAGAGGTAGGTCGCGGCGGATGCATCCGGCTCGATGACGAAATCGGTGGCGCGGTAGCCGGTCGGCTCGACGCGCCAGGTGACGGGGCTGATCTTTTCGACCTTGGCGCCGAAGGCCTTCATCGCCGCCGTGGTTAGATCGATATAGCCAAGCGCGCCGATATCCTCGCCGACGAGTTCGATGTCGACGGGACGGTCGCCACCGGCCGCCATCATCAGCAGCGCCGAGACATATTGGCTGGACAGTCCGCCATCGATCAGGATCCGGTCGGCCTCGAAGCGGCCCGTGCCCCGAACGGTGACCGGCGGACAGCCGGTCTCGGCGCTCACGTCGATGCCGAGCTTGCACATCGCCTCGACCAGCGGGCCGATCGGTCGCTTGCGCATGTGCTCGTCGCCGTCGACGATGACGGTGCCGTCGACGAGAGCCGCAGCCGCCGTCAGGAAGCGCGTGGCCGTACCGGCATTGCCGAGGAAGAGCGGCGCCTTCGGCGGCGTGAGCCTGCCGCTGCCGGTGACGACGAAGGTGGTGTCATCGGGCTCATCGATCGCGACCCCCATGGCGCGCAGCGCATCGGCCATATAACACGTATCGTCGCTCTTCAGCGCGCCGGTCAGCCGGCTCGTGCCCTTGGCAAGGCCGGCGAGCAGCAGGGCGCGATTGGTGATCGACTTCGAACCCGGCGGCATGGCGCGGCCCGAAAGCGGCTTGCCCGGCGGGATGATCGTGAGTTTGGCTGTGCGTGTCATGCTGTGCCTTCCGTCCATGAGCGAGGCTAAAGCGCGTCGCCGTCTGCCCTTGCTCTTAACCGCTTTCTCGCAAAGGCAAAATGCCGGATCCTCAGAATTTGACGCTGGGAACGGCGCGATCGGTCTCATTGGTGATCTCAAAATACTCCCGCTTGGCAAAACCGAACTGGCCGGCGACGAGATTGGAGGGAAAGCTTTCGACCTTGACGTTCAGATCGCGGGCAGCCCCGTTGTAATAACGTCGCGCCATCTGCAGCTCGCCCTCCAGAGTTTCGAGTGAGGCCTGCAATTCGGCGAAATTCTGGTTGGCCTTGAGATCGGGATAGGCCTCGGCAAGCGCGATCACCCGGCCGAGCGCCTGGCCGAGCAGCCCTTCCGCCTGCGCCCTGCCCGCAACATCGCCCGATGGCACGGCCTGCGCCTTGTTGCGGAGCGCAACCACCTCTTCGAGCGTCGATTTCTCATGGGCGGCATAACCCTTGACCGTCTCGATCAGGTTCGGGATCAGGTCGGCGCGCCGCTTGAGCTGGACGTCAATGCCCGACCAGGCTTCCTCCGCCATCTGCCGGGAACGAACCAGCCCGTTGTAGATGAAGACGATGTAAAGCGCGATGACGGCGACAATAGCGAGTATCACGTACATGCAGATGAGCTCCCCGATTTGATGAACGCAGGTTAGTGATTCGGCATGGGAAAGTCATCTTGGCGAAACAATTCTTCAGCCGGTTTGGCGAGACTTGGATGGATCTTGCGCTGACTAAGCGGTTATCAGCCAATCCGGAGCATAGGGATCCATCTTCTGGCTCTCTCGCCAGAGATGGAAGCGCTCCGTCCAGCGTTGCTCGACGTTGAGCGCGACGGCAAACGGCAGATAGTGCTCGTAGCATTCGACCGACATTGCCGGACCGTCAATTCCACCGCGCAGATAACGGTTCAAAATGAGCATGTTATGCTGGATCTTCCGCTGCTTCGGAGTGGGCATGCGGAGCATTGCCAAAACGGCAACAATGCCGGCAATGTGCACCAAGATCGCCATTAGATATGGCCACTGCTCGCTGATCACCTCAGTCGTGCCGATATAGACAAGTGCAACAATCGCCACCATCGGAAGACCCACTATCAAACTCATCGCCTGTTTGAACTGCTCGAAGGTGCCGGTGGCCACGGGAAACCGCTCTGGATGGCGGACCATCGCAACCACGAGAAAAACAGTGAGCAATAACCCTGAGATGGCCGCGGAAAAAAGAAAAAGGCCCGAGAAAGAGGCGACGGCAATGGCGAGAGCCAAAATGGCGGCTGCAGCCGCCAAGCTCCACTGATCTATGCCTCTGATCTTCTGATATTCCTCAGTGATTGTTCTGTGCAATTCATCTCTCACATCAGGCCGGGCATTTTTAACTCTGCGCCGATCGCCGACAGACGGTTCCTTTGCAATGCCGCCGAATACCAAGCGCGTCGCAGCCGGAAGATCATACCATTTGGCGCGACCCGCCTTGCTCTTCCTTCGGTCTTGCTTTGCCAATAGGTCCGAAGCCTCGGCATCCTCACCCAGGCTGGAAATGCGAAGCGTCCGCTTGACTGCGAGATGGCAGACAGACGCCATGAAGGCCGCTTTTGCCGCATCTGGCTTCCAATTCAAGAAAAGATAGGCTGCCAGAGCGGGGGATATGCTTTCCGTCACTTTGGTGTCGACAGTTATTAATGGTGCAGGCATAAGCCATGACGGTCGAAATTTGAATATAGCGACCAGACCGACGATAAGCGGCCCTAAAATGCTGAGGAATGGGAGAAAGTGATCGGAAAGCCATAACTGTACCCGCTTGCCGCTCGTGACTGTCACAAAGGTGCCTGCGGGATATTCAATCTCGATATCCGGCAAGACTCGATCCTCTTTACCTGCTGGAATTGACACCAAGATCTCATTCGGTGCGCTGCGCCTGAGGTCATAGGCGGCCGCCCGATTCTGTTGCGCGGGCCGTAACGTTCCGCCCGGCGGCAGCTTCAAAGTAAGCGTTTTTTTCGCTGCCTGGCCGTGCACGCGGCCCATATAGGCCGGCAGGAAGAGAATCTCGTGGTCGCCTTCCTGACGAACGAGGCGTCCGAGCCAATAAGCGATCTGGATCTTTGTAAGGCCGGTGGGCAGATCTGCAGAGCAACTTTTGCAGTGCTCCGCCCCTATATAAATCGAGCGGCCCGGCACATTATGTTCCCGGGAATAGTATTCGTCTTCTCCGTCACGCCGAGCTGCGGCAAGTTTGAAATCTCGCCAGTGAGCACCACCCGACGCATCCGTGAAACGTTGAGGGATATCAACGTAAACACCACCGTAATTTACCGCCCTCTTGACCAGGATGTCGAAACTTTCGGACACAAAGGCGGTGCCGTCGGTGGAGACTTCGATCGTGGTGTTTGCCGACTGAACGGCGAACTCATTTTCAAAATCGCTGCACGAGGTCAGCAGGACAAGAACTGCGCATGGTGTCAGCCATGATAACAGCCGCGACACACGGGCTGCGCAGTTTTCAAACGCTATTTTAAAATAAAGAATACCGCTCTTCAAAAGACAGACCGAATCTATACCTGATCGAAACAGCGATAAGATAGTGGTCGAGCGGTTCGCGTAAAAGAAGCGCAGTCGCGGAAGCGGTGATTTTTTCGAGTTGCTTTTACGCCGACTCTTTCGAGAAACTGACGCGGCCGGGGTCGGTCAGCAGGAAGGGTTCGCGCGGGCCTTGGCTCATCCGCCAATCCCTGGAACGAGGTCAATGTTTGTGCAAAGACTACGCAGTAATCCCAGCTTTCATCAAACACCGATCTGCGCGAGAATTCGGGCCGCCGTCTGCTCCGGCAAAAGCTCCGTCGTATCAATGACGACCGTCTGTTCAGCCAGTCCGCGCAACAGTTTGTAGGTCGCCCGGAGCTGTTGCAGCTTCGCCGTATCCGTCAGCTTGAGCGCCTCGGACCGGCCGGGAGAGATGAGGCGCCTGGCATTCTCCTCCGGCGCGCAATCGAGCAGAACCGCGACCAGATCCGCGCCTCTGGCGACAGCCAGATCGACATACCAGGAGAACATCGCACCATCATGCTCGTCATCCGCAAGAGCATCGGTAAAGACGAAGCTTTCAGCCGGATCGACGCGCACAGCATGGTCGAAAACCGCCCGCCGAACTTGCTCGCGCAGCGACGCATGCAGAGGGTTGCTGCGGGCGAAAAGAGCTTCGGCCGGATTAAGCAACGTGTGGTTGTCGATGAGCCGCGCGCCGAGCCTTCTCGCGAGCAATCGGCCGACGGTCAGCTTCCCGGTGCCTGGCCAGCCGTTGAGATGGACTATACGGCTGGCAGGCTTTTGCGTCATGCCGCCTCTTTCGACAGGTTGACGCCGCCGGCGTCGGTCAGCAAAAAGGCTTCGCCGCAGGCCTTGGCGAGCGTGCGCACCCGCAGGATATAGCTCTGGCGCTCGGTGACCGAGATGACGCCGCGAGCGTCGAGCAGGTTGAAGACGTGGCTGGCCTTGATGCACTGGTCATAGGCCGGGAAGACGCATTTGTGCAGGCGCTGATTGTCGCTTTGACCGGCGGCGCCGGCATCGAGCAGCGCCCGGCATTCCTTCTCGGCATCGACGAAGTGGCGATGCAGCATCTCGGTATTGGCGAATTCGAAATTGTGACGCGAATATTCCTGCTCGGCCTGCAGGAAGACGTCGCCATAGCTGATCTCCTCGTCGCCCTCGCGGCCGTTGAAATTCAGATCGTAGACATTGTCGACGCCCTGGACATACATGGCGAGGCGCTCGAGACCATAGGTCAGTTCGCCCGCGACCGGCGCGCATTCGATGCCGCAGACCTGCTGGAAATAGGTGAATTGCGAGACTTCCATGCCGTCGCACCAGCATTCCCAGCCGAGGCCCCAGGCGCCGAGCGTCGGGCTTTCCCAGTCATCCTCGACGAAGCGGATGTCGTGCAGCAGCGGATCGAGACCGATCGCCGCCAGCGAGCCGAGATAGAGTTCCTGCAGGTTAGGCGGGTTCGGCTTCAGGATGACCTGATACTGGTAATAATGCTGCAGCCGGTTCGGGTTCTCGCCATAGCGGCCGTCCGACGGGCGGCGCGAGGGCTGGACGTAAGCGGCCTTCCAGGGCTTGGGGCCGAGGGCGCGCAGGGTGGTGGCCGGGTGGAAGGTGCCGGCGCCGACTTCCATGTCGTAGGGCTGCAGCACCGCACAACCCTTGTCCGCCCAGTAGCTATGCAGGGTCAGGATCAGCGCCTGGAAGGAGCGCTTCGGGTTCATATGGTCTGGGATAGCTGACATGGGATGGCACCGCTGGCTTGGGAATTATCGGCGCGACAGGTGCCATGGAGGGCGGCAGGGGTCAAGGGTTTTGCGGGGGCGGCGACGCTGTGTGGTGACGCAAGCGGAGTTTCGCCGCCCTACCCATCCTGTATTTCGCTGGGCGGTGCCGCATATCCCTTCTCCCCAGCGGGGAGAAGATGCCGGCAGGCAGATGAGGGGGTGAGCTGCGATAGGAGCGAATGCACGGCGCGCAAGCGAGGCAATCAATGGCGTGCCGTACGGCCTCCCTCATCAGACCCTTCGGGCCACCTTCTCCCCGCTGGGGAGAAGGGAGAATTGAAGTCTATTCCTCATCTCGCTTCAGCCGATACTCCCCCGTCACCGGGTCCTTGACCAGGGTGCCGATTGCGCCGGTCTGGCGTTCCTTTTCGGCGCGGCGCGATTTTTCGGTGAGCTTGCGGGCATCGGAGACGAAGCGGCGGTAGAGCCACCAGGCTGAGAACACCAGGATCAGGATCGTGATAAGCTGTGCCATGCCCCTTTCTTGCTCCTCTCAAAGCCCGAAGCGGCTCCACAATGCTCTCTCTTCGGCCGCTTCGACAAGTCCCGTTGCGAGACCTGACCCCGCGCCCTCGAGTGTAACAGGCGATACGCCGGGTATGCGGCGGCCGAAGAGGCCGCGGCCGGCGGTGACGAGTTCCAGCCGGGTCTTCTGGCCGTAGCGCCGCTTCAATTCCTGGCGCATGTCGCCGAGGCCGTCGATGAGGCCAAGCTCGAGGCCGCGCGTACCGCTCCAGAACAGGCCGGAAAACACCGTCGCATCATCCGTCAGCTTGCCGGCGCGGCGCTCGCGCACCATTGCGATGAAGACCTGGTGGATTTCGAGCTGCAGGCTCTTGAGGTACTCGATATCCTTTTCCTTTTCCGGCTGGAACGGATCGAGGATCACCTTGTTTTCGCCCGCCGTATAGACGCGGCGCTCGACGCCGATCTTCTTCAGCAGTTCGGGAAAGCCGAAACCGCCGGAGACGACGCCGATCGAGCCGACGATCGAGGTGGCGTCGGCGATGATCTCGTCGCCGGCAAGCGCGATCATATAGCCGCCGGAGGCGGCGACATCCTCGACGAAGATCAGAACCTTCTTCTTCTTCTCGCGGGCAAGCTCGCGGATGCGGGTGAAGATCAGCCGGGACTGGACCGGCGAGCCGCCCGGCGAGTTGATCGCAATGGCCACCGCCGGCGCGTCCTTCATGGCGAAGGCCTTTTCCAGAACCGGGGCGACATTTGCGAGGTTGAGGGTCGGCCGGAACTGGCCGCCGCCGGTGATGATCGCGCCCTGCAATCTGACGACCGGGATGGTGACGCCATCCTTGCGGAACCGTTTCGGCAGCAATTTTCTCAAGAATCCGGCCATTTCCCATCCTTCGCTTCGGGTCGCCCGATCGTCATCTGCGATCGGCATCCATGTATGCGCTGGAACGACAAACGCAATGGCCGCGTTTGCAAAACATCCAGGATGATTTTTCTTGTTGCGAATGACTTGCATTATCATTCTAATTCGGCATAGTGCAAGGAAGATAAACAGGTGGAAATGGCATGGACGCCCTCAATCCCAATGCAACAAACGGCTGGCGGCACGAACGCGGAGAGGCGTCGCTGTCGGATGTCTACCGCACCGTCGGAACCGGGCGTCACAGCTCGAGATGGCGCAGGGCGGCGGCCTTTGCCGGGCCGGGCTATATGGTCGCCGTCGGCTATATGGACCCCGGCAACTGGGCGACCTCGCTCGCCGGCGGCTCGAAATTCGGCTATGCGCTGCTCACCGTCGCACTGCTTTCCAACCTGATGGCAATCGTCCTGCAATCGCTCTGCGCGCGTCTGGCGATCGCCTCGGGCCGCGACCTTGCGCAGGCCTGCCGCGACGCCTATCCGAAATGGGTTTCGGTGCCGCTCTGGGCCTTTGCCGAAATTGCCATCATCGCCACCGACATCGCCGAGGTGATCGGCACCGCGATCGGCCTCAACCTGCTGATGGGCATTCCGCTCGAACTCGGCGTTCTCATCACTGCGCTCGACGTTTTCGTGATCCTTTTCCTGCAGAAGCTCGGCTTCCGCTGGGTGGAAGCCTTCATCATCGCGCTGCTCGGCGTCATCGCGCTCTGCTTCGGCGTGCAGATACTGCTTGCCGACCCGCAATGGGCCTCCGTCATCACCGGCTTCTTCCCGACCACCGAGATCGTCACCAATCCTGAGATGCTTTATCTGGCGCTCGGCATTCTCGGCGCGACCGTCATGCCGCACAATCTCTACCTCCACTCCGGCATCGTGCAGACGCGGGCGTACGGCCATACGGTTCCGGAAAAGAAAGAGGCGCTGACCTATGCGACGATCGACTCGACGGTCGCTCTCTGCTTCGCGCTGCTGATCAATGCCTCGATCCTGATCCTGGCCGCTGCCGCCTTCAATGCGCATGGCAGGACCGACATCGTCGAACTCGGCGAAGCCCATTCGCTGCTATCGCCGCTGCTGGGTCTGGCGATCGCGCCGACGCTGTTCGGCATCGCGCTTCTGTGCTGCGGCCTCAACTCGACGGTGACGGCGACGCTTGCCGGCCAGATCGTGATGGAAGGTTTCCTCAAGATCCGGCTGCAGCCATGGGTGCGCCGGCTGATCACCCGGGCGATCGCCATCGTGCCGGCGGCAATCGTCACCATCTGGTACGGCGACCAGGGCACGGCGCAGCTTTTGATCCTCACGCAGGTGGTGCTCAGCCTGCAGCTTTCCTTCGCCGTCTTCCCGCTCGTGATGTTCACCGCCAGCAAGGCCAAGATGGGCGAACTCGTCGCACCGCGCTGGCTGAGCGGCATCGCCTATGTAATCGCGGTCGTCATCGCCGGGCTGAACGTCAAGCTGCTCTTCGACTTCGTCACCGGCTAGCGTTTGACGATCGAAGCCTGGCATAGGCAGCCCGGCCATTGTTGAAATCATCGATGAGAGGGGAGAACTTGTGGCTCCCCTCTTCGTGCATGATGAGGGCCGCGCGCAGCGACAACCGCGCCCGCGAACCCTTGATCGCCGTCACCAGGATACGGACTGCATTTTCACCCGGGCGCGGATGGATGGCGGTGATCTCCATGCCGCCGAAACGCCGGCCGCAGGCATCGATGATCTCGGCGATCGACTGGGGTCTGGCGATCAGCGACAATTGTCCGCCCGGGATCATGATGGCGCCGGCCGTGCGGATCCAGCTTTCGAACAGGCCATCGGTCATCGCATGGGCTTCGGCCTTCAGCGCATCCGGCGTGCGGCGGTCGCCGGCATCGTTGAAGGGCGGGTTCATGATCACGTGATGGAAGCTTTCATCGACAAGGCCGGCATCGTTGCGCGCCTTGGCGGTCAGCGTCACATCGGCCTCGACGACACCGAGGCGGCCGGCGAGATGGGCATTTTCCGGCAACAGGATGCTGCGGCGGGCATAATCGGCCATTTCGGCAGAGCGCTCGAAGAGCACCACTTGCGCCTTGGCAAGGCGCGAGGCGACGGCAAGGCCGGCAGCACCGGCGCCGGCGCCGAGATCGGCAACCCTGACCGGGCGATCGTCGGCGACGAGGGCGGCCAGCAGCATCGCATCCATGCCGGCGCGATGACCCCTGCCCTTCGGCTGCACCATATGAAAGGCGCCGCGATGGAATGCATCGATGGTTTCAGCGGATCCGCCGGTCATCGCCCGCTCACGTCCTGTCGCGCAGCTCGCCGCCGAGGCCGGCGTCGATCAGGATGCGGCGGGCCTGGTCGGCCATGTCCTCATCCACCAGCAGGCGGCGCGGCAACATGCCGAGCGAGCCTTCCAGCACGCTCATGCCCTGATCGGCGATGAAGCAGTGAATTCCGGCATCCTTCATCAGGCTCTCGGCAAAGGAGAGCAGAACGGGATCGTTGGCGCGGATAAGTTCATGCATTTGCCGTCATTTTCCTTCCAATTTCGGCTAACGCGACAATTCACCCCTTGCCGCGTCCATCGCCCCTTTCTATTGTCAGATGCAATGAGTGAACAGGAGTCCGGGTCGTTGGGCGTGGTCATACCGCTTGAAGAAAGCAAAAACAAACTGGCATCCATCAAGCCGTTGGTCGATCTCACCCGGGCTGACATGGAGCGGGTGAACCAGCTCATTCTGTCCAAGGCCGGCTCCGACGTGCAGATGATCCCCGAAGTGGCCAACCATCTGATCTCATCCGGCGGCAAGCGGCTGCGCCCGATGCTGACGCTGGCGGCCGCCTCGCTGTTCGACTACCGCGGCGAAAACCACATCAAGCTCGCCACTTCGGTCGAATTCATGCATACGGCGACACTGCTGCATGACGACGTCGTCGACGAGAGCGACCTGCGCCGCGGCAAATCGACGGCGCGGATGATCTGGGGCAACCAGGCAAGCGTGCTGGTTGGCGACTTCCTGCTCGGCCAGGCCTTCCGCATGATGGTCGACGTCGGCTCGCTCGACGCGCTCGATGTTCTCTCGTCTGCCGCCTGCGTGATCGCCGAGGGCGAAGTGCTGCAGCTTTCCGTCGCCAAGAACATGGAGACGACGGAGGACGATTACCTCTCCGTCATCCGCGCCAAGACGGCCGCCCTCTTTGCGGCTGCCGCCGAAGTCGGGCCGATCGTCGCCGACGCCGGCCGCTCCGGCCGCAACGCGCTGAAATCCTACGGCATGAATCTCGGCCTCGCCTTTCAACTCGTCGACGATGCGCTTGACTACGGCGGCAAGGCCGCCGATCTCGGCAAGAATGTCGGTGACGATTTCCGCGAAGGCAAGATCACCCTTCCCGTCATCCTCGCCTATCGCCGCGGCACCACGGAGGAGCGCGCCTTCTGGCGTGATGCGATCGAGGCCGGCAACAGCAGCGACGCCAACCTGGAAAAAGCGCTCGGGCTGATCACCAAATACGGCACACTCAGCGACACGATCGGCCGGGCGGTCCATTACGGCACGATCGCGCGGGACGCGCTGGCGCCGCTTCCCGATACGATATGGAAATCCGCCCTGATGGAAGTGATCGACTTCTGCATCGAGCGCGTCAATTGATCGAACGCCGCGATCGAGGCTGATTTTCTTGCAGCGCCGCTCCAAAAAAGCCATCCTGTTATGAATCAGTGATGACGACTGATTTGCGACCGGCAGCGGCCGGACGCTCTCGAAGAAAGGTTTTCTAATGCGGCAGAGAATTGCCATCCGTCTTCTTACGAGCGCAGCGCTGACGGCTGTCCTTTCGCTCGGCGGCATCGCCGGCGCGAGTGCCGAAGATGCGGCCAAGGCGGGCGATGCCGGCAAGGCCGAGAGCTTCTTCGATGCCGATAGCGTCACCACTTTCTCCGGCGCCTTCCTCGCCGCGCGCACCGCCGATGTCGATCACGATTACGAGACCGCAATCGCGCTCTACAAGAAGGCGCTGCAGATCGAGCCCGGCAATCCCGAAATCCGCCAGCGGCTGATGATCTCGCTGCTGCTCAACGGCGACATCAAGGAAGGCGTCAAATACGCCAATGATCTGAAGGGTGATCCCTCGGTCGAGCGCATCACCACGATCGTGCGCGGCATGGATGCCGTGCGCCGCGACGACTACAAGACCGCCGAGTCGATCCTGAAATATAAGGGGCCGAACGATCTCGACCGGATGATGAACGACCTGCTGCTCGCCTGGGCCCGGGTCGGCGCCGGCCGCGGCAAGGAAGCGCTCGCCATGGTCGAGAAGATGAAGGGGCCGGACTGGTTCCGCATCTTCCAGAATTACAATGCCGGCGCCATTGCCGTCGTCACCGGCGACGTGAAGTCGGCCCGCCAGCATCTGAACGACGCCGTGCTCGACAAGGAAGGTGGGGCGACGGCGCCCGACACCTTCATGCGCGCGGTGATGGCGCTTGCCCGCCTCGAAGCGTCACAGGGCAACAAGCAGAAGGCGCTCGACGCCGTGTCGGTCGGCGACAACCTGCTGCCGAATTACGCGCCGCTGAATGCGCTGCGCGACAGCATCGAGAAGGGTGAGAAGCAGGAGCAGCAGGTCAAGACCGCCGAGGAAGGCGCCGCCGGCGTGCTCTTCTCCGTCGGCGGCGCGCTGAACCGCGATGGCGCCGAAGACATCGTCTCTCTCTACCTGCAGACCGCCAATGCGCTCGACCCCAACAGCGCCGATACGCTGGTGCTGCTCGGCGGTATTGCCGAAAAGCAGAACCAGATGGACCGCGCCATCTCCCTCTATAAGAAGGTGCCGGAAGATTCGCCGATGCGGCGCATCTCCGAGCTGCAGCTCGGCCTTGCCCTTGCCCAGGGCGGCAAGGTCGACGAGGCGCGCAAGCACCTGCAGGCGCTGATCGCCTCCGATCCGAAGGATATCCGCAGCTATCTCGCCTATGGCAGCGTACTCTCCGACGCCAAGGACTACGAGGCGATGGCCGCCAATTACGACAAGGCGGTCGAAGCGATCGGGCCGATCCCCGGCCGCGCCAACTGGAGCGTCTTCTTCCAGCGCGGCATCGCCTATGAGCGGCTGAAGAAGTGGGACCAGGCGGAACCGAATTTCCGCAAGGCCCTGGAGCTCAACCCCGACCAGCCGCAGGTGCTGAACTATCTCGGCTATTCCTGGATCGACATGAACAGGAACCTCGACGAAGGCCTCGCCATGATCAAGAAGGCCGTCGATCTCCGCCCTGACGACGGTTACATCATCGATTCGCTCGGCTGGGCGTATTTCCGTCTCAACCGCTTCGACGACGCCGTCGACGAGTTGGAGCGGGCGGCGCAGATCAAGGCCGGCGACGCGACGATCAACGACCATCTCGGCGATGCCTACTGGCGCGTCGGCCGCAAGCTCGAAGCCGTCTACCAGTGGAACCGGGCGCTCGCCTCCGCGCCTGAAGCGGCCGAAATTCCGAAGATCAAGGAAAAGGTCGCAAACGGCCTGCCCGCCGACGACGATGCTAAGGCGGCCGACAAGAAGCAGCCGGATCCGGCGCCGGTCACGCCGCCGCCGGTCGACAAGAAGTCCTGACGGGCGCCACCGATGCCTGAGCAGGGCTTGGCCGACGCTTTCGGCGTCACCGAAGAGGCGCGCGCGAAGATCAATCTCGCCCTGCATGTAACGGGCCAGCGGCCGGATGGTTATCACCTGCTCGATATGCTGGTGACCTTCGCGGATTGCGGCGACCGGCTGGGATTCCTGCCGGCGCAGGCCGACACATTCACCCTGTCGGGCCGCTTCGGCGAGACGCTTGCCGGCGACGGCGGCACCAATCTGGTGATCAGAGCGCGCGACCTCCTGCGCGAGGTTGTGGGCGCCCTCGCCTTCCCCGTTCACATCCACCTCCAGAAGAACCTGCCTGTTGCCTCCGGCATCGGCGGCGGCTCGGCCGATGCGGCTGCGACTTTGCGGGGGCTGATGCGCCTCTGGGGCACGAGATTGCCGGTCGAGGCGCTGGCGGCGCTGGCGCTGAAGCTCGGCGCCGACGTGCCCATGTGCCTCGAGAGCCGGCCGCTGATTGCCAGCGGCATCGGCGAGGAGATCGAAGCCGTGCCCGATCTGCCGGCCTTCGCCATGGTGCTTGCCAACCCATTGCAGGGGGTTTCGACGCCGGAGGTTTTCCGCCGGCTCAAGGCAAAGAACAATTCACCCCTGAACCTCTCCCGGCCGGCCGGCTGGCTTGCGGCAATCGGCGCGGCCCGCAACGACCTGGAGCCACCGGCGCGCGAAGTCGTGCCCGAAATCGCAGAAATCTCGGCGATGCTGCAGGCTGAGGGCGCTCTTCTTGCCCGCATGTCGGGCTCCGGCGCCACCTGCTTCGGGATCTTTGCCGACATGGCCACCGCGCGAGAGGCGGCGGCGGCTCTTCACGAGGCGCGGCCCGACTGGTATTTCCAGGCGACGGAAACGGTTTCGGGAGGCATGTGATGGCAGGTTTGGACGAAAAACGGCCCTTCATCGCCGTTGGCATTGCGGTTCTTACCGTCTCGGATACACGCACCCCGGAGACTGACAAGTCGGGCGATACGCTGGCGGCGCGGATCGCCGAGGCTGGCCACAGGCTGGTCGAGCGCGCGATCGTGCCCGACGACCGGGAGAGAATCGCCGCCCAGGTCAAAACCTGGACCGAGCGGGATGAGATCGACGTCGTCATCACCACAGGCGGCACCGGCTTTACCGGGCGAGACGTGACGCCCGAGGCGCTGGAACCGCTGTTCGAAAAGCGCATGGACGGCTTTTCCGCCGTCTTCCACCGTATTTCCTACGATAAGATTGGCACGGCGACGATCCAGTCGCGCGCCACCGCGGGCGTTGCCAACTCCACCTTCATCTTCGCCCTGCCCGGCTCGCCCGGCGCCTGCCGGGACGCCTGGGACGGCATACTGAAAGCACAGCTCGATTATCGCAGCGTACCGTGCAACTTCGTGGAGATCATGCCGCGCCTGGACGAGCACTTGAAACGCGGCGCACAGAAATAGACCGGCGCTGCCGTTACAGCCGCCGCGGTCGCGCCCTCGAAAATCCGATTCAGACTTTCGGGGCCGACGCGCCGGCGTTTGTCATGTGGCAATGCCCGGCAGAGCCGGCATCGAATCCCAGCTATCACCCGACAGCAGGATGCAGCTTATGCCGTGAACATCCGTGACCACGAGCGTCCAGGTGCCGCTTTTGGCGGCATAGACCTCGAGAACGGCGTTCTGATTGACCAGCCCGACCGCGGTGAGCTTCTCACCAAAATTCCTGTCGAGGAAACTGACGACCTCGGATCGGCCTGCGCAACTGAGCATCGTCTGCGATGCTGCCGAATGCGGATGCGCGATCACCAATGTCGGCAATATGACCGCCAGCAGCCCGCAGATCATACTGCGTACGCCGTCGATCCTACCGCGTGTCATGACACACTCCTTTCGCCGGAAACCCGGCAGAAGAGGAGATTTGCCGACCTGTTCTGCCGTTCACCGGCATTTCACGGCATCCGTTGCGAAGCGCGGCGCTTCGGCGGCGCCATGGGCGAATTATAGCGCGAAATCCGATTGCGCGCCATCTTTGCGCGATGGCGGGACGTAATCACAAAGCGCGCTTACGGCGAGACTAGCCCTTCATCCGGCTGCCGCCACCGACCGGGGTCGAGCCACGGGTCTCGACCCGTCCTTCGGACCCCCGCTTGCGGGGCGAAGGGGATTTGCCGCGCCGGCTTCCTCCATCTCGACGTCGCGTTGGGCACGTCCCCTCGCCTCGTTTTTACGGGAGAGGGTTAGGGTGAGGGGCAATCTCTCGGACAGCGTCGATGCAGGGATGGCATTCTACCGCGCAGCACGCGCCACCCAGGAAGGAATCAATTCACTTGCGAGTTTGCGCGGCTTCTGCCCCTTGGCGAAGTCGGCAACAGGCATACCGCTTCTGGCGGCGGCGAGCGCCAGGTTCTTCGGCATCAACAGCCCGAGCTCCAGCGGCGGCCGGGTGCGGGCGACGCGCTGGAAGAAGGGGCGCCGATAGCCGCGCGACGCGGTAAAGCGCGCCGGCGTCTTGTTCAGCGCCATATATTCGGCGATCTCATCGATCCAGCCGGCCTGCGGCCTGGCGCCCGGCTCGACGAAGAGCAGCCATTCGCCGCGGGCGGAGCGAACGATGTCTTTGATATCCCACTGTGAATGGAAACGGCAGCCGGCGGCGTCGGCGACCCGCGAGGTGCCGTCGCGCGAGCCGTGATCAAGCACGATCACATCGCTGACGAGCCCTTCCACCGCGCCTGCCACCAACACCGATAAGGTCTGCGCCAGTTCGGATTCCTGATCCTGGCATTCGAGAACAACCGTCAACATCGATTATTCATAATGCGCCGCACAATTTTTTGCCAGCACCCTTTTGCGCATTTTGTTCTTGCATTGTTCTCATTTTGCCGATAGGAATTTAATCATCAAAACGGGTGGAGGCAACGGCCTTCCGCCGTGGGAGAATCCGATGAGAGAGCAGTCCCTGGCAGGGCAGGCCGCATTCGCGCCTGCCAATACGGCAGATATTGCCGATGCGATGATCGTGTCCTCCGGTCTCAGGGTCGAGGCCGACCGCCGGCGCGGGCGCGGAGCCGGATTGAATCCAACAGGACGGTTCGAAGCGCTGCAGCGGGAGACCTTCGACGACGGCTGGCAGACGCTGGAAGAGCTGCCGCCGTTCAAGACCGAGGTGCAGATCGAAAAGCCGCGCACCGCGATTACCCGCAACGAATCGCCGGATCTTTCCTTCGACCGCTCGATCAATCCCTATCGCGGCTGCGAGCACGGCTGCATCTATTGTTTCGCCCGGCCGACCCACGCCTATATGGGGCTTTCGGCAGGGCTCGATTTCGAGACGAAGCTCTTCGCCAAGCCCGACGCGGCGAAGCTCTTGGAGCGGGAGCTCGCCAAGCCAGGCTACAAGGTACGGGTGATCGCGATCGGCACCAATACCGACCCCTATCAGCCGATCGAGAAGGAATGGCGCATCATGCGCGGCATCCTCGAGGTGCTGAACAAGGCGAACCATCCGGTGTCGATCGTCACCAAATCGGCAATGATCCTGCGCGATCTCGATATTCTCCAGGAGATGGCCGGCAAGAACCTGGTGCGCGTCGGCATCTCGGTCACCACGCTCGACCGCAAGCTTGCCCGAGCGATGGAGCCGCGCGCCGCCACACCGCCGCGACGGCTGGAGACCATTCATGCGCTCTCGGAGGCAGGCATCCAGACTGCCGTCATGGCCGCTCCGCTGATCCCGGCGCTGAACGATCACGAATTGGAGCGCATCCTCGAATCGGCCAAGGCTGCCGGCGCCGCCGAGGCGAGTTATGTCATTCTCAGGCTGCCGCTCGAAGTCAGCCCGCTCTTTCGCGACTGGCTGCTGCAGCACTATCCCGATCGTTACCGGCACGTGATGTCTCTGGTGCGGTCGATGCGCGGCGGCAAGGATTACGACGCCGAATTCGGAAAGCGCATGAAGGGCGCCGGCCCCTATGCCTGGCAGATCGCCCGGCGTTTCGAAATGGCGGCGAAGCGCTTCGAGCTGACGCGGCGCAGTGTGCCGCTGCGCGACGATCTGTTCGTGCCGCCGGATGGCAGCGGCGTACAGCTGTCGCTGCTCTGATTTTTTAAGCTTGCGCATCGGCTGCTCAGAAAAACCGCCCTGTTTTCGAGCCCCGAGCGCAATTCCCGCGGATGGCTTTGACCGCCACCATCCGCCGGACCGTCCCCGGCCGCCGCCCTGATCCGGGGACTTGCGGGAAATCGGGTTGGCGTGCGAGGTTCAGCCGCATGAAACGTCGCACGCCACCCGATTCTCCCCTGCTTTTCGACACGGTCCCCCTCGTGCCGGATTTCAAGCTCGAGCTCAAAGCCCGCAAGGCCGGCCACTGGCCGGTCGCCGGCGCCGACGAGGCAGGCCGCGGGCCGCTGGCGGGGCCTGTGGTGGCCGCTGCGGTCATCCTCGATCCGAAGCGCATCCCTGAAGGCCTCAACGACTCCAAGCAGCTCTCGGCGCAGCGGCGCGAGGAACTCTTCGTGCAAATCCTGGCGACTGCGACGGTTTCCATCGCCTCTTCCAGCTCGACCCGCATCGACGAGACCGACATTCGCAAGGCGAGCCTGGACGCGATGCGCCGCGCCATCTGCAGCCTCGCCGTTCCCGCAAGCTACGTGCTGACGGATGGGCTCGACGTGCCGCCCGGCCTCGATTGCCCCGGACAGGCGGTGGTCAAGGGCGATGCCCGTTCCGTCTCGATCGCCGCCGCGTCGATCGTCGCCAAGGTGACGCGCGACCGGATGATGGCAAGGGCTCATAATGTGTTTCCGGATTACGGGTTTGCCGCCCATGTCGGCTACGGCACGGCGCAGCACCGCGCCGGCATCGAGAAACATGGGCCGTGTTCGCTGCACCGGATGAGCTTTAGACCGCTGCGCAAGGGCGAGGACGGTCCTGAGATGGACGAGCTGATCTCGGAATAGGTCACCCAAAGAAAACCGGGCAATGAGAAGCCGGACGAGCACGGTAAGAGGCGCGTAAGGAAAAGAGAGGCCACGGCATCTCTCCGGCGGGGAGAAGGAAGACCGGCTTCCCCGGCCCCCTTGTCCGCCCTACGGGCACCGACCTGGGTCGAGCCACGTGTCTCGACCCGTCCTTCGGACCCCCGAGGGGAGAAGAGGGAATCGAAAGGGAGCGGTATGCCCTCGACCCGAGATCGAGTATTCAACAACAACAAAAGGCCGGGACATGCCCGGCCTTCTCCTCATTCTATACGCTACCGCTCAGTTGAGCCGCGTCTTGACCTGGCCGACGGCGTTGCCGAAGAGCTCGGACTGGACTTTGCCGTCGGCCTTCTTGGCGAGCACCGTTTCGGCGGCCGCGATGGCCAGGTCGACTGCGGCGGAACGCACCGCCTTCATCGCATCGGCCTCGGCCTGCTTGATCTTCTGCTCGGAGAGCGCCGTGCGGTTGGCGACGAATTCTTCCGTCTTCTTCTTCGCCTCGGCGGTCAGCATCTCGGCTTCGCGCTCGGCGGCGGCAACAATATGGGCGGCCTCCGCTTCCGCTTCCTTGCGCTTGCGCTGGTATTCGGCGAGCAGATGCTGGGCTTCCTCGCGCAGGCGCTTGGCTTCAGCAAGTTCGTTGCGGATCTGGTCGGCGCGGTCGTCGAGCGACCTTGCCATCATGCCCGGAACCTTGAGGTAGACGACCAGTGCCAGGAAGAGGATGAGACCGACAAATGCAAAGAAAGTCGCGTCGAAATGAAATTCCATCGATCAAGCCTCCTTCTTGGCGGCCGCGACGGCGGCCGCGACGTCTGCCTGCGCAGCGGTGCTGCCGATCAGCTGTTCGACGACCGCGGCTGCCGTTTCCTCGGCAATGGTGCCGACGTCGGCGAAAGCCTTGGCCTTGATGTCGGCGATGCGGGCTTCGGCAGCCTTGATCTTTTCCGACAGGCTGGCCTCGACGGTGCGGCGATCCTCTTCGGCCTTGACCTTGGCGGCGTCACGGGCGGCGGAGCCGATCGCGTGGGACTTGGCGCGGGCAGCGGCCAGTTCGCCTTCATAGGTCTGGACGGCGGCGTCGGCTTCCGCCTTCAGGCGGCCTGCTTCTTCCAGGTCCTGGGAGATGCGCGTGTGGCGCTGATCGAGGATGGCCCCGATGCGCGGCGCGATGACCTTTTGCATAAGGAGGTAGAAGACGCCGAACGTAATCACCAGCCAGAGCAGCTGGGATGCGTAGGTCGTCGAATCGAAAGGCGGGAACGGGCCGCGGGCGTGTTCGCCTTCGGCAACGCCGGTCTCGGTATGGACCTCGCCTGCGGCCGGAGCGGCATGCGCATCCGTGCCGGTCGCTGCCGCCGGTGCTTCTTCAGCGTAAGCCGGGGTCACAAAAAACATGCTCACCTCCAGGTGGACTGCAAATGCAAAGGATCACGGCTTGCGGTCGCAGGCCGTGATCCAATTATTCGCCGATATCAGACAGCGAAGAGGAGGAGGAGAGCGACGAGCAGCGAGAAGATGCCCAGAGCTTCCGTAACGGCGAAGCCGAATACCAGACGGCCGAACTGGCTGTCAGCGGCAGACGGATTGCGCAGAGCGCCGGAGAGGTAGCTGCCGAAGATATTGCCGAGGCCGAGAGCCGTACCGGCCATACCAAAGCAAGCCAGGCCTGCACCGATGAACTTTGCTGCTTCCGCTTCCATGTTGAACTCCTTTGAAATGGTTGTTGCGGCGAATGACTGACGCCCTTTGACGTCGATGTCGTTATCCTTAGTGCCCGCCCGGATGGATCGCGTCGTTGAGGTACATGCAAGTCAGCACCGCAAAGACGTAAGCCTGGAGGAAGGCAACGAGGAACTCGAGACCGGTCAGGGCGACGGTCATGATGAGGGGAAGAATAGCTCCGCCGATACCAACGGCACCGAGGGCTCCGAGCGAGGCGACGAAGCCTGCGAACACCTTCAGCGTGATGTGACCGGCGAGCATGTTCGCGAAAAGACGAACAGAGAGCGAAATCGGACGGGACAGGAAGGAAATGATTTCGATCGCGACGACCAGCGGCAGCAATATGCCCGGCACACCCGAGGGTACGAAGACATTCAGGAAGTGGAAACCGTGCTTATAGAAGCCGTAGATCAGAACCGTGCTGATGACGAGGATCGCCAGCGCGAAAGTGACGATGATCTGGCTGGTGATCGTGAAGAAATAGGGGAACATGCCGAGCAGGTTCGCCGTCAGCACGAACATGAAGAGCGAGAAGACCAGCGGGAAGAACTTCAGTCCCTGCTTGCCCGCGCCTTCCTTCAGCATGTTGGCGATGAATTCATAGGACATTTCGGCGACCGACTGCGAACGGCCCGGCACGATGGCGCGGTTCGAGGTCGCGAAATACAGGAAGCCGGCGGCAACGGCAGCCGAAGCGGCCATGAAGAGCGATGCATTGGTGAACGAAAAATCAATTCCGCCGATTTCGATCGGGACAATCTTCTGGATCAGGAACTGATGAGTCGGATCGTTAGACACCGCTTGTTCTCTCTCTTTGGCCCGCAGGACGCGGGGTCATTGGACTGGACCGGGACCGGCCCTCTATTTCTTATCGTCCTGGTCGTCCAGCGGATGAGCCACCACCCCCGCAGAACGCAGCACGTTCAGAACGCCGGCACAGAATCCGAGAAGCAGAAGAACAATCAACCCCCAAGGCGCCGTGCCAACAAAACGGTCGAGAAGATAGCCAAGGACGGCACCGACGACGATTGCGGCAATGAACTCACTGGAAAGCTTCATCGCCTGGGCATAACCTTTGCGGCTTACCTCGGCTTGGGCCTCGCTTGCTTGTTCCACTCCCGCCTCAGCGCGCTTGGTCGCGAGTTCCGCTCCCAGTTGCGCACGGCGCTTCTCAAGACTTTCCTCGCGGTCGTCCGCCATGGATCTCTCCTCGCCTGCCCGTCGCCCGCACTCCCGCTACCCCGGTCATTCGGACCCCGGACGCGAAGGTTGAGACCCTTCCGGCCCGTTCTGAAGTCGCGCGCAACATAGTTTTAGGGATTGGTATAGTCAAGGCGTAGACGGCTTCTGTCCAGCCAGAAAATAGTTGTGTAAAATCAATGTGATATATCGATATTCAGCCGTGTGAGCAAATTCGACGCAAAGAATCCGCTTTTGCGGGCCGGAAATCGCTGCCGCCCTGACGGATTCTCTTAGCTCCAGCCGCCGCCATAGGTGCGGTAGAAGACGTGGAGACCGATGCGCCCGACCTTTTCCATGGTCTTTGCCCATTTCGGGCGGACATAGACGGCGTGGTAGTGTGTTGCCGAACCTACCTGCGGCAGCCAGATCTTGCCTGATGTCACCGCCATGGCCACGTCGCGGGCCACCCGCCAGTGATATTGCGAATTCACCCGGTCCTTGATGCTGTCGCAGGCGAAGGAAAACTGGCAGCGGTTGCGCCAATCCTCGTTCTGATAGACGACGCCGCAAATGCTCTTGGGATAGGCGGGGTTGCGGACACGGTTGAGGATGACCTGGGCGACGGCCGCCTGGCCCTTCACCGATTCCCCGCGCGCCTCGAAATAGATGCCGGAGGCAAGGCATTGTTGCTCGCGGGCGGAGAAGACGCTCGGCGGCAGCACGCTTGCGGCCCAGGCGTGGTCGCCCGGACCGATCTGGGGCACGAAGCGGCCGCTGTCCGGTTCGGTCAGGATCGAATCGAAGGGCGACTGGCGGGCATAATCCGGTGCCGTCGGCGCATAGGCGGTGGCAAGCACGTCGGCCTTGTTGCTGGTAACGAGGCTTGCGAGCATCGCCGGCACGCCGACCTCCGGCATCACCGGCTGCTTCTTATAGAAAGAGGTGGCGATCTCGATTTCCCTGCCCTGGATCTTCGGCTTGACGAAAGCCGACCGGTCCTTGAGATCGAAATTCGGGGTGAACAGCATCTTGGTGCGCTCGAGAATCGAGCCGGCGGAAAAATCCTTCGGCGGCTGCATCTTCTCGACGGCGACAACGCGGCCTTTCTTCGTGCCGCGAATGACGCGGTCCTCGTCCGGCGTGTCCTCGTGACCCTTGTCCTTGGCCGTAAAAGCCACCTTGCGGCCATCGGGCAGCACCATGCCGGCGTCTGAGGCGATCGAGCCGGTCGCTGCCGGATCGGCGAAGGCGAGCTCGGCCTGGTGGATGGAGCCGGCCGGCGAATTGGTCAGCACCATGCGCCAGCTCTCCCCCTCACGATCGAGACCGGCGAGCATCGTGGCGAGATCGGCGTGGGAGGCAACGCTCGGGAAGATCAGCCAGCCGGCAAGCCCGAAGATGGCGGGCGACACCCAGTTCTCGGGGAGAAGACGCAGCTTGCTACGGGAAGGGCTCTTTCGACGCAACACGAACTCCGGGCATGAAACGCGGGAACATGCCATCGAAAATCTCTCATTAACCTTGACGTCCGGTTAACGAGGCGTGCCGGAAAGTAGCAGTGGGAGTTTTTGGATGTTCTAACGTAGCTGGTTTGACGGGACGCATCCCTTACAAAGTCCCCTCCCCAACCCCTCAAATGATCACATGCGATCCCAGTTCCACCACGCGGTTTGCCGGCAGGCGGAAGTAGTCCGAGGGGTTGGCGGCGGCGTTGGCCAGCGCAATGTAGAGCCGGTCCTGCCAGTAGGGCATGCCCGACTTGGCATCCGGCACCAGCTTGCGGCGGCCAAGATAGAAGGAGGTCGACATGATGTCGAACTTCAGTCCGGTCTTGCGCAGCGTCGCCAGCGCCTGCGAGACGTTCTGCGATTCCATGAAGCCGAAGAGCAGCTCGACGCGCGAGAAGCGTTCGGAAATCGGCTCGACCTTATAGCGGTCGTGGCTCGGTACACGCGGCTTGTTGACCGTGCGGATCGTCAGGATGACGTTGCGATCGTGAAGCACGTGGTTGTGCTTGAGATTGTGCAGCAGGGCGGCGGGGGCCGATTCCGGATCACTGGTCAGGAAGATCGCCGTGCCCGGAACCTGGGCCGGCGAATGCTCGCTCTTGCGCTCGATGGAGCTGACGAAGGAGGCGAGCGGAATATCGGTGTGCCGGGTCTTCTCCATCAGGATCGCGGTGCCGCGGCGCCAGGTCCACATGACGACGGTAAAGGCGGTGGCGATCAGGATCGGGATATAGCCGCCATCGTGGATCTTCAGAAGATTGGCGCCGAGGAAGATCATTTCGAGCACGACGAGCGGCGCGAGCGCGATCACCGCTACCGGCAGCGACCAGTTCCAGCGGGCACGGACGAATTCGAAGGCCATGATCGAGGTGACGACCATGGCGCCGGTGACGGAGATGCCGTAGGCGGTCGCCAATGCGTCCGACGTCTTGAAGCTTAACACCAGGAAAATGACGCCAAAAAACAGCACGGCGTTGACCGACGGCAAGAAGATTTGTCCGGTATTGGTTTCCGAGGTGAAGAGGATTTCCATGCGCGGCAGGAAGCCGAGGTTGATGCCCTGGCGCACCAGCGAAAAGGCCCCCGTTATGACGGCCTGGCTGGCGATGATTGTTGCGGCGGTGGCGAGGATGACGACCGGCAGCAGCGCCCATTGCGGAAACATCAGATAGAAGGGATCGGACATCGTCTCCGGTCTGCCGAGCACGAGCGCGCCCTGCCCGAGATAGTTCAGCGTCAACGCCGGAAACACCAGCGCGAACCAGGCCCATTGGATCGGGCGACGGCCGAAATGGCCGAGATCGGCATAAAGCGCCTCGGCGCCCGTCACCGTCAGGAAGACGGCACCAAGCACGACGACACCGTAAAAACCCTCATGCAGCAGGAAGCTGACGGCATAATAGGGGTTGAAGGCGGCCAGAATGCCGAAATCGTCGGAGATGTGGGAAATGCCGGCGGCGGCGATGACGAGGAACCAGACGGCGGTGATCGGGCCGAAGAATTTGGCGACGGCCCCGGTGCCGCGCGACTGCACGACGAAGAGCAGCACCAGGATCGCCACCGAGATCGGCACGATGTATTCCGCCAGGCTGGGCGTGACGAGCTTCAGACCCTCGACGGCCGACAGCACCGAAAGCGCCGGCGTGATCATCGCATCGCCGAGGAACAGGGCAGCGCCCATCAGTCCGAGCAGCATCAGCATTGCGGTATGGCCGTTGGCGGTCTTCATCAGAAGGGCGAGCAGCGACAGCGTGCCGCCCTCCCCGTCGTTGTCGGCGCGCAGCAGGAAGAGAACGTATTTGATGGTGACGATGATGGTCAGCGCCCAGATCATCAACGAAATCAGACTGATGACCTCGAAACGGGTGACGCCGTCATGGGCGACGGGCTTCAGCGCCTCGCGAAAAGCGTAGAGCGGGCTCGTGCCGATATCGCCATAGACGACACCGACGGAACCGAGCGCGAGATAGAACAGCTTGCGCGGCGTCATATGGCCTTCGTGCGGAGGATGGCTCTCTTCGGACATGAAATTTCAACAAGCTCCTCAGAGCCAGCCTTTCCAGCGAAAAAAGAAAAAAGGAATGACGGCCGATATTACCATCAAGGCCAGCGAATAGGGATAACCCGCCGTCCAGGCCAGTTCCGGCATGACCTGAAAATTCATGCCATAGATGGAGGCGACCAATGTCGGCGGCAGGAACACGACCGAGGCGATCGAGAAAATCTTGATGATCGAGTTCTGTTCGATGTTGATGAGGCCGAGCGAGGCATCGAGCAGGAAGGTGATGTTGGCGGCAACGAAGGAGGCATGCTCCGACAGCGACTGAATATCGCGCGAGACGGTGCGGCAGAGCTCCTTCGCCTCGTGGTCCTGCTGGATCGCCGGGATCGTGTAAAGGAACGTCAGAAGCCGGGAAAGCGAGCCGAGACTGTCTCGCAGCTTGCTGATCATGCGGTGATGACCGGCGATATCGCGCAATTTCTGCTCGAGGTAGTTCGAAGGCTTGCGGACCTTTTTCGCCTTGCCGAAGACATGCGTCGATAAGATGTCGATGCGCGAGACGGAGGTTTCGAGGATTTCGGCAGTCCGGTCGACGATCGTCTCCAGCAGCTTGGCGAGAAGGGCCGCGCCGCTGCGCCAGTTTTCCGGCAGCCGGTGCAGGGCGGCGATAAACAGCGCAAAGGATTTCGGTTGGGCGTAGCGGATGGTGACCAGGCGGTTTTCGGCCAGGATGAAGGCGACATCGGTCAGCGTCGGCGCGTCGGTATCGGCCTTCCAGACCAGCGAAGCGGTCATGAAGACGGCGTCGTTTTCGATATAAAGGCGAGCCGAAGGTTCGATGTCCTTGAGATCGTCACGGGTCGGAACCTCGATGCCGAGAACCTTCTCGACATAAAGCTCCTCCTCGCGGCTCGGCTCGATCATGTCGATCCAGACGACATCCTCGGGAAAGGATACCGGCTGCGCGAGATCGCGGATCTCGACCGATTTGCAATTGGAAAGGTAAGCGGTGATCACCGGCAGCGTCTCCGATGCTCACGACACTTCGTGGTCATCGCCATCTTCATCGCAAGCCTTTCCATCCGTCCGCCATCGCGGCAATGCGAGGCTGGCACGTCCCAGGTCCAAACGGAAGCAGATCAAGAAAGTTCATACAACTCCGGCTGCATCCGGCCGCAAAAGCCAGCATGCCCATTGTGCTCCACCGCATCGCAGTACCCATCCTTCGACCTTGCAGGCGGGCCGGACCTTCGAAACGAAGACGGCCGTCGTTGAGCATCTGCAGCAATGCCATCATGGCGCCGCGGCATATGAAGCAAAGCCGTGAAATAATCAAGACATCTTCCGTGAAGCGCGGCTTTTCACCACATTTCCCGCACAATTCGGGGTGATCGCAACGGTGATTCGGCGGCTCAGCGCTTTGCTCTCATGCGCGCCCTGGCCGGGAAGTCCTGCTCATAACCGGAGACGTCATTCAAAAACGATCGCCGGCGCCGGGCGCTGGGGCTGGCCGCCGAGCTGCTGCCACACCTTGGCGGCGATGCCGCGATAGATGCCGGCGACGACGCCGTTCGGATCGGAGGCGACGAGCGGCGTGCCGGCATCTGACGTTTCGCGGATGTTCATCGTCAGCGGCACTTCGCCGAGGAAGGGCACGCCGATGCGCTCGGCCTCCTTGCGGGCGCCGCCATGACCGAAGATGTCGTAGCGGGTGCCGGTGTCGGGCGCTATGAAATAGCTCATGTTTTCGACGATGCCGAGAACCGGCACCTCGACTTTGCGGAACATGTTGAGGCCCTTGCGGGCGTCAATCAGGGCAAGGTCCTGCGGCGTGGAAACGATGACGGCGCCGGCAAGCGGCACTTGCTGGGCCATCGTCAATTGCGCATCGCCGGTGCCGGGCGGCATGTCGACGACGAGGACGTCGAGCTCGCCCCATGCCACTTCGCGCAGCATCTGCAACAGCGCCGACTGGACCATCGGCCCGCGCCAGATCATCGCCGTCTCCTCGTCGACGAGGAAACCCATCGACATCACCTTGAGGCCGTAATTCTCCATCGGATTGATGATGCGGCCATCGATCTGCGTCGGACGGCCGGCGATCTTCAAGAGCCGCGGCATCGAGGGGCCGTAAATATCGGCATCGAGAATGCCGACCCTGAGACCATTGGCGAGCAGGCCGAGCGCCAGGTTGACGGCGGTGGTGGACTTGCCGACCCCGCCCTTGCCGGAGGCGACGGCAATGATGGCGCCGATACCGGGGACACCGATCTTGCCGGCGCGGGGCGGCTGTTGCTGCGGCGCATGCGCGTGATGCCCATGATCATGACCGGCGTGACCGTGGGGCGGATTCGACGCCGGGCGGGCAGCGGGCGCGGCGGCGGCCTTCTTGTCCGCCGTCAGCGTAACGAGCGCACCCTTGACGCCCGGCATCTCCTTGATGACGCGCTCGGCGGCGAGCCGCATCGGCTCCAGCTCCTTGGCGCGCTCGGCCGGAACGGTGATGGAGAAATAGACCTTGCCATCGGAGATGAAGACATCGGAGACCATGCCGAGCGCGACGATGTCGTGTTCGAGATCCGGTCCGCGCACGGTCTTCAGCGTTTCAAGAACCTGTTCCTTCGTGACGTCGGTCATTCCACCCTCATTGCTTCTTCTCGCAGACTTCGGCGCTGCGCGTCTTTCAAGACGCACACATGATTTTTAGCCTTGGCCGATTCCGACCAAGGCATGAAATCATGCGGTAGAGATAGTGGAGCCGCACGCCTTCGCCAAACAAAATCATCGGGAGGAAAATCAATCTGCCGGCGTCGAAAAACGACGGCGGGGATTTAGCGAATCCGTTGCGGCCATCAAGTCCGCCGGGCATTTCGCCCTGATGGCCGCAACGGTCTCTCTCCCCGAGAACCGGCGCAATGCGGGGCGAACTAGCGCAAGCCGAAAAAAAGGCCAGAGAAAAGTGATCGGGAAGAGGAATTCGTCAACAGCTGCGAAAGAAGCGGTGCCAAAAGGCAACAACCACCACCGACGCCGAGGGCCGGGAGAGAAGCGGCGTCGGCGTCGGGCGGCGGTGTGTCGGCCGCGCCATTTCCTGGCGCTGGTCATCAAAGTCCCCTCTGGACCTCTGGCAAAGGAGATGCAGAAAGCGTGCCAGATGAAAAATCGGGAAAAGCGCGCAGAAGCGCCGGGGAACATCCAGGGTCTGCCTAAGCACTGAGCGGCCGCCCACAGCGCGCCGCCATTTTGCGACTTATTTGATCAGGCCGATCCGCAGCGCCTTGGCGACCGCCTGGGTGCGGTTGACCGTGTCGAGCTTCTTGGTGGCGCGGTTTAGGTAATGATTGACCGTATGCTCGGACAGCGCCAGGATTTCGGCGATCTCGGCGCTGGTCTTGCCGGCCGCCGTCCAGTTGAGGCAGTCGATCTCGCGGTCGGTCAGCGAGTCCGTCATGCGCGTATCGAGGTTGCGGATTTCAGCAAGCCTGTCGAAGACATGGATGGCGATATAGCAAAGCTCGCGCATCTCGGCGGCGCTGAACGGTTCGCGATCGCCGGCGAAGGAGACGGCGCCGCGCAGGCCGGAGGCCTCATGCGTTGGGAAATAGGCGCCGCGTATCATCCTGAAACGCTCGAACAACCCGGTGACCAGGGCGGACTTGCCGTCGTCGCGCGACCAGGTCTCGCGCGACATGTCGTAAAAGAACGGCCGCGTCGATGTTCTCAGCCGCCTCAGAACCGGGCTGTTCACCATCAGCGCTTCCTGGTCGTAGAGCGCCAGAAGCTCGGCCGGCCAACTGGTGATGACGGTGCTGCCCTGCAGGTCGAGAGAGGTGATCGGCGGCAGATTGAGAACCATGAAGGCGCGGCTGCGATAAGCTTCCGTGACGCGCTTCAAGAAACGGAAAATATCGAACTGCGTCTTCAGGCCGACGATTTCGTTGATGTAATCGTCTTCATCCGTGGATGTTTGCGACAAGGGTACCATCACAGTTTTCATCTCCGGCGCCGCGGCCGGTTCGGTTGCATCGAGGCGTGAGGAGCGTGAGTTGGATCACATGGAGCCGGCCTCGGCGGACAGGCTTGGACCAATGCTTGGTTGCAGATTTCGCAGGCCATTCCACTTGGCGTGATTCGCCCGTCTCAATATCGCGCTCTTCATAAACATGCTCCGCAAGCGGTCCAGCAAACGCGGTAACGATGACCGTCAGCGGCGCGGGCCGAGGCGGACGCGCATGCCCTCCATAATCCTTGCAGCCGCCAGCTGTACGGGAACGGCCCACTGACGCAGAAGTTCCATCGACAGCCGATAGGCCGGGCCGGTGACCGAAATGCCGCCGATGAAGGTGCGATCCTCCGACCAGACGGGCGCGGCGACGCAGCGGATGCCGGCTTCGTGCTCCTCGCGGTCGAAAGCATAGCCCTGTTCGGCAATCTCGCGGATTTCGGCGGCAAGCGTCTCGGCCGAAGCATGGGTCGAGGCGGTGAAGCTGGTGAAGCTCAGACCGGCGAGG
Source organism: Rhizobium esperanzae (assembly GCF_002204185.1). GTDB lineage: Bacteria > Pseudomonadota > Alphaproteobacteria > Rhizobiales > Rhizobiaceae > Rhizobium > Rhizobium esperanzae. The sequence goes on along the minus strand of NZ_MXPU01000021.1, from coordinate 48,411 downwards.
AGGTCGACAAGAGTTTCTCGCGAAAGCAGCGAAAGAGCGGCCTTGCCGACCCCAGTGCAGTAGCAGGGCGATGCGTTGCCGATCTGCGAATACATGCGCACCGGCTGACGGCCTTCAACCTTGTCGAGATAAATGATCGACTGTCCCCGGAGAACGCCGAGATGCACCGTCTCGCCGGTCGCCTGCTGGAGTTCGCTCAGGTGCGGTTCGGCAACCAGGCGGAATTCGTTGCGCGCCCAGCTGCGCGCGGCAAAATCGAGCAGGCGCAGGCCCGGCGCATAACGGCCGTCGCCATCGAGCTCGAGCAACCCCTCCTCCACCAGGTGGCTGAGCTGGCGATGCAGCGTGCCGCGCGGCTGGCCGGCCCGCGCCAGAATGTCGGTGAAGCGCAATGGCGTATCCGCATGGGTGACGAGATCGAGGAGAACCATCAATTTGCCGAGGGTGCCCGTCTCGCGTGCCTGAGCCATGCCGTCGCTTGAAGTCATTGTCTATGTGCCATTGAATCGGTCCGCGCTTGCAAGCGTGCGCCCTTGACAGAAAGCCCAGCATAATCCGATAATTCCACATAGTCAAATTAAGTTCCAAATAATGGAACATCAGCGATCGGAGGAGACGGTGAGCGCAGTGGCAGCACAATTTCCCGAGTTCAAGGATCGCGCCGTGCTCGTGACCGGCGGCGGATCCGGCATCGGCGCGGCGATCGTCGAAGGTTTCGCACGCCAGGGCGCCAAGGTCTCCTTCATCGACATTGCCGAGACGGCCGGCAGGGAACTCGCGGAAAGACTGTCGCGGGAAACGGCGCATCCGGTGCTCTTCTATCATGCCGATCTGCGCGACATCGAGGCGATCCGGCGCACGGTCGATGCCGTCGTTCAGACATCCGGGCCGATCCGCGTGCTTGTCAACAACGCCGCCTGGGACGACCGCCATGAATTTGATGATGTGACCGAGGCCTATTGGGATAACAATCAGGCGGTCAATCTGCGGCACGTGTTCTTCACCTCGCAGGCGGTGGCGCCGTCGATGCGGTCGGCTGGCGGCGGCGCGATCGTCAATATGTCGTCGATCGCCTTCAAGCTGAACATGGGCGGATTTCCCGCCTATGCGGCAGCGAAGGCGGCGGTCGTCGGACTGACGAAGAGCATGGCGGGCCGGCTCGGGCCGGAGAATATCAGGGTCAACTGCATCCTGCCCGGCATGGTGGTGACCGAACGGCAGATGCAGCTCTGGCTCACCGAGGAAAGCATCGCGCGCTCGGTCGAGCAGCAATGCCTGAAAGTCGCGCTCAAGGCCGATGCGATCGTCGGTCCCTGTCTGTTTCTTGCATCCGACTGCGCGGCGGCGATGACCGCCCAGTCCCTGATCGTCGATGGAGGCGTTTTGTAATGGCTAATCCCGCTTATGTCGCGGTGGACTGGGGCACCAGCAGTTTCCGGCTCTGGCTGATCGGCAGGGACGGCAGCATCCTTGCCGAACGTCGCAGCGGCGAAGGCATGACCAGCGCGGCAAGGACCGGCTTTTCCGCCGTGCTGTCGGGCCATCTTACAGCTGTCGAAGCGCCGGAAGGCCTGCCTGTCATCGTCTGCGGCATGGCCGGCGCAAGGCAGGGCTGGGTCGAGGCCGGTTATATCGACGTGCCCGCGCCGCTCGCCTCGATCCTCACTGCGGCGGTCCGCGTGCCGGGTGAAAGCCGTGACATCCGCATCCTGCCGGGCCTTGCCCAGCGGGATGTGGCGAGGCCCGATGTCATGCGCGGCGAGGAAACCCAGCTTCTCGGCGCGCTCGGCCGCACGAATTCCGCGGCGCAGGCAGTCTGCATGCCCGGCACGCATTCGAAATGGGTGCATGTCGTGGACGGCAAGGTCACCGGCTTTTCGACCTTCATGACCGGCGAACTTTTCGACGCGATCAGTAAAAGCACGATCCTGTCGCATGCCGTGTCGGGTGCCGAACAACAGCCGGCGGATACGGCTGCCTTCGAGGCGGCGGTATCGGCGGCCTTTGCGCATCCGGCCCTTGCCTCCAATCTGCTGTTTACCGCCCGTTCGGGCCAGCTGCTGCACGGGATCTCCGCCGCATCAGCGCAGGCCCGGCTTTCCGGCACACTGATCGGCCTCGAAATTGCCGGCGCGCTGCAGGATGCCGCCAACTCAGGCATCACCCTCGTCGCCTCCGGACGCCTGCAGGCGCTCTACGAGCAGGCTTTCAACACCCTCTCCCTTGCCTTCACCGCCATCGACGCCGACGCGGCCGTGCGCCGCGGCCTATCGGCAGCCGCCGAAGCCATCTGGCCGAATTGAGAAAGCTGACACGATGAACCGTATCCCCTTCCCCGACATGAAGCGCCCGCTGATCGCCATCCTGCGCGGCATCCGGCCCGACGAGACCGAGAGCGTCGTCGGCGCCTTGATCGAAAACGGCCTGACGGCGATCGAGATCCCACTCAATTCGCCGGAGCCGTTCAAATCCATCGAGATTGCTGCGAAGATGGCGCCGGCCGAGGTGCTGATCGGCGCCGGCACGGTGCTGACGGTGGAGGCTGTCGATAGCCTGAATGCGGCCGGCGGCAAGCTGCTGGTGACCCCGAATGTCGAACCGGAGGTGATCATCCGGGCGCGCGAACATGGTATGGTGACGATGCCCGGCGTCTTTACGCCGACCGAGGCGCTCGCCGCAGCGCGGGCCGGCGCCACCGGTCTCAAATTCTTCCCGGCGAGCGTTCTTGGCCCCTCCGGCATCACGGCGATCCGGGCGATCCTGCCGCCGGAACTGACGATTGCCGCCGTCGGCGGCGTGTCGGACAAGAACTTCGCCGATTACACCAAGGCCGGCATCTCAGCCTTCGGCCTCGGCACCAGCCTCTACAAGCCCGGAATGACCGAGGCAGAGGTTGCCGAGCGCGCCAAGGCGACCATTTACGCCTATGATGCAGCCATGGGAGCGTGAACGTATGACCGACATTTACGAGTTCGAAGGGAAGACCCTTTGCAACACCAATTCCGTTCTCGGCGAAGGTCCGACTTATGATCCGGACAGCGATACCGTCTGGTGGTTCAACATCCTCGGCAAGGAGCTGCACGAGCTCAATCTTTCGACGCGCGCCAAAAAGGTCCATTCGCTGCCGGTCATGGCAAGCGTGCTGGCCCGCATCGACGCCGGACGGCAGCTGATCGCGACCGAAGAAGGGCTTTTCGTGCGCGACTTGGCCAGCGGCAACCTCACCTTCTATGCGGCGCTCGAAAACGACAGACCGGAGAACCGCTCGAACGACGGTCGCACCCATCCGTCGGGCTCACTCTGGATCGGCACGATGAGCAAGCGGGCGGAGAATCAGGCCGGCGCCATCTATCATGTTGCCGGCGGCAAGGTGACAAAGATCTTCAGCGGCATCAGCATCCCGAATTCAATCTGCTTTTCCCCGGACGGCACGGTCGGCTACTACACGGATTCCCGCATCAACCGGCTGATGCGCGTCATGGTCGATCCGCAGACCGGCCTGCCCTCGGGCGAGCCGATCGTGCTCGTCGACAGCATGAACGAGCCCGGCGGCATCGACGGTTCGGTGGTCGATGCCGACGGCTATATCTGGAATGCCCGCTGGGGCGCCGGCGTCGTCGATCGCTACAATCCCGATGGCTTGCGTATCTCGCGCTACAAGGTTCCCGCCGTCCAGCCCTCCTGCCCGGCCTTCATCGGCGCCAATGCCGACCGGCTGGCGGTGACGACGGCCTGGGAAGGGCTTGACGAGGATGCCCGTTCGGCTCAGCCGAGCGCCGGCGCGCTTCTGGAACTCGGCATCGAGGTCAAGGGCCTGTTCGATCCCGTCTATGTGCTCTGACTGCCGTATCCGGTCAGCCACCATTCAAGGCGCTCCCGAGTGGCGCCTTTTTTCGTTTCGGGCCGTTCGCCAATAAAAGTTCCGTGATAATCGAGAAATTTTCCGTGTTTTCAACCGGAACCAATCGGCGCACCGCTCATTTTCCCTTCGAACCGGCGAGGCAAGGATGATGCATTGCCGAGTCAGCGATCACTCTAGGGAAATGAAAGTAGGTTCGAAATGACACGCAAACTTTTGACGACCGTTGCCGCTGGCGCGCTGTTTGCCACGGCTTTCGCACCGGCGGCATTCTCGCAGACGGCGCCGCAGCCTGCCGATCCCGCCGCGACCAATCAGGCAGCGCCGGCCGATCCGGCTGCCCCCAAGCCGGTCACCCCTGATGTCACCAAGCCCGCAGGGGACGCTGCACAGGCTCCGGTTACAAAACCGAGCACGGATGTAGCCCAAGGTACCTATCTGACGGAACAGGCTCCGGACCAGGTCAGCGCCAACACCTATATCGGTCAGTCGGTCTACAACGCCAACAATGAAAGCATTGGTAGCATCAACGACCTGATCATGAAAAAGGATGGCGGCATCGTTGCTGCGATCGTCGGCGTCGGCGGCTTCCTCGGCATCGGCGAAAAGGATGTCGCCGTTCCGATGGAGAAAATCGCCATCGCCCAGAATACCCAGGATGGCAGTCTCAAGCTGACAACCAGCGAGACCGCTGAATCGCTGAAGGCTGCGCCCGAGTTCAAGACGCTGGCAATGCAGGCTGCAGAGAAGGCCCCGGCCGCAACCGGCACCGATACGACGGCAACCGGTTCGACCACGCCTAAGTAAACCGCGCGCGCGGTAGTATAGCGTAGGTGATGGCGCTCCTAGGGGCGCCATTGCTGTTTGGTGATCGCTTGACGCAATCCCGGACGCAAAACCGCTGCGCACTTTTGGTGGGATAGCTTATGCGCTGACGCGCTCGGCGGGCGCCATATCGTAATAGTTCTCGTGCAGGAAGCGCAGCGTGGCGATGCCATCGGCCGGGCGGCCGAAATGGTAGCCTTGGCCCATGCCGCAGCCGAGTGTGCGCAGCTTTACCGCCTCGGCATAATCCTCGATACCTTCGGCCACGACTTCCAGCTCCAAGCCTTCGCACATGGAAAGGATCGCCTTGATGATGTGTTCGGAGGCGCGGTCGGAATTGATGCGCGAGACGAAGGCGCGGTCGATCTTGATCTTGTCGAAGATGAAGTCGCGCAGACGCCCGAGGCTCGACTGGCCCGTGCCGAAATCGTCGAGGGAGATGCGAACGCCGGCGGCGCGCAGATCGGCGATGATGCGATGTGCGGTATCGGCCGAACCCATCACCGCCGTCTCGGTGATTTCCAGTTCCAGGCGATGCGGGTCGAAGCCGACGCGGCCGAGGATCGACAGGATGCTGCCGCTTGTGCCGGGATCCATCAGCTGCGCCGAAGAGAGGTTGAACGACAGGAAGAGTTCACGCGGCCAGGATAAGGCTGCTTCAGCAGCCTTGCGAAGCAGGGCCTCCGACAGGGCGTCGATGAAACCGCGCTCTTCGGCGAGCGGCACGAAGACGCCGGGGGACACGAAACCGAGATCGGGATCGTTCCAGCGGGCGAGCGCCTCGAAGCCGACGACCTGATTGTTGCCGAGCGAGACGATCGGCTGGAAATGAACGTCGATCGCGTCGGAGATGATCGCATTTCTGAGCGCCTGCTCCAGCTGTGTCGCGCGCTTCATCTCCTGGGCGATTTCACGCGAATAGACGGTGATCTGGCCGCGGCCGCGGCGCTTGGAACGATAGAGGGCGGTTTCGGCGCTCTTCAACAGTTCTTCGCAGTCCTCTCCGGCGAACGGGTAGATGGCGAAGCCGAAGGAGGCGGAGAGACGGACATTGCGGTCGCCGAGGTCATAAGGCGCCGACAGCACCTCGCGGATCATCTGGCCGAATTTTTCGGCGCTCGCCCGCTCGAAGATCAACGGCAGCACGAAGGCGAATTCGTCACCATCGTGACGGGTGACCAGCGCCCCGTCCGGAATGCAGGCCCTGAGCCGATGGGCGACCTGGCAAAGGATCTCATCGCCGGCCGAGGAGCCAAAAAGATCGTTGATCGGCTTGAAGCTGTCGAGATTGGCGATGCCGATGGTGAAGGGAGCGGGATCGCTGGCGCGCTCGGCAGAGATCTGCAGCACCTTGTCGCGCATGCGATTGCGGTTTCCCAACCCGGTCAGCGGATCGGTATAAGCCATCGCCTGAAGCTCATTGTGACTCACGGTCAAGGAAGCTGTTTCCGCCGATTTCATCATCCAAACCCGAGCTTCCCTCCGCAGCCGAGGAGAGAATGACCGGCATTTCTTAACAATTCGCTAGTAAATCAGCCGCCTTGACGGTCTGATCTACCCCAGATTTGGGGAGGCTGCGGTATACGGGAGGATGGCGACCGGACTTCCGTCTCATCCGCTCGCTCGAACCGGCGAAGCCCCTTCCGTCAGGTATTTCTGAAATATCGTCTCCAGCATGTCGGGACTGACGGGCTTCATGATCACGTCGTCCATGCCCGATTTGGCGCATTCGGCGCGATCGCGCTCGAAGGCCTGGGTCAGCACGCCGATGATCGGCGTGCGGGCTGCGCCGCCGGCTTCCTCCATCTGTCGAATCAGGCGCGCCGCCTCGAAGCCGTTGAAGCCCGGCAGCGAAATGTCCATCAACACCACGCCGGGCCGGTGTTGGGCCCAGAGGCGCACGACCTCGTCTCCGGTCGCAGCGATCATATGACGATAGCCGAGGCCCTCGAGGATCTGTGAAAACACGATCTGATTGATATCGTTGTCTTCGGCGACGAGAACCTGCAGGCCGGCAGTATCGTCGGAAGTGCTGATTTCCCAATCCGCGTCCGCCCCGCCGCCGTTGTTGCGGCTGTTGCGATTGAAATGGCGGGCGATCTGGAAGGTGAGCTCGTTGGCGATCTGGAAGCCGTCCATGACGAGCGCCGGAATTCCGTATTGCTCGGCAAGCTCGAGGCAGCGCATGCCCATCTGATTGTCGATGATCAAGAGATCGAGCGAAATGCCGGAGGAGGTGGCGATTTCCAGGAACCGCTCCTCTTCATCCTCGCCGCGCACCGAGCAGGATTCAAAACCGTATTTCGTCAGCGTCCGCAGAGCGGCGGTCTCGGCGGCGATGTCGGCGGTGACGACGAGAATCTTGCGGCCGGAGAAATTCTCCGGAACGATCGCTTCCATCGCCGCCGGCTCGCGGCGCTCCACCGCGCTCGGCACCGGCACATAGGCGCGGCGATAACTCTGGTTGGCGGAGGCGGTGATCGCCGAGGCGCGGTCGAACTCCTCGAGATCGGCGCCGTCGCGCGGCAGGTCCTGCATGGTCGATACCAGGAAATAGCGGCCGGGCTTGCCGATGCGATGCTTGCGGCTGACGATGTCGCGCTCGATGCCGTCGCGGGAGATCTGCCGCTGGCGGGAGATCGACATCTCGCCGGTTTCCAGCACGTGACGATCGCTTTCTTCGAAGCGCTTGGCGATCTCGGGTGAGAAGAGATCGCCGCTCTTGCGCCCGAGCACCTCGTCGGCGCTCCTCTGGTATTTCTCACAAAAGGCGAGGTTCACCGCGACATAGGTGAGGTTGCGATCCTTGACGAAAAGCGGAAACGGCAGGTTATCGAGAATGTCTTCGGTGAGCTGCACCCGCTCCATGTCCGAGCGCCACTGCTCCTCGCGCTTCTTGTCCTCGGAAATGTCGGAGACGACGGTGACGCCGTAACCGCCCGGCAGCCTGCGCTTGACGAAGCGGACCCAGCTGTCGGCGCCATGGCGCTCAACGGATTCGAAGCGCTCGCGCCAATGCGAGGCGATTTTCTGCGACAGCCAGTCCTCGCGGCTGAGCGGGCCGCTCTGCCTGATATCATATTGCTGGCGAACGCCGGTATCGTAGATCGCGCCCAGAAAATCGCGCAGCCGGATGCCCGGCTTCAGCATCTCGGCCGGCAAGGGGAAGAATTCGAGAATCTGGCGGCTTGCGAAGATCAGATGATCGTTCTTGTCGTAGATGATGAAAGCTGCCGAAAGGCTGTCGCACACCGCATCGAAGAGCGCCGTCTGCAGATCGGCCCCGGCGAGCGTCCCGTCGGTGTCTGATGATGTGTCCGCCTTTTCGAAGCCGGCACTCATTCCATTTCGTCCCACATCTGTTCGATTTCGCGGCTTCCGGAGGGTATTGATTAGAAATGCCATTTTTCTGTTAAAACCGGCTTAACACTACCGATCCCCGAATTCCGGGAGCCGCGGATCACAGTTTCGCCAAGCGATCGGAAAGCCCTTCCCTCCAGGCCGCGAATCCCCGAAAATAGCCCATGGCCATCAGACAGCTCTCCGAAACGCTCATCAACCAGATCGCCGCCGGCGAAGTCATCGAACGGCCGGCGAGCGCTGCCAAGGAATTGATCGAAAACGCGCTCGATGCGGGGGCGACACGCATCGAGATCGCCACGGCAGGCGGCGGCAAGGCGCTGCTGCGGGTCAGCGACAACGGCTCCGGCATGGACGCCGCCGATCTGGAGTTGGCAATCAGGCGCCACTGCACCTCGAAGATCTCCGAGACGCTCGAGGATATTAGGACGCTCGGCTTCCGTGGCGAGGCGCTGCCTTCGATCGGGTCCGTGGCAAGGCTCAGCATCGCAAGCCGCAAGCGCGACAGCGCCGGCGGTCACGAGATCGCCGTTGCCGGCGGCAAGGTCCTGCATCTGAGGCCGGCTGCCGCCAATCCCGGCACGATCGTCGAAGTCCGCGACCTGTTTTTCGCCACGCCCGCGCGGCTCAAATTCCTGAAGACTGAGAAGGCCGAAGCCGGCGCCATTACCGAGATCGTCAAACGTATGGCGATCGCCTTTCCCGCCGTGCGTTTCGTGCTGTCCGGCTCGGACCGCACAACGCTGGAATTTCCGGCGACGGGCGACGATCATCTGGCGCGCATGGCGCAGGTGCTCGGCAAGGACTTCAGCGACAACGCCATTGCGCTCGACGCCGTGCGCGAGGAGATTTCGCTGACCGGCTTTGCCGGCGTGCCGACCTTCAATCGCGGCAACTCCGCCCATCAATATGCCTTCGTCAACGGCCGACCGGTGCAGGACAAGCTGATCCTCTCGGCGATCCGCGGCGCCTATGCCGAGACGATCCCGTCCGGGCGCTATCCGGTGGCGGTGCTGTCGATCGCTCTCGATCCGGCCCTCGTCGACGTCAACGTGCATCCGGCCAAATCCGACGTGCGCTTCCGCGACCCAGGCCTGGTGCGCGGCCTGATCGTCGGCGCCATTCGCGAGGCGCTCGCGCGCGACGGCAGCCGGGCGGCAACGACCGGCGCGAGCGATATGCTGCGCGCTTTCCGCCCCGGTTTCCAGCCCAATGGGCAGCGGCCACAGGCGCCATGGTCGGCAGAGACCTCCCCTTCCCGCCCCTACCAGCCGGCGCCGACTTTTTCCGAACGGCCGCAGGCATCCTTCGACGGTCTGTCGATGCCGACCGCACGGGCCGAGCCGCAATTTTCTCCCGACCCCGTGTCTCCCGGCCTGGCCTCTCCTCGCCCGGCCGCGCCGGAACCCGTCGGGCGTTATCCGCTCGGCGCGGCACGGGCGCAGATCCACGCCAACTATATCGTTGCCCAGACAGAGGACGGGCTCGTCATCGTCGATCAGCATGCGGCGCATGAGCGGCTGGTGTTCGAGGCGATGCGCAAGGCGCTGCATTCGAAGCGGCTGGCCTCGCAGGTGCTGCTCATCCCAGAGATCGTCGACATTCCGGAAGAAGATTGCGACCGGCTGATGCTGCATGCGGCAGAGTTTGCCGAACTCGGTCTGGCGATCGAGCGCTTCGGTCCCGGGGCGATCGCGGTGCGCGAAACGCCGGCCATGCTCGGCGAGGTCGACGCCCATGGCCTGATCCGCCAGCTTGCCGACGAGATCGCCGAATGGGATACGGCGTCGGGCCTGTCGGCCAAGCTCGAATATGTGGCGGCGACCATGGCCTGCCATGGATCGGTTCGCTCCGGCCGGCGGCTGCGGCCGGAGGAAATGAACGCGCTGCTGAGGGAAATGGAAGTAACACCCGGCTCCGGCCAGTGCAATCACGGCCGGCCGACCTATATCGAATTGAAGCTCAGCGATATCGAGCGGCTTTTCGGCAGAAGCTGAAAAAGCTGGCAAAGCCCTTCATGCGGGAGTATGGCAGACGGATGACAAGTTGCAGGGAACGGAGCGCATGAATTTGTTCGAAGGGCACGGAAACCGCGAGGCGAAGATCCGCTATCTCGACGGCGATTTCCAGATTCTCTCGCCCGGCTCCTACGTCGTCTGCGCGATGACCGGAAAAAACATCCCGCTCGACGAGCTGCGCTACTGGAGCGTCGCCCGGCAGGAGCCCTATGCCGACGTAATCTCGGCGATCGAGGCCGACAAACGCGCCGGCGTGCTGCCGAACCAGCGCCGTTAGCTCTTTCCTTTCAATTCCCTTAAACGCCGCTCGCGACAGGCGACGACCGCCCGATCGATGATCAGGCTCGGGGCGAGGTGATCTTCGAAGATCATGTCGACTTCGATCACGCGGCATTTTTGCGCCAGTTGTTCCGCCTTGCCGTGATGGCCGGAAAGGCGAACGAAATCCTTCGACGTGGTGACGATCAGGAGGTCCTGGCGCTCGGCGGTCGTAAGGATATCGTCGATCTCCTCCTCGGTCAGGTGCTCGTGATCGCCGAAGGTCTTGGCGACCGCGATTTCGGCGCCGCGCGATTCGACGGTGCGGAAGAATTTGGCGGGATCGGCGATACCGGCGAAAGCAAGCACCTTGATGCCGGAAAGCCGGTCGTCGCCGCGCACCTTGAGCGAGGCGGTGAAATAGGGCTTTGCGGCGCGTGCCGCCATGCGGACGATGCCGTCGGCGGCATTGCCGCCGCCGACCTTCAGCAGCGCCGTCGCCGACCGCAGCTGCTGGCGGATCGGCGCGCGGACCGGGCCGGCCGGCACGATATGGCCGTTGCCAAGGCCGCGGGTCGCATCGATGACGAGCAGCGCATAGTCGATCGCCAGCCTGGCGCTCTGAAACCCATCATCCATGATGATGAGATCGGCGCCTTCCGCGACCAGACGCCGAGCACCGTCGACGCGCCGGCGGGAAATTACCGTCAGCGCCTCCTGGGCGAGCAACAGCGGTTCATCGCCGACGGCGACCGCCCGGTGATGATGGGGATCGACCACCGTCGTCACGTCGAGCGAGCCGCCGTAACCTCTGCTGAGAAAGCCGGGCTTCAGGCCTTTCGCCTTGGCGGCGCGGGCGAGCGTCAGCGCCGTGGGCGTCTTGCCGGCGCCGCCGACGGTGAAATTGCCGACGCAGATGACGGGAACGGAAACCGAGGCACGGCGCGCATGGGCCATGCGATGGCCGGCGATACGGCCGTAAAGAAAGGACAGCGGCGCCAGCAGCCAAGCCCGCCAATCGGCTTTCCTCCACCAGAACGGCGGCGCTTCTGAAATCATTTTGCCGTCCCGCTCCCCGCCCGGCTAGAGAATTTCGTTTTCCGGCCGGATTGAGAGGTTAAAATCGATGAAAATGCAAGCCTTTATCGATCAGGCCGGCTGCAGATCGGGCAGCAGCGTCTCAAGGGCGGTGATGTCGTCAAGCACATGATCGGCCGCCGCAGCAAGTGAATCGCGCGAGCCGGTTCCCGTCAACACGGCGATCCTAAGTCCCGTGCCGGCGTTCAGGCCCATGTGCAGATCGTGATTGTTGTCGCCGACCATGGCGACCTCGGATGGCAAAAGCCCGGTCGCAGCGCAGAAACCGAGCACCATGCCCGGCTCCGGCTTGACGCCGAAGCCGCTGTCGTAGCCGGCGATGTAATCGACATAGCGGGCAAAACCGAAGCGCTCCGCCGTCTGGCGGATGGAGCGCTCATTGTCGCTGGAGGCAACGCCGAGCTTGAAACCGCGCCGATGCAGCCTTGCGAAGAAGCCTGCAAGGTCGGTCACCGGCACGGAAAATTCAGCGGCGCCGGAAAAGAGGTCGTCGAGACGGATCGTCAACTCCTCGATATCGACCATCGATCCGGCGGCGACGAGACCCTCGGCGATCTGCCTTGTATTGCCGGCGGCGAGCAGGCTGTCGGGAACGATATGGCCGCTGACCGGATCCATGCCGCAGGCGGACAGCAGCCGGTCGGCCAGAAGCGGGTCGCCTTCAGCGGCGATGCGGGCAAGCTCGCGATTGACCGGCAGCCAGCTCTCATCATAGTCGAGCAGCGTGCCGTCCTTGTCGAAGAGGATGCCTTTGATATGCGCCGGGCCCGACATCGCGTCTCCTCAGACCTGGGCCGCGGCCTTGGGCAACAAACGCGCCTTGACCGTCAGCGGATTGATATAGGGTTCGAGCCCCTTCACCGTCGCCGACAGCGCGCCGCGCATCTCGTGCACGGTGGCGACGCCGGCCTCGATCATGTTACGGCGGGCGCCATCGTTGGTCAGCAGATAATGCACGCCCTTGGCCAGCATTTCGGTATCGCGCACCATGCGGGCGCTGCCGCTGCGGGCGAGCTTCTGATAGGCCTCGCGGAAATTCTGCACATTGCCGCCGGAGAGGATGGCGCAGCCGAGCATGGCAGGCTCCAACGGGTTCTGACCGCCTTCGGCAAAGAGCGAACGGCCAACGAAAGCAATTTCGGTCAGACGGAGATAAAGCCCCATTTCGCCGATCGTATCGCCGAGAAAGATATCGACATCGGCGGAGAGGACATCGTCGCGGGTGCGGCGGGCGACTTTCAGGCCCTGCTTGACGAGCGCTGCCTCGATCTCGTCGCTGCGCTCGGGATGGCGGGGCACGATGATGGTCAATTGACGATCGCGCTCCTTCAGGGCGCGATGGACGATGCCGGCAGCATTCTCCTCGCCGTCGAAGGTGGAGATCGCCGCCCAGGTTTTGCGATCGCCGATCTGCTTCTTGTAGCGGGCGAAGACAGCGCTGTCATAAGGCGGCGCGTCGGTATCGACCTTCAGATTGCCCGAGGTGATGACGGGCACAGCACCCAGATCGCGGAATCGCTCGGCATCGACATCGGATTGAGCGATGACGAGGGCGAGGTTCTCGAACAAGGCCTCCGCAATCGACGGGCGGCGGCGCCAGCGGGCAAAGGAGCGGTCCGACATGCGGGCATTGACCAGGATCTGCGGGATGCGGCGACGGCCGAGCTCCAGCACGGTCGCCGGCCAGATCTCGGATTCGGCGATGATGGCGCAATCGGGCTGCCAATAATCGAGGAAGCGGCTGACGGAGGGTTTCAGATCCAGCGGCACATATTGATGGATCGCCTCCTGGCCGAGGCGCTCGGCGGCGAGCCTGGCGGAGGTGATGGTGCCGGTGGTCAGGATGACATGGATATCGCGGCGGCGGATTTCGCGGATCAGCGGAATGACGGCATTGGTTTCGCCCACACTTGCGGCATGGAACCAGACGAGCGGGCCCTGCGGCCGATTGGCGCTTGGATAGCCGAAGCGCTCCAGGCGGCGCGCCCGGTCTTCCTTGCCCTTGGCCGTGCGGTAGGTCAGATAGAGGCCGACGACCGGAGAAGCGATGGTTCCCGCCAGACGGTATGTGCTCAGACAGAGTCGCGCCATCCGGGAGCTCATCGCGCCAGCCTCCGACCCAAGACGATCGACATCAAACCCATTCCCTTATTATCGTTGCGGCCGGAATGGCCGATCAATTTGTTCAGAATGCGTCAAACGATCCGGATCGACGGGCGCCCGATGCACGAAGGCCCGTTCGGCTGGCGGCGGCTGCCGAGGTCAGTTGCCCCCAGCCTTTTGCTGCGGATCGAGCAGACGGTGCATGTGGACGATGAAATAGCGCATATGCGCATTGTCGACCGTCTGCTGCGCCTTCGCCTTCCAGGCCGTCAGCGCCGTGGCATAGTCGGGAAAAATGCCGACGATATCGAGACCATTCAGATCACGGAACTGGACATCTTCGAGGCTTTTCAGTTCGCCGCCAAAAACGAGGTGCAAAAGCTGCTTCTTGTCACCGGAGTCAGTCATTTTCTTGTTCTCTTTCTGCCTAGTTCCTCCGCCACCTCATCTGCGGGATTTTGACGGAAACGTCAACTGTCTCCTCGCCCGGCAAAGGCCGCGATGAACTCATCGATGCGGGGCGCCGGGGCCGCACAGAGGACCTTATGAGTAACGTCCGCCCTGTTGTAGACGATCGGCTTGCCGTCGAGATCGACGAGGCCGCCGCCGGCGCAGGCCAGAACGAGATCGGCGGCGGCAAGGTCCCAGTCATGCGAATTGCCCTTGACGAAGGTGCCTTCGAGGCGGCCGTCCGCCACCATGGCGATGCGATAGGCGAGCGACGGGACATATTTCTCGCGTCTAACGCGGTCACGGAACGCCGGCGGAAAAGTCTTCAACAGGTCTTCGCCGATCGCAAGCCGGCTTATCTCGTCCGGCCCGGCGGCGGAAACGGTGAAGGGTTTGCCGTTCTTCAGCGCCACGCCGCCGTCGACGGCCTCGTAGAACTCCTCGAGCGCCGGCGCATAGAGCACGCCGGCGACCGGGCGGCCGCGATGGACGACCGCGACGCTGACACACCAGACCTGCTGCCCGCCGAGGAAGGCGCGGGTGCCGTCGATCGGATCGACGATGAACAGTGTCTCGCGCGAGAGGCGGTCTTCATCGTCCTCGGTTTCCTCCGACAGCCAGCCATAATCCGGCCGCGCCTTGCGCAGGATCGTTTCAAGCGTCTTGTTGGCGGCAAAATCGGCGGCGCTGACGGGAGAGCGGTCGCCGTTCTTCCACCAGACCTCGGGAGACTGGTTGAAGAAGCCATAGGCGACCGCGCCGGCCTCCTTCGCAGCATCGGCGATCAAGGCGAGATCGCTCTGCCAGCGGAGCTTTTCCCTATCGCTCATCCCGTCATTCCATTCCTGCTGCCCGTTTTTACTGCCCGGCGAGCGTCATGCCTTCGATCGCGAAGGTCGGAGCCGCGACGCCGAACTTGCGGTCGATGTCATTTGCCGGCGTCAGGCGCATGAACATGTCCTTGAGGTTCGAGGCGATCGTCACCTCGGATACCGGGAAAGTGAGTTCGCCGTTCTCGATCCAGAAGCCGGTGGCGCCACGGCTGTATTCGCCGGTGATCATGTTGACCCCGTGGCCGATCAGTTCGGTGACGTAAAAACCGTTGCCGATGCTGCGGATCAGTTCCTCCGGCGAGATGTCGCCCGGCTCCAGCGCAAGATTGGTGGAAGACGGCGTGACGGCGCTGCCGCCGCGCACGCCGCGGCCATTGGTGTCAAGGCCGAGTTCGCGGGCCGTCGAGGTCGAGAGGAACCAGTGCTTCAGGACACCGTCTTCGATCATGACAAGCCGCTCGCCGGACACGCCCTCACCGTCGAAGGGACGCGAGGAAGGTCCGCGCACGATCAGCGGATCGTCGGTGATCGAAAGGCCCGACTTCAGCACCTGCTGACCCATCCTGTCACGCAGGAAGCTGGTCTTTCTAGCGACGGCGGCACCGTTGATCGCACCGGCAATATGGCCGACGAAACCGCGGGCGACGCGCGGATCGAAGACGACGGTGACGTTCTTGCCGGTCGGCACCTGGCGCGGATTGACGCGCTTGACCACCCGTTCGCCGGCGCGGCGGCCGATTTCGGAAGGATCGTCGAGTTCGGCGTAATAAAGGCGGCTGTCGAAATCATAGTCACGCTCCATGCCGGTGCCTTCGCCTGCGATGACGCTGACGGAGGTGCCGAAACGGGAGGCCATGTAGCTGCCTTGGAAACCGTGCGACGTGGCGAGAACGAGGCCGCCCATGCCGGCCGACGCGCCGGCGCCGGAGGAATTGGTGACGCCCTTGACGGCAAGGGCGGCCGTCTCGGCGGCAAGAGCGGCCTCGCGCAGCATCTCAGAGGACACTTCCGTGGCATCGAGCAATTGCAGGTCGGGATAGGACCTGGCAAGGCTCGCCTCGTCCGCCAGGCACGCGTATGGGTCTTCCGGCGAAACCTTGGCCATGGCGACGGCACGTTCGGCCAGCGCCTGGAGATCGAAGCCCGGATTGGCCGAAACGCTGGCGACGCGCTTGCCGATGAAGACGCGCAGCGAAAAATCGTCGCTTTCCGACGATTCCGTTCCCTCGACCTTGCCAAGCCGGACACTGACCGATTGCGAACGCGAGCGAACGACGACGGCGTCGGCAGCGTCGGCTCCTGCCTTCCTTGCCAGATCGATCAATTGACTTGCGCGGGAAAGAAGTGTCGAGGAATCGATTTCAGAGGACATGATTTGGCCTTTCCTTCGGCTTCCATTTATTGTGCACTCTCCCTGGCATCAAGGCCGCCGCCGCCGATTCTTTGTCGGGACTGCCTGCATGCCCCCGCCACCCGAAAGAAATTGTCAGCATGTCAGCGCCCAACGCCCTTTTTTCCGAAACGATCCTGCTGCTCGGCGGCGCGGTTGTGGCGGCACCGATCTTCAAGAAGCTCGGGCTCGGCACCGTCCTCGGCTATCTCGCCGCCGGCATCGTCATCGGTCCGGTCTTCCACGGCATTACCGACGGCGAACAGATCCTCGCCGTCGCCGAGCTCGGCGTCGTCTTCCTGCTCTTCATCATCGGACTGGAGCTGAAACCCAGCCGCCTCTGGCAGATGCGGCGCGACATTTTCGGACTCGGCACGGCGCAGGTGGCGGTGACCGGGTTGGCGCTGACCGGGCTCGCCTGGTTTTCCCACGTCCTCGATTGGCGCGGCAGCATCGTCGCCGGCTTCGGCCTGGCGCTGTCCTCGACCGCCTTCGCCATGCAGATCCTCGAGGGCGACGGCGACGTCAATACGCGATACGGGCAGCGTTCCTTCTCGATGCTGCTGTTCCAGGACCTGGCGATCGTGCCGCTCCTGGCGCTGATCACCGTTCTCGACGGCAGTGGCAAAGGCAGCAATGCGCCGCTTTCCGATTTTGCCGTCGCCGTCGGCGCGGTGGCGGCGATGGTCGTTGCCGGACGCTACCTGCTGACACCGCTCTTCCAGATCATCGCCCGCACCGGCGCCCGCGAGGCAATGATCGCCGCGGCCCTCTTCGTCGTCATGGGATCGGCAAGCCTGATGCAGCTTGCCGGCCTTTCGATGGCGATGGGCGCCTTCCTGTCCGGGGTAATGCTCGCCGAATCCTCCTACCGGCACGAGCTGGAGGCCGACATAGAGCCCTTCCGCGGCGTGCTGCTCGCCATCTTCTTCATCGCCGTCGGCCTGTCGTTGCAGCTCGACGTTCTCGCCGACAACGCGCTCTTCGTCATCGTCACGGTGCCGATCGTCATGGCCGTCAAGGCGATCATCATCTACGGGCTCTGCCGGATTTCAGGATCGCCGCACAATGATGCGATCCGCATTGCTTTCCTCTTGCCGCAAGGCGGCGAATTCGGCTTCGTGCTCTTCACCACGGCTGGCGTCACCGGGTTGATGTCGACGAGCACGGCCTCGCTGCTGGTGGCGATCGTCACGCTGTCGATGGCGCTGACGCCGATCGGCGCGGCGCTGTCGAAGCGGCTGCTCAACGGCGATGAACAGGAGGAGCTGGACGAGGATTTCGAAGGTGCCGGCGCCGACGTGCTGATGGTCGGCTTCTCGCGTTTCGGTCAGATCGCTGCCCAGATCCTGCTCGCCGGCGGGCGCAGCGTCACCGTCATCGATTTTTCCGCCGACCGCATCCGCCAGGCCTCCTCTTTCGGTTTCCGGATCTATTTCGGCGACGGCACCCGCAAGGACGTGCTGCGCTCGGCCGGCATCGATCGGGCGAAGATCGTGCTCGTCTGCACGCAGAAGAAGGAAATCACCGACAAGGTCGTGGAGCTGGTGCAGGCCGACTATCCGCACACCCGCCTCTTCGTCCGCTCCTACGACCGCATCCATTCGATCGAACTGCGCAACAAGGGGATCGATTACGAGCTGCGCGAGACGCTGGAATCGGGCCTGCTGTTCGGAAGACGGACGCTGGAGGCGCTCGGCGTCTCCGAGGCCGATGCTTATGAAATCGGCGAGGACATCCGCAAGCGCGACGAGGCGCGGCTCGTCCTGCAGGTCTCCGAAGGGCTGCAGGCGGGGCGCGACATGCTGTTTTCCCATCCGGTGCGTCCCGAACCGCTGGTCAAGCCGAAGCGCGCCGCCGATCCCTTCGAGGACGATCCGCTGGCGGGAATCGCGGATGCGACGGCGGACGCATAAACCAGCTGCCGGAGCTGCGACGGTCGAGCGGTTCGAAAGCGAGGCTACTGCCAGAATCTGTCAGCATGTCTCGCTAGATATTCGCCTGCCCAAACACACAGGAGGCTTATCGTGATCGACAGCAACAGCATTCTACTTTTCGTAACCGACGCGTCGAAGAGCGCCAGCTTTTATGCGCGGCTGCTCGAGCTGGATCCCGTGGAGGCCAGCCCGACCTTCGCAATGTTCATTCTGCCTTCGGGCCTGGCGCTCGGACTGTGGGGCAAGGCGGGCATCGAGCCGGCGCCGGCTGCTGCGGGCGGCGGCTGCGAGGTCGGTTTCAAGGTGGCGACAGCAGACACGGTCGACAGGCTCCACACCGAATGGCAGGGCAAGAGCGCGGCTATCCTTCTGCCGCCGACCGACCTCGATTTCGGCCGTAGCTTTGTTGCTGCCGATCCCGACGGGCATCGCTTGCGCGTCTACAACGTCGCGGAGGACTGAACCATGTCTCGCAGCTGGATTGCTGTCGCATCAGCAAACCATGTCCGCATCGGGCGCGCAGCCGGGTTCATGCAAGTCTGTCACGGCAAGGCCGCTCCGCTTAAGCGGAGCGCGCCAGGCGACCGCGTGATTTACTATTCGCCGACTGAAACGTTTGGCGGCAAGGATCGCCTGCAGGCGTTCACGGCCATTGGCGTGATCGAAGAAACGGCGGCATATCAGGTGGAGACCCATCCCGGCTTCCGCCCCTGGCGACGGGATGTCGCCTGGTGGCCGGCCATGGAAACGCCGATCCGGCCACTGCTCGGCCGCCTGTCATTCACAAGCGATCGGGCCGGTTGGGGCTATCGGTTGCGCTTTGGGCTCTTCGAAATCGACAATGAGGATGCCGAGCTCATAGCCGAAGCGATGTTCGCTGAACCGCTCGTGCATGCCGCGCGGACGCAGACAACGGTGCCCATGCAAGGTTCTTTAGCGTTTTAGCCGCGCTTCGATCTCGCGGTCGAGAGCGAATTTCAGATCGTCCTTGACGCCGACGGACATGGCCAGCACTTCGCGGGCCTTGAGGAAATCCATGACGCCGGTGCGACCGACCGTCGGGCGCAGGAAGATGTGCGGCTGGCATAGCTTCAGCTTCAGCGAGATTGCCGTCTGCATCATCAGCTGACCGGAACCGAAGATGCTTTCCATGCGGTTCGGGATATGGGTGCCGTCGCCTTCCGGGGCGCCGACCACATCGATGCCGATGACGATATCGGCAAGATCCATCAGGCATTCATAGGGCACCGGATTACTGATGCCGCCATCGATCATCACGCGGCCGCGCAGGC
This sequence comes from Rhizobium esperanzae, assembly GCF_002204185.1. Taxonomy (GTDB): domain Bacteria; phylum Pseudomonadota; class Alphaproteobacteria; order Rhizobiales; family Rhizobiaceae; genus Rhizobium; species Rhizobium esperanzae. The sequence goes on along the minus strand of NZ_MXPU01000021.1, from coordinate 28,988 downwards.
GCACCGGCATGAAAACGGCGGGGATGGAGGACGAGGCGGCGAGTGCCGGAAACAGCTCGCCCTCTTCGATGATGACCTCGTTCTGTCCGTAATAATCTGTGGTGATCACCTTCATCGGCACCAGCAGATCCTCGAACCGGGCCGGCAGCTCGGACGGCAGGAAGGCTTTGAGGATCCGCTCGAGATTGAACTGGCCGATGCGGATGCCTTTCGCCACCGCATCGCGCACCGTTGCCGGCCGCATGCCCCAGATGCGGACGACGACGGCCGTCTTGTTGCCGACGGTTGCCAGCGCATGTTCGCGGATTTCGGCGCCGGACATGCCGGCGGCCATGCCGGCCCCCATGATGGCGCCGATCGACGAACCCGCAATCGCCACCGGGCGGATGCCGAGCTCGTCGAGGGTTGCGATGATATGGATATGGGAAAGGCCGCGCGCGCCGCCACCGCCGAAGGCGACAGCGACGGTCGGCATATCGCTGATCGCAGGCAGTTTCGGACTGATGATGTCTGCCTGCTGCACGCCCCGCCCCTGCGCCTATTGCGGCTGATATCGGAAGAAATGCACCCTCGTATCGCCAAAGATACGGCTTTCGAGGAAAACATAGGAAGGATGCACCGAAACGACAATGTCGGCGCGTTCTTCGAGCACTGCGATCGCCCCCGGCCGCAGCCAGCCGCCAACGGCGGCCGCAGCCATCGCCTTTTCGCCGAGGCCCTTGCCATAGGGCGGGTCGGCAAAGAGCACGTCGAAAGGCTCGAGATTGCCGACGCTGCCGAGATCGGTCGCATCGCGGCGCAGGATGCGGGTGCGGCCGTGCAGGCCGAGCGCATCGATATTTTCCCAGAGCAGCGCCCTGCCCTCGACGCTGTTTTCGACGAAGAGCGCGTGGCGACAGCCACGCGACACGGCTTCGAGGCCGACGGCGCCGGTTCCGGCAAAAAGATCGAGGATCCGGGTGCCGTCGACGCATTCCGGATAGGCGTGGCTCAATATATTGAACAGGCTCTCGCGCGTCCGGTCGGCCGTCGGCCGGATGTCGTTGGATTTTGGCACGGCGAGAGGCCGTCCGCGAAACTCACCGCCGACGATCCGCACCGCGCGTCATTCCCTTTCCTCTCGCACCACCCTTGGACGGGCCGCCCGCGGGCCTGTCACTGCCCGGCTTGCCACTCTTCGGCTTGCCGGAAAAACTCTTGGCCCCACCGGGCTTGGCGCCGAAGCTCTTGCCGCGCGGCTTCTCGCCCGGGGCCTTGTCGCCGAACGACCGTTCGCCGCGTGGACGATCGGAGCGCCCCTCGCCGGCAAAGCTTCTGGCTGTCCGCGGGCGCTCGTCACCCTCCTCGCGCGGCTTTCGATCGCCACGCGGCTTGCCGGCGAAAGGTCGGTCGCCACGCGAAGGACGATCGCCGAGGGGGCGGTCGCTGCGCGGACGCTCAGAACGGCCCTCGCCGGTGGAGGCTCTGGCGGCGCGAGGACGCTCATCACCATCGGCACGCGGCCTGCGGTCGCCGCGCGGCTTGTCGCCGAAAGGCCGATCGCCACGCGAGGGACGATCACCGAAAGGCCGGTCGCCGCGCGAACGCTCCGCACGGCCTTCTCCACGCGCCGGGCGGTCGCCATAACCGCGGTCTTCGCGGGCCGGGCGATCCCCGAACGAGCGCTTGCGGCCGCGGCCTTCGCCCTCATCCTTGCGGTGGGGCTGCTCGCTCGAGCGGATCCATTCGCCGTCCTCCTCGCGCACGCGATTGATCTGCGTGCGCGGGCGATCCTCGATATGGTGGAAACCGGTGCCCTTTGCCGGCGTCTGCTCGCCGCGCCGGCGCGCGGTCTGCTCATTCTTGGCGGCTTTCGCCGCAGCCTTTTCGCCGAGTGGACGGGCGCCCGGCGCCATCCAGACATTGGCGCTGCGGCGCTGGCCGAGCGGCTGGGGACGCTTCGGCTTGTCGTCGTCGAAACGGCCGCCATCGCGGCGGTCGTCATCTCGACGCCCGCCACCGCGACGGTCGTCGCGCTTGGTGTCAAGGCGGCTCAGCGCCCGTTCGCGCTTGTCCTCCTCGCGGCGTGGACGCTGTTCGCGCTTTTCCGGGGCTGCAGGTTCAGCTTCTTCCTCGGCGGCAACGGCGGGCGCATTGTATATCGGCGCGTCGAAATTCGCCTTGGCTTCCTCAATCAGGCGCGGTCCGAGCTGGTCGCGAAGCGTGCGGCCGCGCACCTCGATGACATGGCCTTCCGGCAAGTCGCCGAGCTGGAACGGGCCGTAGGATATACGGATCAGACGGTTGACGTCGAGGCCGAGAGCGCCGAGTACATTCTTGATTTCGCGGTTCTTGCCTTCGCGAAGGCCCATGGTGATCCAGACGTTCGAGCCCTGCGTGCGGTCGAGCGTCGCCTCGATCGATCCATAGAGCACGCCGTCGACGGCGATGCCGTCCTTGAGCTTGTCGAGCGCTTCCTGGTCGATCTCGCCATGGGCGCGGACACGGTAGCGCCTCAGCCAACCGGTCGCCGGCAGTTCGAGGGCGCGGGCGAGACCACCGTCATTGGTGAGCAGCAGCAGGCCTTCGGTGTTGATGTCGAGCCGGCCGATCGACATGACACGCGGCAGCTCTTCCGGCAGATTGTCGAAGACCGTCGACCGGCCTTCCGGATCGGCATTGGTGGTCACCAGACCTGCCGGCTTGTGATAGAGCCAGAGCCTGGTGCGCTCGATGCCGCGGATCGGCACGCCGTCGACCTCGATGCGGTCGGCAAGTGTGACGTTGACGACGGGGGTTTCGAGAACCGTTCCGTTCAGCGTCACACGGCCATCCATGATCATGCGCTCGATGTCGCGGCGGGAGGCGACGCCTGCGCGCGCCATCACCTTGGAAATACGTTCGGCCTTGGTGTCGCTGTCGGCTTCGGCCGCCGCCGGACGCGCGGCTGCGGCCTTTGCCGGCTTCGCGCCGCCCGCCTTCGGACCGGCCTTCGGCCTGATATCCCTTGAAAGGGGCTTTGCGCCCGGGCGTTTTGGCTTGTCTTTGGGTGTCATTTGCTGTTTGCCTGCCTTTTGGGCCTGTCTATCAGGTCACGCATCTGCGGTTAAGTGGAAATTCGTGCGATCGTGAAGACAAATCGTTTCATGGAGATGGCGCTTGAAGAAGCGCGCGCCGCCGGAGAACGCGGCGAGGTGCCTATTGGCGCGGTCGTCGTTGTCGACGATATTGCCGTTTCACGCTCGGGGAATCGCACGCGCGAGCTCAAAGACGTCACCGCGCACGCCGAAATCGCCGCAATCCGGCTCGCCTGCGAGGCGCTTGGGCAGGAACGCCTTGTCGGCGCCGATCTCTATGTGACGCTCGAGCCTTGCACCATGTGCGCGGCAGCCATCTCGTTTGCGCGTATCCGCCGGCTCTATTACGGCGCGGAGGATCCGAAGGGCGGCGGCGTCGACAATGGCGTGCGATTCTATGCGCAACCGACCTGCCACCACGTACCCGAGGTCTATTCCGGCATCAACGAGGTCCAGTCGGCCGAGATCTTGCGGCGATTTTTTGCGGAACGGAGAGAGGCACCGTAGTTCTCAGTGCCCGCCGTCATCTCCGGCTTTGGCGCTAATAGCTGCCCCTCACCCTAACCCTCTCCCCGCGTGCGGGACGTGCCCTGCGAGACGCTGGTGAGGAACGGAAACGGTGGGGCATGTCCCTTCGCCCCGCGAGCGGGGAGAAGGTGGCGGCAGCCGGATGAGGGGCTGCCCTCCCCGATCTCCTGCGGCGGCGCTAAGCGCTCGGAAAAGCCGCTACTGCAGGAAGTTCCACCACTGCTTGCCGGAATTGGCGATCGCCGCATCCTTCTTGCGCTTCTTCTGCTTCTTGAGCTCGGGCTCGCCGACATCGTCGAGCTTTGCCGGGTCGTCGACGGTGCGATAGCCGGGCGGCGGATCGGAAATATAGCGGCGCTGGTCGACATAGGAGCCCTTCTGCAGGGCGCGGGCCTCGCGATAGGCCTGGGTCTGGGCTTCGGTCGTGCGCCGGCCGCCTTCGATGGCGGAGCTCGCCAGCGGCGAGCGGTAATTCGGATTGTCCGAATTGGCGTCAGCCTCGGAAACGAGGCGGGCGCGCGTCTCCTCCGGCGATTCAAGCCATTGCGGATTGTCCTTGTTGGCCACCGTCGGCTGCGGCGCGACGAGGGTCTCGCGCTGGCCCTCAGCCGGCAGCACCAGTGTCGGACGCGGCGTATATTTGACGCCCTTGTTCTTCGGTTCCGGTCCGGTCAGCGACACCGACTGGCCGAGATCGTCGGTCAGCTGCTCCATGGCGGTCTTGTCGGTGCCGTAGGTCGGGCTGCTGGCGCAGCCGGACACAAGGGAGCATCCCGCCATGACAACAGACAGGCAGGCGCCTACACGGAACCAATGCGTTGCGAACATGAAAACCCTTCCAGCCACCGGTGCAATCGTCGCCCTACCGGACAACCGTCCCCCTGACGCAAAAATCCGGCCATTTTCAGGCAGCTTTTACCGGATGAACGCCGCAAAGGCAATTCATCCGGCAAATATCTTCAGGCGCGGATGCCGAGTTCGCGCAAGGCCGCAGCGTCGCGCGCCGAGACGTCGGGATAATCCGGATCGGAACCGACATCGGTGGTGATGCGCCAGGAACGGGCGCATTTGACGCCTTCGGCAAGCCTTGGCACGACGGCGACATCAGGCACCTCGGCCAAGCGGAAGGCGTCGTCCGGGCCGGCGTCCGTCTTGATCGTGATGCCAGAGGTGATGCAGACTTCGCTGAAATCCTGGCCCTCGAGCGCCTTGCGAAGCGCCGCATCGGCGACATGCACCACAGGAGCCGCCTCGAGCGACGAACCGATGCGCTTGTCCTTGCGCTCGATTTCGAGCGCGCCGGTCACGACGCTGCGGATCGCGCGGATCTTCCTCCATTTTTCGGCCAGCGCATCGTTGCGCCATTCCTTTGCGACCGGAGCGAACTGCTCCAGATGCACCGAGACGGCCGAGGGATTGCGCGAGAGCCATGCCTCTTCCGTCGTAAACGGCAGCATCGGCGCAAGCCAGGTCACGACGCAATCGAAGATCATGCGGATGACATAAAGCGCCGAGCGGCGGCGAAGGCTGGAGGGCGCATCGCAATAGAGGGCATCCTTGCGAACGTCGAAGTAGAAGGCCGAGAGCTCGACATTGGCAAAGTCGATCAATGCGCGGGCGATCTTCTTGAAGTCGAAGGCGTCATAGTTTTCGCGCACGAGCTGATCGAGCTCCGAGAGGCGGTGCAGCATCAGCTGCTCCAGCTCCGGCAGATCGGCGAGCGCAATCACCTCGCCCTTGTCGTGGGCAAGCGTTCCGAGCATCCAGCGGATGGTGTTGCGCAGCTTGCGATAGGCGTCGACATTGGTCTGGATGATCGTCTTGCCGACGCGGAGATCATCGGCATAGTCCGAGGTCATGACCCAGAGACGCAGGATATCGGCGCCGGCATCCTTCATCACCTCCTGCGGGGCGGTGACGTTGCCCTTCGACTTCGACATCTTCTCGCCCTTCTCGTCCATGGTGAAACCATGGGTGAGAACGGCGTCGTAGGGCGCTCGGCCGCGGGTGGCGGCCGATTCCAAGAGCGAGGAATGGAACCAGCCGCGATGCTGGTCGGACCCTTCCAGATAGAGATCGGCCGGCCATTTCAGGTCGGGGCGGTCTTCCAGCGTGAAGGTGTGCGTCGAGCCCGAGTCGAACCAGACGTCGAGGATATCCATGACCTGCGTCCACTTGGCCGGATCATGCTCGTTGCCGAGGAAGCGCTCCTTGGCGCCTTCGGCGAACCAGGCGTCGGCACCCTCGACATCGAAGGCAGCGAGGATGCGCTGGTTGACGGCCTCGTCCTTCAGGACCTCGCCCTGCTCATCCACGAAGACGCAGATCGGCACGCCCCATGCTCTTTGACGGGAAAGAACCCAGTCCGGGCGCTGCTCGATCATGGCGCGCAGACGGTTCTGGCCGGCGGCCGGCACGAAGCGGGTGTCGTCGATCGCGCCGAGGGCGCGGCTGCGCAGCGTCGTCCCATCCGGCAGCGTCTTGTCCATATAGACGAACCACTGCGGCGTGTTGCGGAAGATCACCGGCTTCTTCGAACGCCAGGAATGCGGATACTGGTGCTTGAGGCGGCCGCGGGCAAAGAGCGCATTACGCTCGATCAGCGCCTTGATGACGCGGTCATTGGCATTGCCCTTCTTGCCGTTGTCGTCGATGACGCGCGCGCCTTCCAGGCCGGGAGCATCCGATGTGAAGAAGCCGCCGTCGTCGACCGGGAACGGGATCTTGGTCTCGATGCCGCGCGCCTCGATCTGACGGGCATGCGCCATCCAGACGTCAAAGTCTTCGCGGCCGTGGCTCGGTGCAGTGTGCACGAAACCGGTACCGGCATCGTCGGTGACATGGTCGCCCTCGAGCAGCGGCACGACAAATTCGTAACCGCCTTCCAGGCCCTTGAGCGGATGTGCGCAGGCCATGCCGGCGAGATCGGCAGCCGTGACATCGGCTAGGCGCCTGTACTGCAGCTTCGCCTTGGCGAAGGACTCTTCCGCCAGTTTGTCGGCGAAGATCAGCTTCTCGCCCGGACGCGGGCCAAAATCATTCTCGGCAGCCGTGACTTCGTAGAGGCCGTACGCAACACGCGAGGAATAGGCGATCGCGCGATTGCCGGGGATCGTCCATGGCGTGGTCGTCCAGATGACGACGAAGGCATCGTTGACGCCATCGGGGCCTTTCGTGACGGGGAATTTCACCCAGATCGTGTCGCTCTCATAATCATGGTACTCGACTTCGGCCTCGGCCAGCGCGGTGCGCTCGACGACCGACCACATGATCGGCTTGGAGCCGCGGTAGAGTTGGCCGCTTGCGGCGATCTTCAAGAGCTCGCCGGCGATGCGGCTTTCCGCATGGAAGTTCATCGTCAGGTAGGGGTTTTCGAAGTCGCCGACGATGCCGAGGCGCTGGAACTCGTCGCCCTGGACCTTGATCCACTTTTCGGCATAGGCGCGGCACTCGCGGCGGAATTCGATCATTGCAGCCGGCTCGGTCAGGTCAGGCTTGGCCTTGCCCTTGGCGCGATAGTTCTCCTCCTCGATCTTCCATTCGATCGGCAGGCCGTGGCAATCCCAGCCGGGCACGTAGTTGGCGTCGTAGCCGCGCATCTGGAACGAGCGGTTGATGACGTCCTTGAGGATCTTGTTCAGCGCATGGCCGATATGGATGTTGCCATTGGCATAGGGCGGGCCGTCGTGCAGGACGAATTTCTCGCGACCGGCGGCGGAGGCGCGCAGTTTCTTGTAGAGGTCCATCTGCTGCCAGCGGGCAACGAGTTCCGGCTCCTTCTGCGGCAGACCGGCGCGCATCGGGAAATCGGTTTCAGGCAGATAGAGGGTCTTCGAGTAATCGATCTTTTCAGCTGTTTCGGTCATGTGTGACAATCGTTTCTGGCGGCCCAGAAAGGGGCGCAACGGACGTGAAAATAGGTGGCGGCGGAAGCGCCTGCTCGCAAGCGCCGAAAACCCGGACCTCCCGGCCGCTTAGCGCGCGCGGAAGGCCGGGCCGATAATTCGTATCGTGGTCGCCAGCCGAAGTTTCGTCATAACGCCGGTTCATAGGCGTTTTTGCCGGGAAAAGGAAGAGAGGAAATTGCGGCCCTCAAACCGGCACCAGCGCCTGGAATTGCCAGCGCCGCATCCTTCCGGGAAACCAGTTGACTGGAAAATCTCCGCGGCTTGAGATATAAATCTGACTATCTGACCAGATTTGATCGAGAGCCCGAAGCTATGAAAAAAATCTCCAAGCAAAGCTGGAAGCTCGAGGACGCGAAAGCGCGCTTCAGCGAGGTGGTTCGCCGGGCCCGGAGTGAAGGACCACAGCGCGTGACGGTTCGCGGCCGGGACAGCGTCGTCGTTATCAGCGTCGAAGAGCTCGACCATCTGACCAAAACCGAGCCGAAGAAGCCTTTCGTCGCTTTCATGGAAAGCCTTGATCTCAAAGAGCTCGACCTCGAGCGAGAGGCAGATTACGGGCGGGAGGCCGAGCTGTGATCGGCTGGCTGCTCGATACGAACGTCATTGCGGCGCTGATCAATCCGAACGGCGCGCCCTCCGTCAAATCCTGGGCTGCGGCTCAAGACGAGGAGAGGATGTTCATCAGCATCCTCACGCTGGCGGAATACGACAAGGGCATTGAAAACCTGCCTGAGGACGATCAAAACCGCTACCGTTACGCTGCCTCCCGCGATGCATTGGAGGAGAGGTTTTCGCAACGCGTTCTTTCACTAAGCGACACAGCCGTCAGGCATTGGGGCGTCATTTCGGGGCGCGTGAAACTGAGGACCGGACATGCGCCGTCGGTTGTCGACACGATGCTGGCCGCCACGGCAATCGAGTACAATCTCTATCTGGTCACGCGAAACGTCAGGGATACGCGCTTCTCCGGCGCGGCGGTCTTCGATCCATGGACGAACGATCCAGATCAATTTCCGCTCAGCCGGAGATAGATCGAAGCCACTCAGGAAAAGCAAAGTTTTCGGTCGAGTTCGCCGAGCGGCACGACACCCGCCAGCAGCGCCCTCGCCTCTTCCTCGTCGCGCTTGATCTGGGCGACGAGCGGATCGAGGCCGTCGAATTTCAGCTCAGGTCTGATATAGCCGAAGAAGGAGACAGCGCAGAGCTGGCCGTAGAGATCGCCGCTGAAATCGAAGAGATAGGTTTCAAGCAGCGGCGCGCCGTTTTCCGTCACCGTCGGGCGGCGGCCGTAGCTTGCGACCGCATCGTGGAGCGTTCCGTCCTGGCGGCGGAAGCGGACGGCGTAGATGCCGGCGGCAAGTTCGGCCTCGGGCGGCAGGCGCATGTTGGCGGTGGGAAAACCGAGCTGCCGGCCGAGTTTTTCGCCGTCGATCACCTCGGCCTCCGCCGTATAGCGGTAACCGAGCATGCCCGCGGCTTCGCTGACATTGCCGTCCTTCAGCAGCGCCCGGATGTGGCTCGAAGAGACGACGTCGGCGTTCTCGTCGCGGAAGGCATCGATCAGGGTGACGCCGAAACCATAGGTCTGGCCGGCATTCATCAGGAAGGCAGGACCGCCTTCGCGGCCGCGGCCGAAATGGAAATCGAAGCCGGTGACGACTTCGGAGGCGCCGAGCCAATCCTTCAGGATCGAATGGATGAAATCGTCGGCCGAGCGCTGTGAAAATTCGTAGTCGAAGGGATATTCGATGACCGCATTGAAACCAAGCGTTTCCAGGATGCGGGCCTTGAGCGGCGCCGGCGTCAGGCGGAAGACCGGCGCCTGCGGCCGGAACACCGTGCGCGGATGGGGCTCGAAGGTCAGCACCAGGGCAGGAATGCCGCGCGCCTTGGCGATCTCGAGCGCGCGGTTCAGCACCGACTGATGGCCGCGATGGACGCCGTCGAAATTGCCGATGGCAATCACCCCGCCCTTCAGATGGGCGGGCAAGGGTTCCCGGGTTTCATTGCGGTGGAAGACGGTCATCGGCTGGCTTCTCTTCATGCAAGGCGCGGCATCCACCACTTCGGCGCAGCCTTCTCCCGATCGAGATAGGCGTTGAGGATCGCCTCGTCGGTCTCGCCATTCAAGGTGTATTCCTTGGCGTGGATACCGCCGCTGATGTAGAGAAGATCGAGGCCGAAATTCAAGGCCCCGCGCACATCCGTCGGCATGCCGTCGCCGATCGCCAGCACGCGGTCGATGGAAAAATTGCCGCGCAGCTCGCGGGCGGCCGCCAGCGTCGCTTCGTAGATCGGCCGGTGCGGCTTGCCGGCAATGCGGGTCTTGCCGCCGAGTTGCTCGTAATAGGCGGCCATGGCGCCGGCGCAGGGGATGATACGATGGCCGCGCTCGACGACGAGGTCGGGATTGGCGCAGATCATCGGCACCTCGCGCGCCTGGAAATCCAGAAGCATCTCGGTGTAATCCTCGGGCTTCTCAGTCTCGTCGTCGAAAAAGCCGGTGCAGACGAGCGATTGCGCTTCGCCCGCCGGCCGACGCTCGACGCCAATGCCTTCGAGAAGCGCCTTGTCGCGCTCGGGGCCGAGCAGAAAAACCGACTTCGGCCCCTCAGAAATCAGCCCACGGGTGACATCGCCAGAGGTGACGATTCGATCATAGGCGCCGTCGGGAACGCCGATATGGCGCAACTGCTCGACCACCTGCCAGGAAAGGCGCGGCGAATTGGTGATGAGGACGACCGCAAGGCCGCTCTCGCGCGCCGCTTGAAGGGCGGCGGCAGCCTTCGGAAACGGATCGACGCCGTTGTGAACCACGCCCCAGACGTCGCAGAGCACCACGTCGTAGTGAGCCGATATCTGCGAGAAGTTTTCTATCCGCCTGGCCATTCCGATTTCCCGATTTGCTTCAGTCACCGGTGACATTGCAAAGGCGCAAGGCGATGGCAAGGCATTTTCTTCACCTTGGCAGACAAGATCGTCGGCAGTCCCGGCGAGAGCACGACAAGGTCCGGCGACGTTGCCAGACGCAACGGCCCAGACAAGATTTCGGCAGGAATCTCCGATAATTCGCCGCCTCTTCACAATTCCGGCACAAAAATTCGTGATTGCTCTCATTGACTCCTCTCGGAGCCATCCCTAAATGCTCGAGCGCTAGCACTCACCTTAGAGGAGTGCTAACACTTATCCATGTGGACCGCTCCGGTCCGCGAATGTCATTCGATCGAGGGATTAGACAATGGCAAGCACCAATTTCCGTCCGCTTCACGACCGCGTCGTCGTTCGTCGCGTCGAGTCCGAAGAAAAGACCAAGGGCGGCATCATCATTCCCGACACCGCCAAGGAAAAGCCGCAGGAAGGCGAAATCGTCGCCGTCGGCTCCGGCGCTCGCGACGAGTCCGGCAAGGTCGTGGCGCTCGACGTCAAGGCTGGCGACCGTGTCCTGTTCGGCAAGTGGTCCGGCACCGAAGTCAAGATCAACGGCGAAGACCTTCTGATCATGAAGGAAGCCGACATCATGGGCATCATCGGCTGATTGCCGATCCGCTTTCCCAAAATGGCTGACGGGCCTTTGCCCGAACAAATCGAATTCAGGAGTCACAAATATGGCAGCTAAAGAAATCAAGTTTGGCCGCACCGCGCGCGAAAAGATGCTGCGCGGCGTCGACATTCTCGCCGATGCAGTGAAGGTCACGCTCGGCCCGAAGGGCCGTAACGTCATCATCGACAAGTCCTTCGGCGCGCCGCGCATCACCAAGGACGGCGTTTCGGTCGCCAAGGAAATCGAACTCGAAGACAAGTTCGAAAACATGGGCGCCCAGATGGTCCGCGAAGTTGCTTCGAAGACCAACGACATCGCCGGCGACGGCACGACGACTGCAACCGTTCTTGCCCAGGCGATCGTTCGCGAAGGCGCCAAGGCCGTTGCCGCCGGCATGAACCCGATGGACCTGAAGCGCGGCATCGATCTCGCCGTCGCCGAAGTCGTCAAGGATCTCCAGGCCAAGGCCAAGAAGATCAACACCTCGGAAGAAGTCGCTCAGGTCGGCACGATCTCGGCAAACGGCGAGCGCCAGGTTGGCCTCGACATTGCCGAAGCCATGCAGAAGGTCGGCAACGAAGGCGTCATCACGGTTGAAGAAGCCAAGACCGCCGAAACCGAACTCGAAGTCGTCGAAGGCATGCAGTTCGACCGCGGCTACCTCAGCCCCTACTTCGTCACCAACCCGGAAAAGATGGTCGCCGACCTCGAAGACGTCTTCATTCTCCTCCACGAGAAGAAGCTCTCGAACCTGCAGTCGATGCTCCCGGTTCTCGAAGCCGTCGTCCAGACCGGCAAGCCGCTTCTCATCATCGCTGAAGACGTCGAAGGCGAAGCCCTTGCAACGCTCGTTGTCAACAAGCTGCGCGGCGGCCTGAAGATTGCTGCCGTCAAGGCTCCTGGCTTCGGCGACCGCCGCAAGGCCATGCTCGAAGACATCGCCATCCTGACCGGCGGCACCGTGATCTCCGAAGACCTCGGCATCAAGCTCGAGAGCGTCACGCTCGACATGCTCGGCCGTGCCAAGAAGGTTTCGATCTCCAAGGAAAACACCACGATCGTCGACGGTTCGGGCGCTAAGTCCGACATCGAAGGCCGTGTTGCCCAGATCAAGGCGCAGATCGAAGAAACCACCTCCGACTACGACCGCGAGAAGCTGCAGGAACGCCTTGCCAAGCTCGCCGGCGGCGTTGCCGTCATCCGCGTCGGCGGCTCGACTGAAGTCGAAGTGAAGGAAAAGAAGGACCGCATCGACGACGCCCTCAACGCGACGCGCGCTGCCGTTCAGGAAGGCATCGTACCGGGCGGCGGCGTTGCCCTGCTCCGTTCTTCCGTCAAGATCTCGGCCAAGGGCGTCAACGACGACCAGGAAGCCGGCATCAACATCGTTCGCCGCGCTCTGCAGGCTCCGGCCCGCCAGATCGCTGAGAACGCAGGCGACGAAGCCTCGATCGTTGTCGGAAAGATCCTCGACAAGGATCAGGACAACTACGGCTACAACGCTCAGACCGGCGAATATGGCGACATGATCGGCATGGGCATCATCGACCCGGTCAAGGTCGTTCGCACCGCCCTGCAGGATGCCGCTTCCGTTGCATCGCTGCTGATCACCACCGAAGCCATGATCGCCGAGCTGCCGAAGAAGGACGCTCCGGCTATGCCGGGTGGCATGGGCGGCATGGGTGGAATGGACATGATGTGATAGGCCAAAGGCCTTTCGCACATCGTCCATGAAACTGGACAGGAAGGGCGGCCCTCGGGTCGCCCTTTTCTTTTGGCCGCGGCGATTCGATCTGTTGCGCACTATTTTATGCCGTGCAGCGCGTCAGCCGACCTCGAGGCTTTCGTCAAGCTTGCGTCATCGCCTATTTTCGATCCCACGAAACGGGAGGAGGAGGTCGATATCTTGCCGTCGTCTGCTGTGCACCATCGGGTGAAAACGTCTTTAAAGTGCCAAAAACAGCAATTTTTGCTACTTTTCTGACAAAACCGGCCGGGGGGGAATGCGGGAGCCTCTAGAAAATAGCCGCCGCACCGTCTCTGAAAAAGGCGTTGCCGTTTGTTTAAAAGCTCCTATAAATCCGCGGCATGAATTGACGTGCGCCCCGGCGATAATTTTCGCCTCGAACAAGGCCGGAGCGCGAAAAAGCGACGCCAGAACGTTCGGTTTGAAGGTTCCGTTTTGGGAGCCCGATGGCTGTGGCGATGAGCGGCGAATGCCGGCGCGGACATAATGTCCGCTGCTACATGATCCTGTTTCTTGTGTTGACGTGCGTGCGGCGGAGGAGCCGCATCCGAACTGGGGAACGCCTTGTTTAAAATCGCCAAAGCCAATGCAGCCGTGCCCTTGATGACTGGCTCGCTGAACGACAACCATCAAAATCACCAGATGCTGGCGCAGTTGTCGGTTTCCGAAAGCTGGACCGGAGATTTTTCGAGCGGCCTGATCCGTCTCGGCAAATGGAGCGCGATGCTGCACTGCCTCACCGCCGAGGAATGCGGGCTGCTGAACCTGATCCGCTGCTACGATAGCAAGGATCGCTCCCGCGTGCTGGAATTGTTCGAGCAGGCGGCGACGCACTGCTCCTCCTTCTGCTTTTCAACGACGATCATCATGCCGAACGGCTTGCGCCAGCCGCTGTTCTGCATGGGCGAGTCGAACGGGCTCGAGGAGAAATACAGCGGCAGCATGGCCGGCGTCTTCATCTTTCCCCGCTTCAAGCTGGAAGGCGCAAGGCAGATCACACGCCGGCAATAGAGGCGGGCGGGCGAAATAACGGTCTCCGCTGAAAGCGGTCAGACTGCCGAAAGACCCGGCCGATTTCTCTTTCGTCATGCTCGGGCTTGTCCCGACTATCTGCCTCGGGTCGATAGGGCAGCAGATCCTCGGCGCAGGGCCGAGGATGACGTCGGTGGGGCAAGCCGAGGTTTGTCATATCGTTGAGGCCGCTCCCGAGCGGCCTTTGTGCTTTCCGGGAACCGTCGGCTATTCCGGCTTGACCGGAATATTGAGCCCCCTGGCGCTGGCCGGACGGGCGATGCAGCGCTCCAGCCAATCGGAGACGGCGGGGAATTTCGCATATTCGAGAATCTCACGGCCGCCATAGAAGATGTCGGCGCCGCGAACCCAGGTGAAAGTGGTGATATCGGCGATCGTATATTGATCGCCCATGATCCATTGACGACCCTGCAGCCGGCCTTCGAGCACGCCGAGCAGGCGTTTGGATTCATCGCGGTAGCGCTCCACCGGATAGGAATTGTTGGCGACCTTGTCGGCGGCGGCTTTATAGAAATGGCCGAACTGGCCGAACATCGGGCCGATGCCAGCCATCTGGAAAAACACCCATTGAATGCATTCGTAGCGGCCGGCGGCATCCTCAGGGATGAGCTTGCCGGTCTTTTCGGCAAGATAGAGCAGGATGGCGCCGGATTCGAACAGGCCTAGCGGTTTACCACCCGGCCCGTTCGGATCGATGATCGCCGGAATGCGGCCGTTCGGATTGAGAGATTCGAATTCCGGCGACTTCTGCTCGTTGGCGGCAAAGGAAATATAGTGCGGCTCATAGGGGAGCCCGAGCTCTTCGAGGGCGACCGATACCTTCACCCCGTTCGGCGTCTGAAGGGAATAGAGCTGGATGATGTCGGGGTTTTTCGCCGGCCAGCGCGTGGTGATCGGAAATGCGGAAAGATCTGCCATAAGAGACTCCATATTATCAGCCGACCATAGGAGACGAGGCTCCGGAAAAGCAAGCAAGGGTATCGTTCCAGATTATTGAACGAAGCGTCCCCTTCTGTTTATCTTTCCATGACGGAAGAAATAGGCGAGATAGGGGTATCAGAGATCCACAGCGTGCCGGGGGCACCAAGATCTCCAGAGCCCTTCAAACGGAGACAACATCCATGTCGAACGCCATCATCCTGATTGCCCGCATTCTTCTGTCTTTCATGTTCATCCTTTCCGGCTTCACGAAGCTAACCGATCCTGCCGGTACTGCGGGCATGATCGCCGGTGCCGGCCTGCCGGCAGCAACCCTGTTGGCCTATGTCGCAGGCCTTTTCGAACTGCTGGCCGGCCTTGCGGTTCTCACCGGCTTCCAGGTCCGCATTGCCGGCTGGCTGCTCGCCGCCTTCTGCGTCTTTACGGGCGTTGCCTTCCATCTGCCCTACGCAAGTGGCACGGAACTCGTGAATATTCTCAACCAGATCATGGTCATGAAGAACATCACGCTGGCCGGCGCGTACATCTTGCTCGCCACCGTCGGTGCCGGTGCCTATTCGATCGACGCGCGGCGTGGTCTGCAGGCCGTCGCTGCCCGCTAATTCCATCTCCTCCCAAGCATGCAAAACCCGCCGTCATTGAACTGACGGCGGGTTTTCTTACGCGTTGATAGTGGAGATCAGAGGGCCGCGCGTACCGCGTCGACGATCGCCTGCACCACAGGTTGATCTGCATGGCTCTCTTTGCGGGCGCGCACGAGGCAAGCCTCTGAATGCAGGATGACGCCGTCCTGGAGCACCTTCAGATGATTGGCGCGCAGGGTCGAACCGGTGGAGGTGATATCGACGATGATATCGGCCGAACCGGACGCCGGAGCGCCCTCGGTTGCGCCCAGGCTTTCGACGATGCGATAAAGCTGAATGCCGTGCTGGCTCGAAAAGAACTGCTGGGTCAGGCGCCAGTATTTGGTGGCGATGGCAAGGCGCCTGGAGTGGCGGGCGCGGAAATCGGCGGCGACATCGCCGAGATCGGCCATGGTCTCGACATCGAGCCAGATCTCGGGCACCGCGACGACGACATCGGCGTGGCCGAAGCCGAGCCGGGCGCAGAATTCGACACGCTTGTCGACCTCGGCAAAACCCTCCCGCATCAAATCCTCGCCGGTGACGCCGAAATCGACCGTGCCATTGCCGAGTTCGCGTGAGATTTCGGAAGCCGAAAGGAAGGCCACTTCGACGTCATCCCAGCCTTCGACCCGGCCGCGATAGGAGCGGTCGTTGCCGACGGCCGTGATCGTCATGCCGGCCCGCTCGAAGATGGCCGAAGCGTCGTCCTTCATCCGGCCCTTGGAGGGAAGCGCGATGGTTATGGTCATGCGGCTGCCCTTTCGGTTTCGATGCGGTCGAGCCAGAAGGAGAAGCCAACGGCCGGAATGCGGTCTGTCGCGCCAAGGAAGGTCAACAGCCGGTCGAAGCGGCCGCCGCCAGCCAGAACCGCGCTCGAACCTTCCACCGTCACCTCGAAGACGAGACCGGTGTAATAGTCGAGCGGCCGTCCGAAAGCGGCACGATAGTCCAGGCAGGACAGATCGACGCCGGCATCGGCAAGCGCGGCGACGCGACCGTTGAAGCGCGACAGCGCATTACCGAGCTTCAGGCCGGCAGCGTCTGCAAAGCCGGCAAGGGCTGCGGACGCATTGACGAGCGGCACATGCAGCGACAGGAACTCTTCCAGCACATGGAAGGCGGCATCGTCGAGACGCGTCTCGGACAGGATGAGCTTTTCCTTGAGGCGTCGGGCGATTTCCAGCGGCGAGCGGCTGGCATTCGTCGAATAACCGGTCGCCTGCATCTCGTGCTCGATATGGGCGACCAGCGCCGGCTCGTTGCCTGAGGCGACAAGCTTGGCGATATCGTCGTCGAGGCCGGTGACGAATTGCGGGCTGACGAGGCCGGCCAGCAGCGCCTCCAGCTGCGTCATGTTGCCGAAAGCGTGGATCAGCCGCTTCTGCCACCCGAACGGCAGGCCGAGCGCCTGGACGACTGCCTCGAACACCGCCTGATCGCCCAGCGTCACGGCTAAGCGCCGGCCTGGCAGCAGGCGGGCGAGAATGCCTGTGGCGTCACCGATGGCGCGCGCATCGGCGCCCGGTATGTTGATGTCGCCGAGATCCTCGATGCCGGCCTGGTAGAATTCATTGGCGCCGTCGCGCCGCTGGCGGAAGACCTCGCCGAGATAGGCGTAACGCTTTGGCGTGCCGGTTGCCGTCTCGATGTGGCGCAAACAGACGGGGATGGTGAATTCGGGACGCAGGCAAAGGCTGGCGCCGGTCTCGCTCTCGGTCATGAAGATGCGGCGGCGCAGATCCTCACCGGCAATATCGAGGAACGGCTCGGCCGGCTGAATGACAGGCGTATCGATGCGCTCGGCGTTGCGCGCGGCAAATTCGGCCAACAGGTCGGCGGCGAATTCGGGGAGATTGATCAGGGGCATAGGCTGAACTTCCCTCTTCTCCCCAGCGGGGAGAAGATGCCCGACAGGGCAGATGAGGGGGATGAGGAGTGTAAACGACGAATGTCCTGAGCGGCGATCGAAGGACAGCTTCCGCTATGTCGCCTCATCCGACCCTTCGGGCCACCTTCTCCCCGAGGGGGGAAGGGGAGATCCTTCTCAAACGTCGTCATCAGTGTCACCGGCTTGGGTGGGATCATAGGGAACTTCGAGGCCGAGCGCAGCCCTCTTCCGATCCTCCGCCTGCGCGGCAAGGATCTCCCTCACCTTGGCGACGAGAGCGGTTTCCGCCACCGTCTCCTGGGCCACGCGGGCCTCGCGCCAGCTGGCATTGTCCTCGATCTCGCCGGAAAGCCGTTTGCCCTCGATCAGATCCTTGATCTGCACGACACCGTCGGCGCGTTCGTCGCCGCCCTGGATGATGGCGATGGGGCACCCGCGGCGATCGGCATATTTCAGCTGGTTGCCAAACTTCTTCCAGTTGCCCTGGAACATCTCGGCGCGAATGCCGGCGGCGCGCAGTTGCTGCGTCATCTTCTGATAACGGCCCATCGCCTCGACATCACCGTCCATGACGGTCACCAGCACCGGCTCGATCACCGCGCTGGCTCCGAGCTTGCCGAGGTTCTTCAGCGCCGTCATCAGGCGGGAGACGCCGATCGAAAAGCCGGTCGCCGGCACCGGCTGACCCATGAAACGGGAAACCAGGCCGTCATAACGGCCGCCGCCGGCGACGGAACCGAAGACAACCTTCTCGCCCTTCTCGTTGGTGACGTCGAAAAGAAGCTCCGCCTCATAGACCGGGCCGGTATAATATTCGAGGCCGCGCACGACGGAGGGATCGATCTTGATGCGATCGGCGCCATAGCCGGCGCTTGCAACGAGCGCACCGATGAAATTCAGCTCCTCGACGCCTTCGCCGCCCTTCGAGGTTCCCGCGACGAGTTCGGCGAGGCGGTCGGCGCTTTCGGTGTAATCCTTGATGCCTACGAAGAACAGAACCTTGTCGATCTGCTGCTGGTTGAGCCCGGCACCTTTGGTGAAATCGCCGGATTCATCCTTGCGACCGGGACCGAGCAGCAGCGAGACACCTTCCGGGCCGAACTTGTCGAGCTTGTCGATGGCGCGCAGCACCGCTAACCGCTGGCCAGCCTTGTCGTCGCCACCGAGACCAATCGCCTCCAGCACGCCGTCCAGAACTTTGCGGTTGTTGACGCGGATGACGTAGTCGCCGCGCTTGATGCCGAGCGCTTCGAGCGTATCGGCCATCATCATGCACATTTCGGCATCGGCCTGGACGCCGGGCGCCCCGACCGTATCGGCATCGAACTGCATGAACTGACGGAAACGGCCCGGGCCCGGCTTCTCGTTGCGGAAAACGTAACCGGCGCGATAGGAGCGGTAGGGAAGCTGGATCTCGTTGAAGTTCTCGGCGACATGGCGGGCGAGCGGCGCCGTCAGGTCGTAACGCAGCGACATCCACTGCTCGTCATCGTCCTGCAGCGAGAAGACGCCCTCGTTCGGCCGGTCGCTGTCGGGCAGAAACTTGCCGAGCGCATCGGTATATTCGAACAGCGGCGTTTCCACAGGATCGAAGCCATAATGCTCATAGACTTCCCGGATCTTTGCCGTCATCTCGTTGACGGCGCGGATATCGCCGGCCGCCCGGTCGACGAAGCCGCGCGGCAGGCGGGCCTTGAGCTTTTGCGGTTTCTTCTGCTTGTCGTTCATTTCCGGGAATTCCGCTGACTGTGACAGTGGCGGTGTCCTAGCGGATTGGGCGGGGAGCGGCAAGGGCGAAGGGCCTTGATGGCGCTACCAGAATCGATTGAACAATGCGGCCTTGTTCAGAATGCGGATATGCTCATGATCACCGAGGCGCTCCTCTATGCCGCGACATTGCCGCTGACCGGCAAGCCCCACCGGAAGTTCATCCGCTATTCCGTCAATCTCTGGTCGCGGGCCGGGCGTTGTGCTGGGGATTGGGCCGACCACGAGGAGCAGAGCCGCAATGCTATCCGTGCAGCGGCGGCCGGCCTCAGGCAGAAGCGGACCGCCGTCGTGCTCGGCTCCGGCCTGTTGCGGGACGTGCCGTTCGAGGAACTGGCGAAAAGCTTCGACACCGTCGTGCTTGTCGATCTCGTTCATCTCGCCTCGGTGCGGCTCTGGCTTGCGGCCAAGGGCTATCGCAACGTCCGGCTGATCGAGCGCGATCTCTCCGGCTATGACGAACTCGCCGCCGGTCTGGAGCCCGAACCGCTCGGCTTTCTGCGCAACGTGCCCTATCTCGATTTCGTGGTTTCCGCCAATCTCCTGTCCCAGATCGGCCGCGGCGTGAAGCGGCGCCATGAAGCCGAGGCGGCCGGTCGAATGTCTGAAGACACGGTGGAGAGGCTGATCGCTGCGCATCTCAGCGGCCTTTCCGGACTTTCCTGCCGGCACTGCCTCGTGACCGACATCGCCTATGCCGTCATCGATCGCAACGGTAAAACACATGAAGAGGCCGACCTGCTCCACGGCGTCGCCCCGCCGCCGGCGAAAGCGGTCTGGACATGGCCGGTCGCTCCGCTCGGCGAGGAGAGCAGGGATTACCGGATCGAACACAAGGTCATTGCCGGCTGGTGATCGGGATGTGACCACCGGCGGTACTTGGCTTGCAGCCGGCATTCACCTATATCAGACGCCATGCGCATGCTCGCCCTCATCACGATGTTTCTCGGCTGGCTGGTCTACAGCGCCATGTCGGCATGGGCGGGCTGTCCGACATGCGCGTCGATGAATGCGCCGGTTGCCGTCGACAGCGGCAGCATGCACCACGAAATGGCTGGCATGCATAAGCCGAAAGAAGCGGGCCAGGCCGATCCCTTGAAAGATCCCTGCGCCAGCGGAAACTCCGCACATATGCCGCTTTGCGCCGCCTGTCTTCTGCTGCCGCCGCCAGTGATGGCCGTGGCCGGCGGAAAAGCCGATTTCGGCTATCCCGCGCCGCCGCTTGCCCGCGCCCTCGATGACGACAGGCCTGCTCCGCAGGCACCCCCTCCCCGACTGGTCTGATCCCGGATTTTCCATGCAGAATGGGCGGCTTCGGCTGCCCGGAAACTCTATTGTCAGACAGAGGAAGGAACTCTCATGTCTTTGAAAATCATCACGCTTACCGCAATGCTTGCCGCTTTTTCCGCCCCCGCTTTTGCAGAAGACAAGCCCATGGATATGAGCAAGCCAATGGGCAGCCACGACGCGGCCAGCTACGCCTTCAGCGAGGCGAACGACAAAATGCACAAGAATATGATGATCGAGTATAGCGGCGATGCCGACGTCGATTTCGTCCGCGGCATGATCCCGCACCATCAGGGCGCGATCGACATGGCCAAGGTCGAGCTCCAATACGGCAAGGATCCTAAAGTCCGCAAGCTCGCCGAAACGGTCATCAAGGCGCAGGAAGCCGAGATCGCGGAGATGAACGCCTGGCTCAAGGCCCACGGCAAGTAATCGATCATTGCTGGAGGGGAGCGCTGGATTCCCCGGCGTTCCCAGAGGCTGCCAACAACCACTGCAACACCCACGATGTCATCCTCGGCCTTGTGCCGAGGATCTGCTGCGATCGAATTAAGCGATTGGAAAATATATGTTTTCTCGTCATAATTGCTGTGCTCAGATGCTCGGCAAAACGCCGAGCATGACGGAGGAGAAGTAGTCAACAAACTAGGGAACGTCTGATTTAAGGCGTTCCCTACTGGTTCGAGCCACCTCAGTCCTTCGCCTCGAAATCCGCCGGCCGGCGGCCCGCGCCCTGCCGCGACAGCATCCAGCCAGGATACTCCGGAGCAAGGGCACTCACCTCGTCGAGCTTTTTCAAATCGTCTTCATCGAGCTTCAGCTTGACGGCAGCGAGGTTCTGGTCGAGCTGGTCGACGCGCTTGGCGCCGATGATCACCGTCGTGACGAAAGGCTTGGCGAGAATATAGGCGAGCGCCACGGTCGCGACGCTGACGCCGTGCTTTTCGGCGATCTCGCGCATGACGGCGACGCAGGCCCAGGCCCGGTCCCTGTCGACGGGCGGGAAGTCGAAACTAGCGCGGCGGCCCTCGCCGTTGCCGGGGGCGCCCGGACCATACTTGCCGGAGAGCAGGCCGCCGGCGAGCGGCGACCAGACCATCAGGCCGAGCTTTTCCTCCTGCATCATCGGCACGATGTCCCGTTCGAGATCGCGGCCAGCGATGGAATAATAGGCCTGCACGGTTTCGAAGCGGGCAAAGCCGCGGCGTTCGGAGAGACCGAGCGCCTTGGAAATACGCCAGGCCTGCCAGTTGGAAACGCCGATATAACGCACGAGGCCGCGCGAAACGAGATCGTCGAAGGCGCGCAGCGTCTCCTCGATCGGCGTCACCTTATCGGTCGCGTGGATCTGGTAGAGATCGATATGATCTGTCTGCAGGCGCTTGAGGCTCGCCTCGACGGAATCCATGATATGGCCGCGCGAAGCGCCGCGGTCGTTCGGCTTGTCGCTCATGACGCCATAGACCTTGGTGGCGATGACGACGTCCTTGCGGGGGATGTCGAGGTTCTTCAGCGCCTGACCGAGCAGCCTTTCGGACTCGCCGGATGAATAGACGTCGGCCGTATCGATGAAATTGACGCCTGCTGCAAGCGAGCGCTCGACGATCCGATCGGCGGCATTCTGGTCGACATCGGCGATGGCGCCCCACATGCTGCCTTCTTTGGCTTCGCCGAAGGTCATCGTGCCCAGGCAGATTTCCGAGACGAAAAGTCCCGTATTTCCGAGTTGATTGTAACGCATGGTCGAAAAAATCCTTTGTGTCTGCCGCAAGAGGGACTTGCGAACGGAAGAACTTCATCTTTTGATTATTGGCCTGCGCGCGACAGGCACAGCCGTGGCTGGCTGCTGGGTGAGGCCCATTCGATGTAGTGCGACGGCGACGCTTTTCAATGCAAAGCCTTGTCGCATCGGAGGCGGACGCCCTTGTCTCGACATAGCCCTTGTCTCGACACAGCCGGCCGATAGATTGACGGCCATAGTTCAAGAGGTGCGCATGTGACGACGCGAGCACTGACGACGATCGGCTTCGATGCCGACGACACGCTTTGGCAGAACGAACAACATTACCGACTGACCGAAGCCCATTTTACCGAGCTTCTTGCCGATTTCGCCGAAGGCCCGAAAATTTCCGAGCGGCTGCTGGAAGCGGAGAAACGCAATCTTCGCCATTACGGCTTCGGCATCAAGGGCTTCACGCTGTCGATGATCGAGACGGCGATCGAGATCACCGAGGGCAAGGTGCCGGCCAGCGTCATCGCCAAGATCCTCGATACCGGCCGCGACCTCCTCAGCCATCCGGTCGAGATCATGCCGCATGCGCGCGAGACACTGGAGGCGCTTGCCGGCAAATATCTGCTTGTCGTAATCACCAAGGGCGACCTCTTCGACCAGGAGCGCAAGCTTGCCCAATCAGGGCTCGGCGACTTCTTCGATGCGGTCGAGATCGTCTCCGACAAGACCGCCGTCACCTATCGCCGCATCTTCGCCAAGGTCGGGGACGGGCCGGAGCGGGCGATGATGGTCGGCAACTCGCTGAAATCGGATATCGTGCCGGCGATCGCCGCTGGCAGTTACGGCGTCTTCGTGCCGCACGAACTCACCTGGGCGCTGGAACATGTGGACGAACCGACGGAGGCGCCGCGTTTTCGCAAGATCGGCCATCTCGGCGAATTGCGCGAGCTGATCGAACGGCTGGCATAGCGGGGGCGTGCGTCATTTCGCCTTGGGAGGCGCCTTCGGAAACAGTGAGGGCGATTCCGGCTCAGCCGGCGGCTGCTGAGGGGCGGCGGCCAACGGCTCGATCAAAATGCTGAAGGGAGCGCCGAGGCCGCGGCGCGGCGATACCTTGGAGTAGTAGGGACGCAGCAGCCAGGTGGTGTTTTCCTTCACCGTCGTCTGGAAGCTCAAGCCGTCCTCATCGGTGCCGAAGAAAGCTTCGTCGTCGGGTTTCGACAGGTCGAAGATCGCCAGGAAGGCGAACTTGCTCTTGGTGGAAAAATCGATCTTCACGTGCTGACCGGCGCGCACCGGCAGCGTGTAGACGTGGCCGCTGCCGAATTTCGTCCATCCCTTGAGCTGCATGGTGACGGCCGGAAACTGCAGCTTCTCCAGCTTCTCGCCGGGATCGAGCTGCGGCGTCTGCGCCATGGCAAAGGCCGGCAAGAAAAACAGGGCAAGGGCAGCGAACACTATTCTCACGGACAGATCTTTCATGGTCGAACCAGGACGGCGCGCATCGCCTCCACCTCGGGCCGGCAGAAACAGCCCTCGAGATGATCGTTGACGAGGCCCATCGCCTGCATGAAGGCATAAACTGTGGTCGGGCCGACAAAGGTCCAGCCGCGTTTCTTCAGATCCTTCGAAATGGTGACCGATGTCGGCGTCGTCGGATTGGCGACGATGTGCTCACGGTCGACCACAACAGGCCGCTCATTGTGGCCGGGTTCGTAGCGCCAGAAATAACGGGCGAGCGAGCCGAATTCGTCGCGGAGCTCGATGGCGCGCCGGGCATTGTTGATCGTCGAAACGATTTTGCCGCGATGACGGATAATGCCGGCATCGGCCAGGCAGCGGGCCACATCCTTCTCACCGAAGAGGGCAACCTTCTCGAAATCGAAGCCGGCGAAGGCGGCGCGGAAATTCTCCCGCTTGCGCAGGATGGTCAGCCAGGAAAGCCCGGATTGGAAACCTTCGAGGCAGATCTTCTCGAAGAGGCGGATATCGTCGGTGACAGGGCGGCCCCACTCCTCGTCGTGATACTTGAGATAGTCCGGCAGGTTGGCGTGCCAGTGGCAGCGGCCCCTGCCGTCCTCGCCGATGATGATGCCAGTCGTGCTCATGTCCGCTTCGTTCTCCGGTCATGATTCCGGCTTTACCATTTGCAAACCGTCTTTCCAAACCGATCGGTAACCCTGACGAAAAGTTTATTCGGCCGGCCGGTCTTTCATGGATCGATCTTTACCATTCGCTGGCGGATGGAGTGGCAGCGTCTTTGCCGGGCGGAACATCTCCGCCCAGGCGGACCCGTCCCGCCAGTCCATTTTCGGTCATTTGTAGAGAGTTCGTCCGATGATGAAACACCTTGTTCTTGCCGCAGCCTTCTGCGGCATCTTCTCCACGGCCGCCATTGCAGACGACCGCTACGCCACCCGCCCGCCTGTTATCCTCAGCCCCGATCTGACCGCACCGTGGATCAACCAGCTCGGCGGCAAGGTCCGGCCGGTCGTCTATCAGCGCCCGGTCGTCCAGCCGCAGCAGCGCGGCCTCTTCCAGCGCCGCGTCATCCGCCAGGCGCCACAGCCCGTCCCCCAGACGGTTTCGGCAATCAATCCCGGCATACCGGCGATCCGCCATCCGATCGAGCCGCAGTATCTGCCGCAGATGGTCGATTACGACACGACGGAAAAACCAGGCACCATCGTCATCGATACCAATAACCGCTTTCTCTACCTGGTCATGGACGGCGGCAAGGCGCGGCGTTACGGGGTCGGCGTCGGCAAGCCCGGCTTCGAATGGGCCGGCGCCCACAAGATCACCCGCAAGACGGAATGGCCGGACTGGACGCCGCCTTCCGAGATGATCAGCCGCGAGGCCGCCAAAGGCCACTATCTGCCGGCGCGCATGGACGGCGGCCCGGAAAACCCGCTCGGCGCGCGGGCAATGTATCTCGGCTCGACGCTCTACCGCATCCATGGCACCAATGCGCCCTGGTCGATCGGCAGCGCCGTTTCTTCCGGCTGCATCCGCCTGCGCAACGAGGACGTCGTCGATCTCTACGACCGTGTCAACGTCGGAACCCGCGTCATCGTCATGTAAAGACACAGGCGATATCTTGGAAGCCGCAAGAACAGGCGGTTTCCTTCAGCGAAATTGCTCTATCCGGCCGGGTCGATCTTGAATCGAGCAGGAGTTCATGTAGCTTCGGGCGAATTTGCTTGAGGGGAATCGATCATGATCAAACTAATGCCGGGTCTGGCTGCCGCCGGACTTGTTTTGTCCTTGATGTCTACATCCGCCTTTGCAGCGCCGGCCGGCTCTACGCCCGACAATACACGGGCTCCGGCGCAGATCGTGCGCGTCGCGCAGATGCCGAAATATGTGAAGCCGCAGTTCAAGCGCAAGAAAGTGCGCCTGGTGACGACGGAAGTGGCCGGCACCGTCATCATCGATACCAACAACAAGTATCTCTACCTTGTCGAAGGCAACAACCGCGCCACCCGCTACGGCATCGGCGTCGGCCGCGACGGCTTCGGCTGGTCGGGTATCGTCAAGATCGGGCGCAAGGCCGAATGGCCGGCCTGGACGCCGCCGGCCGAAATGCGCCGCCGCGAAGCCGCCAAGGGCCACATCATCCCCGCCTACCAGGAAGGCGGCGAGGACAATCCGCTCGGTGCGCGCGCCATGTATCTCTATCAGGGCGGCCGCGACACCATCTTCCGCATCCATGGCACCAACCAGCCCTGGACGATCGGCCTCAACATGTCTTCCGGCTGCATCCGCATGATGAACGAGGACGTGATGCATCTTTATGATCGTGCCCCCGTCGGCACCAAGGTGATCGTCATCGGTCCCGGCAACAAGCAAGGCAAGGTGGCGTTCGAGGACCGGGGCATCGACGTGTTGCGCACGATGTTCGGCGGCTGAGCAACACTTGCGAAAAAACGAAAGGCGCATTCTGACGCGCCTTTTCTTTTCCTTAGACTTTACGGCGGAAAGCTGGCACTGGTGCCTAAGAGTCGACATATTTGCAATATCGGGGCTATTCAATGACATATGCGCTGCGTTCCTCCGCCTCCCTGCTTGCGGGCATCGCGCTTTTCACCATCTGTTCAGCAGCCTCCGCCTCGGCGGAAGACCTGGAATTCTCCATTTACGGCGGCTATCAGACCGCGCCGCACAGTGGCGTTGACGTCTCGGATGGCACGCATTTTACGGCCGGCTGGGAAGGCAAATCCTTCGGCGCCCCGCCCTATTATGGCGGCCGCGTCACCTGGTGGCTCGAGAATTTCAACAAGCCGAACTGGGGTATCTCGCTCGATTATACCCATGACAAGGTCTATGCCGACGACGACACGCTCGCCAAGGCCGGCTGGTCGCATTTCGAATTCACCGACGGCCTGAACCTGCTCACCGTGAACGGTCTCTATCGCTTCCAGGATCCGACCCGCCGCTGGACGCCCTATCTCGGCGCCGGCATCGGCGTGAACATTCCGCATGTCGAAGTGATTCGCCCCGAGGGCAAGACCTGGGCTTACGAATTCGGCGGCGTGACGCTGCAGGCCCAAGCCGGCGTCGACTTCAAGGTGACCGACCGCTGGTCGACCTTCGTCGAATACAAAGGCACCTATTCGCGCGTCGACGTTCCGATCGACAGCGGCGACCGGCTGAAGACCAATATCTTCACCAACGCCGTCAATGTCGGCGTCTCGTTCCACTGGTAATGATTGAAATTCAGCTGCGGCGTTAGAGCGGTCCCGCTTTCATGAAAGCAGGACCGCTCTAACTTTTTGTCTGGGCGCAATTTTGGACGGAAAACCGCTCACAATTTTCCTGAAGTTGCTCTATTTCGTGCCGCAGCTGACCTTGCCCTCGGCGGCGTAAGGATTGCTGCCGCCCTCGATTGTCAGGGAATAGGTGCCGCTGAAATTCGCCGCCGGCTTGCCGCGGGCGCCGGCAACCACCACCAGATCCAGTGTTGCGCCGCCGGTATCGTCACCGCCGCCGTCGAAGACTTCCAGGAGCAGTTCGCCATCGCGCGACCAGTGATTGCTCAGATGCTGCGATTCGAACAGACGTTTTGCAAAAGCCGCTTGCGCGGGATCCTTGACAATAAGCGCGCCGCGGAAATGGTTGAGCCTATGGCCGCCTTCGTTTGCAAAACCGCTTTCGAGGGTGAACCGCGCCTGCGCGTCATCGGCGGAACAGAATAGGCGGCTGTCGGCATGGGCCGCGCCTGCCGCACCGAGGAGTCCCGCAAATACAATCATTCCCCGCCACATCGCCCAACCTCCCGGGAGCAGCCCGAATGGGCCTGCATTCCCTTCAGCCTAACGGCAAACCCGTTAATTTTTCCGGCATAGCGCCGCCATAGGCCCAATCGAGAAGCTCGACCGTATGCAGGATCGGGATCTCGGTGCCGGTGGCGATCTGGGTGATGCAGCCGATATTGCCGGTGGCGATGATATCGGCCTTGGTGGCTTGGATGTTTTTGACCTTGCGCGCCTTCAGCTCCGCCGAAATCTCCGGCTGCATGATGTTGTAGGTGCCGGCCGAGCCGCAGCAGAGATGGCCTTCGGCCGGATCGCGCACAGTGAAGCCCGCCGCTTTCAGCAAGGATTTCGGCGCAAGGGTGATGCGCTGGCCGTGCTGCATCGAACAAGCCGAATGATAGGCGACCGTGATGCCCCTCGGCATATGGGCCGGCAGGTCGAGGGTCGCCAGATATTCGGCGATGTCCTTTGCCAGCGCCGAGACCCTCGCCGCCTTTGCGGCATAGGCGGGGTCGAGGCGCAGCATGTGACCGTAGTCCTTGATCGTCGTGCCGCAGCCCGATGCGGTGATGATGATCGCATCGAGGCCATGGCTCTCGATCTCGCGCGTCCAGATATCGACATTGGTGCGGGCGCTTGCGAGCGCCTGTTCGGCCCGGCCCATATGATGGACCAGCGATCCGCAGCAGACCTCACCTTCCGGCGCCACAACCTCGATGCCGAGCCGCGTCAGCAGTCGGATCGCTGCGGCGTTGATGCCGGGATCGAGCACCGGCTGGGCGCAGCCGGTGAGAATCGCCACCCGGCCGCGCCACGCCGTCTCGGGCCGATGGGTGCCGGGTTTTGAAAAGTCTGAAGGCGCGGGAATGCGGCGTGGCGCAAGCGCCAGCATAGCGGCAAAGGGTTTGACTGCCGCTCCCCGCATCAGGCCGGCAAAGGGGCGGCCGAGACGGGCGAGATGGAGCGCCAGGCGGAAACGGCCGGGATAGGGCAGTACGGCCGCGAGAATGGCGCGCGTCAGCCGGTTCATGAACGGCCGCCTGTAAGTCTTTTCGATATGGGCGCGGGCGTGATCGACCAGATGCATATAGTCGACGCCCGAGGGACAGGTGGTGACGCATGCAAGGCAGGAGAGACAGCGGTCGATATGGGTGACGACCTCGGCATCGGCGGGCCGGCCGTTTTCCAGCATGTCCTTGATCAGATAGATGCGGCCGCGCGGACTGTCGAGCTCGTTGCCGAGCGTCACATAGGTGGGACAGGTGGCGGTGCAGAAGCCGCAGTGGACGCATTTGCGCAGGATTTTTTCCTATTCGGCGACATCAGGATCGGCGAGCTGGGCTGGGGTGAAGTTGGTTTGCATTTACGCGGCCTCCCGTGCCCCCTTCGCCCCAGCGGGGAGCAACCATGTTTCATTTTTGCTGGTATTGTGGCGTCCATTCGGTCTTTCGAGAGAGGATTGTGTTGGCGAGAACGATGAGTTTGCGTGCGACGGCTATGACGGCGCACAGGTGATCCTTTCCGTTCTGACGCAAGCGGGCGTAGAAAGAGGCGAGATCCGGATTGTGCCGGGTTGCCGTAAACGCGCACATGAACAGGCTCTTTCGCAGGCGTTCGCGACCACCCTGGATGCGGCGTCTGCCATGATATTTTCCGCTATCATCGTCATAGGGTGCGAC
>NZ_MXPU01000003.1 GCF_002204185.1 Rhizobium esperanzae | reverse complement strand
CGCCCTTGCCGGCGTCGCACCCTATGACGATGATAGCGGAAAATATCATGGCAGACGCCGCATCCAGGGTGGTCGCGAACGCCTGCGAAAGAGCCTGTTCATGTGCGCGTTTACGGCAACCCGGCACAATCCGGATCTCGCCTCTTTCTACGCCCGCTTGCGTCAGAACGGAAAGGATCACCTGTGCGCCGTCATAGCCGTCGCACGCAAACTCATCGTTCTCGCCAACACAATCCTCTCTCGAAAGACCGAATGGACGCCACAATACCAGCAAAAATGAAACATGGTTGCTCCCCGCCGGGGAGAAGGGGAAGCCGAGACCGTCGCCGCGAGTCTCTTCTCCCCAGCTGGGAGAAGGTGCCGGCAGGCGGATGAGGGGGCCGCTGGCGCTGAACGTCGATTTTCCTATCTCGTCAAATCGTCGATCTGCCGACGACCTGCCGATCAGATCGCGGTGGCGATTTTCATGGCGAGCTGGCCGAGGTTGGCTTCGGCGGAGGGGCCGGCGAGAACATAGGAGGTGCCGGCATTGTGCCAGGTGACCAGGCCAATCTCGTCCTTGATCGTTTCCTTGAAGTCGTCGGTCTCAGGCGGCTGCGCGTCCTTCCGAAAGCAGATGGAGATGATGTCGCCGTCGCTGTTGGAATAGACGAGCTGACCGACAGGCCGGTTGTCGCCGAGGATGACGCGGGCACCCTGGAAGGTCCAGGATTCGGCGCTGAGATCCGGCACACGGAAAGGCACACCGATGGCGGTCGTCAGCCAGCTGGAGATTTCTTCGGCCTGTGAGGCCGGCACTTCGACGAGGTGACGGGGCTGGCGGATCAGCAGGCGTTGATAGGCGGTGACGTCGCCGAGCCAGTCATTGGTATTGGCGGGCGCCGTGGCGGCCGTGGTGGCGATCTCGTCGGCATCCGGGGTTGTGGCGGCAAAATAGCCAATGCCACAACCGACGACGAACAGGATCAGAGCGGCTGCCAGCGCCTGTGGGCCGCTTGGAGCCAGTTTCACCTGGGGGCGTATGGCGCGCTGGGTGATCGGAGTCTTTGGCGGCTGCGTGCTCTTGATCGAGCGGACGAGGGCGAGCGGCACCGGCTCCTTTAGGACATCGTCCAGGCGGCGGCGGCCGAAATCGGCGCCATGGCGCAGCTTTTCATGCAGACGCCGCGCGTTCTCGTCGCTAGCCAGGCGCTGTTCCAGTTCGTGCCGCTGTTCGGGAGAGACCTCGCCGTCGAGAAGGGCGGTGAGCTGGGCTTCGAGCGGCAATTTCCTAAGATCGAGCAATTCAGTACCTGTGGATGGGGTGGGTGCCGGCAAGTCCGGCGAAATGCAGCCTTGCGGTGGCCAGCTGGGAGACGACGCTTGCCGTCGAAATGCCCATGATGTCGGCCGCCTGCTGATAGCTGTGACCTTCGACATCGACGAGCAGGAAGATCGAGGAAACGCCCTCCGGCATTTCGGCGATCATGCGATGGATGGCGTCGGGATCGACCGAGGCCGAGCGTTCACGCGCAGCCTCTCTGATATCGGTGACGTTGCCGCGTGCCGACGCCTTCGGCTTCCGCTTGCGGCTGTCCTCCGTCCACTGCTGGCGGGCAAGCGTGTAGATCCAGCTTTCCAGTCGGCCCTCGCCATTCCACTGATGCCCCCTGGCAATGGCGCGCAGACAGACGGCTTGGACAAGTTCGTCGGCCACGGTCGCTTCGCCCGCGAGCGTGATCGCGAAGCGGCGAAGGTGGGGCAGAAGGCCGACGAGATCACGCCGGAGGTCGGTGGTCGTTGCGGGCTGACGCATTGTCTATCCAAGAAGCATTCACAATGGTTTCGCGGACGAAAGCTTCGCCATCGGACGCGAAACCGGCTTTTTTGGCACCGGAGATGCAGATGCTTTATGAAGCAAATCCACTGCACTTCGCAAGCATTCGGTCATCCTATCCCCTTTCCCAAGGGGTTTTCCCAATCTAGCCCGCAAAGCTTGCGTCAATATGTCTTGTAACCGTTCAAACTTTGCAGCAGAGCGCGGTAGGCCCAGGTGTCTTCGCCGCCGCGGTCGCGAATTTCGACGAGCTGGACGCGCGCTCCCTGGATGTCTCCTTGTTCCACCAGTGCCATGCCCATGTAGGAGCGGGCGAGAATATAATTCTCATCCGCCTGCAATGCCTTGCGGTAATAGGACATGCCGAGCTCCATGCGACCGGCCTTGCGGTTGGCATAGCCAAGATAGTTCAGAATGCGGGGGTCGTTCTGATTAAGAGCAAGATTGAGCACGGCGATGGCATTCTCATACTGGCCGGCATAGGCGAATTCGCGGGCGAACTTATAGAGATCGTCGTCGTTGAAGCTGTTCTTCTTCGGAGTGACGCATTCCTTCTTGGCCTTGTCCCAGACCTTGCCGCCGGTGCAGGTCTTGGTCGTCTGCGTCTTCGGCGGCGGATTGGTGTCGTCGTTGCTGTCGCCGACCGCGAAGGCGGCGTTTGCCATGCCGAAGACAAAGCCGGCGGCAAGTGTTGTTCTGCACAGGCGATGGAAGGGGGAAGTCATTGGCGGCTCCGTTCTGAGGCGATGCAGTCGGTTGGATTGTACGCTTACCGGTAAAAATACCAAGAGGGTAGGCTGCCTCCATGACAAATGTTGCGACGGTTGCAACGCGCTTTGCGAGATTGATTCAAGTGCCGCATAAACAGAGTCCGAAGTCAGCGCTAAGGCGCGAAAATATCGACGCTTTCCGGCATCATCGCATCGCCTGTCCTGTTCAGGCTGAAGCGCTCGCCGGTGAGTTCCCAGGCGCCCGGAGAGCCGTCGATGGAAAAGAGGTTGTAGGCGGCCGGCGGCTTTATGCTGCCCGGCCCCTGCGAGGCCGACGCGATGCCGACGACAGGCACCGGCTGCACTTGGCCGCGCAGCCAGTGCAGCGTATTCAGATGCGTGTGGCCGTGCAGCACGAGCTCGGCGCCGCCGGTCGAAATCACGGCCGCGAAGCGGCGGATGCCGATCATGCGTTTGTGGAAGGCGGTGGCGCCGCGGATCGGCGGATGATGGATCATGACGACGCGGAAGAGACCGGCTTCGCCGGCCGCGCGCAGCATGTTGACCGTGTCGCGGGCCTGGCGGGCGCTGAAAAAGCCGGAGGCGGCGAAAGGGGGCGTGGCGACGGCCGTGGAGCAGCCGACGATCGCAACTTTGTCGCGGACACGCAGATAGGGAAAGATGCGGCGGTCTTCCTGCCATTGCGGCGAGGCGAGATCGCCGCGGACATAATCGTACCAGGCGCGCATCGATTTCTCATAGGCACCCGGCACATAGGCGTCATGATTGCCGGGAACGACCGAGGTGTCGGCGGGATCGCCGAGCGCGCGTAGCCAGGCGGCGGCGGCGCGGATCTCGATGCCGCTCGCCAGGTTGACGAGGTCGCCGGTAACGGCCAAATGATCGGCCTGATGGGCGCGGATGTCATCGAGAAGCAGATCCAGCGTGCTGGCGAAAAGGTGCTTGCGTCGATTTCGATGCCAGTTCACAAAGCCGGTTATGCGTTTGGAAAACAGCTCTTGAATGGAAAGAGGAGGCAGTGGTCCGAGGTGGACGTCGGAAATATGCGCGAGCTTGAACATGCTACGAGACATAGACCAGCTTATTGACAATTCAAACACATCCGGCGCGATGAAGAGCCGAAACGGGACGATGGTGGATAAAGAGAAGCGGCCCCCTCACATCAGGTTGGCCCTGCGCCTCCTGCATGTCTATTTCTCCTTCGCCCGCGGCATGACGATGGGGGTCAGGGCCGCCTGCTTCGATGCGGACGGCCGGATCTTTCTCGTGCGCCACAGCTATATCGGCGGCTGGCATATGCCCGGCGGCGGGCTGGAACGCAACGAGACGGCCGAAGAAGCGCTGATCAAGGAACTGCGCGAGGAGGGCAACCTCAGAATCATTGGAAAACCGCAGCTGGTCCAGGTCTATTTCAACACCACGACCACCCGGCGCGACCACGTTGTATTCTATCGCGTAACCGTCGAGCAGACGGCACCGCGGCCGCCGGATTGGGAGATTTCCGACAGCGGGTTCTTTTCGCTCGACAGCCTGCCCGAGGGCACGACCGAGGCGACGTATCGCCGCCTCGCCGAGCTTCGGGGCGAGC
This sequence comes from Rhizobium esperanzae, assembly GCF_002204185.1. Classification (GTDB taxonomy): domain Bacteria; phylum Pseudomonadota; class Alphaproteobacteria; order Rhizobiales; family Rhizobiaceae; genus Rhizobium; species Rhizobium esperanzae. Next base: position 425,401 of record NZ_MXPU01000003.1, on the reverse strand, counting down.
AGGAGCCAGACCACCGCTGGTGAGAAGCTTCAGGCTGCATTCAACCCGCTGCATAATTCCTAAGTCGGAATCGATTTAGAGTAAATTATGCAGCAATTTTTTCTACAGCGTCCTTTGCGCGTCTAAAAAGACGCGCGGCGCTGTAGCGCGGCCATGCGGGCTGTCGAGATCGAGCGCCGGGCCGATGGGGACGATGCCGGTCGGGTTGATCGTCTTGTGACTGCGGTAGTAGTGCTGCTTGATGTGCTGCAGGTTTACCGTCTCGGCAACACCTGCCGTCTGATAGAGATCCCTGAGATAGCCGGGCAGATTGCGATAATCAGCGATGCGGCGGATGTTGCACTTGAAGTGGCCGACATAGACCGAGTCGAAACGCACCAGCGTGGTGAAGAGGCGCCAATCAGCCTCGGTCAATCTGTCGCCGAAAAGGTAGCGGCCCTTGCCCAGGCGTTGGTCGAGAATATCGAGTGTTTCGAACAGTTTGCCGACATTTTCCTCGTAAGCTTCTTGAGTTGTGGCAAAGCCCGCCTTGTAGACGCCGTTGTTGACAGTGTCGTAGACGGTGGCGTTCAGCGTGTCGATCTCGGCACGGAGATCCTCCGGATAGAAATTGGCCTTCGAACCCGTGAGCCCGTCGAAGGCGCTGTTGAACATGCGGATGATCTCGGCCGACTCGTTATTGACGATCGTGCCGGTCTGCTTGTCCCAGAGGACGGGAACGGTAACACGGCCGGAATAGTGCGGATCCGCCTTGACGTAGATCTGCCAGAGTGTCCCAGCGCCAAAGAGATGATCGCCGGTAGCGCCGTCACCGATCTTGAACTCCCAGCCATTCTCGAGCATCAGTGGATCCACGACAGAAACCGAAATCAGCTCCTCCAGCTTCTTCAGCTTGCGGAAGATCAAGGTGCGATGGGCCCAAGGGCAGGCGAGAGAGACATAGAGATGATACCGCCCGGCCTCGGCCTTGAAGCCGCCGCTTCCGGAAGGCCCAGCCTCGCCGTCTGCCGTCACCCAGTTGCGAAATTGCGAGGGCTGCCGTTTGAAGTGGCCCTTGCTCTCCTTCGTGTCGTACCAGACGTCATGCCAGACGCCGTCCACAAGCATTCCCATGATCTTCATTCCCTTGATTGGCGTGTTGGAATTGACGTTAGCTGAGATAGTGGGGCTTTGCAGGCGGTAAAGATTGAACAGTGCGTCACGCCCCCGCGCCAGCAGGATCGGGTGTGCATTTTGCGTTGGACGGCGGAAATTTTTCCTGCTATCGGCCTTTTCACGATTTGAGGAACGCCTGTCTGATGTTCATTTCCAGAAACCTACGACGACGCTGATGCTCCGAACGCCGAAGGCGTGTTCGAGACCCATCAATCTGTCCAACCGGTTTCTGTCATCATGTACAAGCACGATCTCGTCTACCTCACCGAAGACGCGTCCCACGACGCCGCCATCGAACACATCAATGAAGAAGCCTTCGGTCCGGGCCGGTTCACGCGTGCCGCCGCGCGCATCCGCGAGCAGGGGCCGCATGATCTGTCGCTTTCCTTTATCTGCGCCGACGATGGCGAGACGATCGCCTCCGTGCGCATGACGCCGGTGCTGGCCGGCACGGTGAAGGGGCATCTTCTTGGCCCGCTTGCCGTTCGACCCTCGCACAAAAATATCGGTATCGGCCGGGAACTGGTGCGGATCGCAGTGGAAGCTGCGCGGCGGAAGGGTTCGGAAGCCGTCATCCTGGTCGGCGATCCGCCCTATTACGGCCCGCTCGGCTTCGAGAAGGTGGCCTATAACGCGCTTGCCTTTCCAGGTCCCGTCGATCCCGGCCGGGTGCTGGTCGTTCCGATCGCCGAGGATGTGCACGAGCGGCTGAAAGGCATAATCGCCTGGCGCGGATGATCAGAGATTTTTCCGGAGGAAGCTGCGGGTGCGGCCTTCCGGGAGATCCTCAAGCTCGCCGAAGATTTCATAACCCTGGCGCAGATAGGCGCGGAGAGCCTGCGGGTTGAAGGTATCGATCCAGGCGCCACGACATCCTCGCGCCTTGGCCTCGTCTTCCGCCATTGCTAGGATCTTGCCGGCTATGCCCGTCCCGCGCAGCGTATCGGGGATATAAAGCATTTGGGTAAAGAGCCAGCCCCAGGCGGTAAAGCCCGACAGGCCGCCGGTCACATTGCCGGCGGTATCGCGGATGAGGACGGCGAGCGGCTGGCGGTCCGAAGGGCCGACATCGCTGTTATTGAAGGCCGAGAGCGCATCGGTGATTGCCGCGAGTTCCCCAGCCGAAGGCGATGCCGTGAGCTCGAACTCCGGCATGCGACTATCGCCCTTCGCGCCACCACATGGCGCCGAAAGCGAGCAGCAGGATGCCGACGCCGGCGAAGCCGGCAAAGAGCGGCAGCGTGTTGATTCCCTTCAGGACCGTTTCGTTGGTCATGCGGATCATCATACGCTCGTTATCGGAGACGCGGACCTGACCGCGCACCGGCAGGATCGGCGGAACGCTGATTGCGCCCTTTTCGCTGGCGACACGGGTCACGAGACCTTTGCTCCTGTCGACGACAGGCTTCAGCACTTCGGTCGTCGAGATCATCGCCTTGAATTCGGGCGCATCGACAGCGCCGATGTGCACAAGCGTCGATAACTTGCCGTTACGGATTTCGAAGAGGCCGACTTCGTTCATGCGTTTTTCGGCCTTGTAGAGCCCCGGTTCCGTCTGGGTGAGCGGCAGGCTTTCGGTCTTGCCGGAGGGGTAACGCACGGTGGCGTTACCAGGATTGTCGCCGATCGTCTGGCGCGTGACTTCAAGCGTTCGGCCGGAGGCGCGCGCCGTCAACGCTTCTTCCTCGAGCGCTGGTTCCTTCATTAGCCAATGAGCGATGCGGCGATACAGCGAGACATTTGGACCGCCGCCTTCGAAGCCGCGCGCCCAGAGCCAGCCCTGATCGGAAAGCAGCATGGCGACGCGGCCTTGGCCGGCGCGGTTCAGCACCAGCAACGGATGGTTGTCGGCGCCAACCATGATCGTTTCGCCCTGCGGCCGTTCGACATCGACGCTGCGGAACCAGCGGCCCCAATGCGGCGGGTCCTCGCCGGAGCCGTCCAAGCCGCGTGTGACCGGATGCTTGCGCCCTTCCTCGGAGAGGCGAGGATAGAAGGCCTTTTCGATCATCCGGCCGGTCGGCTCTGCCGGCAGCACAGAGGCGAGCGGCGTCATCGCGATCGACTCTGGACTCGCGTGTTCCGGACCGGCGGCGATCAACAGCGCGCCGCCGTTCTCCACGTACTGGGCGATGTTGTCATAGTAAAGCATGGGCAGCACGTTGGCGCGGTCCTGATAGCGGTCGAAGATGATCAGGTCGAAATCCTTGATCTTGTCGATGAAAAGTTCACGCGTCGGGAAGGCGATCAGCGACAGCTCGTTGATCGGCGTGCCGTCCTGCTTTTCCGGCGGACGCAGAATGGTGAAGTGAACGAGATCGACCGAGGCGTCGGATTTCAGGAGGTTGCGCCAAGCGCGCTCGCCGGCATGCGGTTCGCCGGAGACGAGCAGGACGCGCAGATTCTGGCGAATGCCGTCAATGACGTGGACGGCGCGGTTGTTGGCGGTGGTGACTTCGCCGGGAAGCGCGGCGACGGAGAATTCGAGCACGTTGCTGCCGCCAGCCGGCACCTTGAAGGAGAAAGGCGTATCCTGACCGGGCGTTGCCTGCAAGGTAGCGATCTCGTCGCCGTTCAGCTTCACCGTGACGTCGGCCGTGCCGCCGGGGCTCGGACCATCGTCGAAGACGCGCAGGACGACCTGCTGCTCCTCGTTGACGATGCCGAAGCGCGGTCCCTTGATGACTTCGATGCGACGGTCGAATTCCTTGGGCTTGCCGGTGACGAGACCATGGATCGGCGCATCGAAGCCAAGCGCCTGATTGGCGGCCGGGACATCATGGACTTCACCGTCTGTCAGCATGATGGCGCCGCCGATGCGGGCGGCCGGCACATCGGCGATGTTGGCTGCCAGCGCATCGAACAGGCGGGTGGACGGAACGTCGGAATTGACGTCGCCTTCGACTTCGACGAAGCGGGGTTCTATCTGGGGGAAGCGGGCAAGCTGCCCTTTCAATGCCGCAAGCGCGTCATCGGTCATCTTCATGCGCTCGGGTGTCTGCTGGCTTTGGCTTCGGTCGACGATGACGGGGACGATCGTCGACAGCTGATCGCGATCCTCCTGCAGCAGTACGGGGTTGGCAAGGGCGCTCAGCAGGGCGAGGGCGGCCAGTGTCCTGATCCAGGCGCCGCGAATGCCGCGGAAGATCGCAAAGGCGGCGATGAAAGCACTGGCGGCGGCCAGTGCCGCTAGGATCGGCCAGGGCAGGAAGGGTGAAAAATCGAAGGTCATCTCATTGCCCTAACCGTTCGAGGAGGTCGGGAACGTGGACCTGGTCGGTCTTGTAGTTGCCGGTCAGCATGTACATCATGATGTTGACGCCGGCCCGGTAGGCATATTCACGCTGCCCTTCATCCGAGGGCACAGTCGGCAGCATCGGCGTACCGTTTTCGTCGACTGCCCAGGCGCCGGCGAAATCATTGCCGGTGATCAGGATCGGCGAAACCCCGTCGGCCGTCGCCGCCGATTTTTCGGTCGTTTCTCGGCCACCTTGCCGGGCCTCGATCCAAAGCGGGCTGCCGGCATAGCGGCCGGGAAAGCTCGACAGGAGATAGAAGGATTTCGTCAGCACGTGATCCGAGGGGACCGGTTCGAGCGGCGGGATATCGAGATTGGCGAGGATTTCCTGCAGCCGCTGACCGTTGGCGCTGACATCGCCGCCATTGTCCAGAGCGCTGAGCTGGTCGCGCGTGTCGAAAAGCACAGTGCCGCCGTTGCGCATATAGGCGTCGATGCGGCTGATCGCGGCCGATGACGGCATCGGCGCCGTTGCCGACACCGGCCAATAGATGATCGGATAGAAGGTGAGTTCGTCCCTGGTGAGGTCAAGGCCGACGGGCGGCGCCGGCTCCAGCGTCGTGCGGAAGGTCAGGAACTGGGTCAAGCCCTCAAGGCCGCGCTCGGATATATTGTCGACTTCCTGCTCGCCGGTGACGACATAGGCGAGATGCGTGTTGTCAAGCCTCTCCAGAATGAGGTCGTCATCGGGCCGGGAGTCGTTGGCGTGAAGTGTGCCGGGCTGCAGCAGGAAGCCTGCGCCGAGTACGACCGCGATCACGCCCACGGCGCGAGCGGCCGGGCGCAATCGCGAGAAAGCGCCGTTCATGAAAAGGACGATCAGGCTGTCGGCGAGCAGCAGCAGAAAGGCGACCAGGAAAAGAGCCGGCTTTGCCGACCAGCTTTCGCCGCCGATCAAGCCTTCGCGCACGGCATTGGTTCCAGCGGTATCGAGCGGCTTCAGTTCGGCGTTCTCGGGCAGCACGTTCAATGAGGTGAAACCATCTTCCGAACCGTAGAGGCCGGGCGGATTATCGAAATTCGCCGTCGGTTCGGCTCCGGCCCTGGGGATCAGAGGTCGCGCCGAGCCAGTCTCGGAAACGAGCACACCCTTGGCCGTCAGCATGCGGTAGGGCGGAAGGGTCTCGGAGACACGCGCGCTGCTGCGCGCCTCGGACGTCACACCGCCTGAGCGCGATATCTGCAGGAGGTGACGCAGCATATCGACGAAAGTGCCCGAGATCGGCAGATCGGACCAGGTCGCTTCCGCTGTGACGTGGAAGAGGACGATCTGGCCGGATGCCAGCTGCTTCATCGTGACCAGTGGCGTGCCGTCGGCGAGGCTTGCCCAGGTGCGTTCGGCAAGGTCGGGTGTCGGCTCGGCGAGCACCTGCCGTTTGACCACGACATCGGCGGGACGCGGTATGCCCGCGAAGGGGCCGATGCTCGGAAATTCGGCCAGCGACTGCGGTTCGCTCCAGGACAAGGTGCCGCCCAGCGCTCGTTCTCCCTGGCGTAGGATAACGGGAATGAGCGGATCGTCGGCAGGTGCCGCCGCCATGCGCGGGCCGGCGAAACGCAGGAGCATGCCACCATTCGATATCCAGCGTGTCAGAGGCTCGTAGGTCTCCTCCGGCAGGCGACCGATATCGGCCATGATGATGATCGAAGGGTTGCTGGCGAGAAGTTTCGGTATCGCGACCGCCAGATCGGAATCGCTGGGCTGGATGATGTCCGCATAGGGCTGCAGCGCCCGCTGGATGTAGTAGAGCGGCGAGAGCAGCGGCTGGAATTCATCGGCTCCGGTACCGGACAGCAGGACGACGCGGCGCCGCTTGAACGCGTCGTCGAGAAGGTGGACCGCGCCTGCCGTCGCGCCGTTGTCGACGCTGATGCGGGCGAAATCGTTGCGCATCTCGAAGGGAGCGGTGATCGAACTCGTGGCGACGCTCTGGCCGGGCCGGAAATCCACCCTGCCGTTGGCGATCGAGCGGCCCTGGGCATCGACGGCGTTCAGCGCCACGGATGCGGGGCGCGAACTGTCGAGCCGCGTGACCTTGACCGTCATCGCGTCGGCCGCATTGCTGGCCGCGGTGACGGCAACCGTCTTCATGGCATCGCCCTCGATCAGGCGCAGATCGGCGGGCTGGAGTTCGGCAAGCCTGCGCACCGTCAGATCATCGGCCTTGGCGGCGGCGCCGTCGGTCAGGAAGGCGAGGGTACCGGGCTTGACGCCGTTGAGCGCTGCCCGCAGCGCCTGGAAGGCGCGCTCGCGATCGGGGACCAGCGGCCGCGGCTCGGCAGCCCGCAGCTTGTCGCGGGCGCTGGCTGCGGTGCCGGGCACGGCATCGTTGGTGGGATCGGCGGTGAAGGCGACCGCTACCGGCGTGCCGGCGGATTCGGCATCGTCCACCAGCGCGTCGGCGGTCTGAACGCGACGCTCCCAATCGGGCGATGCCGCCCAGCTGTTGTCGACGAAGAGGACGAGCGGGCCACCCGATGCAAGCGAATTGGTGCGCGGATTGAAGACAGGATCGGCAATCGCAAGGATGATGATGGCGGCGAGCAGCATGCGCAGAAGCGTCAGCCACCAGGGGCTTTGCGCCGGTGTTTCCTCGCGCTTCAATACCGATGCAAGGATCTTCAGCGGCGGAAAGACCTCCGTTTTCGGGCGTGGCGGTGTCAGCCGCAACAGCCACCAGATGACCGGCAAGGCTATGAGGGCGCCGAGAATGGCGGGATAGGCGAAAGCGAAGGGAAGGGCGTTCATAGCAGCCCTCCATGCGTTGCCTTGGCCGGCATGCCGGACAGGTACATGTGGACCGCGACCAGCGCCTCCGAGGCAAGATGATCGGTGCGGTGGGTTGTAAAGGTCCAGCCGAGATGGCGCAGCGACTGGCCGAGGCTGTCCCTACGGGCGAGGTAGGCGTTGCGATAGGTCTCGCGGACGTGTTCGGCGCGGCCGGAAATCAGCTTGGCGCCGGTCTCCGGATCGATGAATTCGGTGCGGCCGCTATAGGGAAAGATCTCTTCGGCGGGATCTGCTATCTCGACCACATGGCCGTGCAGGCCACGGCGGGCAAGCGGGCCGAGCCGCTCCATGATAACAGGAGCGTCGTCGAGGAAATCGCCGATGAGCACGAGGTCACTCCAGCCGCGGATCATCGCTGTTTCCGGCAGTCCGCCGGTCAGCGGCGCGTGCATGAGCGCGGCTGCGAGGCGTTCGGCGGCATTACGGGTGGAGACAGGTTCCATAATGCCGGGGCAGCCGATGCGCTCGCCGGAGCGGGCGAGGATTTCAGCAAGCGCCAGCATCACGACCAGCGCCCGGCTTTCCTTGGAGACGCTGCCGTAGCTCGACTTGTACATCATCGAAGGCGACATGTCGCACCAGAGCCAGATCGTGTGCGCTGCCTCCCATTCGCGCTCCCGCACATAGGTATGATCGTCGCGGGCGGAGCGGCGCCAATCGATGCGCGACAGGCTTTCACCTTCGGCATAGGGTCGGAACTGCCAGAAATTCTCGCCGATGCCGCGCTTGCGGCGGCCGTGCCAGCCGGCAATCACCGTATTGGCGATGCGCTTGGCTTCCACCAGGCAGTCCGGCATCAGGGAGGCCCGCTGCCTGGCGCGGGAAAGGGCATCGCTGCCTGACGTCGGGTTGACGGTCTGTCCGATAGGTGCCACGCGTCCGGCTTCCTTATCCCTTTGCCTGCCTGACCAGTCCGGCGATGACGTCGCGCACCGACATGCCTTCGGCGCGGGCAGCGAAAGTCAGCGCCATGCGGTGCTGGAGAATGGGTTCGGCAAGCGCGAAGATATCGTCGAGGGAGGGCGCGAGGCGGCCTTCATAAAGCGCGCGGGCGCGGGCGCAGAGCATCATCGCCTGGCCGGCGCGCGGGCCTGGACCCCAAGCGACGTTCTTGTCGGTCGAGGCATTGCCCTGGCCGGGGCGGGCGGAGCGAACCAGCGAAAGGATGGCGTCGACGACGGTCTCGCTGACCGGCATCTGGCGCACCAGAGCCTGGATTTCGATCAGCCGCTGCGCGTCTATGATCGCTTCCGGCCGGGTTTCGCTGAGGCCTGTCGTCTCGAGCAGGATCTGGCGTTCGGCGGCGAGCTCGGGATAGTTGACGTCGACCTGCAGCAGGAAGCGGTCGAGCTGGGCCTCGGGCAGGGGATAGGTGCCTTCCTGCTCCAGCGGGTTCTGGGTGGCGAGCACATGGAAGGGAGCCGGCAGGTCATAGCGCTGGCCGGCGATCGTGATGTGATATTCCTGCATCGCCTGCAAAAGTGCCGACTGGGTGCGCGGCGAGGCGCGGTTGATTTCGTCGGCCATCAGGAGCTGGGCAAAGACCGGGCCGTTGACGAAACGGAAGGAACGGCGGCCGCTGTCGTCCTGATCCATCACTTCGGAGCCGAGAATATCCGAAGGCATCAGGTCGGGCGTGAACTGGATGCGGTTGGCGGCAAGGCCCAGCACCTCGCCGAGCGTCGTCACCAGCCTGGTCTTGGCAAGGCCGGGGACGCCGACAAGCAGGGCATGACCGCCTGACAGCACAGCGAGGATGGTGTTCTCGACGACGCTCTCCTGACCGAAGATCACTTTCGAGACTTCCCCGCGGATGGCGGCGATATCGGAGAGCGCCCTTTCGGCTGCGGCGACGATCGCCTTTTCATCGAGGCTGGCTTCGGTCTTCATCATACCCACGGGCATCTCCAACGGCTGAAATCATTCGGCAGCGAATCGGCGGACTTATACATCTGCCTCATACTCGATAGAGTTATGGAGATGCGACGGGCTGACAAGTTCGTTACGAATGACTATCTCGTGACTTCACTTCGTTAAGGACAAACCGGGACGGAAGAATGGCAGCCGAAGAAATCAGCGGACAGGCGGATGCGGCGGGGCTTGCCGCGCTGATCTCGCGCGCCTCCGCCGAAAACAGCGGTAAAAAACGCGGGCTACCGCCGGTCGAGCGGTGGAATCCGCCTTTTTGCGGCGATATCGACATGGAGATCAGGGCCGACGGCACCTGGTTCTACATGGGTACGCCGATCGGCCGACCGGCTCTGGTGCGGCTGTTTTCGACGGTTCTGCGCAAGGATGAGGACGAGAAGACCTATCTCGTAACTCCTGTGGAAAAGGTGAGGATCAGGGTCGTCGACGCGCCGTTCATCGCCGTGGAGATGAGCGTGACGGAACGAGAGGGCCGCCAGGTGCTGACGTTCCGCACCAATGTCGGCGATGTCGTCGAGGCGGGAGGAGAGCATCGGCTGCGCTTTGCCATTGCGGGCGAGAATACCGAATTGAAACCCTATCTGCACGTTCGCGGGCGGCTGGAGGCGCTGGTGTCACGTGCGGTAATGTATGAACTGGTCGCGCTCGGCGAGACGCTCGACGTGGAGGGGCGGGCGATGTTTGCGATCTGCTCTGCCGGCGAGGTCTTCCCCGTCATGCCGGCCGATGAACTGGATGCACTTAGCCGATGAACGATGCGATCGCCCAACGTTATCCGCTGTTCTCAGCAGCCGAATTCCGCCGCCGCGCGCTCAACCAGAATGGCGGGCCGGTGGACCATGCCTGGCGCGATCACGGCGACCATGTCCTCAATCCTGATATCGTGGAGGAGGTGGCGACCTTCAAGCTGCGCGACGCCGCCGTGCTTGTGCCTGTCGTCGACGACGGCGAGGAAGCGCATGTGATCTTCACCAAGCGCACGACGACGCTACGCAAACATTCCGGCCAGATCGCCTTTCCCGGCGGCTCGATCGATCCGGCCGATATCTCGCCGGAAATGGCGGCGATCCGCGAGACGGAGGAGGAGATCGGCCTGGCCGGCTCCTTCGTCGAGACGGTCGGCAGACTGCCGAACTATCTCGCCTCGACCGGTTTCCGCATTACGCCGGTGCTCGGGGTCGTCGAGCCGGGTTTCGCGCTGAGGCTGAACCCGGCCGAGGTGGACGACGTGTTCGAGGTGCCGCTTTCCTTCCTGATGAACCCGGCCAATCACCGCCGCGACAGGCGCGTCATCGACGGCATCGACCGGCATTTCTACCGCATGCCCTATGAAACCAGGATGATCTGGGGCATCACCGCCGGCATCGTCCGCACGCTCTACGAAAGGCTTTATGCATGACCGGCATTGCCGACCAAGCATGGTTCCGCGATCCGGCCCTCGGCCGGGTCCTTGCGCTTCTCAATGCCGATGAGGGGGAAGGGCGAGTGGTCGGCGGCGCGGTGCGCAACAGCCTGATGGGCCTGCCGGTCAGCGACATCGACATCGCCACGACGCTGAGGCCTGAAATCGTCATCGAGCGGGCGGCGGCGGCCGGCGTCAAGGCAGTGCCGACAGGATTGCAGCACGGCACGGTGACGCTCGTCATCGATGGCAAGCCTTTCGAGGTGACGACGCTGCGTACCGATGTGGAAACCGATGGGCGCCACGCCAAGGTCGCTTTCAGCACCGACTGGAAGGCCGACGCCGAACGGCGGGATCTGACAATCAACGCGCTCTATGCAGATGCCGAGGGCGAAGTGGTCGATCTCGTCGGCGGACTTGCCGATATCGAAACGCGCAACATCCGCTTCATCGGCGATGCGGCAAGGCGTATCGCCGAGGACCATCTGCGCATTCTGCGCTTCTTCCGTTTTTTTGCCTATTACGGCTCCGGGCGTCCCGATGCGGAGGGCCTGAAGGCCTGTGCGGCGGCGCGGTCGAAACTGAAGATGCTGTCGGCCGAACGCGTCTGGTCGGAGCTCAGAAAACTGCTCGGTGCTGCCGATCCCGGCCGGGCACTCCTCTGGATGCGGCAGGTGGCGGTCTTGACGGAAATTCTGCCGGAATCGGAACGTTGGGGGATCGATGCCATCCCTTCGCTTGTCGCCACCGAGAGGGCGCTCGGCTGGGCGCCCGATCCGCTGCTGCGCCTGATGGCGATCGTACCGCCCGATGAGGCGCGGTTGGAGGCGCTTGCGGCCCGGCTGAAACTCTCCAATGCGGAAGCGGCCACTCTCAAGGCCTGGGCGACGGCGGCGCCGGTCAACGACGAAATCTCGCCGGCCGCTTTCGAACGGCTACTTTACCGCAACGGCCCCGACGGCATAACGACGCGGCTGAAGCTAGCGCTTGCCGTTGCGCGCGGCAAGGCTGAGGGCGATCTTGGCGAAATGGCGCGTTCGGCGCGGCTCGGCAAGCTCATGGATCAGGCCGCGAACTGGAAGAAGCCGCAGTTTCCTCTGAATGGCGCCGACGTGCTTGCGGCCGGTGTCGCATCTGGCCCTCGCGTCGGCGAACTGCTTGCGGTGCTGGAAAATCAGTGGGTGGAGGAAAATTTCACCTCCGATCGGACGGCGCTCCTCGCCCGGCTGCAGGAACGAGCGCAATAGCCGACATCGCGTCGCATCGGATGGATGCGGCGCGGCTCCCTTGTTGCCAGGACTCGGTCACCGGCCGTCAGGCGGCGGTGGCTTCGTCGCGGATGCGTGCCTTGATGTTATCAACCATGTTTTCGCGTATGATCGTTTCGCCGTGAGCAGTCTTCAGGTGCTCGACGGCGCGGCGAACCACCTCTGCGTCATTATCCGCCCGGGTGTGCCAGGCGCAGCCGGGAACGAGCGTGCCGCATTCGAAAAGTCGCATGGTTTTCTCCTCTGTCTGGAACGCAACGGCCATCGCGCTTTCACGCGATTGATGAAATGTACGTGCGAAGAGAAGGTTCCGGCCGGCAGGAGGTGGCGACCGGAGAAGGTGCTTCAGTCGGGCATTGCCCAAGCTTTGTAGGTTTCCGAGAGATGGCCGGGCGTGTTGCTGTTGGCTGCGTCATTCTGCAGATCCTCCGGCGACTTTCCGCCGGCGAGTTGCAGCTTGACCTGCTCGATGAAGCAGGACAACGGCAGATCGGAGCCACTCTTGGCCCGCAGTTTCTCGGCAATGCGGATCAGGAACTCGGGTGTGTCGATTGCACGGAATGTTTCCTGGGCATCCGTGGACGCAGGCGAGCCGCTTGTTGTCGTCATGACAATCCTCCTCCGATTGTTACGCACGTACATATAAAGTTAGGACTCACTGAATTTTTATGAAGGTCCCTCAGCTCGAATTATCGATGAGTTTTTACAGTCTCACGGCCAGCGCACCACCGGAGGCAGTGACGAGAGAATGGATTCGACGTTGCCGCCGGTCTTCAGGCCGAAGATCGTGCCGCGATCATACAGCAGATTGAATTCGACGTAACGGCCTCGGCGGATCAATTGTTCGTCGCGGTCGGCTTCCGTCCATAGCTTGTTGAAGTTGGAGCGAACGATCTTCGGATAGACCATGGCGAAAGCCCTGCCGACATCCCGCGTGAAGGCGAAATCGGCATCCCAGCCGCCGGCTTCTTCGCTCGAATGCAGCCAGTCATAGAAGATGCCGCCGATGCCGCGAGGCTCGTTGCGGTGCTTCAGGAAGAAATAGTCGTCGCACCAGGCCTTGTAAGCGTCGTAATCAGCGACGGCGTGATTGCGGCAGGCGATCTCCATGGCCTTGTGGAAAAGCTGGCTGTCCTCGTCGTCCTGGGTGCGGCGGCGCGACAGCACCGGCGTCAGATCGGCACCACCCCCGAACCAGCGGCTTGATGTGACCACCATGCGGGTGTTCATATGCACCGTGGGAACATTGGGGTTAACGGGATGGGCGATCAGCGAAATGCCCGAGGCCCAGAAGCGCGGGTCGTCCTGGGCGCCCGGTATCTGCGCCCGGAACTCCGGAGAGAATTCGCCATGGACCGTTGAGGTATGGACACCGACCTTCTCGAAGACGCGGCCTTCCATCATCGACATGCGGCCACCGCCGCCAGCGCCTTCTTCACGCGACCAGTCCTTGACGACGAAGCGGCCTGGCTCCTGATCGGAGAGGGGGCCTTGCAGCTCGTCTTCAAGAGCTTCGAAGGAGGCGCAGATCGTATCGCGCAGTCCTTCGAACCAGTTGCGGGCGGCCGTCTTCTTCTCTTCGATATCCTCAGGCAAGCCGATTGGCAGTTCCGGTCTTTCCATGTCACGCCTCCGCGGCCGGCATCCGTTCAGGATGCGACTCGCTCATTCCTTGTTGCCCGCCACATCTAGCAGGCGGCGCCGCCTCTCGCCAAGCTGCGGCCAGGGCATCGAGATTCGACTCGCAAAACAAGGGTTTCGATACTATCTTTTCGACAGAGGTAGGGTTGATGGCAAAAATTCCAGGACCTCCGTCCTTCGACGGCCTGAAGCGCAGAATGGCGAGACACCGGGCGGAAAATCCTCCCCGTAAGAAAGACCATTTTGTGCGTGAGACATATTGCCTCGGCCTCCTCGACGCCCGCGCCAAGGCGCGCGAATGGTTCGACGAATATCCGAAAGCCGCCTATTGGACCGAGGTGGAAAGCTGGCGTCAGCTCGACGGTGACCAGATCGAATTCACCATGCGCCGCCTGCCTTCGGCCGACTGACCGTCACTCCGCGACGGCACGCACGCGGCTTTCGATCAGAAGGCCGCTTTCATCCAGGATCGGATGCGCCACCGAGACGATGTGCGCGTTGATCCTCTTCAGGTCACGCAGCATATCGAGATGCAGCGAGCTTGTCTGCAGACTGTCGGCGCGTCCGTCACGCAGGCGCTCCAGATGGTGTTCGGCCGACTGTTTCTCCATGCGCCGGACCTCCACCTTTGTCTCCATCATCTGACGCGCAAGATTGAAATCGCGAGTGACGAAGATCGTCTGAGCGACACGAAGATTGTCGATCGTCAGGTCGAACAGCTTACGCAATTCCTGATGACCGTCGTCGGAAAACCTGAGCCCAAGCGAGATCTTCTTCGATACCTGCTCCAGCAAGCCTTTCTCGATGATGTCGCCCATATGTTCGAGATTGATGGCATAATCGATGACAACGATCGAGCGGCGGGCGTTTTCGTCGCTGAGCCCCTCGCGGCCGAGCTTCGAGAGATAAACCTTCACCGCCTGCTGCAGCCTGTCGACGCGCTCTTCAAGGGTCGCGATTTCGGAAAGCTTGGAAGAGTCATTGCCTTCGAAGGCCTCGGAGACCCGGATCAGCATGCGCTCGATGAGGTCGCCGATGCCGAGCACTTCGCGGGTGGCGCTGGTCAAAGCAATGACGGGCGTCGAAAGCTCATGGGCGTCCAGATATTTCGGAGCCGTCTCCGGCTCGGCCTGATCCGGAACCAGGCGAGTCATCAGCGTGGCGAGCGGCCTCGAAAAGGGCCAGGCGAGGGCGGCGAGCAGAACATTGAAGAGCAGATGCGCATCGACTGGGAGCTTTGACGGTCCGAAGGGCAGCATCTGGATGAATTCCGCGCCGTAGTCCGCGAGAGGCAAGGCGATGATGCAGCCGAGCGCACGGACGGCGAGATTGCCGAACGTGACGCGTCGCGCCGAAACCGGCCCGGACATCGTCGCGACGACGGGCGGTATCGCGCCGCCGAGATTGGCGCCGAGCACGAGCACGATCACGAGTTCGGCAGAGATCAGGCCGGCCGAGGCGAGCGACAGGATGAGCACCACCACCGCCAGGCTGGACGATGAGACGAAGGCGAGCACTGCCGAGAAGAGGAGCGCCACCGGCAGAGCGCCATCCAGAAGGCTGATGAAAGCGGCGAGAGCGGGTGAGGCGCGCATCGGCTCCGTCGCAAGGCTCAGCAGATGCAGCGACAACAGCATCAGGCCGATGCCGATCAGCGCTGCGCCGCCGCCCTGGCGGGTGCTGGAGCGGCCGCGGTAAAGCACCATGCCGGAGAGGATCAGGAGCGGGGAGAGCCATTCGATGCCGGTCGCGACGATCCATGCAGTGACCGCCGTGCCGACATTGGCGCCGAGCAGGACGATCTGGGCCATGCGCGGCTTGATCAGATCACGTTCGACGAAGGAGGCGGTCATCAGCGCTGTTGCCGTCGAGCTCTGCAGCGCGACGGTCGCAACCAGTCCCGACAGGAATGAGCGAAGGCCGCCGCGCGTGCCGGTCGCCAGCCCCGTTCTCAGCCGGGCGCCGAAGGCCCTGGACACGCCGTCCTTCACCTGCGCGAGGCCGAACAGCAGCAGCGCCACGGCTCCGAACAGGTTGATCATGATGATCGTGGAATCCATTTTCTTGTTTTATTCTGCTTTCATCAGTCTACGGGCGTCGGCCTGGTGGCTAATCTTCCCAAGTTATTGAAATCGTAAAGGTCGTGTGGGATGTTTGATTGCCCGGCTAATAAATATACGCCGGTTTGATCGATTGACAATGTCGATTTTCGACACTTCCCGATATATTCGGCAATCCGTTTCGGGCAGGCCCCAATCAAGCCCAGACGGTTTGGCGCATCGCCTCGCCGACGATCATGGCTGCTGAGACTGCGACATTGATCGACCGCTGGCCTTCGACCATCGGGATGAGGATGCGGGCGTCGGCTCTCTCGTGCACGTGATCCGGCAGGCCGGCGCTTTCGCGCCCGAAAAGCAGGACATCGTCCGGACGGAAGGCGAAATCGATGTAGCGGTCGGCCGCCTTGGTCGAGGCAAGGATCAGACGGCGGCCTGACGTGGTGCGCCATGCCTCGAAGCGGTGCCAGTTGATATGGCGGGTCAGCGCGGCGGCGGCGATATAATCCATGCCCGATCGTTTCAGATTGCGGTCGGAGACATCGAAGCCGGCGGGCTCGATCAGGTCGACGGCGAAGCCGAGGCAGGCGGCAAGGCGCAGGATCGTGCCGGTATTGCCGGGGATGTCCGGCTGGTAGAGTGCCAATCTGAGGTTCGTCATTCAGGCGCCGCCCGTTGGTTTCGAAGCGGGAGGCCTAATACAACTGTGATTTCAGCGCAACAGGGCGCAGTTTGGCCCAGAAACGTTCTGTTCGCGTCAGTTCGGGGCTGGAAATTTCGCAGTTTTCGCGTTATGCATGCACATCTTCGAACGCCAGCAGGGAGGGCCACATGAATATTTTGCTTATTATGCGCTTTCCCGCCGTAATGCCGATCAAGGCGACATGGCGCCGCTAGAGCGGGCTTCTTTCTAAAACTTCCCTTTTGATCCTTTGCGCGGCTGATTCAGCCTCGCCCCTTGAACGTCCGGTTCCCATATGTGCTTGCATGGCGCCGAGATGGCGCGAAGCCAGGAGCCGGAACGCTGATGTTTCGGAGCAATTTCATGTTTGGCTGGTTCGAACAGCGACTCAACCCCTTTCCGAGCGAGGAGCCCGTCGCGCCCCCGAAAGGTCTCTTTGCTTTCTGCTGGCATTACAGCAAGCCGGCAGCGCCCTGGCTCGCTCTGATGGCCGTACTGACGGCTTCGATCGCGATCGGCGAGGTGGCGCTCTTCCAGTTTCTCGGCGATATCGTCGACTGGCTGACCAACGCCGATCGCGGCACCTTCCTGCAGACGGAAGGCCACAAGCTGTTCTGGATGGCGGCGCTGGTGCTGGTCGGCTTGCCGCTGGCGGCCGGGCTCGATTCCCTCATCATGCACCAGATGCTGCTCGGCAACTATCCGATGATGGCGCGCTGGCAGATGCACCGCTTCCTGCTGCGCCACAGCATGACGTTCTTCGCCAATGAATTTGCCGGGCGCGTTGCGACCAAGGTGATGCAGACCTCGCTTGCCGTGCGCGAAACGGTGATGAAGATCCTCGATGTCTTCGTCTATGTCGTCAGCTATTTTTTGACGATGATCATCGTGATTGCCGCGGCCGACTGGCGGCTGATGATCCCGATCCTCGTCTGGCTCACCATCTATGTCAGCATCGTGTCGTACTTCGTGCCGCGGCTTCGCAAGATCGCTGCCCAGCAGGCGGATGCGCGCTCTATGATGACGGGGCGCGTAGTCGACAGCTACACGAACATCGCAACCGTCAAGCTGTTCTCGCATGCGGGACGTGAGGAGATCTATGCCAAACAGGGCATGGACGAGTTCCTGCAGACCGTGCACAAACAGATGCGAAAGGTGACACTATTCCATATCAGCGTCTACCTGAACAACTGCGTCGCGCTCTTCGTCGTCTCAGGCCTGTCGATCTGGTTTTGGCTGAACGGGGCGATCTCGGTCGGCGCGATCGCCATCGCCATCGGTCTTGCCATGCGTGTCAACGGCATGTCGCAATGGATCATGTGGGAAGTCTCGGCGCTGTTCGAGAATATCGGCACAGTTTACGACGGCATGGAGATGATGAGCAAGCAGCACGACATCACCGACAAGCCGAATGCGCCTGACATGACGGCGAAGAAGGGGGCGATCCATTACGATCGCATCCGCTTCCACTATGGCAAGGGCAAGGGTGTCATCGACAATCTGTCGCTCGACATCAAGGCAGGCGAGAAAGTCGGTCTGGTCGGTCGTTCCGGCGCCGGCAAGACGACGCTGATGAACCTGCTGCTGCGCTTCTACGACCTGGAGGCCGGGCGCATCACCATCGACGGGCAGGATATATCAGGCGTCTCGCAGGAGAGCCTGCGTTCGCTGATCGGCGTGGTGACGCAGGATACGTCGCTGCTGCATCGCTCGATCCGCGACAACATCGCCTATGGCCGGCCGGAGGCGAGCGACGCGGAGGTGATCGAAGCCGCAAAGCGGGCCAATGCCTGGGAATTCATCGAAGGGCTTGTAGATATGCAGGGCCGCCAGGGGCTCGACGCGCAGGTCGGCGAACGCGGCGTCAAGCTCTCCGGCGGCCAGCGGCAGCGGATCGCCATCGCTCGTGTCTTCCTGAAGGATGCGCCGATCCTGGTGCTCGACGAGGCGACCTCGGCGCTTGATTCGGAAGTCGAAGCGGCGATTCAGGAAAACCTCTTCGCCCTGATGGAAGGCAAGACGGTGATCGCGATCGCCCACCGGCTTTCGACGCTGACGGAGATGGACCGGTTGATCGTGCTCGACAAGGGCCGGATCATCGAGGCCGGTTCGCACGCGGACCTGATCGGAGGCGGCGGCATCTACGCCGACCTCTGGAACCGTCAGTCCGGCGGCTTCCTCTCCGATCACGCCGAGCAGGCGGAAGAGGCTGCGGAATGAGAGAAGCCCTCCCGGCGCAAGCGGGGAGGGCCTTTTCAATTGTTAAATTGATTTACTTGCCAATGGGAACGGGCGCCGTTTGCCTGCTCAAAGGCTGTCGGCCCAGTCGATCACGCGGTCATGTTCGACGACGACGATGGTGTTGGCAGCTGCAAGGGTGCGCAGCGCCACGATGCGGCGGCGTTCCTCGCTGTCGAGCCAGGCGGCGATAGCCTCGATGACGATCTCGTCGCGCGGCAGCGCCAAGTCGAGAGCCAGGGCATCCAACCTTTCCGCAAGCGGAAGCGGAATATGCGCATCGAGCATTTTCGTTTCCATGACCTTCTCTCCGGTGAAGCGCGATCCTATCGTCAGATTGTGACGGGTTCGGAGGCAATCAATGGCAATGCCGCCGATGTTATCGTTTATTACCAAAATATTAGGTTGCGTCCGCTTTCCATTCCCTTTGCCGCTCCCCTCAATCCGCCTATATCGCTTCCATGTTCCTGCGACCCGTCTTCCGCCTGTTCGAAACCTGGATCGATCCGTTCCGCCCGCGCGACAACTTGCAGCCGCCGCGTGCTACGCTCGGTTTCATCTGGTTTTACATCGGCCAGGCGAAGATGCCGTTCATCGCCATGCTCATTCTCGGCGGGACGTCAGCGGCCATCGAGGCCGCACTCTTCTGGTTCGTCGGACGCCTCGTCGATATTCTCGCCAGCATTAAGCCCGGCGTCGGCTGGAGCGGTCTTCTCGCGGCGCATGGCGGCGAGCTGTTCGGCATGCTCGCTCTCATCGGGCTCGTGCGCTTCGTCGTCGCCTTCATGATTGCCCTCGTCGATCAGCAGGTGATCACGCCGGGCTTCTACAATCTAGCACGTTGGCAATCTTATCTCCACGTCTCAAGGCAATCATTGTCGTTCTTTCAGAGCGATTTCTCCGGGCGTATCGTCACCAAGGTCTGGTCTGCCGGGCAGGCAACCGGCGATCTCGTCACGTCGCTGATGGAAAGCGTCTGGTTTGTCGGAATTTATGCGGTAACGACGCTCGTGCTCGTCGCCCGGCTGGACTTTACACTCGCCGCCGTCGTGCTGTTCTGGCTTGGCGCCTTCAGCCTGCTTGCCCGCCACTTCGTCCCGCGGATCCGCCATCATTCCCGCGAAACGGCGGAGGCCGGATCGATGCTGAACGGCCGGATGGTCGACTCCTATAGCAATATGCAGACGCTGAAGCTGTTCGCACGCGATGAAGAGAGCGATCGCTACATGCGCCAGGGTTTCGATATCTATCAGGACACGGTGCTGCGCTTCACGCGGTTCATCACCGGCGTGCGGGCCTCCATGGCCCTGCTCTCCGGCCTGATGATCGTAACGATGGCCTGCTTGAGCGTCGATCTCTGGCTGCGCGGCTTGATCAGTTCCGGCGCGGTGGCATTTTCGCTGGCGCTGGTGCTCCGGCTGAATTTCCTGCTCGGCAGGCTGATGACGCAGTTCAACGGCATCATGCGCAATCTCGGCACCATCCAGAATTCCGCGGAACTGATTTCCCAGCCGCTCGGACTCGTCGATCGGCCCGATGCGATGAGCCTGGTGATCCGCCATCCCGGCATTCGCTTCGACAATGTCTCCTTCCGCTACGGCAAGGGTCAGCAGCCCGTCGTCGAGAATTTCTCCTTGACCATCCGCCCCGGCGAGAAGGTCGGGGTCGTCGGGCGTTCGGGCGCCGGCAAATCAACGCTGATGAACCTGCTGCTGCGTCTCTATGACATCCAGGACGGCCGCATTCTGGTCGACGGCCAGGATATATCGGCGGTGACCCAGGAATCGCTCAGGATGCAGATCGGCGTCGTCAGCCAGGATACGTCGCTGCTTCATCGTTCCGTGCGCGACAATATACTCTTCGGACGGCCGGATGCCGGCGAGGAGCGGCTGGTCGAAGCGGCCCGACGCGCCGAAGCCATCGACTTCATTGCCCGCCTGCAGGATCAGCAGGGACGTAGAGGTTTCGATGCGCATGTCGGCGAACGCGGCGTCAAACTGTCGGGCGGGCAGCGGCAGCGCATCGCCATCGCGCGAGTCATGCTGAAGGACGCGCCGATCCTGGTTCTCGACGAAGCGACGTCGGCGCTCGATTCGGAAGTGGAGGAAGCGATCCAGTCCAATCTCCATCGGATCATGGAGGGCAAGACAGTGCTCGCGATCGCCCACCGGCTGTCGACGATCGCCGCGCTCGACCGGCTGATCGTCGTCGACCATGGCCGGATCATCGAGGAGGGCAGCCACGACGAGCTGCTTCGCCGCGGCGGGCTCTATGCCGAACTCTGGGCACGCCAATCCGGCGGTTTTCTCGCGTCCGACGAGGATGCAGGCTCAAGGATCGAGGACGAATTCCGCCATGAGGCCAAAATGGTTTGATCCGAAACTGTTCTCGATGCGGCGGACCGATTTCAGCCGCAGCGGCGCTTTGCTGAAGACGTGATCGATCGAAATGCCGAAGGGGCCGGCGGCGATCGGCCATGTCGCAGGCTCCAGCGATGCTGTGCCCAAGCCCTGGCTGCGCATGAGATACTGCACATCCGGCGCCAGAATCGACGTATTGAAATCACCGGCAAGCACGAGCGGTCCCGGCAGCGAAGGGATAATCTCGGCGAGATCTTCGACTTCCAGCCCATGGAATTCGTCGTAATAGGGTTTGGTCAGGTGCGCGGCGAGGAAGTTGATCTTCTGGCCGTCGAAATCGATCGTCGAGATCGTCAGGCGGTTGCGCCACAGCAGGCCGAGGTTGCGGATGCGAGGTTCGATCAGCGGGCGCTTCGACAGGACGAGCGTATCGCATTGCTCCATGCCGACGCCGCAGCCGACGTAATAGGGGTAGGTCTTCAGCAGTCGTGGCAATTCGGAGAGTACCGGTTCGGCTTCGAGGATGTTGACGACGTCGGCCCCCGAGCCGATCGCCATGTCGGCGATATCAGCGCCGTTTGCGAAATTGTCGTTCTCTATATTAAAGGACATCAGCTTGAAGAGAGCAGGGCGGCTCTCGTCTACCGCAGGCTCGGCGAATTCACGCGTCATCACGATGCCGTGGACGACGAGAACCATCGACGCGCCGAGTGTCAGCAGCGCGTACCAATGCCGCTTGAAGAGGAGGGCTATGCCGGAGGCCACTGCTGCGGCAGCCGCCAGATGGATCTGAAAGCTGTAAAAAAGAGAAAGCAGATAGAAATCTTTGACATAGCGCAGCGAGATAATGGCGAGGACGAGGGTTGTGAGAACGCTCATTACGCAAAAGATCGTGTCTCTCATCCGCTCGGGTCCGGCTGGCTGGCATCGTTGCGGTTGCGCCTAACACGGCTGCTTTTTTGTTGCAATGCAACATAAGGGCAAGCGGGTGTTTGCCGTAAAAAATTCATCTGAAATTTCCCGCGACATTGTGCCCTCGTCCCCTAGTCAAGGCTGGACATAATTTGCGATCAAGCTTAGAACGCGCCGGATTGCCGGGGAATCTATGGCCGAAATGTGTCCAGATCGATTCGCCAGCAGAGGGGGCGGGGCGGAATTCCGCGATAATTGCGCAGAGGATGGTTAAGCCGTGAGCGAACACGTAACGACAAGCGAGGCTTCAGCAGAGCCCACTCGCCGTGATTTCCTTTATCTCACCACTGGTATGGCGGGCGCTGTCGGCGCTGTTGCTGTCGCATGGCCGTTTATCGACCAGATGCGTCCGGATGCATCGACGCTGGCGCTGGCCTCCATCGAAGTCGATGTCGCGAGCCTCGAGCCCGGCATGTCACTGACGGTCAAGTGGCGCGGCAAGCCGATCTTTATCCGCAACCGCACACCGGAGGAAGTGAAGGCGGCAGCCGATGTTCCGCTGGCGGATCTCAAGGATCCGATCGCGCGCAATGCCAACCTTCCGCCTGAAGCGCAGGCGACCGGTGTTGACCGTTCGGGCGGCAAGGACAAGGAAAACTGGATCGTCATGATCGGCACCTGCACCCATCTCGGTTGCGTTCCGCTCGGTCAGGCCGGTGAGTACAATGGTTGGTTCTGTCCCTGCCATGGCTCAGTCTACGACACGGCCGGCCGCATTCGCAAAGGCCCTGCGCCGCAGAACCTGGCGATTCCGACCTTTTCATTTGTGTCCGATACCAAAATCAAGATCGGTTGAGGGGAGACTGATTTATGAGTGGCCATTCCAGCTACGAACCATCAACCGGCTTCGAAAAATGGGTCGATGCGCGCCTGCCGCTGCCGCGCATGGTCTATGACAGCTTCGTGGCATATCCGGTTCCCAGAAACCTGAACTATGCCTATACCTTCGGCGCGATGCTTTCCGTCATGCTGATCGTGCAGATCCTGACGGGTGTCGTGCTCGCCATGCACTATGCCGCCGACACGACAATCGCTTTCAACTCCGTTGAAAAGATCATGCGCGACGTCAACCACGGCTGGCTGCTGCGCTACCTGCATGCCAACGGCGCCTCCTTCTTCTTCGTCGCCGTCTACCTGCACATTGCCCGGGGCCTCTATTATGGCTCCTACAAGGCGCCGCGCGAAATCCTCTGGATCCTCGGCGTGGTCATCTACCTGCTGATGATGGCGACGGGCTTCATGGGCTACGTCCTGCCCTGGGGGCAGATGTCTTTCTGGGGCGCGACCGTCATCACCGGCTTCTTCTCGGCCTTCCCTCTGGTCGGCGAATGGGTGCAGCAGTTCCTGCTCGGCGGCTTTGCCGTCGATCAGCCGACGCTGAACCGCTTCTTCTCGCTGCATTACCTGCTGCCTTTCATGATCGCCGGCGTCGTCGTCCTGCATATCTGGGCGCTGCACGTCACAGGCCAGACGAACCCGACCGGCGTCGAGGTCAAGACGAAGACCGACACGGTGCGTTTTACGCCCTATGCGACGATGAAGGACGCCCTCGGCGTCTCCGTCTTCCTGCTCGTTTATGCCTATTTCGTCTTCTACCTGCCGAACTTCCTCGGTCACGCCGATAACTACATCCCGGCCGATCCGTTGAAGACGCCTGCCCACATCGTTCCCGAATGGTACTTCCTGCCGTTCTACGCGATGCTGCGTTCGATCACCTTCAACATCGGCCCGATCGACTCCAAGCTTGGCGGCGTGCTCGTGATGTTCGGCGCGATCATCGTGCTCTTCTTCCTGCCGTGGCTTGACACCTCGAAGGTCCGCTCGGCGGTCTATCGTCCCTGGTACAAGCTGTTCTTCTGGCTGTTCGTGCTCAACGCGATCATCCTCGGCTGGCTCGGTTCGCAGCCGGCGGAAGGCAGCTACGTCATCGTGTCGCAGATCTGCACGCTTCTCTACTTCGCCTTCTTCCTGGTCGCGATGCCAGTTCTGGGTCTGGTGGAAACGCCGCGCCGCATCCCGAACTCGATCACTGAAGCGGTGCTGGAAAAGCGCAACAAGACCACTGGCGCCACCGCGGCGGCCAATGCGTAAGCGAGCGACGGAAGGGAATAGAACTATGAAAACGCTTGTTGCAAGCATTCTGCCGCTTGCCGTCGCCGCTCTCCTTGGCAGCGCCGCTTTCGCCGAGGAAGCGACGCCCACGAATGGTGCAGCTCCCGCGCATCACGAGGAAGGAGCGACGCCGCACTATCCGCTAAAGGAGCCAAAGGAGCAGGAATGGAGCTTTGCCGGCCCCTTCGGCCACTACGATAAGGCTCAGCTCCAGCGCGGCCTCAAGGTCTACACGGAAGTCTGTTCTGCCTGCCATTCGATGAGCCTCGTGCCTTTCCGCACGCTCGACGAACTCGGTTATTCCGAGGCACAGGTGAAGGCATTCGCTGCCAATTACGAAGTTCAGGACGGGCCGGACTCAGCCGGCGAAATGTTCACCCGCAAGGCAGTCCCTTCGGATCATTTCCCATCGCCCTTCGCTAATGCTGAAGCCGCGGCTGCGTCCAACAACGGTGCGGCTCCGCCCGATTTTTCGCTGATCGCCAAGGCCCGTGAAGTCGAGCGCGGCTTCCCGCAATTCGTCTTCGACATCTTTACGCAGTATCAGGAAAGCGGCCCGGACTACATCTACTCGCTGCTGACCGGCTATGAAGAGCCGCCCGCCGGCTTCCAGGTGGCGCAGGGCGCACATTATAACCCGTATTTCCATGCTGCCGCCGTTCTCGCTATGCCGAAACCGCTTTCCGACGGCCAGGTAACTTATGACGACGGCGCGCCGGCAACCGTCGACCAATATGCCAAGGACGTTTCCGCCTTCCTGATGTGGGCCGCCGAACCGCATCTCGAGGAGCGCAAGCGCACCGGCTTCATGGTGATGGTGTTCCTGGCGATCTTTACCGTGCTGATCTACCTGACGAAGCGCTCGGTTTACGCCAACAAGGAACATTAAGCGTTCTGTGCCTGAATTCGAAAGGCGGCTTGCGAGCCGCCTTTTTTGTTGGTTCCACCCTCGGCAATTGATAGGGTGCGGCCGGTTTTATGTGCTCGCAGATACGGACGTTCCATGGGCAATACAATTTCGGAGCTCGCAGCCAGCATTCGCTCCATCCCCGACTATCCCAATCCCGGTATCATCTTCCGCGACATCACCACGCTGCTCGGCAACCCCCGTGCTTTCCGCCGGGCGGTCGACGAGCTGGTGCAACCCTATGCCGGCACGAAGGTCGACAAGATCGCCGGCATGGAGGCGCGCGGCTTCATCCTCGGCGGTGCGGTGGCGCACCAGCTTTCCTCGGGCTTCGTGCCGATCCGCAAGAAGGGCAAGTTGCCGCACGACACCGTGCGCATTGCCTACAGCCTGGAATATGGCGTCGACGAAATGGAGATGCATCGCGATGCGGTCCAGCCCGGCGAGAAGGTGATCCTGGTCGATGATCTCATCGCCACCGGCGGCACGGCCGTGGGCGCGACGCAGCTTCTGCGCCAGATCGGCGCGGAGGTGGTCGGTGCCTGCTTCGTCATCGATCTGCCCGACCTTGGCGGCCGCAGGAAGCTGGAAGAGCTCGGCGTCGTCGTCCACACGCTGGTCGAATTCTCCGGGCATTGAGCCTGCATTGCGACGGCGTCAGTCGAATTCCAGGACACTGCTTTCGAAGCGCATGACGGGATCGCCGTTGTGATTGACGCCCTCGCAGAGGATGGTGTTAAGGTGCCAGCCCGGCCGCGATGCGAGCGGTCGGCTGGAGAGCAGGGCGACGGAATAGGTCACGACGTCGCCCGCGAAGACCGGCCGCAGCCATTGCAGTTTCTGAAAGCCGGGTGAGGGGCCGAGGTTCGGCGCCGTCAGGCCCTGCTCGGCGAGTGCGACGCGCTGCCTTTCCCAGAAGGCGAGGAAGGTCCGCATCCAGGCGGCCGTGGTGTGCCAGCCCGAGGCGCAAAGCCCGCCGAAGAGCGTGTCTTTCGCGGCTTCCTTATCGACGTGAAAACGCTGCGGGTCGTGGCGGATTGCGAAGCGGATGATGTTTTCCTCGGTGAAGGTGTAGCTGCCGATCTCGGCTTTCTGACCGACGGCGTAAAGCTCGGACATTCTCATGCTGACGGCTCCGACCTCGCGTTGGCCTCCTCCGGAGTGGGGCGCATGCGGATCATCACGGAATTCTCCGAGAGGCAGACGAGTTCTCCATGCTGGTTTTCCACCGCGTGGCGGAATTTGACGATGCCCATGCCGGGGCGCGAGCGCATTGGCCGGGCTTCGAGAACGGTCGAATGGCCCTGCAGCGTATCGCCTGCCAGCACCGGTTTTCGCCATTCCATCAGATCGATGCCCGGCGCACCCTCGCAAAGCGCGTTCAGCACGTAGCTGTCTGCCATCATGCGCATGAGCATTGCAGAGGTATGCCAGCCGGAGGCGGCAAGCCCGCCGAGGATGCTGGCGCGGCCGGCGGCTTCGTCGAGATGCATTGGCTGCGGGTCGAATTCGCTGGCGAACTCGATGATTTCTTCGGTGAGCACCAGTTTCGGGCCAAGGGCGAAACGGCGGCCGAGTTCAAAATCCTCGAAAGACAGCTTTTCTGCCGGCATTCTCTCCTCCGCCATATCAAGCGCCTAGAACAGGATGTTTTTAGGCCGGTCGGTCCAATCTGAATCCTGTTCTACATTAAAGAGTTAGAGCATGATGTCGTCCGAAAACCGCTTACACTTTTCGGCATCATGCTCTAGTGCTTACAATAGCATCCGCGCGGGCTCAATGATTCCCGGGAGACAAACCGGTATGACGGAACTGAGGTCGATACTTGACGAGGCGGCGCGCCAGGGGCTGATTTCGTCGGAAGCGGGCGGGCGGCTGCTGCCGTTTCTGACCGAGCGTGGCGTGACTGTTGTTGAGACGCAGAAGGCAGTCGCAGCCGAAGAGCGGGCCTGGTCGGACACCGAGACGCCACGCTTCGTGCGCGGCTTTCACGACGTGCTGATCACCATCGGTGTTATCGTCGCGCTCGTCGGCCTCTGGGGCCTGGCGCCGCTTTACGCCGTGCCGGTCGCTATCATCGTGCTTTCGGAAATCCTGGTGCGCCGCCAGCGGCTCGCCTTGCCGGCTGTCAGCCTGACAATCGCGCTGTTCTGCTGGACATTTTTGCTGATGTCTCGCGTCTTCACACCGTGGACCTCCGAAGTTGGGGCGGATCTGACGCAGTTCGTCGCCGGCTTTCCGATTCTGCTCTGCGTCTATTATGCCCGCTATCGCGTGCCGTTGTCGCTGGCGCTCACGATCATGTCGACGCTTGCCTTGGTGCTCACGCTGCTTTTGCGCCTGGTGCAATGGCTAAGCGGCAATCCCGCGTTTTTCGTCGATCATCTTGGCGTGCTGGCCGCGGTCGCTTTCGTCTGTGCGCTCGGCCTGTTCACGACGGCGCTTTATTTCGATCTCGGCGACCGGCTGCGGCGGACGACGCGTTCGGATATCGCTTTCTGGCTGCATCTCGGTGCGGCGCCGGCGCTGCTCTACAGCACCGTCTCCCTGCTGTCGTTCGGGGAAGCCGGCCATATCTTCGACCTGGCGAACATGTCGGCCCGGACTCCTGTGGTCGTCGCCACCGTGGCGGCGCTGATGCTGATCGGCCTCGTCATCGATCGTCGCGCCTTCGTCACGTCGGGGCTGCTGTCCCTCGGCGTTGCGATCTTCAGCGTGGTTCGAAAGGGAAATGCGACTGTCGACACCTACATCTTCACGACGCTGATCGTCGTCGGCGCGATCGTGCTCATTATCGGAACAGGCTGGATGCCGCTTCGGCGGCTGGTGCTCAGGGCACTACCGCCGGCAATCGCAAACAGGCTGCCGCCCGGTTAAGGCGGCAGCGATTTGATCAGGTGTTGAAACGGAAGTGGATCACGTCGCCGTCCTGGACGACGTATTCCTTGCCTTCGTCTCGCGCCTTGCCTGCATCCTTGGCGCCAACTTCGCCGTTGTACTTGATGTAATCGTCGTAGGCGATGGTGTTGGCGCGGATGAAGCCGCGTTCGAAATCCGAGTGGATGACGCCGGCGGCCTGCGGCGCCTTGGTGCCGCGCTCGATCGTCCAGGCGCGCGTTTCCTTCGGACCGACGGTGAAATAGGTGATGAGATCGAGCAGCTTATAGCCGGCGCGGATCAGCCGGTCGAGGCCCGCCTCGTCAAGGCCTAGGGCAGAGAGGAATTCCTTGGCTTCCTCTTCGGCAAGCTGGGCGACCTCAGCTTCGATCGCCGCCGAGATGATGACGGTTTCGGCACCCTGCTCCTTCGCCATGGCGGCGACGGCGGCGGTGAATTCGTTGCCGGTTGAGGCATCGCCTTCGGCGACGTTGCAGACATAGAGCACCGGATGCGAGGTGAGGAGGTTGAGGCCCTTGAGGGTGGCGATCTCCTCGGCATCGAGCTTCGACAGCAGCGTGCGCACCGGCTTGCCCTCGTTGAGCAGCTTCAGCGAGGCTTCCATGATCGGTAGCATCGCCATCGATTCCTTGTCCTTGCCGGTGGCGCGCTTGCGCGTCTGCTCGGTGCGGCGCTCCAGGCTTTCGAGATCGGCGAGCATCAGCTCGGTCTCGATCGTCTCGGCATCGGCGACCGGATTGATACGGCCCTCGACATGGGTGATGTCGCTGTCTTCGAAGCAACGCAGCACGTGCACGATGGCGTCGACTTCGCGGATATTGGCGAGGAACTGATTGCCAAGGCCTTCGCCCTTCGAGGCGCCGCGGACGAGGCCCGCAATGTCGACAAAGGAGATGCGGGTCGGGATCAGTTCCTTGGACTTGGCGATGTCGGCGAGCTTGCGCATGCGCGGATCGGGCACCGCGACTTCGCCGGTGTTCGGCTCGATGGTGCAGAAGGGGTAGTTCGCCGCCTGTGCGGCCGCCGTCTTGGTGAGCGCGTTGAAGAGGGTCGATTTGCCGACGTTCGGCAGACCGACGATGCCGCATTTGAAGCCCATGGCTAAAACCTGCTGTTCTTGAATTTCTTGCTGGTGCCTATGGGATAAAGGAGCAATATGGTCAAGTCTTAGCGAGCTTTTAACGTTGCTCACTTGCCCAAGGAACGGCGCCGGCCTATTTTCGAGGGCGATCGCGGTTTCGATGCATTGCGGATTTCGTCAACTGCACGATCGCTGTTGCCGGCCGCAATGACATCCGGCTTCAACTCGGCGAATTTCCTGCTTCAAGGTGGGGCAGCCACGGCGCACCGTCGAAAATTCGTCATCGACAATGATTAGTTGTTCTGAAGAACCCTGACCATGTCATCAACGGGTGGATTTTCCGATGAGTGACAGTGACGTTGCCCTGAAACCGAAGACCAAGGTGAAGCCGAAGCTGGACAAGCCGAAGCTCTACAAGGTCATTCTCGTCAACGACGATTACACACCGCGCGAATTCGTCATCGTGATCCTGAAAGTCGTCTTCCGCATGAGCGAGGAGACCGGCTATCGGGTGATGATGACGGCGCACAAGCTCGGCTCCTGCGTGGTCGTGGTCTGCGCCAAGGACATTGCCGAGACCAAGGCCAAGGAGGGTATCGACCTTGCCAAGGAGATGGGTTTCCCGCTGATGTTCACCACCGAGCCAGAGGAATAGCCCTTCAGCTCACAGCCGGCGGATCTGATAGCCGGTCTTGTCCTGCAGGAAGCCGCAATTTTCGTAGAAGCGCAGCGTCGCCGGGTTCTTCGAGCTGGTGAGCAACATCACCTTATAGCAGCCGGCCTTCCAGGCCTCATTCACCGCATGGCCGATGACGGCGCCGGCATAGCCGTGCCGGCGGTGCTCGGCGTGGGTGACGACGTTTTCGATCAGCGCATAGGAGGCGCCGCCGCGCGTCAAGTTCGGCACGACGACCAGTGTGACGGTGGCGGCGGCGTGAGGGCCGGCAAAGCCGATGAATACGGTCATGCCGGGCTGGGCGAGAATGGCGGAAAAGCGCTCCTCGGCCATGGTCCCGTCGAGGATGGGATCGGTCGGATTCAGATGCCGGTAGAGGACGGCCAGCCCTTTGAGATCGCCGGGAGCGGCACTGCGGATGGTAAAATCCTGGTCCGGCACCGGCGTCATTCCCCCTTGTTGCCGAACATCTTCTTCAGCATGTCGGCCATCGGGCCGCTGACCGGCAGCCTTGACTGGTTGTTGTTGCGGGCCTGGCGGATATGCGACTGGCCCGCCGGCTTCTTCTCGCTGTCCTTGCTTTCCTTCCGCGGCTTTTCCTCGTCGGCCTTGCCGCCGAGCGCCAGCGCGATCTTGTTCATCAGCTGTGAATCCTCCTTTCGCACCAGCATATCGGCATTGTCGGCCAGCGTATCGAGAAGCGGCTCCAGCCACACCTTGTCGGCTTTGGCGAAGTCGCCGAGCACATGGTTCTGCACCATTTCCTTGACGCCGGGATGGCCGATGCCGAGGCGCAGTCGCCGGTATTCCTTGCCGCAATGGGCGTCCAACGATTTGATGCCGTTATGGCCGCCATGGCCGCCGCCGGTCTTCAGCCGCGCCTTGCCCGCGGGAAGGTCGAGCTCGTCATAGATCGCGACAAGGTCGGCGGGCTGGAGCTTGTAAAAACGCATCGCCTCGCCGACGGCTTCGCCGGAAAGGTTCATGTAGGTCTGCGGCTTGATCAGCAGCACCTTTTCGCCGCCGAGTTCGCCCTCGGCGATCTCGGCCTTGAACTTCTTTGACCAGGGGGAAAAGCTGTGGCGCCGATGAATGGCGTCAACAGCCATGAAGCCGATGTTGTGACGGTTACCGGCGTATTTGCTGCCGGGATTGCCGAGACCTGCAATGATCAGCATGGCCTGTCATCCTCGCTTATGCGTTTCCCGACGTTCACCATCCGGAAACGACAGTAAAGTCAAGCGGAAACGCGAGCCCGGCGGCGGCATCATTCCGAGAGGTTCATGCCATATTTCAGGAAGATCTGCTTCTGGTCGCCATCGGCGATCAGCTTGTCGAGGGCAGCCTGCATCTTGGCGTGCAGATCGTCGGGAAAGCTCTTTTCGCAGGCGATACCCATTGGCTGGGAGGAGAGCACGGTTACGATCTCCACCGGCTGATCGGCCTTCAGCTTTTCGAAATAGAGTTCGGAGATCGGCATCATGTCGATGCGACCGCTGAGCAGCTTGCGCAGCGTGGCGTTGAAGTCACTGGTGACGTCCAGCTTGGTGAAACCCTTCTCCTTCAGGATCGTCTCGGTGTAGTCCTCGCGCTGGGTGCCGATCGTATATTTTTTTGCCTCTTCGAGATTGCTGGCGGTGATGCCCGAACCCTTACGGGTGATCAGGATGTTTCGGTCGATGAGCAGCGGCTCGACCCATTTGAACAATGGGTCACGCGCGCTGTTGTGGGCGGTGGCGAAAACACATGTCATCGGCGCGGTGCGGGCAAGGCTGAAAGCACGCGCCCAAGGCATGACTTCGATCGTATAGTCGACGCCGATCGCGGCCATCACCTTTTCGACCTGCTCGACCGTCGCGCCCTTGATCTCTTTGCCTTCGCGATAGTTGAACGGGGCGTAATCCTCGGTGGTGAAAGCAACCGTCTGTGCGTGGGCCGCGCATGGCAGCGCCAGACATGCGAGAAGCAGGAGGTTTTTCATCGTGTCGTCTCCTTCGTTCTTCATTTACGAGGCGCGCGCGACGGCCGACTGCGGAGCCATCAATTCCTCGATGAGTGCGGCTGCGTGCTGCGGACGATGGAAGAGATAGCCCTGGCCATAGTCCAGACCCATCTGGTGAAGCGTGCGGCATTCCTCTTCCGTCTCGATGCCCTCGGCGATGACGGTGCAGTTCATCTTGTGGGACAGGGTGGTGATGCCTTCGATCAGCATGCGGCTCTTCTGGCGCACCTCGTCGTCGCCGTCGTTGCTCGCGCGGGTGAAGGACTGGTCGATCTTGATGATATCGACAGGGAAACGGTTGAGGTAGCTAAGCGACGAGTAGCCGGTGCCGAAATCGTCGAGCGCAATGCGGCAGCCGAAGCGACGGAGCTCGGTGACGATCATGCGAATCTGCGGGTTGTCGTGCATCAGCACGGCTTCCGTGATCTCGACCACGATGCGCTCGGGGCGGATGTCGTGGCGACCGACGATCGCGGCGAGACGGGCCGGCAGTGCCGGCTCGAACTGGAGTGGCGAGAAGTTGATGGCCAGGTAGGTATCCTGCATCCCCGATATACGAGAGATTTTCGCGAGGTTGGAAATCGCCTTTTCCATGATGACGTTGCCGACGCGGACGATCTTGCCCGTCTCCTCGGCGACGCTGATAATTTCGGCCGGCGGCATCAGACCCCTCTGCGGATGGTTGAGGCGCATCAGCGCCTCGAAACCGGCAATGCCGCGGCCGTTCAGATTGACGATCGGCTGCAGGAAGGCTTCGAACCAATTGTCGACGAGGCCGGCTTCGATATTGGCCTCGATTTCGGCGCGGCTGCGGGCGCGGTCGAGCATGGCTTTGTCGAAGAGCTGTGCGCCGTTCTTGCCGTCGCGTTTCTTGGCGTACATCGCCATGTCTGATTTCTGCAGCAGCTCGGCCGCGGTCGCGGCGTGATGTGGGTAGATGGCGATGCCGATGGACGCGCTCAGATGCATGTCCGGGGCAAATGGCGTTTCGAAGATTGAGGCGATCTGCTCGCACATCGCTTTTGCGCGTGTTTCGGCGTCCTTCGCCGGCAGCAGGATGGCGAACTCGTCGCCGCCGAGACGGGCCGCCTCGTCGGAGGGGGCAAGATGGGTTTTCAGGCGCTCGACGAGCTCGATCAGCGCCGTGTCGCCGGCAGCGTGCCCCATATTGTCGTTGATCCACTTGAAGCGGTCGAGATCGACGAAGAGGCAGGCGAGCTCCTGGCCGGCGGCGTCTGCGGCAGCGATCTTGTTATCGAGCACCGCCTCGAAGCCCTGGCGGTTGAGGAGGCCGGTCAGATGGTCGGTGATTGCCTGGCGATGATTGCGATCCTCCGAAGCCTTGAGCTCGGTCACATCCGTCATGACGGACAGCGAGAGGCGATCGTGAGCGCCGGTGGCCGCTTCCGATTCCATGATGAGGACGTCCATGGTGCGGCCGTCCAGGCAGACGAACTTGACGGTGACCGTCATGCCGTTTTCGGCCTGACGACGCTTGACGAACTTGTCGCGGCTGCTTGACGTGACCAGATCTGCGAAATTGCGGCCGATGATGTCGGCACGGCTATAACCGGTGGCAAGCAGCCAATAGTCGCTGACGGCGGTGATGCGATCTTCCTCATCGAGCGAGAAGAGCATGGCGGGCGTCAGATTGTAGATATCGGTGGCGCGGCGATGGGCGAGCTTCAGCTCCTTCTCCTCGCTTTCGAGCTTGGTTTGCATCTCGTTGAAGCTGCGGGCAAGCCGTCCCATCTCGTCGTTCGACTGCCAGTCGACGTGATGGCGCGAGCCGAGCTGCCGGGTGGCCTCGATTGCCGCCGTCAGACGCATCAGCGGCTGGATGACGAAAAATCGGTTGCCGATCAGCGCGGTGCCGAAAACGGTCAGAACCGCGAAGATGAAGATCGAAATGAAGACGACCTCTTCCTGCTTCAGACCGGAGAACAGTCCGAGGGCGGGATAATAGACGCTGATGCTGCCGAGGTTCTTCGGACCGTCGACGGTGTTGTAGATGATGGCGCGCGACACCTGCACGAGCTTGCCGTCAAAGGAGCGCGGAATGGTGGATTGGCTGACGTCGAGCTGGCCTGACTGATCACGCACCTCGACCTTAACGATGGCGCCTTGGGAAACGA
The DNA here is from genome assembly GCF_002204185.1 of Rhizobium esperanzae. Lineage (GTDB taxonomy): Bacteria > Pseudomonadota > Alphaproteobacteria > Rhizobiales > Rhizobiaceae > Rhizobium > Rhizobium esperanzae. The sequence continues at coordinate 391,797 of NZ_MXPU01000003.1, read as the reverse complement.
CCGTCGCGCTGATCTGGGTGACGCTTTCCTCATCGAGGTCCCAGAGCGGTTTTGCCAGCGCCTGAGCATTGGCGACAAGAAGAACAGAGATATGGTCGCGTATTTCTTTATCGGCTCGTTCCGAGGAAAGAAAAAGGAAGAGAACAAAAAGCGGAGCGACAAAAACAAGCAGCGCTCCGCAAACAATCCCAAAAAACCTGTTCTCAACGGAATTGTTCATGGTTCCGTCTACTCCCCCAGGCCGGCTTATTTGCTGTCGCGCGTTCGGGCCGGCTTCTTCACAGCTGACGGCCCATGCTTTCACGAATATGTTAAATGTTGCTGAAACCGAGGCTTGGCAGGCAATGAAAAGCCCGCCTTCCCCGTGACTCGGCTCTCGAAAGTAGGACGTTCGGGAGCCAGTTCACCGGTAAGGCGGGCCATATGCTTTCAATTGGTCGAAGCGATCAGGCTTCGGCTTCGCCTTCAGCTTCCGCGCCGCTCTCGTCGACGCCGCCAGCCGGAGCGACGATGGTCGCGATCGTGAAGTCGCGGTCGATGACCGGGCTGACGCCCTTCGGAAGGGTGACTTCCGAAATATGGATGCTGTCGCCGATCTTCTTGCCGCTGAGATCGATGTTGAAGAATTCCGGGATCGCATCGGCCGGGCAGTGAACTTCAACTTCGTGGCGGACGATGTTCAGAACGCCGCCGACCTTGAGGCCCGGAGACTTTGCTTCATTGATGAAGTGAACCGGGATTTCGACGGTCACCTGGGTGTTGCCGGAGACGCGAAGGAAATCGACATGCAGCGTGAAGTCGCGGACCGGATCGAGCTGGTAGTCCTTCGGCAGAACCTTGTACTTCTTGCCGTCGACTTCGATGGTCGCTACGGTGGTCATGAAGCCACCGGCGTGAATACGCTTCGTCACCTCATTGGTGTTGATAGCGATGGCAATGGGGGCCTGCTTGTCACCATAGATGACAGCGGGAATCAAACCGTTGCGGCGAAGTTCACGGGCGGACCCCTTACCAACCCGTTCGCGCGCCTCGGCCTTGAGCTCGTAAGTTTCCTGGCTCATGGCTTTTCCTTTCGAGGTTATTTGGAGAGTTCGGCGGCAGGCAAAAGCCTTGTTCCGTCGAACCGGAGGCGGGTTTTCCCATCCTCATCCGCGTTGCCTCCAAGGGTGTCTACGCGGACCGGTGGCCTATAGTATAAGTCGCTCGGAAACGCAAGTTGCCCATTGCACCGGTTTTTCGGCGATGGAGGGGCTTTCGCCGGGGCGCTCCATCATTGCGATCTGCACCTGGTCAAAGGCAAGATTGCCAGTGCTTATCGCCACTTGGCTTGACATCGGCGCGCTTCGCATCTTTGGATGGCCGCAATCAAAAAGCGGCTGAGGAGAAAACCAGACTATGCGTCTCAAACTTGTCACGGCAACGAGTATACTTGCCCTTTGCCTTTTCACCGGGGCCGAGGGCGCGGAGATCAACCAGGAGGGCGCCAACGCGGTCAAGGAGACCCTGACGAAGCTGCTTCCCCAGGATTTGGCAAAAAGCGGTCTCATCACCGTCAATCCGGCCGGCACGCGCTATGAGATCATCTACGATCTGGCGAAGCTGCTTACCAAGGCCGATCCGGCGACGTTTACGATCACAGGACTGACACCGTTTTCGATGTTCGCCACGCCGCTCGACAGTGGACTCTGGAACGTCGAAGGCGACAACAAACTCAACGTCTCGGGCCATTTCAAGGGTCCAGACCAGAAGCCGACGGATTTCACCTATTCCATCGCGTCGCTTGTTTATTCCGGCGTCTTCGACCCGGCGATCAGCTATCTGCGCTCCGGCACCTTCGCGGCCAAAGACATCAAGATGGCCAGCAAGTCCGAGACCGAGGAGGTCCATGCCAGCATCGCCAGCATGGACCAGAAGCTGAGTTCGACCGACAGCACAGGCGGCAATGGACGGATCGATTTTGCCGGCAGCGGCTCGATGTCTGATTTCGTCGAGCAGGTTTCCGGCCTGCAAATGCCGCCCATCGAACTTCGTGCCGGCTCGATCAATGTCGAGGCCAAGGTGAACGGCCTGCCGGCCAAGCATATTCGCGAGATGGTCTTCTTCGTGCTCGACCATCTCGATGAGAAGGAATTGAGTCCGGAAAACAGCGACAAGATAAAGGGAATAGTGAAGGAGGCCTTCCCGCTTCTGACTTCGTTCAGCGAGACGATCGGGGTCAACGACCTGACCGTCAGCAGCGAGATGGGCAAGGGCGGCGCCAAGGCATTCGGCTACAACCTCGCCATCGAGGGGCCGAGTGACGCCATGCGTTTCGGCTTCGGCATGAATGGGCAGGAGATCAGCCTCGACACGCGGCTAATGCCGGCAAATTATTCGGCCTTCATGCCGACCAGCTTCGATTTCCAACTCGCGCTTCCGAATCTGGATTTCGCAAGCTTCGGCGACGCCCTCATGGCGGTGGATTTCAAAGATTCGGCGTCCGAGAAGACCGGCGAGGAGATGGCGAAGAAGCTCTTCCGCGATGGCCGGCTTGCCGTCGAGTTTCCGAAGATCAGTGCCAAATCGCAGGTCTATGACGTCGATATAACCGGCAAGATCGAAGGTCGCGTCGATACGGAGAAGGATTATTCGATGGAGGCGACGATCCTTGCCCGCGATCTCGACAAGACGATCGCGGCGGTTCAGGAGCTTGCCAAGACGGATCCCGATCTCAACCAGGTCTCCTTCGGAATCATGATGGTGAAGGGCTTTGCCAAGACCGATCCGGATGGCCGTTCGCGCTGGGACGTCAGCATCAGCCGAGATGGTTCCGTGGCGGTCAACGGCCAGCAGATCAAGGGACCGGATGGTCCGGATCAGGATCAGGGGCTGGAGCCGGACCAGGAGCAGGAACCAGATCAAGGTCAGGACGCACTACCTGCGCAGCCTCAGCAGCCTTGAACGTTCTCGATTGGAATCAGAAATGAAAGAGGCCGGCCTTGTGCCGGCCTTCAGGCTGCTGACAAACCACTGCAAAAGCCGTGGCGTCATCCTCGACCTTGTTCCCAGGATCTGTGCCGGCCGATTAAGTTTCTGAGAATAAGCGCTTTTCCGCCAACGGTCAGATGCTCGGCACAAGGCCGAGCATGACGGTGGAGGCTTTTTAATCGAAGAGGCTGGAGACGGACTCTTCCTGGCTCGTGCGGCTGATGGCTTCGCCGATCAGCGGGGCCGTCGTCACGACGCGGATATTGTGCGCTGAAAGCACCGCCGTTGTCGGCTGGATCGAATCCGTGATGACGAGTTCACGCAGCTTCGAGGAGGTGACGCGGGTGACCGCGCCGCCCGAGAGAACGCCGTGCGTGATATAGGCGGTGACGCTGGAGGCACCCTGGGCGAGCAGTGCGTCGGCCGCATTGCAGAGGGTGCCGCCGGAGTCGACGATATCGTCGATCAGTAGGCAGTCCTTGCCGGTGACGTCGCCGATGATGTTCATGACTTCGGATTCACCTGGCCGATCGCGACGCTTGTCGACGATGGCCAGAAGACAGTCCAGCCGCTTGGCGAGCGCGCGCGCGCGCACCACGCCGCCGACGTCGGGCGAAACGACCATGACGTTGCTGAGGTCATAATGGCTCTTGATATCGCGCGTCAGCACGGGCAGGGCGAAGAGGTTGTCTGTGGGTATATCGAAGAAGCCCTGGATCTGACCGGCATGAAGATCGAGCGTCATGACGCGATCGGCGCCGGCTTCGGTAATGAGATTGGCAACCAGCTTGGCGGAGATCGGCGTTCGGCCGGATGCGCGGCGGTCCTGACGGGCATAGCCGAAATAGGGAAGAACGGCGGTGATGCGGCGTGCCGACGAACGACGCATCGCATCGATCATGATCAGCAGCTCCATCAGGTGGTCGTTGGCGGGAAAGGCAGTGGGCTGCACGAGGAAGACGTCCTCGCCGCGCACGTTTTCCTGGATTTCCACGAAGATTTCCTGGTCGGCAAACCTTCGGACACTGGCTCTTCCCAAAGGAACATTGAGATAGTTGCAGATCGCTTCGGCGAGTTGCCGGTTCGAATTGCCTGCGAAAACCTTCATTTTGGTCCGCCTGTTATGCGCTGATAGCCGCGCTTTTTAGTCAGCTTCCCAGTGAATGCAAGGGCAAAGGCGCCACAGACTTTCATATTTGCAAAAAGTTTGTGACTAACCGCCCTGAGTTTGCCGCCAGGAGGTGAATTCCGCGATGGTTTTCGAGGCGATCTGCTGCATCACCGAAGCCGGGACACCCGCCCAGGGGTCGGCGGCGGCCGTCGGTACGCTTTCCTGCCCCTGGATGCGGTGCAGGCGGGCGCCGCCGCTGTCGAGAACGTCCCAGACGTAGACCACGGTGACCTTGCCGTCGTCACTGAAGGCTGAGAGATAACCTTTGAGGATGTAATCGCTGCTCGTATCGTTCGAGCTCTTGATGGAAAGGCCGTTGGCGCGCGCCTCGGCGCCGAGCTGGCGCGAGAGCGGAGTCACGGCTTGTACCGGCGCCCCGATGATCGGCAGGAAGCGCACCGTATTGCCACGCGCGGAAGAGGCGCCGCGGGTGAGGGCGGCGGTCTGCTGCGGTTGCTGCGTGTCAGGCCGCTGGTCGGGCTGTGTTGGAGACCGGGCGCCGGCGGCAGCCGGCGGCAGCGCCTGTCCCTCGATCGGGGCGGAGGCGGCGGGCGAGGAGCCGTTCCTCGACAGCGCGTCTGCCTGCTCCTGCATCGTCGTCGGCGGGGCGCCGCTGCCGGGTCGATAGGTTCTTTGCGACTGATCATAGGCCGGATGATAGCCACTCGGCTGCGTGCTCCCGGCAAAAATCGGCTGGCGGGCGCCGGCCAGACGTTCTGCCTCGCCTTGCGTCACCGGGCTTGACGGCGGAGCTCCGGAGGATTCGCCGATGCCGACTTGCGGCGTCAGCGCGTCGGTGGTGTTGCAGGCGGTCAGCAGAGCCATGACGAACAGGAGCGTGGGCACAGTCGCAGCTCGCGTCATCCCGTGATCCGTCCTTCCCACAATCCCATCAGCCCGCCCGGATTTATGCGGGCGGGGACGGTCCTCTGTCAATTCCGGATTCTCACCGGTTAGTCCCGGTCTTCAAAGGCCGATGAAATCGAGCGAATGACGGGAAAGTGTGCGCGGCGCATCCGCCGTCGTCAGATAGGTCTGGCCGAGCGTCATTGCCGTGCCGGTATCGGAATCGGCAATGATCATATGCACGAAGAGCGACATGTTCGGCTCGATCGGCTGCGGATTGCCGGCATGGAACATCTGGTGCTCCATCCAGGAGGGCGAGAAGCGGGCGCCGAGCGAATAGCCGCAGGCATTCAGCCGGTGGCGGGCGAGGCCGCGCTCGTCCATGATTCTGGCATGCATGTCGAAGACGTCGCCGAAGGTGTGGCCGGGCTTCAGCACGGTCTCGATCGCCTCGATGGTTTCGCGGCAGGCATTGTAGAGCTCGCGATGGCGTTGCATCGGCTCGCCGATGACGATCGTGCGCATCATGGCGGCATGGTAATGCGCGTAGGCGCCGGCCCATTCGAGCGTCAGCTGGTCGCTGGCGTCGAGCTTGCGGCGGCCGGCCTTGTAGCGGCAGAGCAGGGCGTCGGCAGCGGACCCGATGATGAACTCGTTGGCGGGATAATCGCCGCCGCCGGAAAAGACCGCACCCTGCATGGCGGCGAGGATATCGGCCTCGTCGGCGCCCGGTTTCGTCAGCCGGATTGCGGCGTCGAGCGCGTCGTCGGCGAGAGCGGCAGCGCGCTCGACATAGGCGACCTCCGTCGGGCTCTTGACGAGACGAAGACGGCTGACGAGATAGGAAGCGTCGACGATCTGGCCGAAAGTGGTCAACTGCGCGTCGAGCAGGCGGGCGACGCGGCCGGTCATGCCGTGCGTATCATATTCGACGCCGATGCGTGCGCCGAGCAGATCCATCTCGACCAGCAGGTTCTTCAGGTCGAGCGTCGGATCGGCATTGACCCTGTCGACCCAGATGTGGACGTCCTCAAGGATCGAGGTGTGTTTGGCCTGGCGAAGATCCGCCGAGCGGGTGATCAGCGCCATGGTGCCGTCGCTCTTGACGATCAGCGTCTGGAAAAAGCAGTAGCCGAAGGTGTCATAGCCGGTCAGCCAGTACATGCTTTCCTGGGCGAAGAGCAGCAGGGCGTCGAGCTTTTCTTCCTTCATCTTTTCGGTGAGGCGCGCAAGCCGGCTTGAGTACTCGGCCTTTTCGAAGTGCAGTGCCATTCTGCTCAAATCTCCCTGATTGATATCGCCGAAATCTGACGGCCGTAGTCCGGCTCGTTGCGATGTGTCGTCCTGCGATAGGAAAAGAAGCGATCGTTATCCGGATAGGTGCAGATCCCGAGGCTTTCGGCCTGCACGCCAGCCCTCGTCAGCCTGTCGATCGTCAGTGCCGGCAGGTCGAACATGGCCCGGCCCGGCGTTGCGGACGGCTTGAAAAAGCGCTCGTAGTCAGGATTTTCGGCGACGAAGCGATCGACGAATTCCGGCCCGACCTCGTAACTCGCCTGACTGATCGAGGGGCCGAGGCAGGCCAGTATGCTGGCACGGTCTGCCCCCAGGGCTTCCATGGCCGCAATGGTGTTTTCGAGAACACCGGTCAGCGCGCCCTTCCAGCCGGCATGGGCGGCGCCGATGATGCGATTTTCCGGGTCGGCAAAGAGGACCGGACCGCAATCGGCGGCCAGCACGCCAAGGGCAATGCCGGGAACTGCCGTCACCATTGCGTCCGCGTCGGGGCGGGCGCCGTCGTAATCGGCGCCAATCGTCACGACGTCGGGCGAATGCACCTGATGAACAGTTGCCAGCCGCTCGAGCGGCAGATCGAACCAGGCGGCGACGCGGCGGCGGTTTTCCACGACGTTCCCGCGTTCGTCGTTGGAGCCGAGGCCGACATTGAGACCGCGATAGATCCCTTCGGAGACACCGCCCGCCCGGGTGAAATAACCGTGGCGGATGGCGGCGCCCGTCGCTTCGTTCAGCAGCGCGCTTTGGATCGGTGCGGGAGAGGCCGCGTCCTGCATCTGTAGTTCCGGGTTTTTCGAGAGGTTTGTTTTGTCCCGAGCGCAGCGCATCGCGGCGCGCTTCAAGTTCCTGTTCCGCGCGGATGTTGGCTCAGCCGCGTGCGCCCTGTCAATCCACCGGACGAAAGGGCATGAGATCGACGGCAGGATGGGAGACCGCCATGACCTTGAAGAGTTCGCCCATCCGGCCCTCACCGGCGCCGGCAAGCCTGTCGACCGCCGACTGGATGACCTGCTGGGTGTGCGGTTCGCGGTCACGCCCGAGGGCGGCGGCGCGTTCGAGAATGCCGAGGCCGGTCAGAAAGTCGCCCTGGTGCAGGGCGCCGTTCAGATGGAGGCCTGATGTCAGCGCCGTCTCGGCGAGCTGCTGGAAATCGACATGGCTCGTCAGGTCGGCTTCGCCGGGATGGGCGAGCGGCGGGTCGAATTCATGCATGCGCACCGCCTGCAGCGTATCGCCGAAGCCGGTGACGAGATGGCCGTAGTCGATGACCAACGCCGTGCCGCCGAAGGCGCGCAGCCGCTCGCAGATCGCCATCATCACGGCCTGGCGGGCGGGCGAGATCTCGAAGAGCGTGCCGAGCGGCAGGTTCTGCACCGGTTCCGGCAGTAGGGCAGGATCGAGGCCCGCGACACCCGCGGCGAAGGTCAGTTCACCATCGGCGTCAAGCCCAACCATGCGCTCGCGGAAGCCCGTTTGCGTGCGCACGAACTGCCGGATCGGAATCGCGTCAAATAATTCGTTGGCGGCAATCAGCGTGAAGCCGGTCGGGACCTCATCGAAGCCATCGTGCCACGCGATCCGCTCGCCATAGGCTTCGAGCGTCTGGCTCTGGACGTCGCGCAGGCGCTCGCTGGTTTCGACGAGATGCAGGCTCATCGTGTCAAAGAGCGGCGGGGCGATGCGGGCGATGACACGCAGCATATCCGCCATCATCGTGCCGCGGCCGGGGCCGATCTCGACCAGGCGCACATCTGCCGGCTTGCCGTGGCGCTGCCAGGCATGGACGACGAAGACGCCGATCATCTCGCCGAAGATCTGGCTGACTTCGGGCGCGGTGACAAAATCACCCGAACGGCCGAACGGTTCGCGGGTGCGGTAATAGCCGTGCTCGGGATCGGCGAGGCAGAGCGAGAAATAGTCGGTGACGCTGATCGGGCCGTTGGCCTGGATAATCGCCTTGATCTTTTCGCCGAGAGCGGTGGTCATGTTGCGCGTCCTGCCGGTTTAGAGCTGAGGCGCAGCCTGGCGGCGGGCCCGCAGGATCGCCCAGAGGCCGAGCAGGATCATCGGAGAGGAGAGGATCATGCCCATGGTCAGCCAATTGGTGCCGAGGAGGTAACCGAGCTGGGCGTCCGGCTCGCGGAAGAACTCGACGAAGATGCGCGACAGTGCATAACCGCAGACGAAGACGCCCGTGATGAAGCCAGGGCTTTTCAGCGCACGCATGCCGTAGACGAGGGCGGCAAGCGCCAGGAGCAGAACGATGCCCTCAAGGCCGGCCTCGTAGAGCTGGCTCGGATGGCGGGCGAAGGGACCGCCGGTCGGGAAAACCACGGCCCAGGGGACGTCGGTCAGCCGGCCCCAGAGCTCGCCATTGATGAAATTGGCGATGCGGCCGAAGAACAGACCGAAGGGAACGACGGCGGCGACGATATCGAACAGACTCCAGATCGGAATGGCATTGCGGCGGGCAAAGATGATCATGGCAATCGTCGTGCCGGTCAGGCCACCGTGAAAGGACATGCCGCCGTTCCAGATTTCGACTGCGCGGATGGGATCGCGCAGGACAGCGGAGAGGTCATAGAAGAAGATATAGCCGAGGCGGCCGCCGAGCACGACCCCGAGGGCGGCCCAGACGATGAAATCGTCGAGCTGCGTCTTGGTCATCGGCGATGTATTGCCCGGCCAGAGACCGTCGTTGGCGGCGAGGCGGCGCGCATAGGCCCAGCCGAGGAGGATGCCGGCGACGTATGCCAGGCCGTACCAGTGAATCGCCAACGGACCGATCGAAAAAGCGATCGGATCGATGTCCGGGAAAGGCATGATGGCAAGGAGATTGGCTGCTGTCGGCAAGGTTTTCCCATCCGTTGAGGTCGGCGGAACATGCCGCCGCGATCCCGGACGGTCAAGTGCATTGTTCGTGATCGCTCCTCCGCTGGCCGCTTCAGGGTAAGGCTATCCCGCGCAAAGCGCTTGCATCGCGGGTGGCGAAGCCCTACCTCAATCTTCGAGGCCCCGAAGGGCTGAATTCACCTTATGCGAAGGGAGAAAAACGCCATGACGACCGGAACGAACCGCATCATGGACGAGTTCGCCAAGCTGATGACCGACGCGGCAGGTGCCGCCCAGGGTGTCCGCAAGGAGATCGAGACGGCTTTCAACGCCCAGGCCGAGCGTTGGTTGAACAGCATGGACGTCGTCAAGCGCGAGGAATTCGAGGCCGTGCGCGAGATGGCGATCAAGGCGCGTGATGAAAACGAGGCACTGGCCGCCCGTATCGCGGCGTTGGAGGCCAAGCTCGCCGGCGAGGGCCGCTAAATCCCGATCGGGCACAAATGCGGCGTTGCCTTCATGCCACACGCCGCATCTGTCACAAAAAATTCCGGGTGAGTTTTCCACCTGTGGACACTGCCAAAAAAGCCAATACGCAGAGTCGTTTAATCTCCCTTCTGAATTGAGTTTCGAAGTGCTTTCCACAGCAGGTCTGCCCTATTTTCCCTTCTGGGGGCTGGCAGGTGGCAAGGGTCATTATACACTGATTTTAAATGATGATTCGAAGCGACTTGGTAAGCTCCGGGCAGGTTATCTGCGTTAAGTCTGGCAGCGGTTCAACGATCATCCGATGGTGGTTTCCGGTATTGCGTGTGTCTTTCTTGTGTTCGTATCCCAAGCTAAGCCGCATTCGTTCCGGTCAAGAAGGTGCTGCATGAACCTGATGGAATTGGAAGTCGAGCGTCAGTCGAACCCGGTCGATATGATCGAGTACGTGGCCTCCAACAACGATTGGTCGTTCGAGCGATCCGGCGAGGATGAGATCGCAATGACGGTCGAGGGGCGATGGGCGGACTATCATGTTTCCTTTTCCTGGATGGAGGAATTCGAGGCGCTGCATCTTGGTTGCGCTTTCGATATCAAAGTCCCCGACATCAGGGTCAACGAGGTGGTCAAGCTGCTCTCGGCGATCAACGGGCAGGTGCTGATGGGTCATTTCGACCTCTGGCGTCAGGAAGATGTCGTCATTTTCAGGCAGTCGCTGCTGCTTGCAGGCGGGGCGGAGCCGACCAATCGCCAGGTAGAGGTGCTGCTTTCCAGCGCGCTCGACACATGCGAAGCCTATTTCCAGGCATTCCAGTTCGTTGTCTGGTCCGGCATGGACGCGGCGAAGGCGATGGAAGCCGTGCTGTTCGAAACGGTGGGTGAGGCATAAGATGCCGGCGAAGGCTTTCTCCTCGGCAAATCCCGTTGTGCTGATCGGCGCCGGAAACATGGGCGGAGCCATGCTCTCCGGCTGGCTGAAGAGCGGCGTTCCGGGCTCGGCCGTCATCGTTGTGGATCCCGGCCCCTCATCGGCGATGCTGGCGACGATCAAGGAAGCCGGTGCGACGCATCTGACCGCGGTCCCTGCGGAATTGAAGGCGAGCGTCTTGTTCCTCGCGGTCAAGCCGCAGGTGATGGAGACGGTGTTGCCGGCGGTGAAGAGCGCCGTCGGACCGGCGACGGTCGTCGTCTCGGTCGCAGCCGGCAAGACGCTCGGTTTTCTCGAAAGACATCTGGGCAAAGCCGCCATGGTACGAGCCATGCCGAACACGCCGGCTATGGTCGGCCGCGGTGTGACCGGGGCCTATGCCAATTCGGGGGTCAGCGACCCGCAGCGCAAACGCGTCCATGCCCTTCTCAGCGTCTCCGGCCCGGTCGAATGGGTGCCTGCGGAGGCCGATATCGATGCCGTGACGGCGCTTTCCGGCAGCGGCCCGGCTTATGTATTCTATCTCGTCGAATGTATGGCGGAGGCAGGCCGAAAGCTCGGCCTGCAGGCGGACCTCGCCATGCGTCTTGCGCGGGAAACGGTCGCGGGGGCTGGTGAACTCTTGCACCAGTCCCCCGACGATGCTTCGCGGCTGCGGCAGAATGTGACGTCTCCCGGCGGCACGACGGCGGCGGCGCTCGCCGTGCTGATGGCGGAGAACGGCATGCAGCCCCTGTTCGACGCAGCCCTTGCGGCGGCGCGCAAGCGGGCCGAAGAACTGGCCGGCTGAGGAAGAGCCACGTGGCGGAAGAGATCAGCTACGCCGATTTCGAGCGTGTCGACATCCGTGTCGGTACGATCATCGAAGCGAGCCCTTTCCCGGAGGCGCGCAAGCCGGCTTTTAAGCTGCTCATCGATTTCGGCCCTGAGATCGGCATCAAGAAATCCTCGGCGCAGATCACCGTGCATTATACGCTGGAAACCCTGATCGGCCGGCAGGTGCTCGGCGTCGTCAACTTCCCGCCGCGGCAGATCGGTCCGTTCCGTTCGGAAGTGCTGACGCTGGGATTCGAGGACGGGAACGGCGCGATCGTGCTTGCGGCGGTCGAACAGCCGGTGCCGAACGGCATGAAGATGATGTGAGTATTGGCTCACATCGTTTTGTCGGTCCCGCCTGAGGCGCCAGAGGCTCCACCGGCTCTGATTTCCTGCAGATACGGATTGCTTCGCCGTTCGTCACCGATGCGGCTGCCGGGCCCATGGCCGCAGATGAATCCGACGTCGTCGCCAAGCGGCAGGACCTTGTCGCGGATCGAATCCAACAGCTGCTGATGATTGCCGCCCGGCAGATCGGTGCGGCCGATCGAGCCGTTGAAGAGCACGTCGCCGAGATGGGCGAAATTCTGCGCGCGGTTGAAATAGATCACGTGGCCGGGGGCATGGCCGGGCGTGTGATAGACCTCGAATTCGTGGGCGCCGAAGGAGACCTTGTCGCCGTTCTTCAGCCAGCGATCCGGCAGAACATTGCGCAATCCTGATATGCCGTATTTCGCCGCCTGGGCTTCGATGCGCTGCAGCAGTGGCAGGTCGTCCTGGTGCGGGCCGACGATGTCGACGCCGAGGGCTTCCTTTAACTCTTTGGCGCCGCCGGCATGGTCGAGGTGGCCATGCGTCAGCCAGATTTCCTTGATGCTCAGGCCGCTTTTCTCGATCGCCTGCAGAATGAGCGGAACGTCGCCACCCGGATCGACGACGACGCCTTCCTGGGTCTCGGGATCGAAGAAAACCGTGCAGTTCTGTTGAAAAGGTGTCACCGGAATGATGCCGGCCTGGAGCATGCCCATATGTGCCTCGCTTGGTCTCTCGGGTGCCCAGGTATAGTTCGAAACGGTGGCAAGGACAGCCGGAATCTGCTGCTGCCACCACCTCTTTCACGGCAAAAAGACCGACTGCAACACAAATTTATAGGGCCTTCCGCCATCTCCCTGCAGCGGTGGAATCGAGCTTTGTCTTGTTTTTCAGATGCTTGTGCGTGGCTCCCAGAAGCCGCCGATTTGTCGGCGGCAACGCAGGGGAACATCGTGGAACGCCGCGCGTTGTCCGGCCATCGAAACCAAGGAGACGCTTACATGACCTTGAAGAGAAACATCCTGTTGGTTGGAGCGGTGCTCCTGGCGAGCGGCGGTCTGGCGCAGGCGGAGATGGTGGCGACCACGGTCAACGATCTCAACGTCCGCGCAGGTCCGGGCCCGCAATATCCGGCAGTCGGGCTTGCCACCCGCGGTTCGACCGCGGTGCTCGATGGCTGCATCGAAGGCAGCCGCTGGTGCCGCGTCGACGTCAACGGCATGCGCGGCTGGGTCTATGCCGATTATCTACAGATGGATTACGGCGGCAACCAGGTGATCGTCGAGCAACATCGCGCCGAGATCGGCGTTCCCGTCGTGACCTACGAGTCGACCGCCAGCGTTGTCACGGCCGACCCGCAACCGGCGCCGGGCGATGAATTGATCGGTCCGGTCGGAGCCGTGGAAACGATCACGCCGCCGGAGACGGTGCGGACCTATATCGAAACCAATCCGACCGAGACGGTGCGGCTTGGCGGCGATGTGGTCGTCGGCGCGGAAGTGCCTGCCGACGTCACTTTCCAGACGATTCCGGACTATGAATATCGCTACACAAGGATCAACGACCGACCCGTTCTGGTCGATCCAGGGACGCGCCGGATCGTCTACGTCTATCAGTAAGATCATCGGCAAATACGAAACGAGGCGGTTGGCAGGCCGCCTCGTCCGGGCAATCCCCCCTTCCGTCTCAATCCCGCAGAGGTTGATTTTTCTAAACGCTTTCCCTTCTTGATATGATAAAATACTAATATGCCGAGGGTTCGGCATAGATCGGCGATCGGGGAGATCGCCAGAGGAGAAATCATGGAAGCGTTACTTCCGCTCGTCATCCAGTTAATTGCCGGTGAATCGGCGGCAACGCCGCGAGTGCCGCTTTGAAGCAGCACGCGATGAACGTCGTTGCTCGCACGATTGCGGGCGCGATCGGCGGTGTGGCCGGCGGCATGCTGCTCGGCATGGTCGGTGGGGAAGCGGCTATGGCCGGCCTGATCGCCGACGGCATCGGTGGCCTGATCGGCGACGCTCGCCGGACTGGTCATGGCGCGGGCGCATAGATAATACCCGACGCGCTTTCGCGCGCCGGACCAATTGTATGAGGATGTTATCCGGCGGCGACCGCCGCCGGATGGACTTCCTTCATATAGGCGTTCATCAAGGTTTCGAAGATCGTCGCCGGCGTAAACCGATACGGGCCGATTTCAGAGGCCGGCGTTACTTCCGCGGCCGAACCGGTGAGGAAACACTCGCTGAAATCAGGCAGTAGCTCCGGCAGGATCGCGCGCTCGATCACCTCGATGCCAAGCCATCCCAAACCTCCTCCGGCGCTTCACGCTCCATGGCTGTTGATTGTTGTCCCCATTACGTTTTATCCACAGACGCTAGGGGAATTACTTATTGCGTCGGAGGTTCCGGGCGGACCTTGGTTTCCAAAGAAACGCCAGGGAAATTGGAAGTCGGGCGGGCTCTCACGAAAGTCGGCAAAGCTACCAGCCGCTTTATGTCACCAATACTGATTGCGGAAATTTCCCGCAACGGGCGGGACGAGAAAGGAAATGCCGAGTGTCACGACAGACCGGTCCGAAAGCAGGCAAGCCGGAGCCGTTGGCCACGCCGATGGAAGATTCAGGCGGTATCGATTTCGAGATCATCGAACTGTTCTTCTTCGCCTATCGCGACTTTGTTTCCGATCCTGACGCCATCCTCGAAAAGAGCGGCTTCGGCCGGGCGCATCACCGCGTCGTGCATTTCGTCAACCGCAATCCGGGCATGACGGTGGCTGATCTTCTCGACACACTGAAGATCACCAAGCAAAGTCTTGCAAGGGTGCTGAAACAGCTGATTGATTCGGGCTATATTCGCCAGGTGGCCGGTCCCGAGGATCGGCGGCAGCGCAAGCTTTATCCAACGAAGTCGGGGCGCGAGCTGGCGCTTGCCCTTGCAGAGCCGCAATCGCGCCGCATTGAGCGGGCATTCGAAGGAGCCTCTGCGCAGGTGCGGGAGGGCGTGAAGGCCTTCCTCAGAGGCATGCGGGACAGAAAGAAGGCGGATTGAATGGCGGTCAAGACAGGTATTTCCGACGATGCGGCGCATCTGCTGGTGGTCGACGATGACTCCCGCATCCGCGCGCTGCTCAATCGTTATCTCGCGGAAAATGGCTTTCGCGTCACTGTCGCGGCCGACGGCGCCGAGGCGCAGCGCAAACTTGCCGGTCTCGATTTCGATCTCATCATTATGGATGTGATGATGCCCGGCGAATCCGGCATCGACGTCACCCGCGGGCTGCGGGCCATCAAGAACGTGCCGATCATCATGCTGACGGCGCTGGCGGAATCGGGCAACCGGATCGAAGGCCTCGAGGCCGGAGCCGACGATTATCTCTCCAAACCCTTCGATCCGCGCGAGCTGGTCCTGCGCATCAACAATATCCTGCGCCGCAACGCCAACGGTGAGGGGCTGAAGATCGAACAGGTCATGTTTGGGCCCTACACTTTCTCCTTGACCCGCAAGGAGCTTAAGAAAGCCAGCGAGGTGATCCGGCTGACCGATCGCGAGCAGGAAATCATGCTGCTCTTTGCGCGGCGCGCCGGTGACACCATCCCCCGCCACGAGCTGATCGGCAATGACACCGAGGTCGGTGAGCGAACGATCGACGTGCAGATCAACCGGCTCAGGCGCAAGATCGAGGAGGATCCGGCCAACCCCGTCTGGCTGCAGACGGTGCGCGGCATCGGATACAGGCTGAGCATCGACTAGATTTAAGAAGTAGAGCATGATGCCGATGACGTTCACACTTTCCCGCATCGTGCTCTGAACGGCCGGGACCGACGATGGTGACAATGGACAGTTTGCGGCGGGAAGACCGCGCTCCGGCGGCGGGCTGGCGCTGGATCGTCCGCTGGCTGCGGCGCCGGTTGCCCACCGGGCTCTACGCGCGCTCGCTGCTGATCATCATCATCCCGATGGTGCTGCTGCAATCCGTCGTCGCCGCCGTCTTCATGGAGCGTCACTGGCAAATGGTGACCGAGCGGCTGTCGCTCGCCGTCACCCGCGACATCGCCGCGATCATCGAGATCGTCGAGACCTATCCGCAGAATTCGGACTATAGCGAGATCATCCGGATCGCGCGCGATCAGCTCAACCTGCAGATTTCGATCGAGCCGGACGGCGATCTGCCGCCGCCGCGCGTCAAGCCGTTCTTCTCGATCCTTGACGGCATTCTCAGCGATGAGATCACCGATGAGATTCACCGGCCTTTCTGGATCGACACGGTCGGCAACTCGAACCTCGTCGAAATCCGCATCAAGCTCGAGAACAAGATCCTGCGGGTGCTGGCTAAACGCAGTCAGACCTATGCCTCCAACACCCATATCTTCATCGTCTGGATGGTCGGCACGTCGCTGGTGCTGCTTGGCATTTCGATCCTCTTTCTGCGCGGGCAGATCCGGCCGATCCTGATGCTGGCGCGGGCTGCCGAAAGCTTCGGCAAAGGGCAGAAGCCCGACAATTTCTATCCGCGCGGCGCCGACGAGGTCCGGCGCGCCGGCCTTGCCTTCATTCTGATGCGCGAACGCATCGAGCGGCAGATCGAGCAACGCACGGCAATGCTTTCCGGCGTCAGCCACGATCTGCGAACCATCCTCACCCGCTTCAAACTCCAACTGGCGCTCGCCGGTGATAATCCCGACCTGCATGGTCTCAACGACGACGTCAATGACATGCAGACGATGCTGGAGGCCTATATGGCCTTCGCCCGCGGCGAGGTCGAGGAAGATGTCGGCGAGCTGAAGCTCAGCGAGATCTTCGCCAAGCTCGAGTCCGACTTCGCACTGCACGGCAAGACGTTCAACTATTCGATCGAGGGCGACGACGATATCTCCGTAAGGCCGAACGCCTTCATGCGTTTGGTCACCAACCTCGCCTCCAATGCGCGCCGCTATGCCAACAGGCTCGACATCGAGGCGAAGCACAGTGCCAAGTGGCTGACCGTCATCTTCGATGATGACGGACCCGGCATTCCCGAAAAGAACCGGGAAGACGTGTTCAAGCCATTCTTCCGGCTGGATACGGCGCGCAACCTCGATGCATCAGGGACGGGGCTTGGTCTTGCAATCGCCCGTGATATTGCCCGCAGTCATGGCGGCAACGTCACGCTCTCCGACAGCCCGCTCGGGGGCTTGAGAGCGACGATCCGTATTCCGGCTTAAACGCCCATTGCCGTGAGCTTTACGGCTTTGCGCGCATCGAAATCGCCGAGGCGCTCGACGACCCACCGCCAGAGTGTTGCGACCTGCACGAGGAGGTCGCGGCCGAGCGGCGTCAATTCATATTCGACACGCGGAGGCACCTCGGGATAGAGGGTGCGAATGATGAGGCCATCGCTTTCGAGGGTGCGCAGAGTCTGCGTAAGCACCTTCTGACTGATGCCCTCGACTCGCTCCATCAGACGCGAGAAGCGTAAGGGTGCCCCCGCGTCCGAGAGCGCGTGCAGCATGCGCAGCGGCCATTTCGCCGCCGCCCGCTCAATCAGGGTGCGCGCCCGGGCATCCTGTTCATCCGTCATGTCACTGCAGAAATCGAATATGTCGCCGGCCACCTTTGTTACCTCGAGGTGTGTATGGATCGTGTTGGTACCTTCTTTCGATTGGAAACAACAGAACATACATGGGGAGGGAACCAATGAAGAAGAGGTTTTCGATGTCCAAGGTTTGGTTAATTACGGGGAGCTCGCGCGGTCTCGGCCGGGCGTTGGCGGAGGCGGTTCTGGCCTCCGGCGATTATTTGGTGGCGACGGCACGTAATCCGGCACAGCTTGCCGATCTTTCCAAGCGCTATGGGCATCAATCAGGTTCTGACGTTGGCACTCGACGTCACGGACGAGGCGGCAGCGACCGCGACCGTCGAAGCAGCGGTCAAAAGGTTCGGCCGTATCGACGTGCTCGTCAACAATGCTGGCTTCGGCAATGTCGGCTCGATCGAGGATACCAGCCTTGCCGATTTTCGCGCGCAGATCGAAACCAACCTGCTCGGCACGATCATCATGAGCAAGGCGCTGATTGCGCTGATGCGTGGGCAGGGGGGCGGACATATCATCCAGTTTTCTTCCGTCGGCGGCCGCATCGGCCCCGCCGGACGCGGCGCCTATTCGGCAGCGAAATTCGGTGTCGAGGGTTTCTCCGAGGTGCTGACGAAAGAGGTTTCGCCATTCGGCATCAAGGTGACGGTAATCGAGCCGGGCGGCTTCCGGACGGATTTCGCCGGCGCCTCGACCGTGCTTGCAGAGGGTCGGGCGGAGTATGCGGAAACCGTCGGCGCCACGGTGCGCTTCCAGCGCGAGTATGACGGCCGTCAGCCCGGCGATCCGGCCAAAGCGGCTGCGGTCGTTATCCACATTGCCGGTCTCGAGGAGCCGCCGTTCCGGCTGCTGCTGGGCAGTGATGCGGTGCGCAATGTCGAGAAGGCGGATGCAGCGCGCATCGCAGCCGACCGGGAATGGCGCGCCGTCAGCGTCTCGACCGATTTCGAGCCTGGCGCCGAGATAGGGCCGATGCCTTGGGAAAAGAAAGCCGGGTGAGGGCCTCAAACGCAAAAACGCCGCTGAAGAGCGGCGCTTTGTATCGGGGATCGTCGAGCGATCAGCCGGCGGTGCAGAAGTGGCTGCGGCCATCATTCCCGATATAGGTGCCGCTGCGCGGATCGAAGGAGCGGTAACGGTAAGAGCAGTAGCGCTCCCATTGCGGCGACCAGGGCTCCACGGCCGTGCGGACGGGCGCATAATATCGCGGCTGCTCGACATAGCGCGGCTCTTCAACGTAGACGCGGCGCGGGGCGCGGTAGACGGGAGCGGGTTCATAGTAATCCGGCTCGTAGGGCGGGTCGATGTAGCGAGGTTCATCGTAAACAGGGCCGTTATTGGCGTTGGCGATAGCCGAGCCGACGATCAGACCCGTCGCAAGCCCGACGGCGCCACCAACCAGCGCGTCATTGCGGCGCCAATGGCGGTCTCGGGCCGATGCTTCGCCGATGGCGGAGAGGGTGAGTGCGGCAGCCGTTGCCGTCAGCAAAAGAGTTTTGGCGAGCCTGTTCATAAGCGTGATACCCTAATTCCGGGAACCGAATGTCGGTTCCTTTCTCGATGACAACATTCCTACAAATCCGCAGCTGAACGAAGGCTGAACGACAAAACCCGGCATTGCTGCCGGGCTTCAACTCGAATTCGACAGCCTTGTTAAGGGCTCAGCCGGCAATCTGCAGATTGACGGCTTTGGGGCCCTTGCCGCGGCGATCCGGCTCCGTGTCGAAGCTTACCTTCTGGTTTTCCGTCAAACCGGCCAGCCCGGAGGCCTGTACGGCAGAAATGTGAACGAAGATATCGGCGCCGCCCCGGTCCGGCTTGATGAAGCCGAAGCCTTTGTCGGTATTGAAGAATTTTACAGTGCCAGTCTCGGCCATGCGTCAGGTCCTTTTCTCTCTGCCCGCCATCCACACGGGCAGCATCATAGCATTGCCTCCTTGCGAGAGGCGTTGGCAGGCAAGTCTTGAAATGTGAGAAAAAGGTCCCCTCTACCTCGGCCTGCTCCAAGCAGAACTTTCGCCTGCCTTATTTGGAACCGGCTGACCGGAATATTAGCGTTCCCGGCGCGCAAATACTTAAGGACTTCCCATGCTCGCAAAATGCCCGAACGCGCCGAGAGTGCTGCGTTTAAGGGATTTTGGCAAGCAAAAGTTTTTTAACGTATCCTTGCGGGCACACTGCTACCGACATCTGGTTTGCGCAAAAACGCAAAATTTCCGCCGCGAATGGGAGATGATTAACGATTTATATCGTCTGCAATGTAAGTTTCGGGCAGATTTTGCCAAAAATGCAACGTAAACGGGCTTTGCGGGTTCCTTAAAATTTTTTTCGAATCCGGCATCCACCCATATTGGGACGCGTGTTCAGGCGGCCGGCAAGCGACGGCGAGCAAAGCCGGGGACGATCTCGACTACAAGCATAGCGATAAACATTAGCGCACAACCTGTATATCCCGCGGCCGGCATCGACTCATCGAGAATCAGGGCTGCGAGCGATGCGCCGAAGAGCGCCTCGGATGATAGGAAGATCGCCGCCTGCGACGGCGTCGTATAGCGCTGGGCGATCACCTGCAGCACGAAGGCCAGACCGGACGAGAAGATGCCGACATAAAGGATCTCAGGTCCTGCGGACCAAATCGCCGAAAGGCTGATCGGTTCGACAGCTGCGGCAATGGCCAGCGCGCAGGCCGTAGTGACGGCAAATTGCGTGGCCGCCAGCGCGAGCGGCCTTCCGCTCTCGGAGACGGTCGTGCCGGCAAGGGTGATCTGGATCGCCCAGAAGACGGCGCAGACCACGGTCAGGAGATCGCCTGAGGTGAGCGCCGAAAGATGACCGCCGGACAGGAAATAGATGCCGGCGAGCGCCATCAGCGCGCCCGGCCAGATGATCCAATGCGGGGCACGGCGCAGGAAGAACACGGCAATGAGCGGCACGAAGACGACATAGAGGCCGGTGATGAAGCTGGAATTCGTTACCGTCGTCGTCTGCAGGCCGACCTGCTGGGTGGCGGCGCCGCTGAAAAGGGCAAGGCCCGTGAGGACGTAAAGCCTGGCATGGCGCGCGCTGGTCTTCACCTCTGCCTTACGCGCTTCCAGAAGAACGAAAGGCAGGACGGCCAATGTGGCGACGGCAAAACGCAAGGCGATGAACCAGAAGGGGCCGATCGCCTTCATCGCCGTCGACTGCGCGACGAACCCGCCGCCCCAGATGGCGGCAGCAAGCAACAGGAGGAGGTTCGCCTGAATACGCGTCATGTCATCCTCGTGGGGGAAGGGAGATCTGTCCGAGCGGTTAACAGTTGCGCTTCCTCCAGGCAAGGGCGAAGACTTTGACGGGTCGATCTATTCCCTTAACCGCAAAGCAGATCACGTGACTGTGGAGCGAAGGATCGCAACCGTAGTAATGCCGGCCGATCGCTGATCTTGTACATGATCAAGCAAGCATCATGGGCAGGTAACGGGAGCGCGTATTTTATGGGTGGAAATTATTTGAAGTTCATTGTGCTGTGCGGGCTTTTGGCACTTGCCACAGAACCAGCGGATGCCCGCGATGCGGTAAGGAGCGGAACAGTAGAGCGCAGTGGTTCGAAGTTCAGCTATCTCGTTACCGCTTTAGGCCCGAACAGCCGCAGAATTGAAGTCACTCATAACGGGAAGAAATACACAGGCCCGCTAGCCGAAATGTCTTTTCGTGACCGGCATTTGCAGGTTTTCGAGATGGTGGCGATTTTGATCAAGGACAGCTGCCGGAACGGTGTTTCCTCGCTCGGAAATATTTGGTTGAGCAAGGATCCGGAGCAAGACAAGGATCCCGACGCCAGGCATCCTCAGTACTTCATCTGGGAATATAGCTGTAAGTAGACGCTTGAGCCTGGCGAGATCTCAACCGTTGTTGGTCTGAGCGCGCGAGACCCTGAGCAGCGCGCCGTCGTCCTCGTCCGTCACCATCAGCAACGCGCCGTCGGGCGCCACGATGACGTCGCGGATGCGGCCGTAATCGCCTTCGAATAAGCGCTCTTCGGCGACGAAGGCGCCGCTCTCGTCGCGCTGCATGCGCGAGAGCAGCTGGAATTTCAGCGCCGCGACGAGGAAGTCGCCGTCCCATTCCGGGAACATGTCGCCGCGATAGACAGCGAGCGCGCCGGGCGCGATCGAAGGATCCCAATAGTGCAGCGGCTGCTCCAGCCCTTTTTTGGCGGTGCCTTCGCCGATCTCGGCGCCCGAATAGTCACGGCCGTAGGTGATGATCGGCCAGCCATAATTCTTTCCCGCTTCGATCTGATTGATCTCGTCGCCGCCGCGTGCGCCATGCTCGACGGTGTAGAGCTTGCCGTCCTTGGCATCGAAAGAGATGCCTTGCGGGTTCCGGTGGCCCTTCGACCAGATCTCCGGCAGCGCCTTGCCGCCGTCCTTGAACGGATTGTCGGCGGGGATGCTGCCGTCGGCATTGATGTGGACGATCGAGCCGGCATCGTCCTGCCAGTCCTGCGATCGGTCGCGGTCGCCGCGGTCGCCGACGCTGATGAACAGTGTGCCGTCACGGGCGATCGCGATGCGCGCGCCATATTGGATGTTGCCCGTTGTGAAGCGCCGCATGGTGAAAATCGGCGTCACCGCCTCAAGCGTCTTTTCGTCGGCGGACAGCGTCGCGCTGAAGGCCTCGGTGCCGGAGCCCTGCCTATTGGCGATGGCGGCGGTGAAATAGAGTTTTCTGCTCGTGGCAAAATCCGTGGCAAGCGCCACGTCCATAAGACCGCCCTGGCCGCGGGCATTGACTTTGGGCACGTTGCCGATCGGCTCGGAAAGTTTGCCATCGCGAATAATGCGCATGCGGCCCGGCCGCTCGGTGACGAGATAGGCGCCGTCGGGCAACACTTCGACCGCCCAGGGGTGTTCGAGACCATCCGCCAGTTTTTCGACGCGAACCGCAGGGCCCTGCGTGTTGACGGTATCGGCCGCATTGGCCGATGTGGCGCCGAACAGAACCAGCGCCGCGGCGAAATGGAAGGCGAATATTCTCGTCATTTGCTTCCCCGTCGTCTCTCCACCCGGAACGTGGAGTGGGCGGGGCAGAGCTTCAAGCCTCAGTCTGTCTGTGATAACGGCTTTGTGTTTGCCGATTGAACGGAGCCGGTCGCGTTACCATCGACCAGTTCGGCTTCGAGAATGTAGCGCAGCGGTCCGCGTTCGGTCGCATCGAAGGGCCAGCAAGTGGTCAGAACGAGGCGGCGGCCATCGGAGGAAGGGTCGATGCCGCTCGCGTCCCAGGGGGCAATGCGGCCTTCGCTGGCCTTGAAGGTCAATAGCTTGCCGTCGCGGCGGGTAACTTCGATCGTATCGCCCGGCCTTATATATTGCAGCCAGCGGAAATGGGTGTCGCGATGGGCGGCGATGACGGAGGTGCCTTCGTCGCCCGGGTGCGGTGTATTGGCGAGCCAGGCCGGACCGAAGGCGAGCGCTTCGCCGGAGGCACCGGAAAGCACGATTGCCTCCTTGCCGAGGCGCGGCGCACGCACCCTGGCTTCGGTGGTGAAATCGGCCCAGGGCCAGGGTTTCGTCTCCTTGCCGCTCAGTTCGGCGGCAAAAGCACGCTTCAGCAGGACTTGCGAGATTTCCGCCTTCGCCTTCAGCAGAAAACCGTCGCCGATCAGCGCCAGGCCATAGAAGGCAAGACCGGCAATGGCGAAGGCGATCGTCTTCTCGATCGGCGAAAGACGCCAGAGGAAGAAACCCTTTCTCCTTCGCGCCTTCGGCATGTCGTGGGCCGTGGCGGCGGCCATGGCGAGTTCCAGATAGGTCGGAAGCGGCTCGAATTCGGCCGCTTCCTGATTGTTGCTAGAAACCATCGCGCTTGGCTCCGGCCGAGACGAGACCCTTGAAGCGGCGGCGCCAGATAGCGAGCCCGCTCGCCGCCGCCAGCGCCAGTAGCAGCATGGTGAGCCCGCGCATGATCTGCTCGTCGGCGCGTGTCGCCGTCTGCGGCAGGTTCACGGTCGAGCTCTTCTGCGCGATCAGCGTGGCGGCTTTCGCCGTCGGCGCCGCGGCCATCAAGTTGGCGATCTCGGGCGATGCAGCGAGATCCTGCGTTGCGGCTGCGGTCCGTTGCGGTTCGGCGCTTCCAACCGGCGTGGCCGCGCCGTGGCGTTCTGCGCCGCCAGACGGGACAGCATTTTCGCCGAAGACCTTTCCGAAGTCCCAACCTTCGGGCAGGTTGAGTGGCAGCTTCGCCGAGCCGAGCGTTTCGGTTGCCGGCCGCGACGGCGTGACGTCGACGGCGACCAGACTGGTAACGCGCGAGACGAGGTGATGGGCGAGCGCCACCGTCTCAATGTTCTTGTCGAGTGCCGCGGGATCCTGGTGCTCATAGGCGCGGGCCTCGAAATCGTCGATCTTGCGTCGCGCCCAGAGCTTGGAAATGCCGTTGCCGTCTGCGGCATTGGCGATGTCCATCTCGACCCGCCAGGGCTGGTTGCCTGTCTTGCCGACGATCTGCAGCTTGCCGGTAGGCTTTTCCTGCGGCAGTTCCGCCGTCAGAACGACGGGTTCGCCGCTATAGAGGTCGGGCATCGGGTTCGGCGTGATATCCTCGGCTTCGATGCCTTCGAAGGTTGCGGCGATATCGGTCATTGCGGGGTTCTGCAGCTTGGCGAAGAGTTCGCTCATGCGGCTTGCCACCTGATCGGTCGAGCCGATCTGGGTGAAGGTGCCGCGGCCGACCTCGGCGGCTTTGGTCATGAAATAGGTGTTCGGCGCCGAGCCGATGCCGACGGTGAAGACGCGGGCATCGCCGCGGTTTGCGGTGATTTCCTGGAAGAGCTGCTGTTCGTTGCCGATCGCTCCATCCGTCAGGAAGACGACCTGGCGCAGCGCTCCGCTTGCGATCGGGCCTTGGTTGCGCAGCGCGTCCTCGAGCGCCGGCAGCATTTCCGTGCCGCCATCGGCGTTTAGGGTTCGGACGTAAGCGATGGCCTTTTCGCGGTTATCGGGGATGGCGGCGACGAGGCCGTTGAAATAATCCGTCATCGTATCGTCGAAACGGATGACGTTGAAGCGGTCCTCGGGATTGAGCCTGGAGATGGCAAGCGCCAGGCTCTGTCTTGCCTGTTCGATCGACTGGCCGGACATGGAGCCGGAATTGTCGATGACGAAGACCACCTCGCGTTTTGCCGGCGCTGCCGCATCCGGCGCGGTGGGCGGGGTGACGAAGGCAAGCAGATAGGTCTTGCCATCGATCGCTTCGCGGAAGAGGCCGGCGCTTGGCGTCTTGCCCGGAGCGGCTTTCCAGGTGAGCTCGAAATCCTTGTCGGCAGGAACCGCGTCTTCTTTCAGGCGGATCGTTCTCGCCTGGTCGCCGTCCTGTCCGATATCGACGTCGTGGAAGGAGGATTTGACCTCACCGAGCGGGAAGCCGGCCTTGAGGTTGATGATCATCGAGATGGGGTTGATCCTGGCATTCTCGCGCGGGTCGAGCACCGGGGCTTCGATCTTCTCCCGATTTTCCACCGGGTCTCTCGGTGTTGCGAAGCCGGCGCCGTTATTGAACTCGACGGTCTGGACGATCGGCGCCGGATTATAGCGCGGCGCGACGACCATCGGGAAGCGCAGCGAGAATTCACCGCCGGACTGATGGACCGTCTGCTGATATTCGATCTGCACGACGATCTCTTCGCCGGGACCGATATTCGCGACCTGGTTGGTGAAGATGTTCGGCCGCTGCTGTTCGAGCAGCGCCGTCTTCTTGCCCTCGGCCTTGGCCCGCTCATAGATCTCGCGGGCTTCCTGGCGCGGCTTGATCTGGCCTTCGATGAAGCGTTCGCCGATCTGCATCTTCAGCGCGTCAACAGCCGAATTGTCGGGCAGCGGGAAGACGTAGGTGCCCTCGACCCAGCCCTGGCTCGGGTTCTGGAAACGCTGGGTGACCTTCACCCTGGCGATCGGGCCGGAGACATCGATTGCGACATCGGTCTTCAGCCGCGGCGCTTCGACATAAAAGCCCGGTTCCTTCGACGGGAAGAGCAGCGAGCCGCTATTGACGTCGTTCGGCCGGACAAGGGCCGCGAGCTCACCGGATGCCTGCCGCGTCTCGGCGCGGGCGGCGGAGGCAAGTCCCAGCATCGCGGCGATGCATGCGACAAAAGCGGTGACGGCGACAAGACATGAAATGGAGATCCGGCGCATGCGTATGCGCCCGATGGCGAACTCATCTTCCAGAAACATTGGCCTACCCTCAATAACCAATTTTGGATGAGGGAATGATGCAGCTTCGATCTCGGCGCGCTCGCGACCGAATTGCGGCGGCGTGCGGCATTTGTTGCGGCTTATTCGTGGCGGCGATAGAATCCGGCGATCTCTCTGATTTTAAAAGACGAAAAACATGATTACGGCAGAGATAAATCACCCAGCTGTAAATAAGCGGCGACGATAGCCAAGCTCACAAGCCCCCACAGGGAGACCTGGGTTGCCTGCTTCTGTTTCTTCACCAGAATCCAGCAAACCATCAAATAGAAGATGACAGCGCCGGCGACGAGGCCTGGCGGCTTTGACAGTGCGCCGAGCGAGACGCTCGCCGTGGCAAGCGGCAAGAGCCAGCCGCTGCCGCCGGCCCAGTATTTGACGAACAGCCAGATGCCGAGGGTCACGAGGGCCAGCATCGCGGGATCTGGAAGAAACGAGCCGTCGATCATGATCGCTGCCGGCATCAGCGCATAGGCAAGCGCCGCCGCATGGGCGTGCATGATGCCCCAGCACAGCGCCGTCAGCCTGTGCAGAGAAAACACCGTCACCAGACCGAAGGCAGCCGCAACCACGCGGCCGTACCAGTCGTGCCAGCCGAAGAGCTGGTAGAGCAGGGCGGTGATATAGCTGACAATCCGGAACTCGCGGCCCTGATAGCTTGGTCCGGCCCGACGCAGCGCGACAGGCGGCGGCATCGGATCGAAAGGAAGATCGGCCTGAGCGGGATCTCGCCGCCGGCGCGGCCGGCTGCGTTCGCGCGCGCGAGCCTCGGCGAAAATCACGGCGGACCTACCGCCGGTGCGGCGAAACGATCAATAAGAATCATTGCCTCCATCACGCCTTTGCCCTTGAAATGCCGTCATACATTGGACATAGAGCTAACCGCAGAACTCCGGTCCCGGCTTTCTGCCCGTTTCAACCAATAGGACCGATATCATGGCCTTCCTTGCCGATGCTCTTTCCCGTGTGAAGCCTTCAGCCACCATCGCCGTTTCCCAGAAAGCGCGTGAGCTGAAAGCAAAAGGACGCGACGTCATTGGCCTCGGCGCAGGCGAGCCGGATTTCGATACGCCCGACAACATCAAGAAGGCTGCCATCGACGCGATCAACCGCGGCGAGACGAAGTATACGCCGGTTTCCGGCATCCCCGAGCTGCGCAAGGCGATCGCCGCCAAGTTCAAGCGCGAGAACGGTCTGGAATATTCTTGGGAGCAGACGATCGTCGGCACCGGCGGCAAGCAGATCCTGTTCAACGCCTTCATGGCGACGCTGAACCCGGGCGATGAAGTCGTCATCCCGGCGCCTTACTGGGTTTCCTATCCGGAGATGGTGGCGCTCTGCGGCGGCACGCCGGTTTTCGTTTCGGCCACCCAGGAGCATAACTTCAAGCTCCAGCCTGCCGATCTCGAAAAGGCGATCACGCCGAAGACGAAGTGGTTCATTTTCAACTCGCCATCCAACCCGACGGGCGCCGCCTATACGCATGCCGAGCTGAAGGCGCTCACTGATGTGCTGATGAAGCATCCGCATGTCTGGGTGCTGACCGACGACATGTACGAGCACCTGACCTATGGCGACTTCAAATTCGTCACGCCCGTCGAAGTCGAGCCGAAGCTCTACGACCGCACGCTGACGATGAACGGCGTTTCCAAGGCCTATGCGATGACCGGCTGGCGTATCGGTTATGCCGCCGGGCCGATTCAGCTCATCAAGGCGATGGACATGATCCAGGGTCAGCAGACCTCGGGTGCGACGTCAATCGCCCAATGGGCGGCTGTCGAGGCGCTGAACGGCACGCAGGATTTCATCCCCGAGAACAAGAAGATTTTCGAAGGCCGCCGCGACCTCGTCGTCTCCATGCTGAACCAGGCCAAGGGTATCGTCTGCCCGGTGCCGGAAGGCGCCTTCTATGTTTATCCGTCCTGCGCCGGCCTGATCGGCAAGGCGGCGCCGTCGGGCAAGATCATCGAGACGGACGAAGATTTCGTTTCCGAGCTTCTGGAATCGGAAGGCGTCGCCGTCGTTCACGGCTCCGCCTTCGGCCTCGGCCCAAATTTCCGGATCTCCTATGCGACATCGGAAGATCTGCTTGAGGAAGCTTGCCGCCGCATCCAGCGCTTCTGCGGCGCTTGCAAGTAGGCCTGTTGCCATCATATCGAGGGCCTGCCGGTGACGGCGGGCCTTTCGTGACCCGAAACGGCCGGCCCGTATTCGACCTCGTGCCCCATCAGAAACGCGGCGGTTTGAATCTGGAGGCCGGTCAGGCATATCTTCGGGCTCGGGGTATTCCCTATCCCGTGCCATTCACGGATGATTTTGACGATCCGCTGCCGGAGGATTTCCTCCTGAGGCCTTTGCCGGGGTCATGAGACTTCTTCTTGATACTCGTATCGTTCTCGCGATCCTGAGGAAGGACGCCGGCGCGCGATTTCCAGAGATCGCGTCGCTGCTCGGCGACAGCAAAACCGTGGGCTTCGTCAGCGTCGCAAGCCTTTGGGAGACGGCGATCAGGGCTCGTCTGGGAACGTTGGATCCCGGCATACCGCTCGAAGACATTGCCGGTTCTCTTGAGGAAATAGGGCTGATCCTGCTGGGGATCGAAATTCAGCATGTCATCACCGCTGCCGATCCCGAACTGGAGACGCGCGATCCCTTTGATCGGCTGCTGCCGGCGCGTGCAAGGTCGAAGGCCCTGCAGCTTGCCACCGTCGACCGGCTGCTCGTCGATCATCCTCTGGCATTGCGACTATAGCTCACGTCCCGATTCAACGCGCTGCCGCACAGATTCCGCTTCGCCTCGCAAGTCGTTGAATTCCGATTCAAAACGTGACGCGGAGTGCCGGTGGGGCGGATGATCTGCGGTTGCGGGCAGCCGCCAAACCAACTAGATATCCGGCATCAAGTTCAATTTGCCGCTTCGGGGGGCCGGATTTTGCAGCAGAGTGCCGTCATCGTCTGTTCTGACGTTAACATGCTCCCGGCCGCCTGCTGCACTCTGCTTTCCGTTAAGCGCAATCTTACAAATGCTGATGTAGAGTTCCTGCTTCTCGGCATCGACCTCAAGCCGCACCAGGTCGCCGAGGTCAATAATTTTGGGCGGCTTCATGGTATGGCGATCAGGGTGCTGCCCTATAAGACGGCCGACACCGGCCTTCAGGCGCGGGGCCGCTGGTCGGCGGCCACACTGGCGCGGCTCTACATGGATCGGGATATACCCGACCATATCGAGCGCCTGCTTTACCTCGACGCCGACGTGCTGGCGGTTGCGGCTGTCGACGAACTCTTCACCCTTGATTTTCAAGGCAAGGCGCTTGCCGCCGTCGACGACTATGTCATGGCCTTTCCCGAGAAATCAGGCGCGCGCCAGCGCAAGATCGGCATGGGTGAGGGCGGCCGCTACTTCAATGCCGGCGTATTGCTGTTTGACTGGTCGTCCTGCCGGGCGAGGGGGCTCTTCGCCAGGACCCGGGAAATCTTCGAGGAGCGGTCGCATCTGTTCGAGAATAACGACCAGGATGCGCTGAACGTCACTTTTGACCGCGACTGGCTGGTGCTCGATCCGCGCTGGAATACACAAACGGGCCTGCTGCCTTTCGTCGATCGGCCGGCCATCTTTCATTTCACCGGCCGCAAGAAACCGTGGCAGGCGAACGTTCCCTGGGTGCACCGGCGGATGGCCAATCGTTATGCCGAGGATCTTCGCAACACGCCCTGGGCGTCCTTCTGCAGGCAACCGTCGATGACGGACCGAGTGGCGGGCTTCCTCTCGCATGTGGGAAAGCAGATCGGCGGGCTGAGGCGGCTTGCCCGGATGCGCGCCTATTTCAGCAACAGCTAGTCGGGCGGGCGGAGCGCGTCGTCCTTGGAAAGTGCATGTGAGGCGATATGGAAGCAATTCCCAGCGATAACAAGGCTACGACCACTCCGGATGATGGCTTCAATTTCCTGACGCCGGAAGCGTGGAAGGCGCTGTTGTCGGGCTATTCCCATATCGTGCTGGTAGCAAACAGCGAGGCGGTCGATATCGAACGGCTGCGGAGCAAATTGCCGGAGACGGCGCTCTACGTCTTCTTCAACAAGGTCTACAAGGTGCTCGACGAACCCTTCGTCGGCCACTCCATGCTGGTTGCCCGCAGCGACGTGATGGGCGCCCATATCGTCCACCGGCGCGAGGCGGCGGATGTCTTGCGCTTCTTTGGCGGCGACGATTTCCTCGGTGTCGTCAACATCCGGGTCTCCGTCGAGGAAAATTTCAGCGAAAAGAGCTGCTTCGAAGGCGCTGAGGCCCGCCACCTTGATCTGACGCAAATGCTCGCCGATCTCTATCCGATCGGCAAGATCGCGACGAGCGGCTTTGCGGTAGCGTTGTGGCTCGCCGATTTGCAGTTGCCGGGCAAGATCCTGCTTGCCGGCTTTTCGGCGAAGCGGAGCGAGAAGTGGAAGGTGTTCGACGTTCACGATTGGACGTTCGAGCAGATCTTCCTGCGCCTCTTCGCGCGCATGGGGTCGATCTCAATGATGGGCGGCGTCGATGCCAGCCCCTATTCGGCGCTCGCCAAACGGTTTCCTGAGGTGCCGCCGATCGAGATCGCGATGACTGCGGCCGAGGTCTTGTCGGAGCGGCTCGACAATACGAACAGCCAGATCGACAGGCTGATGTCCGTCACCAAATTCATCCGCGCCGTCGACAATTTCTTTCGGCGCTTCAAACCGAAAACCCGTAAGCAGCGTTTTCTCGAAAAGTCGAAGGGATGACTGTCGCGGGCCTTTGCTAACAGGCGTGGGTGGCAAGAAAGCTGTTGCCGATACTGACGATCAAGGTGGACAATGGAACAACAAAACGTCCGAATTTTTGTGGGATTCGATCCCAAGGAAGTGGTCGCCTACCACGTTCTCGTGCAGAGCATCATCGAGAAGTCGTCGATCCCGGTTGAGTTCTCGCCCATTGCACTTTCCAATCTTGGCGGGATTTTCACCCGCGAGCGCAACGCGCTGCAATCCACGGAGTTCTCCTTCTCGCGTTTCCTGACGCCCTATCTCAGCGGTTTCGAGGGCTGGAGCATCTTCATGGATTGCGACATGCTGATGCGTGCCGATATCGCCGAGCTTTGGGCATTGCGCGACGAGCGTTACGCCGTCATGTGCGTCAAACACGATTATCAGCCGAAGATCGACACCAAGTTCCTCGGCCAGACGCAGACCAAGTACGAAAAGAAGAACTGGTCGAGCTTCATTCTCTTCAACAACGACAAATGCCGCGCCCTGACGCCCGACTACGTCAACACGGCGACCGGCCTGCAGCTGCACCAGTTCAAGTGGCTTGAGAACGACGACCTCATCGGCGAACTGCCGGTGATATGGAATTACCTCGTCAATGAATACGACTACCGCGAAGACGCCAAGAACGTCCATTTCACCGACGGCGGGCCGTATTTCGAGGAATACAAGAACGACGATTACGCCGATGAATGGTTCGCAGCCCGCGAACGTCTGCTCTTCGCCCAACAGCCCGCCTAAACAGCCTGTTCTTTCCCTTCCTCCGCGGGGAGGGAGTCCTCAGAGCCCCAGAGCCGTCAGCATGACGAAGGTGGCGAAGAGGATGAAATGTGTCATGCCCTCGATGGCGTTTGTCTCGCCGTCGTTGAGGTTGATCGCCGCGGCAATCAAGGTGATCGTCACCATCACCGTCTGCACCGGGGTCATCGCCATGATGAAGGGCTGGCCGGTATAAAGTGCAATCGCCTCCATCACGGGCACCGTCAGGATGACGGTGGAAAGCGAGGCGCCCATGGCAATGTTGACGGTCGCCTGCATGCGGTTTCTCAGAGCCGCTCGCAAGGCGGTCAGGATTTCGGGCGCGGCTGAAATCGCCGCGACGACGACGGCGGTGACGGCGATTGGTGCGCCGCTGTCGCGCAGCCCTTCGGTCATGAAGGTCGACATGAACTCCGCCAGCAGGCCAATGACGACGACGCCGACGAGGATGGTGGCGATCGAGACGGCGGCCGGTCCGTCAGCGCCGTGTTCGTCGCGACTTTCCTTCTTCCGCTCGGAGCGCGGGTAGCTGTAGCTGAAGAAATAGCTGTGCTGGCCGACCTGCATGCGCAGGAAGAGGCCG
The DNA here is from genome assembly GCF_002204185.1 of Rhizobium esperanzae. Classification (GTDB taxonomy): domain Bacteria; phylum Pseudomonadota; class Alphaproteobacteria; order Rhizobiales; family Rhizobiaceae; genus Rhizobium; species Rhizobium esperanzae. The sequence goes on along the minus strand of NZ_MXPU01000003.1, from coordinate 360,220 downwards.
TAGAGAGCGATCATCGCGACAATGGTGAAGGCGGAGTAATAATGCCACCGATCTCGCGGCACGAATTCCGGCACGATCATCGAAATGCCCATGGCGGTCAGGATCATCACGCCATAGGTCTTTCCCGAATTGTCGTTATAAGGCTGCTCGCCATGCTTGAGGCCGCCGAGCAGGGCGGCGAGACCGAGAATGCCGTTGATATCGAGCATCAGGGCCGAATAGATCGTGTCGCGCACCAGCGTTGGAGAGCTTTCGCCGCTCATCATGATGGCGAGAATGATGACTTCGACGGCGAGGGCAGAAAGTGTCAGGATCATCGTGCCGTAGGGATCGCCGACCTTGACGGCTAGCAGTTCGGCATGATGGGCGACGCGGATCGAAGCGAGCACGATGGTGGCGACGAGTGCTGCGGCGGCGATGAGCGCCAGGCCTGGCCCCATCTCCATGACCGTATGCTCCAGAAGATAGGCAGTCACCGAGACGACGAGTGCAAGGACCAGAAACCTCTCCTCTTTAAGGCGTGACGCGATGCCCAAATCTCAGCTCCCGTTGCGATTCACGCCTTTAATTAAGTCGCTGATTTCGGATGGGAAGCACGCGGCGGCACTCTGCTATTTGCAGTCTTCGACGTTTAATGGAATACTGACGCCATCGGGGCCGGAAAGCAGATCGCGGCGTCCTCGAATTCTCGTCACGCGGCCGCGATGATCCGGACCCTGTCCGGAAGCATGCGCATGCGCAACAAGATGATGAGGAGACGGATGCATGATCAAGGTGGTCTATGAAGTCGTGCCGCATGACGGCGGTTGGGCCTACAGGCTGGGAGGCGTCTATTCCGAGGCATTCCCGACCCATGCCGAGGCGCTCGAAGCTGCGCGCATCGTCGCGGCCGAACAGCAGGTCGGGGGCGATTCCGCCGAGATCAGCTGGCAGGACGAAAACGGCAAATGGCATGAGGAATATGCCGAGGGCGGCGACCGGCCGGAAACCGAGGTGGTCGATGGCCTATGGCAGGAGCGATCGGCTGGAGCCTCGCAGAGCGCCGGACATTAACCCTAGAGCGCGTCGCGATCTTTCAGATTCGCTCGCTGCGCTTTAGGTCCTCGTGTTTGCGCATGCCGTTATCGCAAACTGGCGCACGCTTTTGCGCGAGATGCTCTATCCCTTCAATGCCCGCGTGACGATCGTGTCGACAAATTCGCGCTTCTCAGCGGTATAGCGATCGCCGTCCATCCTGAATTCGGCTGCCAGCCTGCGTTTCAGCGCGGCATAATCGGCCGCCGCCTCCGGATGCGCGATGAGATAATCCCGGAAAGCCAGCCTGTTTCGATGCGTACCGTTGCCGGCCGGGCAAAGGTAGACTCGTTCGGCCGGCACCGAACCTCTCGACAAGAATGCCCAAACCTCGTCGTCATAGCGGTTGCCGCGCGGCTCGTAGTCTTGCGAGAGAAGTACCTGTGTCGCACTCTCGATATGCTCGAGAGCGGGAAGAACGATGTCGATATCGATGAGCGGCTTGGCGGTCATATCAGGTATGGCGGTGCTGCCGACGTGATCGATGGTGAGCGCCTGCGGCAGCAAGGCCAGCAGCTTGGCTTGGATGCGCTGGAAAGCATCCGGCCATACCCTGTCATAGCTCACGAGTTCAACCGGCTTGTGCATCGTCATCTCCATAGGATGCTGTGAGATTGCACATGATTCTCATCAAAAATCGATCTCGATTTCCGCTTGCGCGCCTGTGGAATGACGATGGTAAGTCCGGAGCCCCTGGACCAGCGCGTCGAACGTGGCGCGGCAGCGCGGTGAGGTCTTCAGGCTTTCGTGCATGACCACCCATGTACCGAGCGGAATCTCGAACGCATCGGCAAGGACATGCACGAGGTCGGGGTTTTCTCGGGCCAGTCCGATCTGGCAGAAGCCGATGCCAACGCCGGCGCGGATTGCAGAGAGCTGGGCAAGATTGCTGTCGGTCCTGTAGGAGAATTTGATGCCTTCGGACGCGGGATAGCGCTTCATCACCATGCGAACGTAGGCCGTCTGCCGGTCGAAGCCGATGAGCCGGTGGTTGGCGAGGTCCGCCATGGCTTGCGGAGTGCCGTGCCGTTCGAGATAGCGGCGGTGGGCGTGGAAGCCGATCGGGATGTCGCCGATGCGGCGCACGATGAGAGCATCCTGCTGCGGCTCGGCCATGCGTACGGCGATATCGGCCTCGCGGTTTACCAGATCTTCGATGGTATCGGATGCCGAGAGCTCGATTTGGAGTTCGGGATAGACTTCCTGCAAGGGCCCGAAAATCCGAGGCAGGATCTCGACGGCGACGACCTCGCTGGCGCTGACCCTTACCGTTCCGGCTACCCTCTCGCGCTCGCCGGATGCGGTGCGCAAAAGGGCGGCGGCGGTTGCCGCCAGCGTTTCGGCATAGGGTTTCAGCGCCTGTGCGGCGTCGGTCGGGACGAGGCCGTTCGGCGACCGGATGAAGAGCTCGGCGCCGATCGCCTGTTCCAGAGCATCGACATGGCGGCCGATCGTCGGCTGGGTCAGCCCCAGTTCGCGCGCAGCGGCCGAAAGCGAGCCCTGCTGGAGCACGGTCACGAAACTGCGGTAGAAATCCCAGCTTGGCTCGAGCGTCATATGTTTTTGTATAGCCGGTCTACCTATTTCGTCAATTTTGTTTATCTGAAAGCAGGAGCATAGTCATCTCATGCAATTGAAGGAGATCATTGCGATGAATGGAGAGACGAAGATCACGGCACTGGTTCTCGGCGCGACCGGCGGTATCGGCGGCGCGATCGCCCGCAGGCTTCGGGCCCGTGGCTGGCGCATCCGGGCGCTCAACCGTGATGCCGCCAAGGCGTCGAAGAACGAGCCGGCATTCGAATGGCTGCAGGGCGATGCGATGAATGCCGGCGACGTGCTGAAGGCGGCTGAAGGTGTTGGCCTGATTGTCCACGCGGTCAATCCGCCCGGCTATCGCGATTGGGAAAGGCTTGTGCTGCCGATGCTCGACAATACAATCGCTGCCGCTCGCGTCGCCGGGGCGCGGATCGTGCTGCCGGGCAACGTCTATAATTTCGGTCCCGATGCCCTGCAGTCGCCGACGGAGGAAAGCCCGCAGCATCCCCTTACAAAGAAGGGAGCGATCCGCGTCGAGATGGAGAAGCGGCTGAAGGCGGCATCGCAATCCGGCACCGGCGCGATCGTCGTCAGGGCTGGCGATTTCTTCGGTCCGGGCGCAACGGCCAATAGCTGGTTCTCATCGGGGTTGGTGACGCCGGGCAAGCCGGTCGGCACCATTAAGAATCTGGGACGGCGCGGCATCGGCCATCAGTGGACCTATCTGCCCGACATGGCGGAAACCATCACCCGGCTCATCGAGCGGGCCGATCAGCTGCCGCCCTTCGCCGTCTATCATATGGATGGCTTCTGGGATGCAGATGGCATGCAGATGGCAGAAGCGATCAAGCGTGTCGCCGGCGGCAAGGCGAAAATCGGGCGGTTTCCCTGGTGGATCGTGCCGCTCGCCGCGCCTTTCGTTCCGTTGATGCGGGAGATCAACGAGATGCGCTATCTCTGGAAAGTGCCGCTCAGGATGAACAACGCCAAGCTTGTCGCCGAACTTGGCGAGGAGCCGCAGACGCCGATCGACGAGGCGGTCAGAGCCTCACTGGTGGCTCTCGGCTGCCTGCCCGAGGCGCATCGTGACACCGCGGCCGCCTTTATCGGGCATACGCTGCAGAAGGCGCCTTAGACCGCCAGCTCGGCCAGCGCGATCCGCGCGACCGTCAAGGCCGTTTCCGCCTGTTCGATATTGGGGTCGCCGAGAAACCAGGCGGCGGAAAGGCCAGAATAAGCGGCGATCCATTGCAGCAGCCGCTGCGGCTCCAGCCCCGCCTCCGCAGAGACGATGGCGAGCTGGCGGCGGAAGCGGGCGGGGTCGGTGATGGTCGGCAATTCCTCGTTGGCGAAGATATTGGCGAAATCGAAACCGCGCTCGCCGTGGAGCCGTTTCGGATCGATCGCTAGCCAGCCGCGCTCCTCGAAATCGAGAATGTTGCCGTGGTGGATGTCGCCATGGAGGACGGAGAGATCGCGCGGATCGGCAAGGAGGGCTTTGGCGATCGCCGAGCAATCGGCAAGCGTGCCGCCATGTTTGCCGGCGGCCGGTTCGAGATCGCGGAACCAGCGGGTGAGGGGAATGGGATCGGGGGGTGGTCTTTCGCGCGGCGCATGCAGCCGCGCTGCGGTGCGGCAGAGAATGCGGCTCGCTTCGTCGTCTTCTCCATCCGTCGCCATGGCAAGCAGGGAGCGTTTCCCGGTTGCCCTTTCCAGCAATACGGCGTCGCCTTCGTGTGCATAGACATGAGCCGCGCCGTCGCCGTCCCACCATTGCATCAACAGCGCGCCGTATCGTTCGTCGATATCGGTCGCCACTTTCAGCATGGCGGGTCTCTCCTGCCAGAGGACCGGCAGCAGGCGGCTGGAATGGGTGATGATGGGCTCGCCGTCCGACATGAGCGACCAGCGATCGAGATAGGGTGCAAACATGACATCCTATATAGAGATATTGAACGCACAAATCCCACCTCTCAGTGGGATTTCTGTATTTGTCGACAAAGTCTCCTCCGTCATGCCACGCCTTGTGCCACGGTGTCCGGTTCCGGAGATCGGCGAAACCAGCCCCTCATCCGCCTGCCGGCACCTTCTTCCCGTAAACGGGGCGAAGGGGATTTGCCGCGACCTCTCCCTCCCATCCGCCTCTCGGAATGGCACGTCCCCTCTCCCCGTCAGAACGGGGAGAGGGTTAGGGTGGGGGCATTTTCCGACGCGAACCGGACGGCAGTTGCTTTGTGCCGAGCATCTGACGACTGCAATTGCCTGACCAGGAAAACATCTATTTTTTCAGTAGCTTAATTGGGCCGGCACAGATCCCCGGCACCAGGCCAAGGATGATGTCGCGGGGTTTGCGGTGGTTTTCGGCCAGCCTGAGACATCCCGCCGAGAGGCGAGATTTCTTGATGTGCGCCTGAAACCTCAGGCGACCTTTTCGAGAGTGGGATAGTCGAGATAGCCCTTGGCGGTGCCGCCGTAGAAGGTCGACTGGTCGGGCGTGTTGAGCGGCAGGTTCTTTGCCAGTCGTTCGACGAGATCGGGATTGGCGATGAAGGGTTTGCCGAAAGCGACCAGATCGGCGCGGCCGCTTTCGGCGGCGTCGATCGCGAGATCGCGGTCATAGCCGTTATTGACCATCCAGTTCGCCTTGCCGCCGGCTTTTTCATAGGCCTGGCGCAGCGCTCTGTAATCGAAGGAGGGGTTGTCGCCCTGCTTGTAGTCGCGCTCGCCGCCGGTCTGGCCTTCGATGACGTGGATATAGGCGAGGCCGTATCTTGCCAGCCCCTCGATGACATGGGTGAAGGTCGCCTGCGGATTGGAATCATAGCTTTCGCCCGACGGCGTCACCGGCGAGATGCGGATTGCGGTACGGCCTGCGCCGATTTCCCTCACCACGGCATCGACGACCTCGAAGGTCAGGCGGGCGCGGTTCTCGATCGAGCCGCCATATTGGTCGGTGCGGTCGTTGACGCCGTCACGGATGAACTGATCGAGCAGATAACCATTGGCGCCATGGATCTCGACACCGTCGAAGCCGGCATCGATGGCGGCGCGGGCTGCCTTGCGGTAATCCTCGATGATGCCGGGGACCTCGGCGGTTTCGAGCGCGCGGGGCTCGGAGGTATCGGCAAAGCTGCCGCTGCCGTCGGCATTGACCAGATAGGTCTTGGCCTTGGCGATGCGATTAGTCGAGGAGACCGGCTTGCCGCCGTCCGGCTGCAGCGTCGTGTGCGAGATGCGGCCGACATGCCACATCTGGACGACGATCTTGCCGCCGGCTGCGTGGACGGCGTCGGTGACGCGCTTCCAGCCGGCGAGTGCTTCCTTGCTGTAGAGGCCGGGCACGTCGGCATAACCCTGGCCCTGATGGGTGATTGCGGTCGCTTCGGTGATGATCAGGCCCGCCGTGGCGCGCTGGCGGTAATATTCGACATTGAGGTCGTTGGGAATCGCGCCCGGCGAGCGGTTGCGGGTAAGCGGCGCCATAACGATGCGGTTCTTGACGGAGATATCGCCAACCTTGGTGGGTTCGAAAAGCTTTGCCATGATGGTCCTTTCTTTTGCGGGAGGATCACTCTGCGGGGGCAAGCGCAGCCCGGCCCCTGGCGGAGAGATAGGTGAGCGCCGTCGCACCCAGGCCGACCAGGGCCATCAGGGCTGCGGCGAGCGGAACGCGGGTGAGATCGAAGCCGGCATCGATTACCAGGCCGCCCGCCCAAGCGCCGAATGCATTGCCGGTGTTGAAGGCGCCGATATTGATCGTCGAAACGAGGTTCGGCGCATCTTTGCCGAAGCCGACGACGCCGACCTGGAGCGCCGGCACGGCGGCAAAGCTTGCGGTCGCCCAGAGGAAGAGGGTGATCTCAGCCGGGATGAAGAAGCGGCTCGTATAACTAAAGGCAAGCGAGGTGACGGCGATCGCGGCGAAGACGCCGGCAAGTGTTACGCCGAGCCGCCAATCGGCAAGCTTGCCGCCGATGAGATTGCCGACGGTCAGGCCGAGGCCGATCAGGAACAGCGTCCAGGTGACGCCTTCCGGCGAAACGCCGGTGACATCACGCAGGAGCGGCGCGATATAGGTGAAGAGGGCGAACATCGAGGCAGCGAAGAAGACGGTGGTCGAAAGCGCCAGCCAGAGGCCGCCATTCCTGAGTGCCGCGATCTCGCGCAGGATGCTGCCGTTTTCCTGTTTCTTGTCCTTCGGCAGGATGGCGATCAGTCCAAGAATGGTGACGATGCCGATGACGGTGACGACGCCGAAGGTGGCGCGCCAGCCATAGGCCTGGCCGATCGCGGTGCCGAGCGGCACGCCGAGGACGTTGGCAAGGGTGAGGCCGGTGAACATCAGCGCGACGGCGCGGGCCTTGCGGTCTTCCGCAACCAGTCCGGCGGCGACGACCGAGCCGATGCCGAAGAAGGCGCCGTGGCAGAGAGCGGTCACGACGCGGGCGATCATCAGCACCCAATAATCGCTCGCCAGAGCGGAAAGCAGGTTGCCGGCGATGAAGAAGGCCATCAGCGCAATCAGCGCCGTGCGCCGTTTCAATTTAGCGGTCGAGACTGCCATGACGGGCGCGCCGATCGCGACTGCCAGCGCGTAACCAGTTACCAGCCATCCGGCCTGTGGGATCGTCACCGAGAGATCGGTGGCGACCTCCGGCAGCAGACCCATGATGACGAATTCGGTCGTGCCTATCGCAAAGGAGCTCAAGGCGAGGACGAGAAGGGCGAGGGGCATTAAAGATCCTGTGTCAGCTGCTTGAGGAAAGCGGCGATCGTTTCTTCGTTGCGCTTGTAGAAGATCCACTGGCCGACGCGTTTGGTGGTGACGAGACCGGCGCGGTGCAGCGTTCCGAGATGGGCGGAAACCGTCGATTGGGATAGGCCGCAGCGCTCGAATTGGCTGGCGCAGACGCCCATTTCGAAGGGATGCTCCTGCGTGGGGAAATGTTCCTCGGGATTCTTCAGCCAGCTCAGAATGTCCATCCGGGTGGGGTGGGCGAGTGCCTTGATGATTTCGTCTTTATCCATCGCGGTCGGTCGATCCATAAATCGAATTTTCTCGATATATGGTTCGACGCATGCCGATATGCAAATCACGGAGACGTGAGGCGGCGGCTTTTGGCGCGTGAGTAAATTTTGGGCAAAAAAAGAGGGCCACCGGAAAACCAGGGCCCTTTGAATTGTGAAGGTCAATAACCTCCAGAGGGGAACAGCTAATGCGGTGGAACTGGGAGAGAAACCACGAAATGCATCAGCTGGGTTGGATATGGTGCTTCCTTAGGCAGGTTTCAATGCTTTTTTGTGCATACCTGTTATGCGCCGCACAATTTTTTTGCGGCGCGGCATATTCCTAAGCTGCAAGGCAAAAAAAAGAGGGCCGCTGGAAAACCAGGGCCCTTATAAGTGTGAAGGTTCAAAAACCTCCAGAGGGGAACAGCTAATGCGGTGGAACTGGGAGGAAAAGCCACCATGTGCATCAGCTATGTGCGATATGGTGGTTTAATGGGCAAACGGCAACCCTCATTTGTGCATGCCAGTCATGCGCCCAATGCATAGTATGGAAATCATTCCATAAATCTGGCTTAAAAATTCCAGTTTCTGGCCTTGCTGACGATGAAATCACGGAAAGCCTTCAGCTTGGCCGCATTCTTGATTTCGTCGGGATAACAGAAATACGTGTCGAAAGACGGTACGTCGGCATTGATCGGCAGCTGAATAAGGCCGGGGTCGCGCCCGACGATATAGTCCGGCAGGCAGGCGACACCGATTCCGAGCAGGCAGGCGCGCTTGATCGAGGTCTGGCTGTTGATCTGCAGATGCGGGATGCGCTTGTTGTCCGAGGAGCGGCCGGCGACCTCAAGCCAGTTGACGTCGAGCAGGTAGCTCGGCGCCGGCTCGCCGAAGGTGATGATGTGGTGATTGTCGAGATCCTCGATCTTCTGCGGCTCGCCATGGCGATTGATGTAGGAGGGCGCCGCATAAACGTGCATATGCACGGTGAAGAGTTTGCGCTGAATGAGGTCGGACTGCTGCGGCTGGCGCAGACGGATCGCGCAGTCGGCATGACGCATGTTCACATCCACTTCCTCATTGTCGAGGATCAGCTGGATCTGAACGTCTGGGTAGAGCTGCAGGAATTCCTGGATCTTGTCGGTTAGCCAGCCCTGGCCGAGACCGACCGTTGTCGTGACGCGCAGCTTGCCGGACGGCGTTTCCGTCGTCTCGGTCAACTGCATCTTCACGGTTTCGAGCTTCAGCAGCACGTCATGAGCGGTGCGATAGAGCAGTTCGCCCTGTTCCGTCAGAATCAGGCCGCGCGCATGGCGGTGAAACAGCTTGGTGCCGACATCCTGCTCGAGCGCGCTCACCTGGCGGCTGATGGCGGATTGGGACAGATGCAGCTTATCCGCCGCATGCGTGAAAGAACCCGCCTCGGCCGCCGCGTGGAAAATACGCAGCTTGTCCCAATCCAGTGGCATTCCCCCGCCTCTCATGCCGATCTTACTCCGCGGCCACGGCGACGGGCATGTGACCCGTCAGATATCGCTCGGCTTCGAGCGCTGCCATGCAGCCCATGCCGGCGGCGGTGACGGCCTGACGGAATGTGTCGTCGGTCACGTCGCCGGCGGCATAAACACCCTCAAGGCTGGTCGCGGTCGAATCCGGCGCGGTCCAGAGATAGCCGTTGTCCTTCAGCTTCAGCTTGTCCTTGAAGAGTTCGGTTGCCGGCGCATGGCCGATGGCGACGAAGACGCCGTCGATCGGCATCTCGGTGATCGCACCGGTCCTGACGTCGCGCAGGCGGGCGCCGGTGACGGATTGCGGCATCGGGGGCTTGGCCGGCGTGCCGGTTATTTCGGCCACTTCGGTGTTCCACAGCACCTTGACGTTTTCCTTGGCGAACAAACGTTCCTGCAGGATTTTCTCGGCGCGGAAAGTGTCGCGGCGATGTACCAATGTCACCGACTTGGCAATGTTGGAGAGATACAGCGCCTCTTCGACGGCGCTGTTGCCGCCGCCGACGACGATCACGTCCTTGTTGCGATAGAAGAAACCGTCGCAGGTGGCACAGGCCGAAACGCCGAAGCCCTGGAAATGCTGTTCGCTTTCGATGCCGAGCCACTTGGCCTTGGCGCCGGTGGCAATGATCAGCGTATCGGCGGTCCAGACCTGGCCGCTGTCGGTGCGGGCGACGAACGGCCGCTGGTTCATGTCGACCTCGGTCACGAGGTCGTTGACGATCTCGGCGCCGACATGTTTTGCCTGCTGCAGCATCTGGTCCATCAGCCAGGGACCTTGGATCGGATCGGCAAAGCCCGGATAGTTCTCGACATCGGTGGTGATCATCAGCTGGCCGCCCTGTTCGAGGCCGGCGATCAGAACCGGCTTCAGCATGGCGCGCGCGGCGTAGACCGCGGCAGTATAGCCGGCGGGTCCGGAACCGATGATGAGCACCTTCGTGTGGCGGGCGGGCATGTCATTTCCTTTCGACTGGCAGGAGGGCGGCGGCTAAAAGGCGATTGCGGCCGTTTCGCGGTCCATGCGCCATTTATGAACGTCCAATGCTTTTATTCAAGGGCAGCCTTGCGTTACCAACAAGGCAAATCACCCTGTTGTGCAAGAATCCGTCATCGGCTTGAAACTTTCTTGCGTATTCCGCAGCTTTATATAGAAGCTCGCCGCGGAGAATTAAAGAAAGGCCATGATGTGGGTCGCACCGAGCTCGATGTCATCGACATAAAGATCCTCCGGGAGCTGCAGGCCGACGGCCGCATGACCAATGTCGAACTCGCCGATCGCGTCGGTATTTCGGCGCCGCCCTGCCTGCGCCGGGTGCGCAAGCTCGAGGAAGCCGGCATCATCGAAGGCTATCACGCCATGCTGAACAGCCCGAAGCTCGGATTCGATCTGGTCGCCTTCTGCATGGTCGGGCTCAAACATCAGTCGGAAGGCAATCTCAAGGCGTTTGCCGCCGCCACCACCGAGTGGCCGTTGGTGCGCCAGGCCTGGATGGTTTCGGGCGACAGCGATTTCCTGCTGCATTGTGTGGCGGAAAACCTCACCCATTTCCAGGATTTCGTCATCGAGGTGCTGACGGCGAACGAACATGTCGATACCGTGCGCACCATGCTGACGATCCGGCAGGTGAAGAAGCTGGGACTGGTCGAAGTCTGAAACAGCCTATTTGCGCGAGGCATAGCCGCCCCGGTTGATGCCATGGCGTTGCAGCTTGTCGTAAAAGGTCTTTCTCGGAATGCCGAGCGCTTCGATGGTGCGGCGCACGTCGCCGTCATTGCTGGCGAGCGCGTCGCGGATGATTTCCGCCTCGTAGCGTTCCAGCCGTTCGGGCAGTGTGCCGCCGGTCGGTTGTGGGGGAAGGGACGGGGCGGCGGCGCCTTCGACGCCCAGCACCACGCGTTCGGCATAATGGGAGAGTTCGCGGACGTTGCCGGGCCAGGGATGCGAGGCGAGGTGGCGGCGAACCGCCTCCGAAAGCTGCGGCACGTCGCGGCGGAAGCGCTCGGCGGCGCGGGCGGCAAAGTGGGAAAACAGCAGCGGAATATCGTCGCGACGCTCCCTCAGCGGCGGAATCGAAATTGTCACGACATTCAGCCGGTAATAGAGGTCCTCGCGAAAATCGCCGCGCACCTCGGGGTCGCCAAGGTCGATCTTGGCGGCCGCTACGACGCGCAGGTCGACTGGGCGCACCTCGTTGGTGCCGAGCGGGGTTATTTCGCGCATCTCCAGCACCCGCAGCATCTTGACCTGCGTGGCGAGAGGCATGCTCTCGATCTCGTCGAGGAACAGCGTGCCGCCGCTTGCATGTTCGATGCGGCCGGTGCGGCGCTTCTGGGCGCCGGTAAAGGCGCCGGCTTCGTGACCGAACAGCTCGCTTTCGATGACGGTTTCGGGCAGCGCCCCGCAGTTCAGTGCCACGAAATTGCCGTTTCGGCGATGGCTCCACTGATGCAGGATCTGCGCCACCACTTCCTTGCCGCTGCCGGTCTCGCCGGCGACCAGCACGTCGACATCGGTATCGGCGATGTGGCGAAGGATCTTCCTGAGATTGTCCATGACCGGCGTCTGGCCGATCAGCGGCAAAGTCTCCTGTGCATCGTCGGCAGCCTTGCGCAGCATGCGGTTTTCCAGAACAAGCCGACGTTTCTCGCTGGCGCGGCGGACGCTCTGGACGAGCCGGTCGGCCGGGAAGGGTTTGGCGATGAAATCATAGGCGCCGTCCTGGATGGCCTGGACGGCCATCGGGATATCGCCGTGGCCGGTCATCAGGATGACGGGCAGGTCGGCATCCATGTCTTTAAGCGTGGCGAACAGCTGCAGCCCGTCGATCTCGGGCATGCGGATATCGGTGACGACCGGGCCGGAAAAGTCGGCCGGCAGGTCGGCCAGCGCCGCTTTGGCGCCGTCATAGGCGGAAACGGAGAAGCCGGCGAGCTCCAGCGTCTGGGCCGTGGCGCGGCGCAGATCGCCGTCATCGTCGATCAAAGCAACGGGTATGGCCATGTCCATGATCTCAAGCCTTCCTCAGATGAACGATGAACCGGCTTCCCTCGCCATCGCTCTCGACCTCCATTCGGCCGCCGTAATCGCCGACGATATCCTTGGAGATGACAAGCCCGAGGCCGAGACCTTTTTCCTTCGAGGTGTTGAACGGCGTGAACAGGCCTTTGCGGATTTCAGGAGAAATGCCGGGGCCGTTGTCGGCAACCGTCAGCGTCACCGTCTCCGCATCGGCCGATGTCCTGACCTCGACGCGCCCCTCTTCGGCCTTCGGCGCCACGGCCTCCAGGGCGTTCTGAAGCAGGTTGATGAGCACCTGCTCGAGGCGGATCCGGCTGCCCATGACCTGCAGCTCGGCCGGTGGCAGCGCGATATCGAGCGTATCCATGCGGCCGGCAAAGCGGCTGCGCAGCAGCATCACCGCCCCCTCGATGACGTCCTTCAAGCCTGTCGGCTCGGCGCCACCGCGGCCCTTGCGGGCGAAGGTCTTCAGTTCCTCGGTGATCGAGCCGATGCGCTCCGTCAGTGCGGCGATGTTTTCGAGATTTTGACCGGCGCGCGCCGTCTGGCCGCGGTCGAGGAAGGTGCGGGCATTGTCCGCATAGGCGCGGATGGTCGCCACCGGCTGGTTGATCTCATGGGCGACACCGGCGGCAACCTGCCCCAGGATCGCCAGCCGGTTGGCCTGCACCAGATCCTGCTGCACCGCCTGCAGCTTCTGCTCGGTGCTGCGATGGCCGGCGATCTCGGCCTGGAGGCGATCGCGCGCCTGGCTGAGATCCAGCGTCCGCTCGGCCACGCGATGTTCCAGTTCTTCGCGCGCCTGCTGCTCCCTGAAGATCCTGAGGGTGATCGTCTGGCGGCGCCGCAAGAGGAAGGCTGCCCCCGCCAGGAGCGGCAATAGCAAGAGCAGCGCCTGCATGCGCGTTTCGCGGACCGCCGCATCGACGGACGGCCCCAATGCAACAAGATGCTGCAGATGCCAGCCTGTCGCAGGGATCGGCATCCCGACATCGAGAAAGCTGGTCTTTCCGGCGCCGCCGGGCGTGACGATCTCGACGACAGCAAGCCTGTCGCCAAGGTGCCTGATGATATCGAGCGGCAGCGGCTGCAGCGGCGCGTCGCCGAATTGAAGGCTCTCGCGGATCGCGGTCAGCCGATCCTCGGCAATGCGGCCGATCGTCATGAATCGCCAGGAGGGAACGCTGGTGATGAGGACGATGCCGCGATCGTCGATGACGTAGGACGGGGCGCCCGAGGCATGCCAATCCGCCTCGACATCGTCGAATTCCACCTTGACGACGACGACGCCCAGGAGACCGTTGCTGCCTGATATCCGCTGCGAAATATAAAGACCGGGCTTCTTGCTGACGGTGCCGAGCGCGAAATGCTCGGCCTGCCCTTGAGCGACGGCGCCCCGAAAATACTCGCGGAAACGATAGTCGTTGCCGACGAAGCTCGTCGGTTCACGCCAGTTGCTGGCCGAAACCGCGATACCATCCTTGTCGATGACGTAGATGACGGCGGCCTTCGTACCGGCGGCCAGCGTCTCAAGCTTCCGGTTCAACTGCTCGAACGTGCCAGCGTCGCGTCCCGCCAGGGCGGCGGCGAGCGTGGTATCTTGCGACAGCACGAAGGGCAGCGCCCGGTATTTTTCGAGGACGGTGCGCAGCAGCGCCACGTTCATCCTCGCATCGGTGCGGGCCTGTTCCTCCAGGGCCGCTTCCGCCCGGCGCCGGCCGACCTCGCCACTCGCCAAGAGACCTCCGACGACGGCCGAAAGGGCGAGCACCACATAGGCCCACCACATCCGGCGAATGCGGTGGTGCAAGGGCAGGGAGGGCCAAAGCCTTTGCGAGACTGACAAGGACATGACGGATTTGTGCATTTTTCCGCACGGGACGCAAATGGATTTGTGTGGGTTTTCGCATTGTCAGGATCGGTTGTTGGCCCGTCAGAAATTTTTTCTGAGATGAAAACAACGGCTTATGCGGATGGCACGAAATTGGCACGGCGATTGCGAAGAACAGCGCAACAACGGCTGAGCTGTTGGAGTGAAGCGAACGGCTCGGGAGGCCGGAGTTCGTTCCGGGCGAGCCCTTAGGAGGATATCATGATCGCAGCACCATTGGATGCAGTCGCAGACAGCAAGGGCAGGAAGCCTTTTTATACTCATCTTTATGTTCAGGTTCTCGCCGCCATCGCGGCGGGTATCCTTCTCGGCCATTTCTATCCCGATCTCGGCACCCAGTTGAAGCCGCTCGGCGACGCCTTCATCAAGCTGGTTAAGATGGTCATAGCGCCGGTGATCTTTCTGACGGTCGCAACCGGCATTGCCGGCATGAGCGACCTGAAGAAGGTCGGCCGCGTCGCCGGCAAGGCGATGCTGTACTTCCTGACGTTCTCGACGCTGGCGCTGGTGATCGGCATGATCGTCGCCAATGTCGTGCAGCCCGGCGCCGGCATGAACATCGATCCGGCTTCGCTCGACCCGAAGGCCGTTGCCACCTTTGCCGATAAGGCGCATGAGCAGAGCATCGTCGGCTTCCTGACGAATATCATCCCGACGACGATCGTCGGCGCCTTTGCCGACGGCGATATTCTGCAGGTGCTGTTCTTCTCGGTGCTCTTCGGCATCGCGCTCGCCATGGTCGGCGAAAAGGGCGAGCAGGTCGTCAATTTCCTCAACGCCCTGACGGCTCCGGTCTTCAAGCTCGTCGCCATTCTGATGAAGGCTGCCCCGATCGGCGCCTTCGGCGCCATGGCCTTCACCATCGGCAAGTATGGCGTCGGATCGATCGCCAACCTCGCCATGCTGATCGGCACGTTCTACATCACGTCGCTGCTCTTCGTCTTCATCGTGCTCGGCGCGGTCGCCCGCTACAACGGCTTCTCGATCGTGGCGCTGCTGCGCTACATCAAGGAAGAGCTCTTGCTGGTGCTCGGCACTTCGTCCTCGGAAGCCGCCCTTCCGGGCCTGATGAACAAGATGGAAAAGGCCGGCTGCAAGCGCTCGGTCGTCGGCCTCGTCATTCCGACTGGCTATTCCTTCAACCTCGACGGTACCAACATCTACATGACGCTGGCAGCCCTCTTCATCGCCCAGGCAACCGGCATCAATCTCTCCTGGGGCGACCAGATCCTGCTGCTCCTGGTGGCGATGCTGAGCTCCAAGGGTGCCGCTGGCATCACCGGTGCCGGCTTCATCACCCTTGCCGCGACGCTCTCCGTCGTGCCCTCCGTGCCGGTCGCCGGCATGGCGCTCATCCTCGGCATCGACCGCTTCATGTCGGAGTGCCGCGCGCTGACCAACCTTGTCGGCAATGCGGTCGCGACGATCGTCGTGGCCCGTTGGGAAAACGAGCTGGATACGGCGCGGCTCGCTAGAGCGCTGGGCGGCCAGGCGGAAGAGGGCGCTGCGGCCGGCGGACTTCAGCCGGCGGAATAATAGCAGGCCGACCTGTTCGTCATTCTGAATATTTGCAGCGGCCCGTCATCCGACGGGCCGTTCGCTTGTCGATAGATCTCGTTCTCTATGCGACGTCATCCTCGGCCTTGTGCCGAGGATCTGCTGCCCTATCGACCCGAGGCAGATGCTCAGGACAAGCCCGAGCATGACGGAGGAGGGGTGGCCGTCCTTTTCAAGAGGCCGCTTCTCGCTCCGCTCAGCCGCGATTGCCGCCGAGAAGGCGATCGTAGACTGCGCCGATCGCGTTTGCTTCCTTCTCCAGCGCGAAATTCGCCCGGACATGACGCAACGCATTCTCGCCATGCGCGATCGCCAGCGCCGGATCTGCGATATAGGGCGCGATTGCCCGCGTCAGCGCCTCACCATCGCCGGCGGCCACCACCGAGCCAGTCTCGCCTTCGGCGATGAGCTCGGCATAGGCGCCCGCATCCGATGCCACCACGGCGGTCCGTGACGCCATGGCTTCGAGCGGCGTCAGGCCGAAGCCTTCGTTGCGGGAAGGGGCGACGTAAAGCGTCAGGCGGCGATACCAGACCTTGATGTCAGGCACTTCGCCGAGGAAAAGGATACGGTCGGCGAGGCCGGCGGCGGCGACATCGGCCTTGAGCTTTTCGCCAAAGCCCACGTGCTCCGCCGTCACGCGGCCGGAGACGACGGCCGTCCATTCGGGGTGCTGTGGCAAGAGTTCGATCATCGTCTGGACGAAGAGATCGGTGCCTTTCTGATGGCGAACGCGGCCGAAGCAGCCGACGAGATAACGGCCGGGCAGGCCGGTCGCAGCAATGCCGTCCTCGGCCGTTTCCGGCGGATGGAAGAGAGAAAGGTCGACGCCATGCTGGATGACGGTGTGCGGCACTTCGAGGAAGGAGCCGGAACGGTCGCTGGTTGCGATCACCGCGTCCATGCGGCGGATCAGCCATTTCGTATAGGCGGTGTGGCGGCGTTGCGCGGCCGAGGTGAAGATGAGCTTCAACGGCATGCGAAAGAAATGGCGAAGCAGGATGCCGGCGGCCATCTCATTGTTGCGCCGGGCGTGCCAGACGCGATGGCGCCGGCGCGCCGGCTTGCGCCACAGACCAGGGAGCTGTGACCACCCCAGTTTCGGCAGGCCTTCCGGCAGGCCGGGGCCGAGGGTCACGATCCGGATGCCGAGCCGGATCTGGCATGGGATCAGCTGGACGATGGTCGACGTGACGCCGGAGAGCCGGCGCTTGAAATTGGGCGCGATGATCTCGACGTCACGAATGTCCGGCAAGGATGGATCTCATGTCTGGCGGGCGATCAGCCCCAGGAAACCTGGAGGATTTCGTAGGCCTTCGAGCCGCCGGGTGCGTTGACCTCGATGGAATCGCCGACTTCCTTGCCGATCAGCGCACGGGCGATCGGGGAGGAGATGGAGATGCGGCCGGCCTTGACGTCGGCTTCCTGGTCGCCGACGATCTGATAGGTCTTTTCTTCCTCGGTGTCCTCGTCGACGAGCTTCACCTTGGCGCCGAACTTGATCTTGTCGCCCGACATCTTCGTCAGGTCGATGACCTCGGCGCGCGCCGTCAGGTCTTCCAGCTCGGTGATGCGGCCTTCATTGTGGCTCTGGGCTTCCTTGGCGGCGTGGTATTCGGCGTTTTCGGAAAGGTCGCCATGAGCACGGGCTTCGGCGATCGCCTCGATGATTCGCGGGCGCTCCTCCTGCTGACGCCAGCGCAGCTCTTCCTGCAGCTTGACGAAACCACCCTGTGTCATCGGTACCTTATCAACCATTTTTCTGTCCTTCACTCCTTGTGGCCGCCCGCCTTACGTCAGCACAGTCAGGCACACACAAAAGAAAACAGGTCCCGAAGGGAACTTCGGAACCGTGCCACAATCCTAGTCGCGTGCTTATAGCAGATCGCCACGGCTGATTTCCAGAAAATTCGCATAAATGAAACGCAACCCGCTGATCCATCGGGTGAAGTGCCCCAAAACGGGGCAGAGGCGGCGGCGGCGGGATTTGACTTTAGGCCATGGAACATATAGAGAACATTCTAATGAAGAAGTCGCTAACCGAACGCTTGGCCATCCTGTCAGATGCCGCGAAATACGATGCTTCCTGTGCCTCCAGCGGCACTGTGAACCGCGATTCGAGCACAAGCGGCGGACTGGGTTCGACAGAGGGTTCCGGCATCTGTCATGCCTATGCTCCGGATGGGCGGTGCATTTCGCTTCTGAAGATCCTGCTCACCAATTTCTGCATCTACGACTGCGCCTATTGTGTCAATCGCTCCTCCAGCAATGTCGAGCGGGCGCGCTTCACGGCGGAGGAGGTTGTCTGGCTGACGCTGGAATTCTACCGCCGCAACTATATCGAAGGCCTGTTCCTGTCGTCCGGCATCATCCGCTCTTCCGATTACACGATGGAGGAGATGGTCCGTATCGTCCGCGAGCTGCGTGTAACGCATCATTTCCGCGGCTATATCCATCTCAAAGCAATCCCGGCGGCATCGCCGCGTCTGATCGAGGAGGCGGGGCTTCATGCTGACAGGCTGTCGCTCAATATCGAGCTGCCGACCGACAGCGGCATCACCCGCTTCGCACCGGAAAAGAAGCCGGCCAATATCCGGCGATCGATGAAGGATCTCAGGCTGAAGATTGAAGCGGCCGGCGAACCGACGCTTAAGACCGGGAAACGCCAGCGTTTCGTCCCGGCCGGCCAGAGCACGCAGATGATCGTCGGGGCGGATGGGGCGAACGACGCGACCATCCTTGCGAGCAGCGGCCGGCTCTACAGCAGCTATGGCCTGCGGCGTGTCTATTATTCGGCCTTCAGCCCGATCCCCGATGCTTCGAAGAACCTGCCGCTGATCAAGCCGCCGCTGATGCGCGAGCATCGGCTTTACCAAGCCGACTGGCTCTATCGGTTCTACGGTTTCGGCATCGACGAGATCACCGCAAACCAGGCGGGCGGCATGCTCGATCTCAATCTCGATCCGAAACTTGCCTGGGCGCTTGCCAACCGGGCTGAATTTCCCGTCGACATCAACAAAGCCGAGCGCGAGCGGTTATTGCGCGTGCCCGGTCTCGGCACCAAGACGGTGAAGGCCATCGTTTCGGCGCGCCGTTTTCGCCGGCTCCGGCTCGACGATCTCTTGCGGCTCGGAGTTTCGATCAAGAAGGTCAAAGCCTTCATCTCAGCGGAAGGCTGGTCGCCCCGCCGGCTGATCGACCGCCCGGACCTGCGCGCCATGTTCGAGCCGCAGCCTGAACAATTGTCGTTGCTGTGATGCGCCGGGTCGTGCTTGCGGGACGGGGAGAGCTTGGCGAATGGCGCGATGCCGCACGCGCCCTGGCGGCCGCCGGCATCTTGCCCGAGGAGATCGACTGGCGCGAAAAAAGCAACGAGGCCGATCTTTCGTTTCAACGTGACGCCATGCCGCCGGAGCCTGCGACATCACGCAAGCCAATGACGGTGCCGCCCGCCTTCATTGAGCTTGCGGAGACGGTTCTTTGCCATTCCGATCCGGCGCGGTTTTCCCTGCTTTACCGCCTGCTCTGGCGGCTGCAACTGGACCGGCAGCTGCTTGAAGTCTCTTCCGATGAGGATATCGTGCGGGCCAGGCTGATGGCGAAGAACGTTCAGCGTGACGCGCACAAGATGACGGCCTTCGTCCGTTTCAAGGAGGTCGGCGCGGTATCGGCAGGTCGTCGGAAATTCCTCGCCTGGTTCGAGCCGGACCATCATATCGTCAGGCGCACGGCTCCCTTTTTCCAACGCCGTTTCACCGACATGGACTGGCTGATTGCCACGCCCAAGGGCTCGGCGGCCTGGAACGGGGAGCGCCTGACGATTGCCGACGAGCCATGCGAAAGGCTCAATCTCAGCGATGCCACGGACGAACTCTGGCGCACCTACTATGCCAGCATCTTCAACCCGGCGCGATTGAAGGTGAAGGCGATGCAGGCGGAGATGCCGAAGAAATACTGGAAGAACCTGCCGGAAGCCGATCTCATTCCCGGCTTGATCGCATCGGCCGAGAGCAAGGTGCGCGACATGGCGGCGCGGGAAGCGACGCAATCGCTGCCTTTTCACGACCGCTTGCAGCAGGCCGCGCGAAATTTTCCCGCAGAACCGGAGGCTCCGGTGGGCACACTCGAAGCACTGCGCGCGGAGGCTGCGGTCTGCACGCGCTGTCCCCTTCACGCCAATGCGACCCAGACGGTATTCGGAGACGGGCCGGGCGATGCGGAGGTGATGTTTGTCGGCGAGCAGCCGGGCGACCAGGAGGATATTGCCGGCCGCCCCTTCGTCGGTCCGGCCGGCCGGTTGCTCGACCAGGTGATAGCAGAGGCGGGTATCGACCGCTCAAGGCTCTATGTCACCAATGCCGTCAAGCATTTCAAATATGAGCCGCGCGGCAAGCGCCGCATCCACCAGAAGCCCAATATGGGCGAGGTGAAGCATTGCCGCTGGTGGCTCGGTCTGGAAATGGAACTGGTCAAGCCGAAGCTGATCGTCGCCATGGGGGCGACGGCGCTTGCGGCGCTGACCGATGTGAAGCAGCGTCTCCAGGATATCAGGGGAAGAGCGATGGCGATCGAAGGCGGGCGGACGCTGTTCGTGACAGTGCATCCGTCCTATCTGCTGCGTATTCCCGACGAGCGGCTGAAGGCGGAGGAAATGGTACGGTTTCGCGAGGACATGCTGGAAATTCAGCGGCTTATGACGGAAGTCGGATAAACCGATTCCGGTCAAGGTCGCGCCACCGCCCGTCCGGCGGTAGCGCTGCCCTGTCTCAGGCGAAGTAGCTTTGCAGCGGCCGTACTTCGAGATTGCCTGCCTTCAGCGCCTTGATCGCCTGGGCGGCGGCTTCGGCGCCGGCCATCGTCGTGTAATAGGGCACCTTCTGCATCAGCGTCGCGCGGCGCAGCGACTTGGAGTCCGAGATCGCCTTGTTGCCGTCGGTGGTGTTGATGACGAGCTGGACCTGGCGGTTGCGGATCGCATCCTCGATATGCGGACGGCCTTCGAGCACCTTGTTGATCTTGGTGGCGGTGATGCCGTTTTCGCCGAGAAAACGGGCGGTGCCGCCGGTCGCCAGCACCTTGAAGCCCTGTTCGACCAGGATGCGGATCGCCGGCAGCACGCGCGGCTTGTCCTCGTCGCGCACGGAGACGAAGACCGTGCCGTCACGCGGCAGTTCGACGCCAGCGCCGAGCTGCGACTTGGCGAAGGCCAGCGCAAAATCCGTGTCGAGGCCGATCACTTCGCCGGTCGAGCGCATTTCGGGCCCGAGCAGCGTATCGACGCCGGGGAAGCGGGCGAAGGGGAAGACGGCTTCCTTGACGGCGATGTGCGTGAGCTTGCGCGGATCGGGCTTCGTGCCGTAGGCGGCAAAGGTCGCATCGAGTTTCTCGCCGGCCATGACGCGGGCAGCGATTTTGGCGATCGGCGCGCCGATGGTCTTGGCGACGAAAGGCACGGTGCGCGAAGCGCGGGGGTTGACTTCGAGCACGTAGACGGTGCCGTCCTTGATGGCGAACTGGACGTTCATCAGGCCGCCGACATTAAGCGCCTTGGCCATCGCCTTTGCCTGACGCTCCAGCTCGTCGAGCAGTTCGACGGGCAGCGAGCGCGGCGGCAGCGAACAGGCGCTGTCGCCGGAGTGGATGCCGGCTTCCTCGATATGCTCCATGATGCCGGCGACGTAGACATCGGTGCCGTCGGAGAGGCAGTCGACGTCAACCTCGATGGCGTGCGTGAGATAGCTGTCGAAGAGCAGCGGGTTCTTGCCCAGCAGGGTGTTGATCTGGCCGGTCTTGTCGTTGGGATAACGCTGCTTGATGTCTTCGGGCACCAGTTCCGGCACCGTGTCGAGCAGATAGGTCTGCAGCTGGCCTTCCGAATGCAGGATCTGCATGGCGCGGCCGCCGAGCACGTAGGACGGGCGCACGACCAGCGGGAAGCCGATTTCGGCGGCGACGAGGCGGGCTTGCTCGACCGAATAAGCGATGCCGTTGTTCGGCTGGTTGAGATCAAGCTTCATCAGCAGCTTCTGGAAGCGGTCGCGGTCTTCGGCGAGATCGATCGCATCAGGCGCGGTGCCGAGGATCGGGATGCCGTTCTTTTCCAGCGCCTCGGCAAGCTTCAGCGGCGTCTGGCCGCCGAACTGGACGATGACGCCGACGACTTCGCCCTCTTCCTGCTCGGCGCGCAGGATCTCGATCACGTCTTCCGCCGTCAGCGGCTCGAAATAGAGGCGGTCCGAGGTGTCGTAGTCGGTCGAGACGGTTTCCGGGTTGCAGTTGATCATGATCGCTTCATAGCCCGCATCCTTCAGCGCGAAAGCGGCGTGGCAGCAGCAATAGTCGAACTCGATGCCCTGGCCGATGCGGTTCGGACCGCCGCCGAGGATGACAACCTTCTTGCGGTCGGAGACCTGCGCTTCCGAGCGGGCGACGCCGACGAAGGGCGTTTCATAGGTCGAATACATGTAGGCGGTCGGCGAGGCGAATTCGGCCGCGCAGGTATCGATGCGCTTGAAAACCGGGCGGACGTTCAGGCCGTTGCGGAGCTCAGCGACTTCCTTCGGGCGCTTGCCGGTCAGCGTCGCCAGACGCGCGTCGGAGAAGCCCATGGCCTTCAGCATGCGCAGGTTCGTTGCATCATTCGGCAGCCCATGCTCGCGGATGCGGGCTTCCATGTCGACGATGTTCTTCAGCTCGGCAATGAACCAGGGATCGATCTTGCAGCCCTCATGTACCTCTTCGATGCTGAGGCCCTGGCGCAGCGCCTGGGCGACCATGCGCAGGCGGTCCGGTGTCGGCGTGCCGATGGCGGCGCGGATGGCGTTCTGGCTGGATTCGCCTTCCTCGAAATCGGGGATCTCGATTTCGTCGAGGCCGGTGAGGCCGGTTTCCAGGCCGCGCAGCGCCTTCTGCAGCGATTCGGCGAAGGTGCGGCCGATCGCCATGACTTCGCCGACCGACTTCATCGCGGTGGTCAGCACCGGCGAGGCGCCGGGGAATTTCTCGAAGGCAAAACGCGGGATCTTGGTGACGACATAATCGATCGACGGTTCGAAGGAGGCAGGTGTGGCGCCGCCGGTGATGTCGTTTTCCAGTTCGTCGAGCGTATAGCCGATGGCGAGCTTGGCGGCGACCTTGGCGATCGGGAAGCCGGTGGCCTTGGACGCCAGTGCCGAAGAGCGCGACACACGCGGGTTCATTTCGATGACGACGAGGCGGCCGTCTTTCGGATTGACCGCGAACTGGACGTTTGAGCCGCCGGTCTCGACGCCGATCTCGCGCAGCACCGCGATCGAGGCGTTGCGCATGATCTGGTATTCCTTGTCGGTCAGCGTCAGCGCCGGGGCGACGGTGATGGAATCGCCGGTATGAACGCCCATCGGATCGATGTTCTCGATCGAGCAGATGATGATGCAGTTATCCGCCTTGTCGCGGACGACCTCCATCTCATACTCCTTCCAGCCGAGCACGGATTCTTCGATCAGCACTTCGGTGGTCGGCGAGGCATCGAGGCCGCCGCTGACGATCTCGAAGAATTCCGAGCGGTTGTAGGCAATGCCGCCGCCGGTGCCGCCGAGCGTGAAGGAGGGGCGGATGATGGCGGGCAGTCCAACATGGTCGAGCGCCTGGGCGGCGACCGCCATGGCGTGGTTCAAATAACGCTGCTTGCGGTCGC
Source organism: Rhizobium esperanzae (assembly GCF_002204185.1). Taxonomy (GTDB): domain Bacteria; phylum Pseudomonadota; class Alphaproteobacteria; order Rhizobiales; family Rhizobiaceae; genus Rhizobium; species Rhizobium esperanzae. The sequence continues at coordinate 336,944 of NZ_MXPU01000003.1, read as the reverse complement.
TCTCGCCGAGGTTCCACTGGTTTTCCAGCTCGTCCAATGCCTTGTCGAGGTCGGAACCGGAAAGGCTTTCGCGCAGCTTGCTGCGCTCGGCCTCGTGCGTCTTGCGGTCGAGATCCTTGATGTCGGTGGCGTTCGCCAGCATCGAGCGCGGCGTTTCCAGGCCGATGCGGGCCATCGCCTCGCGGAACAGCGCGCGGTCTTCGGCCATGTCGATGGCCGCCGGCTTGGCGCCGATCATCTCGACATTGTAGCGGTCGAGCACGCCCATGCGCTTCAGCGACAACGCAGTGTTTAGCGCCGTCTGGCCGCCCATGGTCGGCAGCAGCGCATCCGGGCGCTCCTTGGCGATGATCTTGGCGACCACCTCGGGGGTGATTGGCTCGACGTAAGTGGCGTCGGCCAAGCCCGGATCGGTCATGATCGTCGCCGGGTTGGAGTTGACGAGGATGACGCGGTAGCCTTCCTCTTTCAGCGCCTTGCAGGCCTGGGTGCCGGAATAATCGAACTCGCAAGCCTGGCCAATGACGATCGGTCCCGCGCCGATGATGAGGATCGATTTGATGTCTTGGCGCTTCGGCATGGGCGATATCCATTTTCTGGCTGCGCAGAAAACCGGCCAGGGTGGGAGATCACCGGGTCGGTTGCGCATGCTGGGTCTTTTCAGGCTAGAAGCGGCTTATAGGCAAATGTATTTGCAAACGGAACCCCATAAATCACGGAATCGACAGGAATCCGAACCGGCGCGAACGGCTATTCCCGTCCGGGGATGACGAGCGCCCGGATTTCGCCGCCGCGCGCCGGATTGATGATCGCGTCCGGGGCTTCTGCGAGCCCGATCCTGCGGGAGATCAACGGCTCGACCTTGATCCTGCCGGTGGCAATCAGATCGGCGGCGCGGCCATGGGTGAAAGGGTTGACGAAGGAGCTTATCAGCCGGACTTCGCGAAACAGCAGGTCAAAGGGCTCGATCTCGATCTTTGCCCCCTGCGGCATGACGCCGAGAATGACGGCGCTGCCGCCGCGGCGGGCAAGCCGCGGCGCCTGCTGCACGGTGTCAGTGACGCCGGCGCATTCGAAGACGACGTCGGCGCCGCCGGGCAGCAGTCCGTCCGCGTCGGTGAGACGGGCAATGATATCGCCGTCGCCCGGATCCGCTGTTGCCGTGGCGCCGAGGCTTTCGGCCAGCCGGCGTTTTCCATCGCTCCGCGTCACTAGCACGACGCGAGTCGCGCCGGCGAGCGTGGCCAGCTGGAGGGTGAGCAGACCGATCACGCCGCCGCCGAGCACGATGACTGAGGCGCCGGCGTGCAATCCGGCGAGATCGACGCCGTGAATGCAGCAGGCGAGCGGCTCGCAGAAGGCGCCGTGGAGCGGGTCAAGATCGGCCGGCAGCGCGAAGGCCTGGCTTTGCGGCATGCAGACATAATCCGCGAAGCCGCCGTCGCGGTGAATGCCGATCGCCCGGAGGTTCCGGCAGAGATTAACACGGCCGCGCCGACATTCCTCGCAGCTGCCGCAGGAAATGTTCGGATCGCCGGTCACGCGCATGCCGGGGCGGAAATCGGTCACACCCGGTCCGACCGTCTCGACGATGCCGGCGAATTCATGGCCGAGCGTCACCGGCGGCTTCGACGGAAATTCGCCGTGGAAGATATGGCGGTCGGTGCCGCAGATGCCACAGGCCTCGATTCGGACGAGCAGTTCACCCGGGCCTGGCACCGGCTTTTCCACTTCGCAAAGCTGCAACTGTCCTGTCGCTTGCAGACGCACCGCCTTCATCGTCATCCCCTCCGGCATTCTCCTCTTCTATCAGGAAGAGCGAAAGCAGGAGTCGCGTCAAGCGGTTGACGCATCTTCTTTACGTGGGAGATGCATGTCGAGGCATGGCTGCGGCAGACCTAGCGAGCCTTTCAACCGCCTTTTTGCATGCGGATGAAGCCGCTGGAATTCCTCCCGCCGGCGGTTATATAAACTCCTTAAGTGCAAGCACGGGCATTGCCGGGGAGAACGAAAATGGAATGGAGAGGCCGGCGTCAGTCCGACAATATCGAGGATCGCCGCGGCGAGCCGAGCAGCGGCGGGTTCGGCCGCGGCGGCGGCTTCAACTTTCCCTCGGGTGGCGGCGTTCGCCGCGCCGGCGGCGGCTTGAGCATCGGCACGATCATCTTCCTCGTCGTCATCTATTTCATCTTCAAGATGATGGGCATTGACCTGCTGCAGGTGCTCGACACCGGCAGCATGACGAGCGGCCCCGGCTACGAGCAGAGCGAATCCGAAGGCACGCGCACGCCAGCCAGTGACGAAATGACCGCCTTCATGCGCACCGTGCTCGCCGAGACCGAAGATACGTGGAACGGGATCTTTCAGTCGCAGGGTCGGACCTACGAGGAGCCGCGCCTCGTGCTGTTCTCGGGCGCGACGGCATCGGCCTGCGGCTCGGCATCGGCAGCGACCGGACCGTTCTACTGCCCCGGCGATCATAAGGTCTATCTCGACACGGATTTCTTCCAGGAGCTGTCCGATCGCTTCGGCGCATCGGGCGATTTCGCCGAAGCCTATGTCGTCGCCCACGAGGTCGGCCACCACGTGCAGAACCTGCTCGGCATCCTGCCGCAGTTCAACAAGGCTCGCCAGGGGATGAGCGAGGAGCGTGCTAATGAGATGTCGGTGCGCATCGAGTTGCAGGCCGACTGCTTCGCCGGCATCTGGGGCAAATATACCCAGCAGAAGGGCATATTGGAGGCCGGCGACCTGGAGGAGGCGCTGAATGCGGCGCAGCAGATCGGCGACGATACGCTGCAGAAGCGGACGCAGGGTTACGTCGTGCCCGAGAGTTTCAACCACGGTACTTCTGCGCAGCGCGTCCGATGGTTCAAGCGCGGGTTCGACAGCGGACAGCTAACGGCTTGCAATACGTTGTCGGGGCCGGTTTGAGGTTGCAAAGGTTTGCGGGTGTCGCCCCCTCATCCGACCCTTCGGGCCACCTTCTCCCCGAAGGGAGAAGGGGACTTGCCGCGACGTCTCGATTCCCTCTTCTCCCCCGCGGGCGGATGAGGGGGCTGCACGGCAGGACGCTTCCGCCTTTCAATCCACCCTGTTACTTCTCACTGTCCATATGCTGGAGCATATGCTCCGGATAACGCCCGCCGGCCGCCGCGTCCTTCGGCACGGCGCGTTCGATCGCGGCGAAATCCTCCGGCGACAGGTCGACGGCGCGTGAACCGAAGGCCTCGGTCAGTCGGTCGCGGCGACGGGCGCCGATGAGGGGGACGATATCCTTGCCCTTGGCGGCGACCCAGGCGATGGCGATCTGGGCGACGGAGACACTTTTTGCCTGGGCGATCTCGCGCAGCTTTTCCACCAGCGCGAGATTCTGATCGATATTGCCTTCCTGAAAGCGCGGGCTGTCGGTGCGGAAGTCGCCGGCGGCCGCCTGGCCCTTCTGCCAATGGCCACTGATCAGGCCACGCGAGAGCACGCCGTAAGCGGTGATCGAGATGCCGAGTTCACGTGTCGTCGGCAGGATCTTCTCTTCGATGCCGCGCGAGATCAGCGAATATTCGATCTGAAGGTCGACGATCGGGGCGGTGGCGGCGGCGCGGCGGATCGTGTCGGCGCCGACTTCCGACAGACCGATATGTCTGACGTAGCCTGATTTGACCAGATCGGCGATGGCGCCGACGGTGTCCTCGATCGGCACATTCGGATCCAGGCGGGCAGGGCGGTAGATGTCGATATAGTCGACGCCGAGGCGCTGCAGCGTGTAGGCGAGGAAGTTCTTCACAGCCGCCGGGCGGGCATCGATGCCGCTCCATCCGCCTGCAGGATCGCGCAGCGCGCCGAACTTGACGCTGATGACGGCGTCTTCGCGCCTGCGGCCCTTCAATGCCTCGCCGATCATCATTTCATTGTGGCCCATGCCGTAGAAATCGCCGGTGTCGAGCAAATTGATGCCGGCATCGAGCGCGGCATGGATTGTCGCAATGCTCTCGGCGCGGTCGGCCGGACCATACATGCCCGACATGCCCATGCAGCCGAGGCCGATGGCCGAGACATCGGGTCCGGTCTGTCCCAAACGATAGATCTGCATCGTCTTCTCCTTTATTGCGCCGTGCGGCGTGATCGGGCATCCGCGCCGAGCGCCGCTGTCGAGGCTGTTCTACCGTCTTCGCATCCGGGCGATAATCGGACGAAGTGGAACAGGCTGTGCGGGGAAATGCACAATGAGTGTTCTGTTTGGATTGATCTGGATGCCTTTGTGGCGATTGCAAGGGAGTTTATCGCTGGGATCCGCCGGAAAGACGGCGCGCGTCTACCGGTTGAGGCCCTGACGATTCTCCCGTACAAACTCCTGAGATGCTTTCAGATGTTCACGGATTGTTTCAGTTTCTTTTCTGAGCTATGTCATTTTCCGGCGACGGAGATCGTCTTTTCAGAAACAGCCGCTGTAGAGATGCCTCATGCTTGATCCGAAATTCGTTCGCCGCGGCCTTTTCCTGGTCTTCGTCATCCTCTTCCTCGACATTATCGGCATCGCCATCATCATGCCGGTGCTGCCCGCCTATCTGGAGCAACTGACCGGCGGCAGCGTCAGCGATGCGGCGATCGACGGCGGCTGGCTGATGCTCGTCTATGCCAGCATGCAGTTCCTGTTCGCGCCGCTGCTCGGAAACCTGTCCGACCGTTTCGGCCGCCGGCCGATCCTCCTGCTTTCGGTGCTGACCTTCGCGATCGACAATTTCATTTGCGGCATCGCCACCAGTTTCTGGATGCTGTTCGTCGGCCGTGTGCTGGCCGGCATCAGCGGCGGCAGCTTCGCCACCTGCTCGGCCTATATCGCCGATATCAGCACGGAGGAGAACCGCGCCAAGAACTTCGGACTGATCGGCATCGCCTTCGGCGTCGGCTTCACCATCGGCCCCGTCATCGGCGGCTTCCTCGGGGAATTCGGCCCGCGCGTGCCCTTCCTCGGCGCTGCGGCTTTGTCGCTTCTCAATTTCGTCGCCGCCTGCTTTCTGCTGCCGGAAACGCTGGAGGCGAAGAACCGCCGTCGCTTCGAGTGGAAACGCGCCAATCCGCTCGGCGCGTTGCGCCAGATGCGCCATTACCCTGGCATCGGCGGGGTCAGCCTCGTCATGTTCCTGTTTTTCCTGGCGCATGCCGTCTATCCCTCGGTCTGGTCCTTCGTCTCCACCTACCGCTACGGCTGGAGCGAGGGGCAGATCGGCGTGTCGCTCGGCATTTACGGCATCGGCGCCGCGCTCGTCATGGGGCTGGTCCTGCCGCGCATCGTGCCTCTGCTTGGCGAATGGAAGACCGCGCTTCTCGGTCTATGCTTCTCCGCTGCGGGGCTGACCGGCTATGCCTTCGCCTGGGAAGGCTGGGTGGTTTATGTCGTCATCGTGGCGACCGTCATCGAAAACGTCGCCGATCCGGCGCTGCGCAGTATTGCCGCCGGCAAGGTGCCGCCTTCGGCCCAGGGCGAGTTGCAGGGCGCGCTGACCAGCCTCAGCAGCATCACCACCATTGTCGGGCCGCTGATCTTCACGCAGATGTTCGGTTATTTCACGCGGCCTGAGGCGCCCGTCACCTTTGCCGGTGCGCCTTATCTCGCGGCTGCCGTGCTCATCGTTCTCGCCGCCGGGGTGTTTCTTATGAGGGTTCGAGCCCGGGAGCCGGCCGAGGCGCTGGAAGGCGTGGGCTGAACCGATCAGAAATGGTGATGGTATGATGAATTTTTCATCATCTGCCTGTTTTGGGGTAGTTCTTTGCGCGGCTTTGATTTAAGCCCGAGTGATATTTTGGCGCCCACTACGCGGCGTTGCAGATCTCAATCACAGGACTGGTGTCAATGGACACGCCGATCGACGCGCGCAGCCTTGCGCCGACAAACGATAATCGTTGGGGTGCGCATTTCCGTGCAACACTGGCGCTCGGCATTCCGCTGATCGGTGCACAGCTCGCTCAGCTCGGCATCAATACCACCGACGTGATGATCGTCGGGCGCCTCGGCGCCGAGCATCTGGCGGCAATGGTGCTGTCGGCTCAATTCCTCTTCACCATCCTCATCTTCGGTTCGGGTTTCGCCATCGCCGTCATTCCGATGGTGGCGCAGGCCTATGGCCGCGGCGACGTCGTCTCTGTGCGCCGATCGCTGCGCATGGGTCTGTGGGTGGTGATTGGATATTGGGCCGTCATGCAGCCCGCCTTCTTCAATTCCGAGCAAATCCTGCTCTTCGCGCAGCAGAAGCCGGAGGTAGCCAAGCTCGCGCATGGCTATATCATGATCGGTCAATTCGGCGTGCTGCCGGCACTGCTCTTCAACGTGATGCGCGCGCTGGTCAGCGCCATCGGCAAGGCAGGTATCATCCTCAACGTCACCATCGTCACGCTGGTGATGAACGCGTTCTTCGCCTATGCCCTCGTGCTCGGCCATTTCGGCTTTCCGGCGATGGGGCTCGAGGGTGCGGCGATCGTGTCGGTCGTGGTACAGACGGCTGGTTTCCTCTTCATCCTTGCCTTCGTGCAGAGGCGGGAGGAGACGCGCCGCTACGAAATCTTCGTGCGGTTCTGGAAGCCCGACTGGCATGCGCTGCTGGAAGTCATCCGGCTCGGTTTCCCGATCAGCGTCACCATCCTTGCCGAGGTCAGCCTGTTCACGGTGGCCTCGCTGCTGATGGGCTATATCGGCACGATCGAACTTGCCGCCCACGGGATCGCCCTGCAATGGGCATCGATCGCCTTCATGATCCCGCTCGGCCTCAGCCAGGCGGCGACGGTGCGCGTGGGCGTCGCGCACGGGCAGGGCGATTATGACGGGCTGGTGCGAGCTTCCATCATGGTGTTCATCCTCGGCTGCGCCATTTCGGCGGTGGGCTCGGTGCTCTTTGCCACCATGCCGCAATTCCTCGGCAGCTGGTTCCTCGACGTCAGTTCGCCCGAGGCGCCCGAGGTGCTCGCCTATGCCGGGCCGCTGATCGTCGTTGCCGGGCTTTTCCAACTGGTCGATGGGCTGCAGGTGATCGCCAACGGATTGCTGCGCGGCCTGAAGGACGCGCGCGTGCCGATGATCATGGCGCTGATCGCTTACTGGCCGATTGGCTTCTTCCTGGCCTGGGCCTTCGCTTTTCCGCTGGGTCTGGGCGGCATCGGCATCTGGTTCGGCTTCCTCGTCGGGCTGGCGGCGGCGGCCGCCATGCTCTGCGGACGGTTCTATCTTCTCGTTCGCCGGGAGGGCGCGATCGCCGGCGTCTGAGCCGGCGTCCTTACCCTCAGGCCGCGACAGGCTTGTAACCGCCGATATCGGCTCGAATGCCGAGACGCAAGAACATTTCCTGCGGATCGAAATTTGCGGCCTTATGGGCGTCCGTCACGGCTGCCCGCGCACGCTCAACGACCTCGGTATTTTTCCATTCGGCGATCGTGACGAAATTGAATTCGCCGGGACCTGCGACCTGCTCCAGCACCCGGTGATCGATGAAACCCTCCTGTGCCTCCAGCAGCTTGTGGGTCATCATCACTTTGACAAGAAATTCCTCACGCGCCGCCGCCGGCACGATGAACTTGTCGACACGATAGAAGGCTCCGCTCATCTATATCTCCTGCATCGGATCTGCAGGCAGTTCTGTAATTCCTCAAGCATGGTTGAGGTCAATAGTGAAAAGGGAGGGGCCGGCCGAATGTCCATTGCTCTCCTGTTTCGGGGACATTCTCGAAGCTTGATGCAGCGGTGCGCCAGAAGCGGTCGCTGGCTCGACATCATTGCGTGGAGCTTCAACGTCGGGTGCGTCCATGAGCCATTGGACAAGTCGATATCAACCAAGATCGCTCCAAGCCGCGGCTAGAAGTTCTTTCTTGCCCTCTGTCTCCCTGCTATCCTGGAAGTGAGGAGACGGCGCCATGAGCGAGAACCGAAAGCTGGCTGCAATCCTGGCCGCAGACGTGGTCGGGTACAGCCGGCTTGCCGGCGCCGACGAGGACCGCACCCTGGCGAGGTTACGGGCACTGCGTAGCGATCTCATCGATCCGACGATCGCCGTGCATCATGGCCGGGTGGTGAAGCGCACCGGCGATGGTGCGCTGGTCGAGTTCCGCAGCGTGGTGGACGCCGTGCGCTGTGCCATTGAGGTGCAGAACGGTATGGTGGAGCGCAATGACGGCGTGCCGCAGGACCGTCGCATCGAGTTCCGGATCGGTATCCATCTGGGCGACGTCGTCGAGGAAAGCGATGGCGATCTGATGGGCGACGGCGTCAACATCGCCTCGCGATTGGAGGGCGTCGCCGCGGCGGGCGCGATCTGCCTGTCCGAGGATGCCTATCGCCAGGTCAAGGCGAGGCTCGACCTCTCGGTCAGCGATCTCGGCAACACGCAACTCAAGAATATCGCCGAACCGATCCGGGTCTATTCGCTGCAAGTCGGCAGCGCCGGGACCAAGACAGCCGCGACCTCGCAAACCGCCACGATCCAACCGGCGACGGCAACGTCGCCGAAGCTGTCGATCGCCGTTCTGCCCTTCGCCAACATGAGCGGTGACGCCGAACAGGACTACTTCGCCGACGGCATCTCGGAAGACATCATCACGGCGCTATCGAAGTTGTCGCAGCTCTTCGTCATCGCCCGCAATTCGTCGTTTACCTTCAAGGGCAAGAACGTGCAGGTGCAGGAGGTGGGCACGAAGCTCGGCGTGCGGTATGTTCTTGAGGGCAGTGTGCGCAAATCGGGGAACAGGGTACGCATCACCGCGCAGCTCATCGACGCGACCACCGGCGGGCACATATGGGCGGAGCGGTTCGATCGCGACCTGACCGACATATTCGCGGTTCAGGACGATGTAACGCAGAAAATCGTCGATGCGCTGGCGGTCAGTCTGACAGAGGGCGATCGAAAAAGGCTGGTGCCGGGGCAGACCGGGCGCCCTGAGGCGTATGACTGCTTCCTGCGTGGCCGGGAGCTGTGGCACCGCCTGACGAAGCAAACGAACCGCGACGCCCGCGAGCTTTTGCAACGCGCCGTCGACCTGGACCCGAACTTCGCCTCGGCGCACGCCTTTGTCGCCCTTACCCACGGGCTCGACTACCTGAACCGGTGGAGCGCGTCGCCGCAGCGCTCGATCGAGCAAGCCGAAGAGGCTGCGACGCTGGCGGTAGCGCGGGATGATAATGATCCAGTTGCGCATTGGGCGCTGAGCTTGGTCAAGCTTTACTCGCGACAGCACGATAGAGCCATCAGCGAGGCCGAGCGTGCGATAGTCCTCAATCCGAACTTCGCCGAAGGGCGGGTCAGCCTCGGCGAGGCACTCATCTATTCAGGCAGAGCCGAGGAGGCGCTCGCCTGTTTCGATCGGGCAAGGGTCCTGAATCCGTACTTTCCGGATGTCGTCCTCCACTTTCAGGCTTTGGCTCTGTTTCAACTGGGAAGGTACCGAGAGGCCGTCGAGCTGTTGCTGCAGCGCGTGAGCCGCAACCCCGTTACCGATGTCTCGCGCGCGCTTCTCGCCGCATGTTACGGGCACCTCGGCCGTTTCGAAGAGGCTCGCGCGACGTGGCAAGAAGTGCTGCGGGTCAATCCCGACTACTCCCTGGAATACCGTCGCAAAGTCTTGCCCTTCAAGAACCCCGCCGATTTCGAGCTTGTCGTGGAGGGGCTACGCAAGGCCGGTGTCGTATAATGACGGATGATTAATGTCCGATCTTGAACCGTTGCCGCCGTTTGCACGGAGCTGAGTAACAGCCAGTGCCGGCGCAACCACGCCCCCCTTCAGCGTAATCGCCGGCAAGGTCTGCTTTGAGAAAGCTGCGAAGCCGCCCTCCACTTGCGAACGCAAAGCAGCCCTGTTCTTCGGCAACGAAAAAAGGCCGCTATGGGCAGATAGCGTCCTTTCTCTGATAGCTGTCTTTCAAGTTCAAGAGATGCCGCATTACGTTGGTGGCTGCCCGTCCAACAGGCCTTGCGAAACCGGCGCTTCTTGAAATCAGCGTTCGGCGAGCGCCGGTTCGCCCTTCTTCTCGCGCACCATGTTGACGAATCGACGGAAGAGATAGTGGCTGTCCTGAGGGCCGGGAGAGGCTTCCGGATGGTGCTGCACGGAGAAGACCTGCTTGCCGAGCACGCGTAGTCCGCAATTGGTGCCGTCGAAAAGGGAAATATGAGTCTCTTCAACGCCGTCGGGCAGCGACTTCGAGTCCACCGCGAAGCCGTGGTTCATCGAAACGATCTCGACCTTGCCCGTCGTGTGATCCTTGACTGGGTGATTGGCGCCATGATGGCCCTGATGCATCTTTTCTGTCTTGGCGCCCAAGGCGAGGCCGAGCATCTGGTGGCCGAGGCAGATGCCGAAGACCGGGATATCGGTCTTAACAAGTGTCTTGATGACAGGCACGGCATATTCGCCGGTTGCCGCCGGATCGCCCGGACCGTTCGAGAGAAAGATACCGTCCGGCTGCAAGGCGAGCACGTCTTCGGCGCTCGTTGTTGCCGGCACAACGGTCACCTTGCAGTCGAGGCCGGCAAACAGGCGCAGGATGTTGCGCTTGACGCCGTAATCGAGGCAGACGACGTGATATTTCGCATCCGCCGCGCCGAGTTCGCCGTAACCTTCGTTCCAGACCCACGGCGTCTGCGCCCATTGGGAGGACTGGCCGGACGAGGCGATCTTGGCAAGATCGAGACCTTCCAGGCCGCTCCAGGCCTTGGCTTCGGCCTTCAGCGCCTCGATGTCAAAGACGCCACTGGGGTCGTGGGCGATCACCGCGTTCGGAGCACCGTTCTCGCGGATCCAGGCGGTGAGCGCACGCGTGTCGATGCCGCAAAGGCCGATGATGCCGCGGGCCTTCAGCCACTGGTCGAGATGCTTGGCGGCGCGGTAGTTCGAGGGGTCGGTGATGTCGGCCTTGAAGATGACGCCGACGGCGCCGTGGCGGGCGGCAGGCGTCAGGTCCTCGATATCTTCGTCGTTGGTGCCGATATTACCGACATGGGGAAAGGTGAAGGTGACGATCTGGCCGAGATAGGAGGGGTCGGTCATGATCTCTTCGTAGCCGGTCAGTGCCGTATTGAAGACGACTTCGGCCTGGACCTTGCCGGTGGCGCCGACGCCCCTGCCTTCGATCACCGTGCCATCGGCAAGAACGAGCAGGGCGGTCGGCTTTTCGGTTGTCCAGGGTGCTGTTGCGGTCATCTTCATCCCGTTTCCGGCGGCCGATGCGCTTAGCCGCGCTCGTCGCCATTTGATCTCGCAGACGTGTGGGCACGGCAATGCCGCGCGCTTCAGGCCTGATCACGAATTTTGGTGCAGGTGGCGGTAAATAGCCACGCAATCGCTTAGCGTCAATCTTTGTAGCCGGAATTGCGGCCGTTTTCCTGCGCTTTATCGCGACGATCGCGCAATTTATTTGATCCGTCGCATCGGCGTGGTTTATGAAGCGGCATCAAAAAAGGAGTGAAGACATGCTGCGCGATCAACTCGCCACCCAGCTGAAAGAGGCGATGAAGGCCAAGGATACGGAGCGGCTGTCGACCGTTCGGCTGATTCAGGCGGCGATCAAGGACCGCGACATTGCCAATCGCGGAACCGGCAAGGAGCAGGCGAGCGACGACGAGATCCTGCAGATCCTCGCCAAGATGGTGAAGCAGCGCGACGAATCGGCAAAGATCTATGAGGAGAATTCCCGGCCGGAGCTTGCGGCCAAGGAGCGTGCGGAAATCGCCGTGATCCAGGACTTCATGCCGAAGCAGCTTTCGGACGGCGAAGTGCGCGCCAATATCTCGGCGATCATCACCGAGACGGGTGCTGCCCGCGTCAAGGACATGGGCAAGGTGATGGCGGCGCTCAAGGAGCGTTATGCCGGGCAAATGGATTTCGCCAAGGCATCGGCAACCGTCAAGGAACTTTTGAACGGATAAGCCTCAGATGGCCCGTCTCGCCAGCGGTTCTTGACGGACCGCAGGTCCGAGCACGGCCTCGGCGGCGGCATCGACGATGGCGAACTTCGCCGCCTGATAGTTCCAATATTCGAGGATGAAGCGGCGGGACAGCCAGAAGTCGCCCTTGCGCGAAGGTTCTGTCCAACCGACGCTTTCCATGGTCGCAGCCTGGGTCAGAAGCCGCTTCAGGTGGGTATTGGAAATCATGAATTGTTCGCGAAGCTCCCGGAGCGACAGGGGACCGATAACGACGCGCTCGGACGTCCGAGGAAATTGCGGAAGGCGGGAGATCAGGTAATCCATCACCAGTCCGCCCGAATTCGCCCAGTTGAAGAGGTTGAAGGTGGGGCCAGGATTGCGCACGGAGTCACTGCCGATGATCGCCCTTGCGATGCGCGGCTGAATCGCAGCCATTGTTGCGGAGGGGGCGGCGGTGATCTGGTCGGCCCGTTCGCCGCCGTCGAGGCTGTCGAGGATCATCATATGGGTGACGAGCCATCGGGTGAAATGCTGTTCGGCAATTTCGGTCGGTTCCAGATAGCGTGTGCGCTTGTCAGGTCCGGGCACCACACGCAGGAAACGATAGGCCAGCATTTCCTGCATGAAGGCCGCGGCCGTGTTGCGGCTGGCGATGTCGTTCTTGACTGCGAAATCGACAAAGCGGCCGGAATAGAGGCCACCGCTCTGGCCGTCATCGGGATGACCGTAATGAAGTGCGAAGCCGGCATGGGCCATCAGCCAGCGCTGCTGCGCGGCGAAAATCGATGCGATGCGCGGGCTCTCGCGATAGATCGCAAGCAGCTGATTGGCGCAATGTAGGATCGCAGCGAGAAAGCGATCGTCTGCTGCAAGATTTTCCGCGGTGAAAGCCATTGGGAAGGGTCCAGGAGTTCGGCGCATACATCTTTTATGCACCCGCCTGATGTCAACGATTTTGTCGATAAGCGGTTAATTTCAAAGGGAGAGTTGGCAACAGAGCCTAAAATTTAAGAAGGCAGGAGCTGGGGGCGCTCCTGCCTTCTTGCTCTTTGCTTCCGCCGGCAACGCAGGGCTGAGGCCCAAGCCGGAGGGTATTTGCAAAGGCACCCTTGCGAAGCGGCGCCGGGGGTAGGGATGGTGCTTCGCTCGGGGATCGCTTTGTTGAGATCGAACCTATGGCGGTGCGGCTGTTTGTTCAAATTACAAAAAAATAATGATTGCCGGAAACGGCGCTTTGAGCGCCTCGAGGCGAAGGTTCGGCAGGCGCCGCGAGGATCACGACGCGCGATCGACCGTGCCGATAAGGGGCTGTTTTTAAACGTTCTATTCGATTCCGTGTCTCGCCAGCACTTATGTCGCAACTCTTGCGGCGACCGACCCCAGGCCGTTCGGCGCTAATAGTGTCGCACCCCTGTCGCAGGGGGTGCTCACGCGTTGTTGATTGGATAACCGACGCCATCGACATTGGGTGCACTTGCCTGTGAATAGCGGGTTTTGCTGAGGAGTTTCGTGGCATGGTGCGGCAAAGCAGCTTATATGGAGCTTGGCCAAGAGGGATAAATGCGCTTTTCCAACACCTTTCTCGATGAGATCCGCGACCGCGTTCCGATTTCGAACGTGATCGCGCGCCGCGTCAGCTGGGACAAGCGTAAGACCAATGTCTCGCGTGGCGACTACTGGGCCTGCTGCCCGTTCCATGGCGAGAAATCGCCGAGCTTCCACTGCGAGGACCGAAAGGGTCGGTATCACTGCTTCGGCTGCGGCGTCACCGGCGACCACTTCCGCTTCCTGACCGAGCTGGAGGGCTTGAGTTTTCCCGAGGCGGTGCAGCAGATCGCCGACATGGCGGGCGTGCCGATGCCGCTTGCCGATCCCGTCATGGAGAAACGCGAAAAAGAACGCGGCTCGCTGATCGACGTCATGGAAATGGCGACCAGCTTCTTCCAGGACCAGCTGCAGACGGCCAATGGCGCAAAGGCGCGCGCCTATCTGCGCGATCGCGGGCTGACGGGGCGTACCATCGAGACCTTCCGTCTCGGTTATGCGCCCGACAGCCGCAATGCGCTGAAGGAATTCCTCGCCGGCAAGGGCGTCTCGAAGGACCAGATCGAGGCCTGCGGCCTTGTTGTCCATGAGAACGTGCCGGTTTCCTACGATCGCTTTCGCGACCGCATCATGTTCCCGATCCTCTCGTCGCGGGAAAAGGTGATCGCCTTTGGCGGGCGCGCCATGTCATCAGATGCGCCGGCGAAATATCTGAACTCCAACGAGACGGAGCTCTTCCACAAGGGCAATGTCCTTTACAATTTCGCCCGCGCGCGCCGCGCCATACAGGGTCCCGGCCGCGGCGATCAGGATGACAGTGCGAGCGGCACCATCATCGCCGTCGAAGGTTATATGGACGTGATCGCGCTCTATCAGGCCGGCATCGAAAACGCCGTTGCGCCGCTCGGCACGGCGCTCACCGAAAACCAGCTCGAGCTGCTCTGGAAGATGGTGCCGCAGCCGGTACTCTGCTTCGATGGAGACGGCGCGGGCATTCGCGCCGCCAATCGCGCCGCCGAACTGGCGCTGCCGCATCTGAAGCCCGGCCGCTCCGTCCGCTTCGCGCTTCTGCCTGATGGCAAGGACCCGGATGATCTCGTGCGTGACGAGGGACGCGCGCCTTTCGACAAGGTGATGAGCCAGGCGAAGCCACTTTCGGAGATGCTGTGGAGCCGGGAAATCAACACCGGCAAGTTCGATACGCCCGAGGCGCGCGCTGAGCTCGAAGCACGGCTGAAGCAGCTCGTCGCCGTCATCGCCGACGAAAATGTGCGCCGCCATTACCAGCAGGATATTCGCGACCGGCTGAACGCCTTCTTCCAGCCGCAGTTCCAGAACCGCAACAATGGCGAGCGGCGCGGTTTTAGCGGCAATTCCCGGAACGGCCGCGTCAATGCGTCCAAGGCAGGACCGAAAAGCCCCAGCCTGATTTCCGACCGGCTCGCCCGCTCAGGCCCCGTGCGCGGACACCGGGACAATACGGCGCTGCGCGAAAGCGTGCTGGCGCTCACCATCGTCAATCATCCGGCCCTGATGATCGACGATTATGATGAAATCGCCGCGATCGAATATGACAGCCGCGAGCTGCAGCGGCTCTGGTCGGCGATGCTCGGCGCAGCCGCTGCCGTTGCCGGCCCGCACCTGACGCGCGACTATCTGACCGAAAGGCTGGAATTCGAAGGCTTCGGTTCGCTGATCAAAAGCCTCGACCAGCAGGTGCGCAATGCCAGGCTCTGGACGGCGACCGAGGAGGCGGCGATGGAGGATGCGCGTGAGGGCTATCGCCAGGCGCTCGCCTTCCACAAACGGGCAAAGGCGCTGCGCCGGCAGAAGATGGAGCTGGAACGCGAGATTGCGCTGGCGACCGAGGCCGGCGACGGCGAGGCGATCGTTCAGCTGATACGGGCACAGCAGGAAGTGCATCTCGAAGGCGTACGCCTGGAGAACCAGGAGGCGATCATCGACGGCTTCGGCGTACTTTCTGGCCGTGTCAAAGGGGCGGCGAACCACTGATGCCGTTCAGCGAACGCAATGAACCAGGCTTTTCCGCTTCCGATGCGCTGTTTTCCGCTGGCCGCTCACCGCTCGACGTCCTGAAGCAGGTCTATGGTTATTCCTCCTTCCGCGGCAAACAGCAGAAGGTGGTGGAGCATATTGTTTCCGGCGGCGATGCCGTGGTGCTTTTTCCGACAGGTGCGGGCAAATCGCTGTGCTTCCAGATCCCGGCGCTTTGCCGCGACGGCGTCGGCATCGTCGTCTCGCCGCTGATTGCGTTGATGCGCGATCAGGTGGAGGCGATGAAGCAGCTCGGCATTCGCGCTGCGGCGCTGAATTCGTCGCTGTCGCGCGAGGAGTTCGTCCAGGTTCGTCGCGCGCTTTCGGCGGGAAAGCTCGATCTTCTCTACGTGACGCCCGAGCGCATCCTGACGGATGGTTTCCGCGAGCTGATCGCCAGTGAGAAGATCGCGCTGTTTGCGATCGACGAGGCCCACTGCGTCTCCCAATGGGGCCATGATTTCCGCCCGGAATATCGCGAGCTCGGCCGGCTCGGCGAACAGTATCCGGGCGTGCCTCGCGTGGCGCTGACGGCAACGGCCGACCCGCATACGCGTGACGATATCATCGAGCGGCTGGGACTCGGCAATGCCGAAATCTTCACCACCAGCTTCGACCGGCCGAATATTGCCTATGAAATTGTCGAGCGCGACCAGCCGCGCCAGCAGCTCCTGCGCTTCCTCTCCGGCCATAAGGGCAACAGTGGCATCGTCTATTGTCTGTCGCGCGCCAAGGTCGAGGATACAGCCGAGTGGCTGAACGGGCAGGGCGTCCGCGCGCTGCCTTATCACGCCGGCATGGACCGGGCGCTGCGTGACAGCAATCAGGATGCTTTCCTGAAAGAAGAGAACCTCTGCCTGGTCGCGACCGTCGCCTTCGGCATGGGCATCGACAAGCCGAATGTGCGCTATGTCGCCCATCTCGACCTGCCGGGTTCGGTGGAGGCTTATTATCAGGAGACCGGGCGCGCCGGCCGAGACGGGCTGCCGTCCGAGGTCTGGATGGCCTATGGTATGGCCGACGTCATCCAGCGCCGCCGCATGATCGATGAGGGCAACGCTGCAGACGAAATCAAGCGGGTCGAGCGCGCCAAGCTCAACGCCTTGCTGGCGATCTGCGAAACCGCCTCCTGCCGCCGGCAGGCGATCCTTGCCCATTTCGGCGAGGCGCATGCCGGCCAATGCGGCAATTGCGACACCTGCCTGAAGCCGGTCGAGACCTGGGAAGGCACGGAAGCGGCGATCAAGGCGCTCGCCGCCATCTATCGCACCGGCGAGCGGTTCGGCGCCGGTCATGTCATCGATGTGCTGGTCGGTAACATCAACGAAAAGACCGAGCGTTTCGGCCATGTGAATATGCCGGTCTTCGGCGCCGGCAAGGACATTCCGGCGCGCACATGGCAATCCGTCTACCGCCAGCTGCTCGCCATGGGGCTGATCCGTATCGATCATGAGGCCTATGGGGCGCTGAAGCTGGAGTCGGAGGCGCGCGCCGTCTTCAAGCAGGAACGGCAGGTCTTCTTCCGCAAGGACCGGCCGGCCTCCGAACGGCGTACGAAGAAGGCCGAGCGCAGCGAGCGCAAGTCGGGCCTGTCGGGCGCCGACGGCACGCTTTTCGAGGCGCTGAGAGCCGAGCGCATGTCGATCGCCAAATCGCTCGGCGTACCGCCCTATGTCGTCTTCCCCGATACGACGCTGATCGCTTTTGCGACGGAACGGCCGCGCAGCCGCAAGGAATTGCTCGGCATATCGGGCGTCGGGCAATCGAAGCTCGAGCGCTATGGCGACGCTTTCCTGGAGATCATTCTCTCGCACGATAAGGATTGAACGGCCCCGCTGATTTTGGTGCGGCGAGAAGACAAGCAAGCAGCGATATGCTAACCCGATTGCTATAAAAAACGTCAGGAAGGGCCGCCCATGACCTCGCCATTTCTTTCCCATCTCCGGGCCGAGATTTCGGCGCTCAGGGATGCCGGCCTCTACAAGTCGGAGAGGGTCATCAGTTCCAAGCAGGCGGGCGAGATTGCGATTTCCACCGGCGAGCGGGTGCTGAATTTCTGCGCCAACAACTATCTCGGTCTTGCCGACAACGAGGAACTGGCCGAGGCCGGCAAGCAGGCGCTCGACCGCTACGGTTACGGCATGGCCTCGGTGCGCTTCATCTGCGGCACACAGGAAGAACACAAGCAGCTCGAGGCCCGCATTTCTGCCTTTCTCGGCATGGAGGACACGATCCTCTATTCCTCCTGCTTCGATGCCAATGGCGGCCTGTTCGAAACGCTGCTTGGCGAAGAGGATGCGATCATTTCCGACGCACTGAACCATGCCTCGATCATCGACGGCGTGCGTCTTTCCAAGGCCAAGCGCTTCCGCTACGCCAACAACGACATGGCGGCACTCGAAGAAGAATTGAAGAAGGCCGAAGGTAGCCGCTTCAAGCTGATCGCCACCGACGGCGTCTTCTCGATGGATGGCATCATCGCCAATTTGGGCGGCGTATGCGATCTCGCCGAGAAATACGGTGCCATGGTCATGGTCGACGACAGCCACGCTGTCGGCTTCGTCGGTAAGCATGGCCGCGGCTCGCCGGAATATTGCGGCGTCGAGGACCGCATCGACATTATCACCGGAACGCTCGGCAAGGCGCTCGGCGGCGCGTCCGGCGGTTACACGTCGGCAAGAGCCGAAGTCGTCGAATGGCTGCGGCAGCGTTCGCGGCCCTATCTGTTCTCGAACACACTGGCCCCGGCCATCGCCGCTGCCTCGCTGAAAGTGTTCGACCTGATCGAAAACGGCGATGCCCTGCGCAAGCGCCTTTCCGACAATGCCGATCTCTTCCGCACCGAGATGACCAAGCTCGGCTTCACACTCGCCGGCGAAGGCCATCCGATCATCCCGGTCATGCTTGGCGACGCCAAACTCGCGCAGGACATGGCAAGCCTGATGCTGAAGAAGGGGATCTATGTCATCGGCTTCTCCTTCCCCGTGGTGCCGAAAGGCCAGGCCCGTATCCGCACGCAGATGTCGGCGGCGCATTCGAGAGCGGATGTGGAGCGGGCGATTGCGGCTTTTGCGGAAGCTGGGCGGGAGCTGGGTGTGATTTGAGCGAGGCTTGCTCCCTCTTCTCCCCAGTAGGGAGAAGGTGGCCCGAAGGGTCGGATGAGGGGGCGGAGAAAAGCGACGTTTCGAGCGGTAAGCGAGAAACAAAAGGTCTCTATGGCGTGCCGTGTGGCCCCCTCATCCGCCCTACGGGCACCTTCTCCCCGTTGGGGAGAAGAGGGAGTCGCAAGGTCCGGCACCAGAACAAGGGCGGGATATTGTCGATGTCGAACATGATGAAGGCGCTGGTCAAGTCGAAGGCGGAAGTCGGGCTCTGGATGGAGAATGTGCCGGTGCCCGAGGTCGGGCCGAACGATGTGCTGATCCGGGTGAAGAAATCGGCGATCTGCGGCACCGACGTGCATATCTGGAACTGGGACCAGTGGGCGCAGAAGACCATTCCGGTGCCGATGGTCGTCGGCCATGAATTCTCCGGCGAGATTGCCGAGATCGGATCGGCGGTCACCCGCTATCATGTCGGCGAGCGGGTCTCCGGCGAAGGGCATATTGTCTGCGGCAAGTGCCGCAACTGCCGGGCGGGCAGGGGGCATCTTTGCCGCAACACGCTCGGCGTCGGCGTCAACCGGCCGGGCTCGTTCGGCGAGTTCGTCTGTATCCCCGAAAGCAATGTCGTGCCGATCCCGGACGATATATCAGACGAGATCGCCGCGATCTTCGATCCGTTCGGCAATGCTGTGCATACCGCGCTCTCCTTCGATCTCGTCGGCGAGGACGTGCTCGTCACCGGCGCCGGGCCGATCGGCATCATGGGAGCGCTCGTCGCCAAGCGTTCCGGCGCCCGCAAGGTTGTTATCACCGACATCAATCCGCACCGTCTGGACCTGGCTCGCAAGCTCGGCATCGACCATGTCGTCGATGCATCGAAGGAAAGCCTCGCCGACGTGATGAAGGCGATCGGCATGACGGAGGGTTTCGACGTCGGGCTCGAAATGTCGGGCGCAGCACCCGCCTTCCGCGACATGATCGACAAGATGAACAATGGCGGCAAGATCGCCATTCTCGGCATTGCGCCCGCCGGATTCGAGATCGACTGGAACAAGGTGATTTTCAAGATGCTCAATCTCAAGGGCATCTATGGCCGCGAGATGTTCGAAACCTGGTACAAGATGATCGCCTTCGTGCAAGGCGGCCTCGACCTTTCGCCCATCATCACCCATCGCATCAAGATCGACGATTTCCGCGATGGTTTCGAGGCGATGCGGTCGGGCAATTCAGGCAAGGTCGTGATGGACTGGATGTGAGGGAGGACAACATGCTCTACGAAGGAAGCTGCCATTGCGGCAACGTTGCTTTCGCGGTCGAAGGCGAATTCACCGAGGCGCTGGACTGCAACTGTTCGCTCTGCCGCAGGCGGGGAGGGCTTCTCGCTTTCGTGCCGCGCGAGAAACTGGTGCTGAAGACACCGGAAGACGATCTTTCGACCTATACTTTCAACCGGCATGTCATCAAGCATCATTTCTGCGCCAATTGTGGCATCGCCCCCTTCGGCGAGGGCGTGGCGCCGAACGGTGCGGCGATGGCTTCGATCAATCTGCGCTGCATTCCCGCGATCGATCTCGGCGCGCTGAAGGTGACGCCTTACGACGGCCAGGCACGTTAGCCAATATCTACCCGGAGAGGGCGAATATAACGTCGGCACAATTGCAGGAAATGGCCGGAACAACGGGGCGGCAGGCAAAATTCCGGCCGCCCTTGTCTTTTGTTTGCTGCTTCTTAAATAAGGTTCGCAATCGCAGCCGCGGTTCAAAGCCTGTGGATAAGGCTTTTTCCGAGTTTTCGCGGGCTTTTTTGCTGGAAAAGCTTGACGAGAACAAAAAATGTGGGAATCACCGTTCGACTTGTTGAAACGGTGAACAGGGTCAAGGCGGATCGCGCAACCATGGCCGGAAATCCAAAGGCAAGAAAGCTTTGCTGTCCGGTACCGGCGATCGTGGTTAATCAGACTTTAAATGTCATCCCGTTAGGTGGGCTCAGGTGATTTGAAGGGCGACGCGAGCGGCGCGTCAGGCCCTGAGACGGCCCATTCACCGTAGCGAGATTGGATAGCGTCAGGAAGGCGACGATATAAATGGCAACCAAGGTCAAAGAGAACGAAGACGCGGAAGTCGAACGCGACGGCGCAAGCGACGGCCCTCTTCTCGATCTTTCCGACGATGCGGTCAAGAAAATGATCAAGGCCGCCAAGAAGCGCGGCTATGTGACGATGGACGAGCTGAACGCCGTCCTGCCGTCCGAGGAAGTGACCTCCGAGCAGATCGAAGACACGATGTCGATGCTGTCGGACATGGGCATCAACGTCATCGAGGACGAGGAGGCCGAAGAGGCTGGTGCTTCCGGCGGTGGCGATGACGACGACGCCGGCGGTGATGAGGACAGCGAAGGCGGCGAGCTCGCGCCTTCGGCCGGCACCGCGCTTGCGACCGCCAAGAAGAAAGAGCCGACCGACCGTACCGACGACCCGGTGCGCATGTATCTGCGCGAGATGGGCTCGGTGGAGCTTCTGTCGCGCGAAGGCGAAATCGCGATCGCCAAGCGCATCGAAGCCGGCCGTGAGACGATGATCGCCGGCCTCTGTGAGAGCCCGCTGACCTTCCAGGCCCTGATCATCTGGCGCGACGAACTCAACGAAGGCACGACGCTTCTGCGCGAGATCATCGATCTCGAAACGACCTATTCCGGTCCGGAAGCCAAGGCCGCGCCGCAGTTCCAGAGTCCTGAGAAGATCGAGGCCGACCGCAAGGCGGCGGAAGAGAAGGAAAAGACCCGGCGCGCCCGCTCCGGCGACGACGACATCACCGATGTCGGCGGCGAAGGCCTGCCTCCCGAAGAGGAGGAAGAGGACGAGGACGAATCCAACCTCTCTCTCGCCGCGATGGAAGCCGAGCTGCGTCCGCAGGTCATGGAAACGCTCGACATCATTGCCGAGACCTACAAGAAACTGCGCAAGCTGCAGGACCAGCAGGTCGAGCAGCGCCTTGCCGCCACCGGCACGCTGTCGTCCGCCCAGGAGCGCCGCTACAAGGAGCTCAAGGACGAGCTGATCAAGGCGGTCAAGTCGCTGTCGCTCAACCAGAACCGCATCGATGCACTGGTCGAGCAGCTCTACGACATCAACAAGCGCCTCGTGCAGAACGAAGGCCGCCTGCTGCGTCTGGCCGAATCCTACGGCGTCAAGCGCGACTCGTTCCTGGAGCAGTATCAGGGTGCCGAGCTCGATCCGAACTGGATGAAGTCGATCGGCAATCTGGCCGCTCGCGGCTGGAAGGAATTCGCCAAGGCCGAGAATACGACGATCCGCGACATCCGCCAGGAGATCCAGAATCTCGCGACGGAAACCGGCATTTCGATCTCGGAATTCCGCCGCATCGTGCACATGGTGCAGAAGGGCGAGCGCGAAGCCCGCATCGCCAAGAAGGAAATGGTCGAAGCGAACCTTCGCCTCGTCATCTCGATCGCCAAGAAGTACACGAACCGCGGCCTGCAGTTCCTCGATCTCATCCAGGAAGGCAATATCGGTCTGATGAAGGCGGTCGACAAGTTCGAATACCGCCGCGGTTACAAATTCTCGACCTATGCGACGTGGTGGATTCGGCAGGCGATCACCCGTTCGATCGCCGACCAGGCCCGCACGATCCGCATTCCGGTGCATATGATCGAGACGATCAACAAGATCGTCCGCACCTCGCGCCAGATGCTGCATGAAATCGGCCGCGAGCCGACGCCGGAAGAACTGGCCGAAAAGCTCGCCATGCCGCTCGAAAAGGTCCGCAAGGTCCTGAAGATCGCCAAGGAGCCGATCTCGCTCGAAACCCCGGTGGGCGACGAAGAGGATTCGCATCTCGGCGATTTCATCGAGGACAAGAACGCGCTGCTGCCGATCGACGCCGCCATCCAGGCGAACCTGCGCGAGACGACCACTCGCGTTCTCGCCTCGCTGACGCCGCGCGAGGAACGCGTGCTGCGCATGCGCTTCGGCATCGGCATGAACACCGACCACACGCTCGAAGAGGTCGGCCAGCAGTTCTCGGTCACCCGCGAACGTATCCGCCAGATCGAGGCGAAGGCGCTGCGCAAGCTCAAGCATCCGAGCCGTTCGCGCAAGCTGCGCTCGTTCCTCGACAGCTAAGTTTTAATGCCGTTGCGATTTGAAAAAGCCGGGCTTTACGCCCGGCTTTTGCTTTTGTGATTAACACCAATGATCACGGCGGCTTTCTTGTCCCTCGGTGGTGACAAGGCTATAATCGCCGCCCACGGGGGAAAGGATCGATCGCGACTCGCGAGCGAGGTCGATGTGTACCTGTCGGCCAATCCTCCGTTAGGAGGTGCGACATGACCACTTACATTCTCTTGATCGATTGGACTGACCAAGGCATCCGCACTGTTCGCGACTCGACAAAACGGCTGGACGCGGCGAAAAAACTGCTCGCCGGCGTCGGCGGCTCCTTCAACCAGTTCTATCTGACGATGGGCGGACATGACATGGTCGCCGTCTGCGAGGCGCCCGATGACGCGGTGATGGCGCATTTTACGCTGTCGCTCGCCATGGCGGGGAATGTCCGCACCGAGACGCTGAAGGCGTTCCCGGAGGCCGCCTATCGGGATCTCATCGGCTCGCTCGGCTGACTGCGGCTTAAAGCCGGTTCGGATACCAAGGCACGGCGCGCCGGAGACCGCGTGGCGCTGACTGATGACGGCCTGCTGGCCACAGCTGCGGCAGCGGTCACGCGGTTTTTTGCTTTTGTGGCTTGATGCTGCCGGCTTTAAAGGCCACATCGCTGCTGTGGCAGAAGAAGACGTCGAACCGGCAGAAGCGCATGAAGCGCCAGAACAGCGGCCTGAAATCCGCTGGGGCGTCGGCGCGTCCGTGCTTCTGCACGTGCCGCTCATCGCCCTTCTCATTTTCGGCCTGCCGAAGATCGAGCCGAAGCCGCCTGAAGACGAGAGCGTGAAGGTGGAGCTCGTCCCGCCGCCGGAGGAGAAGAAGCCGGAAGAAAAGAAGCCCGAGAAGCCGCCGGAGCCGAAGCCGCCGGAACAGGCCAAGAAGCAACCGCCGCCATCACCGCCTCCTCCGCCCGCGCCACCGCCGCCGCCGTCAGACGCTGTAAAGCCTGAGCCGAGCACCCCGATGCAAAGCATCTCGCATTCAGTCCCTGAGTTTGCCGACAAGGATACTGCGCCGGAACAAAAGGAACAGGCATTGCCGCGGCATGCGGATGCACCGAAGCCATCCATTGCCGACGTGAAACCGGCAAGCGCACCCGTCGAGCCGCCGCAGCCAGAAAAATCCGAGGTTTCGAAGACAATGCCTGCGGCGAATGCCGTGCCTCAGGATATCGAACTGCCACAGGTGCAAATTGCTGAAGTCAATGCGGAAAAAACCGAGCCGGACGGCGTCAGATTGGACGAGGCAAGGACGAATTTGGAGCAAGCGGAGCACCCAAAGGAAACGGCGCCGACGCCTCCTGTTACCGCGGAAGCTAAGGTCAGCAAATCGGAAGAGCTTACAGAGGCAAAGATACTATATTCCGAGAAGGCTACGGCTGATCCGATGATTAGGAACGCCATTAAGAATCTACCTCGAGCTGCGCGCATCAATGTGCTCTGCCAGACCGAACTTCAGCAGCAATTGATCCATGCTCCGGAGGGGTATAAGCCGGATTTCCTGCCTTCTTTTCCGCGTGTCAGCAAGGGGAATATTCTTAATGGTACGGGCGGCGCCTTCCAGAGTTCAGGCTGGTGGTACGACGTTACCCTCATATGCCAAGTCGACAATGATGCCAGGAAGGTAATATCCTTCCGTTTCGACGTTGGAGACAAGATTCCAAAAAGCCAATGGAAAAGCCGGGGCTTTCTGAAGTACTGATCGTCTCGTGGCACGAGCCTGCCCGCAACAAGCCACACGCAAGGAACCGCATCTAGCCTCTCCCTATGGCCGTGATGGTACGGTGAAGAAGGGACAATGATATGTCGAACGAGATCGAGCGTTTTCTGGAGCGTCAGGATGAAGCCGTGGCTGCGCTGTTCCTGGAAAACAAAGGCGACGAGCTGACCGATATTCTGGTGGCGGCCCTCGAAGAGGCCTTCGAGATCCTTCTTGAAACTGCGCCCGCCGAAACGCTGCATTGACATCTTTCGAGAGATTGCCTGGCCCGCTTGCTGCCCGTCTGGCCGGCTATCGGTTCGAACGCGATGCGCTCGGCCGTTCCGCCGCGAGCGTCTTTCGGCTCGAAGGCGAGGGTCTGCCGGCGCTCTATCTGAAGGCCGAGGCGGCAGGGCCGTTCGGCGAGCTCGCCGATGAGGCGGCCCGGCTTGCCTGGCTCAAGGCTTGCCGCCTGCCATGCCCGGAGGTGATCGCGCGAGAAAGCGACGGCGAGCGTATCTGGCTGCTGATGAGCGCCCTGCCGGGAAGCGATCTTGCCAGCGCTTCGGCGCTGACGCCGCGCGCGCGCGTCGAATTGCTGGCGGAGGCACTGCTCGATCTTCATCGCTTGCCGATCACTTCCTGTCCGTTCGATCACCGCCTGGAAAAGCGCCTGCCGGTGGCCAAGGCGCATATGGAAGCGGGAATCGTCGACGAGGAGGATTTCGATCCGGCGCGGCTTGGGAAAAGGGCTGCTGAACTTTTCGCCGCGCTCGAAAGTATGAGGCCAACCAGCGAGGATCTCGTCGTCACCCATGGCGACGCCTGCCTGCCGAACTTCGTCGCTTCCGGCGGCCAATTCTCCGGCTATATCGATTGCAGCCGCCTCGGCGTCGCCGACCGCTATCAGGATATTGCGCTGGCCTGCCGCAGCATCGCCTATAATTTCGGCGAGGCGCTGGTGCAGCCTTTTCTCGATCGTTACGGCCTGCCGGCGCCTGATCCGGCAAAGCTCGATTATTATCAGCTGCTCGATGAGTTCTTCTAGACGGTTGCGTCATCAAGGCGAGGCTGGCAGAGTTGCCGGCATCGGACCTGCGGATGTGAAATGCCGAAAAACCAGTTCAGGATGCTGCGCTCGGCGCTGACCGGCGTCGAAGCGGTGGAAGCCGAAACGCCTCACAGTTTCGCCAGGCACACGCATGTGCAGTTCGGCATCGGCCTCGTCTCATCGGGAGCACAGAAATCGCTCAGCGGGCGCGGCGTGGTGGAGGCCGAGGCCGGCGATATCATCACCGTCAATCCGAATGAGGTGCATGACGGCGCGCCGATCGGCGAGCGCCGGTCGTGGCGCATCCTCTATTTCGATCCCGAGATCGTCACCGGCCTTTCGCAAGAGATCGGCGCAGGGCGCTCGGAAATCCCGCATCCCGTCATTCGCGATGCGGCGATCGCCACCCGCTTCGAAACGCTGTTTCGCGCGGCGACCACAGGTGCTGCCGACGGGCTGCTTTGCGAGGAACTGCTTCTGCACCTCGTCGCCGATGTCATGCGGGAAGGCGACGGCAGCGAGGAGAGGCCGCCGGTGCCGTCATCCATCCGCGCGGCGCGGGATCTGATCGACGACGATCCGCTTGCTGACGTCTCGCTGGCCGATCTTTCCCGGGAAAGCGGCCTCAGCCGTTTCCAGCTGCTGCGCGGCTTCGCCAAGGCGACGGGACTGACGCCGCATGCCTATCTCGTCCAGGCCCGCATCCATCTCGCCCGGCGGCTGATCGCTGAGGGCATGCCGCTTGCGGAAGCCGCCTTTGCCAGCGGCTTTGCCGACCAGAGCCACATGACGCGCGTCTTCGTGCGCAAATACGGCCTGTCGCCGCGGCTTTATGCCGGCGCTTTTCTCTGAGCGGTGGAAGGCTGATTCGTGGTGCCGCAGGCTGCGACCTCTCTCCAGCCTCATCCTGAGCCCCGTAAGCGGCCTCGAAGGACGGGGCTGGCCAGCTTTGGTCATACGCTCTGCAATTTCGTTCAAGACCCCGACCTGTCGCTGCTGTTTCTTCGGCGCATCCAATCGGAGGCGCGGAATGTCGAGACAGGTTCAAGGCTATTTCTATCTGGTGCTGGCCATGCTGACGGTCGGCAGCACTGTCATTGCGAGCAAGATCATCGCGTCAGGACTGCCGCCCTTCACGGCCACCGCCTTGCGCTTCGCCCTCGCTCTTCCCGTCTTTTTCCTGCTGATGCGGGCAAGCGGCGCCCGGGTGCCGAAGCTCTCCAGCCACGACCGTCTCATCCTCGTCATTCAGGCCGGCGCCGGCAGTGTCGGCTATACGACGCTGCTGATATCGGGCCTCAGCCTGACTTCGGCCGCCGATGCGGGCGTCATCATCGGCACGCTGCCGGTGGTCGCGGCGGCGGTTTCGATCCTGCTGCTGCGCGAACGGCCGGGGCGCGCCCTGCTTCTGGCGGTGGCGCTGGCGAGCGCCGGCGTGTTTTCGATCGCCTTCACGCCGGGGGCGACTGGCGGGTCGCTTGCCGGCAATCTGCTGATTTTCCTCGCGGTCATCTGCGAGGGCTTGTTCATTCTCTTGAACAAGCGGCTGACGGCCGACATTGCCCCGCTTGCCCAGTCGACGCTGATGACCGGCATCGGTTTCGTCTTCTCGATCGTTCCGGCCATTTTCGAGGCGCCCGTTCATGGGTTTGCCGAAAGCGCTGCCGCTGCCGTCGTCTATTACGCCCTGGTGCCGACCGTCGGCGGCTTTTTGCTCTGGTATGCGGGGGCAGAGAGGGTGAGCGGCACCGAAGCCGCGCTCTTCACCGCGCTTGCGCCGGTTTCGGCCGTCATGCTCGCCTTCGTCCTCCTCGGCGAGCCGATCGGCTTCAACCACATCGCCGGCATCGCCTGCGTGCTGGCGGCGGTGTCCGGGCTTGCCTTTGCCGGAAGCCACAGGAAATTCATCGAAGGGAAATGATCATGCAGTTCAGCCATTCCGACGCGATATGGCAGGCTTTTCCGGAGCTTGCCGCCGGCGCGTTTTATGCCGATGGCATTGACGCGTCGGCAGACGTGGAAGAGGCGATCGCAAGTTTCAGCGCGATCGCCGTGGCCCGCCTCGCGAAAGCCCAGGAAAGCGAGTTTCCGGAGATCCAGGCCTGGCGGCGCGGCTTTTCCCGCATGGGCTTGAAGCCGACGCAATATCGCTCGGCCTCCGAGGCGCTGCTGCGCCGCTTCCGCCAGGAGCACGCGCTGCCGCGCCTTCATCCGCTCGTCGATCTCTGCAATGCGATTTCACTCGCCTTTGCCATTCCTGTCGCCGTCTTCGACACGGAAAAAATTGCCGGCGATCTCCAGGTGCGGCATGCAACGGGGCATGAGACCTATCTCACCTTCAGCGGTCAAAGCGAACATCCTGAGCCGGGCGAGGTGATCTTCGCGGATGATGAGGGTAGGGCTCATGCCCGCCGTTGGACGAACCGGCAGAGCGGGCTCTCGGCGGTGCGCGAGACGACGCGCTCGGTGCTGGTCGTCGCCGAGGCGCTGCATGCCGGGGCCGGCGAGGATACCGCCAGCTTGGTTGCGACGCTCGCGGATGCATTCGCGCGTCACTGGTCGGTGACAGCGGCGACCGCCGCCCTCAGTCAGGCATCGCCGCGTTTCGCATTCCAGGTGAGGGAAGGAAACGCTCGCGGCTTGGGCCGGCGGCATGAGCGCCCTATCTCAGGGGCATCCTCATCTTCTGGAGACGAACCCATGTTGGACAAGTCGATCAAGATTCCGGGGCCGGACCATCCGATCACCGTCGAGCACAATCCCTGCCGCGTCGTCGTCACCGTCGCCGGCAGGACGATCGCCGATAGCCGCAACGCGCTGACGCTGCGCGAGGCTTCCTATCCACCGGTCCAGTATATCCCTCGCAGGGATGTCGACATGTCGTTGCTTCAGCGCACCGATCACGGCACGCATTGCCCTTACAAGGGCGATGCCTCTTATTACAGTATTGCTTTGGGCGGCAAACGCTCCGAGAACGCGGCCTGGACCTACGAAGCCCCGCATGCCGCCGTCAGCAACATCAAAGACCATCTCGCCTTCTATCCCGACCGTGTCGACGCAATCGAGGAATTGGCTTCGCCCGAGGCCGGCGCTTTCTGAGGATCGCCGGATGGCGGGCGCAGAAAATCGTTCGGCCGGAACCTGTCGCCTTCAGCATCGTTAGGGGTATCATCGAAGGAGCATGCCGTGCCGAAATTCCACTTCCAGCTCTTCGATCGCGATGGTGTCGGCACCGAGACCGGATACGAATTCGAATCCGTCGAGGCTGCGAAGGCAGAGGCGCGAAGGGTCCTCGCGGAAATGGCAGCCGAAGGCCTGCCCACTGCGCCTTTGAACATGCTTTCGGTCGAACTTTTCGACGAAAGCCGCAAACCGCTTGCGGAAATTCGGCTGATTCTGGAAGAGATCGCGAAATAGAAGCGATCGGACCTCACCGGAGAAATGCCTGTCGACGCTTTCGGGCCACTCGCGGAACTATGTCAAATTTAATTGCCGCCCGCCGGGGTGGGTCTTAATGCATGTCGCTCCCGGAAGTGTGCGGATGACGACATGCATGAAAGCAAGGAGCTAGAGCGCATCCATCGACCAGTTGGATTGATGCGTATATGGGACCCGCCGGCATCCAGAGGCCGTCATCGAATGACGTCGACCCATTCATTGCTGAAGACGAGACTGGCGACTGTGACAGGATCGCCGCGCTCGTCGCGGACGGTAACGGCAATCGTCATGCGGTCACCTGCCGGCAATTCGTCTCGCGCCACGTCCAGCAGGATGCGGGTCACCTCTTTGGGGATGTCTTCACGAGATTTGAGCTCGGTGCCGTGCTCGTCGCGGGTCGGACCTTCCCCGTTGTGTAGATCGAAATAGTAGCGAGCCATGTTCTTTCCTGCGCGTCAGAGAGGAAATAACCAATGAAGACAATTGTTCCCGAGGCTAGGCCTTGATTCCTATAGAAAATACAGGTTGCACCGAGACGGCCCCGAGCCCTTGCGATAGCGGGAGACAGGACCGTGATTGAACCCTTGTTGCTGAACCTTGGAAGCCGTGATGTGCTGTCGAACGAGGAGGAAAACCTTCTTCGGTCGATCCTCGTCAAGGACAGGCAATTCGCCGTCGGAGAAGATCTCGTTTCCCAAGGCAGCCGGCCGCCCTTCAGCACGCTGCTGCTCGACGGGTTCGCGGCGCGCTACAAGGTGATGGCGGACGGCAGCCGGCAGATCACCGCACTTCATGTTGCCGGCGACTTTGTCGACCTCCATGCTTTTCCCGTCAAGATAATGGATCATGGCATCGTTGCGCTCTCACCTTGCCACGTCGCTTTAGCCGATCATGCCGACTTGAGGGCGATCACCGAGCGCATGCCGCATTTGACGCGGCTGCTTTGGCTCGACACGCTGGTCGACGGCGCCATTCACCGGGAATGGATCGTCGCCATGGGGCGGCGCTCCAAACGCGCCCAGATCGCCCATCTCGTCTGCGAACTCTTCATGCGGCTGAAGGTCGTCAGGCGCACTCGGGGCGAAAGCTTTCAGTTTCCGCTGACGCAGATCGAGATGGCGGACGTGCTCGGTATATCGGTGGTCCACCTCAACAAGACGCTGCAGGCTCTCAGGCGCGAGGGCGTCTTCACCTGGGAGAACCGAACGATCACCATCGTCGATTGGGAACGCCTGCAGGAGATCGCCGAATTCGACCCCGCCTATCTCAGCATCTCCAGAGAGCCGCGCTGATATCTGCCGCATCGCATGCGCGTTGAAAGGGAGGAACGGCGCCGTTAGGGTGGCGGGAATCACTTGACGGGGCGGAGCGTGACGAAGACTTTTCTACCCTACCTATTGGCAGCAGTTTTCGCCGCACGACCTGCCGCGGCGCAGACCGAATGGCAGGCGATCGAGGAAGTGCGGCCCTATTCGATTTCAGGCAAGACCGGTGCCGAACTTTATCAATCGATCGGGGCACAGGGCCCCAAGGCCGGCGTGACGGGCCGGGTTGTCGCGCATACGACGTTCAAGCTGACCTGGACCCGCAAATACGAGCCGCAGGGCAACGCCTGCGTTATCACGACCAACAAGCCGAAGCTCATCATCACTTATACGCTGCCCAAGCCCTCGGCCGCGCTGCCGTCAGCCGTCAAGAGCAGCTGGGATGGTTTCATTTCAGGCGTTGCCGCGCATGAGCGGGTGCATGGCGAAACCATCAAGGACATGGTCAAGGAAATCGAGGCGATGAGCGTCGGCTTCACGGTTGCCGACGACCCCGATTGCCAGAAAATCAGGGTTGAGCTGACCCGGCGCCTCGGCGAGATTTCCGCACGGCAGCGCCAGCGCGGCCGCGACTTCGACAAGGTCGAAATGGGCGACGGCGGCAATATCCAGCAGCTCATCCTCAAGCTGGTGAACGGGCCCTGACCGGGTGGCGGGCATCAATCTGCCCGTGCGACGGCCATTGACTTGGCCGTCATGGCGCGCCAACTCGCGGGAGAAGTCATTGCGAGACGGAGAGCGCCCGTGCCCCAGACAATCCTCACCCTGTCCACACGCGGCCAGGGACTTTACGAATTCACCGATCAGGCGGAGGCGTTCGTCAGCGCCTCGGGACGGGAGGAGGGGCTTCTCACCGTCTTCGTGCGCCACACATCCTGTTCGCTGCTGATCCAGGAAAATGCCGATCCAGACGTGCGCAGCGACCTTCTTTCCTTCTTCCGCCGCCTCGTGCCGCCGGCCTCCGATCCATCGATGGGCTGGGTCGTGCATAGGGCCGAGGGGCCGGACGACATGCCGGCGCATATCAAGGCGGCGCTGACGCAGGTGTCGATCGGCGTTCCCGTTTCCAGAGGGCGCCTGACGCTGGGCACCTGGCAGGGCCTCTACCTCTTCGAACATCGCGACCGGCCGCACCGGCGTGAAATCGTGCTGCATCTCGGGGCCTGAGAGCGCCGCGCGTCTTTGCCTCGCTGAGGCCATGGCACACCATCAAACACCATCCGCACGGCACACCCGATCAGCGCCTCAGCCACACGGCACCCCGTATCAGCCCTCATCCTGGAGGCGCGCAGGCCGAAGGCCGGAGCCTCGAAGGACGGGGCGGGCGATGAGCGGTCTCCGTCGGACGAGAGGTCCAGACGATCATGCCAATCCCGATCGAAAGAAGAGCCGTCGAAAACCGCTCATCTTCTTGTGAATGCAAACTGAATGGCCGGTTCGAACAGCATTCAGATTGCCGCGTTTAGTCTCGAGGCAATCCCCAACGGGAGAGCTTAAAAGACCAATCGACGGAGACACTCCATGACGCATTTCCTCACCAAGGCTTGCCTTGCCGCAGTGCTCGCCCTCTCATCCGTTCCGGCCACTGTTTCCACGGCGGCAGCCGCAGGGCCGCAGACGAACTTCATCGTCGAGGCGCAATATCATCGTCCGATCCGCGGCTGCTCGCCGATGCACGCCGTGCGCAAGGCGCGCGATTTCGGCCTGCGCAGAGCCCACATTACCCGCATGTCGCCGCGTGTCGTCGTCGTCGCCGGGCGCGACCGTCGCGGCTGGGACAGGATGGTCTTCGCCAATGTCCGAGGTTGCCCGCTGATCCGGCGCTGAACACCGGAACGGCAAGCGCCGACATGCGCTTGCCGCCCCTTTTGCCTTGACGGCGACACTTTCAGCCGTCTCTTCTCTGATTTGTATAAGTGATTCCACTGACGCTTCGGCGTGATGCGGAGAGTGGGGAGGGCGGCTCGACCGCACCGACTATAGAACGAAAGGTTTTTCGATGATGCAGTTTCTGGCAAAGGCGGGTCTTGCCGCCATGCTTGCCGCCGGTACTCTTGCCGGCACCGTGGTCCCGGCGGCCGCCCAATTCAGTATCATTATCGGCGATCAGGATCGTGATCCGCCGCGCGATTATCGCCGTCCGCCTCCGCCGCCGGGCTTCGAGCGGCGCCGCCCGCGCGGTTGCGATCCGCGGCTGGCGGAAGATCTCGCCCGCGATTGGGGTTTCCGCCGTCCGCGCGTCGTCGACATCACCCCGCGCCGCGTCATCGTCCAGGGCTGGACCCGCCGCGGCCCCGACGAAATGAGCTTCGCCAACGTCCGCGGCTGCCCCGCTTTGCGCCGCTGATTTTTGCAGAACACCGGCCTCGTCTCCCCGGTGCGGCCACCAGAACCGCCTTTGCCAGTCTCCCCGATCGGCAAGGGCGGTTTTCTTTTTTGTGGGATTCCTTTGCGCGCAGTTTGCGGCATCTAAGCCCCGCCCCTTGTGGGGAGGGGTCTTCGGCAGCACCGGCGCGAACCGCGCAAGCATCAACCTGCCGCGGATCTGCGGCCTATCGCGCGCCCGCAAAAAGACGCGCTGCCGCTTCCATTTACTGCTCGATGGCGAAGGTCACGGTGACGCTGACAGTGTAATTGTTCTCGCCGCCCTGGACGGGGACGGCAGCTGCGTCGGCTTCCTTCATCATCGTGGCGCGATAAGCGGGCTGCGGCAGCGGGCGCGGCACATTCTCGTTGATCTCGAGGATGCGGCCGAGCTTGACGCCTGCGGCTTCGCTCAGCGTTTTCGCCTTCTTGACGGCCTCGGCGACGGCGTTCTTGCGCGCCTCTTCGAACGCCGCTTCCGGCTTGTCGTTGGTGAACTGGATGTCGCCGCCCTGGTTGATGCCGAGGGTGACGGACTGGTCGATCACCTGGCCGAGCTTGGAAAGGTCGCGCAGGCGCACGGTGACGGAGTTGATCGTCTGGTAGCCGATCAGCTGCGGCTGCTGCTGCTGGCCGTCGACCGGCTGCGGATAATTATACTGAGGCTGGATGGAGAAGCCTGATGTCTGCAGATCGCGCTCGGCGATACCGCCGTCCTTCAGCGCCTTCAGCACATCGTTCATCGCCTTGTTGTTCTCGTCGAGCGCTTCACGGGCGGTCTTCGCCTGCTTGACGACGGCGAGATTGACGATGGCCATATCGGGCGCCACGGCCGATTCGCCATCGCCCGTTACCGAAATCACCGCCTCACGCGGCTTTGCTTCCTGCGCCAAGGCGGGTGCGGCACTGCCGAGCGGCAGGGCCAAAAGAGCAGTCATCACAAGTGTCTTGGACAGAATCGGCGCCATGTTTCGTTCCCTAGTTGTCGTTTCCCGGATCAGCTTTCTGTCGGTTGATTGTGAAGCTATTGCGGCGGAAGGGAAGGGGCGGATGCGGATCGGGAGAAAAATGTGAGGGTGCGGGAGGAGAGGGTGCTGCGCCGGCCCCAGTAGGCCCGCGGCAGACGGAGGCCACAGTAAAGCGTCGTCCTTATCCGACACTCGGCTATGTCGAGTTCGGCAGGATCGGCGGGCGGGCCGAAGGCCGGCCGATCGATCGAATCTGGTTCCGAAAAGAATTGTCCGCCGCCGCTCGAAGGAGCCGCCGGCGGCGGCTTGCCGCGCGTCAGGCGCCGAAATCATCCATGAAGGAGGGATGAATCGCGGGCTTGCGCTCTTCGCGGGCTTCGCGAATGCGCTGGGGAACCGCACCGAGACCGGCGACGAAACGGGTGAGGAGATTGCGGTTGAAAAGTTTCTGTATGCTCATGGCAGTTCACTCATTCTTTTTTTTGTTAGCCGGCGGCATATATTTTGCGCAGGCTGCCATAACAATGGGCAATTTTGCATGACAGTTATGTGACAGCGCATGGGCTTGAAAACATGGGCGAAGAGGCGATCACTTTAGCGTTACAAGAGGCCGGCAAGAGCAGCCAATGCCATGAATCAACGCCGCTTCCCGCCGCGGCGTGGTAGATTGCCGGCTTGGGGCAAAGCCATGCCCCTCCGAAGGAGAGCCTCAGATGAACCGATTTTTCGCCTTTATCGCGACCGGAACGCTGATCACCCTTTCGACGATCATTTCGGCCTGTACGTCGACCGAAAGCGTCGATCAGACGTCGTCGATCAGCGGCGGTTACTATCAGGAGAGTCGTCCCCTGAACCCTGCCTGCGCCGATGGGTTTAGACCTGGCGATGGGCGGTCTTGCAGTTATTAGAAGGTGCGATACTTGCCATGACCGCTTCGTCGGATATGTTCTCTACCGTATGGTTCTGCGAGTGTGTCTTTGGCGTTACAGCTATTTGTTGAGTTAGGCTGTAGCCTGCAGTTGTGTTGTAAGACATGGGGTCACGAACATGAAGCTCACGATCGCCACCACTTTTCTAGCACTTGTCGCAACGAGCGCATTTGCAGCGGATGCCGTGCAGGACGTGCCGGCCGCACCTGTTGCGGCTGCGCCAGCTTTCACCTGGTCAGGCCCGTATCTCGGCATCGATGGCGGCGCCAGTTGGCTAAACGGTGACTTCAGCGCCGGCGGCGCCAGCGATTCTCAGGATTTTAACGGCGGCGTTTTCGGTGCATTTGCGGGTTACAATTTCCAGTTCGACAACAATATCGTTGTCGGTATCGAGGGCAACCTCGAATACAACTGGAACGAAGAGGAAGCGCTGGGGGCGGATGTCGGCACCGATTGGGCTGGCGCTGTTCGTGGTCGTGTCGGCTATGCCTTTGACAGAGCGCTGCTTTATGGCGCGGCTGGTTGGACCGCCACGCGTGGATACGTGGACCTGCCGGGGCTAGACAAGGAAACGGAGACCTTCAACGGCTACACCGTCGGCGCCGGCGTCGACTTTGCGATCACCAACAATATCTTCGCCCGCGGCGAGTATCGGTATAATGACTTCGGTGAGAAGGACATTCTCGGTGTTGATGTCGACCTCAACCAGCACGAACTCAAGTTCGGGATCGGCGTGAAGTTCTAAGAAGTGTTCAGTTGGATCAGCGATAAGAAGCCCCGCCATGAGGGGCTTTTGCATTCCATGGCAATGTCAGCAAAATCCTCTGATTGCTCAGTAGCATCGGCCCCCGATCTCATAGCCTGATGGCAGGAGCTGGTTGAAAAGCGCTCGGTCAGACGCCACCAACGATCTAGCGCTGGTGTTTGAACCATCATTCCGCGGAAGATCAACTCATCCAATTTTCTTCCCCGCAGCGGCGCAATAAAGGTGGCGAAGGATGCTATGACCGCTTTCAGAAGACCGGGGGGATCGCGTGCGCAAGATAAAGGTGAAGCTGCACCACAAGCAAGAAATCTTCGTGCACAATAATCTCGCCAACACGGCCTTCTATTTTCGTCAGCGGATCGCGGAGCGGCTTGCGAAGGATGACCGCGAAGGCGTCGGCTTAGAGATGACCGCATGCCTCATCATAATCGCCTTCGCGATGGAGGCCCATGTGAATTTCTTCGGATGGAAGCTTGCCCCGACGAAGTGGGACGAACGGGATCAGATCAAAGCCAAGATTAAGATCGTCGCCAAGCATGTGGGCTTGAAGGTGGATTTCGGGAAACGCCCCCACAAGACAGTGAAAGACCTCAAGGCGCTACGGGATCAGCTCGCTCACGGCAAACCTGAGATCATTACGCGCAAGGAAGACGAGCTGATCACCACACACGAGGAACTGGAAGCCCTTCCTTTCCAGCAGGCATCATGGGAGAAGTATGTCACAAAGGACTTCCTCGACCAAGCTTTCGACGACATGAATGCCATCTGGAACGATATGTTGGCGGCATCCGGTCTAGAAGTCTTTGATGCCGTCACAAAGGGAAATCGGTCCATTCAGTATATCGGGGAGGCTTGAGCCGAGTATCTAACCCCAACCCGGCCTCACATCCGTCCTGCGGCATTGCGCGCAAGCGACAGGATAGACAGGTTCGTCCTTCCGCTTCGCCTCTTTCTTCTCCTCAGTGGTCAAAACATCGATTTCAAATCGATGCCCGCAGTTGAGGCATTGGAAGCGCTTGACCTCAGTCATATTCAATTCCTGCCTGTTTGGTGAACTCGAGCCAGAGAGCGTCTGCTACCTGCTTCGCATCGTATCGCTTCTTGTCGTTGCTGATGAATTCGTTCAATGACAGGAACATGTTGTACTCGTCAGCATCAACTTGAACGGAGCCATTCGACGTGTTGGATTCGCCATGAGATTGCCATGAGTAATTGATGTCGCCGAAGTGATGGCGGCTGCCCTTGCTGTTGTGGACAGTGATGTGTGCGTCTCGGCCGCCCTTGTAGCCGCGATTGACTACAGTGCATGTGAATGAATTATCGCCCATGTTTTCAAAACGGGCGCGGAGGTCCTCGGCCTGATCTAGTTCCTCACACGACGTCTTGAAATACTCTCGAATGACGCGGAACGCCTCGTCCGCGAAATCTCGCCGCTGGATGGTGTCGAATTCTTGTTTGATCTTCAAGCGGCGACCGCCCACTTCCGGTGTAGCGCGCTCGCCAAGAGGATTCGAAGTCTTTTTGTACGTGGATGTCGCGACGGCTCGAAGCCCTTGGATGACGTTCAGATACGCGACATTTTCGTTCGTCCACTCCGGTATCGGCTTGCCATCCGTTGGCAGCGCCATGCGCGTACTGAAGGGCGAAGATAGCCAGTCGCAGGGTTCAACGATCACGGGCACAATGTGCAGCTTTCCAGCCGCTTCGAGCTTCTGCGCCTCTTCGAATTCTCTCTCATAGCAATAGTTAGAGGCTAGATAGTCGGGGCTGACGAGTGCTATGAAGACTTGGCTTGACCGGAGGGCCGTGAAGACCTCGTTGTCGAGTTTCGACCCGGCGAGGATGGCGTGATCCGTCCACGTCTCGAAGACTTCGTCTCTGAGAAGCTGGGCCATATGCTTGTGAAGCCTTTCGAGATGCTTCGAGTCGGCGTGCGAGTAGGAAATGAAGGCGGTGATAGCCAAGGTTGACCTCGCGGATATAGTTCGTCAGCGGAAGGTCTAGTGTAGCGATCTGCGCGTTCGCCACCAAGTAGTCTGAAATCGATCCCACACGTTTATTTGCTAGGCGGAGGCCGCCGTGAATCGTCCAGCTTAATTCAAACGCTGCCGGGTAGTTGGCGAGATAGATGAATTGGTGGGCCCGGAGGGACTCGAACCCCCAACCAAGCGGTTATGAGCCGCCGGCTCTAACCATTGAGCTACAGGCCCTTGGCGCCGGTGACGGCACCTGGATGCTAGGGCAATGGTTCCCGCAGCATCGGTTCGCTCTAGCCCAAATTGCAGGGAGCCACAAGCGGGCAGGACAACATCTGTGGATGATGCGTATTTCGTGGGCAAAAGGACTGGAACCTTCGCATGGCGGAAAGACTTATTCGAATCAGATTCCGCATGAAAAGGGCGATTGCAGATGGTGGCTTCGAACAGTGCCGTGGTGCTCATCGTGGAGGATGAGCCGCTGATCCGGTTCAATATCCTCGATGTGCTGGAGGATGTCGGCCATGTGGCGCTGGAGGCGGCGAATGCGGATGAGGCGCTGGTCGTGCTGAAGGGTCGGCAGGACGTCGATATCCTGTTCACAGACGTCAATATGGCCGGGTCGATGGATGGGATCCAGCTTGCCAAGCGGGTGAGGGCGATGCGGCCGAATATCGGCATCATCATCACCTCAGGCATGGTGCGGCTCGATCCCTTGGCGCTGCCTGCCAATGCCGCCTTCTTGCCCAAACCTTATCTGCACGACACGCTGATTGCGACGATCGATTCACTGATGGCTTGATGTGTCCCTGATGCGTTGGCGACCCGAGGTGAGCGGGGCGCGCAGCCGCAAAACGGGGACAGGTTTTGCGGCCGCGCGCGAGGCGCTGCGAGGCGTGCCCCTCTTCAGGCGCGGCGGAGGGGGCCCGCGCCCTCAGCCGAAGCTGCTCTTCAGCGCCTCATTCTCATGCTGAGCCTTCTTTTCGTAGATCGTGAACAGCGCCATCGAGAGCAGATAGGAGAGGAAGGGATCCCCTATCTGCGTGGCGATGTCGCGGGATGCGAGGACATGGCGCTCCAGGGCGGTGATGTCTTTCGGTGTTGCGGTTTCAACGAGGCGTTTCATGCTGCCATCTCCAGGAATTGGGTCACGACCGAGCGGGCCGGAACATGTCTGACATAAAGGGGTTGGGTCAGGCCGAGGGCGGCGCGCATCTTGCGCAGCACGCGGTCAGACACTTCGAAGGCGCCGCAGCACACGGGATACTTGCCGTAGCCGTCCGCGCGGCCGAGTTCTTCCACTTCGGCGCCTGCGCGTTTGTAGACGCGCTTGAGATAGGGTTCGTAGTTGGAAATCATCGTATGGATGCCGTGATCGAGCGCGCATTCGCACAGCGCAAGCAGCATCATCGAGAACGCGCGGCCGGCATCGATATTGGGGAAATCCCTGGCGATCGCCTCCTCGTCGATGCACATGCGCGTGCCTTCCCAGATGCCCGGGGCGACGAGATCGGCGGCAGCCGGAAAGGTCTCCCGGAAGACGTCGTAGAGAAGCGTCGGACCGGTCGTCGGCATGAGGCGCATGCCGCCATAAAGGCGCGTGCGGCTGTCGTTGCACCAGACGAGGTAGGCCGGAGAAAGCGAATCGTAGCCGTCGCGTTCGTAGGGGCCGATGACGGGAACGTCCCAGCCGAGCTGGTCGGCGAAAACCTTCTTGCGCAGGCGGAACATCTGCTCGAGTACGGCGGCGTGTTTCTGATACTCATGTGCCTGAATGATAACGAACATTTTGCCCTCCAGCGTTTGCAGTTCGTGGAGAGCAGAATGGTTCAGGCAGGCCGGATCGGAAATTCCCTCAGATGGGCCCCCTCAGATGGGGGGATTAGCCCAAAAGTATGAGGATTGGGTCGCGACAGGCGAAGACGAGGCGCAGCCGGGAAGATCGCGCTCCTTCGGCTTTTGAATCGACACGTCGTATTTTCGGAAAATCGATTCCGATTCTCAGGGATTGATGATGCGCAACTGCACGGCGCGCGAGGCGGCGGCCGAAATCGTGGCGCAGCCGAGCTTGAAGCGGGCGGTTTTCAGGTAATCGCGCGTCGTGTGCTCCGATATGCCCAATATCACCGAGATATCCTTGTAATCCTTGCCGAGCGCGGTCCAGTGCAGGCACTCGATCTCGCGCGGCGACAATGTCGGCACCGGATCATTCTCGCCATGCAGCTCGTAGACGGCCTTGCGGTGGATCAGATGGGCGATCTCGATCCATTCGTTGCGGCAGCGGCGCACAAGCTCGGCCCATTCCTCGACCGGTATGCGGGCGTTCAGCGACAAGAGCGCGCGGCGCTGCGCCTTGTCGGCGACGGGAATGGAATAGCCGTTGCCGCCGATGCCGTGCTTCTGGGCGTCGACCAGCATGGCATAGGCTTCCGGCGTCGGCTCGACTTCGCTCCAGTCGAAGGGCAGCTGGCGCTCGAAACCCTGCTTGACGATCGGATCGACCTTCACATAGCTGTTCAAGAGGTAGCGGGAGACCCAGGCATCCGGATAGGTGGTGCGCACGAAGGGCGAATCGATCTTGCTCGCGATCGTCTGGGCGAGATGGTAGGTCACGAAATCGAGGCCATATTCCGCCTGGAGAATACGAATGGCGGCATCCACATTGGTTGCAGCCTTGATCTGTTCGAAAGCGGGTTCGAACTTGTCGCTGTAGGTATTCTCGATCATTTCCATTGTCCCAGTTCCCTCAATCCTACCGCGAGGACCGTCATAAATACAAGGCATCCCCACATATGCGGGGAATGACAATCCGGCCGCCGCCTGCTAGCGCCTTCATGAGGAGACCTCATATGGACAGCAAGAGACCGTTCGAGATTGCCGAATGCCGACAGGCCGCCAAAGGCCTGAAATCCAGCTGGCAGGACATGGCAGGTTCCGAAGCGTTGATCCGCGCCCTTGTTGCCGAACGCAACGGCGACACCCCGCTGGCGCTGTTCTGGACCGAGGTCCACCGGGCGCTTTGCCAGGAAAACAACGCCTTCTGACATGGTCCGCCCCGGCGGGCAGTGTGAGGTTTTCCCCGACCTGAGAGGCTCCGGCCGGGCATCAATCAGCGCCGCGGCCGGATGGAATCACGCTTCGCGCTTGCGCAGTTTTTCATCCCTGTTCCGTTTCCGATTTTGCGAGGGGAGTGTCGAGCGGCAATGTCGGGGGCGGGTGAAAGAAAAACCCGTACTCCATGGATTTGTGCCAATATGCTTGACGAAGTGTTTCAAGCGGAAACAGCGTTGTTCGGGGAAAGGGTTGGACTGTGCCATTATCGACGCTCCCCTTCGGCGCGCCGCTCCGTTCTGCGGTGAGGCAAACCGCGCCTCTTTCCGCCATCGTCAGACAAGCCACACATTCTCTCCGCCCTCATCCACCGGCGCCTCTTCCGCAAGGGTGCCGCTGATCACCGCCCCCGTCCTTCGAGGCTCCGGCCTTTGGCCTACGCACCTCAGGATGAGGGTTGGTCGGTGTGCCGTGTGGCTGGTGGGCCATCCTGTGCCGTGGCGGGCTGATCGATGTGTCGGATGGTTGCCAAGCGGCTGCGGCGGGTCGCGGCTAGGTGTTGGCACACCGCAGAAGCGGTTACCTTATGTGCCATGTCCCACAGAGTGGGGTTCTGGCGTGCCACTCCGCGTTCCGGTGCCACAACCCGCACCCTCTCTCCGCCCTCATCCTGAGGCGCCCCGCGGGGGCCTTGAAGGACGAGGCCGGCCACCGGCATCCGGGATGCAGTGCAATTGGGCGGCGCCGTGCAGAATCTCGCGGTTGGCCGTCGGATCAGCCGGCCTTGGCAGGCGGGGTGAGCCAGCCGTCGCGCGGCAGTTCTGGCCGTGGCGGCTTCGGGCGGAACTTTACCAGCACCTCGCGTCCATCGACGGAGGCCTGCGTGCGTTCCAGCGCGTCCCGCTCGGCGACTGCCTGGCGCCAATGTTCGCCATCCCGGCCGTCAGGGCGGCCCTGTTCTTCCCAGATCGCATAGGCCCGTTTGCTGATCCACTCATGGCGTCTGTCGCTCATCTATCGATTCCCGTGAAAGGCGTTATTCGGCAATTCTGTCCGGCAGAACAGGCGCGCGGCGCTTGGCTGCCATCAGCAAATCGAGTTCGATTGAGGAAGGCCCGAAACGGGTAAACAGGCTCTCGGCCTGGTCGCTGCGCAGGCCATATTTGGAGGCGAATTCGTCAAGGCTGTATGGACGGCCGCGCAGGACTTTGGTCCGCCGCTCCGGTTCACGGATCTGCGTCATTGGT
Source organism: Rhizobium esperanzae (assembly GCF_002204185.1). GTDB lineage: Bacteria > Pseudomonadota > Alphaproteobacteria > Rhizobiales > Rhizobiaceae > Rhizobium > Rhizobium esperanzae. The sequence continues at coordinate 295,347 of NZ_MXPU01000003.1, read as the reverse complement.
GGTAACCCCATCTGCTTTTACGAAGTGCGCGAACAAAACAGATTACAGCGGCAAAAGTTCCGTGATTTCTCGGGGTTTTTTCCGCTCCCGCAGCATTGTCACGCGGCTGGCATGAATTTTCAAGAACCCGGCTCGCTGAGAAAATTTCGCCTAAAACATGCAGGAATTTCATGCGTTTAGGAAAACGGGTGCCGCCTCGGCCGAGAAATGGGCTTTATTCACGAAAGGTTACTCTATAGAATCAATCGTGTTATTCGGTCCGCAGGGGCAAAAAACGCTGCGTTCCCCGCGTTCATGCCGACCGATCCAGGAGGATTTGGCTTAATCCATCAAGAGGAGACAGACATGATGAATGCCCTGCCGCCACTTCATAACGGCCACGCGCCGTTTACCCTCCAGCAGCTGTTTCGCGAAGCCCTTTACGCTTTCGAGGAATGGGACAGTGAGTTGACCGAACCGATCGTGACCCATGAAGGAAGGGTCATCCCGATCAGCTTCGTTTTCGAAGCCATGCGTGAATGCACCGACATCGTGCCGATGAATATCGTCGGCGCCGTCACCGAGCGGCTGACCAAGCCGTGGGAGGGCGAAGGTCCCCTCGACCAGATGACCTTCTCGACGGCGGCACGCGTCATGCGCGTGCTGGTGCGCAAACGCCTGCTTGCCAACGGCACAGCGGACCTCGTCGCCGTCTCGGCGCATGCGGCCGAGGACCAGAACCGCGACTGACGGGGAGGGGATCGCGGCCAAAGCATGTCGCGCAAAAGTGTGCTGCGGTTTTGCGATAACGACGTGCGGCAAACAAAGACCTAAAGCGCAAGAAGCGATTCTGAAAGATCGCGATGCGCTTTAGGAGTTGCGATCCTTTTCCGCTTCGTCGGAACCTCCCCCATTGCCAGCCGTTTACTGCATGTTCCCAGTTCGTACCGGATTGGGAATTATTCAGTTATTCAGCGCGTTACAGCGTTCTCGCGCAGCTTGAAATGCGCGGCCGCTGCAATGGCGCAGTTACAGCCCGTGAGATAACGGGCGAGGAATAGCACCATGCTGAGATCCATCGTTCATGAAATCATCGGCACACCGCGACGTGAGCCGGAACTTCCACAATCGCTCGAGCGGTTTCGAGACAGCAAACGGGTGCTGATCATCTTCGCCGATGCGCAGGACGACCGCCCAGCAATCCAGGACGAATGGCTCCGGAATGCACAGATGCGCCTCATCGAGGAAGACGTCGAAGTCTTCATCATCGCCGGCGGCGGCGCTTTCTCGCTGTTCGACGATGGCTGGGAGCTTGATGCAGACGATATTCGCGAGCGGCTGCAGGGGCCGCCTTACAGCGAGTTCGGACTTATCCTGATCGGGCGTGACGGCACGGTGAAGCTGCGCTCCAGCGAGCCGCGCACGGCGGAAGAAATTTTCGCCGCGCTGGACAAGCTGCCGAAGAAGGCGTCGTGATAGCTGCGAGAGACGTGCGCTCACCCGTTCAGAGTTCGAAGGCTTCCTTGAGGCCGAGGCTCTTGCGTTCGCGCAGGTCGAGGTCGGCCTCGATATGGGCGATGTGATGCAGCATCAGCTGACAGGCGCGGTCGAGTTCGTTGCCTTCGATCGCAGAGATGATGTCGCCATGTTCGGAATGGCCGCAGCTGGAAGCGGTCGACTGGCCGTAGAGCGCGATGACAAGCGATGAGCGGGCGACAAGCTCCTCCATGAAGCGCTGCATGATCGCATTGCCTGAAAGTTCCGCCAGCATCAGATGGAAATCGCCGGATGCCTTGATCTCCGCGCGCCGGGCCGTCTGGCCGCGCTCGCTCATCAGGCGGCCCTCTTCCTGCAAAAGCTCTCGCAGATTCCTGATATCGTCAGCGGTGATCCGCGCCGCCGCCTCGCGTAATATGCCGGGCTCGACGAGGCGCCGGGCAGAAAAGATCTGGCGGGCCTCATCAGGGGAGGGATAGGCAACGAAGGCGCCGCGGTTCTTCTCGACGCTGACCAGGCCCTCATAGGAAAGCGCCTGCAGCGCTGCGCGGGCAAGTGTGCGGCTGACATTGAAAAGATTGCCGACATCGCTTTCGGAAAGCTTGGTGCCGGGGGAAAGCCTGCGCTCGACGATCGCCTCTCGAATGGCGTCGCGGATCTGGTGCGCGCCGGTTTCGGCGACTTCTTCGGCCTGCATGGCCTTAGCGGCGGATTTCATGAAGACTATTCCCTGATGGCGGGCAAACCATACCCGGCTTCGCGGCAAAAGTTAAACGGAATTTGTCATCGAAACAGCGGTTAAATTGTATACGATTTTCTGCGCAAATTGCAGACGATAGCCTAAATGATGTGCAGACGATGCGGTGCTCATAAAATGCGCCTGCACGGTTTCGAGTGTTAAAGTCCTTTCCTGGTAAGAGCTTAACCGAAGTTGGAGGCGATTGGCACGGCAGATGCATCATCTTTCTCGAACAGGGGAAGGCATGATGTCGAAAGCGGCAGAGATCGATATAGTATCCGTTTCGAAGGTCTACGGAGCGACGACGGCGGTGCATGGGATCAGCCTGAAGATTCCGGCCGGTTCCTATTGCTGCTTCCTCGGCCCGTCGGGCTGCGGCAAGACCTCGACGCTGCGCATGATCGCCGGCCATGAGAGCATTTCTTCCGGTGATATCAGGCTCGGCAAAGCAGTCGTCACCGATCTTCCGCCCGCCCGGCGCGGCACGGCGATGATGTTCCAGTCCTATGCGCTGTTTCCGCATCTCGACCTGGTCGATAATGTCGCCTTCAGCCTCAAGATGAAGGGCGTCGACAAGGCGGAGCGGCGGGCCAAGGCGCTCGAGATGCTGAAGCTGATGCAGATGGAGCCCTATGCCAACAGGCGTCCGGCTCAGCTTTCCGGCGGCCAGCAGCAGCGTGTGGCGCTGGCCCGCGCCTTGATCACCGATCCGGAGGCGCTGCTGCTCGACGAGCCGCTGTCGGCGCTTGATCCGTTCCTGAAGATCCGTATGCGCGCAGAGCTCAAGAAGCTGCAGAAATCGCTCGGCATCACCTTCGTCCATGTCACCCACAGCCAGGAAGAGGCGATGGCGCTCGCCGACGTCATCGTCATCATGAATGACGGCCGCATCGAGCAGGCGGCGGCACCCCGCGAGGTTTTCGAGAAGCCGGCAACTGCCTTCGTCGCGCGCTTCATGGGCGACCATAACGTCTTGTCCGGGCGGGTGAGCTCGAGCGCGGACGGCATGCTCGTCATGACCGTGCCGGAGGGGCAAAGCTTTTCCGTGCGGGGCGAGGGCAGGGAAGTCGGCGAGCCGGTCGATATCGGCATCCGCACCGATCGCGTACGCCTGCAGGTGGCGACCGAGTGGACGCTCGGCTTCAACGGCATCGTCACCAACGTCGAATATCGCGGCTCCTCGGTGAAGATCACCGTTCTCGGCGCCGGCAGCGACGACTTCACCGTCATATCAGACGACAACGACTATTTCGCCCGTCCGGTCGCCGTCGGCGACGCGGTCTCGCTCAGCTGGGAACGTGAGGATGCGGTGCTGCTCGGCCGCGTCTCTGCATGAACAATCAAAAACATCGACTTCCACATCAAGAAAAGGGGAACTGACATGACGACTGAAACGACATCGACCAAGGCGGAAAAGGGTCTTTCCCGCCGCACGCTCTTGAAGACGGGTGCCGCCGCCGTCGGCGCCATCGCCGGCTCCGGAGCGATCACCGGCTTTCCCACAATTTGGGCGCAGACGAACATCACGCTTCGCCAGTTCGGCACCGGCGTTTCGAACATCAACGCCATCGCCGAGAAGTGCAAGGCCGACCTCGGCATCACGCTTGAGATGACGGCGACCGATTCCGACGCCGCCGCTCAGCGTGCCGTCACCCAGCCCGACAGCTACGACATCGCCGACATCGAATACTGGATCGCCAAGAAGGTGTTTCCGACAGGCGTGCTGCAGCCGATGGACGTCAAGAAGCTGAAATATTACGACAAGATCGTGCCGCTCTTCATCAACGGCAAGATGAAGCCGGACAGCGTCATCGCTCAGGGCACCGCACCGCACACGGTCGGCTTCGTCGAGGCGCAGGGCGCCAAGAAATTCGCCAAGGAGCCGACGCAGTGGATGACGATGGTTCCCACCATCTACAATGCCGATACGCTCGGCATCCGTCCCGATCTCGTCGGCCGCGACATTACGAGCTGGGCCGACATTATGGATCCGAAGTTCAAGGGCAAGACCTCGATCCTCAACATTCCGTCGATCGGCATCATGGATGCGGCGATGATCATGGAAGCCTTGGGCAACATCAAATATGCCGACAAGGGCAACATGACCAAGGAAGAGATCGACAAGACGATCGAATTCCTCATCAAGGCCAAGGGCGACGGCCAGTTCCGCGCCTTCTGGAAGTCGTTCGACGAGTCGGTCAACCTGATGGCGTCGGGCGAGGTCGTCATCCAGTCGATGTGGTCGCCGGCCGTCGCCGCCGTCCGCTCCAAGGGCATCGCCTGCAAATACCAGCCGCTCAAGGAAGGCTACCGCGCCTGGGGCGGCGGACTCGGCCTCGCCTCGCACCTCAAGGGCGCACAGCTCGATGCGGCTTACGAATATATCAACTGGTATACGTCGGGCTGGGTCGGCGGCTACCTCAACCGCCAGGGCTATTATTCCGCCTGCATGGAGACCGCCAAGAACTTCATGACGGCAGATGAATGGGGCTACTGGATCGAGGGCAAGCCGGCGCAGGGTGACATCCTCTCTCCCGAAGGCAAGGTCATGGAAAAGGCCGGTGCGGTGCGCGACGGCGGCGCCTTCGAAGCCCGCATGGGCGCGGTCGCCTGCTGGAACTCGGTCATGGACGAGGACCGCTACATGGTCCGTCGCTGGAACGAGTTCATCGCGGCGTAAGGCCTACCGGGAGGGCGGAGAGCCGCTGTCTTTCGCTATCGCTCAAGACGTCGCTTCGCTCCGCCCCCTCATCTGCCCTTCGGGCATCTTCTCCCCGCTGGGGAGAAGCGGGAGTTTGCAGCTGCGTTGCGAAGCAAACCAAGGTTCGCGGTGGCCGAGACGTTGCTGCGATTCCTCTTCTCCCCAGCGGGGGTCCGGAGGACGGGTCGAGACCAGCGGCTCGACCCAGGTAAAGGTGCCGGCAGGCGGATGAGGGGGCTGCACGCGCCTGCGTTCAACCTGACGTAATCAGAACGGAGAACGGGATATGGCAACGATCGCAGTAGACACGGAAGAGGGTGCCCGCCGCAGCCGCGCGTTGCGCCTCTCCCCCTCGGCCATCTCCTACCTCCAGGCGACGCCGCTGATCGTCATTCTCGGCTTCTTCTTCCTGCTGCCGATCGCGATGATCGCTGTCGTCAGCTTCTGGGATTACGACTTCGCCGGCCTCTATCCCGATTTCCTCACCATGAACTACACCGACACGCTCGGTTCATGGGTGACGTGGAAGACCTATCTCAACACGCTGAAGTTCACCGCCATCGTCTGGGCGCTGACGCTCGTCATCGGCTTCTGGATCGCCTATTTCCTGGCCTTCCATATCCGCAAGACCTCGACGCAGATGATCCTCTTCCTCGTCTGCACCGTTCCGTTCATGACCTCGAACATCATCCGCATGATCTCCTGGATCCCGGTGCTCGGACGCAACGGCCTGGTCAATTCGGCGCTGATCAAGATGGGCATCATTCCGCAGCCGATAGAATGGCTACTCTATTCCGATTTCGCCGTCGTGCTCGCCATGGTGCATCTCTATACCTTGTTCATGGTGACGCCGATCTTCAACACGCTGATGCGCATCGACCGGTCGCTGTTCGAGGCGGCGCGCGATGCCGGCGCATCGGGCTGGCAGGTGCTGTGGAACGTGGTCATTCCGCTTGCCAAGCCCGGCATGGCAATCGGAACGATCTTCGTAGTGACGCTCGTGATGGCGGACTTTTCGACGGTGCAGGTCATGTCCGGCGGCCAGAGCGCTTCGGTGGCGCTGATGATGAAGAACCAGATGTCGCTGCTGCAATATCCGGCGGCCGCCGCCAATGCGGTGGTGCTGCTTGTGGTGGTGCTCATGATGGTCGCCGCCATCCTGCGTGTCGTCGATATCCGCAAGGAGCTTTGAGATGAACCACGAAAAACGCGGCCTGGAATTCTATCTGCTGGCGATCTTCTTCATCGTCTTCGTGCTGTTCCTCTACGGCCCGCTCTCGGCGATCCTGATCCTCTCTTTCCAGGGACCGGACGGCGGCCTGACCTTCCCGATGAACGGCGTTTCCACGCACTGGTTCTTCAACCTGTTCGAAAAGCAGGCGGTCGGCGATTTCGGCGCCTCGTTCCGTCGCTCCTTCACCCTCGGGCTGATGGTGATGGTGGTGACCGTCGTCGTGTCGCTGCTGGCCGGCCTTGCCTTCCGCCGCCGTTTCCGCGGTTCGACGGTGCTGTTCTACGCCACGGTCGCCAGCCTCGTCGTACCCTCGATCATCATCTCGCTCGGCATTGGCGTCGTCTTTCAGGAGGGCGGTCTCAAGCCCGCATGGTATTCCTCGGCCTTCGGCGCACATCTGACCTGGACGCTGCCCTTCGGCGTATTGATCATGTTTGCGGTCTTCAACCGTTTCTCGCCGGCTTATGAGGAGGCGGCCCGCGACCTCGGCGCCACCTCCTGGCAGACGTTCCGGCACGTCGTGCTGCCGATGATCGCACCGAGCCTGATCGGCGTCGGGCTGTTCGGCTTCACGCTGTCCTATGACGAATTCGCGCGCACATTGATGACATCGGGCAGCTACAATACGCTGCCGCTCGAAATCTACGGTATGACGACCAATGTCACGACGCCGGTGCTCTATGCGCTCGGCACGGTGACGACGCTGTTTTCCTTCACGATCATTCTCATTGCGCTCGGCATCATGACCATGCTGGGGCGGCGGCAGGCAAAGATAGACTGATATGCGCATCCTCATCGTCAATCCGAACACCACGGCCTCCATGACCGAGAAGGCTGCGGTCGCTGCGCGTGCGGTGGCGGCATCCGGCACCGACATCATCGCCGCGACATCCAGCATGGGGCCGGTCTCCATCGAGGGACATTACGACGGGGCGCTGGCGATTCCCGGCTTGCTCTTGGAACTTAAGGAGCGGCAGGCGGCGGGCTACGACGCGGCTGTCATTGCCTGTTTCGACGATACCGGGCTCGACGCAGCGCGGAGCTTCGCCGATGTGCCAATCCTCGGGCTTTGTGAATCCGCCGTCGTCACGGCCGGTTTCCTGGCGCAGCGCTTTACCGTGGTGACGACGCTGGAGCGGTCGCGGGTGCTGATCGACAATCTGGTGCGCCGCTACGGTATGGGCGAGCGCGCCAAGGTGCGCGCCTCCGACATCCCGGTACTGGAGTTGGAAAACGCGGCTTCGGGCGCGATCGGCAAGCTGAGGGCCGAGATCGAGCGGGCGCTTGCCGAAGACGGGGCCGAGGCGATCGTGCTCGGCTGCGCCGGCATGACCGATCTGGCCAGGGAATTGCAGGAGATTTACGGCGTGCCTGTCGTCGACGGAGTGGCCGCCGCCGTCAAGCAGGCCGAGGCGCTGGTGTCGCTCGGGCTTTCCACCAGCAAGCGCGGCTCCTACGCCTCGCCGCTGCCGAAACCGTTCATTGGCGCGATGAGCGGTTTCTCGCCGATCCCGAAAATCGGCTGAACCCATGGCCGTCTCGTTCGATTTCAAAGAGCTTTCGGAGCGCGAGCGTTACAAGCTGATGATCGGCACGATCATCCCGCGGCCGATCGCGCTGGTGACGACGGTCGACGAGCAAGGCCGGATCAACGCGGCGCCGTTCAGCTTCTTCAACTGCCTGTCGGCCGATCCGCCGATCCTGGCGATCGGCGTCGAGAACAATGCCGACATGTCGTTCAAGGACACCGGCCACAATATTCGCATGACCGAGGTCTTCACGGTCAACATCGTCTCCTTTGCGATCGCCGAGGCCATGCATGTCTGCGGCGCGAAATATCCGCGGGGCGTCGATGAGCTGAAGCAGGCGGGGCTGACGGCGATACCGGGCGCGAAGGTGGCGTCGCCCTTTATCGCCGAGGCGCCGGCTGCCTTCGAATGCCGGCGGCATGTGACGCTGGAGCTCGGCCGCTCGCGGCAGATTATCCTCGGCGAGATCGTCTATGCGCATTACCGCGACGGTGTTGTCGATCCGGAACGGCTGCATGTCGATCCGGCCGCGGTCGATGCCATTGCGAGACTGGGCGGCGATACCTGCACCACCATCCGCGATCGTTTCGAGATGCTGACGCCGAAGCTCTGACATCAGGGTAGGTCCAAGTTTTGCTTTACTTTTTCTCTCCTGATGAGAATGGTCTGCAGCGGATCATCGCAGGAGAGGAGCGCCTATCATGACAATCGACAACGATCTCAGTCGGATCGCCGAGCAGGAAAAGGCGCTGAGCTTCGACGCCTTCGATCTCACCACTGCCTGGCAGCTCGGCAAGCTTCTGCAGGAACTCGCCAGCGAGCGCGGCCTCGGCATTGCGATCGACGTAACCCTGCATTCGATGCCGGTCTTTTACGCCGCACTCCCGGGTGTGACACCCGACAACATCAATTGGGTTCGCCGCAAGCGCAATATGGTGCTGCGCTATTTCCGCAGCAGCTATGCCTCTGGCCTGAAGCTCAGCAAGGACGGCAAGACCGTCGAGGACAACGGCCTTGATGGCGCCGATTATGCGCCGCATGGCGGCAGTTTTCCGATCAACGTCAAGGGCACCGGCTGCATCGGCGCCGTCACCGTCTCCGGCCTGCCGCAGCGCGACGACCACAATCTTGTGGTCGAGGCCCTGGCGTTGATGCTGGCGAAGGACCTCGATACATTGCGGCTCTCTCCGCTGTGACGCGGCCGCATCTGCCGGAACAATCCGAGCGCCGGACTGCCGGCGCTCGCTGCTGAGACAGCCGTCAGAGCCTGCCTCCGGCCTCGGCGATGCCCTTCGTCAGGCTGCCGGTTGCCGGGAAGAGCGGGATGAGGCAGGCCTGCAGGGCGTGATAAATATCGCCCTTGCCGGGGAAGAGCGAATGCGAGGGAACGAGATCCTCCGTCAGTTCCTCGTGCCAGCCGCCGTTCTTATGGTCGATGAAGGCGCGTTCGATGACGTTCCAGATCTTTCGGTAGCATTCCTCGTGGTAGTCGCTCGGCAGGTGCTCGTTGAGGAAATGCGCGGCAGCCGCCCCCTCGCAGGCCGGCCACCAGAGCTTGTTGCGCTTGGCGGGTTTGTCGTTCCAATCGAGCGTATAGAAGAAGCCGCCCTTGTCGCTGTCCCAGCCGAGCGCCATGGATTGCTCGAAGAGCGCCTTGGCCGCATCCGGCATCCATTCGATGCGTTTGCCGCCGAGCACCCAGAGCTGCAGGATTAGGCGCGCCCATTCCAGCCAGTGGCCGGGCGTCGTACCGGCCGGGCGGAACATTTCGTTCGGATGATAGTATTGCTTATCGAGGTTCCATTCGGCGTCGAAATGTTCGGCGACGCGCCAGTCGACCGAACCGGCCGCACGGCGGATGACGAGATCGGCGATGCTTTCGGCCTTGGTGAGGTAATCCCTGTCGCCGGTGGCTTCGAAGGCGGCCATCAGTGCCTCGGTCAGGTGCATGTTGGAGTTCTGGCCGCGATAGGCGCCGCCGTCGAGCGGCTGCCAGTCGGCGGTGAATTCCTCGGTGATCGCGCCGTGGCGCGGTTCCCAGAACTTCTTGTTCAGGATCTCGGTGATATCGGCCAGCATGCCGTCGGCCAGCGGATGACCGATCGTCTTTGCCGAGGAGGCGGCGAGCAGGACGAAAGCGTGGCCATAGCCCTGCTTGTTGGAATCGACCGGACCGTTATTGTCGAGTGACCAGAAATAGCCGCCATTCTCTAGGTCGCGATGGTGGTACCAGAGATAGTCCATGCCGTGGGCGACGACGTCGGAGGCGCCGGGACGGCCGAGCAGGGCGCCGATCGAGAAGCAATGGACCGCGCGCGCCGCAATATGGATGCTGCGGATCTGCCCCTCGGCGTCGAGCGGCTTGCCGGTGTCGTCGAGGTCGTAGAAGCCGCCCTTGGGATTGACTGAATTGTGCTGGAAGAAATCGAAGAGACCGTTTGCCTGGTCAAGCAGCCAGGCGCGGTGATAGGCGCGGCTCGTCCAGTTTCCAAGCGCGGCGTTGCCGGTTGCGGGTGCCATGATACTTCTCCGATTTGGTGGGCAATGCGTATCAATTGCCTATATAGAGGCCGTTCAAGCCTGTCATCTGGTGAGGCTTGCAAAGCACGAAATCGACAGGCATATATTGACATAAAGATATCTTTATGTGATTTGGACTGTCTGGTCTTACGACGTCAAGGAGCCTCCCGTGTTTGACAACCTCTTTGGTCCGGAAACGGGCAAGCGTGACGGCAATGAAGTTTTCGCAGCGCTGCGCAAAGCCGCGAGCGAACGCATCCTTGTTCTCGACGGCGCCATGGGCACGCAGATCCAGGGCCTCGGCTATGACGAAGACCAGTTTCGCGGCACCCGCTTCATTGGCTGCGCCTGCCACCAGAAAGGCAATAACGACCTTCTGATCCTGACCCAGCCGAATGCGATCGAAGAGATCCATTACAAATACGCCAAGGCGGGCGCCGATATCCTCGAGACCAACACCTTCTCCTCGACCCGCATCGCCCAGGCCGATTACCAGATGGAAGGCGCCGTCTACGACCTCAACAAGGAAGGTGCCGAGATCGTGCGCCGGGCAGCAATCCGCGCCGAGCGCGAGGACGGCCGCCGCCGCTTCGTCGCCGGCGCCATCGGCCCGACCAACCGCACCGCCTCGATCTCGCCCGACGTCAACAATCCCGGCTTTCGCGCCGTCACCTTCGACGATCTCAGGGAAGCCTATGGCGAGCAGATCGACGGGCTGATCGATGGCGGCGCCGACATCATCCTGATCGAGACGATCTTCGACACGCTGAACGCCAAGGCGGCGATCTTCGCTTGCGAGGAGCGTTTCGATGCCAAGGGCGTGCGCCTGCCGGTGATGATCTCCGGCACGATCACCGACCTTTCCGGCCGTACACTCTCCGGCCAGACGCCATCTGCCTTCTGGAATTCGGTGCGTCACGCCAATCCCTTCACCATCGGCCTCAACTGCGCGCTCGGGGCGAACGCGATGCGCCCGCACCTGCAGGAGCTTTCGGGCGTTGCCGACACATTCATTTGCGCCTATCCGAATGCCGGCCTGCCGAACGAGTTCGGTCAGTATGACGAGACGCCGGAGTTGATGGCGGCGCAGATCGACAGCTTCGCCCGCGAAGGCCTGGTAAACATCGTCGGCGGCTGCTGCGGCTCGACGCCGGAACACATCAGGGCGATCGCCGAGACCGTTGCCAAGTACAAGCCGCGTGGGATTCCCGAGCATCGCCCCTTCATGTCGTTGTCGGGCCTCGAGCCCTTCGAGCTCACCAAGGACATTCCCTTCGTCAATGTCGGCGAGCGCACGAATGTCACCGGCTCGGCGAAGTTCCGCAAGCTGATCACCAATGCCGATTACACGGCAGCACTCGACGTCGCCCGCGACCAGGTCGAGAACGGCGCGCAGGTGATCGACATCAACATGGACGAGGGCCTGATCGATTCCGAAAAGGCGATGGTCGAGTTCCTCAACCTGATCGCCGCCGAGCCCGACATCGCCCGCGTGCCCGTGATGATCGACTCGTCGAAATTCTCGATTATCGAGTCCGGCCTGAAGCGGGTGCAGGGCAAGCCGATCGTCAACTCGATCTCGCTGAAGGAAGGCGAGGAGAATTTCGTCGCCCAGGCGCGACTCCTGCGCAATTACGGCGCTGCCGTCGTCGTCATGGCCTTCGACGAGACCGGACAGGCCGACAGCTATGAGCGCAAGGTGGAAATCTGCGAGCGTGCCTACACGCTGCTGACCGAAAAGATCGGGTTCCCGCCCGAGGACATCATCTTCGACCCCAACATTTTCGCGGTCGCGACCGGCATCGAAGAACACAATAATTACGGTGTCGACTTCATCGAGGCGACGCGAACGATCCGGGAGCGCATGCCGCTCGTGCATATCTCCGGCGGTGTCTCCAACCTGTCCTTCTCGTTCCGCGGCAACGAGCCGGTGCGCGAGGCGATGCATGCGGTGTTCCTCTACCACGCCATCCAGGCGGGTATGGACATGGGCATCGTCAATGCCGGCCAACTGGCCGTCTACGACAACATTGATCCCGAACTGCGCGAAGCCTGCGAGGACGTGGTGCTGAACCGCCGTCCCGACAGCACCGAACGGCTGCTCGAAGTGGCCGAACGTTTCCGTGGCGCCGGGGCAAAGGAGGGTCGTGTCCAGGACCTCTCCTGGCGCGAGTGGAGCGTCGAGAAGCGTCTCGAGCACGCGCTGGTCAACGGCATCACCGAATATATCGAGGCCGATACGGAAGAGGCGCGCCGGCAGGCCGCCCGGCCGCTGCACGTCATCGAAGGGCCGCTGATGGCCGGCATGAACGTCGTCGGCGACCTGTTCGGCTCGGGCAAGATGTTCCTGCCGCAGGTGGTCAAGTCGGCGCGCGTCATGAAGCAGGCCGTTGCCGTGCTGCTTCCCTACATGGAGGAGGAAAAGCGCCTCACCGGCGGTGATGACCGTCAGTCGGCCGGCAAAATCCTGATGGCGACCGTCAAGGGCGACGTGCACGATATCGGCAAGAATATCGTCGGCGTCGTGCTCGCCTGCAACAATTACGAGATCGTCGACCTCGGCGTCATGGTGCCGGCGACGAAGATCCTCGAAACCGCGATCGCCGAAAAGGTCGACGTCATCGGCCTTTCCGGTCTGATCACGCCGTCGCTCGACGAGATGGTGCATGTTGCGTCCGAGATGGAACGGCAGGGCTTCGAGATCCCGCTCCTGATCGGTGGTGCCACGACCAGCCGTGTGCATACGGCCGTGAAGATCCATCCCGGCTACAACAAGGGCCAGGTGGTCTACGTCACCGATGCGAGCCGCGCCGTCGGCGTTGTCTCGGCGCTGCTTTCACCGGAGACGCGCCAGGGCTATGTCGACGATATAAGAGCCGAATACGCCAAGGTGGCGGCCGCGCATGCTCGCAGTGAAGCGGAGAAGGTGCGTTTGCCACTGTCGCGGGCTCGCGAGAACGCGCATAAGATCGACTGGTCGGCCTACAAGCCGACCAAGCCTGAGTTCTTCGGCATACGGGTGTTCGAGGATTACGATCTGGCCGAACTCGCGAGATACATCGACTGGACGCCGTTCTTCCAGACCTGGGAATTGCGCGGTCGTTTCCCCGCCATTCTCGAAGACGAGAAGCAGGGCGAGGCGGCGCGTGCGCTCTGGGCCGATGCGCAGGCCATGCTGAAGAAGATCATCGATGAGAAGTGGTTCCGCCCGCGCGCCGTCATCGGCTTCTGGCCGGCAGGCGCCGTTGGCGACGACATACGCCTGTTCACCGACGAAAGCCGCAGCCAGGAGCTTGCCACCTTCTACACGCTTCGCCAGCAGCTTTCGAAGCGAGACGGGCGGGCGAATGTGGCGCTTTCGGACTTCGTCGCGCCAGTCACAAGCGGCGTGCAGGACTATGTCGGCGGCTTTGTGGTAACGGCCGGTATCGAGGAAATCGCCATCGCCGAACGCTTCGAGCGGTCGAACGACGACTATTCCTCGATCCTCGTCAAGGCGCTGGCCGACCGCTTTGCGGAAGCCTTTGCTGAGCGCATGCATGAGCAGGTGCGGCGCGAATATTGGGGTTATGCAAGGGATGAGCACCTCAGCAACGAGGATCTCATCGGCGAAGCCTATGCCGGCATCCGTCCGGCGCCCGGTTATCCCGCCCAGCCCGACCACACGGAAAAGGCAACGCTCTTCAAGCTGCTCGATGCAGAAAAAGCCGCCGGCGTGAAGCTGACGGAGAGCTATGCGATGTGGCCCGGCTCATCTGTATCCGGCATCTATATCGGCCATCCCGATTCCTATTATTTCGGCGTCGCCAAGGTGGAGCGGGACCAGGTGGAGGACTATGCCAAGCGCAAGGGCATGGAGGTTTCCGAGGTCGAACGCTGGCTCGGGCCGGTGCTGAACTACGTGCCGCGCAAGGCGGACGAGGAGATTGAGGACGCGGCATAGAGACGCCTTCGCCGTTCTTAACGTGATGAATCAAGAAACAATGAAGCCGGAAAGTGACCCTTTCCGGCTTAATGCTTTTGCTAATCTTGATAATTTCCTGTGGTCGGGCTTCGTGAATTCGATAGCGGATTTGAACGCGGAATGGTATCCTTAGCCAAGTTAGCTAATGAGGGCTGCGATGCAAGTGACCATTCATGCCGCAAAGACCAATCTGTCGAAATTGATCGATGCCGCCCTTTCCGGTGAGGAGGTGGTGATCGCCAAGGGGCGCAAGCCTGTCGTGAAGATCATTCCGATTGTGCAGTCTTCCTTCAAGATCGGTTTGCTCAAAGGGCAGGTTGCTGGAGATGGGCCGGACTTTTTTGAGCCCATTGACGAAAGTGAAGTCGCGGCCTGGGAAGGGATCGAGTGAATTCGCTTCTGCTCGACACCCATGCCTGGGCATGGTCTTTGACCGGCGACAAGCGGCTCTCGGCCAAGGCGATCGCTCTGATTGAAAAGGCTGAGACCATTCTTGTCAGTCCAATATCCCTGTTTGAAATCGCGCAGAAAGTGCGTGTCGGCAAATGGCCGGAGATGCAGCCTTTCGTCGGCCGGCTGCCGGACTTACTGCAGGAGCAGGGCGCCATTGCAGCAGCATTGACCCCGGATGTCTGTCTGGCGGCAGCCATGATGGACTGGGCGCACGGTGATCCGTTCGACAGGTTTCTCGCTGCGACTGCCATGGAGAATGGGATACCGATCATTTCCGCCGACACGATTTTCGATGAACTCGCCGGAAATCAGTTTTGGATTGCCCGCTTCTGGTAGGCCTTATGTCACCCCGATCGTCAGCTCGGCCACGAAGTCATAAGCGTCGCCGCGATAGAGCGAGCGGGTGAATTCGACGGCGCGGCCGGAGCCGAGATAGGAGATGCGTTCGATCGACAGGCCGGCCGCACCCACGGAGACGCCGAGAAGCTGGGCATCGGCTTCTTTCATATTGGTAGCCGAAATGCGCTGGACGGCGCGGACCGGACGGACGTTGAGGCGTTCGAGTTCGGCGTAGAGCGAATTGGTCACGGCGGAGGGATCGGGGAGGAATTCGCCGGAGACGCTGGCGTTCTCGATCGCCAGCGGCTGGTCGTCGGCGATGCGCAGGCGCGAGAGGCGCGAAACCTTTAAGCCCGCGGCGAGGCCAAGGATCATCATCTCGTCGGGTGAGGGGGTGTGGATGCCCTTGTGCAGCCATTCCGAGCGGGAGGACATGCCGCGGCGTGCCATGTCTTCGGTGAAAGAGGTGAGCTGCGACAGGCGCTGCTCCACCTTGGAGACCGGCTTGGCGACAAAGGTGCCCGAGCCGTGGCGGCGCACCAGCAGGCCGTCGGCGACGAGCTCGTCGATCGCTTTGCGCACGGTGACCCGGCTGACGGCGGCAAGTTCGGCGATGTCGCGCTCCGGCGGCAGCGCGTCGCCGTGACCAAGCGTGCCGGCGCGCACGGCCTCTTCGAGCGTGCGGCGCAGCTTGACATAGAGCGGGCCGGTGCCGGCGGCCTGCAGGCGTTCCAGGGAGAGGATTGTTGCGAGATCGTCGGTCATGCCGCACCTCTCTCTCGCTCGTTCAGGAGCTTGACCGCAAGTTCCACCGCGCCGTGAAGGGCATCGTTTTTCGGTTTGGCAAGCAGCTGTTTGTAGCGTTGGGGAAGCCAGGGCTCATAGGCTTCCGCAAGACCGCCAAGCAGGCAGATTGACGGGCATTCGGGCCAGAGCAGCGCTTCAAGGCTTTCGCCGATCGCCGTTGCCGCGTCGGTGACGATGCCGACCGCGACCGCATCGCCGCTCGTTGCATGTTCGAAGACGACAGGTGCATAACGGGCAAAATCCGTCGGTCTTGCCGAATGCGCAAATTCGACGATGCGCTCGGGATCAGCGCCATATTCCGCCAGGATCGCCTCAGTCATCGGCGATGCCGGGCGTACGCCGTCATGGGCGAGCAGCGATCGTTCCATCAGGTCGCGGCCCAGGCGAGCGCCGCTTGCTTGGTCGCCAACGACGAAGCCCCAGCCGCCGATGCCGTTCAGCCGACCATCTTTCCGGGCGTTATAGACCGAGCCGGTGCCGAAGGCGCCGACGATGCCGTCGGCATCGCCGAGCGCGCCCTGCAGGGCGATCAGCGCGTCGGTAACAACACGGCCTTCGGCAAAGGGCAGGGCCTTTTCGATTCGCTGGCCATAATCCGTTACATTAGCGCCGGCGACGCCGACGACCGCTGCGACGGAGGAAATGGTTTCCGCGGCGAGCTCGGCATCGCGCAAAGCCAGCCGGGCGGATTCGACAATATTGAGGAGAGAGTTTTCCAGATCGGACAGAATATTAGCCGGGCCTGATTTGCCGCGGCCAATGATAGTGCCGTTTCTGTCCGCGACCGCGGCCCGGCAGCTCGTCCCGCCGCCATCTATGCCGATTGCAAGCTCTGTCATCGAACCTCCGAATACGCCGTCTCACCTGTTTTTCATACAATACCAAAAAAATACCATTTACCAAGTGGGAACGGTGGAGAAATTGCGCCTTTTTATCTTATTGATTTTACTTGATAAAAATTTTTAATGAAACGTTGGAGGCCAAAAAGTTAAAATTCGTCTGGACAATTGGTATTTTTTTGGACTTAATTCGGGAAAAGGGAACAGCGTTTCGAAGCCCCACGAAAACCGGCAGCAAAACCAAGCCGGAACCGCTTCGAGGATGACTGCCAGAATGCCGGCGGCCCTGTCGGGCCGGAGATGGAATTCAGGCATCCATCGGCTTTCCCATTATTTTCGGCGCGTCCGGTGCGGGTCACCGAAAAGCGCGCAGTCCGACCGCAGGCGATGCGCTTTCGGTCCATCGAGCTTTCGGGGCCGGCTTCGCTGGCGGCCCTCCAAGGGGCATTGGGTGTTTCCTCAGACACGCCAATTGCTTGTTTCAGATCGAAAACGGCGCCTTCGGCGCTAAAAACAGGAGAGGGAAATGAAAAACACTGCTCTGAAAAGCCTGCTGCTTGCCTCCAGCCTGCTGACTTCGGCAGGTCTCGTCCATGCCGCCGACGTCACGCTGACGGTCGAAAGCTGGCGTAACGACGACCTGCAGATCTGGCAGGAGAAGATCATTCCGGCATTCGAAGCGAAAAATCCTGGCATCAAGGTCGTCTTCTCGCCGACCGCGCCGACCGAATACAACGCTTCGCTGAACGCCAAGCTCGATGCCGGTTCAGCAGGTGATATCATCACCTGCCGTCCGTTCGATGCCTCGCTCGAACTCTTCAACAAGAAGCAGCTCGTCGACATCACCAGCCTGCCGGGCATGGAGAATTTCTCTCCGGTCGCCAAGGCCGCCTGGACCACCGACGACGGCAAGTCGACCTTCTGCGTGCCGATGGCTTCGGTCATCCACGGCTTCATCTACAACAAGGATGCTTTCGACAAGCTCGGCATCTCGGTGCCGAAGACGGAAGACGAGTTCTTTGCAGCGCTCGACAAGATCAAGGCCGACGGCACCTACATTCCGCTCGCCATGGGCACGAAGGACCTCTGGGAAGCCGCTACCATGGGCTACCAGAACATCGGCCCGAACTACTGGAAGGGGGAAGAGGGCCGCGAAGCGCTGATCGCCGGCAAGCAGAAGCTGACCGATCCCGAATGGGTCAAGCCCTTTGAAGAGCTTGCCAAGTGGAAGCCCTATCTCGGTGACGGTTTCGAAGCCCAGACCTATTCGGACAGCCAGAACCTCTTCACGCTCGGCCGCGCCGCCATCTACCCGGCCGGATCCTGGGAAATCGCGCTCTTCAACACGCAGGCGCAGTTTAAGATGGGCGCCTTCCCGCCGCCGGTTCCGAAGGCCGGCGATCAGGGTTATATCTCCGACCATCCGGATATCGGCGTCGCGCTGAACGCGAAGAGCACGCATGCCGAGGAAGCCAAGAAGTTCCTGAGCTGGGTGGCTTCGCCCGAGTTCGCCGATATCTATGCCAACGCGTTGCCGGGCTTCTTCAGCCTGAACTCCAACCCGGTGAAGATGTCCGATCCGCTTGCTCAGGAGTTCGTCTCCTGGCGCGGCCCGTACAAGTCGACCGTGCGCTCGACCTACCAGATCCTGTCGCGCGGTACGCCGAACCTCGAAAACGAGACCTGGGTCGAATCGGCCAACGTGATCAACGGCACGGATACGCCGCAGGTCGCCGCCGAGAAGCTGCAGAAGGGCCTCGACAGCTGGTACAAGCCGGCCAAGTAATGTGGTGAGGGGCGCGTTCGCAGCCCCTCATCCGGCCTGCCGGCCACCTTCTCCCCGCTTGCGGGGAGAAGGAGACTCGCAGCGACCTCCCAGCCCGATAGAGCATCTCAGCAGGGCGTTCCCTCTCTCCCCGGGCGGCAGAGAGTTGGGGTGAGGCGCAACGTTTTCCACCTGCGCTGCGCCTTGCGGCCAGTCGACAAGAACAGGCAAAAGCCATGAGCGAAACCGACAACGCGGCCGATATCGTCCCGATCAAGCGACCGGTGCGCTGGCACATCTTTGTCTTCATGCTGCCGGCCGTGATCGTCTATTCCGCCGTCATGGTGCTGCCGCTGATCGAAACGCTGAGGCTCTCGCTCTACAACACGGTTGACGGTCAGCCGGCCTTCGTCGGCCTGGCGAATTTCAAGGTGCTGTTCGGCGATCCGCGCTGGGCGCATGATTTCTGGAACGCCCTCATCAACAACGTCATCTTCTTCGCCATCCACATGTGCGTGCAGAACCCGATCGGCATTGCGCTCGCCGCCCTGCTTTCGGTGCCGAAGCTGCGCGGTGTGGCTTTCTACCGCACGGCGATGTTCCTACCGACGCTGCTTTCCTTTGTCATCGTCGGCTTCATCTGGAAGCTGATCCTCTCGCCGATCTGGGGCGTGGCACCCTGGATGCTCGATCTCATCGGGCTGAAATTCCTGTTCGCGCCCTGGCTCGGCAAGCCCGGCTCGGCGCTGATCGCCGTGTCGCTGATCTCCAACTGGCAATATATCGGCATTCCGATGATGCTGATCTATGCCGCGCTGCTCAGCATTCCCGAAGAGGTGATCGAAGCGGCCGAATGCGACGGCGTTACCGGTTGGGCGCAGTTCTGGAAGATCAAGCTGCCGCTCATCCTGCCGGCGATCGGTATCATCTCGATCCTGACTTTCGTCGGCAATTTCAATGCCTTCGACCTGATCTACACGGTGCAGGGGGCGCTTGCAGGGCCCGATATGTCGACCGATATTCTCGGCACGCTGCTCTACCGCACCTTCTTCGGTTTCCAGCTTCAACTCGGCGACCGCTCGATGGGCGCGACGATCGCGACCGTGATGTTCCTTATCATCCTCGCCGGCGTCTCGCTTTATCTGTTCGTCATCCAGCGGCGCATGCGTCGTTACCAGTTCTGAGGAGCACGCATGTCTAAGGCACGCACATCTCCCATCCGCACCGGCCTCGTGCATTTGGCGCTCTCCGCCTACACACTGGTCGCGCTGTTTCCGGTGTTCCTGACCATCGTCAACTCGTTCAAGGATCGCGCCTCGATCTTCCGCGAACCGCTGATGATCCCGACACCATCCACCTTTAGCCTCGTCGGCTACCAGACGGTGCTGGGGCAGGGCGATTTCGCCACCTATTTCCAGAACAGCTTCATCGTCACGATCGTCTCGATCCTGCTGGTGCTGTTGTTCGGCGCCATGGCCGCCTTCGCGCTGTCGGAATACCGTTTCCGCGGCAACGTACTGCTCGGGCTCTATATGGCGATCGGCATCATGATCCCGATCCGCCTCGGGACGGTGGCGATCCTGCAGGGCATGGTGGCGGCCGGCCTCGTCAATACACTGACGGCGCTGATCCTCGTCTATACCGCGCAAGGCATCCCGCTGGCGATCTTCATCCTGTCGGAATTCATGCGCACGGTTTCGGATGACTTGAAGAATGCGGGGCGCATCGACGGACTCTCCGAATATGCGATCTTCTTCCGCCTAGTGCTGCCGCTGGTGCGCCCGGCCATGGCGACGGTCGCCGTCTTCACGATGATCCCGATCTGGAACGACCTCTGGTTCCCGCTGATCCTGGCACCGGCGGAAAGCACCAAGACGGTGACGCTCGGCTCGCAGATCTTCATCGGCCAGTTCGTCACCAACTGGAACGCGGTGCTGGCGGCGCTCTCGCTCGCCATCCTGCCGATCCTGATCCTCTACGTCATCTTCTCGCGGCAATTGATCCGCGGCATTACCTCGGGAGCCGTCAAGTGAGCCGGGAGAAACCGATCCGCGTCCTCGTTGCCGGCCTCGGCAATATGGGCCGCAGCCATGCGCTTGCCTACCATAACAATCCCGGTTTCGAGATCGTCGGTCTCGTCAACCGCTCGACGCCGGCGCTGGAGCCCGAACTGCGGGGCTATACCGCTCACCCCGACTTTGCGACGGCGCTTGCCGACCTGAAGCCGGACCTCTGCTCGATCAACACCTATTCCGATAGCCATGCCGATTATGCCGTCGCCGCCTTCGAGGCCGGCTGCCATGTCTTCGTGGAAAAGCCGCTGGCGACCACCGTCGCCGACGCGGAGCGTGTCGTGGCGGCGGCTGAGAAGGCCGGGCGCAAGCTGGTGATCGGTTATATCCTGCGGCATCATCCGTCCTGGGTGAAGCTGATCGAGGAGGCACGCAAACTCGGTCCGCCTTACGTCTTCCGCATGAACCTCAATCAGCAGTCCAGCGGCCCGACCTGGGCAACGCACAAATCGCTGATGCGCACGACCTCGCCGATCGTCGATTGCGGCGTGCATTATGTCGACGTCATGTGCCAGATCACCGATGCGAGAGCCGTCGAGGTGCGCGGCATGGGGCTGCGTCTCTCCGATGAAATCGCCGCCGACATGTATAATTACGGCCACCTGCAAGTGCTTTTCGAGGATGGTTCGGTCGGCTGGTATGAGGCCGGCTGGGGACCGATGATCTCGGAGACAGCCTTCTTCGTGAAGGATGTGATGTCGCCGAAGGGGGCGGTGTCGATCGTCATGGATCCGAATGCCAAGTCCGACGATATCGATACGCACACCAAGACCTCGGTGATCCGTCTGCATACGGCCGAAACCGGCCCAGACGGCAAGTTCATCCGGCCCGACCAGGATATGAGGATGACGGGCGAGCCCGGTCATCAGGCGCTTTGCGACCTGGAACAGGCTTTCATGCTGAGGGCGATCCGCGAGGATCTGAACCTCGATCGCCACATGGCGGATGCGGTGGCGTCGCTTCGCATCTGCCTTGCCGCCGACGAGAGCGTGCGCACCGGCCAGCCGGTCAGATTGTAAGGAAAAATCAGTGGGATCGCTTCAACTCAAATCCATCCGCAAGACCTATGGTACGCATGAGGTGCTGAAGGGCATCGATCTCGAGGTCAAGGACGGCGAATTTGTCATCTTCGTCGGGCCGTCCGGCTGCGGAAAATCGACGCTCTTGCGCAGCATCGCCGGCCTCGAGGACGTCACCTCGGGCGCCGTCGTCATCAATGGCCGCGACGAGACGCTGACGCCGCCGGCCAAGCGCGGCATCGCCATGGTGTTCCAGTCCTATGCGCTCTATCCGCACCTGACGGTCAAGGACAATATGGGGCTCGGGCTCAAGCAGGCAGGCACGCCCAAGAACGAGATCGACAGCCGTGTCGGCAAAGCATCCGGCATGCTGTCGCTCGCACCTTATCTCGCACGCCGACCGGCCGAACTATCAGGCGGCCAGCGCCAGCGCGTCGCGATCGGCCGCGCCATCGTTCGCGAACCGGAACTCTTCCTGTTCGACGAGCCGCTGTCGAACCTCGATGCGGCGCTGCGCGTCCAGACCCGGCTCGAAATCGCCCGGCTGCACCGCGGCCTGAAGGCGACGATGATCTACGTTACGCACGACCAAGTCGAGGCGATGACGCTTGCCGATAAGATCGTCGTGCTGAATGCCGGCGCGATCGAGCAGATCGGCTCGCCGATGGAGCTTTACAACCGCCCGGCCAACGTCTTCGTCGCCGGCTTTATCGGCTCGCCGCAGATGAATTTCATCGCGGGCGAGAAGGTCGGCGACCACAGCGCCAAGACGATCGGCGTGCGTCCCGAACATATGACGCTGTCGCGCGAGCAGGGGACGTGGGCGGCGAAAGTTGTGCATGTCGAGCATCTCGGCGCCGACACGATCATCTATCTGGAATCCGAGCAGTGCGGCCTGCTGACGGCGCGTCTCTTCGGCGAGCACCAGTATGAGCCCGATGAGATCGTTTACGCGACGCCAGACCAGGCGCGCGTGCATCGCTTCGATGCGGACGACAGGGCGATCCGCTGAGGGAAAGGAAGCATCAATCGCGCAGCTATGGGCTGGTATTGTTTGGTGTTGCCTGTGGATGTCATTCCTGACACGCACGTCTATTCACGATGGCTCCTTTCGCCCACCCCATCCTACGTCATGCTCGGCCTTGAGCCGAGCATCCATGTAGGCATCCATCAGCGGAGGGGATGGATCCTCGGCTCAAGGCCGAGGATGACGGAGTTTGGGGGCGCGTTTCTGCCAAACTCGCCCCTGGCGCATAGACGCACACCGTGCCGGGTGCTTCACCAGACAAAGCGCGTCGCCTGAAACGTGACTCAACGACGCGCTTCATTCTTCCGTCATTCAAAAAAAGGCGCCTTGTTCGCGGCGCCTTTTGCGTGAGTGCTATTCCGCAATATCAATCACTGATGACGAGCAAGTCGGCGGCCATGAAGCGCAGCGTCACGGTTTCGCCGGCCTGCGGCGGGGTAACACCGGGGCTGTTGAACATGTCGAAGGAAATGATGTTACCGCCGACATTCATGCGGGTGCGGATGACCGAACCGAGGAAGTGAGCCGAGACGACCTGGCCGGTCAGCGCCGTATCGCTTCTGGCGGTGTCGGAGAGCGAGCCTGCTTCCGGGCGCAGCGCCAGCGAGATGGTCTCGCCGGCCTTGTGGGCTGCGACCGACTGCTTCAGCGTGATCTTCTGATCGCCGATCTGGATGAGGTTGGTGTCGGGATCGACGACTTTGGCCTCGATCAGGTTCAGCGTGCCGACAAAGGAGGCGACGAAGCGCGTGGCCGGCTTGTTGTAGATCTCGAATGGCGAGCCGATCTGGTCGGCCTTGCCGGCATTCATCACCACGATGCGATCGGAGATCGACAAGGCTTCTTCCTGATCGTGGGTGACGAAAACGGTGGTGATGCCGAGCTGCTGCTGGATCTGGCGGATTTCCTCGCGCAGCGACACGCGGATCTTGGCGTCGAGGGCCGACAGCGGCTCGTCGAGCAGCAGCACCTGCGGTTTCACCGCGAGCGCGCGGGCAAGTGCTACGCGCTGCTGCTGGCCGCCGGACAGCTGGTAGGGGTAGCGATCGGCCAGGTGATCGAGCTTGATCAGGCCGAGCATTTCCTTAACGCGGGCGTCGATCTCGGGCTTCGGCGCGCCAGCGACCTTGAGGCCGAAGGCGACGTTATCGTGCACGGACATGTTGGGGAAGAGAGCGTAGGCCTGGAAGACCATGCCAATGTTGCGCTGGTTCGGCTTGAGCGCGCTCTGGTCCTTGCCGTTGATGGTCAGCGTGCCACCGGTCGGCGTCTCGAAGCCGGCGATCATGCGCAGAACGGTCGTCTTGCCGCAGCCCGACGGTCCGAGGAAGGAGACGAACTCGCCCTTCTCGATGTTCATGTTGAAGTTCTTGACGACCTGCACCGGGCCGAAGGATTTCTGAATGTTGTTCAGTGTGAGAAAGGACATGAGCCAGTTACCTTAAGCCTTTGCCGGGCGGGCTTTGCCGAAGCGGGAAACAAGATTGAGCAGGCCCATGCTGAGCCAGGTGATCGAGAAGGCGATGACGGCGAGCGCCGAAGGCTCATAGGCCTTGTTGGCGCCGACAAGCTGCAGGTAGGGGCCGAAGGCCGGACGGTTGAGTAGGGCAGCGAAGGTGAATTCGCCCATAACGATCGCCAGCGTGATGAAGGCGCCCGAGAGCACGCCGCTCATGACATTAGGGAAAATGCATCTGAACATGATCGTCGTCCAGCGAGCGCCGAGACTTTCGGCCGCTTCCGTGAGGGTGCGGACGTCGATGGCGCGCATGGCGGTATCGACGGCGCGGTACATGTAGGGCAGGGACAGCGTGATATAGGAGAACACCAGCAGGACGTTGGTGCCGGTCGTCGAACCCGTCAACGGCAGATAGGACGACGAATTGTACATTCTGAGGTAACCGAAGACGATGACGATCGCCGGAATGACGAGCGGCAGCAGCGTGATGAATTCGACGACCTGACGCATCTGCGGCAGGCGCAGCCGCACCCAATAGGCCGTCGGCACGACGAGCAGCATGCCGAAGACGATGGTCAGGAGCGCCATCAACATGGAATAGCCAAAGGTCTCGCGGAATTGAACATCTGAGAATACCGACTCATAGGCATCGAGGCTGTATTCGCCGCGGCGCATACGCAACGAAAACTCGATGGTGCCGATCAGTGGAATGACGAAATAGGATGCGCCCAGAATAATGGCGATCCAGGCGCCGAGGCGTTGAGCTTTCATTTCTGCCACCGTTCGGCGCGCATGCGCAGCATGAGGTAAAGGACGTTGGAGACGCCTGTTATGACGATCATACCGAGTGCGATAGCGTAACCGAGATTGGCATTGTGCAGAACGTCGCCGCGGATCTGCGCATAGAGCAGGATCGGCACGATGTTCAGCGAGCTGCCGGTCAGCGCGAAGGCGGTGGCGATGGCGCCGAAGGCGTTAGCAAAGAGCAGCAGCGTCGTGCCGAGCAGGCTCGGCCAGAGGATCGGCAGTGCGACCATCGTCCAGTACTGGCGGTTGGTGGCGCCGAGAATCTCAGAGGCTTCGCGCCATTCCTTCTTCATGCCGTCAAGAGCCGGCGTCAGGATCAGCACCATCAGCGGGATCTGGAAATACATATAGGTGATGGTGAGGCCGAAGAAGGACAGCAGGTTGAAGCCGGTGCTGTAAAGGTTGAAATTGAACCATTCGCGCAGGAAAACCGTCACAAGGCCGGTGCGGCCAAGCGTTGCGAGGAATGCGAAGGCGAGCGGCACGCCGGCAAAATTCGATGCGACGCCGGAGAAGGTCAGAAGCGTCGAGCGGACGGAGGCGGGCAGGCCACCGAGAACGACGGCCCACGCGAGGAAGAAGCCGATCAACGCGCCGCCGAGAGCCGACGCTACGGAGACGCGAATACTGATCCAGTAAGCGCTGATGATCGAGGGGGTAAAGAGATCGCCGATATTCTTCAGCGTGAAGTTACCCTCGGGCGTCAGAAACGCGCCCGCCACCAGATAGAGCGTGGGGATGATCAGGAACAGCAGCGAGAAGATAATGAAAGGTGCAATGCCCAGCCAGTCGATCACGCGGTCTCTGTTGATCAAGGGGGCGCTGCTCACCATAGGCGTAGAAACCGTGCTCATGAAAAGCTCATCCTGGGGCATCGGGGTGAGAAAGACCTCCCCGCCCTGAGGCGGGGAGGCAGGATCGAATATTACTTGACGCTGGCGCCGACGACGGAATCCCAGTTCTTGGTGATGGTTTCCTTGCCGGCGGCCTGCTCTTCGAGCGTCGGGAAGACGGCCTTTTCATAGGCTGCTGCCGGGGGCAGCTTGTCGAGCAGTTCCTTCGGGATCTTGTTGTTCTTGGCAAGATCGTTGAAGCGGATCGGGTGGCAATAGCCCTTCAGCCAGCCAAGCTGACCTTCGTCGGAATAGAGATATTCCATCCAGAGTTTGGCAGCGTTCGGGTGCGGAGCGAAGGCAGAAATCGCCTGGACGTAAACGCCGGCGACGACGCCCGTCTTCGGAACGACGACTTCGAACGGAGGATTGCCCTTCAGGCTTTCACCCCAGGACATTGCGTTGTAGTCCCAGGCGACGATGATCGGCGTTGAGCCCTGAGCGAACGGAGCCGCCTTGCCGACGACAGGCACGAAATTGCCGGCCTTGTTGAGTTCGGCGAAGAACTTCAGGCCTTCTTCGCCTGCCTTGGCTGCATCACCGCCGGACGCGGAAAGGCCAGCGGCGTAAACGCCCTGGACGGCCTGGTTGGCAGTGCGCGGATCGCCGGCGAGTGCAACGCTGTTTGCAAAGTCGCTCTTCTTCAGGTCGGACCAGTCGGCCGGCGACGTCTTGACGAGATCCTTGTTCACGAGGAACGAGAGAACGCCGTAATAGTCGCCATACCAGTAGCCTTCGGCATCCTTTGCGGAATCCGGAATCGAATCCCAGGTCGAGACCTTGTAAGGCTGAATCAGACCGTCCTTCTTGGCGGACGGGCCGAAGGAGAGGCCGACGTCGATGACATCGGGAGCCTGCGGGCCGGTGTTGCCCTTGTTGGCCTTGATGGCTTCGACTTCGTCGCCCGAACCGGCGTCCGGGTTCAACTCGTTGACTTCGAGACCATACTTGGCCTTGAAGCCGGCAATGACGTCGCCATAGCCGCACCAGTCGTGCGGGAGAGCGATCGTGGTCAGCGTGCCTTCCTTCTTGGCGGCGGCGATGAGTTCAGCGCTCGGTTCTGCGGCAGCAATCGCGGTCGAAGCCACGATCATCGCAGTAGAAAGCGACAGCAGTCGAGAAATGTTAGAGATCACTGTTGTTCTCCTTCGGGTTTTCAGTGTCTGGCGATGCTGTTAATGAGCTTACATGAAGCTTGTGTGACGGCTGCATGACGGTGGTTTTGCATGAATAGCAGGCGCTTGTGACAGATGTTCCATTTGCGACAGCGCGGTCTGTATCCGCAAAAACCCGCCATTGTTTTTCTCCCTCTTGGTCTTGTCCTCCTAACCCGGTTTACGGAAGAGTTTGGTCTGCTCGAACAGACCCTCCAGTGTCTTCATGCGTTCCTTTGTCTCGTCCCAGGTCGAATTCTGGACGGCTTCGATCAGCGCCTCGACAATGAACAGGGTAACGACGGATGAATCCCAGGCCGACGGTGCCTCGATCCGGACGCGGAAAGCGTGGCGGGCGAGTTTGGCGGCCGGTGAGCCCCATTGGTCGGTGAAGACAACAATTTCGGCGCCGCGCTTGCGGGCGGCGGTGGCAAGGCTGACCATTTCCTGCTCGTAGCGGCGAATGTCGAAGATGATCAGAATATCGCCGGCATTCATGTTGAGGACATATTGCGGCCAGCTGCTGGAATTCGACGACAGCAGGGTCGTCGCCGACCGGATCACTTGCATATGCGTGAAGAAATATTCGGCAAGCGCGCCGGTGATGCGGCCGCCGACGAAGTAGAGGCCGCGCTTGCGGTCGGAAAGCAGTGAGGCGACGCTGTCGAAGGTCGCGGTGTCGAGATCGGTCAGCGTCTGGCGCAGATTGCCCATGATGGCATCGGCGAAGCGGTTGAGGATATGGGTGCCCGGCGCGTTCTGCGCCCAGCGGTCGTGCTTTGTAATGGGATTGGAGATCGTCGCCTCGACCTCCAGATGCAGGTGCGCCTGAAAATCAGGATAGCCCTTGAAGCCGAGCTTCTGCACCATCCGCACGACGGTGGGCGTGGAAACGCCGGCGTTCTCTGCGATCGTAGTGATGCTGCCGAGGCCGGAAACCGGATAGTTGTCGAGGAGGCTTTCCGCCAACTGCTTCTCGGCACGCGTCAACACGCCGAGATGCGAATGTATGACGTCCGAAACCGTCTTCGACGCAGTGGTCACGTGACTTTGCTCCCCGGGAGTGGTCTGGCGCCACTCTCCCAACCAAAGTTAACAACGCTGTCATAATCCATGTCAACCACTGTCATGAAAAGAAATTTTCAGAGGATGCTTGACAGTCGCCAAAAGCTGAAGAATTCTTTTCTTTAAAGCTTTTATTAAGGGATAGGAGTGGCGCCTTTGGTGCTGGCCCAGCCGAACATCCTCAGCGAAGCCGACGGCGACTGCGTCGGGATCGAGCGCATCGAAGGCCATAGCCCGGTATTGCTCGTCTGCGAGCACGCCTCGAAAACGCTTCCTGCCCGCTTCGGCGATCTCGGCCTGCCCAGCGAAGCGCTGTCGAGCCATATCGCCTGGGATCCGGGCGCGCTCGCCGTTGCCCGCGGCATATCGCAAGCAGTCGACGCGACGCTCGTCTACCAGCGCTTCTCCCGGCTCATCTACGACTGCAACCGGCCGCCCAGTTCACCGAGCGCCATGCCGGAGACCAGCGAGATCTATGCCATACCCGGCAACAAGGATTTGAGCGCCGAAGAACGCCTGGCGCGCACCGATTCGCTTTACGTGCCTTTCCATGATGCCATCCGCGGACTGATCCGCGATCGGCGGGCGAGGGGGCAGGATACCGTCATCGTGACGATGCACAGCTTCACGCCGGTCTATCACGGCCGGCAACGCGCCGTCGAACTCGGCATATTGCATGATGAGGACAGCCGGCTCGCCGACCGCATGCTGGATGCCGCGGCCGATGCGCCGCTTTACAGGATTGAACGCAACCAGCCTTACGGACCCGAGGATGGCGTGACCCACACGCTGATCCTGCACGGGCTTTCGAACGGCCTGCGCAATGTGATGATCGAGGTCCGCAACGACCTCATCACAGACGATGGCGGCCAAAGGGTCATGGCCGATTATCTGACAGGACTTCTCCAGCACAGCCTGGAAGCCTGATAAAAAAAGACCCGAGGGAGCAGTTTATCTGCGGACGTCCGCACGGCGAAAATGCCGCGGACAATTGGCACTGGACCGGCCCGCAATTCCGCGGCCGGTCGTGAACAGGGGGAAGTCATGTCGGACTATACCGAACTGGACAAGAAGCAGGATGTGCACATCCTGCATTCGATGGGCTATGCCCAAGAACTCGAACGGCGAATGAGTTCATTCTCGAATTTCGCCGTATCATTCTCCATCATCTGCATTCTCTCCGGCGGCATCAATTCGCTGGCCCAGGCGACCTCTGGCGCTGGCGGCGCGGCGATCGGTATCGGCTGGCCCGTGGGATGCTTCATCTCGCTCGTTTTCGCCGTCGCCATGGCGCAGATCAGCTCCGCCTATCCGACGGCCGGCGGCCTCTATCACTGGGGCTCGATCCTCGGCAACCGCTTCACCGGTTGGCTGACGGCCTGGTTCAATCTGCTCGGTCTCGTCACCGTTCTCGGCGCCATCAACGTCGGTACCTATTACTTCTTCATGGGCTCCTTCGGCACCACGTATCTCGGGCTGACGGACACGATCACGGTGCGGATCATTTTCCTCGTCATAATTACCGGCGCGCAGGCGCTGGTAAACCACATGGGGATTGGCTTGACCGCGAAGCTCACGGACTTCTCGGGTTATCTGATCTTCGCAACCTCGATCGCGCTGGCGGCTGTCTGCCTTCTTTCGGCGCCTTCCTATGAGTTCGGCCGCCTCTTCACTTTCGCCAACTATTCCGGCGAAGTCGGCGGTAGCGTCTGGCCGTCGACCTCGGGGGCCTGGGTCTTTCTTCTCGGCCTGCTGCTGCCGATCTACACCATCACCGGCTATGACGCCTCGGCGCATACATCGGAGGAGACGGTCAAGGCTGCCCATTCGGTTCCGCGCGGCATGGTCGCCTCGGTCCTGTGGTCGGCGCTATTCGGCTACATCATGCTGTGCGCCTTCGTCCTCATGCTGCCGAACATGGACGACGCGGCCAAACAGGGCTGGAACGTGTTCTTCTGGGCGATGGACAGCCAGGTGAACCCCGTTGTCAAGGATATCCTCTATCTTGCGATCTTCGTCAGCCAGTGGCTGTGCGGCCTTGCGACCGTCACCTCGGTCTCCCGCATGATCTTCGCCTTCTCGCGTGACGGCGGCCTACCGGCCTCCAAGGCGCTGTCGAGGGTCAGCCCGCAATACCGCACTCCGGTGGCCGCGATCTGGACGGGATCGATCCTGTCGGTGTTGTTCGTTTGGTTCACCTCACTCGACTTCGTGAAAATCGGCGATACGCCGGTTTACACGATCGTGGTGTCGTGCACGGTCATCTTCCTGTTCTTCTCCTTTGCGATTCCGATCACGCTCGGCCTCTTCGCCTGGGGTACGTCCAAGTGGGACAAGATGGGTCCGTGGAATCTCGGCGAAGGCCTCTTCAAGCTCTTTGCCGTGCTCTCGATCATCGCGATGGTCCTGATCTTCGTTCTCGGAGTCCAGCCGCCGAACGGTGCTGCGCTTTACGTTACCGTCGGGTTCCTCTTGCTGACGGCGATCGTCTGGTTCGGCTTCGAGAGCCGGCGCTTCAAGGGGCCGCCGATCGGCGCCGAAGTGGCGAAGCGCCAGGCCGAAATCGCGGCGGCAGAAGCGGCCGTCGGCGAAAGCGGCGAACGTTAAGCATCGAGGCTTCCTTCTCAAATGGCGGGGCCGCTCCTGCGGCCCCATCACCGGTTCAACGAAAAGGCATCGGGGCGCCAAACCAGGCCGAGCGCATGCGATTTCGTTGCCCCGATTTTTTCAATCCCAATTTCAGGCGGATCACTCATGAGCAGCAGCTACACAATCGACGACCTCAGGAAGGATGTTGCCGAAGGGCGCATCGATACGGTTCTGGCCTGCCAGGTGGACATGCAGGGCCGGCTGATGGGCAAGCGTTTCCAAGCCGAATATTTCGTCGAGAGCGCCTGGAAGGAAACGCACAGCTGCAACTATCTGCAAGCGACTGACATGGAAATGGAGACCGTCTCCGGCTATAAGGCGACGAGCTGGGAGAAGGGCTACGGCGATTATACGATGAAGCCGGATCTGGCGACGCTGCGCCGCATTCCCTGGCTGGAGGGCACCGCGCTCGTGCTCTGCGATGTACTCGACCATCACACGCATGAGGAGGTCGCCCATTCGCCGCGGGCGATCCTGAAGAAGCAGGTGAAGCGCCTCGAAGATATGGGCATGAAGGCCTATATGGCTTCCGAGCTCGAATTCTTCCTGTTCGATCAGAGCTATGAGGCGGCACATGCTTCGGGCTACCGCAACCTCAAGCTCGCTAGCGCCTATAACGAGGACTACCACATCTTCCAGACCACCAAGGAGGAAGAGGTGATGCGGGCGATCCGCACCGGGCTGCAGGGCGCCGGCATTCCGGTCGAGAACTCCAAGGGCGAGGCTTCCGCCGGCCAGGAAGAGATCAACGTGCGCTATGCCGATGCGCTCGCCATGGCCGACCGGCATGCGATCATCAAGAACGGCTGCAAGGAGATCGCCTGGTCGAAGGGCAAGGCCATCACTTTCCTGGCCAAATGGAATTACAACGCCGCTGGCAGTTCCTCGCATATCCACCAGTCGCTCTGGAGCCTGGAGGAAAAGCCGCTGTTCTTCGACCATACCGGCAAATACGGCATGTCGCCGCTGATGCACAATTACGTTGCCGGACTTCTCGCCCATGCGAGCGAAATCACCTATTTCCTGGCGCCCTACATCAACTCCTACAAGCGCTTCATGGCCGGCACCTTCGCGCCGACCAAGGCGATCTGGAGCAAGGACAACCGCACCGCCGGCTACCGGCTCTGCGGCGAGGAGACCAAGGGGATCCGCATCGAATGCCGTGTCGGCGGCTCCGATCTCAATCCCTATCTCGCCTTCGCTGCGCTGCTTGCCGCCGGTATCGACGGGATCGAGAACAAGCTGGAGCTCGAAGCCCCCTTCGTCGGTGACGCCTATGGCGGCAAGGACATTCGCGAAATCCCGCGCACGCTGCGCGCAGCAACGACTGCAATGACGGAATCGGCGATGTTGCGCAAAGCCTTCGGCGACGACGTCATCGACCATTACACCCGTGCTGCCGAATGGGAGCAGGAAGAATACGACCGCCGCATCACCGATTGGGAAGTGGCGCGGGGGTTCGAAAGAGCTTAATACGGATTTCGGGGGCTGCTTGCCCATCACCCTAACCCTCTCCCTGTTCTGACGGGGAGAGGGGACGTGCCCTGCGAGACGGGCGAGGAACGGACAGGTCGCGGCCATCCCCCTTCGCCCCGCGGGCGGGGAGAAGGTGCCGGCAGGCGGATAAGGGGCTGCGGCCTCACTCAATTTTTGATGAATACGAGGACGGAAATCGATCATGGCAATGATCCAATGCATTTCACCGGTCGACGGATCGGTTTACGCGGAGCGCGCAGCACTTTCGCTTGATGCCGCCAAAGACGTGGTGGCGCGCGCCCGCAAGGCGCAGAAGGCCTGGGCGAGACGACCGCTTGAAGAGCGTGTTCAGCTTGTCCTGAAGGGTGCTGCACGGCTGAACGAGATGTCCGATGTCGTCGTGCCGGAGCTTGCCTGGCAGATGGGCCGGCCAATCAAGTACGGCGGCGAGTACAAGGGCTTCAACGAGCGCTCCAACTATGTCGCCTCGATCGCAGCGGATGCGCTGGCGCCTGTTGTCGTCGAGGAGAGCGAGCGTTTCGAGCGCCGCATCGAGCGCGAAGCGCATGGCGTCGTCTTCGTCGTCGCGCCCTGGAACTATCCCTATATGACGGCGATCAACACGATCGCACCGGCATTGATGGCCGGCAATACGGTGGTGCTGAAACACGCTTCGCAGACGCTGCTCGTCGGCGAACGGCTGGTGCAGGCCTTTATCGAGGCCGGCGTTCCCGAGGATGTCTTCCAGAACGTTTTCCTCGATCATGAGACCACGTCGGCGCTGATTGCCGCCGGTAGCTTCAATTTCGTCAACTTCACCGGATCGGTCGAAGGCGGCCGCTCGATGGAGCGGGCCGCTGCCGGCACCTTCACCGGGCTCGGCCTCGAACTCGGCGGCAAGGATCCGGGTTATGTGATGGAAGACGCCGATCTCGATGCGGCCGTCGATACGCTGATGGACGGCGCGACCTATAATTCCGGCCAGTGCTGCTGCGGCATCGAGCGCATCTATGTGCATGAATCGCTCTACGATGCCTTCGTCGAGAAATCAGTCGCCTGGGTGTCGAACTACAAGCTCGGCAATCCGCTCGATCCCGAGACTTCGCTCGGGCCGATGGCGAACAAGCGTTTCGCCAAGGTCGTGCGCGAGCAGATTGCCGATGCGGTCGCCAAGGGCGCCAAGGCGCTTGTCGATCCCAAGCTTTTCCCTCAGGACGACGGCGGCGCCTATCTCGCCCCGCAAGTCCTCATCGATGTCGACCATTCCATGTCCTTCATGCGTGAGGAGACTTTCGGTCCGGCGGTCGGCATCATGAAGGTGAAGGGCGACGAGGAAGCACTCGCTTTGATGAACGACAGCCAGTATGGGCTGACCGCCTCGCTCTGGACCAAGGATGCCGAGCGGGCGGCGCGGCTTGGCCGGGAGATCGAAACCGGCACCGTCTTTATGAACCGCGCGGATTATCTCGATCCGGCGCTCTGCTGGACCGGCGTCAAGGAGACCGGTCGCGGCGGCTCGCTGTCGATTATCGGCTTCCAGAATCTGACGCGTCCAAAATCCTTCCACCTGAAGAAAGTCACCGCATGAGCAGCAATATCACCGCAAACTGGAGCTATCCGACATCCGTCAAGCTCGGCCGGGGCCGCATCAAGGAACTGGCGGACGCCTGCAAGAGCCTCGGCATCAAAAAGCCGCTGCTCGTCACCGACCGTGGCCTCGCCTCGATGGCGATCACGAAGACCGCGCTCGATATTCTCGAAGATGCCGGCCTCGGCCGGGCGATCTTCGCTGACGTCGACCCGAATCCGAACGAGAAGAACCTCGATGCCGGCGTCAAGGCCTTCAAGGACGGTGGCCACGACGGCGTCGTCGCCTTCGGCGGCGGCTCGGGCCTCGATCTCGGCAAGTGCGTTGCGTTCATGGCCGGCCAGACGCGGCCGGTCTGGGACTTTGAGGATATCGGCGACTGGTGGACGCGTGCGAGCCTCGAAGGCATCGCTCCGATCGTCGCCGTGCCGACGACGGCGGGAACTGGCTCGGAAGTCGGGCGCGCCAGCGTCATCACCAATTCCGTCACCCATGTGAAGAAGATCATCTTCCATCCGAAGTTCCTGCCCGGCGTCGTCATTTCCGACCCGGAACTGACGGTCGGCATGCCGAAAATCATTACCGCCGGAACCGGTATGGATGCTTTCGCCCACTGCCTGGAAGCCTATTCCTCGCCCTTCTATCACCCGATGTCGGCCGGCATCGCGCTCGAAGGCATGCGCCTCGTCAAGGAATTCCTGCCGCGTGCCTATAAGGAAGGGACGGATCTCGAAGCCCGCGCCAACATGATGGCCGCCGCCGCCATGGGCGCCGTCGCCTTCCAGAAGGGGCTCGGCGCCATCCATGCGCTGTCGCATCCAATCGGCGCGGTCTACAACACCCATCACGGCATGACCAATGCGGTTGTCATGCCGGCGGTGCTGCGCTTCAACCGCGCTGTCATCGAGGAGAAGATCGGCCGGGCGGCCGCCTATCTCGGCATTTCGGGCGGGTTCGACGGCTTCTACGATTATGTGCTGAAGCTGCGTTCCGATCTCGGCGTGCCGGATACGCTGACGGCGATGGGAATCGCCCCCGACCGCATCGACGAATTGTCGGCCATGGCGATCGAGGATCCGAGTGCTGGCGGCAACCCGGTGCCGATGACGCTCGAAAATACCAAGGCACTTTTCAGGGACTGTTTCTGATAAGATCAGCGGACCTGCAGATTGGCCCGGAAAGCTCTTGCTTTCCGGGCCTTCTTGTCTTGGGGGCATCTTGAATTTTAGGGATGTGAAAAATGCCCGCTGCAATTTCACCGCGCGCGTTTAGGATTTGTTAACCATGATTGGAAAGGATGGCTTAACCGCACGATGCTCCGACGGTGCGCAAAAGAGCGATGCCGGCTCGCGCCATTTTCCCTTCGAGGACCGAACATGCCTGTCATCACTTTCGCAAACACCAAGGGCGGCGCCGGCAAGACGACCGCTGTTCTCCTGCTCGCGACCGAGCTTGCCCGTCAGGGCTATCGCGTGACCATTCTGGATGCCGATCCGCAGCATTGGATTTCACGCTGGCACGAGATATCAGGGCACGTACCCAATATTTCGGTGATCGATTTCGTGACGACCGCCTCGCTGCCTCAGCATATCAGCGAGAACAAGCATAATACCGACTATTTCATCGTCGACCTGCCGGGCGCGCGCAATCCGCTGCTTGCCACCGCCGTCGGCCTTTCCGACCACGTGCTGATCCCGATCCAGGGTTGTGCCATGGATGCGCGCGGCGGCGCGCAGGTGCTCGAACTGCTGCAATATCTGGACGAGAAGGCAGGCATAAAGATCGGCCATTCGGTGGTGCTGACCCGCGTCAATTCGATGGTGACGACCCGGGCGCTGCAGCTCGTCAAGTCGCTGCTCAGCGAGCGGCACGTGCCGGTGCTGGACACGGCGATCATCGAACGTTCGGCCTTCCGCGACATCTTCGACTGTGGCGGCACGCTGCAGACCATGGACCCCACGCGGGTCAGCAATCTCGATAAGGCGCGTGAGAACGCCACCTGTTTCGCCGAGGAAATCATGCGCAAGGTGCCTGTCCGGTTGACAGCCTCGGCCCGCATGGCGACGGCTGCCTGAATAACCAAGCATGGAACAGAAAGGCCGTCGGAGCGATCCGGCGGCCTTATCGTTTATGATCAGTCTGGCTTTGGCTCAGTCGACGAATTCGACCGTCACACCGGGCTTGACCATTTTCGCAAGCTCGGTCGCATCCCAGTTGGTCAGGCGGATGCAGCC
Organism: Rhizobium esperanzae; assembly: GCF_002204185.1. GTDB lineage: Bacteria > Pseudomonadota > Alphaproteobacteria > Rhizobiales > Rhizobiaceae > Rhizobium > Rhizobium esperanzae. Next base: position 259,538 of record NZ_MXPU01000003.1, on the reverse strand, counting down.
GTGGCTCTGGGTGCGGCCGATCTTGGAGGGCTCCGGCGTGCCGTGGATGCCGTAGGTCGGCCTGGAAAGCGCCATCCAGACGGTGCCGACCGGGCCGTTCGGGCCTGGGGGAATGTTGAGGATCTTGTCGTTGGCGCCCTGCTGAAAGTTGATCTTCGGGTTGTAGGTGTAACCGGGATTGAACGCGACGCGCTCGACCGTCACCGTGCCGGACGGGGAGGGGGTGTCGGTTGAGCCGATCGAAGCGGGGTAGGCGGCGATGAGATTGCCGGCGCCGTCATAGGCGAAAACCTGTTTGCGCCCCTTGTCGGCGATGATGCGGGCGACCTCCCCGGTCTTCGCTTCGCCGGGATTGACGACCTTGATCACCGTGCCGGGAACGCTGAAATCGGCGCCGGGGTTCATTTCCTTGAGGAAGGCCTCGTCCATATGGAAACGCTCGGCCAGCATTTCTGTGGTCGAGGTATAGGCGAGCGACGGCAGCAGCGCCTTATGCGAATAATCTTCAGGGATCTCCGCGACGAAGGGACCAGCGGCATCGGCCGGCGTGATCGTATAGCTGACGACGGGCAGGCCGCCGTTCATGCGCAGCTCTTCCAGAATGGCGTCGGTGTCGTTCGGGTCGAGCTTTGATCCCGTCATCTGGTCGTAAGCATAAATGCCCTTGGTGACGTTCGAGCCCATATGCCCGTCGATGACCCCGGGAGAGATGCCGGCGCGGTCGAGGAAGACCTGCAGCGCGACGATCTCGGGCTTCGACTTGTTCTTCAGCGTGATCACGGGCTCGTCAGGTGCGGCCTTCGGCGCATCGGCGGGCGGGATCTGCTGATCGGGATCGATCGAGGCGTAATCGTCGCCCGATTGCGGATTGCCGATACTGTTGTCATCAGGATAGGGCTCCTCGCCGAGCGGCAGACGCTCGATCGCTGCGTCGCGCGGGATACCGCCGGTGACGGCGCCGCGCTCGGAATAACGCGTATCGCCATAGGAGTTGTCGTCGGCATAGTAGCGATCATTGCCGCCCTGGTCGGCATAAACGTCGCGCGGGCCGGGCCGTGGCGGATAGTAGCCGCGGGCGCGCATTTCGGTGGCGACAACGTTGCCGTAGGCGTCGATCAGCACGCGGTTGCCGCTGCGGTCGCGGGCATAGGCAAAGCCGCGCGGGACATAATCGAGGATTTCGCCGTTCGGCGTGACCAGCACGACATCGCTCTGGCGACGGTCACGAAACTGCTGCGCGCCGGCCTGCGGTGCTGCAGCCGCAACGGCTGCCAGCACGGCCGCAAGCGAAAATGCCGACTTCAAAAAGCGATTCACGTCTCACACCTCGAACAGTGACTGGGCCGACACACACCCGCGAATTTTGACGCTAGTGTGGAATTTATGAAAGCGTGCTGAACAAAATATGAAAATCCCTAAGATTTCCTTTTACTCATAAACGTTTGCATCCTTGTGTCCGTTCCGCAAAATCCACGGTTGCGGCAAAAGCGCAAGAGGAGAACGGCGCGATTGACGAAAGCCAGTGCGAAACCTAACGCTACGGCGGCCGATAAATCCTTGAGGAGACCCGAGATGATCGAATTTGCCGCTGCAGGCGGGCCGCGCCTGATGCTGGACGAAACATCGGTGCTGGATGTCGGTGGATGCATCGTCGACGGCGTGGATATTGCGCCAAAGCGCGCCATTCCGGACGATGGCGATCCGCGAATCGATCACTCGCTCGAAGGTTTCCTCTTCACCTGCGGCCCGGACCATATCCGCCATCGCCAGCCGATCGCCGGCCGGGCCGACGGCAAGGTCTATCCGCTGCACGGATCGGCCTCCGGCCACGCCGCCAAGATCCTGTGGAAGAAATACGAGAATGGCAACGCCGAATGCCGCGCCGATATCGACATCACCACGGTCGAGGGATTACCGCAGCGCATCGAGCGGCTGTGGCGGATCGACGGGGCGACCGGCGAGGTGCGGCTCGAAGACCGGATTATCAATACCAGCGATCAGGTGGTGCCTACCTTCCTGATGTACCATATGAATGTCGGCGGCAAATGGCTGGACGACGGCACGCGGCTCGAAGGCCGGATGCTGGAGAATGGCGGCTTCCCCTGGACATTCGGCGAGGAGCCGGGCGGCATCTTCTGTGTGCCGGCGACGGCAACGGAGGAGGGCTTGGCGGAAGTCCGGCTCGGGCCGATCGCCGCAATCGGCGGCAGGACGCTCAATGTGCGCTTCCGCGCCGATACGCTGCCTTATCTGCAGGTGTGGCGGAACCAGATGACGCCCGCCCATATTCTCGGCATCGAGCCTGTGTCGCATCGCTGGGTCACGCGCGACGAGCTTCAGGCGGCAGGTGAATTCAACATGCTCGCCCCGGGCGAAAGCCGCAGCTATGCGCTGACCTTTGCGTTCCTGTGAGTGAAGTGTTGTTGACGCTTGCGGGCCTCCCGTCGTAGACCATCAGCCCACGATCTTTGAGGAGACAAGACGATGGATATTCGCCAGATCGACGATGAATATTCGGTTTCGGGGCAGATCACGCTTGAGGACCTCGACGAGATCAAGGCGCTGGGTTTCAAATCGATCGTCTGCCATCGCCCCGATCATGAAAGCCCCGACCAGACATCATTCTCCGTCATCGAGGCGCGTGCCAAAGAGCTCGGACTCGATATCGCCCATGTCCCGGTTGGACCGATGGGCGTGACCGAAGAGGCGGTGCAGGGCATGGTCGATGCGCTGGACGAATTCCCGCGGCCAATGCTCGGCTACTGCCGCTCGGGCGCGCGGTCGACGGCGATCTACCAGAAAACCCACCATATCCGCAATTGAGCGTCGTATTGGGCGCTGATTTTCAGGCGCTGCTCCGCAGCGCCGCCACTTCCATTCACTCAGGAGACGATAATGAGCATTAAGCGTATCGACGTCGGCGCACGCATGAGCGGCGCCGTCATTCACGGCAACACGGTCTACCTCGCAGGCCAGGTGGGCGAGGGCGAAAGCGTCACCGATCAGTGCAAGTCTGCGCTTGCGGAGGTTGACCGTCTGCTTGCAGCGTCCGGCAGCAACAAATCCAAGATCCTGCAGACCCTCGTCTATCTTTCCGACATTGCTTATTTCGGCGAGATGAACGCAGCCTGGGAAGCCTGGATCGATCCGGCCAATCCGCCGGCACGCGCCACCAGCGAAGCCAAGCTCGCCGCGCCGAAATACAAGGTCGAGTTCATCGTCACGGCTGCGCTCGACTAAGGTCGCCGCAGTTCCGTCTCTCAAGGCCGGTGGGGCGACCCTACCGGCTTTTTGTTTGCGCGATTTCGGACAGCGTGCGCGTCGGTGTGATCGCTTCCGGGTCGAGTTTGACCTCAATGATCGCCGGTTTTCCGCTTGCGCGCGCGCGCTCGACGGCGGGAGCGAATTCCTCCGTGCTTTCCACCGTCTCGCCGTGGCCGCGATAGGCGCGGGCAAGAGCGGCGAAATCGGGATTGGTCAAATCGGTGTTGCTGACGCGGCCGGGATATTCGCGCTCCTGATGCATGCGAATCGTGCCGTACATGCCGTTGTTGACGACGATCGCGATGATCGGCAGGCCATAGCGGATGGCGGTGGCGAACTCCTGGCCGTGCATCAGGAAACAGCCGTCGCCGGCAAAACAGATGACTTCGCGCTCGGGAAAGAGCCGCTTGGCGGCCACCGCCGCCGGCAGGCCGTAGCCCATCGAGCCGGATGTTGGGGCGGCCTGGGTGTTGAAGCGACGGAAGCGATGGAAGCGGTGCAGCCACGTGGCGTAGTTGCCGGCGCCATTGGTGAAGATCGTCTCCGGCCCGGTATTGGCTTCCAGCCATTCCATGATCGGGCCCATGTGAACGGCGCCCGGTCCCGTTGCCGGCGGCTTCGACCAGGAAAGATAGGCCTGGTGCATGCGCTGTGTGCGCTCCGTCCAGTGCGGCTCGGCCGGGGCTTCGAGATCGGCGAGTGCGGCGACGAAATCGGAAGGAGCGGCGCAGATGGCGAGGTCCGGGCGGTAGACGCGTCCCAGTTCGGAAGGATCGGGATAGACATGCACCAGAGATTGCTGGGGGTAGGGGATACCGATCAGCGTATAGGACGAGGACGGCATTTCCGACATGCGGCCGCCCAGAAGGATCAGCAGGTCGCTTTCCTTTATTTCCTTGGCGAGTACAGGATTAATGCCGATGCCGACATCGCCGGCGTAACAGGGATGGAGATGATCGAAGAGCATCTGCCTGCGGAAGGAGCAACCGACCGGCAATTGGAAACGCTCGGCGAAGCTTGCAAAATCGGCGACGGCATCGGCGTCCCAGCGCGTGCCGCCGAGGATTACCATCGGCCGCTCGGCCTTCAGCAGTCTTATATAGAAATCGTCGATCTGGCTGCGGCCGGGATGCGCCTCGACGCTCGTGTAACGCTTGGCGCGGGGCGCTTCGACTTCGTCGCGCAGCATATCCTCCGGCAGCGTCAGCACCACGGGGCCGGGACGGCCGGAGGTTGCGACCGCAAAGGCGCGGGTGACGAATTCGGGAATGCGGGCGGCATCGTCGATCTCGCCCACCCATTTCGCGAATTCGGTGAAGGCGCGGCGGAATTCGACCTCCTGGAAGGCCTCGCGCTCGCGGGCTTCGCGTTGCACCTGACCGATGAAGAGGATCATCGGGATCGAGTCCTGTCTTGATATATGCAGGCCGGCTGAAGCATTGGTGGCGCCGGGGCCGCGGGTCACCATGCAGATGCCTGGCTCGCCGGTCAGTCTGCCCCAGCAATCCGCCATCATCGCTGCTCCGCCCTCCTGGCGGCAGACGAGGACGTCGATGTCGCTATCGCGCAGGGCATCGAGGACCGCAAGAAAGCTCTCGCCTGGCACGCAGGAGAGGCGCTTGACGCCATTGGCCTTCAGCGCCTCGACGACCAGTTCCCCACCGGTCTTCTTCATGACGATGCCTCCCTCTCGCGCTCGGCGAGCTCCGCCAGAATTTCTTCCCTGTGTTCGTCGAGACGCGGGCTCGGCCTGACGTAATGCAGCGGCGTCTCGGACAGCACCACAGGCGTCCTGACCCCCGGGATGAGCGTGCCTGCGGCATCCGCAAGGTCGATGCGCAGACCGCGGGCGCGCACCTGCGGATCGGCGAACATTTCCTCGATCGTATTGATCGCACCGGCAGGGACTCCGTTCTGTTCGCAGGCCTTCAACAGATCCGCTTTCGGCCATTTCAGCGTCTCGGTCGAAACGAGCCGACGCAGTTCGGCCCGATTGCCGACGCGGGCCCTGTTGGTGGCGAAACGTTCGTCGCCGGCGACGGTGTCAAGACCGAGGATGCCGCAGAGGCGAGCGAACTGGCCGTCATTGCCGACGGCAAGAATGAGGTAGCCGTCGGCCGCCGGTACGACCTCATAGGGCGAGATATTCGGATGGGCGTTGCCGAGCCGCGTCGGTGCAGTGCCGGAGACGAGGTAGTTCATATTCTGATTGGCGAGCACGGCCGATTGCACGTCGAGCAGCGCCATGTCGACGAGCTGGCCTTCGCCGGTTTTCAAAGCATGGATCAGGGCCGCCTCGATCGCCGCGACGGCATAGATGCCGGTGAAGATGTCGGCGATCGCCACCCCTGCTTTCATCGGCTGGCCGTCCGGCTCGCCTGTTATCGACATGAAGCCGGACATGCCCTGGACGATGTAATCATAGCCGGCGAGGCTGGCATAGGGGCCGGTCTGGCCGAAGCCGGTGATCGAGCAATAGACAAGCTTCGGGTTCAGCCTACGCAGGCTGTCGTAATCGAGCCCGTATTTGACGAGCCCGCCGAGCTTGAAGTTCTCGATCACCACGTCAGCTGTGGATACCAGGCGGCGGACGAGATCCTGGCCTTCAGGGCTTTTCAGATCGGCGGCAATGGAGCGTTTGCCGCGATTGGCAGCGTGGTAATAGGCGGCCGAGAGGTTTTCGCCGTCGGCACCTTCGACGAAGGGCGGGCCCCATTGGCGCGTATCGTCGCCGCCGTCGGGATTTTCGACCTTGATGACATCGGCACCGAGATCGGCGAGCATCTGTCCCGCCCAGGGGCCGGCCAGCACGCGGGCAAGCTCGATCACCCGGATGCCGGCAAGCGGCGGCTTTTTCGTCGCGGTCTCGGTCATGTTCCTCCCGTCGGTGTTTACGGCGCCAGCGTCACCTCAGATGTATCGGATACGGGCTTTGAAGCAAAGCGGCGCTCGCGCCAAAGGATGTAGATCCCGGAGGCGATGATGATCATGATGCCGAGCCATTTGATCGCATCCGGAAAATCGCCGAAAACAAGCCAGGCGAAGATCGTCGCCGAGACGATTTCGAAATATTGCAGCGGCGCGAGCGTCGAAGCCGGTGCGGCGCGATAGGCGTAGACGCCGAAGATGCCCGCTATCGCGGCCATGGCGCCGACGCCGGCGACATAGAACCAGGCGCTGCCTGCGGGCATGACGGGATCGAAGATATCGGAGCCGCTGCCATCACCGGCAAAAAGCAGGACGGCGCAGAAGATCAGGCCCCAGATGCCCATTTGAAACTGCATTGCCCAGGGATCTTCCTTGTGCGACAGGACGCGGGTCATCAGCACGAAAATGGCGATGCAGAGCGCGGTGAGGACAGGCAGGAGCGCGACGTAGCCGACTTCGTTGAAACTCGGCTGGATGATCAGCAACGCTCCGAAGAAGCCGACGCCGCAGGCGATGTAGCGCCGCCAGCCGATCGTCTCCTTCAGGAAAATGCCGCCGAGGATCGTCACGATGATCGGCTCGACGAAGAAGATCGCGATCGCGTCGGCGACCGCCATGTATTTCAGCGTGGTGACGAAGGAAATCATCGAGATGGTGATGATCAGGCCGCGGATGGCATGGAACAGGCTCTGGCGCCAGGAGAAATCGGCAAAGCTGCGCCGCCATAACACGATCGGCAGCATGCAGAGCGCTTGCACGACGAAGCGGCCGGCGGTGACCTCGGCGGAGGGCACGGTGACGACGGCAAGCTTGGCGAAGATGTCGATGAGCGGCGAGAACATCACCGAAAGGAACATCAGCGCAAGCCCCATCGTCACGTCGGAGGGGGATGAAACGGACCGGGTGGAGGTGCTGCTCATGGTGGGATTCTCGTCATCCGGGGATTTGGGCCGTTCAGCGCTTGCCGACCGCGCCGTCACACCAGTCCGCGAAGGCGGCAATGGCCGCCTCTGCGCGGGTCTCATTCAGCGTTTCGTGCCGCATGTCCTGATATATCTCAGTGCTGATACGGGAGAAGCCCTGGCGTTTCAAATGGTTTGACAGCCAGAGCACGGCTTTTCCACGCTCGGTCGCCGGATCTTGCGCGCCGCCGACCAGATGGATCGGCAGGTCGCGCCGCAGCCGGTCGAGATGGACCTTTTGCAGCGCGCGAAAGGTCAGTTCGAAGACATCGAGCCAGAGTGAAACCGAGGCGTCGAAGCCGCAAAGAGGGTCGGCGACATATCTGTCGACTTCGCCGGGCATATGCGACAGCCAGTCGAACTCCGTGCGGCGGTTGGAAATGGACCGGCCCCAGGCGGCGAAAGTGAGTTTCGGCAGGAGGCCGCTCGGCAAGTCCGATCCTTTCAGCATGCGTTCGGCGATAAGGATCGCCTGGGCGGCGCGGCCGGCAAGACCGACGGCGAAATTAGAATTCCAGACGGCGACTGCGTCGAAGTCGGCCGGAGCGGTGATGGCGGCGTTGAGCGCGATGAGACCGCCCATCGAATGGCCGAAGAGGATGACCTTCAGGTCGGGATGGCGCGAGGCCGCCTGAGCGCGCATGGCAATGATGTCGCCGATCACCCGTTCGACGCCATCCCGCTGCGCGAAGCGGCCGATCGGGGCGTCGGGCGCCGTCGTCTCGCCATGGCCGCGATGATCATGGGCATAGACATGATAGCCGCGCGCCGCCATCGCCTCGGCAAAGTGGCCGTATCGCTTCGAGTGCTCGGCCAGGCCATGCGATATCAACAGGATGCCGCGTGCCGGGTGGGTGGCCTCGGCATGGTGATAGGCCAGAGACGCTTCCGCTATGGCGAGCCTTCGCGTATCAGAAAACATCCGGATCCTCCCTGCTGCAGCAGAGCAGATCGCTACTGCATAATTCCTTAACGCGGAATCGATTTTATGCTGCAACTATAAGTGCGATAGCGTCCTCGCCTAACCCTCAACAGCGAGATGCCCGGAACTGTCGTCGGTTTCCGGTGATGTGCAATCGATAACAAATTGCAAAGTTGTTGCGATTCAGGGTTGCTGCCGTTTACTCTTTGTGCTTATCTGTTCCTGCATTGTTCTTCTTTGGGGGTTGAAATGAGCAGCATGCAGTTGCGTACCTTGACGTTCACCGCGTCGATGATCCTTGCCGGCGCTGCCATGGCGCAGGAAGCCGATGGCCGTACCCGTTTCATTCTTGCTGCGAGCTGGCAGCCCGCCTTCTGCCAGACGAACCAGAAGAAGCCCGAATGCGCTAGCCAGACCGGCGAGCGCCATGACGCGACGAATTTTTCGCTGCACGGCCTGTGGCCGATGCGGCAGGATTATTGCGGCGTCAGCGACGACCAGAAGGCTGCCGACAAGGACGGCAAATGGGATACATTGCCTGATGTCGTGCTATCGGCCGAGACGCAGGCGTCGCTTGCAAAGGCGATGCCCGGCACGCAGTCCGGCCTCGAGCGGCACGAATGGACAAAGCATGGCACCTGCACGAAAATGAGCGCGGAAGACTATTTCGCCGTCGGCGTCCATCTCGTGGGTGCGCTCAACGCATCGGCTGTGCGCGACCTCTTCGCCGCCAATATCGGCAAGACGGTCAAGTCCGATGCGATCAAGGCGGCTTTCGACAAAAGCTTCGGGCCGGGTGCGGGCGAGCGCGTTAAGATGAGCTGCCGGCGAGCCGGCAATGTCAGGGTGATCAGCGAGTTGACGATCGGCCTGTCTGCCGATGCGGGAGCGGCATCGGCAAAAAGCGCGGGCCTTGGCGATCTGATCCAGGGGGCGGGAAAAACCTCGTTCGGCTGTGACGAGGGCGTTGTCGATGCCGCGGGCTTCTGACCGGAATCCGGCGTAAACCGGGTTTCGGCGTTGCCCACAGGCGCTGTTTCGCCTACATAGCGGCACGAAACGAAGTTTCCCGCCCGGAGCAGCGCAGCATGGCACGTCAATTCATCTATCATATGTCCGGCCTCAACAAGGCCTATGGCAACAAGAAGATCCTGGAGAACATCCACCTTTCCTTCTACCCGGATGCCAAGATTGGCATCCTCGGACCGAACGGGGCCGGTAAATCCACTGTGCTGCGCATCATCGCGGGCCAGGACAAGGAGTATACCGGCGAAGCCTGGCTCGCCGAGGGTGCCACGGTCGGCTATCTCGAGCAGGAGCCGAAACTCGACCCCACCAAGACGGTTTTCGAGAACGTCATGGAAGGTGTTGCCGCGAAGACGGCGATCGTCGATCGTTATAACGAATTGATGATGAACTATTCGGACGAGACCGCAGAAGAGGGGGCGAAGCTCCAGGACATCATCGACAGCCAGAACCTCTGGGATCTGGAAAGTCAGGTCGAGATGGCGATGGAAGCCCTGCGCTGCCCGCCGCGCGATGCCGAAGTCACCAGCCTGTCCGGCGGTGAGCGCCGCCGCATCGCACTCTGCCGCCTGCTGCTCTCGCAGCCGGATTTGCTGCTGCTCGACGAGCCGACCAACCATCTGGATGCCGAAACCATCGCCTGGCTCGAAAAGCATCTGCGCGACTATCCCGGCGCCGTGATGATGATTACCCACGACCGCTACTTCCTGGACAACGTCACCGGCTGGATTCTCGAACTCGATCGCGGCCGCGGCATCCCTTACGAAGGCAACTACTCCGCCTATCTACAGGCCAAGGCCAAGCGCATGCTGCAGGAAAACCGCGAAGAGGCATCGCGCCAGAAGGCGATCAGCCGCGAGCAGGAATGGATTGCTTCCAGCCCGAAGGCTCGCCAGGCCAAGTCGAAGGCGCGTATCAAGTCCTACGAGCAGTTGGTGGAGGCGGCCGAGAAGCAGCGTCCCGGCGACGCGCAGATCATCATCCCGGTGAGCGAACGGCTCGGCCAGGTGGTCATCGAGTTGGAAGGCATCACCAAGGGCTTCGAGGGTCGCACGCTGATCAACGACCTGTCGATCAAGCTGCCGCCGGGCGGCATCGTCGGCATCATCGGCCCGAACGGCGCCGGCAAGACGACCTTGTTCAAGATGATCACCGGCCAGGAAAAGCCGGATAGCGGCTCGATCCGTATCGGCGAGACCGTGCATCTCGGTTATGTCGACCAGAGCCGCGACGCGCTGGCCGCCGACAAGACGGTCTGGGAGGAAATCTCCGGCGGGGCCGAAATCATCAAGCTCGGCAAGTTCGACATGAACTCGCGTGCCTATTGCGGCGCCTTCAACTTCAAGGGCGGCGATCAGCAGCAGAAGGTCGGCAATCTCTCGGGTGGTCAGCGCAACCGTGTGCACCTCGCCAAGATGCTGAAGGCTGGTGGCAACGTTCTGCTGCTCGACGAACCCACCAACGACCTCGATACGGAAACGCTCGGCGCTCTCGAAAACGCGCTCGAGAATTTCGCCGGCTGCGCCATCATCATCAGCCACGACCGCATGTTCCTCGACCGTCTGGCCACGCATATCCTGGCTTTCGAAGGCGAGGGCCATGTCGAGTGGTTCGAAGGCAATTTCGAGGATTACGAGCAGGACAAGATCCGCCGCCTCGGCCCGGATGCGCTGAACCCGGGCAGCCAGGCCCATAAGCGCCTGACACGCTGATCCTGCTTCATTTCTGCTTGCGAAAGCCCCGGTTCGGCCGGGGCTTTTTCATGTCAGAGCCTGTCGCAATTTGCGCAGGCAATTTCGCGAACAGTGTGAATTGCCGCTTGCCACCGCTTTTCAAATCACATAAAGATATCTTTATATCTTGATTGGGTCAATGATGAGCGAACCTTTGAAGCTGGGACTGGATGGGTTGGTGGACGTCTTGAAGGCGGCCGGCGAGCCCACGCGTCTGCGCCTTCTGGCGCTTCTCGACGGTGGCGATCTAACGGTGACCGATCTTACCGAAATTCTCGGTCAATCCCAGCCGCGCATCTCCCGCCACCTGAAGCTGCTCGGCGAGGCCGAACTGATCGAACGCTACCAAGAAGGCGCCTGGGCCTATTTCCGCCTCAAGCAGGACGGCAAGGCGGCCATGCTCGTGCGGGCGCTGCTGAAACATGTCTCCGAGAATGATCCGACCATCCTTCGCGATGGCGAACGGCTTTCGCAGGTCAAGCGCCAGCGGGCCGAGCGGGCGCAGGCCTATTTCAGCCGCAACGCCGCGGAGTGGGACGAGCTTCGCCGCCTGCACGCGGCTGATGAGGAGGTCGACGCCGCCGTCATCCGCCTGCTCGGCAACCAGCCGATCGATTCGCTGCTCGATCTCGGCACCGGCACCGGCCGCATCCTCGAACTCCTGTCCGGGCTCTATCGCCGCGCTATTGGTGTCGACGCCAGCCGCGACATGCTGAGCGTGGCGCGCGCTAATCTCGACAAGTCGCGTATCACCAAGGCGACGGTGCGCCACGCCGATATCCTCAACCTGCCGTTCGAGGGCCAGGATTTCGACCTGGTGACGATTCATCAGGTGCTGCATTTCTTCGACCAGCCGGAGATTGCGATCGCGGAGGCGGCGCGCATGCTGCGGCCGGGCGGGCGGCTCGTGGTCATCGACCTCGCGCCGCACACGCTCGAATATCTTCGTGACGAACATGCCCATGTCCGTCTCGGCTTTTCGCACCAGGCGATGTCCGACTGGCTGCGCAAGGCCGGGCTCGACGTCGAGCAGGTCGTCGATCTTCATCCGGGTCAGCAGGGCGGGCAGGGGTTGACGGTCACCGTCTGGCTCGCGCGCGATCCGAGGCGCCTCATGGCTTCGCAACTAAGCGAAGGCGCCGAACCTACAATTGCCGGGAGAGTATGACATGGCTTTGAAAAACGAAGGACGCGGGCGCAACTTCGGAATCTCCTTCGAATTCTTTCCGCCTAAATCGGAAGAAATGGAAGGGCAGCTCTGGGATACCGTCGCTAAGCTGCAGGATTGGGACCCGGATTTCGTGTCGGTGACCTATGGCGCCGGCGGCACCACCAAGGCGCCGACGCTTTCGGCGGTGACGCGCTTCCTGTCGCAGACGCCGCTTGCCACCGCCTCGCACCTGACCTGCGTCGGTGCGACGAAGGAGGAAACGCATCAAATGATCGATACGTTTCGCAAGGTCGGCGTAAAGCATTTCGTGGCGTTGCGCGGTGATGCGCCTGGCGGCGTCGGCGCGCCCTATCAGCCGCATCCCGGCGGTTACGCCAATGCTGCGGAACTGGTGGCCGGCCTCAAGTCGGTCGGTGATTTCGAGATTTCGGTCTCCGCCTATCCGGAAAAACACCCGGAAAGCCGTGATACGGCCGCCGATATCGAGATGCTGAAGCGCAAGGCGGATAACGGTGCCGACCGGGCGCTGACGCAATTCTTCTTCGACAACGACAATTTCGAGCGCTACCTGGAGCGGGTGCGCGCCGCCGGCATCTCGATTCCGATCGTGCCCGGCATCATGCCGATCCAGAACCTGACGCAGCTGAAGCGTTTCGCCGGCGCCTGCGGCGCGGTCATCCCCGCCTTCCTCGACGAGCGCTTCGCGGGCTTCGACGACAAGCCCGAGGATCGGGCAAAGGTCGCGGCCGAAGTTGCTGCCGAGCAGATCGAGGATCTCGTCCGCCGAGGCATCGGTGATTTCCATCTTTATACGATGAACCGCGCACCGCTGGTTTCCGCGGTGCTCGACAATCTCGGCTACTCCCGCCGGGCGGCAAAGAGTGCGGGCGCCGCCGCTTGATTCTTCCAGACATTCAAAAGTGAAAAAGCGCATGTCGGGCGGGACATGCGCTTTTTCGTTTGGCGGATTGATCAGGGGAGTTTAGGCACTATCAGCGTCACCAGCCCGTCAGCTCAGATAAAGAGCATGGACAGGACGAAAGCAAACGCTGCACTGACCAACAGAACATTCAAGGATTGCGTGAGTCCCATGTCTGTCTCCTCGCGTTAACTGGCCGATATTATGTCTGAAATATGTCGGTTGAAAAGCGGATTTTATGCTGCGCTGCCGAAGCGGCCGGTGGATAAGTCGAATACCGTTTTCACAAGCTGCTGATAAAACGAGATAATTTCGCGTTTATTTTTGTTCACAGTTTTTAACGCGTCGTTAAATCGGGCGATTGGGAATTTACCTATGTGCCTGAAACAGGGCACATCGACAAGCGCTTGAGAATATAGGGATATACAACCAGCTCTCACGCGGCTTTCACCAGCAGGCGGTAGGCGCGGCCATCGAGGATGACGAGTCCGAAACCGATCAGCGCCATGCCGGCAAATTCGCCCAGCGCCAACCGTTCTCCGAGGAAAATCACGCCGAGAAGGATGGCGCTTGGCGGCACCAGCAGGGTGACAAGCGAGGCGTTGGTGGCGCCTGCCGCCGCCATGATCCGGAAATAGAGAATGTAGGCGAAGGCGGTCGACAACAGCGCCAGCGCCAGGACGGCGAGCAGGACATCGAGCGGCGGCAAGGAGAGCGTCCAGGGGCGATCGGCCAGCAGCGACAGCGGCAAAGTGATCAGCGAGGACGCGGTCAACTGGCCGGCTGCGGTGACTGGTGCCGGAACGTCCTTGAATCGCTTGCCGTAGGTGGCTGCGAACCCATAGGAGATGGCGGCAAGCACGGGAAGCAGCAGCGCCCAGAGGGGGGCTTGGCCGCTGGCCGACAGGCCGGGGCCGACCAGCACGATCGTTCCGGTGAGGCCGACGAGGCAGCCGGCGATTTTGGCCGAGGACAGCTTTTCGTCGGAGGTGAAATAATTGGCGATCAGCACGGTCCAGATCGGCGTTGTCGCGTTCAGGATCGCCGCAAGGCCGGCGCCGATGCGGGTCTGGCCGAAGAAGATCAGCGCATGCGGCAGGGCATTGTTGATCAGCCCAAGGATCAGGAATTCGCGCCAGCGGGCTTTCAGAGTCGGATAGATATCGAAACGGCCGGCGATATAGACGTGCAGCGCCAGCCCGGCCAGCAGCAGACGGAGGAAGACGAGCGTCAGTGGTGGGATATGCTGGACGGCGATGCGTGCGAAGAAAAAGGAGCCGCCCCAGATAAGACCAAGCAGGAGCAGCAGGCTCCAGATCCAGGCACTCATTCTGCTGTCCATGCCGTCTTCCTCCATCCAAAGCCGGATCGTTTAGACCCGGCGGCGCTCCTCACCATTATGCTTTAACGCGGGGGGTAAGCGGCGCCACCCGTTTCTTGCAAAACGAGCGGCGGGAGTGTCAGTGGCGATCAGAGAGCGTTGAGAAGGGCAGGCGTCGCCCAGCCGTCGGCCGGTATGCCCAAGCGCTGCTGTTCCTTCTGGATCGCGATACGTGTTCCGGATCCGAGAATGCCGTCGATCTCGCCGACATCGTGGCCGAGCGACTGCAGCTTGGTTTGCAGCGTCTTCATCTGATCGTTGGCCAGCCCTTGTTCCGGTGCGCCCTTGAGATAGGTCGGGGCGCCGGAAAGGCGGGTGGCGAAATAGGCGGCCGACGTCGTGTAGATGAACGACTTGTTCCATTCGAGATAGATCTTGAAATTCGGGTAGGCGATGAAAGCCGGTCCCATGCGGCCCTGCGGCAACACGAGATCGCCTTCGAGATCGCCGAAAGCGGTGTTGCCGTCGCGCGGCTTGACGCCGAGGGCGAACCATTCGCCGGCCTTCATCGTGCCGCCGAGGCCGGATTTCTCCCAGGGCAGGTTGTCGGGCACGGTGACTTCCTGCAGCCAAGGCTGGCCGCGCTCGAAGCCGAGGTGCTGGATGAATTTCGCCGCCGTCAGGACGGCGTCCGGGCCGCTCTGCTTCACGTGGATATGGCCGTCGCCGTCGCCATCCATGCCATAGGCGATGATGTCGCGCGGTAGCATCTGGACCTGGCCGATCTCGCCGGCCCAGGCGCCGGTATTGGTGGCGGGATCGAGGTCGCCGTGCTCGACCATCTCGATCAAGGCGATCAGCTGCGGGCGGAAGAGCTCCGGGCGGCGGCAGTCGTGCGACAGCGTCACCAGGGCATTGCGGGTGTTGAAATCGCCCTGGACGGCGCCGAAATCGGTTTCCATTGCCCAGAATGCGGTGATGACGCCGGGGGGAACTCCGAATTCCTGCTCGGCCCGGGCAAACACGTCGGCATATTGCTTCATCTTCTGGCGGCCGATGTCGAGGCGGGCCTGGCTGACGGTGCGCTGCGAGAATTCGAGGAAGGTCTGCTTGAAGACGCCCTGGGCACGATCCCGGCTCAGGACCTTAGGATCGATTTCGGCGCCGGCCAGCGCCTCGTCGGCGGCTGCGGCGCTGGCGCCTGCGGCGACCGCATCAGCCTTGACGCCCTGGAGGAAGGCAGACAGATCGCCGCCGCAGGGGGCTGCCGGAGCCGAGGCCGCGGGCGCCTGTTGGGCGGCCGCGCCGCCTGCAATAGCGAGGGCAAACAGGAGGGCGAGTGCAGAGCGGCTTGTGAGCGAGCGGTGCATGAATGCGGTCCTTATAGCAAATGGATGCCCGTCGCTTTCACAGAGGAATGTGACGGAAGCAAGAAAGATTGAAAGACGTTACTAAGAATTTCTATCCTTGGAAACGGCCGCGACCCAATTGTTCCAGTTCTTTGCGCTGCCGGCAAAGACGTTGATGTCGGTCGGCCCCTTGATGCCGGGAATAACGCCGGTCGAGGTATATTGCCAGAAGGCCCAGCGGCGGTCGGAATAGGTCACCTCGGGATGTTTTGCCACCGAGCGGACCCAGAAATGATAGTCCTGGAAGTAGCCGGCGAGATTGTCGCGGTGAAAATCGACCGAGGTGTAGATAATCGGGCGCTTGCCGTAATAGGCCTCCAGTCGGTCCATGAAACGCTGCATTTCGGAGCGCACGGTTTTCGCGTCGGGGCGGTAGCGGCAGGTCTTCGATTCGGCGTTCCATTCGACGTCGAGCACCGGCGGCAGGCGCATGGCCTCCTTCGGCACATTGCGGATGAACCAGTCGGCCTGCTCATCGGCCGAGGAGCAGAAATAATAGAAATGGTAGGGGGCGTTCGGGATGCCGGCGGCGCGCGCCTCGCGCCAATATTCATCGAAGCGGGGGTCGACCCTGTCCTTGCCTTCCGTCGCCTTGATGAAGGCGAAGGCGACGCCGGAATTCCTCACTGTCGCCCAGTCGATATCGCCTTGCCATTTGGAGATGTCGATGCCGTGGATTGCATTCTGTTGCGGATGCTTCGGGCCGAAATCCTGCGGATCGGTGTCCTGGAAGCGCGTCTTCGGCTTGATCGATGCGGTTTCGAGATAGTCGTGACCGGAGGAGGAACAGCCCGCCAGCAAGCTGGCCAGGGGCAGAACGCAAAACAAAAGCCGGCGCATGGGTATCCCGTCGTGAACCGAATGATCTCTTTGCCCCACAGCCTGACCTTCGAAAATGACGAGCCGAGCAGAGGAATAACCCTCTTTTCATCATATCAACGTAAAAAATGGGTTAGTTTCAAGCGAATTATGAGCGCCTGCTGATGATGGCCGCCCGCCAGGCGTAACCGCCGCCGACTGTTTCGAAGGACAATCGCGCATTGTGTTCCTCGGCCTGCGCTTTCAGGACCTCCTCCAGATCGGCGCGTGGAGTGACGTGGAATTTCGCAAGCCAGGTCTGCAGCATGCGGCGGAACCAACGCGGCAGGCCTTCCTGCTGGCCGAAATCAACGACATGCAGCTGGCCACCGGGATTGAGTGCGGCGATCGACGCATCGACGGCGCGCTCCCAGTCGGGGATCATCGACAGAGCATAGGAAATCAGAATACGGTCGAAGCCGCTGACGCCGAATTCGCGCGGCGTAAACGCCGTGGCGTCGGCGACGCGGAATTCCGGGATTGTCGCTTTCGTGGCGAAGGTCTTGCGCGCCGAGATCAGCATTTCCTGGGAAATGTCGAGGCCGAACAGCTTGGCACTCGGGAAATATCTGTGCGCCAAAGCCATGTTGCGCCCGGTGCCGCAGCCGACTTCGAGCAGGGTGCCGCCATCAGGCACGTCGAGATTGCGAATCGTGCTGTCGCGGCCGAGGAGATAATATTTGCGGGTCAGGTCGTAGATATGGCGCTGGTAGCGGTACATGCCATCCATCAGGCTGGCATGTTCGTTGCTGTTTCCTGCCGTCTCGGTGCCGACCTTGCTCACGCCTTCTTCCCGTAAATGTGGAAGCCGCCGTAGATCGCCGAGCGATCGAGCGCCGTCAGCTCTCGCGATTTCTCTTCGAAGTAATCCCACTGATCGCGGATCGACGCAGACAGGCGGCCTTCGATGATGCTCTTTTCGGCTGCGGTGCGGAAGATCACGCGCGCGCCTTCGCGCGCCGTGCGGGTGATTTCCCGCCAGACGTCGTTCAGTTGCCCGTCGGTCATCCAGTCCTGCGCGTCGAGCAGGATGTAACGGTCGCGGGAGGCCGCCGGCTCGCGGGCCAGAAGTTCGGTGAAGCTTGCGTGGTGGACGTTGACGCGGTCGACATTGGCGCGGATCACCTCGTAGTGCTCCGGCTTCAGATAGGTCGGCAGCGGGCCTTCTTCTTGCGTGCCGTAGCGGCGGCCGAAGGCCTGCCAGGCGAAATAGTTGTCGCGCATCGGGAAATGACAGGCGAGCTTTTCCAGGCGATGCTTCAGCACCGGCGCGATCGAATGATCGGCGGCAAGACTTGCGAGCTCGTCATATTGCTGCGGCGGAATGCCGAGGCCGAAGAGCGAGCTTTTGCGGCCGGTGATCCAGCGTACGACCGGCTTTTCGAACAGGGGGGCGATCTGCTCGTCGAAGAACTGGCGCTGCTCGCGGATGGAGCGGGTCTTGGTCATTTCGCGCAGCTTGACGCCGTGCAGACGGGCAAGGAGATGGGCTGCGCCGATGAAGCGGCCGAGCAAGCCGGTTTCATAGATATTGCGGTCGAAGACGGTGACGCGGCGGCGTCCGAATTTGCGGCCGTTCCAATAGCTGCGGGTCGCCTCGTCGAGATTGGCGGCAAGATGCCGGTCGAAGGCGCGGCTGTTCGACTTCTCGTTCGGCATCGCCAGGAAGCGGACGAGATCCGTATGATCGGGCAGATGCTTGAAGGCGGCGAGCTTCAGTTGGTTCAGCGCGATATGGTGCGGGTTGAGGTCGACGACGTCGATCGAGGCCGGCGCCTTGGAGAGATAGGCGAGCATGTTGCAGCCGCCGGAGCCGATGGTGACGATGCGATGATTGGGCTTCAGCTCCATCGCCTGCATGTCGAGATCCGGATCCTCCCAGATCTGCGGATAGACGAGGCCGGAGAAGAGAAGACCGAAGAGACGCTCGGAGAAGCCCTCCTTCGAAAAAGCCTTATGGCGGAGAAGCGCGTCCTTGAGTTTCCGGTTCTTGCGGAAGCCGGCATCCGGTGCAAATTCTGACATGAGTCTGTCACCTTTTTAGCGTTCAGGGCGTGTAGCGCGCCACTGCTACAGTTTGATGACGCGGGCTGTGGGCCTGCGCCGTTCGAAAACATCGCCCTCCTCGGAAAGTGATCGTGGTGACGGAATATTCTTCGCGTCGCGGCCTTTCCGGCAGGCGGAATTCCTGCTTCTCTCCGGGCATTCGGAGGAATGCCATGCGATTTGTCCTGCGTATCCTGAAGGCGCTTGCTCTCCTTGTCGTTCTCATCGTCGTTGCCGGCGCTGCCTGGCTGTTCGTCCGGCCGCCGGAGCTTCTGCGCGTCGGCGACGGCTATGCCGCCAAGATCGTTTGCTCCAACGTCTTCATTGCCGGCCGTAACGCCGAAGACGTGCTGGCGGATGACGTGCAGGCGCCGGGAAATCCGCTGCTGCGGCTCGTGCGCGTCAGCGTCGACCGCGACAGCAACCGTGTGACCGCGCGCTTCCTGGGGCTGTTTGCTTCGAGCCACGCACTCTACCGGGGCGCTTTCGGCTGCACGAGCGTGCCCGACGGCGATTTCGAGGCGGCGGCGAATGCGGTAGCTTTCGACGCGCCGGCCAGAATGGAGGCGAACGCGGCGTTGTGGCCGGAAGGCGAGGGGGTCGGCGGTCGGGACGAAAAGATCGCTGCGGTGCTTAACGATACAGGGCTTGCCGGCCCAGCCATGCGGGGGATCGTGGTGGTGCGCGATGGCCGAATCGTCGCTGAAGCCTATGGTTCCGGATTTTCAGCGAAGACGCCGCTGATCGGCTGGTCGATGACGAAGACGGTGAATGCGGCCATCCTCGGCCGGCTGATGCTCGATGGCAAGATTTCCTTCGACGATGATCATCTGCTGGCGCAGTGGAAGGACGATCAGCGCGCCAGGATCAAGGTATCCGACTTGCTCGGTATGGAGAGCGGCCTGGCATTCAACGAAGACTACGGCAACGTCGCTGACGTGACGCGCATGCTCTATCTCGACCCCGACATGGTGTCGTTGCCGGCCAATGCGCCGATGGAGGCGGCACCGGGTCAGCGCTTCCGCTATTCGAGCGGCACGGCGGTGCTCTTGTCGCGCATCTGGATGGACAGAGTCGGCAATGCGCCGGCAGCCTACTCCTATCCGCACGACGCGCTCTTCTTGCCGCTCGGCATGACGAGTGCGGTCTTCGAACTCGACGCGCGCGGCACCTTTGTCGGAAGCTCCTATCTCTACGCGACGGCGCATGATTGGGCACGCTTCGGGCAGTTCCTGCTGCAGGATGGGGTGTGGAATGGCCAGCGGCTGTTGCCGGAGGGCTTCGTCGGCGCCATGCGCACGCCGACGGCCGCCTCGAACGGCCGGTATACGCAAGGTCAGGCCTGGCTCGCGCCCGGTGGCTCCAGCGCCGCGCTCGGGTTGCCAGAGGATACGTTCTGGCTCACGGGGCATGACGGGCAGAGCATGGCGATCGTGCCTTCCGCCAATCTGGTCGTCGTCCGGCTCGGGCTGACGCCGGGCTGGCTCGGCTATCAGCCGCAAACGCTTCTGAAGGCGATCCTAGCGGCGTTGCCGCAATCGGGAGGGCCGCAACAGCAGGCCGGATCACAACAGCAGGCTCAGCCGCAGCCGTAGGCTATGACCGCTGTTTCAATTGGGTTGTTCCGGCAGCTGCCCGGTTCAGTAATTACCCTGGGCGACGTCGTTCATGCCCTTGCGCTTGGCGTCGTAATAATAGCCGCGCGCATAGAGGCGGACGGCGTCGTCTTCCTTGTTGTCGGAGACGAGCCAAGCGCCACGCAGATATTTTGCGGCATATTTGATGTTGGTCTCGGCGTCGAACAGGCCGCCCGGCGCACCGTCATAGCCCATGGACTTGGCGGTGTTGTATTTGATCTGCATGAGGCCGAAATAGCCGCGCTTGTTGTAAGCCTTCGGATTGTAGCGGCTCTCGCGATGGACGATGCGGTGGAGCAGCGTCTCGGGAATTTCGTAGATCTTCGAATATTTCTGGATGAGCTTGGTGACGAAGCTCTTCTCGACCGTCGGCGCATCGTCCCTGTCGTCGTCGCTGAACATCGGGGGAGCCGTCGGCGGATCGATCGGTCCTGACTCGTCGAAGCCGTAATCCATGGAGCGCGGCGTGGTGTCGACTGCAGCAAGTGCTGCAAGCGCGCTGTTCTGCGGCGTAGCGGCGAAGGCAAGCTGCGTTGCCGGCGGCGCGGGGGTTCCCGGGCGCGGCGTCGGCACGACGGACTGGATCGCCGTCATCTCAGGCGTCAACGGGATCTGCGCATAGGCCGCTGGCTGTATGCCGGCCTGCATGGTCAGATCGGCAGGCTGGGAGCCCGGCGCAGTCGGCATAGCCGTTGCGGTGAGCGAGGGAGCTGCCTGGGGAAGACCGGTACCGGCGATTGCCTGGCCGGCAGCACCTTCCGCTGTCGGGACCGCGGCGAGCATCGCATCTTCGCCGGGCTTCGGCGTCGGCACCACTGTCTGAGTAGCTGTCAGTTCGGCCTGAGAGGTATATTCGACGCTCGTGCAGCCGGTGATCACGCCGCAGCAGAGCATCGTGGAAACGACAAGACCGCGTTTCAGGCCGGACAATCCGATCGCTACCATTCCGTCACTTTCGTGAAATCGCGCCGCCCCGGCAGCGTTATAAAAGTTACAAAAAGCTTAAACCCGATGACCCCATTAACTTATTCGTTGCATTCCGGCAACCACGGAATATTTCTAAGCTGCAATAGCGCGATACCCGGATTTTTAAGCCGCAATACGGCGATACCCAGCCGTGACGGCGCCTGCAGCGATCAGCAGAGTGCCGCCGGTCCGGTTGACAGCGCGCTGGACGCTCGCCTTGCGAATCAGTCCGCGAGCGGAATGGGCGAGAAAAGCATAGGTGGCGGCGTTGAAGATCGCCAGCACCAGGAAGGTCGCTTCCATGATCGCCATCTGCCCGAAGAAGGGCAGGGCCGGGTTGAGGAACTGCGGCACGAAGGCGACGAAGAAGACGATACTCTTCGGATTGAGGGCGGTGACGATATAGGCGTGAAGGAAGATCTTAAGCGACTTTTCCTCCGGCAGATTGTCGTTATCGGCGACCGGCTCGCCAATCACCGGAGCCCGCCAGAGCTTGATTCCCAGCCAGATCAGATAGGCGCCGCCGATCCACTTCAAAAGGGTGAAGAGAGCGGCGGAGGTGGCGAGCACCGCGCCGAGACCGAAGAGGGACGCTGTCATGGCGGTGAAGTCGCCGAGCGCCACGCCGCTCACCGTCGCAAAGGCCGTCCGGCGGCCATGGCCGAGCGCATAGGAAACGACGAGCAGTATCGTCGGCCCCGGTATGGCCAGCATGATGGCGGATGCGGCAGCAAAAGCGAGCCAGGCTTCAAGCGACATGGAATCTCCTCCTATCCCGTCGGGAACAAGCAAAGACACCATATTAACCGTCCGTCAATCATGCTTCTTTGTATTTCTGCCCTATATTGTCCATGACTTCGGCAAACCATGCCGTCGACAGGTCAAAAGCTTTGCCACCTTTGATGCGAGGAAATTCTATAGTGCGCAACTTACCGTTCTGCGCTTCGTCGTGACCGGTGACGCCGGAGACCTTATTGAGCGCACTTTCGACGGCGAGATCGACCATGCTCTGGATCAGCCTGAGGTCGTCGCCATTGGCCGGGGCCGAGCGAGCGAAATAGCCCGATTTCTGCACCAGCGAACGCTCGGCGTTGAGGAGGTTGGCGAACTGCTTCTGGAACCAGGCGCCGACATTGATCGTGTCGATCTTCACATGGCCGAAAGCGTCGCGCTTGACGGTCTCACCGGCAGCTTCACGCTCGGCGACGATGGCGTCGAGGCAGGCGCCTTCCGAGACGAAGACGGTGGCATGGCCGGTGCGGTCCATGATGTCTTTCAGGCGGGCGGCCTCGGCGTCGAGGTCGAAGGCCATTTCCGGTAGATAGACGGCGTCGATGCTCTTCAGATGCGCGTCCATCATCAGGCCGTCGACATACTGGTTGCGGCTGGTGCGCTGAAGATAGGCGCGGGCGGTGGCTGCCGTCAGCCAGCCGCAGTGGCGGCCCATCACCTCGTGGATGACGAGCGTGCGCGGTGCGGCCGTCTGCTCGTTGCTGACATTGTCGAAGAAATGCGCGCCGACTTCGGCGGCCGTCCAGGCGCCGAGCGACTGGCGAATGGGTACGACATCGTTGTCGACCGTCTTCGGCAGGCCGACGACGGTCAGGTCGTAGCCGTTGGCGGCGAGGTAGGCGGCAAGGTCGGCGGCCGTAGTATTGGTGTCGTCGCCCCCGATCGTGTGGAGAATGGTGATGCCGTCATCGGCAAGACGTTCGGCGGCGACCCTCAGCGGGTTGTCGCCTTCCTTGACAAGACCGCGCTTGACGCAGTCGGCGGCATTGGTGAGCTTGACGCGGCTGTTGCCGATCGGTGATCCGCCATAGCGGTGCAGCAGCGGCGCTCTTTCCCGCATTTGGCCGGTGATCTCGATCCGATCACCTAGCAGCACGCCCTGATAACCGGACCTATAGGCAACGATGTCGATTTCGGGCGCGACGTCGCTGTAGCGTTCGATGAGGCCGCCAACTGCGGAGGAAAGACAGGGCGCCAGGCCTCCGGCGGTCAGCATTGCGACTTTCTGTTTGGCCATGATCCCTCCTATGGTGTTCAGTGCGGCAGCGTAGCTAGCGCATGGATGCGGCAGGGAAAGGGCTCTGTAAAGTAAAGAATCTACGAAAGAAGCGGCTTTTTGCCGGGTTCAACGGCGAAGGCGGCTCGAAGTATCGATATAATCGTTTCAAGCCCGCTTTGCTTGTCGGGAACTGTTTGTGGATATCGGCGGCTAAGATCGAGTGAGATGGTGCGGGCACTCTCTTACGGCAGATCCGGCGAAAGCGACCGACCGCTTGCTGCGGTGCAATAATTACCGAATTGTGAAAACTGTTTTCGATGCTACGACCAATCGTCGCCTTGCAAAGGCTCAGATTCTTTGGTCAAGCTGACTTCTCATACTTGACAAGCGTGCGAGAGATTTTCGATGTCCTTCTGGGAAAAACTGTTGAATGCCATTGGCAATACCGCGGGCAATGCGCTTTCCGCGGTCGTCGAGGCGATCCGAACGGTTTTCGAAGGCGACCCCGAAACCCGGCGCAAAGTGGCGTTCTCTGTGGCAATCATCGCGCTTTCGGCCAAGATGGCCAAGGCCGACGGCATCGTCAGCGAGAGGGAGGTCGAGGCCTTCCGGGAAATCTTCGAATTTCCGCCGGATCAAGCCAAGAATGTCGCCAGACTTTATAACCTCGCGCGTCAGGATGTTGCCGGCTATGGGGCCTACGCCGAGCGGCTCTCCACGCTCTGCACCACCTGCGCAGCCAATTGCGCGGTGCTGGAAGACGTGCTCGACGGTCTCTTCCATATCGCCAAGGCCGACGGGCTGATCCATGAGAAGGAACTGAATTTCCTGCGCCACATCGCCGAAATCTTTGAAATGAGCGAGACACGTTTCGACCAGATCGCCGCTCGCCACGTCTCGTCCGGCGGCGATCCCTACAAGGTGCTCGGCGTGTCGCCTTCCGACGATTTTCCGACGATCCGCCGCCGTTACCACGGCCTGGTCAGCGAACATCATCCCGATCGACTGATCTCGCGTGGGGTGCCGAAGGAGTTTCATTTGATCGCCAATGAGCGCATGGCGGCGCTGAATGCAGCCTATGCGGCGATCGAGAAGGAACGCCGCGCCGCATGACCTCTTTCGAGGCCGATTATCGAGGCGCTTGCGTGCGGCCGTCGCCCAACCACGGCGAGCGGGCGGACGGGCGGCGTCCCGACATGATCCTGCTGCATTATACCGGGATGCCGACGGCCGATGGCGCGCTCGACTGGCTCTGTCGGGAAGAGAGCCAGGTTTCCAGCCATTATTTCGTGCACGAGAATGGCGAGGTGATCCAACTCGTGCCGGAGGCGCGGCGCGCCTGGCATGCGGGCAAAAGCAGCTGGCACGGCGAGAGCGATATCAATTCGCTGTCGATCGGCATCGAAATCGCCAATGCCGGCCATCCCGGCGGCCTTCCCGACTATCCGAAAGAACAGATCGCAGCAGTCATCGAATTGTGTCGTGACTGTGTCAAACGTTGGTCGATCGCGCCGGAAAGAGTGCTCGGGCATTCCGATGTCGCACCGATTCGCAAGGTCGATCCGGGCGAGAAATTCCCTTGGGCCGAGCTTCATCGGGCGGGTGTGGGGCATTGGGTCGAGCCGGCGACGATCACCGGCGGGCGTTTCTTTCAGCGCGGGGACGACGGCCAGCCGGTGGAAGCGCTGCAGTCGATGCTTTCGCTTTATGGTTACGCCACTGAAATTACGGGCGAATTCTCCGAAAAGACGGCCGGCGACGTGGAAGCCTTCCAGCGCCATTTCCGGCCCGAACGAGTGGACGGGATCGCCGATTTCTCGACGATCGACACGCTGCACCGGCTGCTGTCGGCGCTACCGCGATTTTCCTGACGACGGCAGGTGGATTTCCGGGCAGTTTTGCCGCCACAAGCGAGAAATCCGCCCCGCCACATCATTTCCCTATTATCTCCTCATTGCGATGGTCTAAGGACGCCCGCTGAACGGCGCTCGCGGCTGATTTCAAGTGTAACCGTGACCGCCAAATGAAACGATAAGAATTGCTGTGGAACGCGATCAGTCCTTGATCGCGTGTATCCGGATGACGGCGAGGCGCGCAGTCCTGCAGTTCTTTGGGTCGGAGTGAAGAAACTATATGAAAAAGTTGATTGTTGGTGCTGCGGCATGCCTTGGCATGCTGCTGGCGGGGTATAACTTTGCCTCGGCTAATGATGACTGGGGCGTCAGGGCCGAAACCATCCCGCTGAAAACCGTCGATCGCCAGAGCGGTTATGCTATGCCCGATTTCTCTAACAGCATTCCCTATGCTGCGCTGATCAACAAATATGCAGCTGAATACAACGTTCCGGTGGCGCTCGCCCAGGCGGTCGTTCGCATCGAGAGTAATTTCAATCCAAAGGCACGCGGCAGCGCCGGCGAAATCGGCCTGATGCAGATCAAGCCCGCAACGGCCAGGATGATGGGATATTCCGGCACGCGCAAAGGCCTGTTCGATCCCGAGACTAACATCAAATACGGCATGAAGTATCTGGCGGCCGCCCATCAGCTCGGCGGCGGGCAGACCTGCAACACCATCCTCAAATATAATGCCGGCCATGGCGCAACGCGCATGAACCCGGTGTCGAAGACGTATTGCGGCAAGGTCCTGGCGATGCTCGACTGAGCCGCCACCCCGATCGGAGGAAAGTCTTCCGCTGCTGTTTTTGCGATATGAATCAGACCGCTCGCCGTGATATCCCACCTCGAAACGAGGTGGCCACCTCGATATAAGGTGAGACATGGCAATCGATTTCAGGTTCATCGTCATCGGGCGCGGCATGATGGGAGCGGCGGCGGCACGGCATCTCTCCTCCATGGCCGAAGGCGTCGCGCTGATCGGCCCTTCGGAGCCGGAGGATCGCAAGGCCCATCACGGCGTCTTTGCCAGCCATTATGACGAAGCGCGCATTACCCGCACCTTCGATGGCAATCTCGCCTGGGGAACTTTTGCCGCGCGGGCGCTCGGACGCTACCGCGACATCGAGGCGAAAAGCGGCATTCCCTTCTTTTCGGAAGTCGGCTGCCTTTTTGCCGGTCCCCCGCCCAAGGACGAGCAGGACTTTCTTCTAAGGGCGCTGACCGTCAGCGGGACGCTCGGCAGCGATATCGAGATCGTCGCCCCGGCGGAACTCGACCGGCGTTTTCCCTATCTTGCCGTCGGCCCTGATTTCAGCGGATATTTCGAGCGCAAGGCCGCCGGGCACATCAATCCGCGGGCGCTGGTGCGCGCGCAAGCCAGGCTCGCCGAACAGGGCGGCGTCTCGCTGATCGAGGCGACCGCGACGTCGGTGCGTGACACAGGTCCCCATGTAGAGGTGACGGCCGGCGACAGAAGCTACAGCGCCGAGCGCGTATTGGTCGCGGCCGGCGCTTTCAGCAATTTTCATGCCCTGCTGCCGCGCGCCCTCGACCTCCGGGTCATGGCGCGTACCGTTGTCTTCTACGAAATCGGCGAGCGCGAGATGGCGATTTTCGGCGACATGCCGTCGACCATCGTGCTCGGCGACCGGGAGGAGGATCACATCTATATCCTGCCGCCGGTGCGTTATCCGGACGGCAAGGTCTATCTGAAGCTTGGCGGCGATACCGAGGCGCTTTCCTTCAGCCGGCTGGAAGAGACCGGCACATGGTTCCGTTCCGACGGCAGTGTGGCCGAGCGCGATCATCTCTCGCGCATCGCCCTGCAACTGATGCCGGAGCTGGCGGGCTGCCGGGCTACATCGGCTCCGTGCGTGGCGAATTTCACGCCGACCGGTTATCCCTACGTCGGCTTCACGCCGTCGCCGCGGATCGCGGTGCTAACCGGCGGCAATTTTGTCGCGGCCAAATCCTCCGACGAACTCGGGCGTCTCGGCGCCGTGCTTCTCAGGGAAGGGCGGCTCGGGGATGAGGATTTCGGCCGCGAGCTGACGCCGGTCTTCGTTTGAGAGGAATATCATGCCAGTCGATTTCAAATATATCGTCGTCGGCCGCGGGCTGATGGGAGCCGCTGCCGCGCGGCATCTGGCGCGGCAGACGGATGGTGTCGCGGTGATCGGCCCGGACGAGCCTGATGATCGCAAGGCGCATGCAGGCGTTTTCGCCAGCCATTACGACGAGGGGCGCATTACCCGCACCATCGATCCCGACCGCAACTGGGCGCTGCTCGCCAACCGCTCGATCGGTCGCTACGGCGAAATCGCGAACGAGAGCGGCATCGACTTCTATCGGGAGGTCGGCTGCGTCGTCGTCGCGCCCAATGGAAGCGATTATCTCGAAAGGACTCGGCAGGCTGCCGTTTCGCTCGGCGTCGAGACCAGGCCTCTGGACGCGGGCGGATTGAAGACCGCATTTCCGTTCTTTGCCTTTCCCGCCGGCAGTGCAGGTGTATTCGAGGCGAGGGGCGCCGGACATATCAGTCCGCGCAAGTTGGTCAAGGCACAATCTCTGCTGGCAGAAAGGGCAGGCGCGACTGTCATCCGGGATCATGTGGTCTCGATCCGCGAGGAGGGCGGGCTGGCGACCGTCAAGACTGCCGGGGGCCTCACCTATCGCGGTGAAAAGGTGCTGCTGGCGGCGGGCGGATTTTCCATTGCCGAGAATCTGTTGCCACGGCCTGTTGACATGACGGTTTATGGCCGGACGATAACGCTGTTCGAGGTCGGCGAGGCTGATGCGCTCCGCCTTGCGGCGATGCCGTCGCTCATTCTCGACGTGCCCGGCATCCATATCTATCTGCTGCCGCCGATCCGTTATCCCGATGGCAAATTCTACTTGAAGATCGGCGGCGATCCCGACGATCTGGTCTTACACAACGACATCGAGATGCGGGCCTGGTTCAGGACCGAAGGGCGCGAGAGCGTGCGCCTGCATCTGCAGCGTATCGCAGCCGACCTTGTGCCCGATATGACGCCGCTGTCGATTTCGACGGCGGCCTGCGTTGTCTCGTTTACGGAAAGCAGCTATCCGATGATCGGCTATACCTCTTCGCCCGCGATTGCGGTGCTGACGGGCTGCGCCGGCACCTCGGCCAAGAGTTCGGACGAAATCAGCAGGCTCGGCGCGGAGCTGCTTTTGTCGGGCAGAATCAGCGAACAGGGCTACTCCACGGATTTCACACCTAATTTCCGTTAAGCCTATCCCCCATATTTCGGTAGCAATTACGGGCTCTCTCGTTTATGGGAGCCCTGCCAGTTGGCCGGGCAGCCGCGCTTTACCAATGCCGAAAGGCGGTAGGGTGAGGAAAGTCCGGGCTCCACGGAAACACGGTGCCGGATAACGTCCGGCGAGGGCGACCTCAGGGAAAGTGCCACAGAAAGCAAACCGCCTGTCATGACAGGTAAGGGTGAAAGGGTGGGGTAAGAGCCCACCGCATCTCCGGCAACGGATATGGCACGGTAAACCCCACCGGGAGCAAGACCGAATAGGGATGACGCGGCGGGCCGAAAGGCTCTCCGGCCGGTTTCCAGGCCAGTCATCCGGGTGGGTTGCGTGAGGCAGCGTGCGAGCGCTGTCCCAGAGGAATGGCTGCCACGTTCCGGTTCACGCCGGAGCCATACAGAACCCGGCTTACAGGCCAACTGGCGATTAACATCCGTGCCGCGGCAGGCTGGATTTTCACCCTAAATCGCTGAAACCGACTGTTTCAAGCCCATATTCATGCATCTTATAGATGTGTTTTTGTGCGACGCTATCAATGCGTGTCTGTCGTAAAACGGCGCCGCTAACCCTTTGTTAAACTTAATAGCTTATAAATGTTTGATCACGCGTCCGTTGCAAAATGGGCGTATCCCATTGACGCCCATATGGTCCCATGTTATCCCAAATGCGCACTGCATCAGGGCAATCATTTGCCCATTCATCGCAAAGCAAAGGCGTCTTCCCTTCCAGAAGCGTCGGGTGGGATTTGGCTCATCCGGCTTGCGAAGCTGTGCCTGATATTGGGACTTTCGGGCGTCTTTTTGTCCGGCTCCCTGCAGGAACGGATGTTTCGAGTCATGAGCCGCTTCCTTTCGAACGCGACCAACAGGATCGATGCCAAGGGCAGGGTTTCCGTGCCTTCGGCGTTTCGTTCCGTGCTGGCGCAGCGCAACGTTCAGGAGCTTTACTGTTTCCAGGACTTTGTGTTTCCGGCGATCAGCATCGGCGGCCCGGATCTTCTCGAAAGATTCGAGCGGCAGATTGCTGCGGAAGATCCATTTTCGCCGGATGCGAACGCGATGTCGCTTCTGATCCACGGAGGCGGGGTCTTCATGAAGCTCGATGCCGAGGGGCGGCTGATGGTCACGGATTTCATCCGCGACTTCACCGGCATCTCGGACGAAGTGACCTTCGTCGGTCGGGCGGATCATTTTCAGCTCTGGCAGCCGCAGGCATTCTTGGTTGCGCAGGCGCAGGCACGAGGGGAGCGCAAGCTGGCGGGCAAGCGTTCCTGAAGGAACGAGGGAACGGAATGGCGACGAATCCTGGCGGAGGTTCAACTGATGCCGGTGGCGGACCGGTTCGTCACATTCCTGTTCTTCTCAATGAGGTCCTCGCAGCGCTCTCGCCCGCACCCGGCAAGCTCATTCTCGATGGTACATTCGGTGCCGGTGGTTATAGCGCGGCCATCCTTGCGGCCGGCGCCGAGGTGATTGCGCTCGATCGTGATCCCACAGCGATTGCCGCGGGCCAGGCGATGGTCGCCGCTCATGCCGGCCGCCTCCGGCTCATTCATGCGCAGTTCTCGAATCTTGCCGACCATGCGCCGCAAGGCGGACTCGATGGCGTCGTGCTCGATATCGGCGTCTCTTCCATGCAGATCGATGAGCCCGAGCGCGGCTTCTCCTTCCAGAAGAGCGGACCGCTCGACATGCGCATGTCGGGGGCAGGCGTTTCGGCCGCCGATGTCGTCAATCGCGCCAAGGTCGCGGATCTAATCCGCATCTTCCATTTTCTCGGTGAGGAAAACCAGGCGCCGCGAATCGCACATGCGATTGAGAAGCGGCGCGAGGAAAAGCCCTTCGAAACGACGCGCGATCTTGCCGGCCTCATCGAACTGGTCACCCCGCGCAAGATGAAGGACAAGATCCATCCCGCGACGCGCGTCTTCCAGGCCTTGCGCATTTTCGTCAATGACGAACTCGGGGAACTGGCGCAGGCATTGTTTGCGGCGGAACGAGCTCTGAAGCCCGGCGGCCGGCTCGTCGTCGTCACCTTTCATTCGCTTGAAGACCGCATCGTCAAGAAATTCTTCTCCGACCGCGCCGGCAAGGCGACGGGCTCGCGGCACCTGCCGGCCGCACATGAGCGGGCGGCGACCTTCACGGCGATCGGCAAGACGATGGTTTCGGCGAGCGAGGCGGAGGCTGAAGCCAATCCGCGCGCCCGCTCCGCCAAGCTGCGCGCCGGCCAGCGGACGGACGCGGCCGCCGAGGCGGCGGATATGTCGCTCTTCGGGTTTCCCAATCTTGCCTCTCTCGGAAAGCTTGGAGGTTGATATGCTGAAAACGTTCGATCTCGTGCTCATCGGCGTCATGACGGCGACTGCCGCCGTCACCTACACGATCAAGCATCGCGCCGAATTGAAGCTCGAGGAGGTTCATCGCCTCGAAGCCGAGATCAAGCTCGAGAAGGACACAATCGATCTTCTCAAGGCCGATTGGGCTCTGCAATCGCAGCCGAACCGGCTGGAGCGGCTGGTCAATGCCTACAATGCGGAATTGCAGCTGCAGCCGACGGATTCGACGGCGCTCGTGCATGCGAAGGAGCTGCCGATGCTGAAGTCCGAGGTTCCGGTACCGGATGTGACGGAGGCCAAAGCCGGCGCCAAGGGTGCGACCCTGGCCAACGCCAAAGGCACGACCGGCAAAGCGCAGCCCGTGCCGCGGGGCGCAGTACAGCAGCACGACGCAGCCGAGCAGCGTGACGCAGCTGAGCAGCGTGGTGTGGTGGCAGACGAGGCAGACGAGATCGAAACGGGGTCGGTGGAATAATGTCGTTTCTTTCCCGAATCATGGTCCTGAAGAGTCAGGCGCATTTCTCCGCCGGCGTCTATAACCGCTTCGGCGGCCCTTCCGCCGGCGTGGCCATCGAGGGGTCGCGCAAGAAGAAGACAGGGCAGGCAAAAAGCCGCGTAGGGCTGCTGATCCTTGGCTTCATGGGTGTCTATGTCGTCATCGGCGGCCGTCTGGTCGAATATGCCATGAAGGATCAGGAGGTCGTCTCCAGCATCCTGCCGCCCG
Organism: Rhizobium esperanzae; assembly: GCF_002204185.1. Taxonomy (GTDB): domain Bacteria; phylum Pseudomonadota; class Alphaproteobacteria; order Rhizobiales; family Rhizobiaceae; genus Rhizobium; species Rhizobium esperanzae. Next base: position 228,126 of record NZ_MXPU01000003.1, on the reverse strand, counting down.
ACCGGTTGATGGCCTCGCGGCCCGACATACTCGATCGCAATGGCGAGGTGCTGGCGACCGACATCCGCACGGTCTCGCTGTTTGCCGAGCCGAACAAGATCGTTGACGTCGATGAGGCGGTGGAGAAGCTTGCAACTGTTTTGCCGGAGCTCGACGTCAGAGACACCTACAAGAAGCTTTCGGTCAAGAGTTCGCATTTCGCCTGGCTGCGCCGGCAGCTGACGCCGAAGCAGCAGAGCCAGATCCTGGCGCTCGGCATTCCCGGCATCGGCTTTCGGCCGGAGAAGCGCCGCTTCTATCCTGGCGGCTCAACCGCGGCGCACATCCTCGGCTATGTCAACATCGACAACCGCGGCGTTGCCGGTATGGAGAAATTTATCGACGACCAGGGACTCGCCGATCTCGCCTCGGTCGGCATGACGAGCGACCAGCCGCTGGAGCCGGTGCGGCTGTCGATCGACCTGCGCGTGCAGAACATCGTTCGCGATGCGGTCGTCAACGCCGTCAACAATTTTCAGTCCAAGGGGGCCGGCGCGGCTGTGATCGACGTGCACACCGGGGAAGTGCTCGGCATGGCATCGGCACCCGACTTCGATCCGAACAATCCGCAGGAGGGCGCCAAGGAAGGCTGGCTCAACCGGATGACGAACGGCACCTTCGAAATGGGGTCGACCTTCAAGACCTTCTCGCTGGCGATGGCGCTCGACAGCGGCAAGGTGAAGATGTCCGATACGTTCGACGCCAGCAAACCGATCTATATCGGCGGCTTCACCATCCATGACTTTCACGGGCAGCGTCGCTGGCTGACCGTTCCCGAGATTTTCCAGTATTCCTCCAACATCGGCACGGCGCGCGTCATCGATCTCGTTGGCATCGATTCGCAGAAGGACTATCTGACCAAGCTCGGCCTGCTGACGAAAATGCAGACCGAACTGCCGGAAGTGAAGATGCCGAGCCAGCCGCGCGTGTGGAAGAAAATCAATTCGATCACGATTTCCTTCGGCCACGGCGTCTCGACAACGGCGCTGCAGACCGGGGTGGCGGCGGCCGCCCTTGTCAACGGTGGCAAGCTCATCGAGCCGACATTCCTGCCGCGCACGCGCGAACAGGCCGATCAGATCGCCACGCAGGTCCTCAAGAAGTCGACCAGCGACTCGGTCCGCTATCTGCTCGATTTCAACGGTTACAAGGGGTCGGGGCGCGTCGCCCGTGTGCCGGGCTTTGCTGTCGGCAGCAAGACCGGTACGGCGGACAAAGTGGTGAACGGGCGTTATTCCGCGACGCTCAACTTCAACTCCTTCATCTCCGCCTTCCCGATCGATGACCCCCAATATGTCGTCATCACCTTCTGCGACGAGCCGAAAACAGGCGAAAAGCAATATGGTGGAACGATCTCCGCCGGTACTGCCGGCCCGATCGCTCGTGAGATCATCCGCCGCGCGGCTCCCATTCTCGGCATCGAGCCGAAATTTGGGGAGGGCGGTTCGGCCTTGCTGGTGTCTTATTGAGTGTGAATGAATACCGACGCCGATTCGCGAGGGGTGAACCGGCTTCAAGAGAGAAAAGTGCGTTCGATGAAATTGCGAAACCTGGCCGGAGATCAGTTTCCGGAACTTGAAGCACAGCTCGAAGGCCCGGCAGGCTTGCTTGATATCTCAGGCCTGTCTTCGGACAGCCGCAAGGTCGAACCGGGCAATGCTTTTGTCGCGGTCGCCGGCACCAAGGTGGATGGCGCGGGGTTCATCGCGGATGCCGCCCGCCGTGGGGCCGCCGTCGCGATCACCTCCCAGGCTGTCGATGCTTCCATCCCGGTGCTTGCGGTCAAGGAGCCGCGCCGCTTCCTTTCCATCGCCGCCTCCCGCTTTTACGGCAGGCAGCCCGAGACCATGGTCGCCGTCACCGGCACGGCCGGCAAGACTTCTGTCGCCTCTTTCACCCGCCAGATCTGGGCGCATGCCGGCCATGCAGCGGCGATGATCGGCACAACCGGTGTCGTTTCGCCGACGCGCAATGAGTATGGCGCACTGACGACACCGGATCCGGTGTCGTTGCACAAACTGCTGGCGGAGCTCGCCAACGAGGGTGTTACGCATGCCTCGATGGAGGCCTCCAGCCACGGCCTCGACCAATGCCGTCTCGACGGTGTCAGGCTCGCCGCCGCAGCCTTCACCAATCTCGGCCGCGACCACATGGATTATCATCCCACGATCGAAGACTATATGGCCGCCAAGATGCGGCTTTTCGATACGCTGCTGCCGAAGGGCTCGCCGGCGGTCGTCTTCGCGGACGATCCGTGGTCGGCGCAGGCCATCAAGGCGGCTGCCGATGCCGGTCATGACGTCCGCACCGTTGGGCGCAAGGGGCAATATCTCTCGCTGAAACGTGTCGAGCATTTCCGCCACAAGCAGACGGCGGAGATCCATATCGGCGACGAGATCTTCGAGGTGGACATTCCGCTGGCCGGCGATTTCCAGGTCGCCAACGCGCTGGTTGCGGCAGGACTTGCAATGTCCACGGGAGTCGAGCCGAAGGTCGCGATGGCGGCGCTTGAGAAACTGGTCGGCGCGTCGGGCCGCCTCGAATTGGTCGGCCATACCCAAGATGGCGCACTCGCTTATGTCGATTATGCCCACAAGCCGGATGCGTTGGAAAATGTGCTGAACTCGGTGAGGCCCTTCACCACCGGCCGTGTCGTCGTCGTCTTCGGCTGCGGCGGCGACCGCGACCGCGGCAAGCGGCCGATCATGGGCGAAATCGCCTGCCGCCTTGCCGATGTCGTCATCGTCACCGATGACAATCCGCGTTCGGAGGAGCCGGCTGCGATCCGGGCGGAAATTATGGCAGCGGCAAGTTGCGCCAGCGAGATCGGCGATCGCGCCACAGCGATCCGCGAGGCGGTCGGCATGCTGAAATCCGGCGATACGCTGATCGTTGCCGGCAAGGGGCACGAGGAAGGGCAGACGATCGGGAGCGTCACACTGCCGTTCTCCGACCACGCGGAGGTGCGCAAGGCCTTGGAGGAACAGAAATCTTGAGCTGGCTCTGGACGACCGAAGACATGATTGCAGCAATGGCGGGGCGCCCTTTCGGCACCTTGCCCGAAGGCATCACCGGCATTTCCATCGACAGCCGCTCGATTACATCAGGCGAGGCGTTTTTCGCGATCAAGGGCGACCGCGTCGACGGTCACGATTATGCGTCGATGGCGATAGCGAACGGCGCCTCGCTTCTCGTCGTCAGCGAAGCGAGGCTTCCCGCCCTCGGCCGCCTGACGGTACCGATGATCGTCGTCGACGATGTGCTGGCGGCACTCGGGCGTCTGGGGCAGGCTTCCCGCGAGCGGTCGCGGGCAAAAATCATCGCCGTTACCGGTTCTGTCGGCAAGACGACCACCAAGGAGATGCTGCGGCACGTGCTGTCGCCGTCGGGCAAGGTGCACGCCTCCGTCGCTTCCTTCAACAATCACTGGGGCGTTCCGCTGACGCTCGCGCGGATGCCTGATGATACCGATTACGGCGTCTTCGAAGTCGGGATGAATCATCCCGGCGAGATCCGACCGCTGGTGGCGATGATCCGTCCCGATGTCGCGGTCATCACGACGATCGCGCCGGCGCATCTCGGCAACTTCAAGAGCATCAAGGAGATCGCCGCCGCCAAGGCGGAAGTCTTCGAAGGGCTCGAGCCCGGCGGCCATGTCGTGCTCAACCGCGACAATGACCAGTTCAATTTCCTCGATCGAACGGCGCAGTCGCTCGGCATCGAGAACATTCACTCCTTCGGCCAGCACGCCAAGGCGGAATTCCGGCTCGCGGAATTCAACGGCGCGGACGAGAATTCGACGCTATGGTTGACGATCGGCGGCGAGACGCTGGAGGTCGCGATCGGCGCGCCTGGCCGCCATATCGCCGAGAATGCGCTGGCGGCGCTCGGCGTCGTCAGGATCGTCGGCGCCGATATGGAGAAGGCGATCGAGGCGCTCGCGACGCTGAAGCCGGAAAAGGGCAGGGGCAAGCGCCACCGGCTTTCGATCGGCGGCGGTCGCGGCAGCTTCATGCTGATCGACGAGAGCTACAATGCCAATCCGGCCTCGATGCGCGCGGCGATCGCGCTGCTGGCGGCCGCCGAGCCGATCGCGCGCGGACGCCGTATCGCCGTGCTCGGCGACATGCTGGAGATGGGCGAATATGCCGAGAAGGTCCATGCCGATCTTGCCGGGCCGCTGCTTGCCGCCGGCATCGAACATGTCTGGCTTGCGGGTGCCGAGATGGCCGCGCTGAAGGGATCATTGCCGGAAAGCGTGCAAGTCGAATACCGCGAGAACACGAGCGAATTGACGGAATATGTATTGGACTCGGTCGCGCCGGGCGACGTGTTGATGGTGAAATCGTCTCTGGGCATCGGTTTCGGCAAGATCGTCGCCGCGCTCCTTGACAAGTTCCCGGCATTTGCCGACACGCAACGCGAACTTTGATCGGGTAAACAAGGGGCCCTGAATGCTGATCTGGCTTGTCGAACTGTCGGAATATTTCAAGTTTCTGAATCTGTTCAGATACATCACTTTCCGCACAGGGGCCGCTCTCTTCACCTCCGCATTGATCGTCTTCCTGTTCGGGCCGACGATCATCAATTCGCTGCGCATCCGGCAGGGCAAGGGCCAACCGATCCGCGCCGACGGGCCGCAGACGCATTTCAAGAAGGCCGGCACGCCGACCATGGGCGGGCTGATGATCCTGGCCGGCATCGTCGGGGCGTCGCTGCTCTGGGCCGATCTTTCCAACGTCTATGTCGTCGCCACCTTGCTGGTGACGCTGGGCTTCGGCGCAATCGGCTTCTATGACGATTATCTCAAGGTGACCAAGCAGAGCCACAAGGGCTTCTCCGGCAAGGCGCGTCTCGGCATCGAATTCGTCATCGCTGGCATCGCAGTCTACTTCATGATGCGCACCGCCCTTGCCTCGGGGACCGCCGGCTCGACCTTCGGCTCCTCGATCGCCTTTCCCTTCTTCAAGGACTTCCTGATCAATCTCGGCATCATGTTCGTCGTCTTCGGCGGCTTCGTCATCGTCGGCGCCGGCAATGCCGTCAATCTGACCGATGGCCTCGACGGGCTTGCCATCGTGCCTGTTATGATCGCGGCCGCCTCCTTCGGCGTCATCGCCTATCTCGCCGGCAATGTGGTGTTTGCGAACTATCTGCAGATCAATTTCGTGCCCGGCACCGGTGAGCTTGCCGTCGTGCTCGGCGCCGTCATCGGCGCCGGCCTCGGCTTCCTCTGGTTCAACGCGCCGCCCGCCGCCATCTTCATGGGCGATACCGGGTCGCTGGCGCTCGGCGGCACAATCGGCACCGTTGCCGTCGCCACCAAGCATGAGATCGTCATGGCGATCATCGGCGGCCTGTTCGTCATGGAGACGCTGTCGGTCATCATCCAGGTCGGCTTCTTCAAGATGACCGGTCGGCGCGTCTTCCTGATGGCGCCGATCCATCATCATTTCGAGAAGAAGGGCTGGACCGAGAGCCAGGTGGTGATCCGATTCTGGATCATCGCCGTCGGCCTGGCCCTGCTCGGCCTTTCGACGCTGAAGCTGCGGTGAGGCGGCGATGATCCCGGTCACGACGCTCAAGGACAGGAAGGTCGCGCTCTTCGGGCTCGGCGGTTCCGGTTTTGCCACTGCCCGCGCGCTGGTCGCGGGCGGCGCCGAGGTGACCGCGTGGGACGACAATCCCGACAGCGTCGCCAAGGCTTCGGCGGAAGGGATCCGGACGGAGGACCTGCACGGCATCGACTGGAGCCAGCACGCGCTGTTCGTCCTGTCGCCCGGCGTGCCGCTCACCCATCCGAAGCCGCACTGGACTGTCGACCTCGCGCGGGCGGCCGGCGTCGATATTGTCGGCGACGTCGAGCTCTTCGTGCGCGAGCGCCGTGCTCATGTGCCGGATTGCCCGTTCATCGCCATCACCGGCACCAATGGCAAGTCGACGACGACGGCGCTGATCGCCCACATCCTGAAATCCGCAGGCTACGACACCCAGCTCGGCGGCAATATCGGCACGGCGGTGCTGACGCTCGATCCGCCGAAGGCGGGGCGTTATTTCGTTGTCGAATGCTCGTCCTATCAGGTCGATCTGGCGCCGACGTTGAACCCTTCAGCCGGCATCCTGCTTAACCTGACGCCCGATCATCTCGATCGCCACGGCACGATGCAGCACTACGCCGACGTCAAGGAGCGGCTGGTCGCCGGCAGCGATGTCGCGATCGTCGGCATCGATGACAGCCATTCGGCGCTAATCGCCGACCGGATCGAGCGGGCAGGTGTCAAGGTGGTCCGCATCTCGCGCCGTAACGCGGTGGCATCAGGCATTTATGCCGAGGGCACCAGGCTCGTTCAGGCCGGCGGCGGCGCCATGCTGCCCTTTGCCGATCTCGACGGCATCCAGACGCTGCGCGGCAGCCACAATGCGCAGAACGCGGCGGCGGCGGTCGCCGCCTGCCTTGCCGTCGGCGTGTCCGCCGACGACATTCGCACCGGCCTTGCCTCCTTTCCCGGCCTCAAGCACCGCATGCAGCCTGTGGGCAAACGAGGCCGCGTCGTCTTCGTCAACGATTCCAAGGCGACGAATGCCGACGCGGCAGCGCCGGCGCTGTCGAGCTATGATCGCATCTACTGGATCGCCGGCGGCTTGCCGAAATCAGGCGGCATCTCGACGCTCGCGCCCTATTTCCCACGTATCGCCAAGGCCTATCTGATCGGCGAGGCAGCCGCGGAGTTCGCCGCCACACTCGGCGAGGCCGTGCCCTACGAGATCTCCGGCACGCTGGAGCGCGCAGTCGCGCATGCGGCGGCCGATGCGGAGCGCGACGAAGCTGCTGCTTCCGCCGTGATGTTATCCCCGGCTTGCGCAAGCTTCGACCAGTATAAGAACTTCGAAGTCAGGGGTGATGCCTTCGTCAGCCATGTGGCCGCCCTTGACGGAATGACGATGCTGATCGGCCCGGCAACAGGAGAGAAATGACATGGTAAGCCGCGCGGAACGTGGGCCTCTGGCCGATTGGTTCTGGACCATCGACCGCTTCTTCCTGGCGATGTTCATCTTCCTGATGGGCATCGGCTTCATGCTGTCGTTTGCGGCATCTCCAGCGGTTGCCGAGCGCATCGGGCTCGAGCCTTTTCACTTCGTCAAGCGCCATGCCGCCTTCATGATCCCGTCGATCGCCGTCATGCTCGGGCTATCGTTCTTAACGCCGCGCCAGGTGCGGCGAACCGCGATCCTGCTCCTGATCATTTCGCTCGCCATGATGGTGCTGGTGCTGTTCGTCGGCCAGGAGGTCAAGGGCGGCAGGCGCTGGATCTGGATCGCCGGCCTTTCCATCCAGCCGTCGGAATTCATGAAACCTGCCTTCGTCGTCGTCTGCGCCTGGCTATTTGCCGAGCATGCGCGTCAGCCGGAAATCCCCGGTAATCTCTTTGCCATCATCCTCTTCGGCATCGTTGCGGCCCTTCTCGTCGCGCAGCCCGACCTCGGCCAGACCATCCTGACGACCGCCGTCTGGGGGGGCATGTTCTTCATGGCCGGCATGCCGTGGATCTGGATCATGCTGCTCGGCATTGGCGGCGCCGGCGGCCTGCTCAGTGCCTATTACGTCTTTCCGCACGTTGCGCTGCGCATAGACAAGTTCATGACCGGCGAGGGCGACACGTTCCAGATCGACACCGCCCGTGAGGCGATTATCCGCGGCAGTTGGTTCGGTCAGGGGCCGGGCGAAGGCATCGTCAAGCGTATCATCCCGGATGCGCATACCGACTTCATCTTCTCGGTCGCGGCCGAGGAATTCGGCATCGTCTTCTGCATGGCGCTCGTCGCGCTGTTTTCCGTGCTGGTGCTGCGCGGCCTCTCGCATGCTTATCGCGAGCGCAATGATTTCAATCGCTTTGCCGTCGCGGGCCTGGTGCTGCAGATGGGCATCCAGTCAATCATCAATATCGGCGTCAATCTTGAGCTGCTGCCGGCAAAGGGCATGACGCTGCCGCTGATTTCCTACGGCGGTTCTTCCATGGTGGCGATCTGCGTTACCGCGGGCTTTATTCTCGCGCTGACGCGCCACCGCCCGGAAAAACGTGCGCAGGACCGGAGCCTCTTCCGCGTCCCGCACGGCATGCCCGCGGAGTAAGAGGTCATGAGCAAAGGCATCGTGCTGCTTGCCGCCGGAGGGACCGGCGGCCACGTGTTCCCGGCGGAGGCGCTGGCCTTCAAGCTGAAGGAGCGCGGCTATTCGGTGCACCTGGTGACTGACAGCCGGGCCGAGCGTTATGCCGGCAAGTTCCCGGCCGAGCAGATCCATGTCGTGCCGTCGGCGACGATCGGCTCGAAGAACCCGGTCGCCGTCGCCCGCTCGCTGTGGACGCTGTGGAGCGGCATGCGAGCGGCCAAAAGGCTGATCCAGCGGCTGAAGCCGGTGATTGTCGTCGGCTTCGGCGGTTACCCCACCGTACCGCCGCTGCTGGCCGCCACGCGGCTCGGCGTCGCCTCGATGCTGCATGAGCAGAATGCGGTCATGGGCCGGGCCAACAAGGCGCTGGCTCCGCGCGTCAAGGCGATTGCCGGCGGCTTTCTATCAGAAAGCGAGGATGCTTTTTCCGACAAGACAGTTGCAACAGGCAATCCCGTGCGACCGGCGATCCTTGCCGCAGCCGAGCGGCCTTACCTGCCTTCGCATCCCGGCGAGCCCTTCAATCTCGTCGTCTTCGGCGGCAGCCAGGGCGCGCAGTATTTTTCCAAGTCCATGCCGACGGCGATCAGCCTGCTCGAGGACGGCCTGCGCGCGCGGCTCAGGGTGACGCAGCAGGTGCGCCCTGAAGATATGGAGATGGTCAGCGGCTGCGTCGCCAAGCTGGAGATGGGAGCCGATATAGCGCCATTTTTCAACGACATGGCGGAGCGTCTTGCCCAGGCACATCTGGTGATCTGCCGCTCCGGCGCTTCCACGGTTTCGGAAATCTCCGTCATCGGACGCCCGGCCATTCTGGTGCCCTATCCGCATGCGCTCGACCATGATCAGGCGGCGAACGCCGCCGCACTGGCTGCGACGGGCGGGGCGAAGGTGATCCCTCAGTCGGAGCTTTCGCCTGAACGCATCGCTTCTATACTGAGCCATGTGATGAACGATCCGGACAAGCTTTTGCACATGGCGGCGGCGGCCAAACTCGCCGGGAAACCGGATGCGGCGAACTTGCTTGCCGACATGGTTGAGGCTATTGCCGCCGGCAAGACAGTCTCAGAATTCAAGAGGACACGCGCATGAAACTGCCGAAGGCGATCGGTCTCGTCCATTTCATCGGCATTGGCGGTATCGGCATGAGCGGTATCGCCGAGGTGCTGCACAATCTCGGTCACAAGGTGCAGGGATCGGATCAATCGGACGGCGCCAATGTGCAGCGACTGCGCGATAAAGGCATTGAGGTCTCCGTCGGCCATCGCGCCGAAAATCTCGGTGATGCCGAAGTCGTGGTCGTTTCGACGGCGATCAAGAAGAGCAACCCGGAACTCATCGCCGCGCGCGAAAAGCTGCTGCCGGTGGTGCGCCGCGCCGAGATGCTCGCCGAGTTGATGCGCTTCCGCAATGCGATCGCCATCGGCGGCACCCACGGCAAAACGACGACCACTTCGCTGGTCGCAACCCTGCTCGAAGCCGGCGGGCTCGATCCGACAGTCATCAACGGCGGCATCATCAACGCCTACGGCACCAACGCCCGCATGGGCGAGGGCGAGTGGATGGTGGTCGAGGCCGACGAATCCGACGGCACCTTCCTGAAGCTGCCCGCCGATGTCGCCGTCATCACCAATATCGATCCCGAACATCTCGACCATTACGGCAGTTTCGACGCCGTGCGCGCGGCCTTCCGGCAGTTCGTCGAGAACGTGCCATTCTACGGCTTCGGCGTCATGTGCCTCGATCATCCCGAGGTGCAGTCGCTGGTCGGCCGCATCGAGGACCGCAAGATCATCACTTATGGCGAGAACCCGCAGGCCGACGTGCGCTTCAAGAATGTGCGCATCGACGGCACGCGCTCGACCTTCGACGTCGAGATCCGCCGCCGTCGCACCGGCCAGAGGACCGAGCTCAAGGGGCTGGTCATGCCGATGCCTGGCCGCCACAATATTTCCAACGCCACGGCGGCGATCGCAGTCGCCAACCGGCTTGGCATATCGAATGAAGATATCGCCAAGGGGCTTGCCTCCTTCGGCGGCGTCAAGCGTCGCTTCACGCTGACCGGCGAATGGAACGGCGTGCAGATCTTCGACGATTACGGCCACCATCCGGTCGAAATCAAGGCGGTGCTGAAGGCGGCCCGCGAGGCCTGCAAGGGGCGCATCATCGCCGTCCATCAGCCGCACCGTTACACGCGACTCGCGAGCCTGTTCGAGGAATTCGCCGCCTGCTTCAACGATGCCGACAGTATTTTTCTGGCGCCCGTCTATGCGGCAGGCGAGGATGCGATCGAAGGAGTCGATTCCATGTCGCTCGTCTCGCGAATCAAATCCGGCGGCCATCGCGACGCCCGCTTCCTCGCTTCGGCGGAGCTTCTGCCGCAAATGGTTGCGGAGGTTGCAAAGCCTGGTGATTTCGTGGTTCTGTTGGGGGCTGGGAGCATCACATCATGGGCAGCAGCACTGCCCAAGCAATTGGAAGGCCTATCGGGAAAGTCCGCATGAAACAGGTGAATGGGGAAAAGCTTCTCGCGTCTCTCGGGGATGGTGTAAAGGATATCCGCGGCCGTATCACGCCGGATGCCCCCATGGACCGCGTCACCTGGTTCAGGGCCGGCGGTCTGGCCGAACTGATGTTCCAGCCGCATGACGTCGACGATCTCATTGCCTTCCTGAAGATATTGCCCGAAGAGGTGCCGCTGACGGTGGTCGGTGTCGGCTCCAACATTCTGGTGCGCGACGGCGGCATTCCGGGCGTGGTGCTGCGCCTATCGGCCAAGGGCTTCGGCTTCGTCGAGCTTGCCGGCGAAAATCGCATCCTCGCCGGCGCCATCTGCCCCGACAAGCATGTCGCGGCAATGGCGATGGACAATGGCATCGGCGGCTTCCATTTCTTCTATGGCATACCGGGCGGTATCGGCGGCGCGGCGCGCATGAATGCCGGCGCGAACGGCGTGGAGACGCGTGAGCGGCTGATCGAGGTCAACGCCGTTGACCGCAAGGGCAACAAGCATGTGCTTTCCAATGCGGAGATGGGTTATTCCTACCGGCATTCAAAAGCGCCCGCCGATCTGATCTTCACCTCGGTGCTGTTCGAGGGCTATCCGGAAGATCGCGCCCAGATCCGCGCCGAAATGGACGCTGTGCGCAATCACCGCGAGACGGTGCAGCCGGTACGTGAGAAAACCGGCGGCTCGACCTTCAAGAACCCCCCCGGCCATTCCGCCTGGAAGCTGATCGACGAAGCCGGCTGCCGCGGCTTGGTGATTGGCGGTGCGCAGATGTCGTCGCTTCACTGCAACTTCATGATCAATATGGGGCAGGCGACCGGTTACGATCTCGAATATCTCGGCGAGCAGGTGCGCCGTGAAGTCTTCGAGAAAGACGGCATCAAGCTCGAATGGGAAATCAAGCGCCTCGGCGTCTTCATGCCCGGCCGCGAAGTGCGCCCGTTCCAGGGCGTAACGAGCGAATAAACTATTCGACTGCCTGTTTGAGGCCTTCGCGCGGGGTGACGACGGGTAACCAGCCGAGAACGTCGCGCGCCCGGGATATGTCGACCTGCAGTGAACCGCAAAGGCGCTGATAAACGGCTTCCCTCCCGAGTGCCTTTGCAGCCATGTGCAGCAGTGGAGGCGGGAAGGGGAGCAGCATCGGCTTGACGCCCAGCCCCGCCGCAATTCCCCTTATGAGCTCAGGCGTCGAGAGGTCTTCACCATCTCCGGCAAGGAAGGTCTCTCCTGCGGCGGCGGGATGGGTCGCGCAGGTGATGATCAAGTCGACGAGATTTTGCACCGCGACCAATGTGCGGCGGTTCTTCAGCGAAGCGAAGGGGAGCGGCAGTTTCTTGCGGACAAGATTGGTGAGTAGCGCGAAGTTGCCGCGTGCGCCGGGGCCATAGACCAGCGGCGGCCGGATTATGACGACTTCCATGCCGGTGCGCGTTGCGATTTCGCGGAGGCCAATTTCGCATTCCAGCTTCGAAATGCCGTAGGGATCAATCGGGTTCGGTCTGTCGTCGTGCCGGAACGGGCGGTCGGTCTCTTCTCCGTTGACCTTGATGGTGCTGACGAAGACGAATCGCTTCACGCCCGCCTTGGCAGCCTGTTCGGCGAGATTGAGCGCGGCGGCGGTGTTGACCCGGCGGAATTCCGCTAGCGGATCGGCCGCGCGGTCGTCCATGATGTGAACGCGGGCGGCGAGATGGACGATGACGTCGACGCCTTCAAGCGCTGGCGTCCAATCGGTTCCGTCGGTTATTTCAATCGGAAAATGCATTACATCCGGCGGAAAGGCAGAGGTCTGGGATCTCGTGGTGGCCACGAGCTCGCAAGTCTTCTCTGCGTGCAGCCGTTTGACGAGCGGACTACCGACGAAGCCGGCGGCGCCGGTGACGAGGCATCGCATGATCTTCTCCCTGCTCACCCATCCGCCTTCGCTAACCGGAAGTGGTATCGGCATCAATAGAAAAGCGGTGACGCCCGCGCGCCGATGCTCTCGGCATTAATCAATTCGAGCGCCGGCCGCCGCCTCACTGTTGCCGGTATCCGGCGGAGAGATGACACCCGATTCTGTTGGCCGATTCCATCACGGGTGAGCGCGATTGGGTATGTGATTGAACGTATGAGCTTTTTCACTTCCGCGCAGGTTCATTTTCCGATGGCGATGGATTGGTCGCACAGTGAGCAAAAGTTAAAAGGCCGCGAAGTTCCGTGCCAGGAGTTAACGAAAGTAAACACTTCATTAACCATAATGATGCTCTAATGCATGTGAGGCCTGACAAAGGCGAAACGACGCAGACAGCTTCGCGCAAGCGTCGATTTCAAAAGTGGAAGTTATTTTTGGGGGTGTTGATGAGTCGCAAGCATGTCGCTGTCCTGATGGGCGGATTTTCCTCGGAAAGGCCTGTCAGCCTTTCCTCGGGAAAGGCTTGCGCAGAGGCCCTCGAAGCCGAAGGCTTCAAGGTAACCACGATCGATGTCGCCCGCGATGTTTCCGAAAAGCTTGCCGCATTGAGGCCGGATGTTGTCTTCAATGCGCTTCATGGGCCGTTCGGTGAGGACGGAACCATCCAAGGCATCCTGGAATATCTGGAGATCCCCTACACGCATTCAGGCGTGCTTGCCTCGGCGCTGGCAATGGATAAGGACAAGGCGAAGCGTGTCGCTGCCGCCGCCGGCATCCCCGTCGCCGAATCGCAGGTCATCAACCGTTTCGCCTTTCCTTCGACACATCCGATAAAGCCGCCTTATGTGGTGAAGCCTGTGCGCGAGGGCTCGAGTTTCGGCGTCGTGATCGTCACCGAAGATCAGGCGCATCCGCCTCAGGTCGTCAGCTCGCCCGAATGGCGCTATGGCGAAGAGGTGCTGGTCGAACGCTATGTCTACGGCCGCGAGCTCACCTGCGGCGTCATGGGCGAAACTGCGCTCGGTGTCACCGAGGTGGTGCCGCAGGGACACAATTTTTATGATTACGATTCCAAGTATGCCGCGGGCGGTTCAAAACACGTCATCCCGGCGAAAATTTCACCGAATATTTACCAAAAAATACAAACATTGGCCCTAAGGGCGCATCAGGCAATCGGTTGTCGCGGCGTCAGTCGGTCCGACTTTCGTTACGACGATCGTTTCTCCGAAGACGGCGAAATCATCTGGCTGGAGGTCAATACCCAGCCAGGCATGACTCCTACCTCGCTCGTGCCCGAAATGGCCGGTCATGCCGGCTATTCCTTTGGTGAGTTTCTCCGGTGGATGGTGGAGGACGCGTCTTGTTTGCGTTGACGGTCAAGAGGATAGGGCGACCCAGCCATCATGCCGTGCTTCCGATCGTGGAAGCCGAAGAGCGGTTCGTGTTGCCGCGTCCGCTGCGCCGCGTCACTCGTTTCCTGATCAGTCTCGGCAGCGGCCGCATCTACATTCCGGCCCATACCGGGACGGTGTCGGCGCTTGCCTTCCTGGCTGCGACCGGCCTCTACGGCATGTCGCTCGGCGGTCACACCGAAGCCGTCGCGCAGGCTACGACGACGGCCGCAGGTTTTGCGATTGAGGATGTGAAAGTCTCCGGCAATTCGGAAACCTCCGAAATCGAGATCCTGCAGCTGATCGGCCTTGACGGCACGACCTCACTGGTGGCGCTCGACGTCGATGCGGCCCGCCGGAAGATCGCGCATCTTCCATGGGTCGAGAATGTCGAGGTTCGAAAGGTCTATCCGAGGACAATCGAAGTGAAGCTCAAGGAGCGTGAGGCCTATGCGATCTGGCAGCACGGGCAGGAGCTTTCGCTGATCGAGAAGAACGGCAGCGTCATTGCGCCGCTTCGCGACAACAAGTTTTCGTCGCTGCCGCTCGTCGTCGGCCGCGACGCCGAGACCGCGGCGGCTTCCCTCGGCGACGCCTTCTCGAAGTGGCCCGACGTGAAGGCCCGCGTGAAGGCTTACGTCTGGATATCAGGCCGTCGCTGGGATTTGCACATGGATAACGGCGTCATCGTCAAGCTGCCGGAAGACGGCATCGATCAGGCGCTGGCGACGCTTTCGAAGTTCGACAAGGAGCATCAGCTCCTGGAGCGGGATATCGCCGCGGTGGATCTGAGATTGCCCGACAGGACCGCGATCCAGCTGACGCCGGAAGCGGCGGTCCGCCGGCAGGCGGCTGTAACGGAGCGTACCAAGGAATTGAAGAAGGCGGGGCAGAATATATGAGCTTGTTCGGTTCATCCCATTTCGGATTGCCGCGCCTGAAGCCGCTTTCGTCGAAGCGGTCGCATGTCGTTTCGGTGCTCGACATCGGCTCGACCAAGGTCGTCTGCATGATCGGCCGGCTGACGCCGCGTGAGGAAAGCCAGATCCTGCCGGGCCGCACACACAATATCGAGATCATCGGCATCGGCCATCAGCGCTCCCGCGGCATCAAGACCGGCGTCATCGCCGATCTCGATGCGCTGGAAGGCGTCATCCGTCTTGCCGTCGATGCGGCGGAGCGTATGGCGGGGCTGACCGTCGAAAGCCTCATCGTCAACCTGACGGCCGGCCGCCTCGGCAGCGATATCTACACCGCGACGATCGATCTCGGCGGCCAGGAAGTCGAGCTTAACGACCTCAAGAAAGTGCTGTCGGCGGCCTGCCAGCAATCGCTGCGCCAGGATCGCTCGGTGCTGCATTCGCTGGCGACCGGCTTCTCGCTCGACGGCGAGCGCGGCATTCGCGATCCTCTGGCAATGTACGGCGATGCGCTCGGCGTCGACATGCATGTCGTGACCGCGGAGCGCTCGGCACTGAAGAACCTCGAGCTTAGTGTCAACCGCGCGCATCTGTCGGTCGAAGGCATTGTCGCGACGCCTTATGCATCCGGTCTTGCTGCTCTCGTCGACGACGAGGTCGAGCTCGGCTGCGCGGCGATCGACATGGGCGGCGGCACGACGACGATTTCGGTCTTTGCCGAAGGCAAGCTCGTGCATACCGATGCCGTCGGTCTCGGCGGCCATCATGTCACCACCGATCTCGCGCGCGGCCTTTCGACTCGCATCGAGGATGCAGAGCGGCTGAAGGTCGTGCATGCCTCCGCACTCTTGAACTCCTCCGACGAGCGCGAGCTGATCTCGATCCCGCCGATCGGCGAGGACGATCGCGACCAGCCGTCTCAGGTGCCGCGGGCGCTGGTTTCGCGCATCGTATCGGCCCGGATCGAGGAGACGATGGAATTGATCCGCGACCGGATCCAGCGTTCCGGCTTCAGCCCGATCGTCGGAAAACGCGTCGTGCTGACGGGGGGCGCGAGCCAACTGACCGGCCTTGCCGAGGTGGCGCGGCGCATTCTGGCCCGCAACGTCCGCATCGGCCGGCCGATGGGCGTCTCGGGCCTGCCGACGGCGGCCAAGGGCCCGGCCTTTTCGACGGCCGTCGGCCTGATGATCTATCCGCAAGTCGCGGACATGGAGACACATGCGTCACAGAGCGGTCTGCTCATGTCGCTTGGGGGAAATAACAGCCGCATCGCCCGCATGGGCCAGTGGTTGAAGGAAAGCTTCTGAAATTTGCGTAATTGGCCGGCGTGGCGATGCGGCCAGAGAGAGAAGGAACAGGTACCATGACCATCAAGCTGCAAAAGCCTGACATCACCGAGCTGAAGCCGCGCATCACCGTGTTCGGCGTCGGCGGCGGCGGCGGCAACGCCGTCAACAACATGATCACCGCAGGCCTCCAGGGCGTCGACTTCGTCGTTGCCAACACGGATGCGCAGGCGCTGACGATGACGAAGGCCGAGCGCATCATCCAGCTCGGCGCCAACGTCACCGAGGGCCTCGGCGCCGGCTCGCAGCCGGAAGTCGGCCGTGCGGCCGCCGAAGAGTGCATCGACGAGATCATCGATCACCTGAACGGCACGCATATGTGCTTCGTCACCGCCGGCATGGGCGGCGGCACCGGTACGGGTGCTGCTCCTGTCGTCGCGCAGGCCGCCCGCAACAAGGGCATCCTGACGGTCGGCGTCGTCACCAAGCCGTTCCATTTCGAAGGCGGCCGCCGCATGCGTCTGGCCGAGATGGGCATCCAGGAACTGCAGAAGTCTGTCGACACGCTGATCGTCATTCCGAACCAGAACCTCTTCCGCATCGCCAACGACAAGACGACCTTCGCCGACGCTTTCGCCATGGCCGACCAGGTTCTCTATTCGGGCGTCGCCTGCATCACCGACCTGATGGTGAAGGAAGGCCTCATCAACCTCGACTTCGCCGACGTCCGCTCGGTGATGCGCGAAATGGGCCGTGCGATGATGGGCACCGGCGAAGCCTCCGGCTCCGGCCGTGCACTGCAGGCAGCCGAAGCGGCAATCGCCAACCCGCTGCTCGATGAAACCTCGATGAAGGGCGCGCAGGGCCTGCTGATCTCCATCACCGGCGGTCGCGACCTCACCCTCTTCGAAGTCGACGAAGCTGCGACCCGCATCCGCGAAGAAGTCGATCCGGACGCCAACATCATCCTCGGCGCCACTTTCGACGAATCGCTCGAAGGCATCATCCGCGTCTCGGTCGTCGCGACCGGTATCGACCGGGCGATCAGCGAAGCCGCCGAGCGCAACTTCCAGCCGGCCGCCAGGCCCGCTATCCGTCCCTCCGCGGCTGTTGCTCCGGCAGCGGCCGCAGTTCAGCCTGCCCCGGTGATGCAGGCACCGAAGGCCGCCGATCCGATCGCGCAGACCATCCGCCAAGCCGAGGTGGAACGTGAGCTCGAAATTCCGGCCCCGCGTGCTAGCGCCCCTGTCCAGCAGCCTGCTGCGCAGCAGGAAGTCTTCCGTCCGCAGAGCAAGATCTTCGCGCCTGCACCGGAAGCTCCGGCGATCCGTCCGCAGGTGCAACAGCAGGCTCCGGCGCCGGTAATGAGCCAGCCGGTGATGAGCCAGCCCGTCCAGCAGCAGCCCATCCAGCAGCAGCCGATCCGACAGGAGCCGATTATCCGGCAGGCGGCTGAACCGGTGCGCATGCCGAAGGTCGAGGATTTCCCGCCGGTCGTCCAGGCTGAACTCGACCACCGCACGCAGCCGGCTTCGGCGCATCAGCAGGAAGAGCGCGGTCCGATGGGCCTGCTCAAGCGAATCACCAATTCGCTTGGCCGCCGCGACGATGATGCCGTTGCCGCCGACATGACCGCCGCACCGCCGGCCGCGTCACAGCAGCGCCGTCCGTTGTCGCCGGAGGCAAGCCTCTATGCGCCGCGCCGCGGCAATCTCGACGATCAGGGTCGCGCGGTTCCGCAGGCTCGCATGATGCAGGAAGACGACCAGCTGGAAATTCCGGCATTCCTGCGCCGCCAGTCGAACTGAAATATCGGGGGCTTCGGCACCGTTCATGCCCGGGATCCAGGTCCCGGGCATTGTTGTTTTTCGGTCGAGAATTCGTGAGCGATATCAATTGTGTGACTTCGTAACAAAACGAAAGAAACAGTGATTTGGATTGCAGGGCCGGCGCACGTAAATATGGCACAAGAAAACTGCGCTGGGAGTCGTCTTGACGAGACGCTTTCCGCAGAAGGAATGATAACCGCGCCGTGGCACCAACCGCTGGAGCGGAAAAATAAAGGCAGATTTTATGGCTATTGGCTTGCTGGGTTTTCAAACGACGGTATCGCGTCCCGTGACGCTCTCGGGCATCGGCGTTCATTCTGGTGCGAACGTCTCGATCACCCTGAACCCGGCCGAAGCGGACACCGGCGTCGTTTTCCAGCGTCTGCATGATAATGGCGACATCACCGAACTGAAGGCCGTCTCCTCGCAGGTCGGTAATACAGACCTCTGCACGGTGCTCGGCTTCTCACCCACGCATTCAATCGCGACGATCGAACATGTCATGGCCGCCGTCTATGCGCTCGGCCTCGACAATGTCATCATCGAGGTGCAGGGCGCAGAAATGCCGATCATGGACGGCAGCTCGCTGCCCTTCGTCGAAGCGATCGAGCAGGCCGGTCTAGTCTCGCTCGGCGTCAAGCGTCGCTATATCCGCATTACCAAGCCGGTGCGGATCGAGCATGGCGGCTCGTGGAGTGAATTCCGTCCCTATGACGGCACGCGCTTCGAAGTCGAAATCGATTTCGAATGCCCGCTGATCGGTCGGCAGAAGTGGGCCGGCGACATAAACGCCGCCGTCTTCAAGTCCGAACTTTCCCGCGCCCGCACCTTCGGCTTCATGCGTGATGTCGAGCGTCTCTGGGCATCGGGACATGCACTCGGTTCTTCGCTTGAAAATTCCGTCGTCATCTCGGACGACAATACGGTCATCAATGTCGAAGGCCTGCGATACGCCAAGGACGAGTTTGTCCGTCACAAGACGCTTGATGCCGTTGGCGACCTGTCGCTCGCCGGCGTCCAGTTCATCGGTTGCTACCGATCCTATCGTGGCGGCCACAAGATGAATGCCAATGCTTTGAAGGCGCTACTCGCCGATCCGTCTGCCTACGAGGTGGTCGAGACCTCGACGCCGCGCCAGCGCGTTGCCGCTCGTGAACTGATCGCCGTCAGCGCTTCGGAATTCGCTCCCTGGTCGGCATGACCTCCAGCATATTCTCAAGACCAGGCCGCCTCTTTCCCGGAGGCGGTTTTTTTATGTCGGCCCGAGTCTGTGGTGATAGGCGTTTTCTCGCAGTTGCTTAGCTGCCACAGGTTGGAGAGAAGAGGAAAAGCCGGCCAATCCGGCGGCGGCTGCCACAAAAATGCGTTAATGCCTTATCATTGCGTTGCTCTTGATGCACATTTGTGGCTAGAAACGCCAGCGAGGCGTGGCTGTCGTGGAGCGAGCGGCGGCAGTGGGGTTCTTTTGAATGGCTTATGCAGGATCTGAAGGTATGATGAAGACAGCGCGCGCTTTGTTCGCATCGCTTCTGGTGCTTAGCGCAGGCGCCTCGATCTCCGGCTGCCAGTCGGATCCCGATATCGACATCACCAAGCTTGGCCTCGAAACCGATCCGCCTGACGTGCTCTACACCCAGGGCCTTGCCAATATGAAGGCGGGCAACATGGCGGAAGCGGCGCGCAAGTTCGACGCGATCGATCGCGAGAACCCATTCTCCGAATGGGCGCGCAAGGCGCTTGTCATGAGCACCTTTGTCAAATACCGCCAGGGCAAGCTCGATGATGCGCTTGCCTCGGGCAATCGATACATGTCGCAATATCCGAAGTCCCAGGACGCTGCCTATGTGCAGTATCTCATCGGTCTCACCTATTCCAAACAGATCGTCGACGTGACCCAGGACCAGCGCGCCTCGGCCAAGACGATCGAGGCGATGCAGGCTGTGATCGACAATTATCCGAACTCCGAATATGTCGACGACGCCCAGGCGAAGATCCGTTACGCCCGGGATCAGCTCGCCGGCAAGGAAATGCAGATCGGCCGCTACTATATGGAGCGGAAGGAATATCTCGCCGCAATCTCGCGCTTCCGCATCGTCGTCGAGAAATATCCGAACACGAACCAGATCGAAGAGGCCTTGGCCCGTCTCGTCGAGGCTTATTACGCCATGGGTATCGTCGACGAGGCGCAGACCGCCGCAGCCGTTCTTGGTCACAACTATCCGGACAGCCAGTGGTACGCCGACTCCTACAAGCTGCTGCAGACAGGTGGTGCAGAGCCGCGTGAGAACAAGGGCTCCTGGATCGCGGCGGCAGGCAAGAAACTCCTGCTCGGTTCCTAAATCCCATGCTGGTCCAGCTTTCGATCCGCGATATCGTCCTGATCGAGCGGCTGGATCTTGCCTTCGAGACCGGCCTTTCCGTGCTGACGGGGGAGACGGGAGCGGGCAAATCCATCCTGCTCGACAGTCTGTCGCTGGCGCTCGGCGGGCGCGGTGACGGCAGTCTGGTGCGCCATGGCGAAGACAGGGGCCAAGTGACGGCAGTGTTCGATGTCGGCATGGACCACGGGGCGCGCGTGCTCCTGCGTGAAAACGGCATCGACGACGAGGGCGACCTGATCTTCCGCCGTCAGCAATCAGCCGATGGGCGCACCAAGGCCTATGTCAATGACCAGCCGGTGAGTGTGCAACTGATGCGGCAGGCCGGCCAGATGCTGGTCGAGATCCACGGCCAGCACGATGATCGCGCTCTTGTCGACACCAATGCCCACCGCAACCTGCTCGATGCCTTTGCCGGCCTTACCGATGAGGTTGCGGAGGTCTCCCGTTTGTACCGTCTTTGGCGCGACAGCGAGCGGACGCTGAAAAAGCATCGCGAGAAGGTGGAAAGTGCGGCGCGCGAGGCCGACTATCTGCGTTCCTCCGTGGCAGAGCTCGAGAAACTCTCGCCACAGGACGGCGAGGAGGACGAACTCGCCGAAAGCAGGCAGACGATGATGAAGGCGGAGCGAATCGCCGGCGACATCGCCGAAGCCTCCGAATTCCTCAACGGCAATGCCTCGCCGGTGCCGCATATCGCCTCGCTGGTGCGCAGGCTGGAGCGCAAGAGCCATGAAGCGCCCGGGCTGCTCGAAGAGACGGTGACGCTGCTCGATGCCGCGCTCGACCAGCTTTCCAACGCGCAGATGGAGGTTGAGGCAGCGCTGCGCAAGACCGAATACGATCCGAGGGAACTGGAGCGGGTGGAAGAGCGGCTTTTCGCGCTCAGAGCTGCGTCGCGCAAATATTCCGTGCCCGTCACCGAACTGCCGGCGCTGGCGGTGCGCATGATCGCCGATCTCGCCGACCTCGATGCGGGCGAGGAGCGGCTTGCGCGGCTCGAAGCGGAGGTCGGTCTGGCGCGAGAGAATTACGATTCCGCGGCGCGCTCGCTTTCCGACAAGCGCCATCAAGCCGGCACCGCGCTGGCTGCCGCCGTGATGGCCGAACTGCCGGCGCTGAAGCTCGAACGCGCTCGTTTCATGGTCGAGATCACCACGGATGCGCGGGAGGCGCTGCCCGAAGGCATCGACGTTGTCGAGTTCCATGTCCAGACCAATCCCGGCACGCGCCCCGGCTCGATCATGAAGGTCGCCTCGGGCGGCGAACTGTCGCGTTTCCTGCTGGCGCTGAAGGTGGCGCTCGCCGATCGCGGCTCGGCCCCGACCCTCGTCTTCGATGAAATCGACACCGGCGTCGGCGGCGCGGTGGCCGATGCGATCGGCCAGCGGCTGAAGCGGCTGTCCGAGCGGGTGCAGGTTCTCTCGGTCACACATGCGCCGCAGGTCGCGGCGCGGGCGGCAACGCATCTGCTGATCTCCAAGGGGCCGGCGGCCGAAGATTCAGAAAAGATCGCCACTCGCGTCGCGACGATGGCGCCCAAGGATCGCACCGAAGAGATCGCCCGCATGCTGGCCGGTGCTTCGGTAACCGAAGAGGCGAGGGCGGCGGCGAAGCGGCTGCTGGCAGGCAACGGCTGACCGCTTCGGGCCGACGATAGTGAGTCCGGTTTCGAGCTGCCGCTGTTGCGATTAGCGCTTTTGCTTTCAGCGATGAAATCTAGCGCGAATGCCGACCTCTATCTCCCTCATCTTCATGCTCGTCACACAGGGATGCAGGGTGCCCAAGCCTTGGGCGGCACGGGGAGCCCTTTTTTCAGTAAAGAGAGTCATTCACTGCGCCGCCACGGTGACAAACATTCGGCTTCGCGCTATGCGCGTCATTCCGATCAGCGGCGATCTGTTGCCATGCGCCTTTTTCATTTCAGTGATGATCCGGATATCGCAGCATTCGAGCCGCGCCCGGTTCGTATTCCCTCGGTCCGCCCGGTGGGCCTGGAATGGTTGAATGGTCCGCTCGTCTGGGCGATCGATGCCGACCACGATTTGATGTATCTCTTTCCCCGAGACTGCCCGCGCATCCTGATATGGGCAACATCCGAGACGTCCGAAGCCGAGCGCCGGCAATGGCTCGGCAACTCGCGGGCAGCGGCCTTCATCGAGCGCCGGTGGTTGGAAAGGCTCGAAGCGCAAACGATCCACCGCTATGAGATGCCGGTTGAGGACTTCGAGGATATCGGCGATGCTGGCATGTGGGTGGCCCGCGGACGCGTCGTTCCCATCGAGCGGACTTCCATCTCACGCCTCGACCAGGAGTTCGCGCCCCGCGCCGTCGATCTGCGGATGGTCGGCAGTTTGCGGCCGCTGACGAGCCTCTGGACCACCGGCCTTCATGTCAGCGGCATCCGGCTGCGCAACGCGCGGGATTGGGAATAGGGCAGTTGTCAATCTTCGTGATGCGGCATATGCAGCCTCCCTTTTCATCCGGCGATTTTGCTCTAAAAACAATGCAGATTTCCTGGCCAGATTCTCTGGAGTGATGTCCCATGTCCACCGAAGGTTCCGCCGTCGACACGTTGACGATCGAAGAGGCCGCTGTCGAGCTCGAGCGGCTGGCGAAAGAGATCGCGCATCACGATGCGCTCTATCACGGCAAGGACCAGCCGGAAATCTCGGACGCGGATTACGATGCGCTGAAGCGCCGCAATGATGCGCTGGAAGCGCGTTTTCCCGAGCTGATCCGTGAGGACAGCCCGTCTCGGCGGGTCGGTGCGGCGCCTTCGGTTACTTTCTCGCCCGTCGTTCACGCGCGGCCGATGCTGTCACTCGACAACACCTTTTCGCAGGAGGACGTGCAGGATTTCGTCGCCAGCGTCTATCGCTTCCTCGGCCGGCTGCCGGACCAGTCGATCGCCTTTACCGCCGAACCGAAGATCGACGGACTTTCGATGTCGATCCGCTACGAGAACGGCAGGCTGACGACGGCCGCCACGCGCGGCGACGGCACCACGGGCGAAAACGTCACCGCCAATATCCGGACGATCGCCGAAATACCCAACCAATTGCCGAAGGGCGTTCCCGCAGTCGTGGAAATCCGCGGCGAGGTCTATATGGCCAAGAGCGATTTCCTGGCGCTGAACCGGCAGATGGAAGCGGAGGGTAAGCAGACCTATGTCAATCCGCGCAACACGGCGGCCGGATCGCTGCGCCAACTCGACCCCAAGGTCACGGCGAGCCGCAAGCTGAAATTCTTCGCCTATGCCTGGGGCGAGATGTCGGACATGCCGGCCGACACGCAATTCGCCATGGTGCAGACCTTCAAGGACTGGGGCTTTCCGGTCAATCCGCTGATGAAGCGGCTGAATTCGGTTGCCGACATCCTGGCGCATTATGACGAGATCGGCCTCAAACGCCCGGATCTCGATTACGATATCGACGGCGTGGTCTATAAGGTCGACAGCCTGGAACTGCAGCAGCGCCTCGGCTTCCGCTCGCGTTCGCCGCGCTGGGCGACGGCGCATAAGTTCCCGGCCGAGCAGGCTTTTACCGAGATCGAGAAGATCGAGATCCAGGTCGGCCGCACCGGGGCGCTGACGCCGGTGGCGCGGCTGAAACCGATCACGGTCGGCGGCGTCGTTGTCACCAATGCGACGTTGCATAATGAGGATTACATCAAGGGCATCGGCAATAGCGGTGAGCGTATTCGGCCGGAGGAGCACGATATCCGCGAGGGCGATACGGTCATCGTCCAGCGCGCCGGCGATGTCATTCCACAGATCCTCGATGTCGTCATGGAGAAGCGCCTCGCCGAGGTGAAGCCTTATGAATTCCCAAAGATCTGCCCGGTCTGCGGTTCGCATGCCGTGCGCGAGGTGAACGAGAAAACCGGCAAGATGGATTCGGTGCGCCGCTGCACCGGCGGCTTTATCTGCCGGGCGCAGGCGACGGAGCATCTGAAGCATTTCGTTTCGCGCAACGCCTTCGATATCGAGGGGCTCGGTTCGAAGCAGATCGATTTCTTCTTTGAAAACGAGGATCCGTCGCTGCAGATCCGCACGGCGCCTGAGATTTTCACGCTGGAGAAGCGCCAGCAATCCTCGCTCACCAAGCTGGAAAATATCGACGGCTTCGGCAAGGTCAGCGTCGGCAAGCTCTATGCGGCGATCAACGAGCGGCGCAGCATCGCGCTCCATCGCTTCATCTATGCGCTCGGCATCCGCCATGTCGGTGAGACCACGGCGAAGCTGTTGGCGCGCTCCTACGGCTCCTATGAGGCTTTTGCGACCGCGATGAAGGAGGCGGCAACGCTTTCCGGCGATGCCTGGAACGATCTCAACGCCATCGAGGGCATCGGCGAGGTCGTGGCGCGCGCCATGGTCGAGTTTTATAAGGAGCCGCGCAATATCGAGGTGATCGGCCGCCTGCTCGAGGAGGTGACTCCCGCGGAGGCCGAACAGCCAGTCACTTCAGGCAGTCCCGTCGCCGGCAAGACGGTGGTCTTCACCGGTTCGCTCGAAAAATTCACCCGCGACGAGGCGAAGGCGAGGGCCGAAGGTCTCGGCGCCAAGGTGGCGGGCTCGGTGTCGAAAAAAACCGATATCGTCGTCGCCGGCCCTGGCGCCGGCTCGAAGCTCGACAAGGCCCGCGAACTCGGCGTCCAGACGATGGACGAAGACGAGTGGCTGGCGCTGATTGGCGGGTGATCGATGCTTGATTCTTCCCGTATTGGGAATATTCTCGTCCATGCAGGTGATCGCCAAGTCGACACTGCGTGCCTTTTGGGAGTTGCACCCGCAGGCTAGCGTTCCTTTTTGCGTTTGGCATGCTGTTGTCAGCAAAGCGGAATGGGCGGAACCGGCGGATATCAAAAAATGTTAGGTACCAACGTAGATTTCGTCGGTGACAACAGGGTGATTTTCGATATCGGCGGAAACAAATACCGCCTTATCGTCCACGTTGCCCATGCCGACCGGCTGTTTTCAAGCTCAACGAGGCATGGGGCGTTCCCGCCGAATGCCTCGTCAAGCCCTATTCGTCTGGCTGTTGCCTAAGCCCTCAGCCGCGCCATCGTATAGGCGTCGACATATTGGCCGGCGCGGTAGCCGAATGAGCGCAGAAGCCCTTCCTTTTCGAAGCCGAACTTCTCGTAGAGAGCGATCGCAGCCTCATTGTCGGTATAGACGGTCAGTTCGAGCCGCTTGATGTCGAGCCAGTCGTCGGCGGCATCGACCATCGCGCCAAGCAGGATGCGGCCGAAACCGCGACCGGTGAAGTCGTCATGCACGCCCATGCCGAGGCTGGCGACGTGTTGGCGACGGCCGCTAAGGCGGTTGAGGCCGCAATTGCCGACGATCTTGACATTCAGGGTGACGACGAGGTTGAGCGCGCCGGGCGAGGGGCTTTCCATTTTCTTGCGAACGTCTTCAATCCGCTGGTAGGGCGGCCGCAGGGTGCCGGCCCGGTAGCCCGGTAAGTTGATAAGATCGGTGATCTCTTCAGCATCGGAAAGACGTACGGCGCGCACGACGACGCCGTCCGGCAGGCGCGCTCGGTCGCGGGGTTCATTCTCTTTGTTTTCTGACATGAGATGCTCTCCTTCGGTTTCAGGGAGGAGAGCCGGATTTTCGAAAACCCTGCTCGCCTCGGCAGGGTTTTCGGGATGATCGGACGGCTAGTGACGCACCATCGCTCCCGCGTACCCTGGAAGGGTCGAGGCGATATGGTGGATGGTAAGGGTCACAGAGTTGATCATGCACGGAGGTTTCCCCATCCGCGTGCAGATGTCAACAGGCCGAAATTTGCCTTCGCCTTCCGCTATGATTATGCCGGTAGCGGTAGAGGATTCGGATATTTGTCTTTGACGACAATCGCCATCGATTTCGAGACGGCCAACGAGCAGCGCGGCAGCGCTTGCTCGGTCGGCCTTGCCTGGATCGAGGAGGGGCGGGTGACGCGCGTCGAGGAGCGGCTGATCCGGCCGCGCGAGATGCGGTTTTCTGGGATGAACATCGCGATCCATGGTATCCGGCCGGAGCACGTCGAGGATGCGCCGGAATTCCCCGAGGTGATGGACGAGTTCTACGATGATATCAGCGGCGCGACGATGATCGCGCACAACGCGGCCTTTGATTTTAGCGTCTGGCGGGCGAGCCTCGATCTCTACCGGCAATCCTATCCGGAACTCACCTATCTCTGCAGCCTGAAAATGGCGCAGCGGATCTGGCCGCATTTCCTCTCGCATCGGCTGAACCTGATCGCCGACCATCTTGGTCTGCATTTCATGCACCATAACGCCGCCGAGGATGCCGCGATCTGTGCGGCAGCGGCGATCGAGATGGCGAAGGCGGTCAAGGCGAAAGCCGTGGAAGCGATCCCGGCGCTGATCGGCATGACGCCTGGGCGCTTGACGGCGAAGGGCTACGCGCCCTGCACCTGCCGGAAGGGCTGAATCTGATCCTGCAGCGGCGCTTTCTTGCAAAGCCTGGGGGCATGCTTATCTAGAATGCGGATCATCCAGGGAGCCGCCATGTCCAAGCTGCGCATGTTTTTTCTCGCCGCATTTTCCTTCGTTGCCGTTTCCACGGGCGCCGCCTCGGCCGAAGTCGTCGGCAAGGTCGGGGTCGACTGGATCGGCAACGACATCATCGTCGAGGCACTCTCCGATCCCGAGGTCAAGGGTGTCACCTGCCACGTCACCTATTTCGATCGCAGCCTGATCGACCGGTTCAAGAACGGCAACTGGTTCGAGGATCCGTCCAACAATTCCATCGCCTGCCGCCAGACCGGGCCGATCGAGATCGGCAATATCGACCTCTCCAAGGACGGCAGCGAAGTGTTTCGCCAGGGGATGTCGCTGATCTGGAAGACGTTGGTTGTCAACCGCATCTACGACAAGACCAACGACACGCTGATCTATCTCGCCCATTCGCGCGAGTTGACAGATGGTTCGGCGAAGATGTCGATCTCGACCATTCCGCTCTATGGGCAGAGCGTGACTTGGAAGAATGGGAAGCCGTAGGTGGGGCTTTCATCATAAAAGACCCCGCCCCAAACCCGTCCGGGGTCGAGCCACGGGTCTCGACCCGCCCTCCGGACCCCCACAAGGGGAGGGGCTTAACCTGTCGCACTCGCTTTCCACATCTTCGGCGTTTCGGGAGGAGCGAGGCGGCGCGGGGCCTTCGGGTTAGGCCCTCTCCCTTGTGGGGAGGGTGGGCTTGCTCGCGCGACCGTATAAAACAAAAAGGCCCGGACAAACCGGGCCCTTCAACATCACTATGGTGAATATCAAGCCGCCTGATTCAGCTCGTCGGCAATGACGGTATCGAGGTTCAGGAAGCAGACCATGGTTTTCTCAAGCGCGACGATGCCGCGGCAGAAGGCGCGCTGGGCTTCCGGGATGATTTCCGGCGGCGGCTGCAGGTCTTCGCTCTTGATGGTCATCATGTCGGAAACCTGCTCGACCAGCAGACCGACCAGCTTGCCGGCGATGTCGGTGACGATGATCGCCGAGCGCTCGGAAGGCTCGGTCATCTTCATGCCGAGGCGGCAGGCCATGTCGATGACCGGGATCACCGCGCCGCGCAGGTTGATAAGGCCGAGAACGTAGGGCGGGGTATGCGGCATTGGCGTCACCGGCGCCCAACCGCGGATTTCGCGGATGGCCATGATGTCGATGCAGAATTCCTGGTCGCCCAGATGGAATGAAACGATTTCGAGATAGGCGCCCGATTGCTTGATGGCGTTGTTGTTCATGATCAGAATTCTTCCCAATTGTCCCCGGCGGGAGCGGCGATGGTTTTGGCGGCGGAACCGCCGTTGAATGCGCCCGCGACCTTGCCGATCAGGCTGCGTGCGGGAGAAGGTCTCGAATGCGAGGCGGCGGTTGCCTCTCGCGGCGTTTGCCGGGCGCTCATGCCCTCGCCGGTTTTGAACTGCTTGACCAGCTGCGTCAGGTTTTCCGCGTCGATGGCGAGCGTATGGCTTGCGGCATTCGTCTCTTCCACCATGGCCGCGTTTTTCTGCGTGACCTGATCCATCTGGCTGATCGAAGTATTGATTTCGTTCAATCCAACCGATTGTTCGCGCGCAGAGGTTACGATTGATTTAACATGTTCGTCGATGCGCAGAACATCTTCACCGATCTGGCGAAGCGCTTCACCGGCGGCTGTCACCAGTTCGCCGCCGATCTTCACTTCCTCGCCGGATTTTCCGATCAAGGCCTTGATATCCTTGGCCGCACCTGCGGCACGGCCGGCGAGTTCGCGCACTTCCTGGGCAACGACGGCAAAGCCTTTGCCGGCCTCGCCGGCACGCGCGGCCTCGACGCCGGCGTTGAGCGCCAAGAGGTTCGTCTGGAAGGCGATTTCGTCGATGACGTTGATGATCTTGCCGATCTCGCGGGAAGCGCCTTCGATTCGCTGCATTGCGGCCATTGCATCGCCGACGACGATGTCGGACTTGGCGGTATTCTGCCGGGTGTGCGAGACCATGTGGCCGACTTCCTCGGCGCGGCTGGTGGCGTTGCGGACGGTGGCTGTGATCTGATCGAGAGCGGCCGAGGTCTCTTCCAGCGAGGCGGCCTGCTGCTCGGTGCGCTTGGCGAGATCGTCGGCGGCGGCGCGCATCTGCCGGCTGTTTGCCTCGATCGAGCTGCTGTTCACCGCGATGTCGCTCATCGCCTTGCGCAATGTCGCCGTCGTCTGGTTGAAATCGCGGCGCAGGCGTTCCAGTTCCTCGCGGAAAGGCTGGTCGATCGTAACGGTGACATCGCCTTCCGACAGACGGGTAAGGCCGTGGCCAAGGGCGGTGACGGCGGCGTTCAGCGCCTCGGCATCGGCGAGTTTTGCCGCTTCACGCTCCCGATGTTCGGCGTCGCTGCGCTGTCTATCGGTTTGGCTCTTGGTTTCGAGGTCGCGCTTTTCGATGGCGGCAAGACGAAAGCCGTCGGCGGCGCGGGCCATCTCGCCGATCTCATCGCCGCGGTTCTTTTCCGGAACGTCGCTGGTCAGGTCGCCGTTCATAATGCGCTGCATGCTTTCGCGCACGCGGTCGATGCCACGCCGGATCGAACCACCGTGAATATATTGCAGGACAGCCATGGTAAGGATGGCCAAGATGCCCAGGCCGACCTGCAGGATGAGGGCTTCCCGCGATACGGCATTGGCAAGTTCGACATGCTGCTGGGCGAAGACGGTGCCGTCAGCGGCGAGCTTGTCGAGCGTTGCAGTCAGCTCTTCGCCGGCACCGTCGATCGCGTCGTCGATCTTGTCGAACTCGGCATCGGGCGCTCCCTGCTGGACAAGGGCGACGAGATCGACCTGGATTGCCTTGCCCATTGCGGCGACATCGGAGTCGTAACTCTTCAACAAGCCATCGTCACGCATCTCGTCGGCAAGAAGGCGCATTTCCTTCGAACCGCCGGAAAGGGCAGTCAGTGAATCGCCGATCAGCTTGAGGCGCGCAGGCTCGACCACCTTGTCGTCCTTGTCGACGATAATGTCCATGGCGGCCAGGACCATCGTCAGATTCGCAACCCGCATGGCATCGATGTGGTTGACGCTCGCCTGAATGTCGCCGGCACGGTGCAGGGCGGCGTCGACACGCATGTTTTCGTACCAGCCGACGCCGAGCATCGTTCCGAAACCAAGGAAGGCTGCGCCACCGAGCGTCCAGAGCCTCTGGCTGACCGACAGGCTCCTGCGCACTGATGAATTCGTCATTGAAAAAGACCCCTCCACAAACCGCTCGGGTTTATGTTTTCCTACCCTCATGCGGACGTCCGGGGTTTTCGCCACTCGGCAGACTTCATGTCAGGACGGCTCGATCGGGCCGCACGCATTGCCAAATAATAGATACGACGGCTTAAGTCTTTCCTAATGATATTCATCATGCGATCGTATGATCGGGGTTGAAGGCAAGCCATTGAACCCGCGAGGAGTTTTTGATGGATGCCAATTCCGGTCGGCTGATCTGGCGCGATCGGCAATTGCCGTTCATAAGACAATTAATCACGGGTCAAAAAACACATTCTTGAATTGCGCGCCTTCGGCCGAGACTATAATCACGGCGGTAGAAGCGGGCGGCACATCCGCCTGGATCGAGGATCACGCAAATGAAGACATTCCGCATCGCCGTCTGGGTCGGTGTTCTGATACTTGCCGGAGTTCTCGGCGCGTTGAGGTGGTATCCCATGAAGTCCCAAGATGTCGTGGCGGAACCGCCGTTCGGCGTGCCTTTCACGCTGGTTTCCCAGCGCGGCCAGCCGATCACCGAGCAGGCGCTGCGCGGCAAGCCGACGGCGCTGTTCTTCGGATTTACCCATTGCCCGGAAGTCTGCCCGACGACTCTTTTCGAGCTGAACGGCTGGTTGGAGAAGGTCGATCCGAATGGTGACAAACTGCAGGCCTATTTTGTGACCGTCGATCCGGAGCGCGATACGCCCCAGATCATGAACGAGTACGTCTCCAACGTTTCCAAACGCATTACCGGCATTTCGGGCCCGCCGGACAAGATTGCCGAGGTCATCAAGGGGTTCCGCGTCTATGCCAAAAAGGTGCCGGTCGACGAGAAGAATCCAAACGGCGACTATACGATGGATCATACTGCCTCGGTCTTCCTGCTCGATTCGGCAGGGCGGTTTTCCGGAACGATCGCCTATGGCGAAAATCCGGACACGGCGGTAAAGAAGCTGGAGAATCTCGTCAATAAGGGGTGATGGCTTCAGCGTGATGGAGCGTTGGCTCGACCGATGGCGGGCAACGGAAACGGGAAAGACCGCCTATCGTGAGTGAAATCCGCCTTTAC
The DNA here is from genome assembly GCF_002204185.1 of Rhizobium esperanzae. Lineage (GTDB taxonomy): Bacteria > Pseudomonadota > Alphaproteobacteria > Rhizobiales > Rhizobiaceae > Rhizobium > Rhizobium esperanzae. The sequence goes on along the minus strand of NZ_MXPU01000003.1, from coordinate 196,902 downwards.
GTGTCGACCACCGAAAGCCAGGCCGAAGCGATCCTCGAGCTCCTGACTCAAGTCTTCGGCGAAGAAGACTTTGCCATCGGCACCACCGAAATCGATGAAAAGAAGGATGTCTGGGAAGCCTCCGTCTATATGATAACCGAGGACGAGTCAGATGTGCGCTCTCGCATCGAGGCGGCGCTGAAGGTCGCTTTTCCCGATGCTCAGTTGTTGCGAGAAGTCATCCCGGATGTCGATTGGGTAGCGAAATCGCTCGAAGGGTTGAAGCCGGTCAGGGCAGGGCGCTTCCTGGTGCATGGCTCGCATGACCGCGAGAAGGTCCTCTCCGGCGACATCGCCATCGAGATCGATGCCGGCCAAGCCTTCGGCACCGGCCATCACGGCACAACGGCCGGTTGCCTGGAGATGATCGATGCGGTGGTGCGTTCGCGCCCGGTCTCCAACGCACTCGACCTCGGCACCGGCAGCGGCGTTCTGGCGATTGCGGTGCGCAAGCTCAAAAACATCCCAGTGCTTGCTACCGATATCGATCCGATCGCGACGCGGGTCGCGGCCGAGAACGTACGACGCAACGGCATCGCGTCTGGCATCGTTACGAAGACCGCGCCGGGCTTTCATTCGACGGCCTTTTCGGAGCATGGCCCCTTCGATCTCATCATCGCCAACATCCTCGCCCGGCCGTTGATCCGGATGGCGCCAAAGCTCGCCACACATCTGGCGCCCGGCGGATCGGTGATCCTCTCGGGCATTCTGGCCGCACAGCGCTGGAAGGTGATCGCCGCCTATAGCGGCGCCAGGCTTCGCCATGTCAGGACGATCTGGCGGAATGGCTGGGTCACCATCCATTTCGACCGGCCTTGAGTTTTCGCTACGAAGCTCAAACTCTCCCTGAATCGTGTACCGTTGCTAAGGCTCGCCCTCTCCTCCACCTCCCTCATTCCCTTCCTCGGGCTTTGCCCGACGGATGTCACAGGAATCCAGCCACCGCGCGTCTGCGCGGTGAATAGCGCTATGTGCGATTGAAGAGAGTCTCTTGCGCCCAAGGACTTGGGCGCACTGGATTCCTGTGACGAGCACAGGAGGGAGAGGGAGGTTTGCGCGCGCCATGGGAGACAAGCTGTTTTTGGCACCGTCTAAAATTAAAAGCTCACTTCAGACAAAAGAAAAAGGCGGTGCCAGTGGCACCGCCTTGGACCGGTCTATCCGGTCAATGCCCGCGAGCTCAAAGGAGGAGGAGCGCTCAAGCGGGCTCTACTGCATTCCAATAGGCCGGTCCGGGAGGGAGGAGACGGACCGGCTTTCAGGCTTAGAACGCGTAGCTGGGGGCGCCTTGGTGGCGCGTGACGCGCTGGCCGGCGCCGAGCAGCTTGAGGCTGTCCTCGTTCTGCGGGCGGCGGGCGCCGATTACGTGACGCACGGTCTGGCGTTCGCCAGCCTGCACCGGGCTGCTGTATGCGAAGCGCGAGAGAGAGGCGGTCATTTCAAAAAATCCTTTGGTTGCTGGTTCATGCGAACCGTTCGATGGCGCCTATATAGCTATTCTGAAATGCGGAGGCAGAGGGTTTTCCTCATGGGAGCTATGCGGCTAATGCATAAAGCGTGCCAAATTAACTTTTGCCGTCACAGTTCTGTCAAAATGCTGAGCGGCCCCAAGGGTTTCGACTCGTTTCGTCGCTTTTTCTCCCCATCGATTGAAATTTCGCTAACATGGCCGTTATCCCATTTAACCGGATTCGTCTCAACCATTCGGGTTTTCAGCATGTTCCAGTCTTTCGACGTCACCTCCACGCCGCATTTTGGCAGGGATCGGGTATCGGCACTCCGCGCCACTTTCGATTCGCTCGGCATCGACGCCTTCCTCGTGCCGCGCGCCGACGAATTCAACGGCGAATATGTCCCCGCATGCTCGGAGCGTCTTGCCTGGTTGACGGGCTTCACGGGTTCGGCGGGCGTCGCCCTCGTCCTGCGCTCGCAGGCGATCGTCTTCGTCGACGGGCGCTATGTCACCCAGCTTGCCGAACAGGTCGACGGCACGGTATTTTCAGGCGGTGATCTCGTCAACGAGCCGCCGCACGTCTGGCTTGCCGCAAACGGCGCCAAAGGTCTCAAGCTCGGCATCGATCCCTGGCTGCATTCCGGCGCTGAGATTCGCCGTCTGGAAAAGGCGCTTGCGGAGATCGGCGGGACGCTGATCTTCCTGCCGCACAATCCGCTCGACAGGCTCTGGAGCGATCGGCCGGTCGAGCCGCTGGGGCCCGTCACCATCCAGAATGTCGCCCAGGCCGGTGTCTTGGCCAGCGATAAGATTGCCATGATTGCCGAAGGTCTGTCGAAGAAGAACCTGGCGGCGGTGCTGATTGCCGATCCCTCTTCGGTCGCCTGGGCCTTCAACATACGCGGCGCCGACGTGCCGCATACGCCGCATCCCTTGGCGCGCGCCATCATTCATGCCGATGGTCGGGCAGAGCTCTTCCTTGACAAGCGCAAGACCGGCATCGAAGCGGAGGCCTATCTTGGCCAAATCTGCACTCAGCTGCCGCCTTCGGCGCTGGAAGAACGGCTGGCGGCGGTTTCCAGGGATGGCGGCCGCGTGCTGGTCGATCCCGATATCGCTTCCTATGCGCTCGCAGACATTATTCGCAAGGCGGGGGGAGAGGCAGTCGAAGGTCTCGACCCCGCCAAGTTGCCGCGGGCGGTGAAGAACGATGTCGAGATCAACGGCTCGGCCGCCGCGCATCTGCAGGATGGGGCGGCGATGGTGGAATTCCTTTACTGGCTGTCGCAGGAGAAACCCGGCACGGTGAGCGAGATCGCCGCCGCCGAGCGGCTCGAAGCGGCGCGCGCCCGCGTCGGCCAAAGCATGCAGAATCCGCTGAAGGACATTTCTTTCGATACTATATCAGGCGCCGGCGAGCATGCGGCGATCATGCATTACCGGGTGACGACCGAGACCAACCGGATGATCGAGGCCGGCGAACTCTTCCTGATCGATTCCGGCGCGCAATATCTCAACGGCACGACCGACATCACCCGCACGGTGGGGATCGGCGCGGTTTCGGAGGAGCATCGCCGCTTCTTCACGCTGGTGCTGAAGGGCATGATACAAATCAGCACGGCGCGCTTCCCCAAGGGCACGCGCGGCTGTGACCTCGATCCGTTGGCGCGCATCGCATTGTGGCGGGCAGGGGCCGATTTCGCCCATGGCACGGGCCATGGCGTCGGCTCTTATCTCTCGGTACATGAGGGGCCGCAGCGCATCTCCAGGCTTTCGACGCAGGAGCTGCTGCCCGGCATGATCCTTTCGAATGAGCCGGGCTATTACCGGCCGGGCAGCTTCGGCATCCGCATCGAAAACCTGATCTACGTGCGCGGCGCCGAGGAGATCGAAGGCGGCGACATGCCCATGCTCGGCTTCGAGACGCTGACCTTCTGCCCGATCGACCGCAGCCTCGTCATTCCCGAGCTTCTGACCCATGATGAGCTGCACTGGTTCAACGACTATCACCGCCGCACATGCGAGGCGCTGATGCCGCTCATCCACGATCACGACGTCAGGGCGTGGCTCGAAAACGCGACGCTGCCCTTGGAATATTAGACTAGTGGTGGCGCCTAACGCCGGCGTCAAACGCCGGCGCCATGGCGCCAGATCATTACGACTATCCAGGCGGCGACCAGCATCCATGTATGGGTGAAACGCAGGCCGATGAAGAGGGCGACGGCGAGCGCCAGTTTCGATTCCCAGCCGCCGATGAAGAAGGCAGGCGCGACCAGCGTCGTCAGCACGGCGGCCGGCACGGCATTCAGCGCCGCTTCCATGCGCGGCGGAATGCTCTTCATGCGGGTGATGAGGATATAGCCGCCGATGCGGGTGGCGAAAGTGGCGACCGCTGCGGCGAGGATGACGAGCGCCATGTGGAGATCGAATTCCATCGCTCAGACCTCGTGCACTTCGGATTGAAGGGCGTCAGCTTGGAGATCCGGCACCTCGCGCGGCAGCGGCAGCAGGGCAGCCAGCACGATGCCGGCGGCCGCACCCAGGCTGACATGCCATGGCGAGCCGACATAACGGTAGGCGAGCACTGATGCCACCGCGCTGACGAGCGCCACGGGCAGGAAATTATCTCGCTTGCGGAAGCCGAGGACGATGCCGAGGAAATAGGCCGGCAGCAGGATATCGAGTCCGATCGCCTTAGGATCGCCGATGAAGCCGCCGAGCATTCCGCCGGCGACACTGATCAGCACCCAGGGAATGTAGATGATGATGCCGAAGCCGAAATACCAGGCGAAGGTCAGCGGTTTGCCGGCCTCGCTGCGCTTCACCGCTTCGGCAAATTGCGGATCGACGAGCAGGAAGAAGGTGAAGAATTTCTGGACCCGCGTGAAATGGCCGATGTAGCGCGCCAAGGCCGCCGAATAGAGCACGTGGCGGAAATTGACGGCGAGAATCGACAACACGATCAGCCAGGCGTGGACATTGTGGCCGAAGAGTTCGATGCCGACCATCTGGCTGGCGCCCGCATAGACTGTGGCGCTCATGAAGGCGACCTCGGAGAGTGACATGCCGTTTTCGACCGCGAGCGCCCCGAACAAAGCGCCAAAGGGCGCCGATGCCAGCGCAACGGCGGAGCCGCCCCGCAAACCTTCAACAAAGTCGGCGCGATTCATGTGGGTGATCCTGTTGGAAATTCAGGTTTCACTTATGGGCTAAGACCTGTCACGGCAATTGAATTTCGTTGATTGACCAATCGATTTCGCTGAAGCATCAAAGGCCTGATTGCATCCGACGGAGAGAACCTCATGAAGAAGATCGAGTTTTCGAAGGAAGAAAAGGCTGAAATCGTTTCGCGCGTCCGCGCCTATTTCGACCGGGAACTTGAGCCCATCGGCGCCTTGCCGGCCGAATTCCTGCTCGATTTCTTCACCGAGGAGATCGGGCCTTACATCTATAATCGCGGTCTGAGAGATGCTCAGGCAGCCTTGTTGAAGAGAATGGAAGACGTGGCCGAGGACATCCATCTTCTCGAGAGGGAGGAAAAATCCTAGTGCCTGGAGATCAAATCGGAGCGTTCATTTAACGCCAAATTATGTCCCGGCCGATATGGTCGTCACGCTTTCATTCACCGGGTTGCGTGTCATTTGGCCTCGATCGTCTCCATTGTTGATGAATCCCGTTCGGCGAAGCTTGGCAGGGCGCTGATCTTCTTCGTCTGGCTTGCACTAGCGTCCGCGCTTGGCTGGTCCGAAACCGTCTGGCGTGACGAAGTTCGCGCATTGTCGCTGGCCCTTCAGGGAGACAATTTCGCCGATATGCTTCGCCAGATGCAAGGCGAAGGCCATCCTGCCATCTGGTATATCCTTCTGCGCGCCGCCCATGCGTTGGTAGGCTCACCCGTCGTTTTGAAGGTCGTGGCGCTGACGATTGCGGCGGCTGCGGCCTGTCTTCTCGTCTTCAGGCTGAAGCTGCCTCTTTCCATCATGCTGCTGTCGCTGTTCGGCAGTTTTTCGGTTTTCGAATACGCCGCGATGTCGCGAAACTACGGCATCAGCATGCTGATGGTCTTTGTGATCGTCCTGACGTGGCAGAAGGGAGTGCGCAATGGCATATGGAGCGGCCTGCTGTTTGCCTTGCTGGCAAACACCAATGTGCATTCGGTGGTCCTTGTCGGCGGCTTCCTGGCTTATTGGTTTTTTGATTTGGTTCTGGCGCGGCCAAGGTCTCCTTTACGGGAGTATCGCGGCTTTGCGACAGCCGCAGTCTTGGCCGCGGTTGGAGTTGTTCTGTGTTTCCTCACGGTCTATCCGACCTTCAATGATACAGGGCAGAACGACCTCAGCGGCGAGAATTTCGCTTTGCTCGCCCTTCGTGCTCTTGCGCTGGCCAGTTCGCATTTTCTGTCGTTCTATCCCGACAGTATTCTCGGATTGATGGTGGCCGATCCGTCGGCTTTCCGCATCTTCGCAGCTTTGATGTCGGTGCTGATCTACGGCAGCCTGTTAGGGTTGGCGAACCGACCGGCGGCCATGATCGCAGCGGCGCTGGTGCTGTTAGGGCTCTCGTTGCTGTTTACGCTCGTTTATCCGGGCGGATATAGACACCAGGCGCTCTGGCTGGTCTTCATGATCGCGATGACCGCCTTGACTAGACACATCCAGGGTGACGGGGCGGGCGTTTCCGGCGCGGCGGCTGCCGGCCGCATCGTAAAGTTTGGCCGCCTGTGCTTCACGATATTGCTGGCGCTGCAGGTCATGTCCGCTGCCGTAAAGGTCAATCGGACCTTCGTGGCCGAAATACCTTTCAGCCGGAGCAAGGATGTCGGTGCGTTCATGCAATCACGCCCCGATCTCAAGGATGCGATCATCATGGCGGATCCCGATTATCTCGTGGAAGCGCTGCCTTACTACGTTTCCAACCGTACCTATCTTCTGCGGGAGGACCGGTTCGGCGCCATCGTGCGATATACCCGCAACGCACGGCTTTCGCTCAGCCTTGCCGACATCCTCCAATCGGCACGCCGATTGCGGGAGAGTGAGAAGGTGCCCGTCGTCATTCTTCTTTCGCAGCGGCTCGATCAGATTACCGCTCCGGTCTCCTTGCGTGAAAGCTATGTTTGGCGGCTGTCTCTGACGCCTGAGGATATTTCGGCTTTCCAAAGCGCGACAGAGCTCATCAAACGCTTCGGCCCGGCTGCCGGAAGCGATGAGACCTACGACGCTTATGTCTTGAAATAAGAAGCCAGACAGCAGCCTGGCATCAGCTCTTTCACTCGCCCACACTTCTCAGCCCTCGCGCTTCATTCGCGCGCGGCGTGCGAGCTCGGCGTGCGAGGGCTCGGCAATCGCGAAGCTCCCGGGCTTGACCTCGCCGGCACGCTTGTAGACGCTCATGATGACGCCGGTCGTTGATACCGAGTTGGCGATGAGCTGCAGCGCTTCCGGCTTGGCGCCATCGCCGAACAGGCGCTTGCCGGGCCCGAGGATCACGGGGAAGGTCAGGAGCCGGAGTTCATCAATCAGGTCATGCGCCAGCAGGGTTTGCACGAGGCCGCTGCTGCCCTGCGTCAGGAGGTCGGGGCCGTCCTCCCGTTTCAACCCGGCAATTTCGGCGGCGACATCGCCGCGCAGCGCAATGGTATTTTCCCAGGTGAACGGCTCTTTCGAGGTGGTCGCGACATATTTGGTCGCGGCGCTGAAGGCTTTGCCGATGGGATCGTCTTCGCCGACATAGGGCCAATGGGCGGCGAAGATCTCGTAAGTCTTGCGGCCAAGCAGCAGCGCGAAGGGATCGGTGAAGATCCCATCCATGAACTGGCCCATCGTCTCGTCCCAGTAGTTGGCGGTCCAGCCGCCAAGGGTGAAGCCGCCGGTCGGGTCCTCCTCAGGCGCACCGGGCGCCTGCATTACGCCATCCAGGCTCACAAAGGCTGCGGTCACAAGCTTTCTCATCTCTCGGCTTCCATGGTTGGCGTGTTCAGAGCCAAGGACGGGTGGGCGTGAGCCGTTCCGACATCCCCGCATTATCTTTAGCGTGAGTTAGCCGGCCAGAGCCTTGGCGCTGTCGATAATCGCGATGCCATGCGCCTGCATCTCGTCGATGGCGGCGGCAACGCCTTCGGGAGTGATGCCGCGGCTGGCGTCCTCGATGAAGCGCACCCGTATGCCCGGCATCATTTCCAGCGCATCGAGCGCGGAGAACTTGACGCAGTAATCGGTGGCGAGGCCGCAGACATCGAGATCGGTGACGCCCTGGTCTTCGAGGAAGTCGGAAAGGCCGGTCGAGGCATCCCGGTCATTATCGCGAAAGGCCGAATAGCTGTCGATCTTGGGATTCTCGCCCTTCTGCTGGATCAGGTCGATCTCTTCGGATTTGAGCGCGGGATGCAGTTCGGCATCGAGCGTGCCCTGGACGCAGTGGTCCGGCCACATCATCTGCGGCTTGCCAGAGAGTTCGCCCATCTCGAAGGGGGCGGCGCCCGGGTGGGCGGAGGCGAAGCTGCCGTGGCCGGGCGGATGCCAGTCCTGGGAGGCGACGATCAGATCGTATTTGCCGCTGTCGATCAGCCTGTTTGCGACGGGAACGACCTTGTCGCCGTCCGGCACCGGCAGGTTTCCTCCCGGACAGAAGCCGTTCTGGATATCGACGAGCAGCAGCGCTTTCATCAAGGCCAATCCCTTCGCGTTATGGCAATGCAAATGCCAAGTGCACCGAATGCATCAACTAGTGAATTCCCGGGAGCCCGCATGCAAGCGTTAATTCTGTCACTGTTGGTAGCAGTCGGCGGAAAAGAATTCGCTAATTCAACCAATGCGATAGCTGCCGGTTGCGTCCAGCAAAGAGGCCGGCCTTGCCGGCCGCCCCGATTTCTGCCTTTCTTGCCCGAGCAGCAAGCCGAGACGGAGACCATGTCCGAACCCCAGACAGATGAAAAGATCGATGCAACCTTCCGCAACGGATCGTTAACGGCAACCGGAATCATCCTTGGTTTCTCGCTCAACTTCATCAGTCTGTGGGTTTCCAACCCGAATGACTGGAGCCGCGTCGATCTGCTGCCGATGTCATTCCTGACCGTCGGCATCGCCATTCAGGTGAAGGTGTTTGCCGACCTCTTGGCGCGAGATTCGCTGCTCGCCGTCAAATACGACCGGGCGCGCCGGCTGTTCCTGATCGGATTGTCGATCGTCGCCATCGGAATGGGGATCGCCCTGCTGAACGACATCCTCGGGCTCAGCAGTATGCGGATGTTTGGGTGACTGTTCGCGTGGTTTCGTCGCGCGGTCAGACGCGCTCGACGAACCCGTCCAGCACCCGCTTCTGTCCGGCGCGATCGAAATCGATCGTCAGCTTGTTGCCTTCAATGCCGGTGATGTTGCCGTTGCCGAACTTCATGTGGAATACGCGGTCGCCGAGGGTGAAGCGCGACGGCTCCGAGGACGTTGACTTCGCCACCAGTTCGCCGTCGATCATGCGTCCCTTCGGGCCGCTTTCGCCATAGCCGATGCGTTCGACGGCGTGGCCGGAGCGGGTACCCCAGTTGTCGCGGGTGGCGTCGGTCTTGTTGGCCTGGGCACGTTTCCAGCCGGGCGTGGAATAGGAGTTGGCAAAGGGTTCGGCCTTGTCGAAGCGTGACTGGCCGTAGCCGCCGCGGCCGTAACCGCCGTAGCTCTGCTCCATTTCGGCGACCTCGACATGGCTCTCCGGCAGTTCGTCCAGGAAACGCGAGGGCAGGGTCGATTGCCAGAGACCGTGAATGCGGCGGTTGGAGACGAACCAGATGTGGCAGCGGCGTTTGGCGCGGGTGATGCCGACATAGGCGAGGCGGCGTTCCTCCTCCAGGCCGGCGCGGCCGCTTTCATCGAGCGAGCGCTGATGCGGGAACAGGCCCTCCTCCCAGCCGGGGAGGAAGACGGTGTCGAATTCCAGGCCCTTGGCAGAATGCAGCGTCATGATCGAAACGGCGTCAAGGTTCTCGTTGGTCTCGGCATCCATCACAAGGGAGACGTGTTCGAGAAAGCCGCGCATCGACTCGAAGCTTTCCATCGAGCGGATCAGTTCCTTGAGGTTTTCGAGACGGCCCGGGGCTTCAGCGCTCTTGTCGTTCTTCCACATGTCGGTATAGCCGGACTCTTCGAGGATCTGCTCGGCAAGTTCGGTATGCGGTGTGTTTTCAAGCAGTTCCTGCCACCGGCGGAAAAATTGAACCACGTCGAAGAGGGCTTTGCGAGCCTTCGGCTTCAACTCGTCCGTTTCGATGATGTCGGCGGCCGCTGCCAGCATGGGGATGTCGCGGGCGCGGGCATAGTCATGCAGCGCACGCACCGTGGTATCGCCGAGGCCGCGCTTCGGCGTGTTGATGATGCGTTCGAAGGCAAGGTCGTCGGCCGGTTGTGCGACGAGCCGAAAATAGGCCAAGGCATCGCGGATTTCGAGGCGCTCATAGAAGCGCGGGCCACCGATGACGCGGTAGTTAAGGCCAAGGGTGACGAAGCGATCTTCGAATTCGCGCATCTGGAAGGAGGCGCGCACGAGGATCGCCATATCGTTCAGCAGATGCTTGCTGCGCTGGAGTTGCTCGATCTCCTCGCCGATGGCGCGGGCTTCCTCCTCGGAGTCCCAGGACGCGTGAACCTGCACCTTGACGTCGTCGGGATCGGCGCGGTCGGTGAATAGCGTCTTGCCCAGGCGGCCTTCATTGTGGGCGATCAGGTGGGCGGCCGCGCCGAGGATATGTTCGGTCGAACGGTAGTTGCGCTCCAGCTTGATGACTTTGGCGCCGGGGAAATCCTTCTCGAAGCGCAGGATATTGTCGACCTCCGCGCCGCGCCAGCCATAGATCGACTGGTCGTCGTCACCGACGCAGCAGACATTCTGCGGCTCGCCCTTGGCGCGCTGGGCCAGCAGCCTCAGCCACATATATTGGGCGGTGTTGGTATCCTGATATTCGTCGACGAGGATATAACGGAAGCGGCCGTGATATTCCTTCAGGAGATCCGGGTTCTTGCGGAAGATCGCGATCGGATGCATCAGCAGGTCGCCGAAATCGCACGCGTTCAGCGTCGTCAGGCGCGCCTGATAGGCGAAATAGAGTTCACGGCCGCGGCCATTGGCAAAGGCGCGGGCATCGCCCTCGGGGATATCGGCGGGGCCGAGGCCCTTGTTCTTCCAGGTGTCGATCATGCCGGCGAATTGCTTGGCCGGCCAGCGCTTGTCGTCGAGGCCTTCGGCCTGGATCAGCTGCTTGATCAGGCGCACGACGTCGTCGGTGTCGAGAATGGTGAAACCGGAGCTCAGGCCGACGAGCTCGCCATGGCGGCGCAGGAGCTTGACGCCGATCGAGTGGAAGGTGCCGAGCCAGGGCATGCCTTCGACGGCGCCGCCGACGAGCAGCGCGATGCGCTCCTTCATCTCGCGCGCGGCCTTGTTGGTAAAGGTGACGGCGAGGATCTGCGACGGGAAGGCGCGGCCGGTATTGAGGATATGGGCGATGCGGGTCGTCAGCACGCGCGTCTTTCCGGTGCCGGCGCCGGCGAGCACGAGGACGGGGCCTTCCAGCGTTTCGACGGCTTCGGTCTGTTCCGGGTTCAATCCGGCGAGATAATCCGGCCGCTTGCCGCCGTCACGGGCCGCCATGGCTCGGGCGGCGATGCCGCCGCCGGCGGCTGGCCTTCCGGCAGTTGCGACAGACGGCTGCGGCTTGCGCGCCACTTCGCCCGGCTCTTCGTCGAAGAAGGGAATATCGTCGAAACTATTGCTCATGGCGCGTAATGTAGTGATTCGGGAAGGAAAGACCAGAAAAGATGTTCTGCTTTCATTCTGGAATCACCGCTATTGCAGGGGTGTGGGCGGCGAGGCCGCCGCGGGTGGGCGGCGAAAAAATTCCGATTGCGGCCTGTCGGAACGGGCGGCGACCAGACGTCCTCGAAGCATCGGACAGAAGTCCGGGATACTCGCCAACTAAGGAAGCTGTCCATGCCCAAGGTCATTTCAAATCTCTGGTTCGCGGAGCAGGCACGCGAAGCCGTCGAATTCTACGTGTCGATCATTCCGGATTCCAGGATCGGCCGCACCACCATACTTCCAGCGGAAACACCGAGCGGCCCTCCCGGCAGCGTCGAGCTGATCGAGTTCACGCTTGGCGACCAGGCCTTCCTGGCGATGAAGGCCGGTCCGCTCGACAGCTTTAACCATTCCTTTTCGATAGCGATCCTTCTGGAAAGCCAGGCGGAGATCGATCGGATATGGGACGCGTTCCTCGCCAATGGCGGCACGCCGGAGGCCTGCGGCTGGCTGAAGGACCGCTGGGGTCTTTCCTGGCAGATCGTCCCGCGCGCGCTCTCCGAGATGATCGCCGACGAAGATCGCGAGCGGGCAAGGCGCGTCACCGAAGTCATGCTCGGCATGGTCAAGATCGATGTGGCTGCGCTGGAGAAGGCATTCAACGGCTAAAAGTGCCGGGAAGCATATGATAGGAACATACGGGCGCGTGGTGACATCCGCCCGGCCCCATGCTGTGGGAGCGCGCTGGGTGTCTGCTGTCAGAGCCGGCTTGCTCTCACCGGCGGGCCGATTGTCGATTTTCCACGGCTCGAATCACGGGCGCCATTGCACACCTTTTTGACATTCATGTCACGTCGCTAAATGTGCTGATATGCCAATGACCCTTTTCTCAACTACAATGGGAAACAGTTTCGCGGAGTAAAAAAATTACCGGTGCATGCACAATTTTGTGCATTGCTACAAACGGCCGGTCAGCGTCGAATATACCTACGAAACTATTGATTCTTAGGAACGCCGTGGCCATCTCGATGGTTATACGGCTTAGAGCCTGCGGCATAACCTTAATGGAGGTCCCATGCTGAGTGAATCCGTATTCGATGCGTTCACACGCAGTTATGAAGCGCGCCGCGAAAGCGACATGTCGGTTTCGGAATATCTCGATCTCTGCAAAACCGAACCGATCGCCTATGCGAACGCGACCGAGCGCCTGCTGGCTGCAATAGGCGAGCCGCAGATGGTGGACACTGCCAAGGATGCGCGCCTCGGCAGAATCTTCATGAACAGGACTATCCGGGTTTATCCTGCCTTTGCGGGTTTTCACGGCATGGAAGAGACAATCGAACGCATCGTCTCCTTCTTTCGGCATGCGGCGCAGGGGCTCGAGGAGCGCAAGCAGATTCTTTATCTGCTCGGTCCGGTCGGCGGCGGTAAGTCGTCGCTGGCGGAGCGGCTGAAGCAGTTGATGGAGGTTCATCCGATCTACGTGCTGAAGGCCGGTGACGAGGTCAGCCCCGTGTTCGAAAGCCCGCTCAACCTCTTCGACCCGGAGACGATGGGTTCGCTCCTGCAGGAGCAGTATGGAATCCCGCTGCGGCGTCTGAACGGATTGATGAGCCCGTGGTGCTTGAAGCGGCTCGACGATTTTGGGGGCGATATTTCCCGATTCCGCGTCGTCAGAATACAACCTTCGCGATTGCGCCAGATCGCGATTGCCAAGACCGAGCCTGGCGATGAGAACAACCAGGACATCTCCTCGCTGGTCGGTAAGGTCGATATCCGCAAGCTGGAAACCTACTCCCAGAACGATCCCGATGCCTACAGCTATTCGGGTGGGCTGAACCGCGCCAATCAGGGCATCCTTGAATTCGTCGAAATGTTCAAGGCCCCGATCAAGATGCTGCATCCGCTGCTGACGGCAACGCAGGAGGGCAACTATATCGGCTCCGAGAATATCGGCGCCATACCTTTCTCCGGCATCGTCCTTGCGCATTCGAACGAGGCGGAGTGGCAGACCTTCAAGGCCAACAAGAACAATGAGGCCTTCATCGACCGTATCTGCGTGATCAAAGTTCCCTATTGCCTGAGGGTGACAGAGGAACAGAAGATCTACGAAAAGCTGATCGAGGGATCGGAACTGGTGGATGCACCGTGCGCCCCGGCAACGCTCGAAATGCTGGCGCGTTTCTCCGTCCTTTCGCGCCTGCGCAAGCACGAGAATTCGACCTTCTTCTCGAAGATGCGCACCTATGACGGGGAGAGCCTGAAAGAAAGCGACCCGCGCGCCCGCAGTGTCCAGGAATACCGGGATGCTGCCGGCATCGACGAAGGCATGGACGGAATATCGACCCGCTTCGCCTTCAAAGTGCTCGCCTCCACCTTCAATCACGACACTACGGATATCGGCGCCGATCCCGTCCATCTGATGTATGTGCTGGAACAGGCGATCCGTCGCGAGCAGTTTTCCGACGACGTCGAGAAGCGCTATCTGGAATTCATCAAGGCCGATCTTGCGCCACGCTACGCAGAGTTCATTGGCAACGAGATTCAGAAGGCCTATCTTGAATCCTATTCGGACTACGGACAGAATCTGTTCGACCGCTATGTAGATTATGCCGACGCCTGGATCGAAGATGTGGACTTCAAGGATCCCGATACCGGTCAGCTTCTCGACCGCGAGCTCCTCAACCAGGAGCTGACGAAGATCGAAAAGCCGGCGGGAATTGCCAATCCGAAGGATTTCCGCAACGAAATCGTCAAGTTCTCGCTGAGATCGCGGGCGGCCAATGGCGGAAAAAATCCGTCATGGACGAGCTACGAGAAAATCCGGGAAGTCATCGAGAAGCGTATGTTCTCGCAGGTCGAAGATCTCTTGCCGGTCATTTCCTTCGGATCGAAGAAGGATTCGGAAACAGAAAAGAAGCATAGCGAATTCGTCTCGCGCATGGCCGCGCGAGGTTACACGGAACGGCAGGTTCGGCGCCTCGTCGAATGGTACATGCGCGTCAAACAGGCAAGTTAATGCGGAGCCATTATGCACATTGTCGACCGGCGGCTAAATCCGCGCGGTAAAAGTCTGGAAAATCGTCAGCGGTTCCTTCGACGCATGAAGGGAGCCGTGCAGCAGGCGGTGAAACGTTCGCTGCAGAATCGAAACATTCGAGACGTGCTCGACGGTGGGGAGATCAGCCTGCCGATCGATGGAATGGCCGAACCAAGCTTTCGACGGGGCGAAGGCGGCATCGCCGACCATATCCTGCCCGGGAACCGGGCCTTCGTCGAAGGCGACATCATTCCGCGGCCGCCGGGTGGGAAGGGTGGAAAACCAAAAGATGCAGGCGAAGGCGACGGTGAGGACGGCTTTCGCTTCGTGCTGACGCGGGAGGAATTCCTCGATGTGTTCCTCGATGACCTTGAATTGCCAGACCTTGCCAAGCGGCGTCTAGCCGAAACGGAGGAGGAAACTCCGTTTCGGGCCGGTTATTCCGTATCGGGATCCCCTGCCAACATTGCCGTCGGTCGCACCACGAAGCTGGCGATGATGCGCCGCGTTGCGCTTGGCCGCCCACGCCGCGAAGAGATCGAAGCCCTGCAGCGGCAGATCGAGGAATGTGAGGATGAAGAGGCCCGTCTGGCGCTTGAGGCAAAACTCAAATCCCTGACGGAAAAAAGCCGGCGCATTCCCTATATCGATCCGCTCGACGTGCGCTATCGCCGCTTCGAAAACGAGCCGAAGCCTGTCGCCAAAGCGGTGATGTTCTGCCTGATGGACGTCTCGGGCTCCATGTCGGAGCACATGAAGGACCTTGCGAAGCGGTTCTACCTGCTGCTCTACCTTTTCCTGTCGAAACGCTACAAGAAAGTGGAAATCGTCTTCATCCGCCATACCGACAGGGCAGAAGAGGTCGACGAGGAAACCTTCTTCTACGGTCCGGCGACGGGCGGCACGCTGGTGTCGAGCGCGCTTGCCGCGATGCGGGCGATCATCGCGGCGCGTTTCGACCCGGCGGAGTGGAATATCTATGGCGCCCAGGCCTCGGACGGCGACAATGCCCATTCGGACGGAAATCTGACCGGGCAACTGCTGCGCGAGATTTTGCCGCTGTGCCAGTATTTCGCCTATATCGAGGTCGGCGAGGAAGGCGGCGATTCTTCAGTATCGCGATCGCCCCTCTGGATGCTCTATGACGGGATCCGTTCCGAACCGCTGCCGCTTTCGATGCGCAAGGTATGCCGGCGAAGCGAAATATTCCCTGTTTTCCACGATCTCTTCCAGAAACGTGACGCACAGCCGAAGGTGACGCCATGACCATGACGGTGAGGCCAAGAGAGCGGCTCTTGTTCGAGGGAGCCGACTGGGACTTTGCAACGCTGCAGCGCGTCCATGATGCGTGCGAGGAGATCGCGCTCGGCGAACTCGGCCTCGATGTCTATCCGAACCAGATCGAAGTCATCACCTCGGAGCAGATGCTGGATGCCTATTCCTCAACCGGCATGCCGCTCTTTTACCGCCATTGGTCCTTCGGAAAACATTTTGCGCATCATGAAACCTTCTACCGCCGCGGGATGCGCGACCTTGCCTACGAGATCGTCATCAACAGCTCTCCCTGCATCTCCTATCTGATGGAGGAAAACACGGCGACGATGCAGACGCTCGTCATCGCCCATGCGGCCTTTGGCCACAATCACTTCTTCAAGAATAACTATCTCTTCAAGCTCTGGACCGATGCCGAGGGAATTCTCGATTACCTTGATTTCGCCAAGGGTTATATCACCCGCTGCGAAGAGCGTTACGGCGAGACGGCCGTCGAAAGAACGCTTGATGCGGCGCATGCGCTGATGTCGCATGGGGTGCATCGATATGCCGGCAAGACCACAATCGACCTTCGCCAGGAGGAGAAGCGGGAACAGGAGCGTCGCGCCCACGAGGAGCAGATGTTCAACGACCTGTGGCGCACGGTTCCCGTTGGCAAGGCGAAGAAGGCGGGTGACATCGGTTTGGAAAAGCGCCGGGCCGCGCTCGGTCTCCCGCAGGATAACATCCTATATTTTCTCGAGAAATCCGCGCCGCGGCTACAGCCGTGGCAGCGCGAGATCCTTCGCATCGTCCGCCATGTCGCGCAATATTTCCATCCCCAGCGTCAGACCAAGGTGATGAACGAGGGAACCGCCACCTTCGTCCATTATCAGATCATGAACCGGCTTCACGAGCGGGGGCAGATCAGCGACGGGAACTTCCTCGAATTCCTGAAGTCGCACGCCAATGTCGTCTTCCAGCCAAACTACGACGATCGGCGGTTCTCGGGTTTCAATCCCTATGCGCTTGGTTTTGCGATGATGCAGGACATCGAGAGGATCGTCACGAAGCCGACGGAAGAGGACCGGGCATGGTTTCCCGATATTGCGGGACGAGGCGACGCCATGGGGGTTCTGCGCGACGTTTGGGCAAATTACCGGGACGAGAGTTTCATCAGCCAGTTCCTGAGCCCGAACCTGATCCGGCGGTTGCGGCTGTTCCATCTCTACGACGACCCGGAACAGACCGAAGGTGTGCTGGTTTCGGCAATTCACAATGAGCGAGGCTATCTGCGCATTCGCCGGCAGCTCTCCCGCGAATACGATATCGGCTGGACCGATCCGGCCATCGATATCGTCGATGTCGATCTCGCCGGCGACCGCCGCCTGTTGCTGCAGCATATCGTCATGAACGGCTGCTATCTGCAGGAAGGTGACACGAAGCTCGTCCTGCAACATCTGGCCGACCTCTGGGGCTACGACGTGTTGCTTCAGGAAATCGACGGCTCGAGCACCGTGGTGAAGGAACATACGGCGAGCCCGCGCAGGATTGTTCAATGATCGGTTTTTTTCAGCGCGCGGGCTTAAGCGCGTCGTAAGCCTCTATCCTTTTGCCCGCATCCGGTGGCGATCGGCAATTATTGATGGCAACAAATACAAAGGCTGCGTAATTTACCGCCGCTGCAATCGTTCATATTGGTCCCCATTCAACCCAATTCCAGCTTTGCAGCGACCTTTCGGGGCCGATAGCAAAGGCGAGTGACCATGAGTGAAACGCGGCGGAAGCTGACGACGATCTTCTGTGCTGACGTGCAGGACTATACGCGGCTGATGGGGGCCGACGAGGAGGGGACGCTTGCGACGCTGAAGCGCTGCCGCGAGGCGATGGGACACCTGATCGAAAGCCATGGCGGCCGTGTCGTCAACACCTGGGGTGACGGGTTGATCGCCGAATTCCCGAGTGTGGTCGAAGCCGTGCGCGCGGCTGTCGATACCCAGAACGAACTCGCCGGCTTCAATGCCCGCCGTCCAAGCGACGGGCGAATGCTTTTCCGCATCGGCATCAATCTCGGCGACGTCATCGTCGAGGGCGGTGACATCTATGGCGACGGTGTCAATATCGCCGCGCGGCTGCAGGCCTCGGCCGCCCCCGGCGGCATCGTGATATCGAGCACCGTTTACGATCAGGTGCGCAACAAGGTAGCTGTTGGTTTCGAGTTTCTCGGGCCGCTGACGGTGAAGAATGTCGACGAGGGCGTGCCGAGCTATGCGGTCAAGATCGGCGACGGAGGCGAGGAGGCGCAGCCTGCGGAACGACCCACCACCGTTCGGCCCCAGCCGGCGGCTCCGGTCACCGCCGAGGCAAGACCGGCTGCCGGCTACGGCCGAAGGCTGTTCAGCGTGCTCGGCGTCATCGCCGCCGTACTCGTCGGCATCAATCTCCTCACATGGAACGGAGTTTTCTGGGCCCGCTTTCCGCTGCTTGCGCTCATCGTCATTGCAGCACTTGCCTGGAATCGTGACCAGGCGCGTTTCGACCGCAGGATGGTGACACTCGCGATCACGGCGCTCGGCATTATCGGCATCAACGTCCTCACCTGGAGTGGAACCTTCTGGGCGGTTTGGCCAATACTGGGAATCGCCGCGATGATCGGCCTGCGATGGGCGATGCGCCGATAGATTTCCGCCCCTCATTTTTCATGGGTTTTGAGCGATCTTCGTCCATAGACCGGCAGCATCGAAGACCTTTGCGAGCTCCATTCAAGCAAAAGTGAGCGGCCGGATTATTCCCATTCTTCGCTGATATTACAAATCGGTAATGCCGGGTGCTTATGCTTGTCGGTAAGCTGTAAAAGCGCGATATTGTCGCATCAGATGGGAAGCTTGATCCCGCAGCGCCTCTTTCTGCCGACCCTGGTCCAACCCCGAGTCCCTCCGGAGACGTGAATGGCCTTTTGGAAGCAGTTTATACTTTCGCTCATCGTCATCATTGCCGGTTTTGCCGCGTGGGTTTTCTTTGCGCCCGGCGCCGGCGATAAGATGCGCGATGCAGGCATTCCGGATAGCCTCGTTTCCATGATCGTGCCTAAAGCTCCTGAAACCGCCGATGCCGGTGCTTCCGTCGGGGCGCAAGGGCAACGGGGCCAAGGGCAGGGACAGGGACAGAACCGCCGCAGCGGCGGCGGGCGCAACAGCGCCATTCTCGTCGCGACGCAGGCCGTCGTTCAAGGCGTCGTCAACGACCGGCTGAATGCCATCGGTACAGGCGATGCGATCCGTTCCGTCGCGGTGACGCCGCAGGCCACGGGAACGATCCGCGAAATCCTCATCAAGTCGGGCGATAGGGTGAAGGCCGGGCAGGTGCTCGCCAAGCTCGATAGCGAAGAGCAGGTGATCGCCCGCGGCCAGGCGGATGTGGCGGTGAAAGCCGCGGTCGAGAAGTCCAATCTCTACCACAACATCAAGTCCAGCGTGTCGCGCATGGACGTCTTCGATTCCGAGATCGCCGAGCAGGGCGCGCGGCTGCAGCTGCAGGCCGCCGAGCTCAATCTCGCCAGGCGCAACATCACGGCCCCGATCGACGGCATCGTCGGCATCGTGCCGGTCAATATCGGCGATAATGTCACGACATCAACGCCGATCGTCACGCTGGACGACCGTTCGGAAATCCTCGTCGATTTCTGGGTGCCGGAGCGTTTCTCGAATACGGTCGAGGTCGGCCAGCCGGTAGAGGCGATGTCGGTGGCAAAGCCGGGGCAGGTGTTTTCCGGCGTGATCGAGGCGGTCGACAACCGCATCGATGCGGCAAGCCGCACGCTGCGCCTGCGCGCCCGCATCGACAACTCTACCGACGAGCTGCGCGCCGGCATGTCCTTCAGCGTCAGCATGAAATTCCCCGGCGACAAATATCCGGCGGTCGATCCGCAGTCCGTGCAGTGGGATTCACAAGGGGCCTTCGTGTGGCAGGTGACCGACGACAAGTCGCACAAGGTGCGGGTGAGCATCGTGCAGCGCAATCCAGATTTTGTTCTCGTCAGGGCCGATCTCAAGGACGGCGACAAGATCGTGACGCAGGGCCTGCAGCGCGTGCGTGAGGGCGGGGCAGTGCGTGTTTCCGCCGATGTCGCCGCGAACGGGGAGGTCGCGACCCAATGAGCGTGACCGAATTGCCTCAGGACCGAGCGTCGGGCAAGCAGAGCTTCACCGCGCTTTTCGTTCGCCGGCCGATCCTGGCGCTGGTGTTCAACACGCTGATGGTCGTCGCCGGTCTTGCGGCCTATGTCGGCGTCGAAGTGCGGGAGCTGCCTGATGTCGACCGTCCCGTCGTCACCGTGCGCACCACTTTCGACGGAGCTTCACCGCAGACGATCGACCAGGAACTGACCAAGGTGATCGAAGGCGCGGTCGCCCGCGTCAGCGGCCTGAAGTCGATCTCCTCGACCTCTTCCTTCGCCCAGAGCCGGGTGACGCTCGAATTCTCCGATGCGATCGATCTCGCGGTCGCCGCCAATGACGTGCGCGATGCGATCGGCCGCATCGCCCAGAACCTGCCCGACGAGGCGGATGCGCCGCAGATCGTCAAGGCGGATTCGGATTCCTCGGCGATCATGCGCCTCGCCGTCACCTCCACCAACCTCAACATGGACGACCTGACGCAGCTCGTCGAAAACGAGGTGATCGATCGCCTCGCCTCCGTCGACGGCGTGGCCGATGTCGAGGAATATGGCGACCAGGAAAAGGTCTTCCGCGTCGATGTCGATCAGGGGGCGCTCGCCAGCCGCGGGCTCACCATCGGCGACTTGACCAAGGCGCTCGACAATGCCGCGCTCGACGTTCCGGCCGGTTCGCTGAAGAGCACGACGCAGGATATCGTCGTGCGCGCCACCGCCAACCTGCAGACGCCGGCGGATTTCTCCAATGTGATGTTGCAGGACCGCGTCCGGTTGGGCGACGTCGCGACCGTGACGCTCGGACCCCGCGACGGCGATACGGCGCTGCGCTCGAACGGCAAGCCCGGCATTGGCCTCGGCATCATCCGCCAGGCGCAGTCGAACACGCTCAACATCTCGACCGGCATCAAGGCCGCCGTCGAGCAGCTGTCGAAGACGCTGCCCGAGGGAACGACGATCGCCATCACCAGCGACGATGCTGTCTTCATTCAGGGCGCGATCCATGAGGTGGTGCTGGCGCTGATGCTCGCCGCCGTTATCGTCACCGCCGTCATCTATCTCTTCCTGCGCGACTGGCGGGCGACACTGATCCCGGCCGTCAGCATGCCGGTGGCGCTAATCGGGACGCTTGCTGCGATCTATATGGTCGGCTTCTCGATCAACATCCTGACACTGCTCGCCATCGTGCTGGCCACTGGCCTCGTCGTCGACGACGCGATCGTGGTGCTCGAAAACATCGTGCGCCGGCGTGCCGAGGGCATGGGGCCGCGCGCGGCCGCTGTGCTCGGCACACGCGAGGTGTTCTTCGCCGTCATCGCCACGACGGCGACGCTGGCGGCCGTCTTCATCCCGCTCTCCTTCCTGCCGGGGCAGGTCGGCGGTCTCTTCCGGGAATTCGGCTTCGTGCTCGCCTTTTCGGTCGGGCTGTCGTCGATCGTGGCACTGACATTGTGCCCGATGCTCGCTTCGCGCATGCTGACGAAGCCGATGATCGAGGATCACGGCGCGCTCGGCCGCGTCGGCGGGGCTTTCGCCAGCCTCTATAAATGGGCGCTGCACGGCTGCCTCAACGCGCCCTTCGTCGTCATCCTCTTCTCGGTGTTGTTTGCTGGCGCCGCGCTCATCGCCTTCTCGACGGTCAAGAGCGAGCTGACGCCGGAAGAGGACCGGTCGATGGTGATGATGCGGCTGACGACGCCGCAGGGATCGAGCCTCGAATATACCCGCGACAAGATGCAGCTCGTCGAGGAATATCTGCAGCCGCTGGTCGACAGCGGTGACATCCGCAACGTCTTTTCGATCTCCGGGCAGGGCGGTTCTTTGAACAGCGGCTTCATGGTGCTGACGCTCGCCCCCTGGGGAGAGCGGCATCGGACGCAGGCCGAGATCGTCGGCGACATCAACCAGGCGGCGGCGAAGGTGCCGGCGCTGCGCGGCAACGCCATCTCCTCCAACAGCCTGCGCATCCGCGGCGCCGGCAGCGGCGTGCAGATGGCGCTTGTCGGTAATGATCATGAGGCGCTGACGGCGGCGGCCGCCAAGCTGGTGCAGGCGCTCGATGCCACCGGCCAATATGATACGCCCCGGCTGACCAGCGAGCCCAGCCAGGCGCAGGTGTCGGTGGCGATCGACCGCGAGCGCGCCTCCGATCTCGGCATCGACATCACGGGGCTTTCGACGGCGATCCAGTCGCTGCTCGAAGGGCGCTCGGTGGTCGACGTCTTCGTCGACGGTGAATCCTATCCCGTGCTTTTGACTTCGACGACGCGGCCGATCGATGATCCCACGGATCTTGAAAACGTGTTCCTGAAAACCGGCGACGGCAAGATCGTGCCGATGTCAGTCATCGCCTCGATGAAGGAGGGTTCGGTCGCGCCGCAGCTGAACCGCGAGCAGCAGCTCGCCTCCGTCGCGATCACCGCCGGCCTCAAGAACGGCATGTCACTCGGCGATGCGGTGAAACAGGTGACCGCGCTCGCCGAGCCGATCTTGCCGCCGGGCGCACGCTTGCTGCCGCTTGCGGAAGCCGCAACGTTGGAAGAGAATTCGAACGGCATGGCGCTGACCTTCGGCTTTGCCATGGTCATCATCTTCCTCGTGCTCGCCGCCCAGTTCGAAAGCGTGCTCTCCTCGGTGATCATCATGTCGACGGTGCCGCTCGGCCTTGCCTGCGCCGTCTTCGCTTTAATCATCACCGGTTCCAGCCTGAACATCTACAGCCAGATCGGCCTGGTGCTGCTCGTCGGCGTCATGGCTAAGAACGGCATCTTGATCGTCGAATTCGCCAATCAGCTGCGCGACAGGGGTGAGGACGTGCGCTCCTCGATCGAAAAGGCTTGCGCGCTGCGCCTTCGCCCGGTGATGATGACGATGATCGCCACCATTCTCGGCGGCGTGCCGTTGGTCTTTGCCCATGGCGCGGGTGCGGAAGCGCGCGTGGCGCTCGGCTGGGTGATCGTCGGCGGCCTCGGTTTTGCGACGCTGGTGACGCTGTTCATCACGCCGGTCGCCTATCTCCTGCTTGCCCGCTTCGCCAAGCCGCATGCTCATGAAGAGGCGCGCCTGCACGAGGAGATGTCGGTCGCGACGAGGCCGCGTGCGGCACCCGACGAGGAGCAGCTGCAGGCCGCCGAATAAGCCTTCCGTCCGACTTGAACGCGCTGCCGGATTGCCATTCGGCTGCGTTTCTTATGGTGTATGAAGTCTTGCGGATAAGATAAATTCCCTCTGAAGATTAGCCGTTTTTTAAGCATAAGCGGCAATGATCTTGGCCAGGAACCGACTGGCCTTCTTCGTTTCTTGAAGGCAATGCGCTGGAGATCCAGCGACCCCGGACATGAGCGTCTGTGCGGAAGGTTCATCCCTGTTCAGTTGCGTTCTGTTGTGTTTTTGGAGTCTAGTTCCGTGAGTATTTATCAGCGCGTCTCCGTTGATGCGGCGCTCTATGTGCTGCGTGATATCAATCGCAATATGACGGTCACGCAGAACCACATCACGACGGGCATGCGTGTCGCCAAAGCGGCCGACAATGCCGTCTATTGGTCGATCGCCACCACCGCGCGCACCGACAACAAGGCCGTTTCGGCGGTCCAGGATGCACTCGGCATGGCGGCTGCGACGATGGGCACGGCCTATACCGGTGTCCAGAACGTTATCGACGTCGTCTCCGAGATCAAGGCCAAGCTTGTCGCCGCCACCGAGGACGGGGTCGACAAGAACAAGATCAACGAAGAGCTCAAGCAGCTGCAGGAGCAACTGCGCAGCGTTTCGGAATCGGCGACTTTCAACAGCGACAACTGGGTGATCCTCACCAACGATGCGACCCCGACGCAGCCGCGCCAGATCCCGGCGTCCTTCATCCGCAATGCCGACGGTACCGTCTCTGTAGGCATGCTGAGCTACCATATCGACAATACGCCGGTGGGTGCCACCACCTCCAAGGATGCGCGCTACCTGATTGACGACCGCGCCACCGGCTCGGGCGAATACGGCGTGCTGACCTCGTCCTATTTCGCCACCGAGCTCGGGACCGCGCAGAACTACGTGCTGATGACCAGCAAAAATGGCACCACCGCCGGCCAGGTCGTCATTTCGCTTTCGTCAACCACGACGGAAGGGCAGATCGGCCAGATGATCAGCGTCGTCGACGCGGCGCTGACGCAGCTGACGACGGTCGGCTCGGCCTTCGGCGCGCTGGAAAAACGCATCGAGCTGCAGAACGACTTCGCCACCCAGCTGCACGACAACATCACCGCTGGCATCGGCCGGCTCGTCGATGCCGACATGGAGGAGGAGTCGAGCAGGCTCAGGGCGCTGCAGACGCAGCAGCAGCTCGGCCTGCAATCGCTGAATATCGCCAATGCGACTTACGATACGGTCAGGCAGCTGTTCCAGAATTTCTAAGGGGCGACCACCCAGCCATCCGCCGCCGATCTTCGAGGCTCCGCCCTGCAGCTGCGCGCCTCGGCCACTGTCCACGTGGTCGAGCCTGCCTTAAAACTGGTGATATCAGCGCATTGCTGCAACATGGCTGCTGTTTCGGCGCCTGAAATTCGCCTATCAAGAGAACATCTTCATTTTCTTGCCGTAATCCTTGCCATTTGCTCGCATCAGTTTTGAACGGAGACCGTCCTGTCCATGATCAAGAAATTCGTACTTCTGGCTGTCGCAGCAAGCTATCTCAGCGCCTGCACGACGACCGATCCCTATACGGGTGAGCAGAAGGTTTCCAATACGGCGGGCGGTGCTGCGCTCGGCGCGCTCGGTGGCGCTCTCGTCGGCGTGGCCGTCGGCGGCGGCGGGCATGGCAAGCGCAATGCGGCGCTGATCGGCGCCGGTATCGGCGCGCTGGCCGGCGGCGCGATCGGCAACTACATGGACCAGCAGGAAGCCGAGCTTCGCGCCCAGCTCGAAGGCACCGGCATCTCCGTCACCCGTCAGGGCGACAACATCATCCTCAACATGCCCTCGAACATCACCTTCGATGTCGACCAGGATGCGGTCAAGCCCGGCTTCTATCCGACGCTGAATTCGGTGGCGATCGTGCTGCGCAAGTTCAACCGCACGCTGATCGACGTCAACGGCCATACGGATTCGACGGGCAGCCTGCAGCATAACCAGGACCTGTCGCAGCGCCGCGCGCTGTCGGTTGCCGATTATCTCGGCGGTCAAGGCATCGACCAGCGCCGCGTCTCCGCCGTCGGTTTCGGCCCGTCCCAACCCGTTGCCTCCAACGCGAGCGAAGCCGGACGTGCCCAGAACCGCCGCGTCGAAATCCAGATCGCGCCGATCACGCAGGGGTGAGCAGGCGCTCTTTCAGACAACAGAAGGCCAGGCTCGCGCTCGGCCTCTTTCGTTTCTGCTGATCGCATCAATGCTGCATCGTCGCGCCTTTGGTGATCTTGTCGACGATCTTCTTGTCGGCTCTGATCGCGATGCCGACGACATTGGCGTCGTCAGGGGCATACTCGGCAAAGACGGCGCGGTTGGCGGCGTCATGGCCGGTGGCAAACATCTCCTCGATGAATATGGAGGAGGTTACCTCACGTTCCAGCGCGCGGCGGTGGATGGTCGATATCGTCGCCTCGTCGGCGGAAAGCACGATGATCGGCTGGATCGATAGCGGATTGTAGAGATTGCCGGCGCGGTCCTTATAAGGCTCGCCGATGATCTCAGGATATTGTCCGACGATGCCTGTCGACAGGAAGGCTGTGACGTTCAGCTTCTGCCAGCCGGCAAGATTGTTTCGCAGGACGATCGCAATTTTGGTATCAAACATTCCAGTCTCTCTCATCAGGGGTATCGAAACGCGTTGAGCCAGGATCTAACGCCGCAGGTCTTCGAGGGTCTTGAACGTTTGTGCGAGCCGCAGGTGGGCAGCGGCATCCTGACTGCGCCCGCCTTTCCCGGCATCGAGCGTATCGAGGCGCAGTTTTCCGGCAACGTCTTCGAGCCGCATCGGCACGATACCTATGCGCTTGGCGTCACGCTGCACGGCGTTCAGACTTTCAGATATCGCGGCGAGCGGCGCTTCAGCCTGCCGGGGCAGGTGATCGTGCTGCATCCCGACGAGGAGCATGACGGCGGGGCGGCGACCGAGGCCGGGCTGCATTACCGCATGCTCTACATGGAGCCTTCGCTGCTGATGGAATGCCTTGAGGCGGAGAAGATCGGGCTTCCCTTCGTCGAGCAGCCCGTGATTGCCGATAGTGCGCTGGCGAAGGTGCTTCTGGGAGCGCTCGGCGCACTCGATCGGGAGCTGGACGAGCTTTTCGTCGACGATTTCGTCAGCCGCGTCGCCGGCGGCCTGTCACGGCATTCGCAGCTGCGTCGCCGGCCACTGGGCACGGTCGCCTGGCGGCAGGTACGGGCAGCACGCGATTATCTGGAGGCGCATGCGCTCAGGCCCGTGCGCTCGGGCGAACTGGAGAAGATTACCGGCCTCGACCGCTTCACGCTGTCACGGCATTTCCGCACGGCCTTTGCCACCAGCCCGCATCGTTACTTGCTGATGCGGCGCCTGCAGCAGGCGAGGGCGCTGATGGGTGCCGGCGAGGGTTTTGCCGATGTGGCGGCTGCGACCGGCTTTGCCGACCAAGCGCATTTCAATCGCCATTTCAAGAAGGCCTATGGCATCACACCTGGCCAGTGGACAATTCTTAGGCGGGGTTTTCCGCAAGGCCGGAGCGGCGCGCGATAAAGCGGGCAAGCGCCGGCCCGATCAGCAGGATGACCAGGAAACGGCCGGTCTGCATCGCCATCACGAAGGGCACGTCGACATCGCTGGAGGCGGCGATGATGGCGACGGAATCGGCGCCGCCGGGGCTGGTGGCGAGATAGGCCGTCAGCGGATCGATGCCGGCGAAGATGTGCAGTGCCGCTGCCATGCAGCCGCAGAGCGCCATCAGCAGCACGATACAGGCGGCGACCCGCGGCAGAGCGCGCGCCACATGGCTGATGATCGCGCGGGTGAAACGCAGGCCGATGCTCCAGCCGACGAGCGCATAGGCGGTGGCGAGCAGCCACATCGGCAGCTCGATCTTCAGGAGGCCCACGCCCTGCAGGAAGGCGCCGAGAAAGAGCGGAACGATGATCATGCCGCCCTGGATGCGCAGGCGGCGTACGCCATGGGCGCAAAAGCCGGCAATGGCGAGCGTCGCCGCAAGGGCCGGCCAGTCGATTGCGGGGAAGAGGACGAGCGGCGGCGGCTCGCCGCCGTCGGCCGCCACCCACAGGCGCGAAATCACCGAAGCGCCGACGGCAACGAAGACGACGCGCAGATATTGCATAAAGGCGACGAGGCGGGCATCGGCGCCATAGGCTTCCGACATGATGACCATGGCGGAGGCCGCACCCGGCGACGAGCCCCAGACGGCGGTCGTTCCCGGTAGCACCTGCCAGCGCGTCAGGAGCCAGCCGAGGCCGGTGGCGATGGCGATGACCGAGAGGACGAACAGCAGGAAGAGCGGCGCGTCCTTCGCCATCGCGCCGAGAATATCAGGGGTGATGGTGCGCGCCATCATCAGACCGACGAGGACCTGACCGAACTGCAGCGGCAGAAGCGGCACGCGAAGCTTTCCCTTGCCGACGGTCAGCGCCAGCGCGATGGCGGCAACCATCGGTCCGATCAGCAGCGAGGCGGGCAGGGCGAAGAGTTCGAGAAAGACGGTGAAGGCCGTGGAAAGCGTGAGCAGCAGCGCCCATTTCGGCAGGCCGGCATCCCGCAGCAGGCGGCGTGCGTGGCTGAGTGGCATGAATCCCCATATGTTTCCCGGCCGGCGCCAAGTCCTGAGGGTGAAGGTGGGAGGAGGTCCGGCATGAAGAGAGGCCGGCTCAAGGGCCGGTCGGCGCTGCCTCGGTATAGGCGGGGGCTGCGAGGGCGGTCAATTGCGAAATCTGGCTTCTAGGCGATACAGCGTGTGAATTTGAATCAAGCCGCCGTCTCAAGTCCTTGTTATCTCATCAGAGTCGAACATGCCCGACGAGGAAATCGAGCAGGGCGCGCACGCGCGCCGGCAGCGGTCCGCCCTGGCCCATGTAGACGGCATAGAATTGCTCGATATCTCCGGGATTGGCCGCTTCCAGCACCGGCACCAGCCGGCCGGCTTCGATATCGGCGCCGACGGTGAAGGCGGGCAGGCGCGCAAGACCGGCGCCGGAGAGCGCGAGATGGCGCATGGCTTCGCCGTCTCCAACCTGCAAGCCTGGCGTGATCGGCACCGACACGGTCTCGCCGTTCTCGCTGAGTGGCCAGCCCTCCACGGCGCGGGCGTAGGAAAAGCCGATGCGGCAATGGCGGCTCAGGTCGGCGACGCTGCGCGGTTCGCCATGATGCCTGAGATAATCGGGCGAGGCGACGATGAGCTTGCCGGTGGCGCCGAGCTTGCGGGCGATCAGGCTGGAGTTCTTCAGGGGGCCGGTGCGGATCGCCACGTCGGCGCGCTCTTCCATCAGATCGACGATCCTGTCGGTGTGGGTGATATCGAGCGTCACGCCGGGATGAACCGCCATGAAGGCGGGCACGAGGGGCGCCAGCACGTGATTGCCGAAGGAGCCGCTGGTGTTGATGCGGATGCGGCCCGAGGCCTGTTCGCCCGAGGAAGCCTGGCGTTCGGCCTCGGCGATATCGGCAAGAATGGCGATGCTGCGCTCATAGAAGGCGCAGCCCTCCGGCGTCAGCTGCAGCTTACGGGTCGAGCGGTTGACGAGGCGGGCGCCGAGGCGCGTCTCCAGCCGGGCGACGAGCTTGCTGACGGCCGACGGCGTCATGCGTCGCGCCGTGGCGGCTGCGGAAAAACCGCCGCGCTCGACGACGCTGACGAAGACTTCCATTTCGCCCGAGCGGTTGATGTCCTGACGGCTCATGATGAATTCAAGTCACAGATGCTATTCTGTCAGGCAATCTATATCAACGGAGAGACCGGGTCTATCTCAGAGGAAACCCAGGAGATAGATCATGGAATATCGAAATCTCGGCGCATCCGGCCTCAGGGTGCCGGTTTTGAGCTTCGGCGCGGGCACGTTCGGCGGCAGCGGCCCGCTGTTCGGCGCCTGGGGCAATACCGATGCCGAAGAGGCGCGGCGGCTCGTCGACATCTGCCTCGAAGCCGGCGTCAATCTCTTCGATACGGCCGATGTCTATTCGGCCGGCGCTTCCGAGGAGGTGCTCGGCCAGGCGATCCGCGGCCGGCGGGATGCCGTGCTGATTTCGACCAAGACCGCATTGCCGATGGGCGAGGGGCCGCAGGACTGGGGCACCTCGCGGGCGCGGCTGATCCGCGCGACCGAGGATGCGCTGCGCCGGCTCGGCACCGATTATATCGACCTCTTGCAGCTTCACGCCTTCGATGCCTCGACCCCGGTCGGGGAGGTGCTGTCGACCCTCGACGGCCTCGTCGCCGCAGGCAAGATCCGTTATGTCGGCGTCTCGAATTTTTCCGGCTGGGAGTTGATGAAGTCGCTCGCGGCGGCCGAGCGCTGGGGTCATCCTCGTTATGTCGCCCATCAGGTCTATTATTCGCTGGCGGGGCGTGACTACGAATGGGAGCTGATGCCGCTCGGCGTCGACCAGGGCGTCGGCGCTCTCGTCTGGAGCCCGCTCGCCTGGGGGCGGCTCACCGGCAAGATCCGCCGCGGTGAGCCGCTGCCGGCCGCAAGCCGCCTGCACGAGACAGCCCAATACGGCCCACCTGTTGACGACGAGAGGCTGTTCGACATCATCGAGGTGCTGGATTCGATCGCAGCGGAGACCGGCAAGACGGTGCCGCAGATCGCGATAAACTGGCTGCTCGGCCGGCCGACGGTATCGAGCGTCATCATTGGCGCCCGCAACGAAGATCAGCTCAGGCAGAACCTTGCCGCGGCCGACTGGAGCCTGTCGAAGGATCAGATCGAAAGGCTCGACACGGTCAGCGCGGTGACGGCGCCTTATCCTTATTTCCCGTATCGACGGCAGCAGGGTTTTGCGCTCCTCAATCCACCGATCGTCTGAGGCTGCCGCGGGCCGGGCTGTCCATGGCCCCTGGTCTACAACAAAGGGGGAGTGAAATCTTTTCCCAATCTTAACTGGACAGCCGCTTTGACTTGCCCCATACCCAGCCTGCTGCATATCTCCTTAAATCGGAATCGATATAAGACGAAATTATGCAGCAATTTTAAAGTTCTACAGCGTCCATGTACGTCTGAACGGACGTGCGGCGCAGTAGTCTGCGGGACGCGGTCTCGTCTACGCGGAATGGCAGGGAGATCAAAGGGATGGCGCTGAAGGACGCAAAGGCTGGAACACGCAACGAGGCGGGGATATCCGCCGTGCTCGGTATTCTCAAACAGAGCTTCGGCGAGCGTTTCCAGACCGGCCAGTCCTTCCGTGAGCAGCATGCCCATACGACCACCTATATTCCGTCGCTACTGCCCGACGGCGTTCTCTTTGCCGAAAACGCCGATGATGTGAAGATGGCGGTCAGGGCCTGTGCAGCGCACAGGGTGCCGGTGATCGGTTTCGGCACCGGCTCCTCGCTGGAAGGTCAGGTCAATGCCGTCAATGGCGGTGTTTCGATCGATTTCAGCCGCATGGACCGGGTGCTTGAAGTCAATCCGGAGGATCTCGACTGCACGGTCGAGCCCGGTATCACCCGTGAGGCGCTGAACGTCCATCTGCGCGATACCGGCCTGTTCTTTCCGATCGATCCCGGCGCCAATGCCTCGATCGGCGGCATGGCGTCGACGCGGGCCTCCGGCACCAATGCGGTGCGCTACGGCACGATGAAGGACAATGTGCTTGCCGTCACGGCAGTCACCGCCAACGGTGAGGAGATCCGCACGGCGCGGCGCGCCCGCAAGTCTTCTGCCGGCTATGACCTGACGCGGCTCTTTGTCGGCGCCGAGGGTACGCTCGGCATCTTGACTTCGGTGACGCTGCGCCTGCAGGCGATTCCGCAGAAGATTGCCGGCGGCGTCTGCGCCTTTCCGAGCATCAAGGCGGCTTGCGATGCCGTCATCATGACGATCCAAATGGGGATCCCGGTGGCGCGTATCGAGCTGCTCGATGCTGTGCAGATGCGGGCGTGCAACGCCTATTCCGGGTTGTCTTATGCCGAAAGCCCGACGCTTTTTCTCGAATTCCACGGCACAGACGAGACCGTGCCGCTGCAATCGGCCGCCTTCGCCGAGATCGCGGCTGAATGCGGCGGGGGCGAGTTTCTTTGGACCGCCAATGCCGAGGAGCGGACGAAGCTCTGGAAGGCGCGCCATAACGCATACTTTTCCGCGAGGGCGCTGGCGCCGGGGCTTGCCGCACTTTCGACCGATGTTTGTGTTCCGATCTCGAGGCTTGCCGATTGCGTGTCCGAAACGCAGGCGGATATCGAGGAACATGGGCTGCTCGGCCCTATCGTCGGCCACGCCGGCGACGGCAATTTCCATGTGCTGCTGTTGTTCGACGACAAAAGCGCCGGGGACATCGCCAGGGCCGAGAGCTTCGTTGAGCGGCTCAACCGCCGCGCACTCGATATGGATGGAACATGCACCGGCGAGCACGGGATCGGGCAAGGCAAGATGGCCTTTCTGGAGCAGGAGCTCGGAGGCTCGGTGGATCTGATGCGACAGGTGAAGCAGGCGCTCGATCCGGACGGTATCTTCAATCCCGGCAAGATTTTCCATCAAGGCTGAAAACGGAATATTCTCATGAACTTGGGCCTTGCCCATCGCATGAATAGCGCTAGTGTCGACAATAGAACCCTGAACAGTGTCGGCAACACAATCCCGAATGGAGAATCCTTGCATTGGTAGGCCGGTTCCTCGTCTTTCTGGGGGGAGTGATCGTCGTAGTGCTGTTTGTGGCGCTGCTTGCGCCGCTGTTCATCGACTGGACGGATTTCCGCAAGAACTTCGAGGATCAGGCAAGCCGCATCATTGGCAAGAAAGTCACCGTCCACGGCACCGTGGATGCCCGTCTGCTGCCGTTTCCGTCGGTCACGCTGCATGACGTGCGTGTCGGCCAGGAGGCAGACGGCACGCCGATCGTCAAGGTCGAACAATTTTCGATGGATGCCGAGCTTGCGCCTTTCCTTTCGGGCGAGGCGCTGATCTTCGATATGCGCGTCGTCAATCCGAAGGTGCGCCTCAGATTGCTCAAAGACGGCACACTCGACTGGATGCGCGGCAGCCGCGCCGAAATACCGGCCAAAACAGTCGTTCTCGAAAATGTGCATGTCAGCGGTGGCGAAGTCGACTTCCTCGATGACCAGTCGGGCCGGGCGCGTCGCATCACTGGCCTGAATGCGGAGATGTCGGCCAAATCGCTCGCCGGCCCCTGGCGTGTCGAAGGCGATGCGGCGCTCGACGGTGAGCACGGCAATTTCTCGATTTCGAGCAGCCAGCCGGACGAGAAGGGTGCGCTGCGCATGCGCACGAAGCTGTCGCCGGACAAACATCCGGTCAGTATCGATCTCGACGGCGAACTGAAGCTGGTCGACCGCAAGCCGAACTATCAGGGCCAGCTTTCGGCGGCGATCGAAAACCGCAACAGTGCCAGGTCGGCCAACAAGAACGAGCAGCCGCCGAGGCTCAAGGGCCGCTTCGAGCTTACCAATGAACGTATCCGCATTCCCGAATATCGGATGGAGATCGGCCCGACGGACGATCCCTATGTGATAACCGGGGAGGCGACGCTCGATACCGGCAACGCGCCGGAATTCCTGTTGACCGCCGACGGGCAGCAGATAGACGTGAACCGCATCGGCAATCAGGGCGCGGCCGGCAAGACGACACGGGATGCCGCGGTTTCGGCGCGCCAGCGGTTGAATTCTCTGATCGATATCGTCGCGCAGGTGCCGATTCCGCAGGTGCCGGGCAAGGCAAGCGTCAAACTGCCGGCCATCGTCGCCGGCGATACGACACTACGCGATGTGCAACTGGAGCTGGAGCCGGCCGGTACCGGCTGGATGATCGACAGCGCCGTCGGCACGCTGCCGGGGCGCACGCAAGTGGAAGGCAAGGGCAAGCTCCTGCTTCAGGGAGAACCCTCGTTCAACGGTCAGATCGTGATGGCCTCGAACCAGCCAACGGGGCTGGCTTCCTGGCTGGCCGGCCCGGTCGACCCGGCCATCCGCCAATTGCGGCAGGCGGGTTTTTCCGCCAATGTCAGCCTGACTCATGAATTGCAGCGTTTCGAAAATCTCGAAATCGCCGTCGGATCGGCGACGCTGAAAGGCCGGCTGGAGCGGCAGGCGATCTCCGGCCAGACGCCGACCCTGTCGGTGGCGCTGAATGGCGACACGCTCGATCTTGACGCGCTGCAGGCGCTGGCCGGGCTCGCGACCGGGCAGGAGAGCGGCGACAATGTCCTCGACCATAAGATCGCCGCACAGCTCAAGGCCGACAGGTTCACCGCCTTCGGGGTCGACGCCGAGAATGTCGAGACCACCTTCACGATTGCCGACGGGGCGCTTGCGGTCGACCGGCTGTCAGTCAAGAATGTAGCGGGCGCCGAGCTGACGGCGACCGGCCGGGCCGAAGGCTCGCTGCTCGACTATAAGGGTGCAGGCGAGATCACCTTCAAATCGGCCGATCCCGGCGGCTTCTTCACCATGCTGCGCGAGCATCTTCCACACCACCCTGTGCTCGACCGGCTGGTGCGCAACGCCGGCTGGTACGGCAATACGGCGTTACGCGGCGCGCTGACGCTCGGTGGCGACGAGGGCGATGCGCTGACGGTGACGCTGGCCGGCGTCTCGAACGGCAGCCGGGTCAACCTCGATTACCGCATGTCCGATCTCCTGGCGCTGACCGGCAACGGTACGACGAGCCTCGAGGCGACGCTCGAAAACGCCGTGCCGTCGATCTTGTTCGGTCAGGCCGGGCTCGACCCGCTGCCGGTCGATGTCGGCGCGAACGGCCGCCTGACGCTCAAGGTGAAGGCGTCGGGCAACGATCCTGCCGATGCGGCGTTGACCTTTGCGACCGATCGGACCTCGTTTACCGCGAAGGGCAAGGTTGACGTGCGGCCGGAGAGTTTCATGAATGGTCAGATCGCGCTTTCGCTCGACAGCGCCGATATCGACCCCTATCTCATCATGAACGGCATTGCCCTGCCGCAGACCGGAACGGGGTTGCCGTTCGGCCTGCAGGTCAACGCCGCCGTCGATAGCGACAAGATCGTCTTGTCCGATCTCAAGGGACATGCGGCCGACAACGCGTTTTCCGGTGCGCTGACCTTCGACCGCAAGGCTGCGAAGACGACGGCGAGCGGCGAGCTGACGCTTGCCAAGGCAGATGCCGGCTGGCTCGGCGAGGCGGTGTTCGGCCAGATCGTCGATCCCGCCAGCGGCACGCTGTCGAAGGCGCCGCTAGGCCTGCCCACCTTCAAGGATCTCGACGTCAAGGTGAAGCTGTCGGCCGAGGAATTCTGGCCCGGTCTGCCGGAAACGGCAGTATCCGATTTCACCAGCAACGTCGCCTATAGGGGCGACGAGTTGCAGCTCAACGACATGGCCGGTAACTGGGATGGCGGCAAGCTCTCCGGCAACCTGCTCTTCACCAATGCCGATGGCACCGGTTTCCTGCAGACGAAGCTGACGCTCGCCGATTCCGATCTTGCCGGGGTCATCTGGCTGCGTGACGGCGCGCCGATTGCCAACGGCAAGTTCGGATTGTCGCTGTCGATGGAGGCCTCGGGCAAGACGGTTGGCGAGATCGCCAGCTCACTCAATGGATCAGGGGAACTGAGACTCGGCGATACGAGCATACGCGGACTGAACCTTGCCATCCTTCCGCCGCTGCTTGCCGCCACCGACCCGATGCAGGAACAGATCAATGCCGGCAAGGTGCATCCGATCGTCGAGACGTTGCTCAACAACGGCGAGGCGAAGCTGCCGCCGCTCGGAATTCCCTTTAACGTCACCGATGGAACGCTCAGGGTGCAGAATGTGACCGTGGCCAACGATCTGGCCCGGGTTACCGCCGACGCACAGATCGCCTTGCCGGAGGAGCGGATCAGCGCGACGGTCGGCATCGGCCTCAATCCAGGCGCGGAGGCGCTTCCGGGTGTCGAGCCGGCGCTGAGGCTGAACTTTTCCGGCATGCTGCCGTCACCCGGCAAGACGATGGACGTGACCGATATCACCAGCTACTTGTCGCTGCGTGCTTTTGAGCGCGAGCGGCGGCGCGTCGAGCGGCTGCAGGCGATCGTGCTTGAAAAGCAGAGGTTGCGCCGCGAGGTGGCGCTCTATCGTTTCAATGACGCCGAGCGCGTCAGAGCGGCCGAAATCGAGCGGCAACGGCAGGCGGAGGAAGAGCGGCTGCGCGCACTGGCGCAGGAGGCGGCGGCGCAGAAGGCCGCTGCCGAGGCGGAGGCCGCACGCGCAGCGGAGGCAAAAGCCAAGGCCGATGCGCAGGCGAGGGCGGCCGCCGAGGCGGAAGCGGCCCGGCGCTCCGGGCAGATGCAGCCCGGTCAGCTCGATTTCGATCATCTGCCGGGCATTCAGGCGCAATGAAGACGCGTGGTTTGCGTCGCCTGAGATGTTTCAGGTTTTTGTTTGAATTCCCGGCGTCACGGCCGGCCGCCACAGCCGGCCTTCGCCCACGAAAGCACATGGAGCCGCAGCGCCGAGGACAGGTTGCTGTCCGGGGAACGGTGGTCGTCGATCTCGGAAATCAGGGCGGCAAGCGACATCGAACGGCTTGCCGCAATCGTCTTCAGTTCGGCCCAGAATTCATCTTCCAGCGAAAAGCTGGTGCGATGGCCATGCAGTGTCGCCGAGTGCTTGCGGATCATCAGTCGGTTCACATCGCAATCGGCTTGGAGGATCGATTCAAGGAAATCGCGCAAGTGGCTGATCGCCGATTCGTTTCCGGCTCTTCAAGCTTTGCGTGAAGCTTCATGCGCCGTCGTCATCCGTCTCGATCCGGCCGTCGCGGTGAGCCTTATCGGCCTTCTCGTTCAGGCTGCGGGTGAGCTGCTTTTCGGCCTTGGTGCGGCCGAAGGAAATGCGGTTCTGCTCGGCCTGCTTCTCGTTTTCGGAGCGGGCCTGCTTTTTGCGGAACTGACGCAGATTGATGATTTCGGCACTCATGCGGTGAGGCTTGATCCTTATGAAAAAGGGAGGCTGAGCCTCCCTTTGAAATCACTGCTTCTTGCGGAAGGAGTCGAGCGAGACGACGGAGCCCGGTTTTTTCTCTTCGCCGTCGGCCGGTTTTGCGCCGGCGGCTTCGTCAGGCTTTCCTGCTGTGTCGACGGGATAGGCGGTGATCTCACCGGACGGCAGCTCCTCACCGTCGGCAAGCGGTACGTCGAATTCGAGCTCGAAATTGACGGAGGGATCGTAAAAGCCTCGGATCGCGTTGAACGGAATGACCAGCTTCTCCGGAACGTCGGAGAAGGAAAGGCCGATTTCGAAATGCGTCTCGGTGATCTTGAGATCCCAGAACTGATGCTGGATGACGATTGTCATCTGCTCGGGATATTTGGACTTCAGGTGCTGGGAGATGCGCACGCCGGCGGCACCGGTCAGAAAGGTGATGAAGAAGTGGTGGTCGCCGGGCAGACGGCCCGTCGTTGCTACCTCCGCCAAAACCTTGCGGATGACGCCGCGAAGTGCATCCTGCGCCAGAATGTCGTAGCGGATATGATCCTGCCCCATGCTTTTCCTGTCTTTCGTCGGTTCTGAAGTCTTTTCACAAGGTATATGGCACGTTCAGGCGCCTTGGGAAAGTCCGGAGCCGAGTCACGCATAGATCAGCATACATGATTTCAGTCTGAGGGAGAAGGTGAAGGCTTCTGTTGCCAGGTGCCTTCGGACCCCGCCTAGAGGTGCGAACCACTAGGACTTTGATTGAAGTGTCACACCGCGATTAAGCAGCGAGACGAGCTTCCGCATAGTTGTCGTTTGCAACTACAATTTTAGCCCGATAACGGCGGTACAATGCCGAGCAAAAAGTCGATCTTTACACCCTTGTCGATCCTGTTTCGCCCCCATCAAAAGCCGGCCTTCGATTCCGCCGGTTTTTGGTGGAGGCGCCGGGTACCGCCCCCGGGTCCAATAGGTTTATTACACCGCTCATTTATTGCCATAGCCGGCCCGAAAGCCGGCAGGGCTGATATAGTGATTTCTTCCGTCCAAGGAAAGGGCAAACGTCATAAAAGCTTTATGTCGGCCTATAGAAAGAACGGGAAAATATCCGCCTGCGATTGGTTTCTTCGAGGCGAACGCTTAAATTGGAGAAAACGGAATCAGCGCGACATGCAGCAATATCTCGATCTCCTCGCCCATGTGATGGAAAAGGGCTCCGACCGGGGCGACCGTACCGGCACCGGCACGCGCTCGGTCTTCGGCTACCAGATGCGCTTCGATCTCGAGGAGGGGTTTCCCGTCCTGACGACGAAGAGGCTGCATCTGCGCTCGATCATCCATGAACTGCTCTGGTTCCTGAAGGGCGAAACCAATATCCGCTATCTCAAGGAGAACGGCGTCTCGATCTGGGATGAGTGGGCCGATGAGAACGGCGATCTCGGACCGGTCTACGGTGCCCAGTGGCGCTCCTGGCCGGCGCCTGACGGCGGCCATATCGACCAGATCGCCAATCTCGTCGAAGGCATCGTCAACAATCCGAACTCACGCCGCCACATCGTCTCGGCCTGGAACCCGGCCGAGGTCGACCAGATGGCGCTGCCGCCGTGCCACTGCCTGTTCCAGTTCTATGTCGCCGACGGCAAGCTCTCCTGCCAGCTGTACCAGCGCTCCGCCGATATTTTCCTCGGCGTACCCTTCAACATCGCTTCCTATGCGCTTTTGACGATGATGGTGGCTCGGGTAACGGGGCTCAAAGGGGGCGATTTCGTCCACACGCTCGGCGACGCGCATCTCTATCACAACCATTTCGACCAGGCGAAGCTGCAGCTGACGCGCCGGCCGAAGCCGCTGCCCTTCATGCGGATCAATCCCGAAGTGAAGGACATTTTCGGCTTCACCTTCGATGATTTCGAGCTGATCGGCTATGAAGCCGATGCCAGCATCAAGGCGCCGATCGCCGTCTGACCCGGGACATTTCATGGCCGAAATCCGCAGGACCATCATCGCCGCCGTCGCACGCAATGGCACCATCGGCCGGGAAGGCGACATGCCATGGCGGCTATCGAGCGATCTCAAGCGCTTTAAGGCGCTGACGCTGAGCAAGCCTGTGGTGATGGGCCGCAAGACTTATGAGTCGATCGGCAAGCCGCTGCCGGGGCGCCCGAACGTGGTCATTTCGCGACGAGCAGCGATCGAACACCCCGATGTGAGTATGGCCCATTCGCTGACCGAGGCGATGGACGCTGCCGACAGAATGGCGCTGCAAACCGGGACCGGCGAAATCTGCATCATCGGCGGCGGGCAGATCTATGCTCAGGCCATCGATCTTGCCGATCGGCTGTGCATTACGCATGTCGAGGCCGATCTTGACGGCGACGCGTTTTTTCCGGCGATCGATCCTGGCGTCTGGCAGGCGGGGGAGGTAGTCGCCGTGCCGGCCGGCGACAAGGACAGCTATCCCACGCGCTTTGTCGTCTACGAACGCCGTCGCGCCTGAAAACGAACTATTTTCCAATTAAATTGACCAAGTTTCTCACGCTGCGTTGAAAGCCGGTGCGGCGATACCTATAACGGTCACCAACGCATCGGCCGGTCAGCCCCCACGGTCCCGAATGCGGGGAAGACTTAACGAACAACGAGGTTTTGATGCCCTGGAGCAATCAGAATGGCGGCGGCGGCCCTTGGGGCGGCGGCGGTAACAATCAGGGACCATGGGGCCAGGGGCCGAACCGCCCGCGTGGCGGCAAGGGCGGACCGCCCGATCTGGAAGACATCATTCGGCGCGGCCAGGATCAGTTGCGCAATATCGTTCCCGGCGGTTTCAATGGTGGCGTGGCAACGATCGTCGTGGCGATCGTCGCTGTTTTCTGGCTGATCCAGTGCGTCTACACTGTCCAGCCGGACGAACGCGGCGTCGAGCTGCGCTTCGGCAAGCCGAGAGAGGAAATTTCCATGCCCGGCCTGCATTTCCGCATCTGGCCGATGGACGCGGTCGAGATCGTGAAGGTGACCGAGCAGCAGCAGAATATCGGCGGACGCAACAACAGCAATTCGACGGCTGGACTGATGCTTTCCGGCGACCAGAACATCGTCAACGTGCAGTTCTCCGTGCTCTACACGATCAATGACCCGAAATCCTATCTTTTCCGTCTCGAGAATCCGGCTGAAACGCTGCAGCAGGTTTCCGAAAGCGCCATGCGCGAAATCGTCGGCCGGCGCCCGGCACAGGATGCCTTCCGTGACAATCGCGGACCGATCGAGACCGAAGTGCGCAACATCATCCAGGATACGATGGATCGCTACGGCGCCGGCATTGCGATCAACCGCGTGACGATCGAGGACGTCGCGCCGCCGCGTGACGTGGCCGATGCCTTCGAGGAAGTGCAGCGTGCCGATCAGGACAAGCAGCGCCTCGTGGAGGAAGCTAACCAATACGCCAACCAGAAGCTCGGCCAAGCCCGCGGTGATGCGGCCCGCATCCGCGAAGCCGCAGCCGCCTACAAGGACCGGATCGTCAAGGAGGCTGAAGGTGAAGCGCAACGCTTCGTTTCGATCTATGACGAATATTCCAAGGCTCCTGACGTGACGCGGGAGCGGCTGTTCCTGGAAA
Source organism: Rhizobium esperanzae (assembly GCF_002204185.1). Classification (GTDB taxonomy): domain Bacteria; phylum Pseudomonadota; class Alphaproteobacteria; order Rhizobiales; family Rhizobiaceae; genus Rhizobium; species Rhizobium esperanzae. Next base: position 157,494 of record NZ_MXPU01000003.1, on the reverse strand, counting down.
CCATGGAACAGGTGCTGAAGGGTTCCAAGAAAGTGATCATAGACCAAAAGGCGGGCGCCGTGCCTTATCTGCCTCTCAATGAGGTCGGCCGGCCGACGCAGCAACAACAGCAGCAGGGAGGCTGAGACCAATGTCGAACAGACTTCCCGTAATTCTGATCCTCCTGGCGGTCGTGCTGGTCGGAATCTATTCCTCGGTCTTCGTCGTGACCGCCCGCGAACAGGCTATCGTCGTTCGCTTTGGTGAAATCCAGTCAGTCAAGAGTGACCCAGGCATCTATTTCAAGCTGCCTTTCGCCTTTGCCGATGCCGACAGGGTGCAATACGTGCCGAAGCAGGAGCTGCGCTTCGACCTTGACAATATCCGTGTCCAGGTTTCCGGCGGCGCCTTCTATGAGGTAAATGCCTTCCTTATCTACCGTATCAACGACGCGCGCCGTTTCCGCGAAACGGTTTCGGGTGACAGAGAGGCGGCGGAAGCGCGGCTTCGCACGCGTCTCGATTCCGCCTTGCGCAGGGTCTACGGCGTTCGCAGCATCGAAGCCGCGCTTTCCCGGGAACGCGTGGCGATGATGCTCGAGGTTCGCAACGAGCTGCAGGCGGATGCGGAGACGCTCGGCATCACGCTCGACGACGTGCGCATCAGCCGGACCGATCTCACTCAGGATGTTTCCGAGCGCACCTACAACCGCATGCGGGCCGAGCGACTGGCGGAAGCTGAGCTTTTGCGGGCGCAGGGCAACGAGGAAGGTCAGCGCCGCCGCGCCATCGCCGACCGCCAGGTCGTCGAGCTGACTGCCGGCGCCCAGCGTGATTCCGAGATCCTGCGCGGCCAGGGCGATGCCGAACGCAACCGCGTTTTCGCCGAGGCATTCTCGAGAGACCCGGGTTTCTTCGAGTTCTATCGCTCGATGGCGGCCTATGCGGCGGCGCTTTCGTCGCAGGACACAACACTGGTCCTGTCGCCGGATTCGGAATTCTTCCGCTATTTCAACAACGCCGCCAGCGCCTCCCGGCAGCCGCCGGCCAGCCCGCCTGCGGCGGCTCCGGGAACGCCCGGAGCAACCGCTCCGGCAGCGCCGGCCAACTGAGAACGCGGGATCTGTTTCCCGCCAAGATCGAGAAAGGGTCGGCCCAGCGCCGGCCCTTTTCGATTTCAAGAGCCGAGGCCGGGCTTTTGTGATGGTCCGTCAGATTGCACGGGGATTTCGCGAAAAGGTGATTTCACCCTCCATCATTCCGCCTTATGCTGGTGCTGAATATGCGCATTTGCCCCTTATGAGGAAGCTTGATGGCCCCCACGATTCGCTTGCCCTTCAGACGAACGCTCGCGCTTCTGGCCAGCGCCACCATCCTGGCGCAAACCGGTATGAGTGGGATTGCTTTTGCGCAAACCTCGCCTGAGACAGCAGTGCCAGGGGTTGCCGCGCCTGTTCCGGCTGCTCCCGCGCCTCCTGCATCTACCACGCCGCAGCAGAAGCCACCGGTTCAGACCGTCGTCCCGACCAACGGTCCGGCTTCCGTTGCCGATCTCGCCGAAGGCTTGCTCGATGCCGTGGTCAATATCTCGACCTCGCAGAATGTGAAGGATGACGAAGGGGTCGGCCCGGCGCCGCGCGCCCCTGACGGCTCACCATTCCAGGAATTCTTCAACGACTTCTTCAACAAACAGCAGGGCAACAAAGGCCCCAACCATAATGTCAGCTCGCTCGGGTCCGGATTCGTCATCGATCCGGCCGGCTATATCGTTACCAATAACCACGTGATCGAGGGCGCCGACGACATCGAGGTCAATTTCGCCAACGGCTCGAAGCTCAAGGCGAAGCTGATCGGCACGGATACGAAGACCGATCTTTCCGTGTTGAAGGTCGAGCCGAAGACGCCGCTGAAATCGGTGAAATTCGGCGATTCCAGCGAGATGCGCATCGGCGACTGGGTGATGGCGATCGGCAATCCGTTCGGCTTCGGCGGTTCGGTGACCGTCGGCATCATTTCCGGGCGCGGTCGCAATATCAATGCCGGCCCCTACGACAACTTCATCCAGACGGATGCGGCGATCAACAAGGGCAATTCCGGCGGCCCGCTCTTCAACATGAAGGGTGAAGTGATCGGCATCAATACCGCGATCATCTCGCCGAGCGGCGGCTCGATCGGTATCGGCTTCTCGGTACCGTCCGAACTTGCTTCCGGCGTCGTCGAGCAGTTGCGCCAGTATGGCGAGACGCGACGCGGCTGGCTCGGCGTGCGCATCCAGCCGGTGACCGACGACATCGCCGACAGCCTCGGGCTCGACACCGCCAAGGGCGCACTGGTCGCCGGCGTCATCAAGGGCGGCCCCGTCGACGACGGCTCGATCAAGGCGGGCGACGTCATTTTGAAATTCGACGGCAAGGCGGTCAATGAAATGCGCGACCTGCCGCGCGTCGTTGCGGAAAGCACGGTCGGAAAAGAAGTCGACGTCGTGGTGCTGCGAGACGGCAAGGAGCAGACCGTCAAGGTGAAGCTCGGCCGGCTCGAAGACAGCGATCAGGCGGCATCCGGCGATGCAGCGCCCGATGGCTCGCAGGACGGCGTGATCACCCCTGATCCCGACGAGAACAACGATATGGATCAGCCGGATACCGGCGATCAGGCAGCGCCCGCACCGGGCGCACCGGCGCCGGACCAGCACCAACAGGGCCAGGTATCGCCGGATGCGGCTACGCCGAAGAACGTGCTCGGATTGTCGCTGTCGCTCCTCAGTCCCGAAACACGCAAGGCTTTCGGCATCGCCGAAAGCGTCGACGGCGTCGTCGTCACGGAGGTGGAGCCCGGCTCCGCCTCGGCCGAAAAGGGGTTGAAGCCGGGGGACGTTATCGTCGAGGTGGCGCAGGAGTTCATGAAAACCCCGGATGCGGTCGCGGCCAAGGTGAAATCGCTGAAACAGGAAGGCCGTCGCAACGCCCAGCTGATGATCGCATCGGCCAACGGCGATCTGCGGTTCGTGGCGGTGCCGATGGAATAGGAGAACTGCGGCGGTGGCGACCAGGTGCCGCCTTCCTGTTCCCGCTTAACCTCTCCGCCTTTGTTGTATATCCGTCTTCTGTTGAAATCGGACGTTCAAGCCGTCACAAAATCGGTCTTCCGATAGCCCTGAATATAAAGCAGCGCCGTCAGGTCGGCGTGATTGATGCGCATCTGCGCCTGAGCGGCGACGGTGGGCTTGGCGTGGAGGGCGACGCCGGAGCCGGCGAGCTGCAGCATGCCGAGATCATTGGCGCCGTCGCCGACCGCGATTGCCTCCTGTGGCGAAATGCCGAGGTTTGCTGAAATCTCGTTCAGCGCATCCACCTTTGCCTGCTTGCCGAGGATAGGTTCGGCGACGAAGCCGGAGAGAATACCATTCTCGTCCAGCAGCGTATTGGCGCGGTTTTCGTCGAAGCCGAGGGTGGCGGCGATGCGGCTGGTAAAGACGGTGAAGCCGCCGGAGACGAGAGCGGTGTAATGACCTTTCGCCTTCATCGTGGCGATCAGCTCCGGCCCCCCCGGCGTCAGTGTGATGCGCTTGGCGATGACCTCGTCGACAACCGAGATTGGCAATCCTTTCAGGAGGGCGACGCGCTCACGCAGGGCGGGCTCAAAGGCGATCTCGCCATTCATGGCGCGGGCGGTGATGTCGGCGACCCTCTCCTTCAGGCCGACTTCGGCGGCAAGTTCGTCGATGCATTCCTGGCCGATCATCGTCGAATCCATGTCGGCGATCAGCAGCTTCTTGCGGCGGCTGTCCTGCTCCTGGATGACGAGGTCGATGGGGGCGCTCGATATAACGGCGAGAAGATTGGCCTCGGCGGCTTGCGCATCCGTGCCGTCGCGCAGTGCAATGTCGCAGGCAACGCCGTCGGCCAGCCAGTAAAGGCCGGAAGCGGTTACTGCCTCGGCCGCTTGTTCGGCGATGCCAGGAGTAAGCACAGGATTTGACGGATTGGCAACAAGCGTGGCAACGAGGGCCATGATGGAAAACCTTCTGAGCGTAGAGAACGCGATCCTGATAACCGGGCCGACCGCCAGCGGCAAGTCCGCGCTTGCCGTCGAATTGGCCAAACGCCACGACGGCGCGGTCGTCAATGCCGACAGCATGCAGGTCTACGATACGCTGCGAGTGCTGACTGCGCGTCCGTCGGAAGAGGAGATGCAAGGCGTGCCGCATCATCTCTACGGCCACGTGCCGGCGGGGGCCGGTTATTCCACAGGCGCCTGGCTGCGCGATGTCTCGGCGCTTTTGCCGGAACTCAGAGCCGCCGGGCAGCTACCGGTTTTCGTCGGCGGCACGGGGCTCTATTTCAAGGCGCTGATCGGCGGTCTCTCCGACATGCCGGATATTCCCGAGGCCCTGCGGGAAGAATTGCGGACGCGACTCGTGGAGGAGGGGCCGGACGCGCTTTACGCCGAGCTTTCTGACGTCGATCCCGCCATGGCGGCAAGCCTCAACCGCCAGGACGGCCAGCGCATCGTCCGGGCGCTGGAGGTGATCAAAACAACGGGACGCTCGATCGCTGATTTCCAGGGTCGGTCAGGGCCGGTGGTGATCGATGCCGAGGGGGCCTGCAAAATTGTCGTTTTGCCGGACCGGGCGGTGCTGCATGCCCGCATCAACGGCCGTTTCGAAAAGATGCTGCAACAGGGTGCGGAAGACGAGGTAAAGGCGTTGCTTGCGCTCGGCCTGCCGGCCGACGCGCCTGTCATGAAGGCCATCGGTGTGTCGCAGATCGCGGCGATGCTGAGGGGCGAGATGACGCGCGATGAGGTGCTGGAGAAGGGGGCTGCGGCGACACGGCAATATGCCAAGCGGCAAATGACCTGGTTCCGCAATCAGATGGATGACAGCTGGGAGCGATTGACCCTTTAGGATGAGGCGATATCGTCAGTCGTTGCCAATCAACTTCTATCAGGATCGCAACATGCCTGGCATCTCTCCGTTCCATGGGCTCTCGGCCTTTCCTCCAACGCCTGCCGATCCCGATGGCCGGGTCGACATTGAGGGGCTCTGCCGCTTGCTGGAACCGCTGTGCGAGGCAGGTGTGACCTCCATCGGCCTTCTCGGCAGCACCGGGATCTACGCCTATCTCAAGCGCGAGGAGCGGCTGCGGGCCGTGACGGCGGCGGTCGAATGCGTCAAGGGCCGTGTTCCGCTCCTCGTCGGCGCCGGCGCTCTGAGGACGGATTGTGCCGTGGATCTCGCGAGGGACGCCGAGGCCGCCGGCGCGGATGCGCTTCTGCTTGCGCCTGTGTCTTATACGCCGCTGACCCAGGAAGAGGCCTACCAGCATTTCCGCACAGTGGCGAGGGCGACCAGGCTTCCGCTCTGCATCTACAACAATCCCGGCACGACGCACTTCACCTTCAGCCGCGAACTTCTGCAGCGTCTTTCTGATATCGAGACGATCAGGGCGGTGAAGATGCCGCTGCCGGCAGACGGCGATTTGCTTGGGGAGCTTGCGCTATTGCGGGAAAAGACTGACCTCGCGATCGGCTACAGCGGCGATTGGGGTGCGGCGGAGGCACTGCTTGCAGGCGCAGACGCCTGGTACAGTGTTATCGGCGGCCTGCTTCCGCGCACCGCGCTCGCTCTGACGAAAGCGGCTATCGCCGGCAATGACGGCGAGGCGCGCCGGCTCGATGGCCTGATGCAGCCGCTCTGGGAGGTGTTCAAGGCGTATGGAAGCATTCGCGTGGTCTATATGATGGCCGAGCATCTTCTGGATGTCCGGGCGGAGCTTCCGCGGCCGCTCCTGGCGCTTGGGCCGGCGGACCGGCAGCGCGTGCTCGATGCCGCCCGGCCGCCGATCGAGCTTGAACGTCAATCCTTGTTGTAAAGGCTGCTCAGCGGCTTTTTCAGGATGCTATCCCGCAGCGACGGGCCTGGTTCCCGGCGGGTGATCGGTGGCTGATCGGCCGGTGGCGCCGGCCGGGGAAAGACCGGCTCTTCGCGGCGCAGTTCGCGGCGCAGCGCGTCCAGCCGCGGATCGATGGGGGCCGGCTCGGCGGGGTCCAGCCGCGGCGCCTGCGGTAGTAATTCGCGCCGGTAGGATTCGAGCGGCGCCGAAGCCGGCGCGGGCGGGGGGACGGGTTTTGTGTCGAAAGCCTCGTCGGCTTCCTCCGCCTCATCGGAACCCGGCATGGATGCCGCAACGCTCTGCTGGAAATTCGAAATGTCTGGCCCGACGGTCACCGCCCGCATGCGGGTGACGATCTTGCGCAGATCGACCGTGTCGGGATCTTCCTCACTATGCTTGTTGTTGGCGCTGGCGGCCTTCGGCAGGAGGCTCTCGTCGACACGGGAAAAGCGCATGCGCATCGGCACGCTGATCGCCTCGCCGAAGGCGATCGCTTCGCCATTGCCGATCGAGGAGATGAAGCTCGTCGTCGAGATCGACGAATTCGGGATGGCCGAACGGATGATTTCCTGGTCGCGGTCATTGGCAAGGCGCATGGCAAAGAGCGTCGAGCACTGCGAGAGGATCGTCTGGTCGAGTTCGCCCGGCCGCTGGGTAATGATGCCGAGCGAGACGCCGTATTTGCGGCCTTCCTTGGCGATGCGGGCGATCGCCTGGCGCGTCGGCACGAAGCCCAGCGTCGGGTCGGAGGGGATGTAGCGGTGCGCTTCCTCGCAGACGACGAGCATGTGGATGGCGCCGTCGCTCCACAGCGCCACTTCGAAAGCCATGCGGCAGAGCACGGAGGCGACCGAATTGACCACTTCGGAGGGAATGCCGGCAAGCTGGAAGGTGCAGATTGGTCTGTTATCCCCGGGGATGCGGAAGATCTGCGCGATGGTGTCGGTGATCGTGTCGCTGATCGTGTTGTTGGAGAACATGAAGTGATAGCGCGGATCGTTGATCGCGGCGATGAGGCGCATCTTCAGTGAGCGCAGGGAGGGCTTTTCCGCACGGCCTTCCAGGCGGCCGATGCGCTCGTCGATCAGCGCCAGCAGGTCGGCCATGCGGTAGGGGACCGGTGTATCGGCGGTGATCGAACTCTTTTCCGTCGTGCGGCGCACCAGCGAGTTGTCGCTGCCGCGGAAGGCGCGCTTGGCCTCGGGCATGATGTCGCGCAGCATGTCGAGCTCGTCGGGCACCGGCGGACGGCCGCGGAAGACAACTTCAGCGAACTCTTCGAGCCGCATCAGCCAGAAGGGCAGGTCGAGCGTATCAGTATCGATGGTGACGGCGTGTTTGGGAAAGGCGGCGGCGAATTCATTGTGCGGATCGAGGATCAGCACGCGCAGCTTCGGATCCGCCGCGATCGCCTTGTGCAGGAGCAGCGACACGGCCGTCGATTTGCCGACGCCGGTCGAGCCGACGACGGCGAAATGCTTGGAGAGCATCGAGGGGATATGGATCGCCGCATCGATGCTTTCGTCCTGCGTCAGCTTGCCGATGACGGCGGTCGTCCCCGTTCCGGCATCATAGATGCGCATCAGGTCGGCGGCGCGGATGCGATGGGCGATGGCGCCGAGATAGGGATAACGCGAGATACCGGTCGAGAATTCCTCGCGCCCGTCCTCATCGACGCGGACTTCGCCGAGAAGCTCCGTCTCGATCTTGAAATAATTGTCCTCGCCTTCGCCCCAGGCATGGCTGCCGGTATTCATGGAATAGACGAGGGCGACAACGCGGTTACGGCCGACGCTGATCGAAATCAGCCGACCGACGGACCAGAGTTCGGTGAGATCGGTGCCGCCCTCTTCGGCGACGGCGGCAATGGTCGCCCTGGAGCCGCTGCATGCAACGACGCGGCCGAGAAAGCGATTTCCCGGCGTATGGCCGTCGCGTCGATCGTGCTCGCCTGCCTTGCCAGACATGCGCAAGTCGTTGTTGAGCAAAGGCTACTCCCTGCGGTAGCGTTAAAGGATAAAGTCGATCCTTTAACAAATCCTTCATCCTATCGATTTTGGGAGGCGCGGGCGCTGGGCAGTTTTTTATTGCGGCATGCGTTGACGCTGTGAAATTTTCTGTCTATCACTTCCCGCCATGAAAATCGCAACGGCTCTTATCGTGGTGGGAAGGCGCATGGGCAGGATGGTGTAACCATCCGGCGATAGCCACCCATGCGCTAGATGACAGGCTCCTCCGGGGCCTTTTTTTGTGCCCGAAATCGGGCTCCCGGCCACAAACGCAAATCCCAGCATCAAACGGAAAAGACAGATGAGCACGGACAATCAGGCGGCAGGCAATCGGATGACGGGGGCGGAGATCGTTCTCAAGGCGCTGAAGGACAACGGCGTCGAACATATCTTCGGCTATCCCGGCGGCGCGGTCCTGCCGATCTATGACGAGATCTTCCAGCAGGACGAGATCAAGCACATCCTCGTTCGCCATGAGCAGGGGGCAGGCCATGCGGCCGAAGGCTACGCCCGCTCCACCGGCAAGGTCGGCGTCATGCTGGTCACGTCAGGTCCTGGCGCCACCAATGCGGTCACGCCGCTGCAGGACGCGCTGATGGATTCAATCCCGCTCGTCTGCCTGACCGGCCAGGTTCCGACCCCCTTGATCGGCTCCGACGCCTTCCAGGAATGCGACACGGTCGGCATCACCCGGCCCTGCACCAAGCACAACTGGCTGGTCAAGGACGTCAACCAGCTCGCCGCCATCATTCACGAGGCCTTCCGCATCGCCCAATCCGGCCGTCCGGGCCCCGTCGTCGTCGATATTCCGAAGGACGTCCAGTTTGCGACCGGCACCTACACGCCGCCCGCCGATTACCCGATCCAGAAGAGCTACCAACCGAAGATCCAGGGCGACCTCAACCAGGTCCATGCGGCGATCGAGTTGATGGCAAATGCGCGCCGTCCGATCATCTATTCCGGCGGCGGCGTCGTCAATTCCGGCCCCGAGGCCTCCAAGCTGCTGCGCGAACTGGTCGAGCTGACCGATTTCCCGATCACCTCGACGCTGATGGGCCTCGGCGCCTATCCTGCTTCAGGCAAGAACTGGCTGAAGATGCTCGGCATGCACGGCTCCTACGAGGCCAACATGGCGATGCATGATTGCGACGTCATGGTCTGTATCGGCGCCCGCTTCGACGACCGCATCACCGGCCGCCTCAATGCCTTCTCGCCGAACTCGAAGAAGATCCATATCGATATCGATCCGTCCTCGATCAACAAGAACGTCCGCGTCGATATCGGCATCCGCGGCGATGTCGGCCATGTCCTCGAAGACATGGTCCGCCTGTGGCGGGCGCTGCCGAAGAAGCCGGAGAAGAACCGACTCGAAGGCTGGTGGAGCGATATCGCCCGCTGGCGGGCGCGCAATTCCTTCGCCTATACGAAGAACAACGACGTCATCATGCCGCAATATGCGCTGGAGCGGCTCTTTGCGCATACCAAGGACCGCGATACCTACATCACGACCGAAGTCGGCCAGCATCAGATGTGGGCAGCACAATTCTTCGGCTTCGAACAGCCCAACCGCTGGATGACCTCGGGCGGCCTCGGCACGATGGGCTACGGCCTGCCGGCGGCCCTCGGCGTGCAGATCGCCCATCCCGAGAGCCTCGTCATCGACATTGCCGGCGACGCCTCGATCCAGATGTGCATCCAGGAAATGTCGACGGCGATCCAGTACGACGCGCCGATCAAGATCTTCATCATGAACAACCAGTACATGGGCATGGTGCGCCAGTGGCAGCAGCTGCTGCACGGCAACCGCCTGTCGCACTCCTATACGGAGGCGATGCCCGATTTCGTCAAGCTGGCGGAAGCCTATGGCGCAGTCGGCCTGCGCTGCGACAAGCCGGATGAGCTGGACGATGCCATTATCGAGATGATCGAGGTCAAGAAGCCGGTCATTTTCGATTGCCGCGTCGCCAATCTCGCCAACTGCTTCCCGATGATCCCCTCGGGCAAGGCCCATAACGAAATGCTGCTGCCGGACGAAGCCACGGACGAAGCGGTCGCCAACGCGATCGACGCCAAGGGCCGTCAGCTCGTATAACGATAAGGTAGGAACCCAGGACCATGAACGCACATCTTCAGCCCACGGGCTCTGCCTATTTCATCTCTCCGGAAACGACCGCAGTCGAGAGCCATACGCTTTCGGTTCTCGTCGACAACGAGCCCGGCGTCCTTGCCCGCGTCATCGGCCTGTTCTCCGGTCGCGGCTATAACATCGAAAGCCTCACGGTTTCGGAGACCGAGCATCAGGCGCATCTTTCCCGCATTACCATCGTCACCCGCGGCACGCCGCACGTGCTGGAGCAGATCAAGGCGCAGCTCGAACGCATCGTGCCTGTTCACCGCGTCGTCGACCTGACGGTGCGGGCTCGCGAACTCGGCCAAGACCGCCCGATCGAGCGTGAAGTGGCGCTGGTCAAGGTGATCGGCGAAGGCGAAACGCGCGCCGAGACGCTGCGGCTTGCCGATGCTTTCCACGCCAAGGTGGTGGACGCAACGATCGATCACTTCATCCTGGAGATAACAGGCAAGTCGTCCAAGATCGACCAGTTCATCGCCATCATGAAGCCACTCGGCCTCATCGAGGTCTGCCGTACGGGCATCGCGGCGATGAACCGCGGCGCGCAGGGGATGTGAGGTCCAACCTCCATCCTTTCCTCGTCGTCATCCTTGACTGGCAAGCGACGGAGACGGCGCGGCAAGTCTCTTCTCCCCTCGGGAGAAGAGGAATCGCGAGGTCGCGGCGTATAGCCGGATAGGCGTGACGCAGTTCGAGCCGCTGGAGATCAAAGCATCTCCAGCGGCTTTTTCCTTACCGGCGGCGGGAAGGCGGCGTCGAGCGCCTGCCAATCCTCGTCGGTGATGTCGAGTGAGACGCAGTCGCGGTTCTCAGCCACGCGCTTGGCATTCGAGGTCTTCGGGATGACGATCACGCCGTCGCGTTCGAGCAGGAAGGCGAGCGCCAGCTGGGCGGGGGTCGCCTGGTAGGCCTTGGCGATGCGGATCAGTTCGGGATGGTGCAAGATGTGTCCCTGCTCGATCGGCGAATAGGCCATGACGGGAATGCCGCGCTTCTGGCACCAGGGCAGGAGATCATATTCGATGCCGCGGCGGGAGAGGTTGTAGAGCACCTGGTTGGCGGCGACATTGGCGCCGTCGGGCACGCGAACCAGTTCCTGCATGTCGTCGGTATCGAAGTTGGAGACGCCCCAGGCGCCGATCTTGCCTGACGCTTTCAGCGTTTCGAAGGCGGCCACGGTCTCGGCCAGCGGATAGTTGCCGCGCCAATGCAGGAGGTAGAGATCGATCCGGTCAGTGCCCAACCGGTCCAGGCTGCGCTCGCAGGCTTCGACCGTGCCTTTCAGGCTCGCATTCCAGGGATAGACCTTGCTGACGAGGAAGATCTCGTCGCGCCGTCCCCTGATCGCCTGGCCGACGATCTCCTCGGCGCCGCCGTCGCCATACATTTCGGCGGTGTCGATCAGCGTCATGCCGAGATCGATGCCCGTTTTGAGGCTCTCGATCTCCATCTTGGCATGGCCAGCGTCCTCGCCCATGGTCCAGGTTCCCTGGCCGAGCGCCGGCGCTTCCGTGTCGTTCGGGAATTTGACGGAGGGGATGGGGTCGTCCTGCATGATGTTTCCCATTGTTCAGGAGATTGCGCAGCGTTCTTATCTTTCAATCAATCCTGTCACCATGACAATGATGCAATGGCGTCAACAGTTTAAGGCAGTTATGCTGACCTAAATAAGGTCCGCCGCAAAAATGAGCTGGCTTTGGAGGTCGCATGCCGCTCGATACGTTCTTCGCCCTCGTTCTCTTCGCCTTTTCGACGTCAATCACGCCGGGGCCTAACAATATGATGCTTTTCGCTTCGGGCGTGAATTTCGGCTTCCGCAGAACGATCCCGCATATGTTCGGCATCGGCGCCGGTTTCCTTTCGCTGCTGATCGGCGTCGGCCTCGGGCTTGGGGCGCTGCTGCATACGATGCCCCTGGTCTATGCAGTGCTCAAGTTCGCCGGCGGCGCCTATCTCGTCTGGATCGCCTGGAAGATTGCCTCCTCGCGTTCGCTCGGCGAAGGCAAGAGCAGTGCTGCGCCAATGTCCTTCTTCTCGGCGGCGGCCTTCCAGTGGGTCAACCCGAAAGCCTGGGTGATGGCGGTTACGGCAATGGCGACCTACACCAATCCCGAACTCTATCTTGCCAGCGTGCTGATCGTCGGTCTGGCTTTCGCGGTGGTCAACGTGCCGAGCGTCTCGACCTGGGCGGGCTTCGGCTCGGCGCTCAGGGAATGGCTTTCCGACCCGGTGCGGCTGAAGTGGTTCAACATCACTATGGCGGTGCTCCTGGTGGCGAGCCTTTGGCCGATGCTAAAATAATGCGATCGACGGTTTCGTCAGCATCAGCCAGAAAATGCCGATGACGGCTGAGAAGGCCGGAAAGCCGAAAGCGAACCAGGCGCGGTTAAGGCTGAAATAGGCGGGCGGCAGGGCGCTTGCCGAGGCCGCTGCAGCGCGGGCGAGATCACGCAGGCGAAGCTGGATCCAGACGACAGGCAGCCAGAAGGCGCCGGTGAATACATAAAGCAGCAGCGACAGCGCAATCCAGCCTTCCGTCAGGTTCCAGCCGATCGATCGCGCCAGCAGATAACCGGTCACCGGCTGGAGAAGGGCGGCCGTCGCGGTAAAGACGGTGTCGGCGATGACGACGGTTCCGGCGACATGGGCGATCAGGGCGGGATTGCGCGTGCGATGCGCCATCATCATGAAGAAGGCAATGCCGGCGCCGGTGCCGAAGAGCACGGTCGCGCCGATCACATGGGCAAGCAGCAGCCATTGCGCGAGCATCAGCGTTCATCCAGGGTGGCAAGCGCCGTCAGCGTCAGCAGGATCGATGGCAGCACCTTGACGAGGGGACCGAGCGGATCGAGCCAGAGCGCGGGTTCGAGAAGGGTGCCACCGGCTAGATAGGCCAATGAGACGGCGAGCATGCCGAGAAGGGCGCGTCTGGCGAGCGGGCGAACAAGCACGGTGGCTCCGAGCGCCACATCGACGATGCAGGTCGCAAGAGTCAGCGCCTTTGCCGCCGCTTCCGACATGAAGGGCAGGAAGTGCGCCGAGGTCCTTTCCATCGAAAGCAGCGGGATCAGGCCGGAGAGCAGCCAAAAGACCGACAGTCCCGCTATGACGAGCGGCTTCAGCAGATAGAGCCGGGCGAACCAGAGATCCTGCACGCCGGAAGGATTGGCCGCGAGCGTTGCTGCTGCTGAAGTCGCGGCAAGGGCACTCTGCGCCTTCGCGCTTTTGATGCCTTCGGACATGACAATCATCGCCGTAGAGCGGAGTGGCGAACGCCAGCCGAGTAGGCCGGCGAGATCGGCGAACCAGGTCACCGCCCGCGCAAGCCACGGAGCAAGCGAAACGACGCGGGCGGTCGGCAGGCCCAGCCATTGCCGGTGAAGGCGCACGAGATCGGCAAGCGTCAGCACCTCGTCGGCGGCAAGAACGATATCCCCACGCAGTTGGCCGGCGACCGCCTGTGACACGGCTTCCGCCACATCGTCCACGGAAAGCGCTTCGATGGGGCTTTGCGCATGGGTGAGCGGCAGCGCCAGGGGAAAGGCGGCAAGCGCCCGGATGAGCGATGAACCGCCATGGGCATTGCGGCCGAGAACGAGGGCAGGGCGCAGAATGAGGTGAGGTAGGCCGCTTGCCGCCAGCGCCTCGTCGGCTCGCCGCTTGGTGGCGAGGAAAGGCAGATCGCCGGCGGCGCCCGCCGTCCTTGCCGATATCTGCACGATCAGAGGACGCGAGCGTTTTGCGGCGGCATAGAGCGCCAGCATTGCATCTGCCTGGGTGGCCGCCAGATCATCGGAAAGACCGTCCTGCAGCGCGCCGGCGCAATTGACGACGACATGCCGGTCTTTGAGCAGGTTTTCCCAGTCCTCAGGCTTTGTCATCCGCGAAAGGTCAGCCTGCCGCCAGTCGATCGCCGGCTGCTTGAGGCGCGCTCGCGCCGGATTGCGGCCGAGCCCGGTCACGGCATGGCCGTCCGAGACGAGCCGGGCCGCGACGACGGAGCCTATGAAGCCGGTTGCACCGAGAATCAGGATGTTCATGGCGGGAGATTAGCGGAAAAGTTTGATTGGGATAGAAGTGGCTTGGCGGGGTTGTGGTGTATGGTAGAAAGAAGGGAGACGGCTTTACCGACCTGCTTTGAATTGGGGCGAGAGGTTGCCACGACTCCGCTTCTCCCCGGAGGGAAGAAGATGCCGGCAGGCAGATGAGGGGTGAGCGGCGAGCCGCGAATGCACGGAGCGCAAGCGAAGGGCAAATCATGAAGGGCGTGCCGTGCGGCCCCCCTCATCCGACCCTTCAGGCCACCGACCGGGGTCGAGCCGCGGGTCTCGACCCGTCCTTCGGACCCCCGGGGGAAAAGAGGAGGAGCGTGCCGCGCACATTGAGGAAACAGGGCGGCCGATCGCCGTTCCGGGAGGATATTGCCTTGCACGACGACCACAATGACGATCACGACCGTCACCACGATCATGCCCACGACAACCATTACTCCGACATGCAGGCGCGCGTCAAAGCGCTGGAGACGCTGCTGACGGAGAAGGGTTTGATCGATCCGGCGGCGATCGATGCGATTGTCGAGACTTACGAGACGAAGGTGGGGCCGAGGAACGGCGCGCATGTCGTGGCCAAAGCATGGAACAATCCCGAATTCGCGGACTGGCTGAGGCACGATGCGACGGCGGCGATAGCGAGCCTTGGTTATACCGGCCGGCAGGGCGAGCATATGCGCGCCGTCTTCAACACGGCCGATACCCACAACCTCATCGTCTGCACGCTCTGCTCCTGTTATCCCTGGTCGGTGCTCGGCCTGCCGCCGGTCTGGTACAAGGCGCCGGCCTATCGTTCACGGGCGGTGATTGATCCGCGCGGCGTGCTTGCCGAATTCGGCCTGACCCTGCCGGTGAACAAGAAGATCCGCGTCTGGGATTCGACGGCGGAGCTGCGTTATCTCGTGATTCCCGAGCGGCCGGCGGGCACGGAAGGCATGGATGAGGCCGCACTTGCCGGCCTCGTTAGCCGAGACGCGATGATCGGCACCGCGGTTGCTGGCAGCCCGATCTCAGCTAGCGGCAGCCCGGAGGCTTTGTCATGAACGGACCGCACGATCTCGGCGGGCAGATGGGCTTCGGGCCCGTCGGGCCTGAAAAGGATGAGCCCTATTTCCATGCCGACTGGGAAAAGCGAGCGCTCGGCATCACGCTTTCCTGCGGCGCTTTTGGTGCATGGACGATCGATGAAAGCCGGCATGCGCGCGAGAATATCCCGCCGGCCGATTATCTCGCTGCCAGCTACTACGAGATCTGGATCCGCGGCGTCGAGACGCTGCTTGCGCGGCACGGCTTTGCGACGCGCGAGGAGCTGCTGTCCGGCCACAAGCTGCAGGATGGAGCTGCGCCGAAGCGGGTGCTGAAAGCGGAGATGGTGGCTGATGTACTGGCAAAGGGCGGGCCTTGCGATCGTACCGTCGAAACCGCGCCGCTCTTTGCGGTCGGTGAGGCGGTGAGGACGAGGAATTTCAATCCGCCCACCCATACGCGGCTGCCGCGCTATGCGCGTGCGAAGACGGGCGTCGTCGAAGCGGTGCAAGGCTCCTTCGTCTTTCCCGACGACAATGCGCATGGCAAAGGCGAAAATCCGCAATGGCTCTACACTGTCGTCTTCGACGGCGGCGAGATTTGGGGAGAGGGGGCGGATCCGTCGCTGACGGTCTCCATCGATGCGTGGGAGAGCTATCTTGAGCGTTTGTGAGATGCCCTCGGAGCTCAGCCAATCGCTCGGTCTGCCGAAATCTCCGGAAGGCGGGCCGGTCTTTCCCGAGCCTTGGGCCGCCGAAGCCTTCGCCATGACCGTGCATCTGCATGAGAACGGGCTATTTGCCTGGCGCGAATGGGCCGAACTCCTGTCTCGAGAACTTCATAAGCCCGGCCGCGCCGAAGACGGCAGCGATTATTTCGACTGCTGGGTGGCGACGCTTTCCGAATTGCTTGTCAGCCGCGGCATAGCGGATGCATCTGCCATTCTCGACCTGCAGAAGAGCTGGCAGCGGGCAGCCGAAGCCACGCCGCATGGGCAGCCGATCGAGCTCGCCAACGATCCGTACCGCTGACCCTCAAGAAGGAAACTGCCGATAGCATTCTTCGGCCACGCCACGCAGTGTCTCACGCGAGACTTCGCCGGTGACGGCGTAACCGAGTTCGCCGTCGACCCAGTAAAAGGTTTCGAGATTGCCCGACGAGGCGAAGCGGAAGCTCGTCGTGCGGTTTTCCCTGTTGCGGCCGACAATGACCGTCAGGCGTTCGCCGGCCTGGTTCTCGTACATGAACATGGCGCCCGGCCTGCCGTCGACCGGCAGCAGGCGGCCGCCGACCAGCTTGAAGCCGAGCGACTGCAGGTCAGGGATCTTCAAATTCTCGACCGCCAGCCGCTTTCCCAGCCAAGTGGCGAGATGAGCCTCCTCGTCGGCGAAGACCTCGACGGGGTGGCGCACCTCTGCGGCATAGACGGTGAAGGCGGTCTCGGCCTGTTTGGGCAGGGTCTCGGAGCCGGCAAGCTGCAGGTCCGGCTTTTGAAGAAGCGCGGGGCCATAATGGCCGCTGACCGCGCCGAGCGCGAAGACGAGCAGGGCCGCGGCGGCGGCCATCCAGCGCTTCGGCGCGGAGGAGGGCGCGCGTGGCGGGGTGACGAGCTGGGGATCGGTGTCCTTCGCCTTCTCATAGCCTGCAAACAGCGTCTTGATGCCGGTATTCTGCGCCTGCCATTCGGCTACCAACGCCGCTTCGTCGGGATTGTCGGCAAGGAAGGCCTCGACGCGGGCGCGGGCCGTTTCCGCCAGTTGGCCGTCGGCATAGGCGTGGAGATCGGCTTCGGTGACGATCGGGTTGGTCTCGTTCATTTCGGTCTCCGAAGCGTAATGACGTTATCGGCCTTCAGCCGCTCGGCGACGCGATGGCGGGCGCGCGACAGCCGGGACATGACGGTGCCGATCGGAATCTCGAGCGCGGCGGCGACCTCGTTGTAGCTGTATCCCTCGATGACAACGAGCATCAGCACGGCGCGGTGTTCTTCCGAGAGACTGTTCAGCGCATCGTCGAGCCGGGCGCGCTCCAGCGGATCGGCCGGCGGTTCGGGAGCGGCCACGTCTTGTGCGGCGTCGAGCTCGACCAGGCCGTCGCGCGCCTTGCCGCGCCGGTCGTTGCGATAGAGATTGGTCATGATGGTCAGGACCCAGCCGCGCAGATTGAGGCCGCGCCATTGGCCGCGGCGCGTCAGGACCTTCTCGACACAGTCCTGGAGCAAGTCCTCGCCGTCGGCATCCGAGCGCGTCAGGCTGCGCGAATAGCGCCTGAGCGAGGGCAGGAGGGCCAGGATCTGGCCCTCGAACGTTTCGGGCGGGGGTGTCTTCACGCCGGCTCTCTTGGCATCAAGGTTTGGCGACATCCCAATTGCCGCCGACACCGTCGCCGGTGATGTCGCCAGCCTTCTTGTCCTTCACCCAGTAATAAAGCGGCATACCGTCCTTGGCCCATTGCTTCTTGCCATCCTTACGCTCGATGATCGAATATGCACCATCGGCCTTGGCATCGGAAGCGGCCATCAGCGGCGGCCAGTTCTTGGCACAATCGCCGTTGCAGTTGGAAACGCCCTTGGCGTCTTTCTTGAAGGTGTAGAGGGTCATGCCGTTTTCGCCGGCGAGCACCTTGCCCTTGGCGGATTCGACTTCCTTAACGGGAGGGGCGGCGAAGGCAGCGGTCGCGGCAAGGGCGGCTGCCGCCACGACGGACAGGAATTTCAAGGATGTCATGATGTCTCTCCTCAGGTTGGGCACGCAATACTGCGATACCTGAGATGAGACACGCGACGAGGCAATTTTATTCCGGCTGAGCGAAAGTTTTCGCGGAAAATGGCGCAGTCATTTACATCAAATCGATTTTCGGATAACATATATCCTTAATTTGGTTCACAGAACCAGCCATTACGAGTTGCTGAATGATCTTGAAAAGCCAGGTCGAGTGGGCGCTGCATTGCTGCGCCATTCTCGCGGGCCTGCCCGAGGGCAGGTATCTCTCCACCAAGGCGCTCGCCGAGCTTCATGGTCTGCCGAAGGAATATCTCTCCAAGGCGCTGCAAAGCCTTTCACAAGCTTCGCTCGTCGATACCACGCTCGGTCCCAGCGGCGGCTACAGGCTTGCGAGATCCCCGTCCGAGATCAACTTCCTTGATATTGTCGAGGCGGTGGAGGGAAAGGCGCGCAGCTTCACCTGCACGAATATCCGGGAGAACAATCCGTGCCGGCCGGCAGGCTATTGCGACAGTAAGCCCTGCGCGGTTGCGCGCGTCATGTGGGAAGCCGACGAGGCTTGGCGAAACACGCTGAAAGCCGTCCGGCTCTCCGATCTCGTCGGCACCTTATCCGAGGAGGTGCCGGCGGACATCTGGCAAGGCACGTTCCAATGGGTGCTCCAGCGTGCCGGCTGATCATGCCCTGAAGATGGTCCTGATGGTCTTCAGGATCGCGTGCGCGTTGCGTGCTTGTTCCGGGGGCAGGGCAACGCCGTCGCGGAAGCGTTCGGCGCGGCCGGCGAGGGCTTCGGCGATCTCTTCGGCCAGGGCTGGGCGTTCGCTAAGCAGCGGCGCGAAGGCCGCCTGACCGATTTCATAGATCGTCACTGGGGTCAGGGCCTCCAAGGTGCAGACTTCCTGCATGCCGGCGAGCAGGCCTGTCTCGCCGAAGAAATCACCTGGCGCAAACCGTCCGCGCTCTTCGCCTTCGCGCCGCGCCACGATGATGCCGGCGCGCACCATCATCAGCGAGGGCAGCATTTCGCTCTCCCGTACGATCACATCGCCTTTGCGGAATTGCCGGACAGTCGTGGTGTCGGCGAGCTTCTGCCTCTCATCTGATGTCAGTGTTGCAAAGACGGGAATCGCTTCAATCAGCGCAAGCGGCGTGACGGTCGGCGGCTTGGCGTTTTCTTCCGTCGGCAGATCGGCGGTCAGTACCTGGGCTGCGGGTGGAACGGCCAAAAGCAAGCCGGCGGATTTGCAATGGCGATAGACGAGATCGAGCACCTCGTTTCGCGCCGGCACGCGCTGGCTGGGGCTCGTCACCCGGAACTGCAGCTCGACTTCGAGCGACGTGGCGTCCAGCCCTTTCAACGCGACGACCGGCGCAGGCTCGCGGACAATCGAATTGCAGCTCGTGAGCGCGGCGAGCATGATCTGGCGGATCGATGCCGGCATCCGGGTCGGGGCGATGCGGATGGTCAGGATCAGAAGATGGGTCTCGTCCGGCCGGCTGACATTGGTCAGGCCGAGTTTCGCCAGGAAGCTGTTGGGCAGGACGACGACATTGTTGGCGCCGGTCAGGATGTGCGTCGCGCGCCAGTTGCTTTCGACGACGCGTCCTTCCGTGCCGTCGCTCAAGAGGATCCAGTCGCCGATGACATAGGGCCGGCCGAGCGTCAGGGCGATGCCGGAAAAGACGTCGGCGAGTGTGTTCTGGAGCGCCAGGCCGAGGATGATGGCGACCACGCCTGATGTGGCGACGATAGTGCCGATCGGTACGCCGAAGACGAAAGCGAGGACGGAGAGTGCCATGCCGATATAGACGATACCGATGACGAGATCCTGCAGCAGGCGGGCCTCACGCGGGCTTCCCTCCAGCACCAGATAGAGCCTGATGAAACCGATCACGGCCCATGCCAGGTGGACCCACCAGAGCGATTTGGCGACGATGACGAGCAGGGCCTGCGGGTCTTCGGACTGATATCCCTGAAAACGGTGGGGCTCGATGCCGCTGCCGACGAGGATCAGCGTCATCACCGCAAAGAAGAGGATCTGCACCACCAGCCGCGTCGTCGGCCGCTGACGGGAGAGGAAGTACCAGACGAGGATGCCAGCAAAGCCGACGACGATGAGGGATATCAGCGGCTTGCCGAACAGCGCGTCGTAGATCATCTCTCTGTCTCCGGAAGGGGCGGGCGGCACATGATTTAGCATGTCGGCCACCCGCGCAAGCATCGGCGTGCGCGGGTGATCAAGGATCGACCATCAGTTCTGCAACGGGAAGGTCAGCTCTTTCTGCTTGGTGTCGACGACGAAGACGGCGAGCAGGCGGGCGGGCTTGGTCTCGCTGCCATTGGCGCTGACGCCGTGGCGGTCGCCCGGCATTTCCGAGAAGCTTTCTCCGGCCTGATAGACCTTGACCGGGCCGTCATTGACCTGGCTGCGGATCGATCCCTCGAGCACGGTAGCGTAGATGAAGGCCGAGTCCGGATGGGTATGGCCTTCGGAGAAACCGCCAGGGCCGTATTCGACCAGCACGCCCTTGATGCTCTTGCCGGGTGCGTTCGGCAGCTCGTGCTCATAGACGAGCGTCACCTTCGCGGATTTGCTGCTGTCGTGGGCGGCCGCACCGGTGGCTGTGAGAAAGGCGAGGGTGGCGGCGATGATTGATGCTCTGATCATGGGAATCTCCTTTGTTGCTGGGGGAGAGGACGCGCCCGGCTGCGTCCCCAGCCGATCAATTCGACTGGGCTGATTTGGCGAACCACTCTTCAAAGGTGATCGAACCGAGCCGCGGATTGTCGTCGGAGACGAGCGACTGATCGTTCAGCCTTGCGCCGAAATATCGCGCCTCGGCGTCGGCCTCGACCGTGCGCGGGTCCTTCATCGCCTTTAGATAGCGGGCGACGAGGTCGCTGAGGCGAGCGCGTTCGGGACCCGATATCTCGATCGTCTTGTTGGCGGGAGCGGAGAGCGCCACGTCGGCCATGGCGTCGGCGACATCATCGGAGGCGATCGGCTGCACATAGGCCGGCGACAGGCGGACCGTCTGCCCGACCGTGCCGGATTGGGCGATGCCATTCAGGAATTCCATGAACTGCGTCGAATGCACGATGGTGTAGGGAATACCGGAGGCCCTGATCAGCTTTTCCTGGGCGAGCTTCCCGCGGAAATAGCCGCTTTCCTGCAGGCGCTCGGTGCCGACGACCGAAAGCGCAATATGATGCCTGACGCCGGCGACCTTTTCGGCGGCGAGAAGATTGCGCCCCGAGGTCTCGAAGAATTCGAGCACGGCCTTGTCCTCGAAGGAGGGCGAATTGGCAAGGTCGAGTACGACCTCTGCGCCGGCAAGCGCTTCCGCCAGCCCTTCTCCGGTGATCGTGTTGACGCCGGAGTTCGGCGAGGCGGCAATCACTTCATGGCCGCGCTTGCGCAGGCGTTCGACAGTCTTCGAACCGATGAGGCCGGTTCCGCCGATGACGACGATTTTCATAATAGGTCTCCGTTCGCTGCCGGGGTGCGGCAGCGTCAAAGTTGAATCTTCTCAACAAATTGTGAGGGTTAGTTCAGGCCAGCCTTGTCGAGGCCGTATGCCTTGTCGGCGGTGCCGGGCACGGTCTTGAAGCCGACATTGACCCGGTTCCAGGCATTGATAGCCATGACGACGAAGGTCAGGTCGGAGATTTCCTTTTCGGAAAGCTGGCCGCGAACCCGCTCGTAGATCTCGTCGGGAACGCCGCCCTCCGGCAGCTTCGTCAGGGCTTCGGTCCATGCCAGTGCCGCACGCTCGCGGGGAATGAACAGGTTCGATTCCCGCCAGATGGCGACGTGATAGATCCTGAGTTCGCTCTCGCCATGGATCTTTGCCTGCTTCACATGCATGTCGAGGCAAAAGCCGCACCCGTTGATCTGCGAGGCGCGGATTTCGACCAGCGCCTGCAGCTTCTCGTCAATCACGCTGCTCCTCAGCGCCATGCTGAATTCCATGAATTTCTTGAAAAGCTCGGGGGACTGCTGGGCGTAGTTCAATCGTTGGGTCATGTCTTTCTCCTCTAATTAAGGATATCAAATATCCTTATGGATAGAAGATATCCTTAATCGCTGGACTGTAAAGCCATTCTCGCTTAGTCTGGCGGCATAAAGCCTATGCGCAAAAGTATGAGGGAGCTGTCATGGATATCGTTTCGGCATTGCGGACCTTTCGGCGCGTCGTGGAGACAGGCTCGTTTTCAGCCGCCGCGCATGATCTCGATGTGACCCAGCCGGCGGTCTCGCGGCAGGTCGCGGCACTCGAGGGCCATTTCAACACGCGCCTCCTGCATCGCACGACGAGCGGCCTGTCGCTGACGGCGGAGGGGGAACGGATGCTGCCGATGGCGCTGAGTATTCTCGAAGCGGTGGAAGAGCTCGGCGATGCTGCCGGATCGGATGGAGCGATCGCTTCGGGAAAGGTCAGGCTGAGCGTTCCCGCGCCGCTCGGGCTCTATCTCAGCGAGCGGCTGGGCGATCTTCTGGCTGCTCATCCCAAACTCTCGGTCGAGCTGCTTTTCAGGGAGCAGAGCTCGGATATGATCGAGGAGCGCTTGGACCTCGAAGTGCGCCTTGGCCCGGTCGCCGACAGCAGTCTCGTCTGCCGGCGGATCGGCTGGACGACGGCCTTCCTCGTCGCGTCTCCCGCCTATCTCGCATGCAGGGCGGCGCCGCGCGAACCGAAGGACATCAAGGATCATGAATGCCTGTGCTACAACAGGGCGGGCGAGGCCAATACCTGGTCGTTTTCGAACGGCTCGGAAGACATATCGGTCAGGATCTCTCCGCGGCTGACGGCCTGCAACGCCGTCGCTATCCACAGGGCAGCCCTTGCCGGCGCGGGCCTTGCGGTGCTCTCCCACATCATCGCCAAGCCCGATATCGCCGCTGGCCGGCTGATCCCGGTGATGAAAGATTTTCAGCCGAGCCGGCTGCCGGTCACCGTCGTTTATCCCTCGCGACGCAACATGCCGTTGCGCGTCAAGACGGTTCTGGATTTTCTCATTGATGCGATGGGGCAGGACCCATCGATGTGCGCAGGCGGCGTGGACCGGGGCTGGGACGGGTGAGTGCAAGGATCTGCCGCCATCGGCCATGCCGCGTCAGTTTCCGCCTTGCCTAAGTCAGGCGAATCCTGCCAAGTCGTCTGATCATGCAATTTGCGCCGCAACAAGACGAAGCCCTCAAGGCTGTTTCTAAATGGCTGAACGAAGGGCGCTCGCCGCTCTTTCGCCTGTTCGGTTATGCCGGAACGGGCAAGACGACGCTTGCCCGGCATTTCGCCGAGAACGTCGACGGCGACGTGCTGTTTGCCGCCTTCACCGGCAAGGCCGCGCAGGTGCTGCGCTCGCGCGGCGCCTCCAACGCCAAGACCATTCATTCGCTGATCTATCGCCCGCGCGGCGAGGAAGCGGTGGAGGACGAGGAAACCGGCAAGACCTCGATCGCGCCGATGTTTTCGATCAACCGGCAGAGCCCGGTCGCGAAAGCGGCGCTGATCATCGTCGACGAATGTTCGATGGTGGACGAGGCGCTCGGCAAGGACCTGATGAGCTTTGGCACGCCGATCCTGGTGCTCGGCGATCCCGGCCAGCTGCCGCCGGTTTCGGGCGGCGGTTACTTCACCAACCAGGAGCCGGATTATCTGCTCACCGATATTCACCGGCAGGCGCGCGACAATCCGATCATCAAGCTCGCCATGCAGGTGCGCGAGGGCAATGAGATCATGTATGGCGACTACGGCACGGCCAAGGTGATCTCGAAGAACGAGGTGACGCAGCAGCTCGTGCTCGATGCCGACCAGGTGCTCGTCGGCACCAACAGGACGCGGCGGCGCTACAATCAGCGCCTGCGTGAATTGAAGGGCTTCAGCGCCGATTATCCGCAGACCGGCGACAAGCTCGTCTGTCTTCGGAACGATCCGGCCAAGGGTCTGCTCAACGGCTCGCTGTGGCAGGTGATGACCTCGTCCAAGGAAACGACGAAACCCGGCATCAATCTCCTCGTCCGTCCCGAGGACGACGACATGGATCGCGGAGCGGCCAAAATCAAGCTGCTCAAACAGGCCTTCGAGGATGTCGAAGGCGAGATCCCCTGGAACACCCGCAAGCGCTACGACGAGTTCGACTATGGTTATGCCCTGACCGTTCACAAGGCGCAGGGCTCGCAATGGAACGACGTCGTGCTCTTCGACGAAAGCTGGGCCTTTCGCGACACGCGGGAACGCTGGCTCTACACCGCGATTACACGCGCGGCGGAGACGCTGACGATCGTGCGCTGATCCCGATTGCGTCGTGATCCCGATCAAGATGGGAAAGGGGCGATGCGGCCGTCGGGGCGCTGTCCGTGCGTCAAGCCTGCACGATGCCGAGCAGGACGGCCTTGGCGATCGCCTGAAAACGGTTGTTGGCGCGGAATTTCAGGATGATTCCAGCTTCGAGATCCCTGGTTTCGTCATGCTTCAGGTCGAGCGCCCGAGCGATGCGCTGGGTCGAATAGCCCTCTGCCATCAATTCCAGACATCGCAGTTCCTGCGCGGTCAGGCTGGAACTGTCCTGATTGTCGTTGAGCGACTGCGTCTCCATGCCGTCCTCGAAGTCCAGGAGATCGCCGACCTGCTGCAGCTGACGGTGCAGCGTCGACATTTCGGCCGTCAATTCGCGCTTGCGCACCTGCAAGGCCTCCCGAAACATTGCCTCGGCCGATTCTTGCGAATCGGCGTTGCGAAGCTCGTCCATCAACTCTTGGATAACCGCGATCGGCATGCCCGTCTCGCGGCAGACGGTGATGACAGCCATGCGCATCACGTCGTCCTGGCCATAGACGCGCATCAGGCCGATGCGATTGGCCGAGATCAATCCCTTTTCTTCGTAGAAATGCAGTGTCCTGTGTGTAACGCCGAATGCGTTGGCCATATCGGCGATAGGCACCGGACCTTCCGGTAGATCCGGCGGCAGCGCGGCCGAAGGCAGGAACCGGTATTTCGACCGGGCCTCCGAAGCGATACCGGCGGCAGCAAACAGGCGTTTGGAACCGTCTGGCATGAACCCTCCTAGGGCATCTTGTTGCACCTCATGCGGATTTGCCAGTTGCTTCCCGGTCGCGGCGAGTGGGGTTTCCTCTGAGCGTCTTACATGGGGAAAGAAGCAGTACGCGGCCTACGTTTACGCGACACAATGTCCACGTTATGCGTGAACGATCTTTTTTATAAGTGCTAAAAATAATCTCTTTTAAATGGGATAGCAACGCGACGGTGTGCTTTGCAGGCTTTGCGCGAAGGTTCTAGCAAAACACGCACTGCGCCCGCCGCATCTTTGCAGCCGACGGGAGCTACTCCTGGTACGTCCCTCACGACTGTACTGCCGATCCATCAATGATCGGCGTCGCATTCATCTGCGATTCTCGTTGGCCATCGCCGGGCACTTGGCTTAAAAGCTGGGCCTCCCGTTTCCGAGACCGATGGATAATCCGCCATGCCAGCCAAGCTCTCCGTGAACCTCAACGCCATCGCCATGCTGCGCAACCGGCGCGATCTCCCCTGGCCGAGCGTCGAAGCCCTCGGCCGAATCGCCCTTGCCGCGGGCGCCAGCGGCCTGACGGTGCATCCGCGCCCCGACCAGCGCCATATAAGATTTTCCGACTTACCCGTCATCCGCAACCTGATCGACGACGAATTCCCAAAGGCCGAGTTCAACATCGAGGGTTATCCCACAGAGGAATTCCTCGAACTCTGTGCCGGCGCCGCACCCGAGCAGGTGACGCTAGTGCCCGACGATCCCTCCCAGGCGACCTCCGATCACGGCTGGGACTTCCGCAAATACCAAGCGTTCCTCACCGACGTCGTCGCGCGCCTGAAAAAGATGGGATGCCGGGTCTCGCTCTTTGCCGACGGCGACGGCGATGAGGACGCGGTCAAGATCGCCAAGGCGGTCGGCGCCGACCGGATCGAACTTTACACCGGCCCCTATGGCGGCTGCTACGACGCGCCCGAACGGGCGGCTCCCATCCTCGAAGCGCTCGGAAAGACTGCAGACGCGGCGCTGGCGATCGGTCTTGGCGTCAATGCCGGGCACGATCTGACGGTTGCAAACCTGCCTGATCTGGTGAAGCGCATTCCCGATCTTGCCGAAGTTTCCATCGGCCATGGGCTGACCGCCGATGCGCTGGAATATGGCATGGCGGAAACGGTGCGGCGGTTTTGCACGGCTTGTGGGCAGAAGGTTTGAGGACGGTCGTTGCTCTTAGCGCTTCGAGCGGGATCGAGTCACGACGTTCTGGCGGTAAGACACACGGTGCATATTGCGTCTGCCGCGCCCATTGGGCGCACTGGATTCCTGTGCTTGTCACAGGAATCCAGCCACGGCGCGTCTGCTCGGTGAATGACACCTTTGCGGCAATGAGATTTTTCTCATTCAAAGTCTGGCCCTTATCCCTGCGGCAAGTGCAGGGATAAGCGAAGGGCTCAATGGCCCCCAGCGCTGCCAGCGGCCGTCAATGCAGCCTTATGCGCCACGAAGAAATCCTTCAGCGGCTGGGGCTGTTTACCCGTCAGCTTGGTGAAATCTTCGGTGACGATCTCGAATTTGCCGGCGCGGATGTTGGCGTCGGCGGAGACCAGCATGTCAGCGATGAAGCCGGGGAGGCCGGCCCCGCGGATGCCCTGGCCGAGCTGTTCGTCATTGACGTCGACGACGTCGAGCGGCTTGCCGGCGGCCTCGGAGACGGTGGCGGCGACCTGCCGGTTGGTCAGCAGTTCAGTGCCGGTCAGCGTATAGGTGGCGCTTTCGGAAGAGCCGGAGGCGAGGGCGGCTGCGATCGCCAGGGCGCAGTCGTCGCGCGCAATGGTCGAGATCTTGCCGTCGCCCGTGGCGCTGTACCATTTGCCGCCCTGCAGGTTGTGCGGCATCCCGTGCAAGTAATTGTCGTGGTACCAGGCATTGCGGATGATCGTATAGGCGATGCCGCTTGCCTTGACGGCGTTTTCGCTGCCGAGGTGATCGGGCGCGAAGATGACGAGCGAATCGTCCGGGGCTGGCATCGAGGTATAGGCAATGTGCTTGACGCCTGCCTTGACGGCAGCAGCGACGGCGGCCTTGTGCTGGGTGAGGCGCTTGCCGGGGGTATCGAGCGCGTCGGTGCTGATGATCAGCAGCCGGTCGACGCCGGCGAAGGCCTTCTCCAGGCTGGCCGCATCATCGAAATCAGCCTTGCGGGTGATGACGCCCTTGTTTGCCAGCTCAGCGAGCTTTTCCGGGCTACGCGTCGCCGCGACAATCCTGGCGGGGGCGACCTTATAGGTCTCGATGAGATGGTGGATGACACGCTGGCCGAGCTGTCCGGCGGCGCCGGTGACCAGGATGGTTTCGCTCATACGTCATTTCCTTCTGCGTTTGACGTTGGTCTCAAAAAGAGACTAACACTAGAATAGGAATTGACTTCGCGGTGTAAAGGAGGCAGTTTTTCGGCTGTACGTTACCAAAAGGGAACCAGCAGATGAGCGGCAAGGTCCTCAGTCTGAAGAACAGGGTGCCGGGTATGCGGCGCGAGATCGATCTCGCCGGTCTCGATTTTTCCAATTGCCCGGTCAGGGACATGATGCAGCATATCGGCGGCAAATGGTCGACGCTGCTGCTTGAGGTGCTGGCGGCTCGGCCTTGCCGGTTCGGCGAGTTGCGGCGGATGCTCCCCGATATCTCGCAGCGCATGCTGACGCAGACGCTGCGCGACCTGCAGAGGGACGGTTACATCCATCGGGAAGTGTTCCCGACCAAGCCGCCGAGCGTCGAATATTCGATGACCGAGCTCGGCCGTTCGCTCTATCAGCCGCTGTCGCAGCTCTTGAATTGGGCGGAAGCGAACCACGAGGCTGTTCGTGAGGCCCGCTTGCGCTTCGATTCTGCAGAGAGCTAGGCTTTGTTGCCGCGCCCTTCTGTCAGGAACAGAAGGAAGGCCAGTGCCGGGAAGGCGAAGCCGATCCAGGCCGTCATCGTCCAGCCGCCGGTCGCATAGGCCCAGCCGCCGAGCGCCGAGCCGAGCGCGCCGCCGGCAAAGAAGGTGGCCATGAAGAGGCCGTTCAGCCGGCTGCGGTGTTCCGGATTCAAGCCGTAAATGGCGCGCTGGCCGCAGACGAGATTGGTCGTCACGCCGAAATCCAGCGAGATCGCCGCCACGGTCAGAAGGATCAGGGCGGTGAGCGAGCCATCGCTTGCGAAATGGCTGATCAGGAAGGAGGCCATGCCGAGCAGCATGGCGATGGTCGAGGCGATTTTCGTCATGCCGCGGTCGGCAAGCCGGCCGGCGATCGGCGAGGCGACAGCGCCGGCCGCACCGGCAAGTGCGAAGAGGGCGATGCCGTTCTGCGTCAGGCCGAAGGCCGGGCTTGCGAGCAGCAGCGGCGTCGTCGTCCAGAAAAGGCTGAAGGCGCCGAACATGCCGGCCTGGTAAAGGGCGCGGCGCTGCAGCACGCGCGAAGTCAGCGCCAGATGCCCCATGGAGCCGAGCAGTTCGCCATAGCCGAGCTTCGTTTTCGGCACGCGGACCGGCAGGTTGGCGCGAAGCACGATGGCGAGCACGAGCATCAGTGCAGCCGTGACATAATAGACCATGTGCCAGGAGGAGGCCTCGGCAACGAAGCTCGCGAAGGGCCGCGCCAGCATGATGCCGCAGAGCAGGCCACTCATGACATTGCCGACGACCTGGCCGCGCGTCGCATCCGGCGCCATGTTGGCGGCAAAGGGAACCAACACCTGAACGGCCACCGAGGCGAGGCCGATGGAGAGCGAGGCGGTAAGGAACATCGCAGGCGTCGTCGACAGTGCGGCACCGATCAGCGCCACGGCAGAGACGGCGATTAGCAGCAGCACCAGCCGGCGGTTTTCCGTGAGGTCGCCGAGCGGCACGATCAGCAGCAGGCCGAGGCCGTAGCCGATCTGCGTCAGCGTGACGATCAGGCCGGTTGCGGCGGGGGAGAAGCCGAGATCGGCGCTGATCGGGCCGGCAAGCGGCTGGCCGTAATAGAGATTGGCGGCCACCAGCCCACAGGCGGCGGCAAAAAGGAAGGTGAGCCAGGGGGACAGCGCTCGTGGAATGACCTTGTCCGGCGTGGTGGCTGAAATGCTCATCAGAAACTCCGGTATTCAAAGATTATGAGAATTAAATGCAAGAATGCTGACTGCGGCCACCCGATCCTTGACCAGATGCCGCTATTTCGATCGTCCGGGCGCACCCGTTCAGGTCACGAGCTTCATCGTCGCTTCGGCTGCGGCGACCATCTCCTGCCTGCTGCGTCCTGTTTTGCCGATGACGCGCAAGCCCTTGGTAAAGCAGAGAAAGGCGAGGGCGGCGGCATCAGGGTCCACCCTCTTCGGGATGGTGCCGTCGGCGTGGCCGACGCGGATGAGATCGGCCATCAGCTTCTCGTCGGCGGCAAAGGCAGTGACGACATGGGCGGCAGTTTCATCGTCAAGCAAGGCGAAGTCATTGGCGCCGCCGACGACGAGACAGCCTTTGCGGCCGGCCTCGCCATGCGAGAGCTCCGTATAATACATCACCATCTGAAAGACCTTTTCGCGGCCAGTTTCGGCCGACGCGATCATTGCTTCCAGGCGCCGCCGGCCGCGCTTGCGATAGCGGGCAAAGGCGGCGACGAAGATGCCGCGCTTGTCCTTGAACGCCTTGTAGATGCTGCCCGAGGCAAGGCCCATCGCCTCGGCCAACTCGCTGATCGAGGTGGCGTGGTATCCGCGCTCGGAAAATACCCGCAGGGCCGCATCGAGGGCCGCCTCCATATCGAATTCGCGCGGACGGCCGCGGCTGCGGTTTTTTTGATCTGTTGTGAGATTGGCAACGGTCATGGCCCCTAATTAGGGAATGATCGTTTCCAAATCAAGCGGAATTTCTGCGATGCAGCAAATTCAGAGATCGAGCACCCAGGTCTGGCCATTCGCCTCGGGGCCGAACAACTTATGTCTCTCCTCGGAGACAAGGCGGAAGCCTGCTTTGATGTAGATGCCGCGGGCCGCCTCCAGCATGTCATTGGTCCAGAGCGAAAGCTGGCGATAGCCCTTCTGTTTGGCAAAGCGGATGCATTCGTCGACCAGCAGCTTGCCGAGTCCGCGGCCGCGGGCTGATTTGTCGACATAGAGCAGGCGCAGTTTGGCAATGCCGTCGCCGCCGTTGGTGACGAGGACCGAGCCGACATTGACAGCGCCGCGCTCGGCGATCCAGCAATATTCCTTCTCGGGATCGAAATTGGCGAGGAACTTTCCGGCGACTTCGGCGACCAGCGCCTCGAAGCGCAGGTCCCAGCCATATTCCTCGGTATAGAAGCGGCTCTGGCTTTCGACGATCCAGCCGATATCGCCGGCGCGATGGGCGCGGATGATCGCCGGCGCGGGCTTCGCGGCCGGGTCTAGCAAAGCTCGGATCGTGTTCATGGCCGAGACGACCGCCTGCGGCTCGCCGGTTGCGAGCGTGTCGAAACGGGCGGCGATCTGCGCATTGGCGCGCCGTCCGAGTTCCTCGAACTCTTCTCGTCCCTGATCGGTGACATGGATGATCTGGCTGCGCAGATCGGCCGGGTCGGGGCTGGTCTCGATCAGTCCTTCGGCGCGGAAACGCTTGAGGATGCGGCTAAGATAGGCCGGGTCGAGATGCAGGTCGCGGGCGAGCGCGGTGGCGCTGACGCCCGTATGAGATCCGATTTCGAAGAGGATGCGAGCGTCCGTCAGCGTGTACGGCGAGTCGAGATAGGCCTTGTTCAGGAGGCCGAGGAAATTCGTGTAGAAGCGGTTGAAGTCGCGGGCGGTTTCGATGAGGGCGATGTCGGACATGGTGATCTCCAGGGGAGATCTCGCAATTTGCCGACAAGACCCGCTCCTCGCTCGCCGTCATCTCGGCCTTGTGCTGCCTTGTGCCGAGGATCTGCTGCCCTATCGACCGGAAGCAGATGCTCGGGACAAGCCCGGGCATGACGAAGGAAGGGTTGGCCGACTGTGTCAACGCACTGACAAAAGTCTCCCTATGAAGACCTTTGTCATGCATTTATTTGACTGAGTCAACTAAATTGTCGTCCACGTCAGGCTGCTTCCTCTTTCACGTCTTCCTCGGCCCCAAGGGCGAATTCGACTGCAGCCCGGGCATGGATCACAGTCGTGTCGAAGCCCGGCAGCGGCAGGCGATCGGGATCAAGGATCAGGCAGATCTCGGTGCAGCCGAGGATAATGCTGTCGGCGCCGTTTTCCATGGCGCGGTCGATGATATCGATCAGTTTCTCACGCGAGCGGTCGTGGACCCGGCCGGCGCAGAGCTCGTTGAAAATGATGTCGTGCACGGTGGTACGGTCGGCGGCGTCGGGCACGATGATGTCGAGGCCGAGGCTCTTCATGCGTTCGGCGTAGAAGCCGTGCTCCATCGTGTAGCGGGTGGCGAGCAGCAGCGGGCGCTTGCGGCCGGCGGCATGCAGCGATTTCGCCGTCTCGTCGATGATGTGGATCAGCGGCACGGAAATCCCTGCCGCGACCTCCTCGGCGATCAGGTGCATGGTGTTGGTGCAGATGAGCACGCAGCTGGCGCCGCCAGCCTGAAGACGTTCGGCAACATCGCCGAGGCGGCGGGCGGCGCCAGCCCAGTTGCCGGCCTTCTGCAGGGCGACGATCTCTTCGAAATTGACCGAGTGCAGGATGATCTCGGCCGAGGCGAGGCCGCCCTTGCGGGCGCGTACCATCTCGTTCACAAGGCGATAATAGATCGCCGAACTTTCGAAACTCATGCCGCCGATCAGGCCGATCGTTTCCATCTCTTTATGCTCCCATTTCGAGTTTCGAAAATCATGCCGTATTTCCGGCGCGGCATGTTTGCATTATTTGTTCTTCACGCGGAATTTGTGCCACCATTTTGCGTGGTGTGGTAAGATTGCGCAAGTTCAAGGCGCAGGGTTGACTTCACGCACATGCTGGACGATCGCGACAGACGTATTCTCGACATGCTGCAGAAGGATGCTGGCATATCCGTGACCGATCTGGCCAAACGTGTGGCGCTTTCGGTCTCGGCCTGTTCGCGGCGCATCCAGCGACTGGAGGAGACCGGCTATATCGCCAGGCGCATCGTCGTTCTCGACCGCGAAAGGATGGGCGTGCCGACGACAGTCTTTGCGCTGGTCAAGACAGCCCATCATTCGGACGAGTAGACGGAGAGTTTTCGCAGGATCATCAGCGATATTCCCGAGATCGTCGAGGCGCACCGGTTGACCGGCAACCACGATTACATCCTGAAAATCGTGCTGCCGCGCGTCGAGCATTACGATGTCATCTACAAGCAGATCGTGCGCAAGCTGGAACTCTTCGACGTCTCGGCTTCGATCTCGATGGAAGAGTTGAAGCATGGAATGGCGATACCCGTGGGCTACGTCCGATGAACAGTCATGTGCCGAGGCATGGCAGTATGAACGACGGAGATATTCGTCGCTTTTTCATGCTGGGGGAAAACTTCTCTGATCCGGGCGCCCACACGATTGCACGCGGAGCCGATAATCTCCAGCGCCGGCGATAGCGATTCATTTGTCTCGCTACGGAACGTTTTTCGACATATTGCGTTCACCTTTAGTTCAGGAGGAGGGGAGGATATTTCCTCCAGTTGGAGGATAGAGGAGAACAGTCATGAGAAAGCTAACCGTCGCCGCGTTATGCTTGATCATAGGTGCCCCTGGCATCACGCCCGCTCAGGCGTTTCCGGTTATCAACCCACCCAAGATCGAGGCACAGCAGCAGCAGATAGAGCAAGTACGATGGCGTGGCCGAGGCGGACATCATCGACGAGATAACTTGGGCTGGGCCTTAGGCGGTCTAGCCGTCGGCACCATCATTGGCAGCGCATTGTCACAGCCCTATTACGGCTCGCCTTACCGCTATTACGGGTCGCCTTACGGTTATTACGACTCACCCTACCGCTATTACGGCTCGCCTTACCGGTATTATGGCTCGCCTTACCGATATTATGGGCCGCCGTACCGCTACTATGGCCGGTATTATGCTCCGCCCTATCGGAACTACGCATCGACCGTCTATTACGGGCGGGGCGGCAGCCATGTGAGCTGGTGCTACGCGCGTTATCGTTCGTATAGGGCTTTCGATAATACCTTCCAGCCCTATTATGGACCCCGTCGCCAGTGCATCAGTCCCTATTGATCGGCACTTGCGCATCGGCGCCGTGAACTGGTTCAGGCCGACCAACGTGATGATCCCGCTCGGACGGCGGCTGAGGCCCAGTCTGGGCAGTAATAACTTTGCGTGATTTCCGCTCCGCAAGCTTCGCGTGCTTGGGCTGCAGGCGCAATTTTGCGCGACACGCTCTGTCGACTGCGATCGGTGCAGGGGAGGCATTCCAAAACGGCAGTTGCAACCTTTGCGCCGAAGCCCACATTGGCTTTCAGCAAAATGGCGCAGAAGGGGCAGGGCATGAGCGATCATCACGTCGTCGTTGTCGGCGGCGGTTTCGGCGGGCTGCAGCTCGTCAACGGATTGAAGGGCGCAGGCGTGAAGATCACGCTCGTCGACAGGCGCAACCATCATCTCTTCCAGCCGCTGCTTTATCAGGTGGCGACGACCATTCTCTCCACCTCGGAAATCGCCTGGCCGATCCGCCGCCTCTATGCCGACCGGCCCGACGTGACGGTGCTGCTCGGCGAGGTCACCGACGTCGACAGCGGCGCGAAGACGGTTTCGTTACGCAACGGCATGACTCTGGGTTACGACACGCTGGTGCTGGCGACAGGGGCGACGCATGCCTATTTCGGCCGTGACGAATGGGAGCCGGTAGCGCCCGGCCTGAAGACGTTGGAGGATGCGACGACGATCCGCCGACGGGTGCTGCTTGCCTTCGAGAAGGCGGAGATGGAGGCCGATCCCGCCGTGCGCGATGCGCTGCTAACCTTCACCATCGTCGGCGCCGGGCCGACCGGCGTCGAGCTCGCCGGCATCATCGCCGAGCTCGCGCATTTCACCCTGCCGAAGGAATTCCGCAATATCGATACGCGCAAGACCCGCGTCGTGCTCGTCGAAGCCGGCCCGCGGGTGCTGCCTACCTTCGCCGAAGAGCTTTCGGCCTATGCGCAAAAGGCGCTGGAGAAACTGGGGGTCGAGGTGCTCCTCGGCAAGCCGGTGACGGAGTGCAGCGTCGACGGTGTCCGAATCGGCGAGACTTTCACGCCCAGCCGCACGATCGTCTGGGCGGCCGGCGTCACCGCCTCACCGGCGGCGCGGTGGCTCGATATCCCGGCCGACCGTGCTGGGCGCGCCATCGTCGAGAAGGATCTGAGCGCGCCGGGCCTGCCCGATGTCTTCATTATCGGTGATACGGCCTCTGTCATGCGGGAGGATGGCAAGCCGGTGCCTGGCATAGCGCCCGCCGCCAAGCAGCAGGGCGGCTACGTGGCAAAAGTCATCCGCGCTCGCCTGTCCGGCAAACCGGCGCCTGCGCCCTTCAAATATTGGCATCAGGGGAGCCTGGCAACGATCGGCCAGAGTGCGGCGATCATCGATTTCGGCCGGATCAAGCTCAAGGGTTGGATCGCCTGGTGGATCTGGGGCATCGCCCATATCTACTTCCTGATCGGCACCCGCTCGCGCTTTGCCGTCGCCTGGAACTGGCTGTGGATCTATCTGAGCGGCCAGCACAGCGCGCGGCTGATCACGCAGTGGGAGACGATGCGGGAGGAGGGGTAGGCTGCTGGCGTGTTGAGCGTCCAGCAGCAATTGCCGGGGCTGACGAGCGGGGCAGGGACGATGGAAACCGCTTTCGATCACTATGCGCCGATGGCCGGGCCGCCGCGCCTACGCCGGCGTTCGGGGCCCGATCCGTTTAACGGGGTGGAGTATCTGCTGCGGTTGCGAGGGAGTGTATGAGAGCGCATTTTGGTCATGGATGGGGCATGCGGCCCGAATCCAGCTACGGGGCGGGTGCTCCGAGGCGGCGGGCGGGAGCAGCGCTTGCGGGCGATGCTTCGAGGCTCCGCCCTACGGGCTGCGCACCTCAGCATGAGGGCGGTGGAGTTTGCCGCAAAAAAAGGCGGCCCTTTCGAGCCGCCTTCAATTTCCTCACGCCGCCAGCGAAGCAATGTCGATGACGAAGCGGTAGCGGACGTCGCTTTTCAGGACGCGTTCATAGGCTTCGTTGACTTGATCGATGTTGATTTTCTCGATCTCGGAGACGATGTTGTGCTTGCCGCAGAAATCCAGCATTTCCTGGGTTTCCTTGATCGAGCCGATCATCGAGCCGGAGATGCTCTTGCGGCCAGGGATGATCGAGAAGGCATGCACCGGGATCGGGTTCTCAGGCGCGCCGACGACCACGAAGGAGCCGTCCACCTTCAGGAGGCCGAGATAGGCGTTCCAGTCGATCTCGGCGCTGACGGTGCAGATGATGAGATCGAAGGTGCCGGCGAGCTTGGTGAAGGTTTCCGGGTCGTTGGTGGCGTAATATTCCTTAGCGCCGAGCTTCAGCCCATCTTCCTTCTTGGAAAGGCTCTGGGAGAGAACGGTGATGTCAGCACCCATGGCCGAACCGAGCTTGACGCCCATATGGCCGAGGCCCCCCATGCCGACGATCGCGACCTTCTTGCCGGGGCCGGCATTCCAGTGACGCAGCGGCGAATAGAGCGTGATACCGGCGCAGAGCAGCGGCGCGGAGGCATCGAGCGGCAGATTGTCCGGGATGGACATGACGTAGCCTTCCCTCACCACGATAGAGTCGGAATAGCCGCCCTGCGTCCTCGTCTTGCCGTCGGCTTCGAAGTCGTTGTAGGTGCCGCAGAGACCCGGCATGTACTGCTCGCGGTCGAGGTCGCGCTCGGCGCAGCCGACGCAGGAATCGACGAAGCAGCCGACGCCGACGCGGTCGCCGACCCTGAACTTGGTGACGGCCGAACCGACGGCCGAGACGATGCCGGCGATCTCATGGCCGGGCACGATCGGATAAACGGCGTTCTTCCATTCGTTGCGGACGGTGTGGATGTCCGAATGGCAGATACCGGCAAACTTGATGTCGATGACCACGTCATCGGGATTCGGGTTGCGGCGCTCGAAGGTGAAAGGGGTCAGCGGCTTGGAAGCGTCGGTGGCGGCGTAGCCTCTTGCAATAGGCATGGGAACCTTCCTTTTCGTTTATGGGAGGGGTTGAGCGGGATGGCGGACTATTGCCTGGAACGGCGGGAGAGGGTTAGAGCGATCCTCTCAGCTTTTTGCACGATCCTGCAAAAGTGAGGCGCCTATCTGTTTGCGAAACGGCCAAGGCACTCTAGATAGGAGCGGTATCGACGGCGTCGGACAATCGACAGAAAGAGTTGCCGCATGACCTTGCCCTTCAGCCCCTATCAGGAAATCGTCGACATCGCGATGCGTTTTGCACCTGGCGACGGTGAGTTCGCGACTGCCATCGGCAATCTTCATGTCAGCCGCCGCTCCAAGCCGAGCGATCCCTTACACAGCAGCTACCGCCCGTGTTTCGCCTTCGTGCTGCAGGGGGCGAAAAGCCTGCAGCTCGGCACGGAGCAGATCAGCTACGGGACCGGCGACTATCTCCTGACCTCGCTCGACCTGCCGGTCGCCTGGCGGGTCACGGAAGCGAGTCCCGAGGTGCCGCATCTCTGTCTCGGGCTGGCAATCGATTCCGAGAAACTGCTGGAGTTGCTCAGCCGCATCGACGTTCCGCGGCCGGCTGCCCATACCGACGGGCAGCGCGGGATGGTGGTGAACGTCGCGCCGCCGGAGCTGATGGATGCCGCCGTCCGCCTGCTGCGCTTGCTCGATCGCCCAGGCGACATTCCCGCCATGGCGCCGCTGATCGAGCAGGAAATCCTTTACCGGGTGCTGACTGGGCCGCACGGCGCGCGGCTGATCAACATCGCCACAGCTGACAGCCACAGCAACCGGATCGCACGCGCCGTTGCCTGGCTGAAGGAGAATTTCGCGCGGCCGCTGCGCATTGAGGATCTTGCCGAACGCGTCAATATGAGCGTGTCGTCCTTCCACCATCATTTCAAGTCGGTCACGGCGATGACGCCCGTCCAATATCAAAAGCAGCTTCGCCTGCACGAGGCGCGCCGGCTGATGCTCGTCGAGCGTCTCGATGCCGGCACGGCCGGCCACCGGGTCGGCTATCAGAGCCCGTCGCAGTTCAGCCGCGAATACAGCCGCCTTTACGGCGCTTCGCCGGCCCGCGATGTCGACGGCGTGCGCGAGATCATCGCGGCGGAATAGCGCTAGGGACGTTCGGCGGCTGCTGCCGGCCCGCCATTAAAGGATGTTTGACGTTTCCCGGCTAGGCTGGCGCCAACAATCAAGCAGGCACCGTCGTCCGCATGACGCAAACACCGTTCCTTTCGATCGTCGCGCCTTGTCACAACGAGGAAGAAGGCCTGCGCGAATTCTGCCGCCGCGCCGCCGCCGCTGCGCAGAGCGTCGCCGGCGACGCCTTCGAACTCATTCTCGTCGATGACGGCTCATCTGACGCTACTTGGGAAATCATTTCGGATCTGGCGGCAAAAGTGCCGCAGGTGCTCGGTGTTCGCCTGCTGCGCAATCACGGCCACCAGCTGGCATCGACGGCGGGTCTTTCGGCGTCACGGGGCGAGCACGTGCTCCTGATCGACGCCGATCTTCAGGATCCGCCCGAGCTGTTGTTGATGATGATGCCGATCATGGAGCGCGGCGCCGACGTCGTTTACGGTCAGCGCACACGTCGCGAGGGTGAAACCTGGTTCAAGCTCGCCTCCGCTTCGCTTTTCTATCGTGCGCTCTCCAGGCTCGCTTCCGTGAGCATCCCGCGCGATACCGGCGATTTCCGGCTGATGCGCCGGCGCGTCGTCGATATCCTGCTGGCGATGCCGGAGCGCGATCGCTTCATTCGCGGCATGGTCAGCTGGATCGGCGGCAGGCAGGTGGCGCTGCCCTACGAGCGCGACGCGCGTTTTGCCGGCACGACGAAATATCCGCTGCGCAAGATGATCAATTTCGCCCTCGATGCGATCACCAGCTTTTCGACGACGCCGCTGCGCATTGCCACATGGCTCGGCATGATCAGCGCCGGTGTGGCGATGGCGTTGCTCGTCTATACCTTCGTTCGCTGGCTGCAAGGCGAGACTGTCACCGGCTGGTCGTCGATCATGGCCGCCGTCAGCGCCTTCAGCGCCATCCAGCTGATCTGCATCGGCATCATCGGCGAGTATCTCGGCCGTCTGGTGCAGGAGAGCAAGAGGCGGCCGATGTTCATGGTCGAGACGATCCTGCGGGGCGGCGACCAGGCCGAACTGCCGACGACTTTTTCTGAAATGAGCGCCGGCGACCGGCGCGCCGCGCTGGATTCGGCCTTCGCGCCGGCAGAGTTGCCGCGGCCGCAAAAGAGCAACCGGATCAAATAATGAATCGAATTGCTGCGCCTGTTCATGCCGCGGCCGTGCCGGAGGATTTGATCGCCCGGCAGGACTCCACCATTGCGATCGCCGTGTTCGTCGCGCTTGCGGCTGCATTGGTCGTCCTGTTTCACTTTCCGCCGGTTCTCGACTACGCCAATCACTACGCCCGCATCTGGCTGCTTTCGGGCGGCATCGGCGAACAGCCGTTTCCGGAGATCTATACGGTCGATTGGAACCGCACCTTCACCAATGTCGGGATCGATCTTCTTGCGACCTGGATAGGGCCGCTTGTCGGGGCCGACAGGCTGGCGCGGGCCCTGCTTTTCCTGGCGATCGTGCTGCCGCCGCTTGGCGCGATCGTGCTGCACCGGACGCTTTTCGGCAGCCGATCCTATTGGCAGATTGCAATGCTGTCGCTTGGATGGTGCGCCACGATGATCGGCGGCTTCATCAACTTCCAGATCGGCCTCGGCATGGCCTTGTTCTTCGCCTGCGCCGACCTGCGGCTACAGCGCCGAAATTTTGCCCTGCTGTTTGCCTGGCGGCTCGCCGCCGCACTGCTGCTGACGGTGATGCACATCTTCTCGCTGGGCTTCTATACAGCGATCGTCTGCGGCCTCGAATTTTCCTGGCGCATCGACATATTGCGATCAAAGGCCGCTTTGGCGAGGCTTACCGGCCGATTGGTGCTGGCGATCAGTGCCTGCGCCCTACCGCCGCTCGCGTTGTACCTCCGCACTGCTGCTTTACCAGATGCCGGGGGGAGCGGCCTTGGGCTTGCCTGGAACGATGGCGTCATCCTGATCCTGATAAACCTTGTCTCCGCCATCACGACCTATGTTCCCTTGGTAGACGTCGTGCTGTTTCTGCCACTGATCCTCATCTGCACGCGGGCCGCACGTATGGGCGACATGCAGGTGCATGCGGGGCTTGCCGTTACCGCCTGCGGATTGTTGCTTCTTTCCTGTATTTCGCCGCGACACGCTCTCGGCACCGGCTGGATCAGCTGGCGCTTTCCGATCATGACGGCGCTCGTCGCCATGGCGATGGTGTGCCCGTTTGCCAATTTGACACGCCGACAGGCGCTGTCGCTGGCGCTGGTCATCAATCTTGCGGTCTTCGGCCGAGCCGGCTGGATCGGGTGGAATTGGTGGCTTGCGCAGAAAGATGTCACGGCTGTTGAGGCTGTGCTGAGAAAGATACCCGCCGGTACGGCCGTGCTGCCTCTGGGGCATGAACCGGAGACCGCCAGCAGCCTTGCCCATTCCAATCGGCACTTTGCCTGGGGATTGGATACCTTCAGGCATCTGCCGACGCTCGCCGTGCCGTTCTCGCACGCTTTCGTGCCGACGCTCTTCACGGCAAAGGGCAAGCAGCCGCTTTCCGTCCTGCCGCCATGGTCGCATATCGCAGTTCCCGAAGGCAATCTGGTGTCGATCGCCGTACTTTCATGCCCGGCAATGATGCGGGAATATTTGGATTTTACGCCCTATCTCTCGGATTGGCACAGGCGTTTCGATTTCATCCTCGTTGCCAATGCCGATATCCCCGACCGTTATGTCGGCAGCTTGATGCCGGCGGGACTGACGCTCATCGAGGATGCCGGTTTCGCGCAGCTTTATGCGATCGACAAGGTAATGCCGGCGGAACCTCTCTCGATCCCGGTCGGTTGCGCTAGAGCGTCTTAGAGCGGTTCAGCTTTTCACGGAAGTGCAGAACCGCTCTAAGCTTTTGGATTTACGCTCCAGGCTGCCGATGCCGTGCCTGTTCGGCTCTACGAACTGCCGGTCGTCCTGAGATCGAGCGCTAGCTGTCGCGCCTGGCGGGCCGTGTCCTCATCGCAGATCAGCACGTTCCCCAGACCTGACAGCAGCACGGCGGCGATGGCCTGCGCCTTGTTAAGGCCGCCTGAGGCGAAGATGACGTTCGGAATGGCGCGCAGCGCTTCGAGCTCGGGAGCGATCGCGCACCTGTTTATCGCATGGTCGATCGGCCGCCCCTTCTTATCGACGAACTGGCCGAGAACATCGCCGCAGGCGCCGGCTGCGACCAGTTCCTCAATATTGAGGCTGCTCGGCAGGCCGTAGCGCATCAGTAGCGAGCGTTCGGTCATGTCGCCGATGCTGAGCACGATGACGTCATTGGCCTCGATCTGCCGAAACGCCGTTTCAAAAACGTCCTGCTTGATGATCGCGGTGCGCGACTCCGGGCTGCCGGCGTAGATCGGCGCTGCGAGATAGGCGCATTCGGCGTTGAGCTGGCGAGCGAGATCGCTCGCAATGTCGAACGTATTGATCTCGATGCCGTGCGTCAGCCCGCCCATGACCGAATTGACGCAGAGATCGGGCCGTCTCAGCGACGGCATGTGACGAACCATTTCGCGTAGCGTCGCCCCCCAGCCGACGCCGACGCCGCGGATGTTGCCGCCGTTCAGCAATTGTACGAGATAATCGGCGGCCGCCTGGCCGAGCAGGACGGGGATGAGTTCCGCATCTTCGGGAGTCGGAACGATGATCGCCCGATTGAGGTTGAATTCCGCCGCTAGCTGCTGCTCCAGGGCGACGCAGGAGGTGAGCCGGGAATTGAGCGTGATCGTCACGAGGCCGGAGCGGCGCGCCTCGGCGATGATCTTGTTGACGCGAAGCCGGTTGGTCGACAGCGCTTCGGCGATTTCGCCCTGCGTGCGTCCCTCCATATAATAGAGCCAGACGACGCGCACCTGCATCTGCTCGTCGGGGAGCGCTACAGGCGCAAGAGAAGCACTTCTGTTCTGTGACATGCGATAAACTGCGCCTCCGCTTCGACGCCATGGATCCTCAAATCCCCGGCGGTTGTCAATCGCAGGGGGGCGCCGTCATCCGGTCAATCGGTTCGCCGCCCCGTCGTCCGGTTGAAGGGATGCAGATCATCCCTTCTCACATGACAGGAAATGCACTCACCCTCCTGCATCCGCTGATCGGTGGAAACGCTCGCCACGATGCGCCTATCGCTGCCGTCGATGCGCAGATGCACGTTGTTCTCATCACCAACGGTCTCGATCAATTCGACATAAGCGTCGAACTGGAGATCACGTGCCGACCCGGCACCGAGATAGACCGCGCCCGGCCTGATGCCGACGAGATCCGTATCTTTCGGCAGCGGGAGGTCGCAGGGGCCGAGCTCATCGAGTTCGATCAGGTTCATCGGTGGAGAACCGATAAAGCCCGCGACGAAGACGGTTTCGGGGCGGCGATAGACCTCGATCGGCGTGCCGATCTGCTCGATCCTGCCGCCGTTCATGACGACCAGCCGGTCGGCCAGCGTCATGGCTTCGAGCTGGTCGTGCGTCACATAGAGGCTGGTCGTCTTCAGCTGCCGCTGCAACCTGCGAATTTCGACGCGCATCTGCACGCGAAGCTTCGCATCGAGATTGGACAGGGGTTCGTCGAAGAGGAAGGCGGCGGGATCGCGGACGATGGCGCGGCCCATGGCGACGCGCTGGCGCTGGCCGCCCGAGAGCTGGCGGGGGCGCCGCTCGAGGAATTCGCCGATTTCGAGAATGTCGGCGGCGTCAGCGATCCGCCGGTCGATCTCGTGGCGCGGAACGCGGCGGTTCTTGAGGCCGTACTCGAGGTTCTGCCGAACGGTCATGTGCGGATAGAGCGCGTAGTTCTGGAAGACCATCGCAATGTTGCGGTCGGCCGGATCGACATGGCCGACGTCGTTTCCTGCTATCCTGAGGTGCCCGGAGCTTACGGCCTCGAGGCCGGCAATCATCCGCAGCAGGGTCGATTTTCCGCATCCCGAAGGCCCGACCAGCACAATCATTTCGCCGTCCGCGACGCTGAGATTAATCCCTTTTACCGCGGGAACCGGTCCGTAATTCTTCCTCAGGTCGATCAGTTCGATAGCCGCCATGCATCCCTCCTCCGGGGTCGTCATACATTTGTAACATGCTATTGACATTTGTAACAAGTGACCCCAACCTTGTTTTATCGCCACTCTGGGAGGGGGTTGACCGGCGCTCGACGCACCGGTCGGCGAACAACGGCAATGGAGAGGAAAACGAAATGACGGCAATGTCTTCGATAGGGTCCCGTGTCGGGCGGACGATCCGGTCATTCGCGGCGGGCGCTGCCCTGGTGACGCTCGGATTGGCAAATGCAAGCCACGCCAGCGCCGCCGATCGTGTCAAGATCGAATGGTGGAATGCGGCAGGCGGTCGCCTGGCCGAGATCACCAACCAGCTGATTAAGGACTTCAACGCCTCGCAGGACAAATACGAGGTCGTCGGCATCGGCAAAGGCAATTATGAAGAGACCATGGCGGCAATGGTGGCCGCCTATCGCGTCCATCAGCAGCCCGTGCTGATCCAGGCGGCCGAGCGCGGCTTTCTGACCATGTACAATTCCGGCGCGATCATTCCGGCGCCGGAGTTGATGGAGAAGGAAGGCTACAAGATCGACTGGAATGATTTCGTCGCGCCGGTCGCCGGTTTCTATCTGGTCGACGGCAAGCCGGCGGCGATGCCCTTCAACAGCTCGACGCCGATCTTCTGGTACAATGCCGATCACTTCAAGGCAGCTGGCTTCGACAAGCCGGGCGAGACCTGGCAGGAGCTCGACAAGCAGCTGCGTGCTATCAAGGAGAAAGGGGTCTCGAAGTGCCAGATGGCGCTTGCCAACGACTTCTACTGGAGCCTGATCGAGAACTATGCTGCGATCCAGGACCAGCCTTACGGCACCAAGGCGAATGGCTTCGGCGGCCTCGACACCGAATTCATCTTCAACAAGAGCCCGTTGGTGGTCGGTCAGGTGACGCGCTTGAAGACTTGGATGGACGCCGGCATCCTGCAGATGGCCGGGCAGGGGCTCTCGCCCGACCAGCTCTTCACCTCGGGCACCTGCTCGACCTATGTCGCCTCCACCGCGGCGCATGCTGCCGTCGAAAGCGGTGCGAAATTCAATTGGAGCGCGACCTTCCTGCCGCATGAGGAAGGCATCGAGCCGAAGAACAGCACCATCGGCGGCGGCGCGCTTTGGGTCCTGAAAGGCAAGTCGGAGGAAGAATATGCCGGTGCTGCCGCCTTCCTGAACTTCGTTGCCTCACCGAAGACGCAGGTCTGGTGGAGCAAGCAGACCGGCTATGTGCCGGTAACCAACGCCGCCTATGAGCAGGCCAAGTCCGAGGGCTATTTCAAGGACCACCCGACCCGCGAGATCGCCATTCTCCAGCTCACACGCGGTACCCCAACCGACAACTCGCGCGG
This sequence comes from Rhizobium esperanzae, assembly GCF_002204185.1. Classification (GTDB taxonomy): domain Bacteria; phylum Pseudomonadota; class Alphaproteobacteria; order Rhizobiales; family Rhizobiaceae; genus Rhizobium; species Rhizobium esperanzae. The sequence continues at coordinate 114,015 of NZ_MXPU01000003.1, read as the reverse complement.
CTTCCGCTTCGGCAATCACAATCAGGCGATGGCGCTTCTGGTGGAAGAGATCCAGGGTGTCTGGACCGGCCAGAAGACACCACAGCAGGCGCTGGATGCCGCGGCGGCCCGCGGAAACCAGATCCTTCGCCAGTATGAGCAGCTTCATGCAGCAAAGTAGGACCTTGGGAAAGATGGAAGGCGCCGTCAGGCGCCTTCGCGTCCCCGATCTTCTGTCGACGGGCCGCTCGGTCGCGCAGCCGTCGGAGGCCGGATTGAAGTCCGCCCACTTCAACAAGCCGTGGCTCGCCTTCGGCCTGGTTGCGCCTCAACTGCTGATCCTCCTGTTCTTCTTTTTCATACCGTCCTACAAGTCGCTATCGCTGGCCTTCGTTCAGGTCGATCCCTTCGGGGGCACGCAGATTTTCGTCGGGCTCACAAATTTCTACAATCTGTTCGCAAGCCCGGAATATCGCGCCAGCGCGCTGTTCACGCTCTGGTTCACCGTCGCACAGAATGCCGCAACGCTTCTGCTTGCCGGTCTCTTTGCTTTCGCGACCGATTTCGTGATCAGAGGCAGGGGGATTTACAAGAGCATCATCCTGCTTCCCTATGCGATCGCGCCGGTTATATCGGGCGTGATCTGGGCCTTCCTGTTCAATCCGGCGGTTGGACCGATCGCTCAGCTTCTGCACGGGTTCGGTTTCGAATGGGATCCGAACCGGCGACCTTTCGATGCGCAGCTTCTGGTGACCATCGCTTCTGTCTGGAAGAATGTCTGCTACGACTACATCTTTCTGGTCGCCGCATTGCTCGCCGTGCCTGTCTCGCTTCTGGAAGCGGCAAAGCTCGACGGCGCAAGACCGGTCCGACGCTTCTTCACGATTTCACTTCCGCTGATCTCGCCGACGATCTTCTTCCTCGTGGTGATGAACTTCGTCTACGGCCTGTTTGAAACCTTCGGCATTATCGACGCGGTCACGCGTGGCGGCCCGGCGGGGGCGACGAACAGCCTGGTCTACAAGGTCTATCAGGACGGCTTCGTGCAACTGGATCTCGGCTCGTCGGCCGCCCAGTCCGTGCTTTTAATGCTGATCGCCATCCTGTTCACCATCGTTCAATTCCGCGCCCTCGAGCGCAAGGTCAATTACCAGGTGTAGCCATGCCCGAACGCCATCTCGGTCTTTCGATCTTCTGCCACGCGATCTTGCTCGTCGGCGCGGTCTTCGTCTGCCTGCCTCTCTACTTCGCCTTCGTCGCCGGCTCGCTCACCTTGCAGGAGGTTCAGCAGGCGCCGTTCCCGGTGGTGCCGGGGTCGCATTTTCTGGAAAACCTGGCGTCCGCCTGGCAACAGGGCGAGTTCTCGCAGCTGTTCCTGAATTCGATCATTGTCACCGCCGGCATCGTCATCGGCAAGCTAGCGATCTCGCTGATTGCCGCATTCGGGGTGACCTATTTCCGCTTCCCGTTTCGCATGACGGCCTTCTGGCTCATCTTCGTGTCGCTGATGCTTCCGGTCGAGGTCCGCATCATCCCGACCTATGAGGCGGTCGCCGATGCTGCCGGGCCGGTCCGTTGGCTGGCCGGGGTGATCGGCCTTTCCGGTGTCGTCGAAGGGCTGACGGGCTACAGCATTGAAGCCTCATTAAAATGGAACATGGTCAACAGCTATGCCGGGCTGATCCTGCCGCTGATCGCCTCCGCCTCGGCAACCTTCCTGTTCCGGCAGTTCTTCCTCACCGTTCCCGACGAGCTTTGCGAGGCGGCCAAGCTCGATGGCGCCGGTCCCCTGAAATTCTTCAAGGATATCCTTCTTCCGCTGTCGAGCGCCAACATCGCGGCCCTGTCGATCATCCTGTTCCTCTATGGCTGGAATCAGTATTTGTGGCCGCTGCTCTTCACGACGGACAAGGAGATGGGGACCGCTGTCCTCGGCCTGAAGCAGCTCGTTCCCGTTTCGGACTCCGCGCCTGCCTGGAACATCGCGATGAGTGCTGCGCTGCTCGTCATGCTTCCGCCGGCAGCCGTCATCCTCTTCATGCAACGCTGGTTCACCAAGGGGCTGGTGGACTCCGGAAAGTAGATGCCGAATCTTAAGGATATTCAGACGATGGTGCATATCATCGGCCACCGTGGTGGCCGCAATCTCTGGCCTGAGAACAGTCTTTCGGGCTTCCGCAAACTTGCGCAAATGCCGGTCGATGGCGTGGAATTCGACATCCACCTGACGCGCTCGGACGAAATGCTCGTCATTCACGACCCGACGCTGGAGCGCACGACGGATGCGCGCGGCCTGGTCGCAGATATCGAACCCGGAAAACATCGTGAAATCCGTCTCAAGGACAGCGACGGGGAGGCGATCCCGACGCTGGAAGAGGTCCTTGCCATCTTCACGGCCACGCCGCTCGAGCTTCATATCGAACTGAAGACCCATGCCGATGGCACGCCTTACGAGGGCCTGGCCGCCAAGGCGTTCGCCGCCGTCGAGCGGCTTGGTCTAAAGGAGCGCTCGATCCTGACGAGCTTTCATCCCGACGTGCTTGCCGATATTCGCAGGGCCGCTCCCGGAATTCGCACCCTGTCGTCCTTCGACGCCAAGTCGGCCGAGCGCCCCGGCCTTGCGAGCGGCCTCTGCCTGATAAAGCAGTGCTCGGATATTATCGCAATCGAAAAATCGCTGCTCCAGGCGAAGTGGGACGAGATCACCCAACTCGTGCCGCTCGACCGGCTCGGCGCCTGGGTTCCCAACGAAATGAGCGATCTCGAATACTGGCTTGCCAAACCGATCCGGCAGATCACCACGGACCGGCCGGATCTCGCCCTGCAGGCGCGGAGGTGAGGCATGCTCGATAGCCGCATCGATCATCCCGGCACGCGAGGCGCCATGGACAGCATCGACCTCGTGATCTTCGATTGCGACGGCGTGCTGATCGACAGCGAGCCGATCGCCAGCCGCACGCTCGCGGAAACGCTGCAAGGCGCCGGTATTGCGATCAGCGCGGCGGAGGCTCATGTCAAATTCACCGGCAATTCGGAAAGCGTCATCGCTGAGATGTGCCGGCGCGAATACGCAATCAGCGATGTCGAGGCGCTGTTCGAGAGGTGGCATCTCCATCTGTTCCAGGAGTTCGCCCGTTCGCTGAAGCCGATTGCCGGCATTGCCGAGGTCGTCAACAACCTCGACCGTCCGAAATGCGTCGCCTCGAACAGCACGATGCGGCGGCTGCGCAACAGCCTCGGCAAGCTCGATCTCTGGAGCGCCTTCGCCGAGGACGTGTTCAGCGCCGAAGCTGTCTCGCGGCCGAAGCCGGCACCCGACCTGCTGTTGCATTGCGCCGAGCGCTTCCGGGCCCGTCCGGGCAAGTCAGTCATGATCGACGACAGTGTCCATGGCGTGGCGTCGGCAATCGCCGCAGGCATGACGGCCATCGGATTCGTTGATCCGGCCGATCCGAGGCCCGGCCGCCGCGCGGTGCTCGACGCCGCCGGAGCGGCCGCCGTTGCGACAGGGGCGGGGGAGCTCACCGCCATTCTCGAAAATGTCGGGAGGAGGCTGTGACGGCATCTGCCCAGCGCGTTGGCCTCCCTTGCCATGGCGCCGCGACTGCGTAATGTCAGCCTCCCTGGAGGCGATCTTTCCGGACATAGAGTTTGAAATCCGGCTGAAACTGCCCATCAACCCGATCGCAGGCGATCTGAAGCGAGAGACCATGAGCGACACATTCCACACACCGGAGGCGGATGCCAGATATGTCATCGGCGTCGATGTCGGCACCGGCAGCGCCCGGGCGGGCCTGTTCGATATGGCCGGCAGCATGCTGACCTCCGCCAAGCGCAATATCAGCCTGTTTCATGAGGCCGGTTCCATCGTCGAGCAATCGAGCAGCGAGATCTGGCGCGCCGTTTGCGCCGCTGTGCGGGAGACGGTTGCCGCAGCCGGCGTCGACCCGGCTTCGGTGGTCGGACTGGGCTTCGACGCCACCTGCTCGCTCGTCGTTCTCGGCAAAGGCGGCAAGCCGCTGCCCGTCGGGCCTTCGGAAGACCCGGAACGGGACATCATCGTGTGGATGGACCACCGTGCCGTCCCGCAGGCGGAGCGCATCAACGCCTTCGGGCATGATGTGCTGCGCTATGTCGGCGGCCGCATCTCGCCCGAGATGGAAACCCCCAAGCTTCTCTGGCTCAGGGACAACCGCCCCCAGGTGTTCGACGCCGCCTGGCAATTCTTCGACCTTGCGGATTTCCTCACCTGGCGGGCGACCGGCGACCTCTCGCGCTCGACCTGCACGGTCACCTGCAAGTGGACCTATCTCGCCCATGAGAAGCGCTGGGACGGCAGCTATTTCCATCAGATCGGCCTTGGCGTGCTGGCAGACGAAGGCTTTGCCCGCATCGGCACCTCCATCGTCGAGCCGGGTTCGGCGCTTGGCGAGGGACTGAACGCGGCTGCGGCCGAAGAGCTCGGCCTGGTACCGGGCACGGCCGTCGCGGCCGGGCTGATCGATGCCCATGCCGGCGGCGTCGGCACCGTCGGCGCCGATCCGCAGGCCAATCTTGCCTATGTCTTCGGGACGTCCTCCTGCACGATGACCTCGACGGCGGAACCGTCTTTCGTTTCCGGCGTCTGGGGACCTTACTATTCGGCGATGGTGCCGGGGCTCTGGCTGAACGAGGGTGGCCAAAGTGCCGCCGGCGCGGCGATCGACCACCTTCTCTCCTTTCATCCGGCGGCCGGAGAGGCGAAGGAGCTCGCCAGGAGCGCCGGCGTTGCGCTGCCGGTCCTGCTTGCCGACATGGCCGCCGGCAAGGCGGGCCGTGCCTCCGATGCCGTCAGGCTGGCGGCCGGGCTGCATGTCGTTCCCGAATTCCTCGGCAACCGCGCGCCCTTTGCCGATCCGCATGCCCGGGCTGTTATCGCCGGTCTCGGCATGGAGCGGGATGTCGACAGCCTCGTCTCGCTGTACGTCGCCGGGCTTTGCGGCATCGGCTACGGCCTCAGACAGATCATCGAAACGCAGGCCGAGGCGGGCGTCACCGTCGAAAACATCGTCATCAGCGGTGGCGCCGGCCAGCATGATTTCGTCCGCCAGGTGCTTGCCGATGCGAGCGGCAAGCCGGTGGTCGCGACGAAGGCCGAGGAACCGGTGCTGCTCGGGGCGGCCATCCTCGGGGCCGTCGCCGGCCGGCAATTCGCCGATGTGCGCGCGGCGATGAGCGAGCTCACCAGGGTGGAAACACGCTTTAAGCCGTCTGAGGGTGAGATTTCGGATCTCCACCGCAAGCGCTACGAAGCCTTCAAGGAGCTTCAGACGCTGGCGCGCAAGCTTCGCAGCGATGGCTGAATACTGCTGCGCCACAAGCGCGTCGGGGCTAATTGTTGATGGCGATGATCGCCCAATGGCTTTCCTCGCAGGCGTTGTCGTCGCAGACTGCACCCATCCAGACGGCGCCATTTGCGAGCATGACGCCCTCGCTGTTGACGAAGAGATCCTCATATTGCTGGCGCCCGACCGCGCTGCGGGTCTCCGGAGTCACCAGATCGTCGAAATTCTCGATGAAATCCTCGGCGTTTTCGACATCATGGGTTTCGCCATCTGCCTTTACGCTCAGCGGATATTCAGCAAGGCCGGCGATGGTCTCGGCGGCGCCGGAGCGCATGGCCAGAACAAGCTGGCGCAGCGGCCGGTCGAAGCCCGCGGCATTGCCGTGCAATTCCTCGATGCGGTTATAGACCTCATTCTCCGACTGTGCGGCGGCGCGGCCGGTGAAGGGCGTCGTTGCCAGGAGCATCACTCCGGCTAAGAGAAGGGCAGCAGATAGACGCGACATGGAAGGCTCCCGGCAAATGACATTCTGCAGCATTATGCAATCTCAATCCGGCGTCCGCCTATCCAATTCTGGTGCGGCACCGGCCTTTCCCGTATAAAAATCTGCCGGGCCTGCTTGACGGCCCGATCGGATTGCCGCATAAAGTCCGCGAACCGTACCGTACGGTACGTACGTGGGAGCCATGACCGTGTCCGTCGATACCGCAGAGCCGAGCGAATTTTCGTCGCGCCAAAACGCCGTTCTGGAGCAGGCGCTGCGGCTGCTCGTTGATGGCGGCGAGAAAGCGCTGACGACCTCGGGTGTTGCGCGCGCTGCCAATTGCTCGAAAGAGAGCCTCTACAAGTGGTTCGGCGACCGCGACGGGCTGCTCTCGGCAATGATCGCCTATCAGGCGAGCAAGGTGCGCACTTTCGAGCGCAACGGCGAAAGGCTGACGGCGGCGAGCCTGCACGACCATGTCGTCATTTTCGCGCGCGACCTGCTGGAGGTGCTCGCAGGCGACGTCTCGCTGGCGCTGAACCGACTGGCGATCGGACAAATCAACAAGACGGAGGCGAACCGCGACGGCTCGAAGCTCGGCAAATTGCTGCTGGAACGCGGGCGCCGCCAGATCGACCGGCGCGCCATGGCGCTGATCGATGCCGGCAAGAGGGCAGGTCTGCTGCGTTTTTCCGATGCCGACGAAGCCTATCACACGCTTTACGGCCTTGTTGTGTCCGACCTGCATGTACGCATGCTGCTCGGCGAACCGGGCCTCAAGGATACCGCGCGCCAGGCGGAGAGGGCGGTGACCGCCTTCCTCCGGCTTTACGGCACGGAGAAGGTTCTGGCGGAGATGCCGGTTCTCGGCTGATTTCGCCTTAATGACAGTCAACAGGACAAGCACAAGGGAAGGAACTTCAAATGCGCGTCTATTACGATCGTGATGCCGATCTCAACCTCATCAAGGCCAAGAAAGTCGCCGTCATCGGCTACGGCTCGCAGGGCCGCGCCCATGCGCTGAACCTGAAGGACAGCGGCGCCCAGAACCTCGTTATCGCTCTCAAGGCCGGTTCGCCCACAGTCAAGAAGGCCGAAGCCGATGGCTTCAAGGTGATGACGGTTGCCGAAGCCGCCGGCTGGGCCGACCTGATGATGATGGCGACGCCTGACGAGCTGCAGGCTGACATCTACAAGGCCGACATCGCTCCGAACATCCGCGACGGCGCTGCCATCGCCTTTGCTCACGGCCTCAACGTTCACTTCGGCCTGATCGAGCCGAAGGCTTCGGTCGACGTCGTCATGATCGCGCCGAAGGGCCCGGGCCACACGGTTCGCGGCGAATACCAGAAGGGCGGCGGCGTTCCCTGCCTCGTTGCCGTTCACCAGAACGCTTCTGGCAACGCGCTTGAACTCGCTCTTTCCTACGCCTGCGGCGTCGGCGGCGGCCGTTCCGGCATCATCGAAACCAACTTCCGCGAAGAGTGCGAAACCGACCTCTTCGGCGAACAGGTCGTTCTCTGCGGCGGCCTCGTCGAGCTCATCCGCGCCGGTTTCGAAACGCTCACCGAAGCCGGTTATGCGCCTGAAATGGCCTATTTCGAATGCCTGCATGAAGTGAAGCTGATCGTCGATCTGATCTATGAAGGCGGCATCGCCAACATGAACTACTCGATCTCCAACACGGCCGAGTGGGGCGAATACGTCACCGGTCCGCGCATCATCACCGAAGAAACCAAGGCTGAGATGAAGCGCGTCCTCAAGGACATCCAGACCGGCAAGTTCACCTCTGAATGGATGCAGGAATACCGGTCGGGTGCGGCCCGCTTCAAGGGCATCCGCCGCAACAACGACAGCCATCAGATCGAGGAAGTCGGCGCCAAGCTGCGCGGCATGATGCCCTGGATCGGCAAGAACAAGCTGGTCGACAAGTCGGTCAACTAAGCTGTTTCGCTAGCTTAAACGGGAGGTCGGGGTAAAAGCTCCAGCCTCCAGACTGCTCATAACCCCCGGCTGAGCCGGGGGTTATTTGATTCATTGCGACATGCTGAAGAAAGCTGCTCCCGGACCAGGAGGCGAGCTTCGGTTTGTTGGGAACGGAACTGGGGCTGGTCGGTTAGTGGGATCTATTCGATCTGCTTCAGGGATCAGATGTCTAAGACCGGAATTCTTACCTTTCATCGCTGCATAAATTATGGCTCCTATTGGCAGGCACGCTGTCTGGCCGAAGGCCTCGCGTCCATGGGAGTAGAAGCCGTTCTCCTGGAACACATGTCCGATCGCGTGAACCGCGCGGAATGGCAATGCGCGCTGCAACCGCTGCTTCCTGCCGCAACGCCAAGGGAAGACTACCCGCTCTACAAAGCGAAGATCCGGAAATTCTTTCACTCGTTTGCCAGCTTACCTCTTTCATCGCCTTTTCCCTTGGAGAACCCGGCCGCGATGAACGACTATCCGCTCATTGTCGTCGGCAGCGACGAGGTGTGGAACCTTCGCCATCCCTGGTATGGCGGGTATCCGCTTTTTTACGGCGAAGGCCTGCGATGCAGGCGGCTTGTCTCCTATGCCGCGACGTTTGGAAGTCTGACATTGTCGGAGCGACTGGAGGGGTGGGCGGAAAAGCTGCGAAAGTTTTCTCATATTTCGGTGCGGGACCTCCATTCGGAGCGGATCATCCACGAAACATTGGGACTGGAGCCCGAACTCGTTCTCGACCCGTGCCTGCAATTTCCACGGACGATGAACGCGAGCAGGGGTGACGGGGAGGCTGCAACCTATATAGCCGTCTACGGGCACAGTTTCCCCACGTGGTTTCAGGATGCAGTGCGGCGGTGGGCAGGAGACCGGGACTATCCGCTTGTCAGCATCGGCTATCGGAATGATTGGGCCGACGAGCAATGGATTGATGCCGGCCCCGAGGACTTCGCCATATTCATTTCCGAAGCAAAGGCTGTTGTGACGAACTTCTTTCATGGATGCGTGTTCTCGCTTGTCAACGAGAAGCCGTTTGCATGCGTCCTCTCCGATTACCGCTCCAACAAGCTTCGCGATCTAACGCAGCTCGTCCGAGCCGAACATCATGTGCTGACCGAAGATACGTCCCCGTCGCATCTGGATGTTATCCTCGGTAATCCACTTCCTACGGGTATTTCGCAGCGGATATCCTCCCTGCGCGATAGATCCAACGCCTATCTCAGCCATGCCTTGCAATAGCTCCGATCAAAAGAATCGGCTCGCGCCGGGCATTGCTCCCAAGGATATTGCAGGCTCCGGTTTCTGCATCGGCTGCGGCTCCTGTGTCGCAAGGTCAGCGCAACCTGATGTGCACATGGCTCTCGACCGGTACGGGCAAATGAAACCGGCAGGCCCGAAGACGTGGTTGCAGGGCGGTGATGAAGAATTTGCGCGAATTTGCCCGTTTTCGCCGGTGGCCCGGGACGAGGACGAATTGGCGGCCGAGTATTTTGCCGGTGCGAAAAATCGAGACCCTCTACTGGGGCGTTTCGAGGCCGCTTTTGTCGGCCATGTCGAGGAAGGGGAATATCGTTCGAACGGCAGCTCCGGTGGCATGGTCACCTGGATGGCGGCGGAACTGCTGCGCCTGGGGCTTGTCGACTGTGTTGCTCACGTCAAGGAGAGCGATGATCCGCAATCGGAAGGACGCCTGTTTCACTATTCGCTGTCGCGCAATCTGCAGGAACTCCAGGCAGGCGCCAAATCTCGATATTATCCTGTCGAGCTTTCCGGTGTGCTTCAGTCCATTCGTGAGGCGCCGGGCCGGTATGCCGTGGTCGGCATTCCCTGTTTCATCAAGGCGGTGCGACTGGCCTGTGCCGGTGACCCGGTATTGAAAGAGCGAATTGCCTTCACGCTTGGGCTGTTTTGCGGCCACATGAAAAGCGCGCGCATGGCCGAGAGCTTCGCATGGCAGATGGGGCAGGACATCAGAAAGGTTAAACGGCTCGACTACCGGAAGAAAACCCAGGATCGGCCTGCGAATTGGTATCGGGCTCAGCTGACACTCGAAAACGGAGAGACGTGCGCCCAAGACTGGTGGCATCTGGTCGATGGGGACTGGGGTGCGGGCTTTTTCCAGAATTCCGCCTGCAATTTCTGCGACGACGTCGTTGCAGAAACGGCCGACATCGCTTTCGGGGATGCCTGGAAGGAGCCCTACTCCTCTGATGGAAGAGGAACGAACGTGGTGATCGTCCGCTCAAATGCACTTCTGGATGCGATTCACGCGGGGATCGCTGAGAAGAGGATCGCACTGTCTTCTGTCGATTCCGACTTTGTTATAGCCACACAGGCCGCCGGGTTCCGTCAGCGTCGCGAGGGCCTCGCATTCCGGTTGAGCTGGCCGCGTATGGGTATGCGCCCGCGCAAACGCGTCCGTGCCGGCAGCCATGGCCTGTCTCGGCAGCGCATGGCGGTCTACATCATGCGCTATTGGATCAGCTTTTGGAGCCATCGCGTCTTTGCGATCGCCGTTTTCTTGCACAGCCCCAGACTTTACATTCTGTGGGCTCGTGCTGCCTTGGCATGTTATCAGGGAGTCGCTTATTCCCGGGGGCCGATCGGCAGGATAGCCCAGAGCCTGGGTTTAGCCGGCTCCGAGGGACGCACGTGATTCAAGCCCCAGCACTTGGGCTGCTGACTTGGCAACGCGCGACGCATATCCGCTATCCCTGCGCGGGGCGTAACGTTCGACCATTTCTTCGCAGAAGCCGGCAAATTCTTCGGGCACCAAGGGCGGACTGGTATGGTGGGGCGCAATACCTCTATGCTCCGGCGTGAAGCAGAATGTCACCGTTACGTCGAAATCTTCGAGGGCTTGCATCTGTCGGTCGAACCACTCGAGGGCATTGGGCCGGAATCGGTCCGCCCAGGAAAGCCCGGTGCGCACAGATTTCACGCCCAACCGCCTCATCCAGGCAGCAGCCTCATCCAACCGCGGGTCATCAAAGTGGAACCATTGCACCAGCCCGAAATCAGGCGTGTGTTTGGCAAACTCCTCAAGCGCCGGTTTGGGCGTCCCGTCTTCGCGCAGAATGCCCATATAGTAGTGCCGGTAATAGGAGGAGCCTTCGGCTTCGCGATGACGCGTTGTTGCCTCCCATGATCGAGGGAGGTCGTAGAGGCTGTACCATTGGCAGCGCTCGACTTTGCCCTTGAGCAACTCGGCAGTTCTTTGCAGGCCCCACAACTGCACTTCCTCCGCGCCGAAGGTCGAGACGCCCACTTCGCTGACCCAGATCGGCAGATCGGTGACGGCGCGTATTTCGTTGATTTTCTCCGGCCAGTCATGAATCTGCCAGAGGTTCCAGTCGAGCGGGAAACCATGCAGCGCGACGGCATCGAGGTGATCGAGCACGCCGTAATTCTTCATGCGGCTGATGAAGAAAGGGTCGATTGGGGATATTCCGCCGAGCACCTTCGTCAGTTCCGGATTCTTGGCTGCGATGGCATCGGCCGCCAGGATTGCCATTTGCGCAAACAGGCTCCATTCGGGATCGATCTCAGGATCCCAGTGCGATTTGTTGTTCGGCTCGTTCCAGATCATTGCAGCTTCAATCATTTGAATTCCCCGGGCAGGATTTAACGAACGGGTTACAAGGTCACTTCGTTGAGCGTCATCACTTTTGCACCCCAGCCGCCGATCACAACCGTCGTGACCGAGGCGGGCGCAATATCAAATCTCGGCCAAGCATCGAGCGGCAGTCCCAGAATATGACTGACAGCCGCCTTGATGACATCGGCATGGGACACAAGAGCTATTCGCTTCTCATTCCCGCCGCTGGTCAGGCTCTCCATAAGGCCGAAAATTCGGGTCTGGACCTCCAGCATGGTCTCGCCTCCTGGGGTGCGGGTGAGGCTGCGTGTGTTATTCCAGCGGCGCCACAGGGGATCGTCATTGAGAACGTCGAACGTCTTTCCGGACCAGTTGCCGAAATTCACCTCGTCCAAAGCATCGTCGGTTCGCGGTAGAGACAGGCCACAGGCTGATGCGATACCTTCTGCCGTCTCCCGTGTTCGCTCGCGCGGGCTGGTATAGATCTCATTGATGTCCTCGCGCCGCAGCCTCTGCCCGAGACGCTGAACTTGCGAGCGGCCGGCTTCGCCAAGCGAGATACCGGCTGTACGGCCCGCCAGGAAATTCCCGACATTGTCGTGCGCGGCGTGACGTACCAGGAAGAACGTTGCCGTCATTCCGCGGCTCCGCGCAGAACATCCTCCTGGTCATCAATAAAATTCTGCGTTCGGCGGCGGGCCTCGTAATCGGTGAATTGTTGCGGCGGCGATTTCATGAAATAGCTCGACGGCCCTGTCAGAGCTCCGCCCAAGCCCCGGTCGAGGGCCAGTTTCGCGCAGCGTATTGCGTCGATGACCACGCCGGCGGAATTAGGCGAGTCCCACACCTCAAGCTTGAGCTCTGCGTTGAGCGGCACGCCGCCGAAAGTGGTGCCCTCGAGCCGGATATAAGCCCATTTCCGATCGGTGAGCCACGGGACATGGTCACTTGGTCCGACATGGACATCGTCTGCAGGAAGCGGAATATCCAACTGGCTGGTGACGGACTGGGTCTTGGAGATCTTCTTCGATTCCAGCCGCTCGCGCTCCAGCATATTGAGAAAATCTGTGTTTCCGCCGAAATTGAGCTGATAGGTGCGATCCACACGGACCCCCCGTTCGCGGAAGAGATTGACGAGCATTCGGTGGACGATCGTTGCCCCCACCTGGCTTTTGATATCGTCGCCGATGATCGGCAGCTTTCGGGCAGCGAACTTCTGCTGCCATTCCGGTTTGGAGGCTATGAATACCGGGATGCAATTGATAAAGGCGCAACCCGCCGCCAGTGCCTGTTCGGCGTACCACTTCGTTGCTTCTTCCGAGCCAACGGGAAGATAGGAAACCAGCACGTCCGTTCGGGTTCGCCTGAGGATTTCCACCACGTCCGCCGGCGGCTCCGTCGATTCCTCGATCCGATCCTTAAGATACTTCCCTATCCCATCCATCGTCCTGCCGCGTTTCACCTCGACGCCAAGCGGAGCGACGTCTGCGAAACGTTGCGTGTTGTTTGGCTCGGCGTAGATCGCTTCCGCGACATCGCGCCCTACCTTTGAAGCCGCAACATCGAAGGCTGCGGATATCTCAATATCGTGTACGTGATATCCGCCGAGATCAATGTGCATCAGGCCTGGAACCGGCTCGTTTTCCCGGGCGTTATCATAGTAGGTAAGTCCTTGAACCAATGACGAGGCGCAATTGCCAACTCCCACCAATCCAACGCGAATGGATTTCGAACGCATGGTTCCCTCCAGGGGCTTGCTCAGGCATCTACAAAGCTAACAAGCGGGAACTGCGACGGTTCCCGACCTTCCCGTTTTTTTCGGTCGCGTCTGACGATGATCCAACCAGCTCGGACGGGCATCGCTGCAAAGAAGGAGAACGGGATGCTGGTCTACGGCGATGTCGAGCACATCGAGAACGCGGCAGCAGTACGCGCATCGATTTCAAGAATGATGATGGCGTGCATCGAAATGCAGCCAAGCCGGCAGCGCCACGAAACGCTAATTCGAGCGTTTATCCTGACTGGAGAACTGGTTCAGGGATTGGCCGATCAGGAATTCGGGAGAAAAGGCGCGGACGATATGTCCGAGCTTCAGGACGCAGGTGCGAAACTTCTGCGCATGCAGGCACGAGCGATCATGCAATCGTGGCGAAACGGTTTTATCGGCATTTTGTCCTTTCCAGAGGATTGGGCAGCAAAACTCGAATCTCTCGCCAGTGCCGATCCGGTGCGGATGAAGCGCGCCGAGGGCTACGCCTTTTATGCTTTGTATCCCGAGAGCTATATCGAGGCGGCTTCGATCTCAAATTTGACGCCTAAAACAGTCGTCATCGGGATACGAAGCATCGGGACCGGACTCGCGGCCTTGGTTTCGGCAGCCTTGGGTGCCGAGCCGGCCTATTCGCTGCGCCCGACTGGTCACCCCTTCGAGCGGCACGTACGCGTCACACCGGCTTTTTCCAAGCGCATTCTTGCCGACCGTGACACCGATTTCGCCATCGTCGATGAAGGGCCGGGGCTGTCGGGGAGCTCGTTTGGCTGCGTTGCGGACTGGTTGCAGGCGAACGGCGTGGTGCCTGATCGGCTTCACTTTTTCCCGAGCCACACAGGTGAACCGGGCCCGCATGCAAGCGAGCCGCATCGGACCCGTTGGCGAGATCGGCCACGCCATGTCGTCAGCTTCGACGATGTTGCCCTGAAGGCCCAAGATCCTAAACATCGTCTGCAGACATGGGCGGCCGATGTTGTCGGAGGCGAGCGTTCGTCGTGGCGGGACCTGTCCGGTGGCGCATGGCGCGATGTTCGGTATCGCGATCCTTCGCATTGGCCACCGAGCTATATGCAGATGGAAAGACGGAAATTCCTGATGGAAGCCGAAGGAGGGGCATGGCTTGTCAAATTTGCCGGGCTTTGCGGGAGCGACGTGGACAAGGCCAGAAGAGGCTCTTTGCTGAGCGAAGCCGGCTTTATTCCTAGGATTGCCGGCACCTGTTACGGATTCATTGTCGAGGAGTGGCTGGATGGAACACCCCTCGACCATAGCGGTGCAAGCAGGCGCGACATCGTCGATCACCTCGGTTGTTATCTCGGTTTTCGTGCCCGTCACCTCCCGGCACGAAACGGCGGCGCGTCGATTCAGAAACTGTATGAGATGGCTGTTTTCAATATTGCGGAAGCGGGGGGATCGGACATGGCGGAAAAATTGACGTGCATGATAGGCACGCCCGAGCGGCTAGCCGGACGATTGCGACGGGTCGATACGGACAACCGGCTTCACTCATGGGAATGGCTGACGACCACCACCGGGCGCATCATGAAGACGGATGCGCTCGACCACAATGCGGCCCATGATCTGATCGGGTGCCAGGACATTGCCTGGGACGTCGTGGGTGCCTGCGTGGAATTCGAATTCTCGAGCAAGGAGCGCGATCGTCTTGCCGATCTCATCAGTCGGGAAGCGGACTGCGATCTGCGGGACGATGTGCTCAAGTTTTTTGAGCCCTGCTATCTCGGTTTTCAGATAGGCCTGTGGTCGCAGGCCAGGGCCAGCGTCGATGGCGCCGAGGCGGACCGCATTGAAAATACCATCAAACGTTACCTGGACCGCCTGCGGCAATTGATCGGACCCTGACTGCGAAGCAGTCTGGATCGGAAAATTTTTCAGCAAAGTGACGGAGGCGGCTCCGCCATCGGATGGCGGCTTCCATGTTCCACCAGATAAACTTCCCGTTCTGGATTAGCACGAATGACAAACCCGGCGCTTCTCAGCATCGCTTCGACCGCCGCCTTGTTCGGAATGAACCAATTTGTGGGGTCGCCAGCGTAACGTTCTTCCACGAAATACACTTTGGGAAAGCCGCGCTGCTCAAATATCGTCGTGTTGAAAAAGTCGTAATTTTCGCTGAGTGCCGCGACTTCCTCTTCACCCCGCTGCATGCATTGAAACAGCATCTGGCCGCCGACGACATGCTCATGCAGAAGGTCGAGTGCCAGCAGCGGATGACGCAGGTGATAAAGAACACCCATGAAAAGGACCAGGTCAAATCTCTCCTTCAGTTTTTCCACCTCGTACACCGACATCAGCTTGAAATCGATATCCTCACCTGTCTGTCTGGCTGCGAACTCGGCTTGCCTGAGATAATGCGGGTCGGAATCGATTCCGACGACCCGTCCGGCATTTCTTCTCTTCATTTCAAGTGAATAGAATCCGGCGTTGCAGCCGATGTCGAGAACGCTGCATCCCTGGAGATCTTCAGGCACGACCTGCTGAAAATGGGCCCATTTGAAGGATGGATAGTCACCGAGGAAATGATCCGGCGCGGTCTGAACGCCGTTAATTCGCAGATTGTGAAACCACGGCCTCAGGGCTGCGATGTCGTTTTCCAGTCGAGCCTTTTCGTTCATTCCGTACTCCGATCCGCAATGTCGATCATTGCTTCGACTGCGCCGCCGAGGTGTGTGTCCGGTTACGTTTGAATTTTCTGATCGCCGACCGTATCTGCTCGACGGACCGGGGGCCGATCCCCGCGAGCTCGAGGAGTTCGGCGTTCTTCATATCTGCCAATTGGCTCATTCGGTGAACCCCACTTCTGGCGAGCGAACGGGCGATCCATCCAGGGAGACAGGTGGTCAATAAGGGATCTTCGGTATCTCCCCCTCCAATCTTCGTCCGCTTTTGAGATACCTGCGGCATGTTCAGCTTTAGCCGGCTTCGTCAGATTGTGGCCGAACCCTCTTGATGGTTTTCGGTTCCCGCTGAAGAAGAAAAACCCGCCAATTGTGTGCGAGATTGTCCTTCTCGGCCCACCAAAGATCTCTGGACTGTGAGCTTAATCATGGGAATTGTTCGACGGATTGGTGTTGGGCGGCATATCTCCCGGACGGATGATGCGCGAATTACCGGTGTCTGGCGCCGGCTCCACCATCTCGGTGTCGCCGACGGGAGGGGGCCTGAGTTCGCCGTTGCATTCGTCCAGTTTCTTGGAGAGATCTTGATGGTCATCCGTTGAACCGCGGCCCTGGTTTGGCTGTGACGGGGCGACACATTTGTCAGGCGGCGCCTGCGCGTTCGCTTGGAGCGGTAGGGGAAGGATCGCCACGGCGAGCGACAGCGCGCTGAGGAGTCGTTTGAACTTCCGGGATGTGGTCGGCATGCCTGAAATCTCCGTTTGGTGTTTATCCAGATGTCGTCTCGGTCCTTCTTCGAATTCGGCCTCCACCAAGTCTTTAGGGGCCGGCCGCAGGGGCAATCTGCATCTGCACAGGCTGAAACTTGTCCTGCACTCCGGAAAGTGGCTCCTGGCCGGTCAAGCGCTCGTCGGCCGAGGCCTGATGTCCCTGGGTTTGGGCGGTCGAATTCGTCGTTTCCATTGCTACGCCGAGGTTCGAATCGAAAGTCCGCGCCGTTTTCGAATTCGTCGAGCCTTGGGGATTCCCCGACATTTGGTCCGTGCCAATCGGCTGCGGCGTGACTTTGCCGTCGGATGAAGCGACGCGCCAAACGGTATTGCCGGCATCATCGGCAACAAGCAGCGCTCCTGTCCCATCGATCCCCACTCCGACCGGCCGCCCTTTTGCCTGATCACCCTGGATAAAGCCTGTGACGACGTCCTGCGCCTTGCCAGATGGCCTGCCATTCTGGAATGGTACGAAGATAACTTTGTAGCCATTGAAGCTATTCCGGTTCCAGCTGCCGTGCTCGCCGATGAAGGCGCCGTTGGCGTATGCGGCCGGCAGCGCGGAATTCATGGAGAAGGTCAATCCGAGCGCGGCAACATGGCTGGACAGGGCGTAGTCCGGCCGGATTGCCTTTTCGACCATGTCGGTTCGTGTCGGATGAACGCGAGCGTCGACGTGGTTGCCGTAGTAGCTCCACGGCCAGCCGTAGAAGCCGCCGTCCTCCACAGAGGTCATATAGTCGGGAACGAGGTTCGGGCCGAGCTCGTCACGCTCATTGACGACAGTCCAGAGCGCACCCGTTTCGGGATTGAAGGCGAGACCGTTCGGATTGCGCAGACCGGAGGCGAAAACGCGGGCGGCGCCGGTCTTCCGGTCGACCTGCCAGACCGCGGCACGGCCTTTTTCTGCTTCGAGCCCGTTCTCGACGATGTTGGAATTCGATCCGACCGAGACATAGAGCGTCTGGCCGTCGGGGCTGAGGGCCAGATCCTTTGTCCAATGATGATTGATCGGGCCGCCGGGAAGCGGCGTCAGGATTTTCGGCTGCGCGGCAATCTCGTTCCGGCCGAGTTCGTAAGGGTAGGCAAGGATGGCGCTCGTCGTGGCGACGTAAAGCGTGTTGTCTATCCAGGCAAGGCCAAAGGGGGAATCGAGCTTCTTCAGCAAGTCATGGCGTTCGTCGACGGTGCCGTCGCGATTGGTGTCACGCAGCAGGGTAATGATATTGCTCTCTTTCTGTTCACCGCTGCCGCCGTGGGCGATCGACATGATCCAGCCGCGGATGAGATCCTTCGGCCGCGAGGTCGGTTCGCCGGTCGGGCCGCGGGACTGGACGACGAGCACGTCGCCGTTTGGCAGGGTATGGACCGTGCGTGGATTGGCGAGGCCATTCGCATAGGCACTGATCTTCAAGCCGTCGGGAACGGCAGGCGTCTCTCTTTCCTTCCAGCCGACCACTTCCGCGACCTTGAGATCAGATATCAGGGAGGAAGATGGCTCAGGCAGAACCGGATTCGGGCCGATCTGCTGCGACAGATCGAATTCGGCCTCCTGCGCCGACGTGCCGAATCCGAGGAAGAGCGATAGAACCGAGGTGCCGAGAATGAGGGACCTCATCATCATCATATCCTCCAGGTCAATCTGGTATATTTGCGGGCGGAAACGGCGGCTACCACCAAGCAAAGCGCTGATGTAACGGCCGAGAGCGTCAGCCCATAAGGAACCACGGCGGTCCATCCGTCGCCGGCATGGACAAGGCTGTTCAGGAAGGCGAGGGCGAGGATGATCAGGTAGAGAAGCACAGACGGGAAAGCCGATCGCAGCGGACGGGTGCGAGGCCGCGCAAGGTCAATCAAACCAGCCAGGATCGCAATCACGCCGAACACCAGGCCGGCACACAACAGCCAGGCGGAGAAGTTCTGCCACATGAGGTTGTTGCTCTGCCAGAAGGCGATATCGGTCGCGAGCGCAAGCGTGAAGCAGACGAAAGGGAACGGGACGAAGAGCGACTGTATCGGATAGGCGGTCGCGTCTCGATCGTTGCGGGAAAGTACAGCCATGGCATGCTCCGAGCGGCAAGAGCGCAGATATGCGATCCAACCGTGGAGGCAGCGGATAGTTCCGTTGCAGCGGCACCGGTTTGTCGATCGCCTCCTCGGCGAAATCGCGAAATAGCGGCGGCCGCCTTTCGCGTTGCACTACCGGAATGACAATGTGGGGGCACTACCCTCTGTCGGTCATTCCTGCGACAGACAGAGGAATGACGGAGGGGGCGGCGTTTCACCTGAAAGCGCGACGGTGCCAGATCGCCGGCGAACGGGGGCGAAGCGCCGACCTTTATCGTTGCGCACTCACGATGAGCCAGCGGGTCGGCTTGCCGTCATATCCGCCACCATCGCTTTCCTCGACGGCGAGGTTGCGCCAGCCGGCTGCCGTCAGAAGCGCCGACAGCCAATCGGCGGATGGATAGTTGTAATAGCGCCCGAAGCCATCATGCCCTTCGGCTTCTCCCGATTTGAAGCTTGCGTGGAGGATGCCGCCGGTTCTGAGCGCGCGGTGGATACGGGCGAAGATGTCGGGCAGGGTCGATCTCGGGACATGAAGGAGGCTCGCTTCGGCCCAGACGCCGTCGAACGCGGCCTCGGCGTTGATATCCTCAAACAGCATGACACTGACCTTCCTGCCGATTCGCGCCTCGGCCTGTGCCGCGAGTTCGGGTGAGCCGTCGGTTGGCGTCACGTCGAAGCCTTGAGAGAGCATGTAGGCGCTGTCCTGGCCGCCGCCGCAGCCAAGTTCGAGGATCGGGGCCCCCGGCGCAAGTTGGGCAAGAAAGGCGTCGAGCTTCTGTTTCGGCAGGCTGCGTGCGCGGTTGGCGTATATCTCTGCGTTGTTGTCGTAGAAGGCGGAGGTGCTGTCATGGGGCATGGGGGGCTGCCGGTCCGGGTCGTCGGTTGGATTGGAGATGTCTTTCGGCAAGCCGGTCGGCGCCGATGATGTCGATGACGAGGATGCCGTCGGGTATTTCCCGGTAGAAGGCGACATGGCGCATGTGGAGGAGGCGGCGCAGGCCGGCGCCGAGCGTGTCGCACTCGTCGCCCATGGAGGGCACGCGCGAAAGAAGCATGAAAATCCGGTCCCAGTCGAGAAGGTAGGCATCCGCCTGCGCCTCGCCGAAATGCAGATTGGCATATTCGTCGATGCCTGACAGTACGGCGTCGGCCGTTCGGGTCAGCCTATAGGTTGATGTCACGCAGCTTCACCTTCGTTTCCAGCAGGATATCGGGAATGCGCCGGTCGCTGATACCGCTCTCCTCGGCCTCCCTCAGGATCTCGCGCAGTTCGTCGTCGTCGAGCCTGCGATGGTCCTGGTCCGTCACGATAAGCTCCGCCATGAATGCGCCGGCGCTGTCGTATCTGCCGCTTGCGACACGGCGCGCGATGTAATCCGCCAGATCATCCGGAAGCGAGATCGTCATTTTCGCCATTGAATTCGCTGCCGTCCGTGCGTGCCGCTTCAGCTGTCCCTGATGCCCGTTACCATTCCCCACCCCGTGATAGAAGCGTTGCCCCCCGCAGTCGAGCGCTTGGGTCACACGGCGGTCAGTCTTCTTATCGATGTGACGGCACGTTCGAGATTCTTGAAACGCGTCGCAAGTCAGGATGTCGGCGTCGTGGCGCTCGCGATCGCGTAAATGACCGCATCGGCGGCGGCGAGTTTGAGAACTGCGGCCAGCCCGATGGCTTTGCGGGCGAGACCGAGAGCGGCGCCACCATGTCGGTGTTGGCGCCGCCGTTCGCGTGAAAAGTTTGAAGTTCAGGCCGGGATGAGGCGCGTCCAGCCGTGCTCATCGTTCGTTACACCCTTTTGTAGACTGACGAGCTGCTGGCGCAGTTCGCTGGTCAGCTTGCCGGTCTGTCCGTCTCCGACCAGAAACTCGCCGCCGGCATGTCGAACCAAGCCTATGCCCGCCAGGACTGCGGCAGTGCCGCAAGCGAAGGCTTCGACGAGCCTGCCGCCGGCGGCATCCTCTTGCCATTCCGCGAAGGAGTAGGGACGCTGCTCCACGCGCAAGCCCCTTTCTTCTGCGAGCACGATGACGGAAGCCCGGGTGATGCCCGGCAGGATCGTACCGCCAAGGGGCGGGGTCACCATCGATCCATCATTCATCACGAAGAAGACGTTCATGCCGCCGAGTTCTTCGACCCAGCGATGCTCCGCGGCGTCGAGGAAGACGACCTGATCGCAACCCCTCTTCGACGCCTCGGCTTGCGCCACGAGACTGGCTGCGTAGTTTCCGCCGCATTTTGCAGCGCCGGTGCCGCCGTTGGCTGCGCGGGTGTATTCGGTTTCGACCCAAAGAGAGACGGCCTTCGCGCCGCCCTTGAAGTAGGCGCCGACCGGTGAGGCGATGATGCAGAAGACATATTCCTGAGCCGGACGAACGCCGAGAAACGCCTCGTTGGCGAACATGAAGGGGCGAAGGTAGAGGCTGGCGTCGCCGGACGGAATCCAGGCCTTATCGACGCGGACCAGTGCTTCGACCGCCTTCAGGAAGAGTTCTTCGGGCACAGGAGGCATCGCCATGCGGGTCGCCGACTGCGCGAAGCGGCGTGCGTTCTCTTCAGGCCGAAAGAGCAGAATCCGGCCATCGTCTGCCTTGTAGGCTTTCATGCCCTCGAAGATTTCTTGAGCGTAGTGCAGCACGGCGCTCGCAGGATCGAGCTCCAAGGGCCGCCTGGGCGTAACCTTCGCATCGTGCCAGCCCTTGTCGGCCGTCCATCGTGCCAGGATCATGTGATCCGTGAAAATCTTGCCGAAGCCGGGTGCCTCCAGTGCCTGGATTCGGTCGGCGTCAGAGACGGGGGACTTGTGGAGTTCGATTTTGATTTCAGGAGAGGCCGACGTTACGGTCATTGCTGGCACCTTGATAGTAAATTGAATAGTGGCGGCGACACTACCGCCGCCGAGCCGGTCTTGGAAAGGTCTGAAGCAGCGGGTTTCGGCTTGATCAGAGGAATAATCGCTCGATGTGGTCGACGTCGAGCAGCAAATTCAGAATCGAGCGCCGTCGATCGTCGCTGGCGTCACCATCAAGTGAATCCGCGACATCAGCGCGAATTTTGCACCAAGGCCCTTGGAAATAAGATCTCCGACTTGTCACCGTCACAAGAAAATAGGTCAGCATTGTTGACATAATTTCCGCCGCATGGTTTGTCGGCGATATAGAAAATACGAGGAAACCTCCATGCTGAACTGGGACACCATGTTTGCGTCGCGCTCGTCGCGCATGCGCGCATCCGAAATCCGCGAGCTCCTGAAGCTTCTCGACCAGCCCGACATCATTTCCTTTGCCGGCGGCATTCCGGATCCGGCGCTGTTTCCGGCCGAGGAATTCCAGCGGGCCTATGCCGGTATTTTTTCGGGTGCGGCCGTCAACTCGGCGCTGCAATATTCGGTCAGCGAAGGCTATAAGCCGCTGCGCGAATGGCTGGTCGAGCAGATGGGTGCGCTCGGTATTCCCTGCGGACTCGACAATGTCTTCATTGTCTCAGGCTCGCAGCAGGGGCTCGATTATCTCGGCAAGCTCTTCCTGTCGCCCAATGATACCGCGCTCGTGACCTGGCCGACCTATCTTGGCGCGCTGCAGGCCTTCAACGCCTATGAGCCGGCCTATGACCAACTGACGCCGGGCGGCAACCGGACGCCGGAATCCTATCGCGCGGCGGCTGCCGCCGCCGGCGGCAAGGTGAAATTCGCCTATCTCTCCGCAGATTTCTCCAATCCGACCGGTGAAACCGTCGATCTCGCCGGCCGCAAGCGGGTGCTGGCACTTGCCGAGGAGCTCGACGTCGCCGTCATCGAGGATGCGGCCTATCAGTCGCTGCGTTATGACGGCGAGCCGATCCCGCCGATCCTGGCGCTGGAGATCGCCGAAAAGGGCCATATCAACGATACGCGTACGATCTATTGCGGCAGCTTCTCCAAGACGCTGGCGCCCGGCCTTCGCGTCGGCTTCATCGTCGCCAATGCGCCCGTCATCCGCAAGCTGGTGCTGATGAAGCAGGCGGCCGACCTGCACTCGTCGACGATCAACCAGATGGCGATATCGGATGTTGCCGCGCGCGGTTTCGACAAACAGGTCGCCAAGATCAAAGCGGTCTACAGCCATCGCCGCAACTGCACGCTGGCGGCGCTTGAGAAATACATGCCCAAGGGTACCAGCTGGACGAAGCCGGAAGGCGGCATGTTCATCTGGATCACGCTGCCGGAGGGCATGGACGGCGCCAAGCTGCTGGCGAAATCGCTCGAAACCGCCAAAGTCGCCTTCGTGCCCGGCAAAGCCTTCTTCGCCGACGGCTCCGGCGCCAACACCTTCCGCGTCAGCTTCTCCTGCGCGAATGAGCAGATGATCGAGGACGGCATCAGCCGTTTGGGTAGGTTGGTTGCTGAGGAGATTAGCGGGTGAACTGGAGCAGGTGAGGGAAGGGGCGAGACTTGGCTACATCCCCCTTCTCCCCAGCGGAGAGAAGATGCCGGCAGGCAGATGAGGGGGCGACGAGAGGAGCGAGTGCGCTGAGCGCAGGCGAAGTGCAATGAATGTCGTGCCCCGCGGCCCCCTTGTCCGACCCTTCGGGCCACCTTCTGCCCGCTGGGGTGAACAAGGGAGCAAGGCGCTTGCTCACGTTTTCACAACAGACGTTCCAGAAAACGAGACGTTGCCTCTTCCCGAGCAAGTCCGCTTTTTATTGCTGGAGATGCGCGCCGAAAAGCTCGAGGTCGGCTTCGCCGAGCCTGTCGCTCGCCGTGTTCAGCTGATGCCAGTAAGGATAGATCACCGGCGGCAGGCTGACGGCGTCGAGGCGCTCGCGCTCCTCACCGGTGAGTTTCAGCTCGGCAGCGGCGATGTTGTCGCGGAACTGGGCTTCGGTGCGCCCGCCGATGATGACCGAAGTGACGGCCTTGCGGCCGATCAGCCAGGCGAGCGCCACCTGTGCGGCCGAAACGCCGCGCTCCTCGCCGATCGCCACCAGCGTCTCGACGATGTTCCAGAGGCGATTTTCGTCACGGATCGGCGGTTCGGTCCAGCCGGCGAACTGGCGCGTGCCTTCGGGGGCGGCCTGGTTGCGGCGGTGTTTGCCGGAAAGCAGGCCGCCGGCGAGCGGGCTCCAGACCAGCACGCCGAGGCCCTGGTCGACCGAGATCGGCAGCAGTTCGTATTCGGCGTCGCGGGC
The DNA here is from genome assembly GCF_002204185.1 of Rhizobium esperanzae. Lineage (GTDB taxonomy): Bacteria > Pseudomonadota > Alphaproteobacteria > Rhizobiales > Rhizobiaceae > Rhizobium > Rhizobium esperanzae. The sequence goes on along the minus strand of NZ_MXPU01000003.1, from coordinate 90,245 downwards.
TTCCAGCGTATAGTGGATCTGTTGGCTGACGAAGCGCTGGTAGCGGTGCTCGTTAGCGATGCCGAGCGCCTTCATGATGTGCCAGCCGGAATAGTTCGAGCAGCCGACATAACGCACCTTGCCCTGCCGGATCAGCGTGTCGAGTGCTTCCATCGTCTCTTCGAGCGGTGTCTGGCCGTCCCATTCATGCACCTGGTAGAGATCGATGACATCGGTCTTCAGGCGCTTCAGGCTCGCCTCGCACTCGCGGATCAGGTGATAGCGCGACAGGCCGCGGTCGTTCGGGCCGTCGCCCATGCCGAAGCGGGCCTTGGTGGCGAGCAACACGCCCTGTGGCCGCTTGCCGGCGAGCGCCTCGCCGATGATGTTTTCGCATTCGCCTGATGAATAGACGTTGGCGGTGTCGATCAGATTGATGCCGGCGTCAATGCACATATCGATCATCTTCTTAGCCTCGGAGACGCCGAGATCGCCGACCATCTTGGCCCAGCCGACGCCGCCGAAGGTCATCGTGCCCATGGTCAAAGTCGAAATCTTCAGGCCGGAACGGCCGAGCAGACGATATTCCATTGAAACTCCTCCTCGAAATGCGATTGACGTAACGCATAGCGGGGGAATGACAAGAGCAGGTTTATGCTTGGGTGAAAACCGCTCATGCCTGATGCTGTCCGGTTAAAGACCCCGGCCCAAACCCCTCCCCACAAGGGGGAGGGGCTTAAACTGCCGCACCCGCAAAATCTTTGGTCTTTCGGGAGGAGCGAGAGGGTGCCCCCAAGTTAGTCCCTCCGCCTTGTTGGGAGGGTCGCCGGACGCAGGGCCTCACGATGAAAGCCTTACGTTCCGTTACTGCCGCGCGAGAATAATCAACCGGTTGGCTTCGACGAAGCCAGGAGATCCGATGTAGCAGGATTGAGGACGACGCGGTGAGAAACGCCCTCGGTCAGCTCGCTTCCTTGTCCTTCTTGTGAATATTGTCGCGGAGCGAAGCGATCGTATCGCGAATCTTGCCGACGGTCTCGACGTCGAGACCGACGGCTTTGCCGATGCAATCGAACACGTGGGTGGCGCGGCTCTTGAGGGCCTGCCCCTTCTGCGTCAGGCGCAGAAGCACCTGGCGCTCGTCGGCGGGATTGCGATTGCGGGTGACGAGACCGACATTTTCCAGCCGCTTCAAGAGCGGGGTGAGGGTGCTGGAATCAAGGAAAAGCGTTTCCCCGAGATCCTTCACCGTGCGGTCGTCACGCGCCCATAAGGCTGTCATGACGAGGAATTGCGGGTAGGTCAGATCCAGCTCATCGAGCAGTGGGCGGTAAAGCTGGTTGAAGGCATGGCCTGCCGAATAGATTGAAAAGCAAAGCATTTCATCGACTTTCGGCACGTCGGCGAGATCATTCGTTGGGGTGTCTTTCATCACACTCTCCTCCCACCTCAATATAATTTGTGCGCGATCTATTTGCAAGCTATTGACGCTCGGCGTGTTGTCTTCTACTTAGATCGCGCACAAATAAATCGCTTGAAAACAACATGTCGAAGGGAATGCAGCTTATGGCTCCCGGTTCGGCTCCCATTGAAACTCAACGACGAAAGGAATTGCCCATGTTCAAGTTTGCTGCTGTCGCCGCCCTGGCGGGCGCTCTTCTTTCCGGTGCTGCCGTCGCTCAGCCGGCCAAACCGACCGTCGTCCTCGTTCACGGCGCCTTTGCCGATTCCTCCAGCTGGAACGGCGTCGTCGAGATCCTGCGTAAGGACGGCTTCTCGGTTGTTGCTGCCGCCAATCCGCTGCGCAGCGTATCGGGCGACGCCGCCTATGTGTCCGATGTCGTCGGCAGCATTGCCGGCCCCGTCGTCTTGGTCGGCCATTCCTATGGAGGGCAGGTGATCTCGACCGCCGCGAACGGCCATGACAACGTCAAGTCCCTGGTCTATGTCGCCGCCTTCGCGCCGGAGGCCGGGGAATCGGTCGCCGATCTCGCCGGCAAGTTTCCTGGCGGCACGCTGAGCGGAGCGCTTGCGGCTCCGGTGAAACTCAGCGCAGGCGGCGTCGATCTCTCTATCGATCAGGCCAAGTTTCATGACCAGTTCGCCAGCGACGTGCCGGCCGAACAGGCGGCCCTGATGGCGGTGGCCCAGCGACCGGTCACGGAAGCGGCCCTGACCGAAAAATCCGGTGAGCCCGCCTGGAAGAAGCTGCCGTCATGGTTTGTCTATGGCACCGGCGACAAGAACATTCCGGCCGCAGCCCTTGGCTTCATGGCCGAGAGAGCAGGGTCGAAGCGGACCATCGTGGTCGAGGGCGCGTCCCACGTCGTGATGGTTTCACAGCCCCAGAAGGTGGCGGAGCTCATCGAAGAGGCCGCGAAGTAACGTCTCTCGGAAAGGCGACGGCAATGCAGTGGTTTCAAGGCGCAGCGCTGCCGCTGCGCCTTGTCACATCTCTGTCAACGACCCCTAATAAGGGAGGGTGACGCAATTCCCGAGGACCCCTCCCATGAAGACGATCGTTTCCGCTGCAGCTCTTCTCGCCGCGAGCTTCCTTTCCATTCCGGCTTCGGCCGCAAACCTCGTTCTCTACACCAGCCAGCCGAACGAAGACGCGCAGGCGACGGTCGATGGCTTCATAGCCGCAAATCCCGATATCAAGGTCGACTGGGTGCGCGACGGCACGCCGAAGATCATCGCCAAGCTGCAGGCCGAAATCCAGGCCGGCAATCCGGTCGCCGACATCCTCCTCATCGCCGACATGGTGACGCTGGAGCGCCTCAAGGAAGACGGCAAGCTGCTGGCCTATAAGTCGCCGGAAGCCGCAGGGTACGATGCCAGCCTCTATGACGCTGACGGCTACTATTATTCGACCAAGCTGATCACCACCGGCATCATGTACAACACCTCAGCCACGATCAAGCCGACGAGCTGGAAGGACCTGACCAAGCCGGAAGCCAAGGGCCTCGTCACCATGCCGAGCCCACTCACTTCGGGCGCCGCGCTCATCCACGCACAGACGCTGGCCGCCGTTCCCGGCCTCGGCTGGGACTTCTACAAGGCGCTTGCCGAAAACGGCGCGATCGCGGCCGGTGGCAACGGCGCCGTCCTGAAGTCGGTTGCTTCGGGCGAGAAGGCTTACGGCATGGTCGTCGATTACCTGCCGATCCGCGAGAAGACCAAGGGCGCGCCCGTCGAGTTCGTCTTCCCGAGCGAAGGCGTTTCGGCCGTGACCGAGCCGGTCGGCATTCTCGCCAGCACCAAGAATGCCGAGGCCGCCAAGAAGTTCGTCGATTACGTGCTCTCCGAAAAGGGCCAGGAAGGCTTCCTGAAGCTCGGCTACATCCCGGCCCGCAACGGCATGAAGCTGCCGGAAGGTTTCCCGGCGCGTGATGCCATCAAGGTCCTGCCGATCAAGGCTGCCGAAGCGCTCAAGAATACCGACCGGGATCTGAAGACCTTCTCGGGCATTTACGGCTCGAACTGATCCTTTCATGCAGGGATATGCAAGACTGGGAAACAGCCAGCCCACCTGGCTGTTTCCTTTTATCGTCAGCATCGTTCTTATCCTCAGCGTGCTGCCGCTCGCTCGTCTCGCCATGGTCGGGATAACGGCTTTCGCCAGCGGCGGTGTCGTCGACGTGCTGAGCGAGCCGTCGCTCTGGCAGGCCACCTGTTACACCCTCATCACCGCGGTTTTGGGCACGATCATCTCGCTTGCCATCGGCTGCCTCTTCGCCTTCCTGCTGACGCTGACCGATCTTCCCGGCAAGGGGCCGCTCAGCTTTTTCTTCGTGCTGCCGATGATGATCCCGCCGCAGGTGACCGCGCTCGCCTGGGTGCAGATGTCGGGACCGTCGAGCCCGCTGTTGAAGGCGCTCTCGCTTGCACCGCCGCTGGGTTCGCCGCAGCCGCTCTATTCCGTGGGCGGCATCGCCCTGCTCTATGGCGTGCAGCATGCGCCGCTGGTCTATCTCGCGCTCAGGGCAGGGCTGATGACGCTGCCGCGTGACGGCGTGGAGGCTGCACGGCTTTCCGGCGCCTCAAGTCTCAGGGTATTCCGCGATATCATCCTGCCGCTTTCTCTGCCCGGCATTATCGCCGGGGCGGCGATCTCCTTCGTTTCCTGCACCGGCAATTTCGGCATCCCCGCCATTCTCGGCATCCCCGCCTCGATCTACACGCTGCCGACGCTCATCTTCACCAAATTCTCAGCTTTCACCAGCCGCACCTTCGGAGATGTCGCCGTGCTTTCGGGCATCATTGCGATGATCTCGGTCGCAGGGCTGATGATCCAGGACCGCGCGCTCAGAGGCCGGGACTATCGTGTCATCGGCCTGTCAGGGGCAAGTGCCGCTTTCCAGCTCGGCGCCTGGCGCTTCCTTGCTACGCCGCTTCTCTGGGCCATCCTGTTCTTCATGCTGGCCGCACCCTTCTTCGCGCTCGTCGCCGGCGCGCTGGTGCCGGCCTATGGCGTGCCGCTCACCTTCAAGACCATGTCGCTGCATGCTTTTCAGGAGATCCTGTTCCGGCAGGCGGTGACGCGCACGGCCTTTATCAATTCACTGTTGCTTGCCGGCGCCACGGCGCTTGGACTCCTTGTCGTGACGGTGCCTGCGGCCTATGCGCTGACGCGACGGAGAGATACCGTTTCCCGCATCGTCGCCAGCCTGATCGAGTTACCCTATTCGCTGCCGGGCATCGTCATGGCGGTGGCCTTCATCCTGGTTTTCGCCGCACCGATCCCGGTCCTCAACGTCTCGCTCTACGGCAGGATCTGGATCATCCTGATCGCCTATTTCTCCTCCTTCTTTGCCGTCAGCCTGAAACCCCTCGTCAGCGCCTTCCACCAACTCGATCCGGCGCTGGAGGAGGCGGCGCGGCTTTCCGGCGCCGGCTTCTTCCGCAGGCTTTGCGATATCGTCGTGCCGCTGATCTCGCCCGCCGCCGGTGCATCGGTCATCCTCGTCTTCCTCATCGCCTGTAACGAGCTGACGATCTCGGCGTTGCTCTGGTCGGCCGGCACCCAGACGCTCGGGGTCGCCATCTACAATCTCGACGACAGCGGCAGTTCCGACCTTGCCTCGGCGCTCTCGCTGCTCGTCGTCCTCATGGTCGTCGTGCTGATGCTGCTCTTGGAATTCCTGGCGAAACGGCTGCCGAAAGGGGTGGTCCCATGGCGAAACTGATCCTCAATCGTGTCGCCAAGGATTTCGGCACCGGGCGCGCGGCTGTCAGCGGCTTTTCGCTCGATGTGCGCGAAGGCGGTTTCCTCGCCCTGCTCGTGCCTTCCGGCTGCGGCAAAACGACGGTGCTGCGGATGATCGCCGGTTTCGAGACGCCCTCGGACGGCTCGATCCACCTCGGTGAGCGGCTGCTGGCGGATGCCGCCCAGTCGCTGCCGCCTGAGAAGCGCAACATGGCGATGGTCTTCCAGTCCTATGCGCTCTGGCCGCATATGAACGTTGCCGACAATGTCGGTTATCCCCTCAAGGTTCGCGGCATCTCGGGCGCGGCCTACCGGGCAAAGGTCTGCGAGGCGCTTTCCACCGTCCGGCTCGCCGACTATGCCGGGCGACGGCCGGCCGATCTCTCCGGCGGCCAGCGCCAGCGCGTGGCGCTCGCCCGCTGCCTGGTGACATCGCCCGATATCGTGCTGCTCGACGAGCCGCTCGCCAATCTCGACCGGCAGCTGAAGCAGGAGATGGAGGAAACCTTCCGCGAGTTCCATCAGCGCTCGGGTGCAACGATGATCTACGTCAGCCACGACCAGAGCGAGGCGATGGCGCTCGCAACCGACGTCGCCGTCATGTCGGAAGGCCGCCTGCTGCAAGTGGCGCCGCCGGCCGAAATCTACGCCCGGCCGGAAGGGCGCATCGTCGGCGGGCTGATCGGGCGTGGGGCGATCCTGACGCTGCCTGTGATGGTCGGCGAACGCCAGCTGGAGTGGGATGAGTTGCAGAATACGCTTCAGGCGGCAAACACCGATGGCGCCGATATCCTGGTGCGGCCGGAGGATGTGATCATCGGCGGCGAAGGGGCTTCCGCGACCGTCGAATCCGTGCTTTTCGAGGGCGAGCGTTACGCCGTCAAACTCACGCTCGGCAACGGCCAGACGCTGCGCGCCTATAGTCGCGTCGCCGTCGAGACCGGCGAGACGGTGCGCATCGTCATCCGCTCCGGCTGGCGGCTGTGATCGAGATAATCGCATCCGGGGCGGCAAGAGGGGCGTTTGTTCGCAATTTTCTTCGCCCCGCCACCTTTTCCTGCAGCGATTGCCGGATAAGGTACTGCGCGCAACCGGACTCATTCCATGTCGCTTCGCCTCGCCACCTTCAACGTCGAAAACCTGCTCACCCGTTTCGATTTCACCGGCTTCCGCAACCAGCTGCGCCAGGACCGCGTCATCAAGCTTTTCGAGGTGAACAGCGAGGGCGTTTATCAGCAGCTCGAGCAGGCGCGGGTGATCGCCGCCACCGATGATACGAGGCAGATGACGGCGCTGGCGATCGCGGATGCCGACGCCGATATTCTCTGCCTGCAGGAAATCGACAACATGGCCGCACTTCAGGCGTTCGAATACGGCTATCTCTTCCGCATGGTCGGAAACGGCTATCGGCAGAAATTCCTGGTCGAGGGCAATGACAGCCGCGGCATCGATGTCGCCGTGCTGATGCGCGAGGAAACGCGCGATGGCCAGAAGATCGTTCTCAAGGACATAAGAAGCCATGCGATGGCGACCTATCGAGATTTCGATCTCTTCGACGAGGAACTGGCGCTTACCAACCGTATCGACGACAAAATCTTCAAGCGCGACTGCCTCGAACTCGACCTCCTGATCGGCGGCAGGCCTTTCTCGCTCTATGTCGTGCATTTCAAGTCAATGGGCAATCCGCGCGATGGGCTGGACGGGCGGCAATCGACACTGCCGCTCCGTCGCGCCGAGGCGCGCGCCGTGCGTCGCATCATCGAGGACCGCTTCGGCGCCGGCCATACAGCTTCGAAGAGCTTTGCCATCAGCGGCGACATGAACGACTATCAGGAGCGCGTCGACGTCGTTGGGCGGCGTGGCGCGGGTTATCATTTCGAGCATCAGGTGGAGACCGAAAGCGCGCTCGACGTCTTCAGCCATGACAGCTTTGCTGAAAATGTCGTACGCCGTCGTCAGCCCCTCGACCGCTGGACGCTCTATCATGCGCGCGGGCCGCAGGAGCAGCACCTTTGCCAGCTCGATTATATCTGGCTTTCGCCCGCACTTGCCGCCCATAATGCCGGCCGCGTGCCTGAGATCATCCGCAGCGGCCAACCCTACCGCACCATCTTTCCGCCGGGGCAGGAAGTGGAGCGTTATCCCCGTACCGGCTGGGACCGGCCGAAGGCCTCCGACCATTGCCCCGTCGTCATGACACTGGATCTCCCCTGAGAGCGAACATGAAAACGAATTTGAGCAGAAATTTTTTGAACACCGATTTTCCCGATGATTTCGCCGGCTGGCCGCCGGAGAGCACGGTCTTCCCCATCGCCGGCGTTGATCTCCGCATCCTGCCCGGCACGCATCCTTTCGTCGCCGCCGAGGAAACGGCGATCCGCGAGAACTGGGTGAGAGAGATCGCCGCCAACCCGGCGCTCTTCGACGGGCGCCTGATCTTCCAACAGCGGCTGTCGCTCGGCGAGGACGGAATTTCGGGTGAGGGTTACGTCACGCCCTTTTCCGCCTTCATGTACTGGCGCCGCCAGCCGCAGCGCCAAGGCGGGCTGCACATCTTCGCCTATCCCGTGCTCGAAAGCTCCGACGGCGCGCTGGTTGCTATCCGCATGGGTGCGCACACCGCCAATCCCGGCCAGGTCTATTTCGCCGCCGGCTCGCTGGAACCGGAGGATATCTTCGACGGGCGCTGTGACATCGAGGCCAACATGCGCCGCGAGGTCCACGAGGAAACCGGCCTCGATCTTTCCGATTCGGTGGCGGGGCAGGGACTCTTCGCCAGCCACGCCAGGCGTACGGTGACGTTGCTGAGGCTGTTCCGCTTCGACCTGACCGCCGACGAAATGGTCGAGCGGATCGAGGCCCACATGCTGGTCGCCGAAGACAAGGAGATCGCGGGTGCGGTCGCGATCCGTTCGGCTGACCGGAACGCATATCCATATAATATCGCCATGCTGCCGGTGATTGACTGGTATTTCGGGAAGAGGGGCGCATAGGGCGCGGCAATCGGAGGCCGACCTCGTCCTTCGAGGCCCCTTTCGGGGGGTACCACGCTCGTCAAGCGCTTCCGAGAAAATCGATTTTCATTAACGATCCCGTGCAAATTGCCGAGTGCCGACGTCTCGTGCCGGAGACGGGTGGTTCTTACCCGAGTTAGCGCCTTGCACTCGGTCGCATGGTCGGGCAGGTTGGCGGCGCGACGATCGATTCAAGGAGGCCGATGTGGCGCGAAGCTACAGCGTCTATGACGTGTTCACCGATCGAAAGCTTGCGGGCAACCCGCTGGCGGTGGTTTTCGACGGCGACAATCTCAGCGACGAGGCGATGCAGGCGATCACCCGAGAGATCAATCTCTCCGAGACGGTTTTCGTGCAGCCTTCGACCAATCCAGCCTACGCGGCGAAGCTCAGAATCTTCACGCCGGGCCGTGAGCTGCCCTTTGCCGGTCATCCCACTGTCGGCACGGCGGTGGCGTTGGCCGAGCGGGCTCACGGCGCAGCGGCGCTCGATCTCGTCATGGTGCTCGAGGAAAATGTCGGGCCGGTGCGTTGCGCCGTGCGGGTGAGGGAGGGTGAGGCGAGCTTTGCCGAATTTGACCTGCCACGCAAATCGCAGCAGGCCGTCATGCCGCTCGACAAGCTCGGTATTGCCGATGCGCTGTCGTTGAAGGTCACCGAAATCGGCTTCGAAAATCACGTTCCCTCGGTCTGGAGCGCGGGTGTTCCGTTTCTGCTCATTCCGGTGCACGATGTCGGCACGGCGCAGCGGGTGGAATTCGATCCGCAGCTTTGGGAAAAGATCGTGCCCTTCGCCGATGGCGCGCTTGCCTCGGCCTATGTCTATTGCCGCGGCGGCGTCAATCACGTGGCGAAGTTCCATGCGCGCATGTTCGCCAGCGGTATGGGCATCGTCGAGGATCCGGCCACCGGCGCGGCGGCGGCGGCGCTCTCCGGCGCAATCCGCCATTTTGACCGGCTGACGGACGGGCACCACCCGATCACGATCGAGCAGGGCGTCGAGATGGGCCGTCCATCCTTCATCCACCTGCATATCGATGTTGAGGGCGGGACGATTTCCAACGCGCGGATCGGCGGCCAGGCGGTGCGGCTGGCGAGCGGCACACTCGACCTTTGAGTTTATGCGAGCGCTGCGCTCCGGCAGGCGGGATGCTCTATCACCTTGAATTGGCGCATCATCCCTCTCGAAGATCGATTCCGATTTCCAGGATTATGCGTCGCATTTCGGCGCTGCGGAAAAATCTTTGAGATTAACCAAAGAATTTTCGCTGATGCGCTGGACAAGCCTGCCGATCCTGTTTATACGCCCCGTCACACCGCGCAGCCAAGCGCGAACGGGTGATTAGCTCAGTTGGTAGAGCAGCTGACTCTTAATCAGCGGGTCGTAGGTTCGAGCCCTACATCACCCACCAAATCTCTTGATAAGATTGATTGAATTGCGTCAGCGCATGGTCTCGCTTCGAGGCGGACAGCATGTTTCGGCTCGGCCGCATGACTGGCTGTGTCGACCTGCGCACCCTATCTCTCTCTGGTTAACGAGAGGGGTCCATGAGAACCGTCATATTCGTCGTGGCTTTATCCTTGCCGCTGCCTGTCTTTGCCGCCAGCGCAATGGAGGTCAGAGCGGGGGACCACAGCTGCAGCGAGCTTGCGCAGATCATCCGGCAGAACAAGAAGGTCTTTGTCCCTGTCGGCCTCGGCGGCCGCAGCTTCCGCTATCCGCCGGCGCAGTGCGGCATGGGCGACAAGCGCAGCACCACAAGCGTTCGCGATGCCAAAGGGAGGGCTTGCGTTCTGGACTATGCCTGCGTGTTCGACCCGGCGTCGCCCTATAACTTTCCCTGAATCAGAATTCGTTTTCAGTTGCGTGGGATATCATCCGAAACCGCTCTCGTTTTTTTGCCGCCATCACGCTCTCGCATCCAGGAGTTCCCATGAAAAGCGTCCTTTTGGCCTTCGCCCTGTTGTTTCCGTCCGCAGCCCTTGCCGTCGAGGCGGTAGAGGTCAATGCCAGGGATCACAGCTGCAAGGAGCTTGCGCAAATCATCCGCAAGGACAAAGCCGTTTTCGTGCGTATGGGCATCGGCGGTCGTAGCTTCCGTTATCCCCCGGCCCGATGCAATCTGGGTGACAAGTACGACACCGCAACGGTGAGGGATGGGGACGGGAAGATGTGCGTTCTCGACTATGAGTGCGTGTACGATCCGCAATCCTTCTACAACAGGATTCCCAACTAATATCGGGCTGCAGGTTACGCTTCAGGCGGGGACCGTGAAAGCGCTCGGTCTTCCCCAATAGGCCAAGAAAAAAGGCCGGGCGAAACTCGCACCGACCTTCCTCGATCTGTCTCAATGACGGCTGCCAGTACATCCGTGGTCAGCCGTCAGAGACAAATTCCATAATCTCTAAGTAAGTGCCGATTGCGCTTATTCAAGGGCCGGCCGTAGAAAAGAAGCCGGGGCCGGTGCGTCACTCTGAGGTTGGGGTCGCCCACGGACCATACCCTATTCGACGCATAGATCCTCCTTGGCGTGTCCTGCCGGATACGCCAAGGAGGCATCTAGCGCGGCTCTTACGACCGGAGCGGTTACTGCTGGGCAGGAGCGGCCGGCGGGGTGGCCGGTGCAGGTGCCGGAGCAGGCGTTGCGCTGTTGTCGGTCGGAGCGATCGGTTTTGCCGGCGCCGGCTCGGACTGGGTCGTGGAGGCTGTCGTATCCGGCGAAGTACCGGGAGATGTGCTGCTCCACTGCGAATAGGCGAATGCAGCAACAGCGATCACGGCCAATGCAGCAACCCAAACAACCCACGTATTGCTGCTGCGCGCCGGCGGCGTCGTGCGCAGGTCCAGGTTCGGGTTCAGCGGGCGGTTCGGATCGTTGGCATTATTGGGGTCGTACGTCATGGTACTTTCTCCTCTTTCGGTGAGGAAGAAATGGATGAGTGGGACTTTTGTTCCACTCTGGGGCCGAAGCATTTGTATTGGCGGGGTTTTTGGGCTGAGTGGCTTCTTGAGCGGCAGGCGAAACAATTGCGGGGGGGGGAAGCGTGAGGAGATCGCTGGCTGTCATACGCACGGCACAGCCGCCGTATAGACGGACATAACCGCAGCGTAAGTCTCGTCCTTGACAGGACGGGGTGTCTTTGCCAATGCTTTGGGTCTGGGGTTGCGATCACCCCACGAGGCGACATGCCGAAGAATCGCGTCCGGTAAAACCGATCAACGGAGGGACGCGTCATGCCGTCATTTCTGGAAATATCTCCCGACAAGCTCAGCCGCCTCATCGGCACTCCCGGGGCGCCCTGCGTCATCGACGTCCGCACGGACGAGGATTTCGCGCTTGATCCGCGCCTGGTGCCGGGCTCGATCCGGCGCGATCACGCCGAGGTTGCGTCCTGGGCCGATAGCATCGATGCCGATGCCGTCGTCGTGGTCTGCCACAGGGGAGCCAAGCTCAGCCATGGTGTCGCCGCCTATCTCAGGCATGCGGGAATTGAGGCGGAAAGCCTCGCAGGCGGCTTCGAAGCCTGGGCCGCGGCCGGACCAGCGGTGCCCGAGGCGAAGCTGCCGCGCCATGACGCGCAGGGGCGCACCGTCTGGGTGACCAGGGCGCGGCCGAAAATCGACCGCATCGCTTGTCCCTGGCTGATCCGGCGCTTCATCGATCCGAATGCCGTCTTCCTGTTCGTGCCGGCCCCTGAGGTTGTCTCGGTCGGCGAGCGCTTCGGGGCTGCGCCCTTCGATATCGAGGACGTGTTCTGGAGCCATCGCGGAGAGCTCTGCACCTTCGACGTGATGGTCGAGGAGTTCGGGTTGGCATCCGAACCGCTGTTGCGGCTGGCGCAGATCGTCAGGGCGGCGGATACAGCCAGGCTGGATCTCGCCCCCGAGGCGTCCGGTCTGCTTGCCGCCTCGCTCGGCCTCTCCAGAATGTATTCCGACGATCTGGAGCAGCTCGAGGCCGGAATGCTTCTCTACGATGCCTTCTTCCGCTGGTGCCGCGATGCGACCGAAGAGACCCACAACTGGCCCGCGCCAAAAAAGAGGGCATGAGATGGTCGATATGACGGAGAATGCGCCCGCCGTACAGGCGGGCAAGAAGGATGCGGGCGAGGCGCATCACCACGGCGTTTCGTTCGGGGAGGCCTTCCGGGTGTGGCTGCGTGTCGCTGCCTTGAGCTTCGGCGGCCCGGCCGGCCAGATCGCCGTCATGCACCGCATCATCGTCGACGAGAAGCGATGGGTCGGCGAGCACCGCTTCCTGCATGCCCTGAATTATTGCATGCTGCTTCCTGGGCCCGAGGCGCAGCAGCTCGCCGTCTATATCGGCTGGCTGATGCATCGCACATTGGGCGGTCTCGTCGCCGGCGTGCTCTTCGTGTTGCCGGGCTTCCTGTCGATCCTCGGCCTTAGCTATATCTACGCGGCCTATGGCAGCATCGGCATCGTGGCCGGCCTGTTCTTCGGGCTGAAGGCGGCCGTCCTGGCCGTCGTCGTGCAGGCCGTCATCCGTATCGGCAGCCGGGCGCTGAGAAACCGCGTCATGCTTGCCGTCGCGGCCGCGGCCTTCGTCGCCATCTTCTTCTTCCACGTGCCGTTCCCGCTGATTGTGCTGGCCGCGGGCATCATCGGCTTCTTCGGCGGCAGGCTCGGCCTCGACGCCTTCAAGGCGGGCGGCGGCCACAGGGCCGCAAGCGGCGCGGTGCTGTCGGATGCCGAATCGGCGCTGGGCGAGGGCATTCCGGCGCATGCGCGCGCCAACCTCGCCTGGTCACTGCGCATATCGGCTATACTGCTCGCGCTCTGGCTGGTGCCGGTCGCCGTCCTTTACGCGTTCTTCGGACCAGGTGACGTCTTCAGCCAGATCGGCCTCTTCTTCAGCAAGATGGCGGTCGTCACCTTCGGTGGCGCCTATGCCGCGCTCGCCTACGTCGCGCAGCAGGCCGTGCAGCATTTCGGCTGGCTGAAACCCGGCGAGATGCTGGACGGTCTCGGCATGGCCGAGACCACGCCGGGGCCGCTGATCATGGTGCTCCAGTTCGTCGGCTTCATGGCCGCCTTTCGCAATCCCGGCTCGCTCGATCCGATGCTTGCCGCCACCCTTGCCGCGATCCTGACGACCTGGGTAACCTTCGTGCCCTGTTTCCTCTGGATCTTCCTTGGTGCGCCCTTCATCGAAAAGCTGCGCGGCAATGTGGCGCTTGCCGGGGCAATGTCGGCGATCACGGCGGCGGTGGTCGGGGTCATACTCAACCTCGCCATTTGGTTCGGGCTGCACACGCTGTTTGCCGAAGTCGCGCAGGTCAGTTTCGGAAACCTGCGGCTCGATATTCCTGAGCTGCAATCTGCCGTACCGGCGGCAATCGCGCTCTCCGTCGCTGCCGCCATCGCGCTCTTCCGCTTCAAGACCTCAGTTATTGCGACGCTCTTCGGGTGTGCGATCGCAGGCATGCTCTGGACGCTGGCGATGAATTGATCAGGCCTCTGCTCCCTCGGCGGGAATGCGGGTTGCGAGCATCTTGTCGATGCGCATGCCATCCATGTCGAGCACCTCGAAGCGCCAGTCTTCGAAAAGGAAGGTTTCGCCGGCTTCCGGGATATGCTGGAGCTGATGCAGCGCGAAGCCCGCCAGCGTATGGAAATCGGCGTCGGGGCGATCCTTGAGGCCCAGTCGTTCGAAGGCGTCGAAGGCCGGCATCATGGCGTCGATCAGCAGCGAACCGTCTTCCCGTACGACGATGTCGGGCTCCTCGTCGGCGCCCGGCAGATCGCCGGCGATGGCCTCGAGCAGGTCGGTCTGGGTGACAATACCCTCGAGGCTACCATATTCGTCGACGACGATGGCGAGGCGCACGGGCGACGCCTTGAAGCTGTCGATGACGCGCACGACCTTGCTACCCTCATGCAGCACCAGGGGCTGCTTGATCACCTCCAGCGGCCTGACCTTGCCGCCGTCGAGAACCTGATCGAGAAGATCCTTCTTCAACACCATGCCGATCGGCTCGTCGATCGAGCCGCGCGCGACCAGCAACTGCTCATGGCTGCATTCTCGGATCGTCTTCAGAATCTCCGCCTCGCTGTCGTCGGCATCGAACCATTCGATGTCGAGACGCGGGGTCATGATGTCGGAGATCGGCCGGTCGCCGATGTTGAATACCCGCTCGACGAGCTGCTGCTGCACCTGGTTCAGAAGACCGGCCTCCTGGCTCTCGGCGACCAGCAACTTCAACTCCTGCGGCGAGTGGAACGAGGATTCTCCAGTTCCGGCGCGAAGGCCGACCGCCCGCAGCACGAGGTTGCCCATACCGTTCAAGGTGAAGATCGCCGGCTTGAACAATAGCAGGAAGAGGCCGAGGGGACGCACGACCGCAAGCGAGGTGGCCTCGCTGCGCTGCAGCGCCAGGCTTTTAGGCGCGAGCTCGCCGAGCACGATATGCAGCGCCGTGATGATGACGAAAGCGATGACGATGGCGACGGTATGGGCGCCGGTCGTTACCCATGGCTCAGGCAGCCACGAGAGCAACGGTTCGATCAGATGGGCGAGTGCCGGCTCGCCAACCCAGCCCAGAGCCAGCGACGAGATGGTGATGCCGAGCTGGGTGGCGGCGAGATTGGCGTCGAGATTGTCGATGGCGCGCTGGAGAGCGGAGGCATTCATGCGACCGGCCGCGACAAGCTCGGCAACACGGCTGCGCCTCATCGAAACCAGTGCGAATTCGGCGGCGACGAAGAAGCCATTGGCAGCGACGAGAAAGAACACGGCTAGTATCCCGACAAAGTCGAAGAGCCCGCCCGCGGATTCGGACATATTTTGCTTACCCCTGAATTGATGCGAGTCCGAAACTACACGCTCGCACAGAGCTGGCAAGGCGCGGCCGCCATTCTTGCGATCCCGCGGCGCTTATCGCTTCGGCGCTTCGAAGAGCTCGACAGGGTTTCCGGCCGGGTCTTCCAGCAGGATCTGCTTGCCGCCGATGCCCTGGACTATGTCGTTGCGAAAATGTGCGCCCGCCTGGCGCAGCTTGGTGACTTCAGCTTCGAGGTCGGCGACTTCGATCTGGATGCGGTTCCATCCGCCGGGCTCCGGCTTTCGTCCGTCGGGCATTGCCTGGGAGGCGCCGCCCGGTCCGGTCGTGCCGCTGACGAGCAGACGAAAACCGGCCCTTGTCAGAATGGCGAAGCTCGGGGCCGGGTGAAGCGCGACCGAAAAGCCGAGATGCCGCGTGTAGAATTCCAATGCGGCGTCGACGTCGTCAACAATATAACGCACACTGATGCCGGGCATGATTTCCTCCATCATCTCTTAAGTCGAGCGATCCCGTGCGGCGGGTCCAACGGCGCCAGGCGCTCGATCGAAGGCGCAGAGCAACGCTCCGTTATTTGAATCTGCGCCCAATTCCGCAGAAAATCGAATCCGATCTTCCGGACTATGCGTCGATTGCGTCCTGTCGGGGACAACGGCCGCTCACCGGGGATATATAATATTAAACTAAAATATTAGTTTTACCCCGCAGCCATCGGATTCCATTACCGAAGTTTAATTTAAGTTTCAGTTTCGGTTCATCTTTTCGGGCCTAGTTTGCTCCTGTGCCCAACATGAGGAACCCCACATGAAAAAGCTCTTCGCAGCCCTTCTTTCCGCTTCCTTCCTTCTCTCGCCGATCATCGCCTCCCAAGCCAGCGCGGATGATTTGCGTCGCCCGCCTGTCGTCGTCCAGAAGAAGGTGATCGTCAAGAAGACCGTCGTGCGGCCGCATTGGAAGAAGGGATATCGAGTCAATGCCCGCGAACGTCGCCATTTTCGCGACGTCAACGACTACCGCCGCTACCGCCTGGCGCCCCCGCCCCGCGGCTATCGCTGGGTCCGCGCCGACAACGATTTCCTGCTGATCGGCGTTACCAGCGGGGTGATCTCCAGTATTGTCGTCGGACGCTGATTGGCGCGGCTTCGGCCGCCTTTTCGGTCTTGAGGATGGGGTTTGGTGGCCCCCGCCTCCCAAATAGAATGAGCGAGGAGAGGGCGTGCCGTGTGGCACCCCCCCTCTGGCCTGCCGGCCATCTCTCCCACAACGGTGGAGATTGGCAAGAAGCTTGGCCTTCCTGCCTATCTACGGTTTCGTCGACCGCCACGTTAATTGTTTGGGGAAGCAGTTACGTCCAGTCGATCTCCCCACTTGTGGGGGAGATGCCCGGCAGGGCAGAGGGGGGGTGCCAAACACACCGACCTTTGTCCATGTCTCCCACATCATCCCCGCCGGCGCAACGGCACTATCTGCTCCGCGATGACCCTGAGCAATCCCCTGGCTTTTCGCAGCGTCTCATCGACAACGTCATGCGTCAACGGATGCAGCCCCTCGATCGGCGGCAATGGATCGCATTCCTCGCAGACGCAGCGATAGCGTTTGATCGCTGTCGCCTTCATGCCGCCTGCCGGCTCCAACTGGTGAAGGGGTCGGGCAGGTTGCGCCAGTGTTCGGGTGTGAACGCATCGCTTTGCACCAGACAGGCGTCGAGTTCGCTCCTGATCCAAGCCTCGTCCATCGGGTCGGCGCCGATGAAGACGATTTCCTGGCGGCGGTCGCCCCAGACAGGGTCGAGATAGGGGCCGATGGCACGGAGGAAGCCTGGCTCCTCGGGCCATTGCTCGCGTGGCACGGCCGCCCACCAGAGGCCCATCTTGCCGGTGCGCACGATCGCGCCGGCCTGGCTGACCTCGCCGACATGGTGTGGCCGCGTCGCCAGCCAGAAGAAGCCCTTGG
This sequence comes from Rhizobium esperanzae, assembly GCF_002204185.1. Taxonomy (GTDB): domain Bacteria; phylum Pseudomonadota; class Alphaproteobacteria; order Rhizobiales; family Rhizobiaceae; genus Rhizobium; species Rhizobium esperanzae. Next base: position 73,286 of record NZ_MXPU01000003.1, on the reverse strand, counting down.
CGCGCACCACGCCCGGCCATGTCCTGTCGAGAAAGGCCTGCAATTTTGCCGGATGGAAGGGCCGCTTCTCGCGATAGACGAAGGAGCGAATGCCATATTCTTCGGTCTCCGGCACGTGATCCCTGAAGCCGTGCAGTTCCTTGTACCAGAGCGGATGAGTCTCGGCCCTCCCGATGTCGAAACGGCCGGTGCCGAGCACCTCCTTCAGCGCAACCTTGCCGAAATCCGCCTCGATCAGTTTGGCATCCGGATTGAGGCCGACGATGATCTTGCGCGCGGCGTCGCGCTGTTCCTCGCTTGCCGTGGCGATCTTGTTCAGCACCACGACATCGGCAAATTCGATCTGCTCGACCAGCAGGTCGACGATCGTCCTGTTGTCGCCGTCGCCTGCGGTTTCGCCGCGGTCGGCGAGAAAATCGGCCGAGGCGTAATCGGCGAGCAGATTGGCGGCGTCGACCACGGTCACCATCGTGTCCAGCCTTGCGACGTCGGAAAGGCTCTGACCACTCTCGTCGCGGAATTCGAAGGTGGTGGCGACGGGCAGGGGCTCGGCGATGCCTGTGGATTCGATCAGCAGGTAATCGAAGCGGCCCTGATCGGCGAGATCGCGCACCGCCTTCAACAGGTCGTCGCGCAGCGTGCAGCAGATGCAGCCGTTGCTCATCTCGACCAACTCTTCCTCGGTGCGCGAGAGATTGGCGCCGCCATCGCGCACCAGTGCGGCGTCGATATTGACCTCGCTCATGTCGTTGACGATGACGGCGACACGCAAGCCCTCGCGATTGGCGAGCACATGGTTGAGCAGCGTCGTCTTGCCGGCGCCGAGAAAGCCGGAGAGCACCGTGACCGGAAGTCTGTTGTCCATGGGAACCTCATTGATATTAATGTTATATCATTACATAATTGATGCCGAAAAAAGGCGGAACGGGGTCATCCGCCTCTTTCCGCCTCAGCTCTTTCCAGGGCGTCGCATGACGATCATGCGCTGGAAAGGCAGCCCTTCAGGCTATCGGCAATGCCGCGCATGAGGGTGAAGTAGAGATCGGGGCCGGCCTTGAGCGTCGCCGCTTCCGGGTCGAGCACGCCTGATTTGGCGCTCGTGCCCTGGATGACGACCTTGACGAGGCGCGGCTCGAATTGCGGCTCGGCAAAGACGCAGGTTGCGCCGAGTTCTCCGACCTTGCGGTGGATTTCCGAGACGCGCTCGGCGCCGGGAATGGTTTCCGGGCTGACAGTGATCGAACCGGCGACGCGGATGCCGTAGCGGTGCTCGAAATACTGGTATGCGTCGTGGAAGACGACGAAGGGCTTGTCCTTGATGGGCGCAACGGTGTTAGCGATCTCCTTGTCCAGCGCCGTCAGCTTGTCATCAAGCGCCTCAGCATTGGCCTGATAGGTCAGCGCATTGGCGGGATCGGCGGCGACCAGCGTGGTCGTGATGACAGTGGCCATCGCCTTCGCATTCATGGGATCGAGCCAGAGATGCGTATCGAAGGCGCCATGGCCGTGCTCATGTTCTTCATGATCCTCATCATGCGCGTGGCCATCGTCATGTCCGGGCTCAGCCGCATGATCGTGACCATGGTCATCTCCGGAGGCATTTTCATGGTCCCCGTCGTCATGTGGCTCGAAGGCGCCGCCTTCGCGGAAGGGCAGCTTGGTCAGGCCTGGCGCATTGTCGAGTTCGACGACGCTGGCGTTCGAGCCCAAAGCTTCGAGCGGCTTTTCGAGAAAAGCCTCCAGGTTCGGGCCAACCCAAAAGATGACCTTGGCCTCCTGTAGCGACCGCGCGTTCGAAGGCTTCATGCTGTAGGTGTGCGGAGAAGAGGCGCCATCGACGATCAGCTCCGGCTCGCCCACGCCCTGCATAATTGCCGCAACCAGCGAATGGATCGGCTTGATCGAGGTGACGACGACGGGCGCATCGGCTGCCTGCATCGTGCCGGCAAAGAGCAAGGCGGGTATCGCAAGGGCCGGGATGGCGAGGGTAGCCGGAATTCTGAGGGCCAGGCTGTGCAGGGTGGGCCCCAAGGCGCGTTTCATCATATGCTCCGCTTGAATTGTAAGCGTTATGTTATTACATCAATTGCGTTATGCTATAACGTGTGCAATAGCAGGATGCAACAGCGCTTTCGGAAAATTTGATGCTCTCTCCCGCAAATACCAAGGGCGAACGGCTGGTTTCGCTCGAAGACGTCGGCGTTCTGCGCGGCGGCCGCTGGCTGGTGCGCGGCGTCGAATTTTCCGTTTCGCGCGGCGAGATCGTCACGCTGATCGGTCCGAACGGCTCGGGCAAATCGACGAGCGCCAAGGCGGCGATCGGCGTGCTGAAGCCCGACGAGGGAAGGGTCGAGCGCCTCTCCGGCCTCAAGGTCGGCTATGTCCCGCAGAAGCTTTCGATCGACTGGACGCTGCCGCTGACGGTGCGCCGGCTGATGACGCTGACCGGGCCGCTGCCGGATCGCGATATGCAGGCGGCGCTCGAAGCCGCCGGCATTGCCCATATGATCGGCGCCGAGGTGCAGCACCTTTCCGGCGGAGAGTTCCAGCGGGCGCTGATGGCGCGGGCGATCGCCCGCAAGCCTGACCTGCTGGTGCTTGACGAGCCGGTGCAGGGAGTGGATTTCTCCGGCGAGATCGCGCTTTACGATCTGATCAAATCGATCCGCAACGCCAGCGGCTGCGGCATCCTGCTCATCTCGCACGACCTCCATGTCGTCATGGCCGAGACCGATACGGTGATCTGCCTCAACGGCCATGTCTGCTGCCGCGGCACGCCCGAGGCCGTCAGCCGCAGCCCGGAGTATGTACGCCTGTTCGGCAGCCGGGCGGCCCAGACGCTCGCCGTCTACAGCCATCACCACGATCATACGCACCTGCCGGATGGCCGCGTGCTGCATGCGGACGGCTCCGTAACGGATCATTGCCATCCCGAAGATGGACATCACCCGCATGAGCACGCTCATGATTCCCATGAGCATGCACATGGCCAAGATCATGGGCATGCGCATGCGCACGCTCATGACGATCATCATGGGCACGATCATGCTCATGAACACGCCCATTCCCGCAGCGGGGAGGGCCGCCATGCTTGACGATTTCTTCGTGCGCGCCATCCTTGCCGGCGTCGGGCTGGCGCTGACGACCGGGCCGCTCGGCTGCTTCATCATCTGGCGGCGCATGGCCTATTTCGGCGATACGATCGCCCATTCGGCGCTGCTCGGGGTCGCATTGTCGCTGCTGTTCGAACTCAACCTGACGCTGGCGGTCTTCGCCGTCGCCGCACTCGTCTCGGTGCTGCTGCTCTTCCTGCAGAAGCGCCAGGCGCTGTCGGCCGATGCGCTGCTCGGCATCCTCTCGCATGCGACGCTCGCGATCGGCCTGGTCATGGTCGCCTTCATGAGCTGGGTCAGGATTGATCTCATCGCATTCCTGTTCGGCGATATCCTGGCCGTGTCCACCACCGATATTGCGCTGATCTGGGGCGGCGGGCTGTTCGTGCTGGCGGCGATCGCCTGGCTGTGGCGCCCGCTCTTGGCTGCCACCGTCAATGCCGAGCTTGCCGAGGCCGAGGGGCTGAGACCCGAGCGGGCGCGGCTGTTCTTCATGCTGCTGATGGCCGTCGTCATTGCCATTGCCATGAAGATCGTCGGCATCATGCTGATCACTTCGCTGCTGATCATTCCGGCGGCGGCCGCACGGCGCTTCTCGGTCACGCCGGAAATCATGGCTGTGCTCGCCTCGCTGATCGGAGCGGCCGCCGTCGTCGGCGGGCTGTTCGGCTCGCTGACCTACGACACGCCGTCCGGCCCCTCAATCGTCGTCGCGGCGCTGATCCTCTTCATTCTCAGCCTGCTTCCCGTCAGGCGCCGCGCGCTCGCGCAAGGACAAGGCTCATGACAACACCGCAACTCACAAAGAACCAGTCGCTGGTCTTCGAGGTGCTTGAGAAGGCCGAGGGGCCGCTCAGCGCCTATACCATCCTCGACAAGCTGCGCGACCATGGTTTTCGCGCGCCGCTGCAGGTCTACCGGGCGCTGGAGAAACTGCTCGAATATGGCGTCGTGCACCGGCTCGAAAGCATCAATTCCTTCGTCGCCTGCGCCCATCCGGGCGACAATTGCCACAGCCACGGCATCGTCGCCTTTGCCATCTGCGAAAGCTGCGGCCAGGTGATGGAATTCCACGACCACGAGGTCGACCACCGGCTGATGGGCTGGGTGCGCGGACAGAATTTCAAGCCCGAGAAGACCACGATCGAGATCCGCGGATTGTGCGAGGCCTGCGCGGCGTAAAGAAACCGTTCCGTTGCCAACGATAGGGCGATCAAAAAGATAGGGCCGGCAAACCGGCCCTCCACTTGTTGACCACCTTTTTCCGTCCGAGTCATCCTCGCGCTAGCTTCGAGGATCTGCCTCGCGTCGACCGTACGGAGATGCTCGCGACAAGCGCGAGCATCAGGAAAGAGGGGTTCGCCCGCTGCCGGCCAGCCGAGTGGCGCGGACAAACCGCCTCAATCGTTCCGATCAGTTTTTGCCGGAACCGCCCTTGCCGGCGCCGTCATTGCTGCTGCTGCCCGCGCCGTCGTTGCTGCCCTTGCCGGCGCCGTCATTGCCGCTGCTGCCCGCGCCGTCGTTGCTGCCCTTGCCGGCACCATTATTGCCGCTGCTGCCCGCACCGTCGTTGCCGCCCTTGCCGGCGCCGTCATGGCCGCTGCTGCCCGCGCCGTCGTTGCCGCTCTTGCCGGCATCGCCATTGCCGCCGCTGCTCGCGCCGTCGTTGCCGCTCTTGCCGGCATCGCCGTTGCCGTCGCTGCTCGCGCCGTCGTTGCCGCCCTTGCCGGCGTCGCCATTGCCGCTGTTGCCCGTGCCGTCGTTGCCGCCCTTGCCATGGCCGTGATCTTCCTCGCCCTTGCCGCCCTTGCCGCCCTTGTCGCCCTTGCCGCCCTTGTCGCCCTTGCCGCCCTTGTCGCCCTTGTCGCCCTTGTCGCCCTTGTCGCCCTTGCCGCCCTTGTCGCCCCTGTCGCCCTTGCCGCCCTTGTCGCCCTTGCCGCCCTTGTCGCCCCTGTCGCCCTTGTCGCCCTTGCCGCCCTTGCCGCCCTTGTCACCCTTGTCACCCTTGCCGCCGGTGCCGCCCTGGTCACCGCTGCCGCCCTGGTCACCACTGCCGCCCTGATCGCCGCTACCCTGGTCACCGCTGCCGCCTTGATCGCCGCTGCCGCCCTGGTCACCGCTGCCGCCCTGGTTACCGCTGCCGCCCTGGTCACCGCTGCCGCCCTGGTCACCGCTGCCGCCCTGATCGCCGCTACCGCCCTGATCGCCGCTGCCGCCTTGATCGCCGCTGCCGCCTTGACCGCCGCTGTCGCCCTGGTCACCGCTGCCGCCATTTTGGCCGACGTCTTTGCTGTCCCCGTCATCGCCACCGTTGCCATTGCTGGCGTGCGAGCTGGCGCTGGATGTCTTCTTGCCACCCGCGTCATGGCTGCTGCGATCCTTATCGTTCGGACCGAATTTGCTGTCGGTCTGTATTGCCCGCGTGGGCATGCACAGCCTGTATTCGAGGGTGCCGCGGACTGCGGCCTTGCAATTAACGACTGTGGGGGCTGCCGTTGCCAAGCTGCTGCTTGCCAGAAGGGACGCCACAGCGAGGCTGAATTTTACTGCTCTGCTGATCATTTCACTCGTCTCCCAAGGTTAATTAACCGTTAATGGGGAGATCATTTATACTAACAAGGGATTAACATGAAGAATAAACAATGGTTAATCTGTTTCAATCACCAAATACAGTTAAATTTGCAAGTATAAAATTTTAATAAATTTTTATACTGGCTGTGTTATTCTCCCGTGACGAACAAAGGGAATCGGCCATGAAGCGTCTCCTTTCTCTTGCGGTATTTTTGGTGATCGTTCCGCATTTTCAGGCATTTGCGGGATCGTCGCTGCCCGTGACGCGAAGCATCGGCGCACCGGTGGGATTCGCTGCGGCCTGCGCCAAGTACAAGTGGCTGTGCGGCAGGACGGTGGCGCAAGAGCTGAACGATCAGGCGGGAATAGCGCTTCTTCAAAAGATCAATCGTGCCGTAAACGGACGTATCGTTTCGGCGGAAGATCGCTCGTCATCCGGAAATGGGGATGTCTGGTCACTACCGGTTGCCGGCCGTGGCGACTGCGAGGACTATGCGCTGCAGAAGATGAAGGACTTGATCGAGGCGGGTTTTCCATCGAACAGGCTGGCGCTTTCCGTGGTGATCGGACCGCATGATCAGAACCACGTCGTTCTGATTGCCCGCACGGCCGGCGGCGATTATGTGCTCGACAATCTGACCAGCGCCGTGAAGCCCTGGCGCACGACGGGTTACACGTTTCTGGCCACCCAGGATTTCCAGTCGCGCACCGGCTGGCGCGTGACGCTTGCCGGTCCCCGCGCCGGCGAGTTCTCCTGAGCTGAAAACCGCAAGGCGGCGCGCCCGCTGCCGCTGCCGAATGCTTCAGCCGCGCAAGGAATCGTCTGTGACCAAAACCGAACTTGCCAATCTCTACCGAGGCTACATCGCCTGCCTGAACCGGCAGGACTGGCCCGATCTCGGCCAGTTCGTCGATGAGGATGCGGTGCATAATGGCCGGCGGCTTGGGCTTGCGGGCTACGTCGCCATGCTGGTGCGGGATTTCGATCTGATTCCCGATCTTTCTTTCAATGTGCGGATGCTTCTTATCGATCCGCCTTACGTTGCCTGCCGGCTTGGCTTCGACTGTTCGCCGAAAGGAAAGTTTCTCGGGTTCGATGTGAACGGCAGGCGCCTGTCCTTCACCGAAAACGTGATCTACGAATTTCGCGGCGGAAAAATCATCGAGGTTTGGTCGGTCATCGACAAGGCGGCGATCGAGGCTCAGCTTGTGGACGGGCTGTGACACGGCGGAGCGGGACTTTGTCAGAGGATGGCGACGCGCTCGCCGAAAGGCGTATCCTCGTCGAAATTGCGGGTGCCGATCCGCTCGCTTTCACCGGACAGGAGCGGCCGTTCCGCTGCTTCCCCGGCCTCTTCTCCTTCGCCTGATCGCGCATGCCCATGCCGCTTTCCATGCTCCTCTTCGTCGACGAGCAGATCCGCATGCGGAATGAGAGTGCCCGCACCATTCGTCTCCGCAGCTCCGTTCGATGGGTGCTGATCGGCCGTAATCTGCGACTGGCGGGCGGCAACCCAGGCATTGTCTGGTTCCGAGCCGATCGAGGTGCTGATGCCGATCTTAGTGGGCTCGGACGCAGCTGTGGAGGAGATGCTGTTGACGGCTTCGACCATGGGGCACTCCTGCTGGTGTGAACCGGCGGACCAGTTGAGCTGTCATCCGACGGCTGATTGCCGATCCAGGATTTCAAATATTGGGCCTCAGCGGGAAAACGCAAGGCGGCATGGCTGCCCTCTGGAAAAGGCGGAATCAGGTGCAAAGGCGGGATATTCGACAATGGATTGCATGACCGGCAAGCTGCCTGGCGCATGCAAGATGTAAGAATCAGAAACACTTTGTGACTAAGCTACTACAAAAGCTGCACTTTTCGACTTGCGAGGCAAGTAGAGATGACGGATATTGCGCTCATGTTGAGGACGCTCTCATGATCCGAATGATAGAAGACCCTGCCGAACTGGCTGGCGAAGACATCACTGGCAAATATATTCTCCGGAAGCTGAACTATCATTGGTTCGCTTACGGCAAGGCGGCCATCGTAACCGCCTGTAAAGGCACGATCCTCCATCTCGATCGGGAGGAAACAGTCTATTCCGAGCGCTGGGGCCGTCGCGCCTATACAGGGACCGGTAAGCGTTATCCCGGCGGCATCTGTCCCATTTCGGCGGTCGCCTGTGTTTGCGATACCCCCGATGACGTCAATGCCGTCATTCAGCTGGATGTCGAAGCGCAGGACGAGTTCTATCAGCTGATCGCCAAGACCGAAGCCAGGGTTCGAGCGCTTGCCGCTTCGTCGGGAGAGAACCAGTTTCTGGAAGCGGCCGAATAGGCGTTTTTCAATAATATCCAACACTGCCGCAACGGCAGTCCGGCCACGCAACTGCGGAAACAATGACGTCTGTTATCGGGGCGATTTCATTTGCCGCCTTGCCACGGGTTGTTGCGCGCGTTTCACCTCCCAAATCAGGCGTGGGACTGTCGAATTTTTGCCGCTGCTGCTGACAGCAGAAGGCGCTTACTTGCCCGGTGGAGCGGAAAACGGTCATGACGCAGGAACACCGCCAGCTGCGTCGCTCGTTTGCGGCGGCGCCGTCGCTCGGATCGCTCGCGATAACCATCGCGGTGATGGTTGCCGCACTGTTCTGGCCCGCCGGCACGTTCGCCTGGCCGCGCGGCTGGATCTTTCTCAGCCTCTTCCTGGCGCTGACAGCAATCGGGCTCGTCTGGATCTCGCGGACGAATCCGGAGTTGTTCGCGGCGCGCAGCCGATATCAGAAGGGAACCAAGCGCTGGGATGCCGTGGTCGCGACGCTGACGATCATTCTCTTTGCTGCCATTCTTCCGGTCGGCGCGTTCGACGACGGCCGTTTCCGCTGGGCGCCGCAACCCTGGTGGGTCGTTGTCCTCGGTTATCTCGTGATGGGCGCGGGCTATCTCGGCCTCACCTGGGCACAATCGGTCAACCGGCATTTCGAGCCGACGGTGCGCATCCAGACCGACCGCGACCACAAGGTGATCGACAGTGGGCCCTATGCCGTGATCCGCCACCCCGGCTATGCAACCGCCATTTTGCTCGCCGCCGGGACAGCGCTGTCACTCGGGTCGCTCTATGCGTTGATCCCCGTGGGGCTGCTCGTCGTCGTGCTCTTTGGCCGGACGCTCGGAGAGGAGGCGGAGTTGCGCAAAGGGCTTGAAGGATATGTGGAGTATATGGAACGGGTGCGTTGGCGGTGGATTCCGGGTGTTTGGTGAGCGGTTTCAAGCGCCTGTGACCGGTCCTCGTCCTTCGAGGCTCCGGCCCTTTGGCCTGCGCATCCGAGGATGAGGTTGATCAGTATGCCGTGTGGCGGGCCTGCGCGAAGTCCGAGGTTGCCAGCCAGCCGCTAGGCTTTCCGATGAGGGCCGCGAGGGCTGCCACCGGCAATCACGCAATCACCCTGAGATTCCGCGCAAACCGCTGCCAATTCGCCACATAATTTTCCGCCGAGCGGCGAATGCCCTCGACAGCCGCCTCATCAAGCACCCGCACCACGCGGGCCGGCGCGCCGACGATCAGCGAATTGTCGGAGAATTCCCTACCCTCCGTCACCAGCGCATTGGCGCCGACGAGGCAATTGTTGCCGATCCTGGCACCGTTGAGAATGGTCGCGCCCATGCCGATCAGCACGTTGTCGCCGAGCGTGCAGCCGTGGAGGATGGCGTGGTGGCCGATGGTGCAGCCCTTGCCCGTGGTCAGCGGAAAGCCCATGTCGGTATGGGCCATGACGCCTTCCTGGATGTTGGTGCCGGCGCCGATGGTGATCCTCTCATTGTCGCCGCGCAGCACCGATCCGAACCAGATGCCGACATTCTCGCCGAGCTCGATATCGCCGATCACATGCGCATCCGGCGCGATCCAGTGGAGGCCGGCGGCAGGCAGTTTCGGCGTCAGGCCGCCGAGCGCGTAGACGGGCATGGACCTCTCCTCAGACGATGTCGACCGAGAGCGTCGCAACACCCTCGATGCCGCAGGTGATGCGGTCGCCCCTGGCAACCGCGCCGACGCCGGCCGGCGTGCCCGTCATGATCACGTCTCCGGCCGCCAGCACGAAGAGCTTCGACAGTTCGGCGATGATCTCCGGCACCTTCCAGATCATCTGGTTGAGGTCGCCGTCCTGCACGCGCCTGCCGTTCTGCTCCAGCCAGATCCGGCCGTCGGCGGGATGGCCGAGACGGCTTGCCGGCACGATCGCCGAGACGGGGGCGGAATGTTCGAAGGCTTTGGCGAGCTCCCAGGGACGGCCAAGCTTCTTGGCTTCGCCCTGCAGGTCGCGGCGGGTGAAATCGATGCCGACGGCATAGCCGTAGATGCAATCGAGCGCTTGCTCGGCCCGGATGTTCGCGCCGCCCGATTTCAGCGCCAGCACGCATTCCACCTCGTAATGCACGTCGTTCGACAGCGGCGGGTAAGGGAATGGGTTGCCCGCCGGCAGCAGATTATCGGCGTTCTTCTGAAAGAAGAAGGGCGGTTCGCGGCTCGGATCATGGCCCATCTCGATCGCATGATCGGCATAATTGCGACCGACGCAATAGACGCGGCGCACCGGGAAACGCTCGTCGCTGCCTTCGACCGGCAGCAGAACCGGTGCTGGGCGCGGAATGACGGTGGCGGGATGGGGCATGGCGGGCCTTCCTGTTCAACGAGTCTTTCGGTGATCTTAGACGGAAAACAGTGCGGCGGGGAAGCGTGCTTGGCGGATTGACGCTGTTGCCGGCGGGCGATAACTTACGTCCATGAGCAGGATTTTCGCAGTCTCCACGATGTCTACGACCACCGTTTGGCGGTGGGTGGCCGAAGCGTGAACTGAATTCCGTTCATTGCAGAAGATACCAACCCGCCGGAAACGAGCGGGTTTTTTGTTGCCGCTCGTCTCCGCATTCGAGGACGAGAACGTGGACGATATCCAGAAACAGTTTCTTGCCGAGCGGGCGCGCGCCGCCGCCTGCCGCTCTCTCGCCAGCCGCTATGCCGGGGCCGCCTTCGCCTATGTTTCCGGATCCATCATGCGCGGCGAGGGGGCTGCTTTTTCGGACATTGATCTCGTCGTCGTGTTTTCGTCGCTCGACCGGGCTTGGCGGGAATCCTTCACCGAAGACGTTTTTCCGGTCGAAGCCTTCGTCCATGATCCGCAGACGCTGGCGCATTATCTCCATCACGACGCGGAGAGCGGCTGTCCCATCATGGTCAATATGGTTGCGACAGGCAGCATTATCGGGCCCGATATCGAGCGTGGGCGCCTCATCCAGGCGAAGGCGGCGAGCGTTCTCGCCGCGGGGCCGAAGCCTCTCGATAGCCCGAGCTATGATATGCTGCGCTATCAAGTCACTGATCTCGCCGACGACCTGCGCGGCGACCGACCGCCTGAAGAAATCGCTGCTATCGCGGCGGCTCTCTACCAGAAGCTCGCCGATCTGATGTTGCTTGGGCGCGGCGCATGGACCGGCCGCGGCAAGTGGGCGCCGCGGCTCATGATGAAGCTTGATGGGGAACTGACGGCGGAATTCGATGCCGCGTTCAGGCTGGCGGTGCAGGGTGACGGCGCCTGGCTCCTGGCTCTCGCCGATCGGGAACTTGCCCTGCGTGGCGGGCGCTTTTTCGACGGCTTCAAGCAGGAGGCTCCGGTGGAGGCGCGGCGGCTGGAATAGGTGCGAGTGGTCGATAGAGCCTCACCCTGAGGTGCCCCACGAGGGGCCTCGAAGGGCGAGGCGGCTGCGCCGGCATCGGATGTAGGCAAGAAGCAGCGGTGGAGCGCGTCCTTCGAGGCTCCGGCCTTTGCCCTGCGCGCTCAGGATGAGGGATGTTGGAGGATGCCGCGTTCCAACGAGAGGGGAGGAGCACGGGCGAGAACGTCGCTCCAAACTCCCTCATTCCTGTGCCTGTCACAGGAATCCAGCCACGGGCGAGTGCGCTGTCGCCACCACTCGTCGCCTGCCGTATCCTAACCAAGCCCACCTTGCGCCGCGCAAATCCTGTCAATCAGCCCATCGAGTTCACCCCTGGGCGGCCGGCCCTTAGTTAGGCGCTGCTTGAGGTGCATGATCGAGTCGGCCAGGATTTCATCCAGGCTCTCGGCGCAGGTGAAATCGCCCGCCACGCGCTTGACCTTGGAATTATCGAAAATGGCCGTCCAGGCCTTGTCGCCGAGGAGCGGGCCGATCCATTCCGGATTGTACTTGATCAGCGTGTCCGTCGGCACGTGGACGATCTTGGCTTCCACGCCCAGCAATCTTGCGATGGTCTTCTGGATATCGTTCCAGAGGTGCGCACGATCGGAGGTGATGTGAAAAATCTCTTTTAGCGCCGCGTCTTTGCCGAAAAGGCCGACGAAAGGCACGGCGAAATCGACCGAGCGGGTGAGCGTCCAGGGCGTGTGGCCGTCGCCGGCTACGATGATGGGGTCGCCGTCCAGCATGCGCCTTGCCATGATATCGCTATCGCCCATCATGATCGGCAGGCCGGTGCGGACAGTGTGGCTAGGGCGGACGATCGTCCAGACGAGGTTATCGGACTTCTTGAGCAGTTCCTCGCAGGCGATCTTGGCCTGGCTGTATGGCCAGTATGGATTGATCGCCGGCGTCTCCTCGGTGATCACGTAGTGGCGCGGCGGTTTTTCGTAGACCGAAGCCGAGGAGATGAAGATGTACTGGCTGCAATTGCCCGAGAAGACCTCGACATCGCGCGCCACCTGATCCGGCGTGAAGGCGATGAACTGGCAGACGACATCATAATTGGTCCCGGCGAGATCGGCGTAAGCGCTCGACCCCAAGTCGCCGACGATCGAGGTGACACCGGTGGGCAGGGCGGCGTCTCTCAAGCCGCGATTGTAGACGCTGACATCGTGGCCTGCGGCAACGGCGCGTTCGACGCAAGGATAGGAAATTTGGCCGGTGCCGCCAATGAAGAGAACTTTCAAAGCCATGGGAGTGACCTCGGAGGCTGGGCGCGGGGACTGTGATCACCTTTCATAGCGGTAAAGAATTTCATCGTCTCCCGCAAATCTTTTGCATCGCCGAGATCATGAGTGCGTCGTGCCCGGCTTCCGGCGGCGGCAAGTCTACCACCGCAGGAGCCGGATAGTGCCTATGCGTGCGCTTTGCGATAGGCCGCGACGGCAAGCAAGATCGAGGAGAGCAGGAAGTAGAATGCGCCGAAACTGGCATAAGGCACGATATCGTGGATCGTCGGCGTGGCCGTGCCGAGCGCTCGGCCGATCATGAAGCCGCCGGCAAGGGCGGATTGCGCGCCACTCAGGATCATCACCCATTGGGCGCCTTCAGTGCGCCAGCGCCTCACACCGGTATAGAGCTGCAACAGGCCCGAGAGGATCGCCCAGGCCCCGAAAACGGCGAGGACGGCATGGGTGCTCTTACCAAGCGCAATACTGACGGCGAGCGCGGTGACCGTGCTGACCACGACATTCAGCGTCTGCGACGGATTGGCCCGCAAGCCGCCATTGACCCGGGCGTCGACCAGATTGGCGAGCGCATCCCACAAGGGATAGATCACCAGCAGGAAGGCCGCAGCGCCCGCTTGCCCGGCAAGGAGAATGGCGGCGGCAATCCAGATGAGCGAGAATGCGGCGCGTGTGAAGTAGTAGGATCGCAGCCAGTCGGACTGATTGGAAGATTGATTTTGCATCGGCAGGGCTCCTGTTTTGTCTACCTGCTAGTAGGAAGGCGGCAAACAGGAGTCAACGCAATTCGCGGACACCTTCTTGTGACGGGAGAGCAGAGTGCCAGAGCTTGACAATCTTCCTACCAGAAGGTAGGCGGCGGTATGAAATCAACGGCATCGACCTCGGACAAAATCCTCGATATCGCCCAGTCGCTCATCGTGGCGGGTGGCTATAATGGCTTCAGCTATGCCGACATCTCGGACGCGATCGGCATCCGCAAGGCGAGCATCCACCATCATTTCCCTGCGAAGGCCGAGCTGGTCGCGGTGCTGGTCGATCGCTACACCAGGCAGGCGGCGGCGGGATTGCAGTCGCTGCGCGAGCAAGCCGCAAGCCCTGCCGATCAGCTGCAATTCTACATCGACTACTGGCGTACCTGCATCGAGAACGCCTCGCAGCCCTTCTGCGTCTGCGCCATGCTCGCCGGCGAAATGCAGATGCTGCCTGACGAGGTGGCCTCACGCGTGCGCGCCCATTTCCGAAATCTGGCGGCATGGCTGACCTCGGTGCTGCAGGCCGGCGTGGAGCAGGGCCTGTTCCGGCTGGACAAGCGGCCGGAAGAGCAGGCCCAGATGCTGATGGCCTCGGTGCATGGGGCAATGCTGTCGGCGCGGGCTCTCGGCGATCCCGGACTGTTTATCGCGGTGGTTGGACCCGAGATTGCGAGGCTGCGAACCGCATAGCGATCTCCTCCCGCCAATCTGGCGGATGCCGCGCCGAGGCCCAAGAGAGCCTTATCCTGAGGTGCCCCGCAGGGGCCTCGAAGGACGAGGCGGGTGCTCAGGCTGACGGTTGATGGATGCAAGGAGCGGCGCTGCGGCGTGTCCCTCGAGGCTCCTGCCTTTGGCCTGCGCACTTCAGGATGAGGAGCGTTGGAGATTGCCGTGGCCGGCAAGAAGTGCTGAGGATATCGTGTCCTCAATGACGAGGCAGACGATGCTGGAAAAAGAGTTCAATGACTCAGCGTCTCCGGCGATCCGGCATACTGCGAGATTGCAGCTTAGAACTCCTGTGGCCGGAGATTTTCATTTTTTGACAGAGCTTTTTTCCCGACCGGAGTTGGTTGCACATCGGCCTATGCCGCGCCCGGATTCGCCGGAAGAAAGTGCTGCGAGGCTTTCCCGTGACATAGGTCATTGGAAAGATCACGGCTTCGGGCGCTGGGCGGTCGAGGCAGCAGGCGCGCTGATCGGTTTCGGCGGCGTGACCCTTTCCAAGGAGTTCGGCGGCCTTAATCTTTCCTATCATCTCCAGCCTGCAAGCTGGGGGCAAGGATATGCCACGGAGCTGGTGCGGGAAACGCTGGCCTTTGCTTTCGACGAGCTGCATGCGGAGCGCGTGATCGGGCTGGTGCGTCCCATCAATGCCGCATCCAGCCGCATCCTCGAGAAATGCGGCTTCCGTTTCGAGCGCGAGGTGATGCTGCATGGCGCGCCGACGAACATGTACGCGCTCGGCTCGTAGAGGAGCATCTGCGCAGAACTGTCGCTGCGCGATCACTCCCCACCATCGCCAACCAGCGCATCCCGCATGGCGGCGTAGTACGGGGCAAGTTCTGGGATATCGGCAGCCAACGTATCGAAGACCGGGTCGGATGGCACAAGCGTCCCGGCATATTTCGCCTCGATGAAGGCTTGATGCGCGGCCAGCGCTGCGGCATCGGCCTTGTGCACGACGGTGAAGACGGGCGAGGGGACGGTGCGGCCTTTGACGATGATGCGGTCGAGTTCGACGGTGGTGTAGTCGGCGGCCACCAGCCTTGCGGTTTCCTCGCCGAGCAGCAGCGCCACGCCATAATTCTTCGAGGCGCCCTCGAGGCGGGAGGCGAGGTTGACGCTGTCGCCGAGGCAGGAATAGTCGAAGCGGCGGGTCGAGCCCATATTGCCGACGATGCATTCGCCGGTGTTGATGCCGACGCCCATCTTCAGGACGTGCGGCTTGCTGCCGAGTGCGGCCGCTTCCCGCTCCAACTGGCCATTCAGCCTCGATATGGCCGCCTGCATGGCGAGCGAGGCCCGCACGGCGTGAAGCGCATGGTCGGAATCGTCGAGCGGCGCGTTCCAGAAGGCCATGATGCAGTCGCCCATATATTTGTCGATCGTGCCGCCGTGATCCATCACCACATCGGAGAGCGGTGTCAGCAGCCGGTTGATCAGGCCGGTCAGCTGTTCCGGATCATCCTTCAGCGTCTCGGCGATGGTGGTGAAGCCGCGTACGTCTGAGAACAGCACCGAGAGCGTGCGCCGCTCGCCCCCGAGCTTCAGCTGCGTGGGATCGCTCGACAGGCGCTTGACCAGATCGGGCGAGATATATTGGGCGAAGGCGCGAGTGATCTGGCGCTTGTTGCGGCGCTCCTCGGCAAAATCGAAAGCGGCCTGGCCGAAGACGACGGAGATATAGGCGACCGTAGGCCCAAGCGGCGAGACGAAGACATGGGCCAGCCGGATACAGGCGGCACTGACGGCCGCAAAGGCGAGGAGGGCGGCCGCACTGTTCACGACCGTCAACCATCCCGTCGAGCGCCAGACGGTGGCGGCGGCCAGCAGCACCGATATCAGAATGCAGGCGGCAACCGTCGGCAGCCGGGCCTCGGCGATCGACAGGCCGCGCCGGATATTGTCGTAGATCGTCGCCTGGATCTCGACGCCGGAGACGAGCTTGCCGGTGTGAACGGTATAGGGGGTTGCGAAGGCGTCGACGCCGCCTTTGTCGATTTCAGGCGCATTCTGCAGGCTGAGGCCGACGAGCACGACGCGATCCTTGAAATAATCCGGCGGCAGCAGGTTCTTCGGGTCGAGCGCCTGATAATAGGAGACGGTGGGATAGCTGCGGGCCGGGCCGAAGGATTGGATAAGCCGACCAGCCGGCAGGGCTTCCGGCGCCACTCCCGAGGTCTTTGCAAGCATGGCGGCAAAGCCATCCTCGTAGCCCGGAATGCGGCGGAAGATGCCGTCGCCGCTGAGATCGATCGAGGCGATGCCGGTGACGGCGCCTGCGTCGGTCAGCTGCGGCATGGGTGTGGCGCGGATCAATTGCGAGGCCTGTGGCGTCTCGATCAGCGTCTCGTCGCCAGCCAGCACGACATCGGATCCGACGGCACTGGTGATCGCCGCGTCATTATCCGGGTTCGAGGGCTCGGCCATGATGATGTCGAGGCCGATGACGCGGGCGCCGGCGGCGCGCAACTGGCTGATGAGCTCGGCATGCAGCCTGCGCGGCCAGGGCCACTGCGCGTTGATATCGGCAAGCGAGGGTTCGTCGATTGCGACGATGACGGGTCCGCCGGGTGGCGGACGGGGATCGTCGACGGTCGAGAGATAGTCGAAGCTTCTGAGCTCCAGCAGCGACCAGGCGGGCAGGCGCGACAGAAGCGAGATGGCGACCAGTACGGCGAGCGACAGCACGAGCAGCCTGAGGCGACGGCTTGCGATCTGACCGCCGTTCAGTCCGGTCTGCCGAGGCGCGTTCTGTGCCGGCATCAGAAGCGGACTTTAAGCGTGCCCTTGAAGGCGCGGCCCCAGCCGGGCACGCCGGGGGTGATCTCGAAGTCCTCGTCGAGCAGATTATAGGCGGCCGCTTCCAGCTCGATGCGCTTGTCGAACGGCTCCCAGACCAGGTGGGCGTCGAGGCTCCAGTAATCGTCGAGCTTGGTGCCGAAGCGATCGCCGTCGCGCTCGCCGATATAGTTGGCGGCGACCGTCGCCTTTACCTTGGCTTCGTTCACCCAGGTCAGGGCAATCTGCCCGGAATTCTGCGGTATGAAGGGAAGAGGGCCGCCATAAATCGGCTCGAGCGGGTCCCTGTTCTCCGAATCCATATAGGCATAGGTGGCTGAAAGACCGAAGCCGTTGCCGAGCGCGACGTTGGCAGTGACGGAAGCGCGATCGATGCTGCCGCGCGAGATCGGCAGACTGGTATCCGAGGGAAGTGAGATCAGCGGCAAATCGATCGAGAAATCGTGCAATTCCTGATGCTGATATTCGACCGAAGTGAAGAAGCGGTCAGTCCATTCTGCATCCCATTGCAGGGCGACCGTATCCGTATAACCTTGCAGAT
This sequence comes from Rhizobium esperanzae, assembly GCF_002204185.1. GTDB lineage: Bacteria > Pseudomonadota > Alphaproteobacteria > Rhizobiales > Rhizobiaceae > Rhizobium > Rhizobium esperanzae. The sequence goes on along the minus strand of NZ_MXPU01000003.1, from coordinate 55,834 downwards.
TGGTCGAAAATTGGTTGGCCTGCAGCCCGAGTATGCCGATCGGGGCAAGGGTCGGCACGGTGGTATCAAAGCTTTGACGCATGAAGGCGGCCCGCAGCCAGTGGTTTTGAACCGGCGTCCAGGCGAGACCGAAGCGCGGCTCCAGCCGGCTGATATCGATGCCATCGCCTTCCAGGCGCGTGGCGAACAAGGCGTATTCGCCCTTGAGATCGGGCGTGATCTCATGCAGCACATCGACATAGGCGCGGCCGATATCGACGGTGTTGTTGGTGGTGCTGGGATCGCTGATGACTTCCGGGATGACCGGGAAGAGAGGAACGATTTCATAAGAGCGGGATGAGATGGTCTTGCTGGTGTCTGTCCACCCGCCCTCGATCCCGTATCGCCAGGTCAGCGGCCCGCTGCCGATGGAATGGCTGAGGGCCCCGATGTAAGTTTTGGATGAGATGTCCTCGACCCCATCAAGGACAGGAATGATGTCTGGATCGGGTAGGGGGAAAAGAGGCGCATCGTCGGCTTGAAGAGAGCTTGCTGTTCGCGATCTGGTCTCCGAATAGAGGAATGCACCATTCAATATATTTTCATAGGCGAAGGTGTGGCTCCAGCCTATGCCGGCATTGGTTAGCTCGTTCTCCACATCGCGGCGGAAATATTCCGACGTAACTATCGCCCTAATCGGAACGCCCGCCAAATTGAACAGGTCCGTCAGCACCGTGCCCTGCGTTTGCGCGTTCAATGTTCCATCATTCTTGCCGTGGTTGACGAACGCGACCACGCGATCATCGGGCGTGACCGTTGCCGTCAGATAACCGTTGGCGCCCAGCAGCTTATTATCCGTCTGGACACCGCCGAAATCCCGGTAGTCGCGGTCGAGCGCCAGCTCTTCCCAGGTCAAGTTGCCGTAGAAGCTGATCGGGATGGTTTCGTTGGAATAGCCCTGGATATCGGCTTCACCGATACGTCTGGTATGCCCGTCGAGGCTGTTGATGCCGCCGCCGAGCGAGCCTTCGATGAACGGAACGTCGAACAGCGTCGCCGAGCGTGAACGGCCGGAGAGCATGTGCGGATTGATCAGCAGGCCCTGGATGAAGGATGAGTAGCTCGATGCGTTGCCGCGGTTCTGGATGATGTTGTCGTCGCTGAAATTGGTGGCGTTGACGAAAGGAAAGATGCTGCCCTTGATCGACTGATCGATATAGCCGCTGCCTTGGAAGGGATCGAAAACCGCATCACCATAATAGCGGCCCCAGGCGTCCAGCCCCTGCAGGCGGAAGGCATCGTTCAAGGTCGATCCGGCGCTCGCATTGGCGCCGAGGCTGCTGTAATCGCCGCCGCGGGCGCGCGAGCGGCGCAGGAACTCCTGCGCGTTGCGGATCGCGCCGTCGGCGTCGTAATCGTCGATATCGACGGCAGTGCGGAAGGCCGAGATGGCCGGGTCGTTCTTGTCGAGCCGGTCGGCATTGTCGAGCGCCTGCTGCGAGGGGATACGGTCGCCCTTTTCGTAATGGGCGGCGGCCAGCATCAGCTGCGACTGCGAATGCGCCGGATTGGCGGTGCTGGCGGCGAGCAGATCTTGGAGCGCCTTATCGCGCTCGCCGGTCTGCAGGTAATAGCGGCCGCGGGCGAGCAGGACGAGATCGAAGGATGGATCGAGGGCGATTGCCGTATCGATCTCGCGCTTGGCCTCCTTCATCCGCCCCTGGTCGAGATAGAGTATTGCCAAGTTCGCGTGCAGCAGCGGGTCCTGCGGATCGAGCTCGATCGCCTTCTTGAAGGCCTTTTCCGCTTCGCCATTGGCGTCGCGCGAACTCTGCAGCAGGCCGAGCGAATTCAGCGTGCCTGATGCGCCGGGGGCGAGTTCGATGGCGCGGTTCAGATCGGCAAGCGCGCCGTTGATGTCGCTCTGATAGACCGCCCTGTAGCTCGCGCGGGCGGAGAGCGCCATTGGATGGTCAGGGTCGAGCGCCAGCGAGCGTTCGATCGCCTCCTTCATCTGTTCGCCGTCGTCGGTGAGCTGCGCCAGCTGGGCGCGGACCGCCGGCAGGGTCGGATCGTCGGGATAGCGCTGTTCGGCTTTCTTGATGATCTCGAGCGCCGCGCGAGGGTTTTCCAAGAAGCCGGTCGTATAGGCTTGCATGATCGCGCCGTAGGGGCCGGCGGTATTGGCCGGCGGCGGTTCGGCATGTTTGGGATCGGCAAGCGAACGGGCGAAATAGCCGCCATATTGCGCCATGTTGCGGCGTGTCGGATCGAGATGCGGCAGGGCTTTCTGGAAGAGCTTTGCGGCATCGCCATAGCGCTTTTCGGAGCCGGCGATGGTGGCGTCGATCAGGTCGACGCGCGCCTGCTGGGCTGCCGTCAGCTTGCGGCCGCGGATATTCTCCAGCGTTGCGGCTGCGGCCTGCCGTCCATCGAAGGCGCTCTGCACTTCGGCGAGTTCCAGCCAGTCTTCAGTCGTGCGGCGCTCTGGCGGCAGCGCCAGCAGGCGGCGGCGCTCCGTCGCCATGCGGTCGGCCCGCAAGGGCGAGGTCGGCATCAGGTCGAAGCCGTCGCGCAGGTCCAGATAGAAAAGCATCTGTTCGCGGTCATCGGGATTGACACTGATGATCTTGTGCGGCGCCTGGCCGATGGTGGCGACTGCCCCTTCACCCTCGCTGACCTCGACGCTGCCCTGCGGGTTGCTGAGCGCCACGCGGCCTTCCAGCACGATCATCGAGGTCTTGGCGCCCTCGACGGTCATCGTCCAGTCGGTGCCGCGGATCGCGGCGGCGGCAGCCGGTGTTTCCACAGTCAGGCCCTGGCCGCCGCGCTCGGCGCGTGCCCAGATGGTGCCGGATTGGAGATTGAGCACCGTATCGCCGCTCGCGGCCATCTTCTTGACCTGCAGCGACGAATTGCGGCCGAGGCGGACCTGGGTGTGATCGGAAAAGACGATGGCGAGCTGGCCGTTGGCGTTAGTGCGCAGTACGTCTCCAGTCAGGAGATCCTGGTTGATATCGACGACGCGCCAGTCCGACACGTCGATGAATCGCACTTCCTCGCCGGTCTTTCGGGCAATGACCGAGCCGGCGACCGGCGTGGCACGCGGCAGGGGATCGGCCATCGCCGGCAGCCCGAACCCGGGTACGACAAACGCAAGCGCCACCCCGATGCGACAGATGTTACTGGAATAACCCCGCATGTCCTCGACCCCATACCCCGCTTCCCCTTTGTCCGCGTGGAGTGGAAAAGTCAAGCATGTTGCACACGTGTTCTTGCTTTCGTCGAGAAGTGTAATATCAGGGAAACACTTTGGGGTATGGAGTATTCAGGTGAGCGAGTTTGAAAATGCCACTGAGGTAATGCTGAGCAATCCCTCGAGCGGGGACGTCAGCACCGAGTATTTCGATCATATCAAGAAAATCAATGACATATTTTATGATCAGATCAAGATATCCGATCAGAAGGCCGCCTATATCTTTACTTTCATGCTCGCCTTTCTGGTGAGTTCGAGCGAGGTGAGGGCCGTCTTCAGCCTGGCGCGCTACGCCGGGGGGACGCCGGGCAGCATACTGTTCTCCGGCCTGCTTGCCGCAGCCTCGGTCTTCTCCATCCTGTCGGCGATTCTCGTCGTGCTGCCGCGGCGTCTCGGCGCCTCCACCTCGCTGTTCTGGGGCTCCTGGCCCAAGCATCGCGACATGTTCTTCGAGGCCGCTGTTCGCCGTGACGAGCGCTACCTCTTCGACCAGTATTTCGAAAATGCCAACATCCTCTCCGCCATCGCCTGCAACAAGTACCGCTGTGTCACCTTTGCATTTCGCGGGCTGATGGTGAGCGTGATCGCCTATGTGCTGCTTTTGGTGGCGGAGTGAGGGTGGGGCCTTAAAGAGAGCCTCACTCCAGGGACGCGATGGCGAGGCGGTACGCTGGATTGATGATAGCCAGGAGCAGCGCTGGAGTGTGTCCTTCGAGGCTTCGCCCTGCGGGCTACGCGCCTCAGTATGAAGGAGGTTGGAGGATGCCGCGCTCATGAGGACGTTGGCGGATGTCGCGGCCGATGAGCGGTGTGGGGATATCGCCCAGCGTTCAAGAGAGCCTCATCCTGCGGTGCCCGTGAGGGGCCTCGAAGGGCGAGGGGCACTCCTAATATCACCGAAAATTGAAGCCGCGGGCGTGGCCGGGCCTCCTGCGCGGGCCAAGCTGTGTTACAGTTTCCTCGCTTGATGGCGCGGGGATTTGTCGATGCTGACGACGATTGCGGTGCTCATGGGTCTTACCGGAGTCGTGCCGACAGCTGGGGTGGGCGGAAACGAGGTCGACGTGACGCTGGTGCTTGCCGTCGACACTTCGCGGTCAATGGACTTCGAAGAGATCGGCATTCAGCGCGACGGTTATGTCGAAGCGCTCAAGCACAAGGAATTCATCGATGCGGTCAAGGGCGGGCTCACCGGCCGCATCGCCATCAGCTATTTCGAATGGGCGGGCTATGTCGTCCAGGATTCGATGATCGACTGGCAGGTCATCGAGACGGAGGCGGATGCGATCGCCTTTGCCGACAAGCTCGACGCCCGGCCGATTGCCACGCAACGGCGCACCTCGATCTCCACCGCCATCGATCAGGGCGCCAGCATGATCACCACCGGTCCCTTTCGCGGCAGGCGCGAGGTGATCGACGTTTCCGGCGACGGCCCTAACAATTCCGGCGATCCCGTCATACCCGCCCGCGACAAGGCGGTGGCGTCAGGCATGATCATCAACGGCCTGACCATCATGCTGCGTCCTTCCGATGCCCCCGGCGGGCTCGACAAATATTACGCCGATTGCGTGATCGGCGGCCCCGGCAGCTTCGTGCTGCCGGTCCACAAGATCGAGGATTTCGCCATCGCGGTGCGCCGCAAGCTGGTGCTCGAGATCAGCGGCATTTCTCCGTCGCCTGGGGTGGAGAGGATCGCTGCGGACGCGCCGACGACGGATTGTCTGATCGGCGAGAAGCAGTGGCGGGATATATTCGATCGGTGAGGCGTGGCTGTGGCGCGACTTGGGATGAGAGGACACGCCGTGTCGCACCCCCCTCTGTCCTGCCGGACATCTCCCACAGGGAGGGAGATCGGCTGGGCGTAACGGCTTCCCCAAACAACTAAAGCATCGTGATTGTCGCTGCCGGTTGGGAGGGAGCGACGGTCAGGCCACTTGCCAATCTCCACCCTTGTGGGGGAGATGTCCGGCAGGACAGAGGGGGCACACGGCACGTTTAAAAGGAAAGAAGCCCGCCATGAGGGGTTTGAAGGCGAGCCGGGTGCTCCCAACGTCTGCCGGCGCCACCTACAACGGCAATTGCCTGCCGGCCTGTTCGCTGACCATGTATTCGGCGTACCAGTCCGGCCAGTTCTCATCATACTTGCCGCCGTTGCGTTTCTCGTGTTCGCCGTGGCCTGGGCGGCGCGGCGGAGTGCCGCCGCAAGGTCGCTCGATGTCGAGAAGGCCGTCTCATCGGCGTCGATGCGGCCGGGGAGGCGGGTGGTGACTTCCTGGAACAGCCAACCATTGCCGTCGGGATCCTTGAACGAGGCAAAGGAACGGTAGCTGCGGTGCTCGGGGTCGTGGCCGGCGATGCGCAGGCGCCCGAAGAGATAGGGCTCGTCCTTGCCGGCAGAGACGCCCGATGCGTCGTGGAAGACCTCGCTCACCTCGACGCCGCGGGCGATGAGATCGCGCCGCGCGGCCTCGATGTCGGAGACGATGAGGTAGAGCCCTTGCGCGGAGCCGGGGGCGGCGGCCGTGACGTTCCTGCCGAAGATGATGGCGCAGCCGGAGCCCGGCGGGGTGAACTGGATCACCCGAAAATCGGCATCATTGGCAAAGTCGGCGTCGAGCCTCCAGCCCAGGCCGTCATAGAAACGTTTGGCGCGGTCGACGTCGGAAACGGGGATGACGACCACTTCGAGCTTGGTGTCGACCGGTCGTGTTTTCATGGATTCGGTGGTGGGTTCACTGCGCATTGCATTGCTCATCTTCAGCTCCCTTGAGGTTTGGACGCATTAAGAATGGCGATACATGTCGGGGTCGAGTGGACCACAGCGCGTTGGGGGCGTCGAATCAATTATTCTATCGGAGCAAAAGAGACGGCGGGCCGATCCCGCCGCCTGTCGCGCGGCTGCTAAAGCGCGTCGCGATCTTTCAGATTCGCTCTTTGCGCTTTAGGTTTTTGTTTTCACGCATGTCGTTGCCGCAAACCGCTGCACACTTTTGCGCGACCTGCTTCAGGCCGCAAGAGCGGCACGTGTCTTGCCGATCATCAGGGCGGCGCGTGCCGCCTCGCGGCCCTTCTCGACGAAATGGGCGCGGTAGATCTGCGTGTGATGCTCGGTTTCCTGATAGTGGTGCGGCGTCAGCGAAACGGATAGCACCGGCACGCCCGTATCCATGCCTGCACGCATCAGGCCATCGACGACGGCTTGGGCGACGAATTCGTGGCGGTAGATCCCGCCGTCGACGACGAAGGCGGCGGCGATGACGGCGGCATAACGTCCGGTCGCGGCAAGATCGCGCGACAGCAGCGGCATTTCGAAAGCGCCGGGGACGTCGAATACGTCGATCTGTTCGGCGGGAACAAGCTGTTGGAAGCCTTCAAGCGCACGGTCGACGATATCGGCGTGCCAGCCGGCTTTGACGAAGGCGTAACGGGTGGGTGTCATGGTAATCTCCTTTGGCGTACAGACACGTCACCCAAGGCGATCACGAGCATCCGCCGCCAGCCTGGAGGGCAGCAGCAGCGCACGTTCTCTTTCATCCGGACTATGACCGTCGGCTCAGGCATCTCACCTGATCTGCTGACCCTTCCGAGGAAGGCGCTCGCGGGCTCGCAATCGAAACTGCATACCGCCGGTAGGGACTTTCACCCCGCCCTGAGAACGGCGCGGACAATAGGGGCAAGGCGGCGGGCTGGCAATAGGGTAAGATGGTTTCCGGATGGGTGCGGGTTGTAACCCAAGCGAGCCTCATTCTGAGGTGCCCGCAGGTTGCCGCGCCGAGGCCGGTGAGGGTCTCACGCTAAGCGCGCGTTACAGGATGCCCGCCCTTGCTAGGCGTATCTTCACGCCTACATGCTTCGCTGAGGACACTCACGTCAAAACAGCAGGATGTGTCGTTCCCCCGAACCGGGGCAGCAACCATGGGAGAGAGACATGCCAGAATCTTTCGTCGTGCGCCGTGAGGCGCATCTTGCGGCGCCGCCGGCGGCGGTGTTTGCGCTGATGACCGATCCGGAGAAGATCCTGCGCTGGATGGGGACGGAGGCCGAGGTCGAGCCGGAGCCCGGCGGGCTCTACCTCGTCAACGTCACCGGCGCCCGCTTTGCGCGCGGCTCGTTTCGCGAGGTGGTGCCGGTGCATCGGCTTGCCTACAGCTTCGGCTGGGACGGCAGCGAGGTGGTGCCGCCGGGATCGAGTCTGGTCGAGATCGACCTGATCGAGCAGGGAGGCGGGACGCTTTTGCGGCTCACCCATAGCGGCCTGCCGAGTGCGGAGCAATGCGCTGGCCATGAGGAAGGCTGGGCGCATTACCTCGGACGGCTCACCGAGGTCGCCGCCGGGCGGAACCCTGGTCCAGATCCATTTTACGGCAGGAGATGAACGGTTTTCGGCAGGCGGCGGGATGTTCCTCAAGCGCTTGACGCTGCGGGAAGAACGATCCGCCGCGGTCAAAAAAGTGCTGCTTATTCGTCGGTAAACATGAACGTGCAGTTCATCTCCAGTTCAATTTGGCGGTCCTAAGGTGATTGCGGCTGGACGAAATGGAGTTTTCGATGAAGGCACTTTCTATCGCGGCTGCCTTGCTCGCTGGCAGCCTCTCGATCGGCACAGCTCAGGCGATGCCGATCGGGGCAATCAAGGTTGAGAGCACTGTCACAAAGGTCGACTACGCCTGTGGTCGCGGCTGGCACCTGACCCGCTGGGGCGAATGCCGGCGCAACTGGCGCCGCCCGCCGCCTGTAGCTTTCTATGGCGGTCCGCCCCGCTGGGGCTGGGAGCGGCGTCATCGCGATTGGGATGGCCCGCGTTGGCGCTATGAGCGGCGCTGGGACCGCGAACGCCGCTGGCGGGATGACTACTAAAAGCCTTTGACAGAAGCGGACGAACGAGGGCCGGTGCGATGTTTCGCCCGGCCTTTATCTGTTGAAATAACGACCGCGCTCAGATGCGGCTGACGAGCCAGTGCTTTCCGTCAATCAGCTCTTCGAGCTCGGCCGGATCCTTGACGCCGAACTCGAACCATTCGATGAGTTCCTTCGCCTTCCGCTTGCTTTCCTCGGCCGTAAACTCGATCCCATAGCGCGCACACCACCGCCGAAGGATCGACGTCAATAGCGTCATGTCATTCCCGTCAAGCGGGTCTTTCGGCCAGTATGTCGTGCCCATCGCAACCCCTCAATTGCTAAGGACAATCTGGCACATTATCGAATCGATGTCGCGCAATTTAAAAGTGTTTATCGGATTTTTTCCACCGAGGTGAATGGTTTTCCACAGAGTTGTTGAGCGGTGGGGTTGACAGGTCGCGGAGGGACTCGGCGGGAGCAAGTGCCGACAGGAAATCCCCCACGGTGTCCTCTGTTTGCCGGCAAAGTCTCCTCCCTCATGCTTGGCCTTGTGCCGAGTATTTGACCAGGGCAATTGCTTGACAGAAACCCCTTTGCTTTCAAATCCGTAATTGGATCGTCGCAGATCCTCGGCACAAGGCTGAGGGTGACATCTCGGGCTTTGGCTGCCAACAGGCGGATACCGGAGACCTCTTGAGAGGCCGCAGGAGTGCCCGTGGCTGATGTCCCGGGGTTGCCCGCGTGGTGTTGCAATGCCAATGTTAACCCATGGATCTGCCTTCCTCTCTTGCCTGGCTGATTGACGAGGCTGCGGCTTCGCCCGGTCCCGAACGGTTTCTGGCCGAGCTCGGGCGCCGGCTGCTGGCCGATGGCCTGGCGCTTTCCGGCGGCGCGCTGACACTTTCGGTGCCGCATCCGATCATCGCGCGGCGTACCTGGCTGTGGCGGGCCGAAACCGGAGCCGTCATCGAGGCGCTGGGATTTGCCGCCGCACCTCAAAGCGATGCCGGGCGCGAATGGCTGGCAGGGCTCGGGCCGGTTTGGGAGGAGAGGGTTGGAGCTTCTCAGGACGACGCCATGCTTGGCTGGGCGGGCATCGCCAAGGGGGAAGGGGCGGACGAATTTGCTCCTGATGAAGCCGCGCGGCTGCAGGAGGTCGCGCGTTTTGCTGCCGCGCCGCTCGCAGCCCTTGCGGCGCGGGAGGCGCGGTCAGCACTGCTGGAAGCCTATCTCGGTCGGCGCAGTGCGGCTCGGGTTCAGTCGGGTGCGCTTGCCCGTGGCACCGGTGAAACCATTCGCGCCGCTCTTCTCTGCGCCGATTTGCGGGATTTCACCGCGCTTTCCCAGGTGACGGAGCCGCAGGCGATGATATCAGCGCTCGACGCTTATTTCGACCGCGTCGCCGGCGCCGTGCACGCGTTTGGCGGCGAGGTGCTGAAATTCATCGGCGACGGCGTGTTGGCGATTTTTCCCGTCACCGCTGCTTCCGGTGACGAGGCCCGGGCTGATCGAGAGGCTTGCGAGGCGGCGCTTCGGGCTGTCGCTGCCAGCCGCGCTGGCATGGTCTATCTCGATGGGATGCGTGTGGCTGAGGGGCTGGCGCCGCTGCCCTTTGGCGCTGCCCTGCATTTCGGCGAAATCCTCTGGGGCAATATCGGCGCCGCCGACCGGCTAGATTTCACTGCCATCGGTCCGGCGGTCAATCTGGTCAGCCGGCTGGAAGGGCTCTGCAAGCCGCTCGGCCATAGCGTACTGATCTCAGGCGCGGTGGCGGCGAATACCGATGCCGCGCTGATGCCGCTCGGCCAGCACACCCTGCGCGGCATCGCCGAGCCGTGCGCCGTCTTCACTTTGGCTGAGGATTGAGTCCTGCAGTGCCGTCTTTTATCAGAAACCGCGCAAAAAACATGATTGTTAAACTCCGCTTTTTTGGCTAAAGCCTCTGCCCGTCAGAGGGGAGTTTTCAGATATGACTCGATACGCACATAAGTTTTTCTCGGCCCTGGGCCTGTCCGCAATGCTCATGGCAGGGGCCGCGCAGGCCGACGACGGCAAGAAAGTCTCGGTCGTCGACGACCGCGGCGTCACCGTCGAAGTACCGGCACAGCCGAAGCGCATTGCCTCGATTTCCTATTTCGCAGATGACGTCGCGCTGGCACTCGGCATCAAGCCGGTCGCCAGCACTTATATGACGAAAGGCCGCGAGCCCGATTTCCTGCTCGGCCTGACCTCCGGGATGAAGCAGATCGGCCAGCGCGCCAAGCCCAATCTGGAACTTCTCTCCGAAGCCAAGCCGGATCTGATCATCGCGATCCGCCGCTATACGGTCGGCAATGCGGCGCAGCTTCAGAACATCGCGCCCTATGTCGCCTACAACATGGAACTGCTCGAAGAGAGCTACAGCGAGACCGCCGCCCTTTCCAAGCTGCTCGGCAGGCCCGAGCGCGGCGAGCAGCTGAACGCCGATTTCCGCAAGCATCTTGCAGAGTTCGCCGCCAAGGCGCCGAAGGACGTTCATCCGCGCTTCCTGATCATGTGGGGCGGTGCAACGCCTTTCGCCTTCCACACGGAAAACACCGCGGCCTCGATTGTCGCGGCGATCGGCGGCGACAATGTTCCCGGCCCGAAGAGCCCGGGCGGCGAGTTCGGCATCGACCTCAGCCTCGAAACCATGCTGGAAAAGGACCCCGAGGTCATCTTCGTCTATGATTCCGGCCCGGATCGCCCGCATGAGAGCAACCCGATCTGGTCGCAGCTTTCGGCGGTCAAGAACAACCGCGTCTTCTATGTCGGTGACCAGTGGGTCGAGACCAATGGCCCGATCGCCCGCGAAATCGTGCTGCGCGAGGCCGCGCACTACCTCTACCCCGACACGTTCCCGGCCGTCGACGTCAAGGCCGAAGCCGTCAAGCTGATCCCGGCCGAACTGCAGAACTAAGCCCAAGGATAGGTCTGCGATGAGTCCCCGGCAATCATTCCTGGCCATAGGGCTCATCGTCGTCGCCGCCATGCTGGCGGCGATGCTCGGGCTGCTGGTCGGCGCCAAGACGCTCTCGGTCGAGACCGCGGTTCGCGTGCTGCTGGCGCCCGACGGGAAGCTCGAATCCGTTCTCGTCTGGACATTGCGCCTGCCGCGCAGTCTGGCGGCAGCTGCCGGCGGCGCGGGGCTTGCCGTTTCCGGCTATGTGCTGCAGACGCTGACGCGCAATCCGTTGGCTGATCCCGGCATCACCGGCGTGACCGCGGGGTCGGTCGCACCGATCGTCTGCTGCTTCGTCTTCGTGCCCTGGCTTTCGCCTGCCTATTATCCGTTCATCGGCCTCGCCGGTGGACTTGCGGCGGCTTCGGTGACGTTCTGGGTTTCGCGCGGCGGGCAGGGACGGCCGCTGCAGCTTGCGCTCGGCGGCGTCAGCGTCTCGCTGTTTCTCGGCGCGATTACCACCTATGTGCTGCTCTTGACCGGGCCGCAATCGGCATCACTGCTCTTCTGGCTTGCCGGCGGCTTCCAGGGGCGCACCTGGTCGCATCTCCTCTATATGCTGCCATGGACGATCGCCGGCGTCGTCGGGGCGCTCCTTCTGCGGCGTGTCATCGGCATGTTCATGCTGAGCGATCATGCGGCGGCCGGCATGGGCCTGCAGCTCGGACTGTGGAAACCGCTCGTCCTCATTCTTGCCGTTATTCCGGTCGCGGGCGTCGCGCCAATTGCCGGGCCGGTGGCTTTCGTCGGTCTTGCCGCTCCCCACATCGCCCGGTTGCTGAAGCCACGCGGCACCGGATGGGAGATCGGATTGAGTGCTGCTCTCGGCGCGCTGATCGTGACGGTCGCCGATGTTTTCGCGCGCAGCATCGCCATCCCGCGTGAACTGCCGGTCGGCATCGTCACCGCATTGCTTGGCGGCCCGATCTTCATCTATCTCGTCCAACGCGGACGGCTGAGCCTTGCGGGTGAGATGCGATGAGCGCGCCGGCATCGATATCGGCCGGCCCGGCAAGCCTCGGCATGACAGCTGCGCTTGCCGCATTGGCGCTCCTGTCGCTTGCGGCGGCGATCTTCCTCGGCGTTGCCGATATTTCCATGGGCGACGTCGCGGTGGTGCTGACCGGCGGCGGCTCGGCGGAAGCGCGGCTGATCATTCTCGATATCCGGCTGCCGCGCATCTCCACCGGGATTCTGGCCGGTATCCATTTTTCGCTGGCGGGATATCTCTTGCAGACCATTACCCGCAACCCGCTGGCCGATCCCTCGCTGATGGGCGTGTCGCAGGGGGCGACACTATCGGTGACGATCTTCCTGCTCTTTACCGTCTATATTTTCGAGCCGGGCTCGAACACGCTGGCCGAACTGCCGGTGGCATGGCTGCCGGCGGCTGGCCTTGCCGGCGGCCTGCTTGCCGGCGGCGTCATCTATCTGCTTGCCTTCCGTCTCGGCCTCAGCGCCCTGCGCATCACGCTTTGCGGCGTCGCGGTCGGCGCGGTGCTGCATGCGGTGGCGATCGGCCTCATCGCCGGATGGGGATCGGCCCGCATCGAGATCATTCTCGAATGGCTGTCCGGCAGTCTCTACGCCCGCAGCTGGGATCATGCGCTCTTCCTGCTGCCCTTCACCATTGCCGGCCTCGCCATGCTGCCGGTCATCCACCGGCCGCTGATGCTGTTGCAGTTCGATGCGCTCGTCGCCCGATCCTTCGGGCTCGGCTATCGCAGGCAGTTCTCGATCGTGCTGATCCTCTCCTGCGCGCTTGCGGCAAGCGCCGTCGGCGCGGTCGGGCCGATCGTCTTCGTCGGCCTCATCGTACCGCATCTCGCACGCTTCCTGGCGGGGCGGAATTTCAGGCTGTCGCTTGTGCTGACGATCGTGCTCGGCGCCGTCATCGTCACGCTTGGCGATCTCATCGGCCGGCTGCTCGGCCAGGCCGAGGAAATCCCGATCGGCGTGGTCACGGCCGTTTTCGGCGTGCCGCTTCTGCTCGCGCTGCTGCGCAAAACCATGTGAGGCCGAAATGCCATTGTCCTGTTCCGACCTCTCGGTCGTCTACAACAAGCGAAAAGCCCTCAGCGGTTTCAATCTCTCGCTCAAGAAGGGCGAGATCCGGGCACTGATCGGGCCGAACGGCTCTGGCAAGAGCACGGCGCTGCATGCACTGGCAGGCCTCATCCGGCCGGCGGCGGGCAGGGCGTCGCTCGACGGCGCCGCCGTCGCCTCGATGTCGCGCCGCATGCTGGCGAAGAAGCTCGCCTTCCTGCCGCAGCAGCCGGCCGCACCCGACGAGATGACCGTCGCCCAGCTCGTGCGTCAGGGCCGCTATCCGCATGTCGGCCTGTTCCGCTCTTACGACAGCCGCGACGAAGAGGCGATCGAATGGGCGCTCGAAAGCACCGGCCTGTCTGATTTGGCCGACCGCAGCCTGCGCGAATTGTCCGGCGGCGAACGTCAGAGAGCCTGGATTTCGGCCGCTCTCGCGCAGGAAGCGGAGATCCTGCTGCTCGATGAGCCGACCTCCTTCCTCGATATCGGCTATCAGGTCGAGGTGCTCGATCTCGTGCATCGACTGAGCCGCGAGAAGGGCGTGACGGTCGTCATGGCAATCCACGACATCAACCAGGCGATCGCCGTCAGCGACCGCATCTCGCTGCTCGAAAAGGGGCAGCTCAGATTCGACGGCGCGCCACGCGAGCTTGCCGAGCGCAACCTCGTCCAGGACATCTTCCGCGTCAGGGGTCGTTTCGTCCAGGTCGCTCCGAACAATCCACCGCATTTCGATGCAGAGCTGATGCGGCTTCAGCCGGCAGCGTCTAGCGCTTCACCAGCCTGAAGACGATCTTCGTCTGGGTGTAATAGTCCAGCGCATCGGCGAAATCAGGCGTCCAGCCATCCGCGACGAAGGGTATGAAACCCTCATATTCGAGCTTGCGGGCGGAGACGTCGAAGCCTGCCTTTTCGAAGGCGAGGCCGTAATCGGTGATCGACCGATCCTGAACGACGGTGTTGGTGCGGTTGGCGACGAGCTCGCGCCATCTCGGCCAGAGCGGATTATCCGTGTGGCAGCCGGTCACCGCATAATAGACGCCGCCCGGCTTCAGCGCCTGGCGAATATCGGCGGCGTGTGTGTCGATATCGGGAACGAGATAGATGACCTCATGGCTGACGGCGAGGTCGAATTCGTCGCTCCAGCCCTCCAGCCTGCCGCCGACCTGATGCTGGATCGGCAGATTACCTTTCAGCGTCTCGGCCTTGGCAATGGAGGTTTCGGCGATGTCGATGCCGAGCGCCTTGCGGAACGGGCGGATCGCATAGAGATGGCGCAGCAGGCCGCCCTGATTGCAGCCGAAATCGAGCACGCTTTTGTCGGAGAGGTCGCGCTCCAGCATGAGATCGATTAGGTGGCGCCAGATGGGCGCATGTCCATCGGCCATCCTGTCTTCGGCATCGGGGTCGATGTACCACGTGCCGATGTTTTTCTGCGATTCCTCAGCCATCCCTTGCCCCTCGTTGATGCGGATCGTGGCGATGGTCTTAGGGCGCGTGATGATGCTTGGCTAGGCCCGACGCGGGTTTTCACGTGCCTTTCGAAAGGCGAATAATTTTACCAAGAAGTCTTTGCAAAGCTATGTTTGCGATTATAGGATGAGGTCATGAAAGAGCAGAACTCCGAACCTGCCGCAGATGCCGTTGCCTCGCGTACCGTCAGCCGTGTCGTACCCGAACCGTCCGCGCTGAAGGCCCTGGCACACCCCGTCCGGCTGCGCATGCTCGGCATGCTCAGGATCGATGGGCCTGCCACCGCGACGCAGCTCGCCGTCCGGCTCGGCCTGAACAGCGGTGCGACGAGCTATCATCTGCGCCAGCTCGCCCAATACGGCTTTATCGAGGAGGCGCCGCATGCCTCGCGGCGCGACCGCTGGTGGCGCGCCAGCCATGAGCTGACCTCGGTGCCGGCGATCGAATCCGAAGGGGAGGCGCTCGATCTCGACATCGCCTTCAACCAGGCGGCCCTCTCGCTGCAGGTCGGCCAGATGCAGAAGGCGCTGGAGGAATATGCCGAGCTGCCGGCCGAATGGCGCAAGGCGACGGCTGGCGACGACATCATCATCCCGATGACGGCGGCACAAGCCGAGGCCCTGACGAAACGGCTGAGGGATATCATCCTGGAAGCAATGCAGGCTGCCCCCCGGCTGGGGGAGGCAGCGTCTCAAGAGCCCGGCATGGTTCCCTTTTATGTCATGCTGCACGCCTTTCCTTATCCGGGGCGCCTTCCGCATCGCGAAGGGGAGGACAAGCCGTGAGACGGGACCGGCCATTCCTGGCGCTCGCGGCGTCCGAGACGCTTTCGCTTTCCGGCACCCGGCTATCGACCATCGCCATTCCCTGGTTGGTGCTGAGCGCCACGGGCAGCCCTGTACTCACCGGGCTGACGGCGCTGATGGAGATGCTGCCTTATGTGCTCGCCAAGGCGCTCGGCGGGCCGCTGATCGACCGCATCGGCGCCAAGCACATCGCCATCATCTGCGACACGGCCTCCGTAATCGCGGTCGGGCTGGTGCCGCTTCTCGATCTCTTGGGCATGCTGACCGTGCCGGTGCTGCTGCCCGTCGTTTTTGTCATGGGCGTGTTGCGGGGGCCTTCCGATGCCGCCAAGCAAGCGATGGTTCCCGATATCGCTGCGCTGGCAGCCGTGCCGCTCGAACGGGTGACCGGCGTCTCCAGCGCCATCGAACGGCTGGCCTCAACGGTGGGCGCTGCCGGGGCCGGCGCATTGATCGGGTTGATAGGCCCGGGTCAGGCGCTCCTCGTCAACACCGCCACCTTCGCCGCCGCAGCGCTGGTCGTCGCGACCGGCATACCCGGCATGCGGCGCGCTCCCGAGCGGCCCATCGCGTCCGACGCTCCGTCGGGCAACCTGTCTTCCTATCTCGACGATCTCCGGGAAGGCTGGCGCTTTCTGCGCAGCGATGCCGTGCTCGTCAGCATTGTCACCATGGTGGCGATCACCAATCTGCTCGATCAGGCCTATTACGCCGTGCTGCTGCCCGTCTGGACGAAGAACTCCGGTCATGGGCCGGAGCTGCTCGGAGCGATGTTCGCCGCCTTCTCCGGCGCTTCCATCGCGGGCGCGGCGATTGCCGCTGTTATCGGCGAGCGCATGCCGCGTCTGATCGTCTATACCGTGGCCTTCCTCTTGACCGGATGCCCACGCTTTCTGGTGCTCGCGTTGGATGCGCCGCTCGGCTCCATCTTTCCGACTCTCGCAATCGCCGGCTTCGCCTCCGGTTTCCTCAACCCTATCCTGTCGGCAGTGATCTTCGAGCGCATTCCCAAGCCGCTGACCGGGCGCGTCACCGCGATGAACACCGCCCTCTGCTTTGCCCTCATCCCCTTCGGCGGCCTCGTCGGCGGCGCGCTGATCAGTACGACAGGGCTTGGCGCATCGATGCTCCTCTGCGGGCTCGCCTATTTCGCCACGACCCTCTCTCCGCTGGCGCTCAAGAGCTTTCGCGGTTTTGATAAGGCTGTGGTGTGAGCCCGCGCAGACCCTGGTCTTGACCTCCGATTTCCTCGATCAACAGATCGATGAAGCACCGGACGCGCGGCTCCAGCACGCCTTTGTCGGAGTAAAGCGCCACGATCTTCGTGTCGTCGGTTTCTAGATCAGGGAGGACTTGCCGAAGACGGCCGGCGGTCAAATCGGCGGCAATGAGGAAGTCCGGCAGGAGCGCGATTCCGAGGCCGGCCAGGGCGGCATCGCGGACGGCTTGACCGCTGTCGAGCCTCAGGCGGCTGCGCCCCTGTGCCTTGATCCAGCCGCTGCCGCTGCGAAAGCGCCAGCTCTGCCTTTGCCCGCGGCTGGTGAAGAACAGGCAATCATGGGCGGCGAGATCCGCTATATCGCGCGGAACGCCGCGTTCGGCGAGGTAGGAGGGTGAGGCGCAGAGCAGCACCTTGTCACTGGCGATGACGCGCGTGATCAATCGGCTGTCGGCCGCAGACGGCGTTGCGCCAAATCCGATCGCCAGATCGAAGCCATCCTCGAGAAGCTCGGCCGGGCGATCGGTGAGGCTCACTTCGACCTGCACGTCGGGCCAGGTGCGAAGAAATTTGTCGAGCAAAGGGAGCCCGACAAGCGGCCCGAAGACATCGGGAACGGCGAGCCTGAGAACGCCTCGCGGCACACCGCTTTGCCCGGCAATGCTCGCCTCCGCCTCGTCGACCGATGTCAGGATTTGCAGCCCGTGATCGTAGAACACTCGTCCTTCATCGGTCAGGCTCAGTGTCCTCGTGGTCCGGTTGAGCAGGCGCGCGCCGAGCCGTTCTTCCAGGCGAGTAACGGCCTTTCCGGCTGCCGAACGGGAGAGGCCCATGGCCTGGCCGCCGGCGATAAAGCTTCCGGCATCGACGACGGCCATGAAGATCAGGATATCGTTCAGGTTCGTGCGCGGCATGAAGGCAACTCGAGCGATTCAACTGCAGCCTTAACTCGGTCGAGATGTGACCGATTCAAGGCTCGCATCATCAACGTCGGCCGCGCCAGTTAGGTCCCGGGCGCATCGAAATGATGGCGGTCGGCGACAGCTGCCGTTTCGCGTCACCACCGCCCAAATCGAAGGCTCGCGCCGACAAGCCTCGCCGTCAGCGCCAGCCGAGCGCCGGAGCGACGTGAGTGAGGATCGCTTCGATGACGTGGGCGTTGTAGGCGACGCCGAGCTGGTTGGGCACGGTGAGCAGCAGCGTGTCGGCCTCGGCAATCGCCTCGTCTTCCGCAAGCTGCTTGATGAGCACGTCAGGTTCGGCGGCGTAGCTGCGGCCGAAGATCGCCCGGGTCTTCTCATCGATGAAGCCGATCTTGTCGCCCTCGTCGTTGCCGTAGCCGAAATAGGCGCGGTCACGTTCGTCGACCAGCGCGAAGATGCTGCGGCTGACCGAGACGCGCGGCTGACGCGCGTGGCCGGCTTCCTCCCAGGCGTCGCGATAGGCGCGGATCTGGTCGGCCTGCTGGACGTGGAACGGCTCGCCCGTCTCGTCGTCCTTCAGCGTCGAGCTCTGCAGGTTCATGCCGAGCTTGGCTGCCCAGACGGCGGTGGCGTTGGAGCTCGCCCCCCACCAGATGCGCTCACGCAGGCCTTCCGAATGCGGCTCGAGACGCAGCAGGCCGGGCGGATTCGGAAACATTGGCCGCGGGTTTGGTTTGGCGAAACCTTCGCCGCGCAGCACTTCGAGGAAAACTTCGGCATGATGCCTGGCCATGTCGGCCTCGCTCTGACCTTCCGGCGGCGCATAGCCGAAATGGCGCCATCCGTCGATCACCTGTTCGGGCGAGCCGCGGCTGATGCCGAGTTGCAGCCGCCCTCCGGCGATGAGATCGGCAGCACCGGCATCCTCGGCCATATAGAGCGGGTTCTCGTAACGCATGTCGATGACCGCCGTGCCGATCTCGATCCGGCTGGTCTTGGCGCCGACGGCGGCAAGCAGCGGGAAGGGCGCGGCGAGCTGCCGGGCGAAATGGTGCACGCGGAAATAAGCGCCATCGGCGCCGAGCTCCTCGGCCGCCACGGCAAGGTCGATCGACTGCAGCAGCGCATCGCCCGCCGAACGCGTCTGCGATTGAGGCGAGGGCGTCCAGTGCCCGAACGAGAGAAAACCGATCTTCTTCATGCCGCCTTTATCCGTTGCATCTCATGATGGATCGGTCATCGCATAGTTTCGGTGCGCAAGACAATCACAACCGGAATGGAATGGCGCGCTTGGCCGGAGACGCTTGCTGAAGCGGGACGCGAGGCAACGCTCGTAAACGTCGGGAAATGAGTCGCATTTCCCGGGCCGGGCGCCGGATATGCAAGGAGCGATCGTCGTTCGGGAACTCCGCTTTCACGGCGGTGTTTTGATGGATGTGCTGCTGTGGCGCCGGCTTTCGCTAGGACAGAGAGGCGGAACGATGTCTATCAATCTCGAAAATGCGGTGGTCGTCATCACGGGAGCATCGAGCGGCATCGGCCAGGCCACTGCCGAGGCATTCGCGCGGCGCGGAAGCAGGCTTGTGCTGGCCGCTCGTAACGGCGAGGCTTTGGAAAAAGTTGCGGAGACGTGCAGAGGTCTCGGTGCGGAGGCGATATCCGTTGTCACCGACGTCACCGAGCCTGCTGCCGTGCGGGCGCTGGCCGACAAGGCGAAAACGCTCGGCGACGTCGACGTCTGGGTGAGCAATGTCGGCGTCGGGGCGGTCGGTCGGTTCGAGGAGACGCCGATTGAGGCGCATGAGCAGATCATCCGCACCAATCTGATCGGCCACATGAACGATGCTCACGCGGTGCTGCCGATCTTCCTGAAGCAGGGCAGGGGTATCTTCATCAACATGATCTCGCTCGGCGGCTTTGCGGCGGCGCCATTCGCGGCGGCCTATAGCGCCAGCAAGTTCGGCCTGCGCGGCTTCTCCGAAGCACTGCGGGCGGAGGTGGCTGACAAGCCGTGCATTCACGTATGCGACGTTTATCCCGCCTTTGTCGATACGCCGGGCCTCAGGCATGGCGCCAATTATGTCGGCCGCCAGGTCACCGCGCCGCCGCCGGTTCTCGATGCGCGCCGCGTCGCCGAGGCGATCGTCGGCGTCGCCAGGTCGCCGCGCGCCACCACCACGGTCGGCGTGGTCACCACTGCAACGCGGCTTGCCCATCTTCTGGCGCCCAATCTTGCCGCCAGGGCTCTTGGCCGGCTGATGGCCGCCTATTTCAAGCGGGCGCCGCGCGCCGCCGAAAGCGACGGCAATCTCTACTGGCCCTCCACCGACGCCGCCCGGATCGATGGCGGGCTCCGATCGCGGCACAGGTATTCGGCGCCGATCCTCCTCGGTCTCATCGCGGTGGCTGTGCTGGCGATCGGCGCCGCTGCGCCGAGGACGTACCCGCGCCGGCGGCTGGCGCTGGGCAGCCGGCACCGGTTTTGGTAGCGGGTTGGATGGTGCAGATGCTGGATGTTTGTATGGCATGCCGTGTAGCACGCCCTCTCCTCCGTTCGTGTGACGAGCACAGGCGAGCGGGTGAACCATCACCATCTCTTCATGCCCCCACTAACAAGGCGCAGCCACGGAGCCAGGTGGAAGCCGGTCATCAGCAGGTACATCGGCACCATTCCGGTCAGCGGGAAGGTATCGCGCGTGGTGGTGCAGATCACGTCGGCGCTGCCAGTTGCTGCCGTCAGCAGCGCCATGATCGCGAAGGTCGGGGCGGCGGCGAGAGACAGAAAATCGGCGGCGAGAGCGGGTTTGGCCGGTTCGCCGGCGGGTTCGTCAGCGGCGGCGGCCATCGACAGCCAGTTATCTGTGTCGAGGGAGGGGCTGGCGTCAGCCCGTTTCGGGACGTGAGCGAAGAGTGCCATGACAGTCACTCCTTGCCGTAGCGGTCGTGGTGGCGCCACCAGATGCCGGTTTCGTTGCGGCCCTTCGGCGCGCGGTCGAGCCATTGATACATGCCCCAGAGCCCGTCGAGCCCGCGCGCATAGCTGGAATAGCTGTGGTAGACGTCGCCATCGATGAGTTCGAAGGCGCTGACGCCGGGGCGGTCGCGGGTGTAGGTGGGAACGTCGGTGCCGGTCATCGAAGCGATCTGGACGATGGGTTCGTCGCTGCCGCGCGACTGCCATTCCGGCACGGCCTTGCCCGCCGGCGGTTCGGAGGCGGGCGGTTCGCGACGGTAGTTGTATTCGATCTCGCCGAGACGCTGCTGCTCCGGGCTGAACCAGACGCTGAAATCGGCGTTGAAATCGCTGCCGGCCGAGGAAGCCCAGGGAAAGCTCCAGTCCATGCGCCGCTTGAAGGCCTCAAGCTTTGCGAGCGGCGCGCGCGAGACGGCCCAGAAGGCGACGTCGTGATTTTCCAGGTGGACGAAGAAGCCGTTGAAGCCGTCGGCGATCGAGGAGCAGGAGGGGCATCCGGCGCTGTAATCCGGCCCGAACATGAAATGATAGATCAGGAGCTGCGAACGCCCGCCGAACAGATCCTTCAGCGAAGCACCGCCGCCTTCGGTATCGAAGCGGTAGTCCTTGTCGATCCTCACACGCGGCAACTGCTGGCGTTTGGCCGCCAGCGCATCGCTTTGGCGCGTCAGTTCCTTTTCCTCCTCGAGCAGATCAAGTCTCGCCGCCAGCCATTGCTCGCGGGTTGCGTTCAGCATTGCCGTCATGGGTCTTCTCCTTTGCCTGTCTCTCGTCGTAGCATCCGGCTCTGTTGCCTGCCGTTGAGCGAAAGATTACGGCGGGGGAACAAATGCCGGGAGTGACAAGTGTGACGGGATTTGAATGGACTCGCTGATTACGGCTGCTGCGCAGGCGCTGGCATCGGGCGATACGCTCGGTGCGCTGAAACGGGTGGCGCTGCGCGACGATGCGCCGGCGTTGGCGCTGCGCGGCATCGCCATGGCACAGCTCGGTGACCTCATTCGCGCCAAGGCGCTGCTGAAGAGTGCCGCGCGTGCTTTCGGACCGCGGGAGGCGGTGGCTCGCGCCCGCTGTGTCGTCGCCGAGGCAGAGATCGCGCTCGTCTCGCGCGATCTCACTTGGCCGCCGAAGACGCTGGAGGCGGCGCGCAAGGTTCTGGAAGCGCATGGCGACCGGGTCAACGCCGCCCATGCCGGCAATATCGCCATTCGCCGACTGGTGCTGATCGGCCGCCTCGACGAAGCCGAGCAGGCGCTGGCCGCGCTCGACCCGACGCCGCTGCCGCCGGCCTTGCGGGCCGCCCATGAGCTTGTTGCGGCCGGCATCGCCGTTCGGCGCCTGCGCACGCATGCGGCCCGCGCAGCACTCGAACGGGCACAGCTTGCGGCCGAGCGGGCGAATATGCCCGTGTTGACGGCGGAGGTCGAAGCCGCTGGACATGTGCTCGATCTGCCGGCGGCGCGGTTGGTTTCTCGTGGGCATGACCAGCCGCTGCTGCTTGCCGAGGTGGAGGCGCTCTTTTCCAGCGGCACGCTCGTCATTGATGCCTGCCGCCATGTCGTGCGCGCGGCGAGAGCGGTGGTGCCGCTTGCGAGCCGGCCGGTGCTTTTCGCGCTCGCTCGCGCGCTTGCCGAAGCCTGGCCGGCGGATGTGTCGCGGGGCGCGCTGATCGCAGGCGCCTTCCGCGGCAAGCATGCCGATGAATCGCATCGCGCCCGGCTGCGCGTCGAGATCGGTCGGCTGCGCGCGGAATTGGGCGGCCTGGCGGAAGTCTCGGCTACCAAGCGCGGTTTTGCCCTTTCTCCTGCCGGCACTTCTGAGGTTGCAGTGCTTGCCCCGCTCGTCGAAGGGCCGCATGCGGCGGTGCTCGCCTTCCTCGCCGATGGCGAAGCGTGGTCGAGTTCGGCGCTGGCAATCGCGCTCGGCGCCAGTCCGCGCACCGTGCAGCGAGCGCTGGATGCGCTCGCCGGCGAGGGGAAGGTGCAAGCGATCGGACGCGGGCGGGCACGCCGCTGGATGAGCCCGCCGCTCTCCTCTTTCCCGACGATCTTGTTACTCCCGGGACCGCTGCCGAGCGACTAGTATGGGTCAACCGACAAGGAGGAAGACATGAAGACATCGGCTGCGACCATTCTGCGTGAATATGGACCCTTTCCCGGTGCGGAGCGCGTTCACGGCGTCACCTTCGACGGCCGGCATGTCTGGTTCGCCTCAGGCGACAGGCTGAACGCGCTCGACCCCGACAGCGGCGAGGTTGTGCGGTCGATCGAGGTCGCCTCCCACGCCGGCACGGCTTTCGACGGCGAGTTCCTCTATCAGATCGCCGAGGACGTCATTCACAAGATCAATCCGAAGACCGGTCAGATCCTTTCCACCATCCCAGCCCCCGGCCATGGCGGCGATTCCGGCCTTGCATGGGCCGAGGGAACGCTCTGGGTCGGCCAGCATCGCGGCCGCAGGATCCATCAGATCGATCCCGAAACCGGCAAGATCCTGCGCACCATCGAATCCAACCGCGTCGTGACAGGCGTCACCTGGGTCGACGGCCAGCTCTGGCACGGCACCTGGGAGGGCGACGACAGCGACGTCAGACGCATCGATCCGAAGACGGGCGAGGTGCTTGAACGGCTCGACATGCCGGACGGCGCCGGCGTCTCCGGGCTCGAATCCGACGGCGCCGGCTGCTTCTTCTGTGGCGGAGGCAACAGCGGCAAGATCCGCGCCGTGCGCCGGCCGTGAGCGCTGCGCCGCCGGGTGCGGGGGCTGCTGCTTACAAGAAGCCGGCGTCAGCGCACCCGCCTCGCCCTTCGCGGAGCCTCGAAGCACACGCCCCAACGCTGCTCCTTGCCGCCCCAACCGCCGGCACGTCCACCTCGCCGTTGCGGCCCCCGCGGGACGAGGCTCTCTTGAGTGCCGGCGCCGATCCAATCGATGGCGCGGGAACAAAATCGCGGACAATACGCCAAATTATGCCGCCCCATCCTCGTCGAATAAAAGAGACATGCCGATCGCATCGATGAACCGACCATCGATGCGCGCGGCGCGCCGGATTATGCCTTCGCGCACGAAGCCAGTTTTTCATAGAGTGCGATCGCACGGCTATTGTCCTCATACACATCGAGTTCGATCCTCATAAAACCAGCTTCCCGCGCGGCTCTCAATGTCGTTTCGATGAGCTTCCGCCCGAGACCCTGGCCGCGATAGGCGGGAAGAATTCCCATGCCGAGTCTGCCGCGATGAGCGTGGGACGGGAAGAAATGCCGGCTGATATCGCACCAGCCGTCGACCTCTTCGCCAATCACAGCAACGAATTGCGGATTGCCTTTTGCGATCATGCCCGTCACGAACTCACGCGTCTGCGGCAGGGGCGTTGCTTCCAGCATGGACAGGTATTTTTTCTCCCGCGCGACCAGGTCGAGGGCGCGATGAAAACTGTCGATATGCGCAGCAGTGATCGGTTCGACGTTGATGCCTGACGTTTTGGATGTCGTTGCGGCCACAAGGTCTCCTTCGCAGACAGCGAAATATCCAAGACGGACGTGTCGCAGACCCGCACCGAAGCGCATAATTCATCCTCCGTCAACTTTTACGTGTCAATTTCGAGGGAAGGGGCGCCATCAAAGGGTTGAGAGTATTGAAGGTAAGGCTCACATCGCACATCATGCTCGTCCTGGTGGCGCTCACCTGTGCGGCGGCCGGGCTGCTGTGCGGATTTGCATGGCTTGCCGCCGTGAAGGTCGATGATCTCTACTTGCGCCGCCAAGCCGACTTTGTGCGACAGCGACTGGATGAGCAGATCAAGGCGCTTCCCCGGGAACAGGAAAGCATCACGAAATGGGACGACGCCTTCCTTTATTCCAAGCAGCGGAACCATGAATGGTTGCTTGACAACGTCGGCCGCTGGACGAGTCAATATTTTGGACACGATAGAACATACATCTTCGACGATACCAATCGCCTGCTGTTTGCGTTCCGCGACGGGACGGACACTATGCCACCGCGCCTCGGAAGCGACGATGGCGAGGAAATGACGGCGCTGGCGGGCGAGGCTCGGGTGGCTCTCGTGGAGCGCAAAAGGACCGGTGGCGAACCGCTTGGCCAGCTGGCCAGGGTACGTACGATCCTGATTGGCAACAGACCGGCGATAACAAGCGCGCGCCCCATTCTGCCGAGTTCGACAAGGATGCAAATCGAAGCGGGTCAGGAGTTCATCGCCGTCTCTGTCAAGTTCATCGACGGAAAAGCGGCTGAAAGCATCGCCCATTACGCGCGACTTGAAGGATTGCATTTTTCCCCTTCGAAGGGTGACGACGAGCGGGCGCAAGTGCCTGTCTCGTCTTATGACGGTGGGGTGATCGGCTATCTCGTGTGGCAGCCGATCCGGCCGGGCTTCATGCTGCTTCAGCAGATCGCGCCGGCGGGGCTCGGCTGCCTGGCCCTGCTGATCGCCGCGGTGTTCGGGCTCGGA
The DNA here is from genome assembly GCF_002204185.1 of Rhizobium esperanzae. Lineage (GTDB taxonomy): Bacteria > Pseudomonadota > Alphaproteobacteria > Rhizobiales > Rhizobiaceae > Rhizobium > Rhizobium esperanzae. Next base: position 30,868 of record NZ_MXPU01000003.1, on the reverse strand, counting down.
CGGGGATTGCATCGCACTTCGCTGATTCTGCTGGACAGTCAGGCCGAGATCACGCGCCACCGCAACCATCTGGAAGAGATGGTGGCGGACCGAACAGCCGAGATCGAACGACAAAGGGAAGAGTTGGATCGGCTGCTGGTGCACGAGCGCCAGGTGAATGCGCTGCAGCGCCAGTTCGTCGCCATGGCCTCGCACGAATTTCGAACGCCGCTCGCCATCATCGACGCAGCCGCCCAGCGGCTCTGCCGCTCGACGACCAACGTCAGCGGCGAGTATGTTCACGAAAAAGCCGGAGTGATCCGCAGCGCGGTGGTGCGCATGGTCGATCTCATGGAGAGCATCCTTGCGAGCGGCCGGCTCGAAACCGGACAGATCATGCTGAAACGGAGCGAAGATGATCTGAGAGCCTTGCTCATCACCTGCTGCGGTCGACAGCGCGAGCTCAGCCCTTCGCATATCTTCCATCTCGATCTCGATCGCATGCCTGACGTATTGACCTTCGATCGAAGCGCGATGGAGCAGGTCTTCACCAATCTGATTTCGAACGCCGTCAAATATTCGCCCGATGCGCCTGACATTTATGTTCACGCCAGGGTTAATGCGAAAATGGTGGAAATCGCCATTGCCGATAGCGGCATCGGCATGGATGCGGATGATTTGCCGAAACTGTTTCAACCTTATTATCGCGCCCGCAGCGCGACGGGTATTGCCGGAACCGGCATTGGTCTGAACGTCGTCAAGCAGATTATCGAGCTGCACGGCGGCACAGTCGAGGTGACGAGTGAGCTTGGCAAAGGCACAACATTCACCATTTCTCTGCCAATAGAGTTTCTATTGTCGGATCAACAAGTCGCAGCTTAAGGAAGAGCTTATGGTTACAGTCCTGTGCATAGAAGACGAAGTCGAGATCCGGAATCTCCTCGTCGAAGAGTTGAGCGAAGCCGGCTACAGGACGCTCGAGGCCTCGAACGGCGCAGAGGGCCTGGAAATGATCCTGTCGAAATGGCCTGATATCGTCATCAGCGACATTTCCATGCCTGTTATGGATGGGCACCAGCTCCTGGCGGAAATCCAGATCAATCACCCGGAGCTCTCCAACATTCCTTTCATCATGCTGACGGCGCTAACAGATCGGGAAAACACGCTCGCCGGCCTGCGGGCCGGTGCTGCCGACTACCTGACCAAGCCGCTCGACTTCGACCTGCTGCTCGCTAAGCTGGAGGGCTGCGTGACGCGGCTGGAGAACGATAAGGCGGTCAATCGGTCGTTTTGAGGTGTGGCTTCAACGAGATGAGGATGAAGGGCGTGCCGTGCGGCCCCCTCATCCGACGCTGCGGGGCACCTTCTCCGCGATGGGGAGAAGAGGGGAGTGCGCGGCCACGCCCCTGGGAGAAGATGCCGGCAGGCAGACGAGGGGGTGAGCGGCGATAGGAGCGAATGCCGGGAGCGTGAGCGAGGGGCAACGGCGAGCGTGTTCACTCCAACTTCCTCTGCCTCCCCAACACGTCCCCCAGCACCTCGAACACCCTAGCGTCCAGCGTCTGCGACACATTGAACCGCATGAAATTCGTCGCCGACTGCGACAGGCTGAAAGCATTGCCGGGGGCTAGCACGATCTTCCTTTCCAGCGCGGCCCGCGCCACCTCGGCCGCATCGACGCCGCCCGGCAGACGGCACCAGAGGAACATGCCGGCCTGGACCTCCAGCCAGGGTGTTATTCCCAGACCCTTCAGCCGGGCGGAGACCTCGCCCATCGCCCGGGAAAGCCTGTTTCTCAGCGTCTCCATGTGTTTACGATAGCTGCCGTCGCTCAAGACGTTCAGCACCAGTTCGGCGGTCAGCCGGCCGCCGCCGAAGGAGGTGGCGATCTTGAGATCGGTCAGGCCGTCGATCCATTCCGGTTTGGCGGCGACGAAGCCGCAGCGGGCCGAGGCCGACAAGGTCTTCGAAAAGCTGCCGATGTGGATGACGCGCTCGAGCCCGTCGAAGGCGGCAAGGCGAGGCGCCGGCGTATATTCGAAATCGGCGAAGATATCGTCTTCGATGATGGTGAGGTCGAACTGGTCGGCGAGTTTCAGAAGACGGTGGGCCGTCACCGGGGACAGCGTTGCGCCAGTTGGATTGTGGATGGCGGAATTGGTGATGTAGAGCCGCGGCCGGTGTTCGGCGACGACTTGCGCAAACAGCTCGATATCGGGTCCGGACGGCGTATAGGGAACGCCGACGATCTTGGCCCGATGGGCGCGCAGCAACGCATGAAAGTTGAAATAGCAGGGGTCGTCGACCAGCACCGTGTCGCCGGGTTCCAGCAGGAAACGGCAGAGCAGATCGATTGCCTGCGTACCGGATTCGGACAGCATGATCTGATCGGGCGAGGCTTCGATGCCGCGTTCGCCCATGCGCCGCGAAATCAGCTGGCGCAGTGGCGGCAGGCCGAGCGGCTGGCCGTAATCGGCAAGCACCGGCCCATCGGCGCGGGAAAGCGTTCTGAGCCCGCGGCGCATCGCTTCGGCCGGCAGCCAGGCGGGCGGCAGCCAGCCGCAGCCGGGCTTCAGGTCACTCTCGCCGGCCTCCAGCGATTGTCGCGATATCCAGAACGGATCGACGGCGCGGTCGAGTTTCGGCCCGGCCTCGGCAAGCGCAAAGGGCGCCGCCTGGTTGGCGACATAGAAGCCGGAGCCTGGCCTCGCCAGGATCGCGCCTTCGGCGACCAGGCGCTCATAGGCATCGACCACGGTCGAGGTCGACAGCTTCAACGTCGCCGCCAATCCCCGGACCGAGGGCAGCCTTGCGCCGGGCGTCAGGCTGCGGCCGGCAATGCGCTGCCGGATCGTTGCGATCACCATCTCGACGCGTGTGCGTCCTGCCAGTTCTTCGTTCATCTGTACTGCTTACCGAACCATAACAGTTTGTCGAAATCGTATCTGATTGTCACTGTCCTGACCATCCGTCCTGATCGATAAAGGCTGAGGCGCATCGCTGCGAATTTGATTCAAGTGACGTGCCTCAAGTCGTTGTTTTCATGCTGATCGTTCAAGACCCGGGGGCGCTTTGGACGGCAGGCGTCTGGAAGGAAGAGTGCATGATGGAACGCATGACGGCAGGATGGATCAACGGCTTGATCGGCGTGGTGATCTTCAGCGGTTCGCTGCCGGCGACGCGCGTTGCGGTGGCGCAGTTCGATCCCGTGTTCCTGACCGTCGCACGCGCGGCGATTGCCGGGGCTTTGGCGCTCTGCCTGCTGATTGCCTTTCGTGAAAGGCGGCCGTCGGGGCGCGACATCCTCTCGCTCGCTATCGTCGCGCTCGGCGTCGTGGTCGGCTTCCCGCTGTTGACGGCGCTGGCGCTGCAGCACGTCACGTCGGCGCACTCCATCGTCTTCGTCGGGCTTTTGCCTCTGGCGACGGCGATCTTCGGCGTGATCCGCGGCGGTGAACGGCCGAAGCCGGCCTTCTGGTTCTTCTCGGTTCTCGGCAGTGCACTGGTCGTGGGCTTCGCATTGACGCAGGGCCTGACGGCATCACCGGTTGGTGATCTGCTGATGCTGGCGGCGATTGTCGCTTGCGGTCTCGGTTATGCCGAAGGCGGCCGGCTTTCACGCACGCTTGGCGGCTGGCAGGTGATTTCCTGGGCGCTGGTGCTGTCCTTGCCGCTGATGGTGGTCGTGGCGTTTTTCTATCGGCCGGCAAGTTTTGCCGGCATCGAAACACCGGCGCTCATCGGCCTTGCCTATGTCTCGCTGTTTTCTATGCTAATCGGCTTCATCTTCTGGTATCGCGGCCTGTCGCAGGGCGGCATCGCCGCTGTCGGACAGCTGCAACTGCTCCAGCCGTTCTTTGGCCTGGCACTTGCCGCCACCCTGCTGCGTGAGACGGTGACTTGGAGTATGCTCATCGTCACGGTCGCCGTTATCCTGTGCGTCGCCGGGGCACGGAGGTTTGCGCGGTAGGGAGCCTGACCCGTTGATGGTTGACATCGCCGATGGTATCGCGCGACGAATGATCAAGCTTTAAATTTCGAATTTTGTAGCTCCTGGCCTGTCGGACGATAGCTGGGCAATAGATCTCGATGCCTCCCACGGCGACGAGCCGCTGGACACCGATAAAGTTGGCTTTGAGCTGCAATTCGACGTCGGCCCTGTCGATTGCGATTGGACGGAGCACTTCTTCCTGTATGTCGTCGCGCCCGGCAGAGCTGGCGGTGAGGGACGAGAAGGCAAGTTCATCGTGCTTCACGAATACAGCTTTTGACTCTCAAGCGCTATTTGCACACCGCAATATCAGCTTGCGAGAAAGTAGACTGGGAACACTCCTTGGCAGAGTTGCGAAAGCGGTTTCTGTGGGAACGGGACATGCCCAACATCAGAGTTAAGCTCTGGCCGCTGCCAGGGCCCACGCCGTTCACCGTCGAAAAGGGTTGCGGTCTTCCTTCTGGGCATTCTCTCGATACCGTCCCCAGAACTACCCGAGCAGATGAGGCCGCCGGTCACAAAGCCGCCGCTCAATCGTCAGCAAATGGCCTCGTTACCGCCGCATCGTGCCCATTTCAGGCTTCATCGTCGCGACCTCGCCAGCCTTTGAGCGGCTGAGCGATCGACCGAGGCGGTCTTGCTGCCGTCAAATCACGCACGTGAAAAGGAACGAATATGATCACTCGTTACACACCTGTCGCAACGATGACCGCTGCGGTTTTTAGCCTGCTGGCATTCAGCCCGGCGTCGGCTGTCGAGATGGCCCAGGCAGGGCAGCAGCCGGCCGCACAGGGCCAGGCGCCGATGCAGGGGCAGAGCGGCGGCACAGCTGCGCCAGCGGCCGTCAGCGATCAGAAACTCGAGGCCTTTGCCGTTGCCTATGTGCAGGTCGACAAGGTCCGGCAGGAATATTCGGCCAAGATCGACGCGACGAAGGACGAAGCCGCCAAGCAAAAGCTGCAGGAGGAGGCCAAGAAGCAGATGGTCGATACCGTCAAAGCCTCCAACGCGATCTCTGTCGAGGAGTACTCGTCTATCCTGACGGCGGCGCAGAGCGACCCGGCCCTGGCCAAGAAGGTCCTGGACAAGATCGGCACACCGCCGCCGGCGCAGTCGCAGCAGCAGCAATAGACAGCGCACCCCTGCACCATCCTCAAGTCGGACGAGGGGCGGGCGGCTAGCAATCCCGCGGCGAGCGCTGCCTGCGCCCGCCCCAATCCTGACGCGGCCTCACCTGGCGGGCACGACCAGCGCCTCGCCCTTGCGAACGATATAGGTCGCCAACTCCGAAGCCCTGCCGCTGCCGACGTTCTTTGCCGAGTGCACTACGCCGGAGGGGATGAACAAGGACTGGCCGGCCTTGAGCGTCACCGGCTCCCCACCGTCGCGCCGATATTCCAGAGTCCCCTCGAGAACGTAAGCGATCTCTTCGCCCGGATGCGCGTGTCTCGGCGCGAGAACGCCGGGGGCGAAATCGACCCGCACCTGGACGGCCTCATGGCCGGGTACGTCGATATCGCTCCTGACGAGATCGGTGCGCTGCAGCGGTTGCTCCGCATGCGCTGCCGCAGCAGTGCCGAGAGCAAGGGCGAGCGCCATGGCCTGAATCATTTTCATCGTGTCATCCTTCCTGAATTGGCGGCCAATTAGCCGCATCGCCATTTCAGTCGATGATTGAACCAGGTATGTGTCGGGAAACCCTCATTCTTGTAAGCGAGTGTATCTGCCCGGCTGAGACTGCCTGCGAAAACGACGCTTGGCTTACGCGAACCGCATCGCGGATCTCGCACGCGCCTTCGCTGCGACCTCCTCGCGATCGCGAGGCGGTTGGGATGTCTCCAGTGAAACGAGCAGTTCGCGGGCGCAAGCCGCAATCGAACTGACCGCGCGTTCGAACGCGGCCTCATTGCGCTTCGACGGCTTGGTCGTTCCGCTGAGCTTGCGCACGAACTGGAGCGCGGCATCATGAATCTCCTCGTCCGTCGCCGGCGGATCGAAATTGAACAGAGGTTTTATGTTACGGCACATGGCTTGCTCCGATCATTTCTTGTTGTCACCGACGGAAACTTACTCCCAGCAAAAGAAGTAATCGCGTAAACGGGAATTGCAACCGGGCCACCGCGGAAGCGGTACTCGCTCGGGATAGCTCCGGGCGGCCAGCGCCTCGCGAAGAGGGCGGCTTATATAGGATTCGACGGCTGCATGGCAGCACCTGTCCGGCAGGATAACTCGCCGCTCTTCTCTTAAGCCGCCGAACCTCTGACGCCCAGCGTCGCAATATCCGTCACGCCCCCAGATGATTCGAAATCGAAGATCTTCTGCGTCACCAGCGCCGCCGCTCCCCGCGCCCAGGAATTGTCTTCCCAGTCGGGGAGCAGCGGTGGGGCGGCGCGGAAGGTGCGGGCGGCGAGGGCTTCGCGAAGGGGGGTAAGGAACGGATCGCCAAGCGAGACGGCTTCGCCGCCGGCGACGATGACTTCGGGATCGGTGATGTTGACGAGGTTGGCGAGCGCCGTGCCGATGCCGCGGCCGGATTCGGCGACGAGGGCGGTGGCGGTCGCGTCGCCCGATGAAAGCGCTTCGCGGAGTTCTGGGAGGCCGAGTTCGTCACCGCGGCCGGTCGCCTCGCGCCAGCGGCGCAGCATCGACAGTTCGGAGTGATAGGCCATCAGGCAGCCGCGCTTGCCGCATTCGCAAAGGCGGCCGCCTTCCTCGAACAGCGTGTGGCCGAACTTGCCGGCAGCGCCATTGGCGCCGCGATAGAGCTTGCCGTCGATGACCAGGGCGCAGCTGATGCCGACGCCGACGGCGAGCACCGCCATGTTGCGGTGCTGGCGGCCGAGGCCGAAAAGCTGCTGGGCGATGGCATAGGCATTGGTATCGTCCTCCAGCCAGACCGGCACGTGGACGCGGCTTGCAACCAGCGCGGCGAGGGGGACGTTGTCCCATTTGAAGCGGTGGCTGCGCACGCAGGCGGTCTGCTCGTGGTTGATGACGCCTGGCATGGAGATGCCGATGCCGGCAAGCTTTGCTTTCGGCCGGCCGGCGAGTTTCACCAGTTCGGGGACCGTGGCCGCCAAGAGATCGGCGACATAATCCGGGTCGTGGCTCTCAAGGCCCACACGCATGGCAGCGACGGGATTCGTGGCGAGATCGGTCGCCACGCATTCCACGGAATCCACCATCAGCTTGAAGCCGAGGGCGAGCGAGTGCTCGTAATTGATTTCGACCGGGATCGGCCGGCGGCCGGCCGGGCCGGGCACGGCCTTGCCCTCGGTGACGATGCCTTCCTCCAGCAGATCTGAAACGACGAAGGTGACGGCGGCGGGGCTGAGGCCGATGACGGTGGCGATATCGGCGCGGCTCCTCGGCCCTTCGCGTCTGAGAAGGTTGAGGATGAGGCGTCGGTTCATGGCTCTTGCCGTGGTCTGGTCGCCTTTCAGCTTCACGATGAATTCCTTAATTTTGTAAATTAATTATTGCGGGGTCGGACAATCTATGCATAAGTTCGGCCGCCGATCAACAGAGCCAGCGGGATTGTACGTTGGAGGTCAGGGCACCGGATCGGCGCGTTGAATGCCTGATCGAGCGCGTTCCAAGGAGGAGGCGGCTCGGGCCAGGCGGTGTTGATCGATCAACCGGGAGGAATTCAATGGTATTCTTAAAGCATTTTCCCTCAACCACCCGCAGAAGCTTCCTGAAAGGGGCGGGGGTGGTTTCGGCGGCGGCGGTCACGGGCAGCTTTCCGATGCCTGCGATCGCGCAGGCGCAGGAAGTCACCGTCATCTCGTCCGAGAATAACGGCGCCGCACTCGATGCGCTGAAGTCGATCGCGGCGGGCTTCGGCAAGGAAGCCGGCGTCAATGTCGTCATCAACAATATGGACCACGAGGCGCACAAGACGGCGATCCGCAATTATCTCGTCGCCGGCGCGCCCGACATCTGCTTCTGGTTTTCGGGAAACCGCATGCGTGCCTTCGTCAAGCGCGGCCTGTTCGACGATATTTCCGATCTCTTCGAGAAGGAGAAATACAAGGACGTGCTGGGCGCGACCGCCGGCGCCGTCACCGATGACGGCAAACAATACGGGCTGCCCACGGGCGGCACGCTCTGGGGTATGTTCTACCGCAAGGATGTGTTCGATCAATACGGCCTGACAGTGCCGAAGACCGCCGAGGACTTCATGGCCTATGGCGACAAGTGCAAGGCGGCCGGCATCACCCCGGTGGCGATCGGCACCAAGGAATTGTGGCCCGCGGCCGGCTGGTTCGATCAGATGAATCTGCGCATCAACGGGCTGGACAGGCACATGGCGCTGATGAACGGCGAGATGAGCTATCTCGATCCGGCGCTGACGCCGGTCTTCGACCACTGGGAGGCGATGATTTCGAAGGGCTTCTTCACCCCGAACCATACCTCTTTCGGCTGGCAGGAGGCCGCAGCACTTCTGGCCCAGAAGAAGGCCGGCATGATGAACCTCGGCGCCTTCCTGCGTTCGGCCTTCACCGAAGCGGACCTGCCGCAGCTCGCCTACGCAACCTTCCCGGTGCTCGATCCCAAGATCGGCCGTTTCGAGGAGTTCTCGGTTAATTCCGTCCATATTCCCTCCAAGGCGAAGAACAAACAGGGCGCGCGCGATTTCCTCGCCTATTTCTACAAGCCGGAGAACCTGGCGGCCTATCTAGAACCGGGCGGCAACGTGCCGCCGCGCCACGACCTGCCGCCGAGTAAGGATCCGCTCGTCAATATCGCTGTCGAGACGATGAAGACGGTGCAGGGCACCTCGCAATATTACGACCGCGACAGCGACCCGGACATGGCCCAGGCCGGCCTCGTCGGCTTCCAGGAGTTCATGGCTAAGCCCGACCGGCGTAAGGCCATCCTTACGCGGCTCGAGGGGACGCGGAAGCGGATTTATAAGATTTGAAGGGTGGCGGATCGCTCCCGGCTTGTTGACGGCCGTACTCTTCACTCGACGTCATCCTCGGCCTTGTGCCGAGGATCTGCTGCCCTATCGAAGGGGGCAGATGCTCGGGACAAGCCCGAGCATGACGAAGGAGGGAGTGGCCCGCCTTGTTAGCGGTGTTGGTGGGCATCAGCCCGCTCCCGATATAATTTGAGGCTCCAGAAATGCAGACATTATGGCGCCGCCAGCGTTGGTGGCTTACCCCGACTTTGCTCATCGCGCCTGCGATCGCGCTGTTCTTCACTGTCATCCTGTTGTCGGCGGTGCGCAGCGTCTGGATCAGCTTTCACGAGTGGGATGGGTTCGGGCCGATGGTGTGGATCGGGCTCGGCAATTACATCGAGCTCTATAACGATCCGCAATTATACGTGTCGTTGAAGAACAATCTGATCTGGCTCGTCATGTTCATGGCGGCACCGCCGATCGGGCTCGCCATCGCGCTCTTGGTCAACCAGAAAATCGCAGGCATGCGCTTCCTGAAATCACTGTTTTTCATTCCGCTGGTGCTGGCCTCGGTGACGGTGGGCGTCGTCTTCACCTGGGTCTATACGCCGGACTTCGGGCTGCTGGCGCTGATCTTCCGGGCCTTCGGGGCAGTGGCGCCGGCAGTGCTCTCCGACGAGCATTTCGTCACCTTCGCGATCGTCATCGCGGCGCTGTGGCCGCAGATCACCTTCTGTATGGTGCTCTATCTCGCCGGCCTCAACAATTTGAGCGAAGAGCTGATCGGGGCAGGGCGCGTCGATGGGGCGAGGGGCTGGAACATGCTGCGCCACATCGTGCTGCCGCAGCTGACGCAAGTCACCTTCATCGCCATTGCGGTGACTGTCGTCGGCGCGCTGCGCTCCTTCGACATGATCTCGGTGATGACCGCGGGCGGGCCGTTCGGCTCGTCTTCGGTGCTCGCCTACCAGATGTACGAGCAGTCGATCTTCTCCTACCGCTTCGGCTATGGCGCGGCGATTGCCTCGGTGCTCTTCGTGATCATGGCCGTCTTTATCGCCTGGTATCTCACCCACATCATCCGCAGCGAAGAGAGGGGAGGCTGATGTATCCTCGTCCGATACCCGAAACCGCGACTTGGCAGCGCCGCTTCTATGTGTTCGCCGTCGTCGTCGTGCTCATCCTCTGGCTCTGCCCGCTCTTTGCGATCGTCCTCACCTCCTTCCGCTCGACGGCTGACGTGATGGGCGGCAATCTCTGGGGCTGGCCGACCGAGATCGGCGTCATCGACAATTACCGGGCAGTCTTCACCGACACGCCGATGGCGCGCTATTTCCTGAACAGCCTAATTATCACCGTTCCCTCGGTCATCGGCGTGCTCGTCATGTCGACGCTGGCGGGTTTCGTGCTGTCGCGCTACCGCTTTCCCGGCAACATGCTGATCTTCGCGCTCTTCGTCGGCGGCAATTTCCTGCCGCACCAGATCATGATGATCCCGGTACGCGACCTGATGGTGCGCCTCGACCTGATCGATACCACGGTGGCGCTGATCATCTTCCACGTCGCCTTCCAGACCGGGTTCGCGACGCTCTTCATGCGCAATTTCATCGCGGCACTTCCCGATGAGCTGTTCCAGGCGGCGCGGGCCGAAGGGGCTTCGCCCTTCCAGACGCTCATCCATGTGGTGATCCCGCTGGTGCGGCCGGCGCTCGCCGCCCTTGCCATCCTGATCTTCACCTTCGTCTGGAACGATTATTTCTGGGCCGTGGTGCTGACCGTCAGCGACAGCGTCAAGCCTGTCACCGCGGGCCTTGCCAATCTGCGTGGCGAGTGGGTCTCGGCCTGGAACCTGGTTTCAGCAGGCACGATCGTGGTCGCCGTGCCGCCCGTCGTGATGTTCTTCCTGATGCAGCGGCATTTCATCGCCGGCCTCACCATGGGCGCGGTGAAGGGATGAGCCGGTGTCTTCCGTTTCAATAAGAGAGGGCCAGGACATGACCAGCCTCGAACTTTGTGAGATCAACAAGAATTACGGCGCCTATCACGCGCTGCGCGGCATCGATCTTTCCGTGGCGCAGGGCGAGTTCATCGTCATGGTCGGGCCATCGGGCTGCGGCAAGTCCACGCTCTTGAAGAGCATCGCCGGGCTGGAGGCGATCTCGTCGGGCCAGATCCTGATCAATGGCCGTGATGTGACGCGCGAGGAGCCGGGCGAGCGCGGCATCGCCATGGTCTTCCAGTCCTATGCGCTCTATCCGCATATGACTGTGGCGGAGAATATGGGCTTCGGCCTGCGCATGGCCAAGCGCCCCAAGGCCGAGATCGATGCGGCGGTCGCCCGCGCCGCCAAGATCCTGCGCATCGACGACCAGCTGGACAAGCGACCGAAGGAGCTTTCCGGCGGCCAGCGCCAGCGCGTGGCAATCGGCCGGGCGATCACCCGCTCGCCCGAGGTCTTCCTGTTCGACGAGCCGTTGTCTAACCTCGATGCGGCGCTCCGCACGCAGATGCGCGTCGAACTCAGCAGCCTGCATGCCGAGCTCGGCGCCACCATGGTCTATGTCACCCACGACCAGGTGGAGGCGATGACTATGGCAAGCCGCATCGTTGTGTTGAACAAGGGGTTCATCGAGCAGGTCGGCTCGCCGCTGGAGCTCTACCGCAATCCCGACAATCTCTTCGTCGCCGGCTTCCTCGGCGCGCCGCGCATGAATTTTCTCGGCGTCACCGTCGACGGTGTGTCCGGCCGCAATGTCACCGTCTCCGCCCCGGGCCTCGTGCCGGTGACGGTGGAACTGGCGGAGGCGACAGCGCTGGCGAAAGGCGTCAGCCTGACGCTCGGCGTCCGGCCGGAGAACATATCGATAGTCGCCGATGGCGGCGAGGGCGGGGCGATCCACGGCCAGATCAGGCTCGTCGAGCATCTCGGCCGCGAAACCATCCTCTATGTCGATGCCGGCAATCTCAGGACCATCGCCTCTGAGAGCGGCACCGGCAATATCACCGTGCAGCTCAGCTACGTCGCACCCTTTGCCGCCGAGCAGAACGTCGCGCTGAAGCTCGACGCCCGGGAACTCTATCTCTTTTCATCCGATGGCGGGCGCACGATCAGCGCCCGCAAAACCATCCTCGACAAGTAATCAGGAAAGACCACGCCCGTGTCCGACAAGACCCTCTCCGTATGGAACCCCGTCAAAACAGACCGCTTCCTGGTCGGCGTGCCGCATTATCCCGAGCATGTCGATGAAAGCTATTGGGAGCGCGATGCCGAGCGCATGGCGAAAGCCGGCTTCAATGTCGTGCGCATGGCCGAGTTCGCCTGGCACATTCTGGAACCCAGGCTCGGCACCTATGACTTCGATCTCTTCGACCGCGCCATATCAATCCTCGGGCGCCACGGCGTCGATACGATCATGTGCACGCCGACGGCGACGCCGCCGCGCTGGCTGACCGCTGCCCACCCTGAAATTTTAAGGATCGACAGCAAGGGCCGCCCGATGAGCCACGGCTCTCGCCAGCATTGCGACACGGCAAGCCCGGTCTTCCGCGAGCACAGCAAGCGCATCACCAGGGCGATAGCCGAGCACTATCGCGACAATCCTTATGTCGTCGGCTGGCAGACCGATAACGAGCTGAACACCAGCATGCCGGAGAGCTTTTCCCAAGCGACGCTCAGCGAATTCCAGGCCTTCCTCGCCGATAAATACCGAGAGATATCAAAGCTCAACGCTGCCTGGGGTGGCGATTTCTGGGCGACGGCCTATGACAGTTTCGATCAGGTGGTGCTGCCGATCGAATTCGGCCCGACCTTTCCGAGCCCCGGCCATCTGCAGGATTATCACCGCTTCCTCGCCTTCTCGACGGCGCGTTTCCAGCACGATCAGGTGGAGATTTTGCGGGCGGTGAAACCCGCCTGGTTCGTCTTCCACAATCTCGGCGGCTTGAGGGACATCGATTTCCGCGGCCAGTTCAGCAAGGATCTCGATTTCGTCGGCTACGACATCTATCCGATGCTCTATGACGAGTTCATGCGGCTCGGCAACCACGCCAAGGTGCAGGCGCTGCATCTCGATATCTGCCGCGGCTTTTCCGGCAATTACATCGTGCCCGAGCAGCAATCGGGCTTCGGCAGCCAGCCGGGCTTCTGCACGCTGACGCCGGAGCCGGGCGAACTGCGCCGCATGGCGCTCTCCTCGGTCGCCCACGGCGCCGACGGCCTGATGTTCTTCCGCTGGCGGCCCGCCCATTTCGGCGCCGAGATCTATTGGATGGGCATCATCGACCATGACGACATCGGCCGCCACCGCTATGAGGAGGCCACGCGCTTCGCGACCGAGATGACGGCGCTGCAGCCGAAGATCCTCGGCACCTATGTGCGCATGGATGTCGGCATCGCCGGCTCCGATTTCGACAATCAGGAAGCCCACAAGACCTATCCGATCGGCCTGCCGAGCCCGCAGGACGATGCGATTTTGCTGCATCAGCATTGCTACGATCGCGGTATTGCCTGCGGCTTCATCCACCCCGAGGATGATCTTTCCAAGCTGAAGCTCTTCTATGTGCCGCATTGGGTGATGTGGAAGGACGAATGGACGGCGAGGCTCGAAGCCTTCGCCGCATCAGGCGGCACTGTCGTCGTCGGCGCGCGCACCGGCACCCGCACGCAAGACAACCACGTCATCCGCGAAACGGCTCCCGGCACCGCGCTTTCCAAGCTGACCGGCGTGCGCGTCGAAGATTTCGGCCGCCTCGCCGCCCCCGGCGCCAACGGCCTCTTCGACGTGATGGAACGCTCCGGCGGCCTCGTCATCCCGCCGAACAAACCGGCCGAAAGCAATCGCCGCGTCCGCCGCTTCAAGATCGGCAACCGCGAAATGGCCGCCGGCCATTTCTACGAAAACCTCACCATCGGCCCCGATGTCGAAGTCATCGCCGCCTGGTCCAACCGCTACGCCGAAGGCCAGCCCATGGCGACCTCCCGCAGGGTCGGCAGAGGGCAGGTGGTCTATCTCGGCACCTATCTCACGCCGGAGCTGACCGAGGCGCTGACGGAACGGCTGTTTGCGCCAGCCGGCATCGAGCCGCTGGTCGGCGGGTTGCCGGAGGGTGTGGAGGTGACGATGAGGATGAACGAAGAGCGGCGGCTGCTGTTCGTGCAGAATTATATGGATCAGGCTGTGACGGTGGGTGGTGTGCCAGCCGGGCGGGATCTGCTGAATGGGAAAAAGAGGGTGATGGGGAGACTGGAGCTTGGGGGGTATGGATGTGCGATTGTTGAGTTGGAGGGGTGAGAGGCGGCACATAGAACGTTGACGATGTGCTAGCCCTTCCCGCCGTCGTTGCACCCGCCTCGTCCTTGAGGCCCTGCGGGGCGTCACTTCTCCTCCCTTCTTCTGTCCCTCAGGGCTGATGTGACAGGAATCCAGCCACCGCGCGTCGGCACCACTCACCTGGGGTGGAAGCGAGTCTCCCGCGCCCAAGGACTTGGGCGCTCTGGATCCCCATGACGAGCACTGGGATGAGCGACTATCTGGGCTGTCAAGTTGCATATTCGAATTCTCTTCGAGCGCCGGCCCCGCTCCTGATTTCAGAGTGGCCTCCCCACTGCGTTCCATGTCATAAACACGGGTCTCTCCCTCCTGCAGGGTGACGAAACTGTCCTTATCTACCCCCTCTTTCTCCAAGGCTTCCCGCAGGCTCGCCCGAGCCTGCTCAAAGGGTTCGGCCGCGAGCTGAAAAGTACCGAAATGCATGCCGATGCTCAGTTTTGCGCCCAAGTCCTTGTGCGCGACGACTGCTTCGGCAGGGTCCATATGGACCGGTTTCATGAACCAGCGCGGCGCATAAGCGCCGATTCCAAGAAGCGCGATGTCCGGAGCGCCAAGGCGATTTCCGATCTCGGCAAAGTGCGTCGCATAGCCTCCATCGCCGCCGAAATAGACGCTGCGTCTAGCAACCAGACCAAATATCTGCAGATGGAGCAGGCGACATTTGAGGTGCTGTGCGAAATCTGGCCGCAGGCGGAGCGACGCCGGGCGCTGCGCGTGGTGGCGATGGTGTCTGTCGGCGCGTTGCGCCTTGCGATCGACCGCTGGGCGGAAGAGCAGGGACAAAAGTTCCTTTCTGACTATGTGAGAGAGGCCTTCGCCGATCTGAAAGCTGAGTTGGCCAATGCATAATGGCCGATAAGAAGGCTTGGACCGCTGGAAAATTGGCAAAAAAATAGAGCATTTCCGGACGCAGACAGAAACGGAAATGCTCTCAGTTCGGTGCGAAGCTTACCAGAGTCGGCTTCGCACCTCTCACATCTCGCCATGTGGCTATTCGTCTGGCGCCGCCGACGCGGCGTTTTCCAGCGAGGTGCGGATCTGATCAATCTTGCCGTCGGCATCGCCAACCCCGAGAATAGTCTTGGCTTCATCCAGGACCGTCGGGCTGACCTGACCGGTTTTCGTTGCGGAAGCCAACGCGTCCTCCAGCGCCTGATCGCCCAGCAGGGGATCGTCGGCCGCAGGCTCGATACCGTTGTCGATTTCATACTGGGCATAAGCCACGGCGTAAGCCGAGATGGCAGTCATGCGTGGATCCGATGTATTCATCAGCGCCCGATAGTTCCGCTTCAAGGAATTCAGTCCCGCAAGCTGCGCCGACAGGTTCTTCTC
Organism: Rhizobium esperanzae; assembly: GCF_002204185.1. Taxonomy (GTDB): domain Bacteria; phylum Pseudomonadota; class Alphaproteobacteria; order Rhizobiales; family Rhizobiaceae; genus Rhizobium; species Rhizobium esperanzae. The sequence goes on along the minus strand of NZ_MXPU01000003.1, from coordinate 15,327 downwards.
CTTCGTGCTGGTGGCTGCGGTGTCTGACTTGCCCGATTTGGACTTGCCTGCTGCCTCGGATGATTTGCCTTTCGCGGCTGACGAGTTGGAGTTGCCATGGGTTGAACCACTGTTCTGGCCGCCACCATTTCCATGGCCGCCGCCGTTACCACCGCCGTTGCCGCCGCCATTGCCGCCACCGTTTCCACCGTCCTTTGCCAGGGCGTTCATGTCGAGCCCGGCAAGCGTTGCCGGGCTTGCTGCAAGCGTCAGCGAAAGCACGGCCAGGGACGCTAAGGTTGTTATCCGCATCGTTTCCTCCAATGAGACCAGATGCCGTGCAACTGCACGACGAGATCTGACTTGGAGGATAGATTGCTATCGCGCTCTGCACATCGGACGGAGGTCTGGCGAAAGGCCCCGGCTATGGTCCCAGAAGAAGCATCCGGGACTCGACCTGCGGGCGGCCATGGTCGAAGCTCGCGAAGGCGCCAGAACCGGTTCAGGGAAGACTATCGCGAGCTTTCCAGGTGGCTCTCGCCACGCAGAAGGTTCAGCCAGGCCTGCGACACTTTCTCTCCGGCTGTGCCCCCGAAGTGGCAATCGTCGTAGCGGTCGTCTCCATCGAGTAACGCGTCAGAATTGACGCCCTCTCGGATACCGTGGCCACTTCTTGATAGAGCCAGTTGCGCCCGTACGATCGCATTGTCCGGAATGTGTTCCTTGAAGCCGCCGTTGCTCGGTTCCAGGCATTTCGATGCGATCGAAATGTAAACGGGTGCTTCGACGCCGTGCTGACGCAATGTGTCGACCATCGACATGAAATGTTTTTGATAGGCCTCCCCGGTGGTGCCGTGAACGAGGTCTGCCTCTCCTTGCACCCAGAGGACGCTCGTTATCCGATAACCGGAATCGTGAAGCTGTTTCATTGTATCGACAAGCATAGGATTGAGGTCACCGCCTGTCGCCCATCGTGCGACCTCTGATCCGCCGTATGCGAGAGGTGCGAGGACGACGCTGTCGTTTTGTCCCGACGCGATCAATTTGTTCCCAAGAAGCGTCCAGTACTCTCCCTTGGTATTGGTCGAGCCAAGAAGCGGCGACGCCGCGATGAAGCACCGTTTGTCAAAGGCGTTTACAACGCGAGCGCCATAATCCGACCGGTGCCGTTGTCCACCGTAGTTGGCCGCGTTCGATTGGCCAAGAATGAGTAGGACAGCAGTTCGATCAGTTTGAGCGGGGCAGGTCACAGCGGTTTTTGATTCATCGGCAATGAGTCGTTCCTTGTCGTCGAAAGTATAACGGCTTGGAGCTGCCGCCTTCTCTCCGATTACCATTTTCTTCGCCGCGGAAAGTTGCGGCCAAGGAAAGATCTCATGTCTCGCGCTCGTGCCGCCGAGAAGGTACATGGCGATCAGGGCTGCCAGGCCGACTGCTACTGTTTTACGCATGTTGTTACCTTTAAACATCATTCGGATTATTCGAAGCTATTCCAGCCACGAAAGTTCCTTTACACCTGCCACATCTGCTTGCTCGGGCATGCTTTTTGCAAAAAGAGTTCGTCGCGAAATCCGAGCCCCGATCGTCGACTAGTCGCGTGGCGTCGCCAAAAACCTGCTCTAAACTATAGATCGGACCAGTGATTACAATCATCCGGATGGGTGAGAGATCGTACTCCGCAGCATCAGCTTCATGGAGAAAACTCCCGTTGCTCGTCCACTGAAAGACGATCACAGATTGTGGCCCGAAGGACAACGTGGGAGCAGAGCACCGGCTATTCGTCGCGGCCAACCGGTGGGGTCGGCTCGGGAGGGTCGATCCGGTCGGGCATCACCGCGGTCGTTGGCAAGATTGGGCGCGACTGCATCTCCCGCGGGTCAGCCCGAGACAGGAATGAAGAAGGAGAGTTGTTTGCCGCAAATCACGCCAGGCGCAAATCGAGCAGCGGGTGCAGCTTCTTCAGATTCGGGAGGGATTTTGCCTGCCACGGATGTTGATTGGTGCCTTTGACGATGAGCAGGAGGTCGCCCATCTTTCTGGCTTCGATTGTCAGCTTCGCCAGGAGGTTGATGCCCGACGAATTCAGGAATTCAAGGCCCGTCAGGTTGAACGTCACTTGTTTGTGCCCCTCATGGAGCAGGCCTGTTATCAGTGAATAGATCGGCGCATAGGCGTCCGGGCCTGCCAGGCGGAAGACGCCATCAAAATACACCTCGTTTTTTTCCGCCCATACGCGGAAGTTCTCGTCGCTGATTTCCATTCTTCGCTCACAGATTGGAGGAGGGGGGCATCGCCACAGCTGCAGTCGTCGTCAGTATGATATGCTCGTCATTATTCTCTTCGAATGTCCATGCCATTCTCGCGTCGTAATCGCTCAAAAGGGTGAGCAGGCCTAAACCGGAACCGCTTTCTGGCGATATGGCGTTGATTTCGATTTGCTCAAGAAGAAGTACACCGGGCTCCTTCGATTGAAGGCGGTGCAGGAGCTGCTGGAATCGAGACGCTGTCGCGCTGTCGACGGCATTCTTGACCCTGAACAGAAAGCTTCCATCGATTATGCCGGCTTCGATAAGGATCTCGCCAGGCTGTCGGAATTTGACGGCATTTTCGATCAGCTCGTTGCTGAGGTATCCAATATCATGATGCGCCTGCAGGTAATCTTTCCTCGACCGGGAGTAGGGCAGCGCCATGATCTCCGCTATGAAGTCCGACGTCATTCCTGAATGCTTCCATCCAAGCTGAAGCGGCCCGTCACTCAATGTCAGGCGAGCGCCAGAATCCAGGCTGATCTCCGCCAAAGATTCGATGCCGTATATTTTGGGCGCCATGTCTCACCTATGCCGTACTGCGAGAAGCGTGATGTCGTCGTAGATCTTCTGCGATCCGATGAAGTGCATTAGTGTCGCGACAATTCCGGAAACGACCTTCTCGGCGCTCTGACCCTTCAAGCGAAGCGCTTCGCTACAGAGACGTTCGATGCCAAACATTTCCCCCGAGTCGTTTGCTGCTTCTGTTACCCCGTCGGTGTGCAGGAGGATGAGGTCGCCCTTCTCGAACGCAATTTCGCGAGTTTTGATGAATGCAGAAATATCGGCGTCTAAGCCGATTGGAATGCCGAGATCCATGGTGTCGACGCGTTGGATCTCACCGTTCGCCCGCACAATGACAACTTCCTCGTGCTGCCCCGACAAGATCATTTCCCGGCCGTCATAGTCCAGAAAGGCCAAGGTCAGATGTTTGTCTATTTTCGTCCTCACTATGTTCTTGAACAGGGCGCTGTTTAGATCCGCCAGGAATTTGACGGCATCGGTGTTTCCCGCCTCCTGAAGGGCGCGGGCGACAGACTGGACCATCAGCATCAATACGCCGCTTTCTAGCCCGTGGCCGGTGACGTCGCCGATGCCGATCTTCAGCCGCCTTCCGTTCTTCAATACGTCGTAATAATCGCCGCCGACTTCTTCCGCCGGTCTCATATAGGCTGCGATCTCGATGTCCTGAAATTCCTCCAGCTCCTGTTGCAACGGAAGAACCATAAGCTGGATTCTTTCAGCGACGGCCACCTCTGTTCCGAGACGGCGATTTTCTCGCTGGAGCTGTGCGTTCAGCGCCGAAATTTCTTCCTTCTGATCTTCGATCTGGGCCGTTCGTTCTTCGACAAGTTGCTCGAGATTTTCGGTGTGATAGCTGATCTGTTCGGCCATCCGATTGAATGCTTCACCAGCTGCGCCGACCTCATCTTTGCTTGTTATCGCCACTCTGACCGAATAGTCCTGCGCCTGAATGCGTTTAGCGGCCCCCGCAAGTGCGCTGATCCCGCTCGTTATGCGTTTCGAAGCCGCAAACACAGCGATCGTCACGATCAGCAGCGACATCAAGATCGCCAGGATCTGATAGATCACGATCCGGTTGGTGGCCTCGGATATTTTCGCTTGGGCGGCGTAGAGGGAGGCATCGATTTCCCGTTCCGGCACAACCACTCCCAGCAACATCGCCTCTTGCCGAACCGGACCGCTGGACCAGAGATTGGTCGCGGGTAGCTTCTTGACGATGACGATATAGGGGACCTCATTGCCGTCCCGCTGCAGCAGCAGATGTTGAATGCCCTGCTCCCGGTCGAGCGCCAGTTTCGCTATCGCAGGCTGAGAGCTTCCTTTCAAGGAGCGCTCCAGCCCGGTCACGCCGGTTCCGCTCGCACCACTCGCGGAACGCAGTCCGAGCGTCTGTTCGCCTGTGCCGTTGATCGCGACCACGTTTCCGTCGGACATGGCCAGGAAGCCGAAGCCGGACTGGGCCACCTTCACATTTTCAACCGTCTGGGCGAGCTGGTCGAGCGTGATATCGGCGCCGGCCGTCCCGGCGACGTCCTTCCGGTCGGCGGTCCAGAGCGGATGAAAGAAACTGACGATCAGCTTGCCGGTAATGGCATCCGTATATGGGGCCGTCTGCGTGATATCGTCTGCGACGGGTCGAGTTTTCGTGTCCCGGGCCCAGCTCTGCCAGGACTCATAAAGGCCCGGAAAAAAGAAGTTCCAGAAATCAGCTTCGTTGTGCCCGGGATAAAGGCGGTCAAAGGTCTGAGCCTGGTCGGTGTAGGGCGCCGTTCTGAAAATCGGTCGCTCCCTCGGTCCGATGTAATACATCTGCAGCTTTGAAGCGCCGTGCTGCAGCAGGGTCGGCGCAACGAGATCGAGAACAGCGCTTGTCTCTATATCTCGCCGGATTTCAGGTTTCGGCTGATGGTCATCACCGAGCAGGTAACCCCAGACGCTGACGACCGAAGCGGAGCCGGGCGCGTTCTGAGACCACTTCCCCTTCTCGTCGTAAGACAGACTGACGCTGCCAGGCGACGTGCGGGCGATCGCCGCTCCGACGTCGGAATTGCGGGTGGGATTGTCGATCTGCCCCTGGAGCACGCCCGCCAAGGTGTCGACGTCGTTGTGAACCTGGCGCAGGAGCAGCGTCACTTGGGCTGCGGTCGAATCGGCATAGGTGCGGATATATTCCTGGCTGGCGGCTTCGAGGCCCTGGCCGACTTCGAGCGTTGCGTCGCGCGACAGCCTCTGAACATTCCAAAGCGCCAGGCCACCGCTGACCAGCAGGTCGAAGAGAACGGCACCACCGACGACCAGGATGAATTTCGCCCGAAACGAGCTCAGTCCCACCGGCCTTTTCGATAATGCCCCATCCATTACAGCGGCTTTCGACCAGAGGCTGCCCAGATCGGCCAGCCTGCGTAACCCTTGGGGTGAAGAGCGGCAAAGACGTGATCCTTGAATCCTTGCCGGAATCGGCGAATGAAATCCGGCGAGTCGCCGCGGCGGACGGCCATCTCGCCTGCATAGACATTTTCCCAGGCTTCGATGATGTCTGCGAAGTCCTGGGGATCACCGTCAAGATTCGTGACCATGAAGCAGTCGACTTGGATGCTATCGAATCCGGCATTGAGCAGGAGGTGGCGGCTTTTCGGCCCCATCTCGACATCCATGTCGAAATGCCTGAACAATTTCGCCACCTCCTCGTAGGTCCATTTAATCGAGTCGCCATGCGGCTCACCCAAACAATGCGAATTCTTTTCATTCGTGATGTAGACACGGCCGCCGGGCTTGCAGATGCGATAAAGCTCCCGCAGCAGCATCTCGGGGCGGTCAAAAATTTGCAGCGAGTGCCGGCAGGTCACGAAGTCGAATTGATTGTCTCGAAGCAGCATCTGAGAAGCATCGCCATAGGTGTACTCGATGCCTTCCAGGCCGAACTCGGCGGCGACTTTGCGGGCATAGTCGAGACTGCGGACCGAGTGGTCCAGTGCGACAAGGCGGGTCGGGTTGAATTCCCGTTGAACCAGAGCTGCGAAATCACCAATGCCGCAACAGATGTCGGCCATGACAAGGCCGGGGCGCAGACCGTGGCGTGGCAAAAGTTCGCGTTCGTGCCTCCATGTCATTTTCGTCTGCGTGCGCAGAATGGGAATGAAGCTCTCGTCCTCGACAAAGCTTTGCCCGGGATAAAAGGCCGAATCATAGACTTCCACCGATACGTTTGGTTGCGATGCCGTCAACGTCTCGAACAGCGAGGCAGACCACGCCATCACGCTCGACGTAATGATCTTAATCTGCCGTTCCGGCCTGGTTCGGCAGCCTGCCGCCACCACATCGGAAAGGGCGGCGAAGGCCGTCAGATTGATGTGCGTCAGGCGTTTGACGTTGAGGTAAACGATGCCGCTATATCTCTCCAAACATTGCCGCATCAGTTCGAGGGCATCGGCAATCTCCGCAGTGCTTTCGGGCCGCATCTTGCCGGACAGCACGAGCTCTTGATTTGTCGGATCAAACCGCACGGTGTAGGGCAGGGGAAGCAGGCTCATTGGAAATCCTCGGCGGAGGGGAAATCGGCAATGATTTCGATCCCGTCCTCGCCGTCTCTCTCGATGCGGATAGCGGCGCCTAATATAGTCGCCAGATTACTGAGCAAGGCCTCATCGGGCTTGGTAACCAGGTGACCTGAGCCGTTATCGAGGCCAGGCGCTATTTCGCTTGATCCTACCTTGATATGTTTGCGGCGGAATTCCTCATCGCAAGGAAAGGCAATTCTCAGCCGGTTGAACGTCGCGTTGCGTGAGAGGCTGAAACGTATCTTTCCCCGTTCGTTTGTCGCGCGGAAGGCGAGCTCTACCAGCTCGTTTGCCGCGACCGAAAGAAAGTTGGAGTAGCGAGCCGGATCGCTGTGACCCTGACCGAGGATGTCGGAGAGATATTCGGTAATCTCGTCGCAAAATTGCCATTGAGATTTGAACATCGCAACGTTCATTTCCAGCGATACCATCGGCACAAATGCGTGGTCGTCGAAGCGGGATGCTTCCTCTTCCAATATGCCCTCCGTTCGTCTGTCAGGAGCGTTGGATCTGCATGCAATGTAGAAGCACGGCGAAAAGTTTCGAGCACTATTGTCGAGCGTGGCTTTTGGATGCTTCCGCCCCTTTGATGAATTCGTCAATGGCCTCCACGGGAAGCGGCCTGCTCAGCAGATAGCCCTGAAGCCTGTCGCAGCCCACACTGTGCAGCCATTCCGCCTGCCCCGGCGTTTCAACTCCCTCGGCTGTCACTTGCATGTCGAGGTCATGTGCAAGGTTCACGATACAGCGGACGATTGCTTGGCTTTTCAGATCGGTTTCGAGATCGGTGATAAAGTATTTGTCGATCTTAATCGTGTCGAAAGGGAATGTCTTCAGATAGCTCAGGGACGAATATTCGGTGCCGAAGTCATCCAGCGAAATTCGTAAGCCCAGTAAGTTGAGCGTGTTGAGCGTATCAATGTTGTTGACGGTACGCTCGAGCAGTACGCTCTCGGTTATTTCGAGCTCCAGACGCTCGGGCGGTAGTCCGACCAGGTCCAGTGTCTGGGAAATCCGGTCGGTCAGGCCGCTTGTCAAAAATTCAGCCGCTGACAGATTGACGGCGACGAGGTAGTTCTCCGGCCATTTCATCGCCTCACGACATGCCTGCTCTAAAACCCACGCGCCAATGTCTGGCATCATTCCGTCCGCCTCGGCCATCGGAATGAACGCCGCCGGTGGAATTTTTCCAAGCAGGGGGTGGTGCCATCTTATCAACGCCTCGAAGCCGACAATGCAGCCGCCCTCGGCAATCGGCTGGTATTCGACATAGAATTGCTGTTGGTCGAGCGCCATACGCAGACTGCGGCGCAGCAGTTCCCGCTGCTCCAGCAATTCTAGCATTGTTGGGTCATAGGCTTTTGCCCGACCACGCCCCTCTTTCTTGGCATCGTAGAGTGCGAGGTCGGAAGCTTTCATCAGTTGTTCCGGACTCGTGCCGTCCGGCGGAGCGGTGGACATGCCGATGCTTGTACCGACAAAGAGCGCGATGCCGTCTATCGTGAAGGGTTTTTTGAATGCGGCAACCAGGTCTTCCGCCAAGCGGTGCGCTTTGGCCGGATGTCCTTCGCCCACGGAGATCACCGTGAATTCGTCGCCGGCCAATCGATAGGCCCTGTCATCGCTGGAGAGGCAGGCTTGGATACGCCTTGCAGCCGATTGAAGAAGCTTGTCGCCCGCGGCATGCCCGAGCGTGTCGTTGACAGGTTTGAAGTCGTCAAGGTCCAGTTGCATTAATGAAAGGGTCTCGCTCGAGGCTGCAGTTTCCTGCAACAGCGCGCTCAGGTCCTCGCTGAATTGGCGCCGGTTCGGCAGTCCAGTCAGCGGATCATGAGTGGCGAGATGTAAAAGGGTTGCGCGCTCGTTGTCATCGTGTTCCTCGGATCGAACCACGGCAAACAGATCACCGATCCGATAGATCGTCAAATCATGTGATCCGCCGAGTGCGCCTGTTATTCGCAAAGGCTGGGCGCTGTCACCCAGTGAACGGAAAGCGAGCATGACGGCCGATTTGTCCAGCTCCGGAAAAAGCTCCCAGAAGGACGCGGCTGGTTTGACGGAAGCGGGCAGCGCATTGCCAAGCAAATTTTCAACCGGGTTGAAATCGCGATCAAAGAATAAAAGCCGGTCGATCAAGCCCCAAGTTATTGCCTCCGTTTTTTCGAGGGCCAAGCGGGCAGCAGGAATTTTCCGCATGTCGGAGGCTCTCCCTGATTGAATGTCCTACCAGATACTATAGCAACTCAACTCCCGCACAACTTGTGCACCTTAAGAAATACATTAGGCATTTCTGATTAACAATCCCTAACATCTGCCCAATGTGCTTGCGGCTGTGGATGCGCGCGCACTGGTCCGACGAAGTGGTTGCTGCCATCGAAAGGCGGCTGCAGGGGCTGACGAGAGAACGGATTGCCGCGCGATTGTTCGTGCGCTGCGGCTCAGGCAATGGCAGCCCACTGTTCGCGCACCATCTGGCGCAGGGCCAGCGCCTCGGCCCATCAGGGAATGGCGGCAAAAGTCTCGGCGGCACCGGCCATGTTCCGCGCTGCTGTTTCGGCCTGCGCCCTGGCGTTGCGCCAGCTCTCATAGCGGATATGCCCTCCGCCGGGTTGGGCGACCGCCGCGCAATCGCCCGCCGCGTAAATGTTCGGCGCGCTGCTGCGAAGATGCCGGTCCGTCAGAATTCCGTTGCCTGTTGCCAGTCCCGCCGCGTCCGCCAGGGCGGTCTCGGGCAGGACCCCGATGGCGCTGACGATGAGATCGGCGGGGACCACGCTGCCGTCGCTGATGGTGACGCCGTCATCGCCGATTGCGGCAACGCCTCGATCGAGGTGGAAACGCACACCTTCGGCAGCGCCTGCTCAGATCAGAGCCACGCGAACCTCTCCGTCGATCACCTCCGCCGGATAGGTTTTCAGATTCTCGCAGGCGGGCAGCCTCAAGGCTTCGCCGGTGCGATAGTCAAAGGCGCCGGAATGCTTCGGACATTCGACCTCGAAATCCATCACCAGCCCGTCGGCGAGATGGATCGCCTCGTGGGTGCAGAGGCCGGCGGTGCAATAGACACTGTCATCAGGGCCGCGATAGATGGCGTAGGTGCGCCCGCCATGGTCGAAGCGGATGACGCCTTCCTGTTCGATGTCCTCGAGTTTGACGGCTGTGATCCAGGTCATTCGGCGGCTTCTCCGACTTCCAGGGGGGCCTTGCGGGCCGCGAGTTTTTCCTTGCGCCTGCGGTAGCGCTCCTGCATCTGCGCCTCGCCTTCGGCAGAGCCGTCGTGCCAGGTGCCGAACCACTTATCGAGCGGGATCAGGGCGTCGCCATAGTTCACCTCGAAATATTTGTGGTGGAGGTAATGCGCATAGGCGTGGCTATCGATGAGCTTGTCCCCGCCGATTTCCACCTTGTCGAAGCCGACATGGCCGGGAATGGCGCCGAAGCCGGCATAATGCAGTTGGTAGAGCATGAGTATCGGATTGGACGGCAGGATCAGGTGGTAGAACGCTGTGCCGAGATAGAGCAGGTGCTCGACCGGATGCATCGACAGCGACGACCAGGGCGAGGGATTGACCGAGTTGTGGTGGACCGAGTGCACCCACTTATAGAGGAAGGGCGTATGGATGAGCCTGTGGATGCAGAAGAAGTGGAACTCGTGAATGATCGGCACGACGAGCGCAACGAGAGCAAGTGTCCAGGGGTGCTCCGCGAAGCTCAGCCAGGGGGCGTAACCGTTGGCGTAGGCCCAGAGCATCGCAGCTTCGATCGCCGTCCAGATCGTCACCCCCGACAGGAAGGTGCGCAGCATGTTGTCGACGTTCTGGCGCTCGAACCAGAAGGCCTTGTTCTTTTGCTCGGACGGAAATTTTCCGTTGTATTTGAAACGATTTTCCTGCCGCTTCAGCACATAGAGATGCACTTCGAAGGCGCCGTAGAAGAGCAAAACGCAGATCGCGTTCACGGCATAGAGCCAGGCGATCCAGCCGATGTCGAGCGTTTGCATCGTTTCCACCGGCGGAATGACCCAGGCCCAGTAAGCGACGGCGGAGGCGGCAAAAATCGCGTTCCAGGGAAAGAAGTAATGCGGCAGCCATTTCAGGATCGCCATCAGCCGCAGCGGAAACGCAAACAGCGGGGCGGTTTCGGCCGGCTGGTTCGGCGCCCAGTCGCCGCGCTTGTTGCGCGTGCCGAATTTCAGATCGTCCATTGCTCTCTCCTCCGGGCGGATGGGAACCTCCCGCCCGCATATGTATCCTGATCGGAGGAGCGCGCTTTTCGCGCCGGGATGTCGCGGCTCTCGACGCCCGCTCTCCTCCTGTCTTGAAAGTAGCAGGAGATCTTCGCGGCGACGAAGCCATTTTTGATCAAATTAGATCAAGCGCTTTCCTTGGTGATTGTGATGAAGCGGATGGGTGCGCGATCCGGTTCGATGTCGGTCAAGCCGATCCGGCGCAGGATCAGATCGAGCGATCGCCTGGCCTGCGCCTCGGGGGCCTGGTCGAGGACCACATCCATGATGCCGTCCTGCAGGGCGCTGCGCGTATAGTCGGTGAGCTCGTGGCCGACGAAGAAGATGCCGCGTTCGCGCGCATGCCGCCGCAGCACATCGATCAGCGCGGAATTGCCGCCGCCGGCATTGTAGAGGCCGGCAAGGTCGGGATACATCCGTAATGCTGAGGACAGGAGTTCAGCGCCGAGATGCTCTTCGTCGAGGCCGAATCCCAGGCACTGGAAGCTGGTGGTGCCGGGGTGCTCGAGAAAATAGTCCGAAAAGCCGCGGATGCGATCGCGGTGCACCTGATAGATCGGATGGCAGATTGCAAAGACGGGACCGGTTCGGCGGGCCATTCGGCTGATAAACAGCGCTGCCGTCCGGCCGGCGGCATAATTGTCGATGCCGACGAATTCGCCTGTATTTTCCGAGGCGCGAGTGACGACGTGGACGACCGGCAAGCCTTGGGCGCTGACCTTTTGGACGGCCGCGCCAATCTCCGGACTGCTGGGCACCGCCAGGATCAGGCCTGCGCGCCGCAGGCCGACCGACAAGATGCGGCGCGCGATTTCTTCCGGCTTCATCTCTTCGGTAAAGCTGCGATGCACGATGACCAGCGGGTCGAGGGTTGCCGCGATCCTCTCGAACGCTGCGGAGAGCCGCTGATAGAACGTCGTTTCAGGACGCACCATCAACACCTCTATTCGCAAGAGGCCGCGATGGGTGTCCGGAAGCTTGCGGGGATAATCCAGAGCGCGCGCGGCAATGATCACCTTTTCGACAAGCTCGGGGCGAACGCCGCCACGTCCGTTCAGGACCCGCTCGACCGTGGCAGTCCCGACGCCGGCCTGGCGGGCGATATCCCGATAATTCGGCTTGCTCACTTTTCAATCCCTGGAATAGCTAACGCGATGTGATCGATCCTATGGGCAATCCGTCCTTCTTCATACAGCCGAGCCCCAAAACTCACAGAGCTCGTCGGTGCGGGTTAAGCGGCACCTGCTGCTGGCGCAAGGAAAGCTTGTATCGCGGGTGCAGTCGATCTATGATTTCTCCCAATTCAGCATGAGATTGCAGGCAGTATTCACCGTTAAACCGGGCGCGGGAGACTTTGTCCTCCGGCCGGCCAAAGGAGCTGGGCAATGAAAATTCTCATGGTTCTCACATCACATGACCAGTTGGGAAATACCGGCAGGAAAACGGGATTCTGGCTCGAGGAGCTCGCCGCCCCTTATTTCGTCTTCCGTGACGCCGGCGCCGAGATCGTGCTCGCTTCGCCGAAAGGAGGTCAGCCTCCGCTCGATCCGAAGAGCAACGAGCCGGCGTTTCAGACGGAAGACACGCGCCGATTCGAACGCGACCCGGCGGCCACAGCTGCGCTCGCCAACACGTTGAGGCTGTCTGACGTCGACCAGGCCGATTACGATACCGTGTTCTTTCCCGGCGGCCATGGGCCGCTCTGGGACCTGACGAACGACCACAACGCCCACACGTTGATCGAGGAGACGCTTGCTGCGGGAAAACCGCTGGCGCTCGTCTGCCACGCGCCGGGGATTCTGACCAAGGTCAGGGCGCCGGACGGCGGGCCGATCGCAAAGGGTCGGACGGTGACCGGATTCACCAACTCCGAAGAGGCCGCCGTGCAGCTCGTCGATGTCGTGCCCTATCTGCTCGAAGACGTGCTGAGAGAGCAGGGGGCGAAGTTTTCGGCGACGGAAGACTGGGCCGTACACGTCGTCCAGGACGATCAGCTGATCACCGGACAGAACCCGGCCTCGTCGAAGCAGGCCGCCCGCCTGCTGCTCAACGCGTTGGGCGAGCAGGCCGCAGCCTGAGTCCGATGGCAACGCCTGCCGACATTCCTACACCAGATGAAAGGCGCCAGGCATGAGCAGGAAATATACCGGGAAATGCGCCTGCGGTGCGGTGCAGTTCGCCTTCGATACCGATCCGACCTTTGTCGCCGACTGCCATTGTCTGGATTGCAAGAAGGCCTCGGGCGGCGAGGCCGCCACTTCGCCGTGTCGCAGGATGATTTCACGCTGATGGCCGGCACGCCGAAAGCGTTTCATTACATTGCCGATACCGGCAAGGGGCTTGACCGCAACTTCTGCCCCGATTGCGGCGCAAGGCTGTTCAGCAGCAACCTCGAAAGTTTCCCTGGCATGGTCTTTGTTACACTCGGCAGCCTCGACCGGCCCGAGCTGATACAGCCTGGGGTCGAGATGTTCACCAAACGCCGGTTGGCCTGGGCAACGCCGCTCCATCTTCCGCAGTTCGAGGGCATGCCGAGCTGACACACGCATACCCGAGTGATTTTTCTTGAAGAAAAGATCGATCCCGTGTCGGATCGGTGAGGATTTGTCCGTCCTTAGCTCGTTCATTCCGTCCATTAAAGGATCACGACCATGCCAAGCACCATACGACTGCACCGCGTTTTCGCCACCAGCCCGGAGAAGGTCTATCGCGCCTTCATCGAGGCCGATGCGCTCGCCAAATGGCTTCCGCCGAACGGCTTCCTCTGCACCGTGCATCACCTGGAGCCGGCCGTCGGCGGCACCTTCAGAATGTCCTTCCGCAACTTCACCACCGGCAACAGCCACGCCTTTGGCGGCGAATTTCGTGAGCTCGTCCCGGGCGAACGCGTTCGTTACACGGACACGTTCGACGACCCGAACCTGCCGGGCGAAATGGAAGTCACGGTGACGCTGAAGAAAGTCTCGGTGGGCACTGAGGTGGAGATCACCCAGGCCGGCGTGCCCGATCTCATCCCGCCCGAAGCCTGCTATCTCGGCTGGCAGGAGTCGCTGCGCAATCTGGCTCGGGTCGTCGAGCCTGACATCAACGAATGATGCAATTGCGCGAGACTTGACGAGCGGCGCCGCACAGCCGCTCGTCACCTCTCCACCCGTCATTCCACAAATATTCGGTGGAACGGGGGCGGAGAGGCGGAGGTTGCAGGGGCTGGGGCGTGGTCGGCCGCGGTCGGCCCAATTCTAAGCGTAATCCGCGCTTTGCCTGATCGAGCCGACCGTCTCGCGTGCGGGAAGCAGCGAAGACAGCCAAAGGGAATAGGTCAGGGTCATGCCCGTCGATCACAGGGCCATCGGCAGTGTCATCCCCTCGCAGATCAGCCTAGCCATGTCCTGGGGATCGAGCTCCACAGCGCGGCTGCCGGCTCCGGCTGACCGGCCTCCGGGCTTGCTTTCTGCATGTCTTCGAGCACAGACGCGGCGACGGCTTGTTCGGCTGCTGACGAGTTCTGGCTAGAAGTTTCATGATATTTGGATGAAATGATCGGCATGGATTCAGCCGGTGCTGACCTGATCGAGGAAAAGTGGAAACGCTCTGACGTTTGAGCCTGCGCTTCGCCAACGCGCTCGCGCGCCGTCGCACCCCATTGTCCGTCAGGGCGAGTGTCTACGACTTCAGTCTCGGCGATCGCCGTCACGCGTGCGCGCTGACGAGAGGCCTCTCTCGCAGTGAACTCGGGGAGAAATTAACCGTCGCAAGAAAATCGCCTTTCATTTCACAGTATATATGTTAACACTTTATTAGGAGTGGGGAGTATTCCGGTTCTTGTTTAAGAAAAATGGTGTTTGCCTCGACAATACCGGGGTGACCGCGCGTTCATGCGTGCCGTGTTGGCCTGAATAGTCTTGAATCAGTTCCCGGTTACTTGTTTTGTGTTATGGGGGTATTCTAATGGCTACGCAAAGCACCGGTGGCAGCACGACTTCTTTCACCAATACGCCACAGGCGAAGGATGACTCTTACATCTGGACGGAAGATCAGCTGCTCAGTCTCCAGCTCTACAATGCGGCCACCAAAACCATAACCCTTGACGTGATGTCGAATGATCTTGGTGGTAATGCCAAATCCCTCTTCTCGGTCGAAGACGGAGATGGCAATCCAATTACCACTGACTATGAGCTTCTTGCGAAAGACGTCGGAGCGAATGGTGCATCTGCCTGGGAGACGACCCTGCTCGGCAATTGGGTCAGAATCAACAATGGAAAGATTGAATACCGTATTAGCGATGGAAGCGGCATCGCGGGCTCGGGCGCGGATATCAACACGCTGTCTGCCGGTGAGATCCTCAAAGACAGTTTCGTCTATGCGATACGGCTCGGCAATGGCACGTTGAGCGAGGCAAATGTCTCAATCTCGCTCACCGGCGCCAACGATGCGGCTGCGATCGTCGTCGATGCGACGGTGACCGACGACCGGGCGACGGTCGAGGCGGGGGCAGCCGGCAGCGGCGATCCGAGTGCCTCCGGCAAGCTGACGGTCAGCGACGTCGACGACGGCGAGGCGGTGTTTGCCGCCCCGGCCTCGCTCGACGGCATCTATGGCAGCTTCAGCTTCAATGCCGCCACCGGCAGCTGGACCTATACGCTCGACAACAGCCGGGCGGCGACGCAGGCGCTCAACCAGGGCGACGCGGTCAGCGATACGCTGAGCGTCAGCT
>NZ_MXPU01000020.1 GCF_002204185.1 Rhizobium esperanzae | reverse complement strand
GCAGCGTCATAAGTGACCCTCAGCCTTGCGCGGCCGGGATGGAGGGCAATGTCGAGATGGCTTTTGCCGACATCGATTCCGGCACAAATCATGCTATTATCGGTCATCTTCGTCGTCCCTGTCTTGGATACGAACCCCAAGGTTCCTGCAACCACACGGGCCAGATGAAGAGCCGGTTGCGATCCTGCTCCCCACAGCCCCTAACGGCTAAGAAGGTGACGATCCGACAACCAGCTGCCGGGCGGGCGGCCACCCGCCCGGCAGGCATAAGTATCCTACATTTTGCTCATCCAAGAAGATGCCCGGAGGGCAGATGAGGGGGTGAGGAGCGCAGCGACGAACGCCTTGAGCGGCAAGCGAAAGACAGGCCGCTTCAGGTCAAATCGTCCATTCAGCTTCGGTACCGCCCCAAGTTCCCGCCTACGACATGATCAACCCGCCATCGACATTGATCGTCTGGCCGGTGATGTAAGCGGCGTCGTCGCTGGCGAGGAAGGTGACCAGGCCGGCGACGTCCTCGCCGGAGCCGGCGCGTTTCATCGGGATGCCTTCGACCCATTCCTTCATCAGTTCGCCGGGGGCATAGTTGCCGAGCAATTTGCCCCAGGCCTGGTCGTTATAGGCCCACATGTCGGTTTCGATGATGCCGGGGCAGAAGGCGTTGACGGTGATGTTTTCGGTCGCAACTTCCTTGGCGAGGCTCTGGGTGATGCCGACGACGCCCATCTTCGAGGCGGCGTAGTGCGGGGTGTAGATGAAGCCGTCGCGGGCCTGGCCGGAGGCGGTGTTGATGATGCGGCCGCCGCGCTTGTGCTTGCGCATTCTTGCAATGGCCTCCTGGGCGCAGAGGAAGACGCCCTTGGTGTTGACGGCCATCACCTTGTCCCACTCGTTCTCCGTCAAGTCTTCGACGCGTGCGATGGTGATGACGCCGGCGTTCTGGATCGAGACGTCAATCGTGCCGAATTCCTTTTCGGCCGCATCGTAGAGTGCGACGACGCTCGCCTTGTCGGTGACATCGCCGATGAAGGAGAGCGCCTTGCCGCCTTCGGCCCTGATCCCTTCGGCAACGCCGTGGACCAGGTCTTCATTCGCCGAGACGACGAGATTGGCGCCCTCACGCGCAAAGCGCCTGGCGATCGCAGCGCCGATGCCGCGGCTGCCCCCGGTGATGACGACAGTCTTTTGATCAAAGCGTTTCATGCTCTTTCCTCGTATCCTGACATAAACAGCAAATCTCGGCGCAACCGCCCGTTCGATCGGCGAAGGGCGGGCAGACGACGATATCGCACGCCGTCATGCCCGTTACCCTCCGGCGCCTCGGTCTCAGCCAGGGAGGAGGCGAGACCGTTCATTTTCCAGTGGCCCGGCAATGAGCCTTCTTAGGCATCACCAGCAGCAGAAACCGCCATCGACGAGAAGATCGACGCCGGTCACGAAACTTGCCGCATTCGACAGCAGGAACACCGCCGGCCCTACCATCTCGTCGACCGTCGCCATGCGCTGCATCGGCGTCTGCTCTTCGAAGAGCTTGGTCTGGTGGACCATCTCCGCACGAGTGTTCATCGGCGTTGCCGTATATCCGGGGGAGATGGTGTTGACACGAATGCCACGGCCGACCCATTCCATCGCCAGTGACTTCGACATGTGGATGACGCCCGCCTTGGAGGCGTTGTAATGCGCCTGGCTCAGCCCACGGTTGACGATTACGCCGGACATGGAGGCGATGTTGACGATGGAGCCGCGTCCATTCTTCAGCATGGCGCGGGCCTCGGCCTGGCAGGACAGGAATATGCCCTTGAGGTTGATATCCATCAGCGTCTGATATTGATCCTCCTCCATCTCCTCTGCCGGATTGGCGTTGGCGATGCCCGCTGCATTGACCGCAAGCGTCAGTGCACCGAGATCGGCTTCGGTGCGTGCGACGGCATCTGCAAGGGAAGATTTGTTCGTGACGTCAGCCGCGATCTCGATCGAGCGGCGGCCGGCGGCGCGGATATGTTCGGCTGTCGTCGCCAGTCCGTCGTCGGTCCGGCGGTCGAGCAGGGCCACGTCGGCGCCGCATTGCGCGAGGCCGATGGCAATGCGCTGCCCGATGCCGCTCCCGGCGCCGGTAACGATGGCAACCTGGCCGCTGAGATCGAAAAGCTTCGGGGCATTCAGAGTGATGTCGGACACCGCTCTTCCTTTCTGTGTTGTTTTGTTTTCACGCAATTCCTGACGCAAAACCACTGCACACTTTTGTTGGAATTGCTTAGATGGTAGCCAGTTCCATGACCGAAACGTCATTGGCCTGGTCACGATTGAGGATCCCCGCCTGCTTGCCTTGCGCAAGCACGAGAATGCGATTGGAGACGCCGAGAACTTCCTCGAGGTCCGAGCTTACGACAATGACCGCCACGCCCTGTTTGGCAAGATTGACGATGATGTCGTAGATGCCGGCGCGGGCGCCGACGTCGATGCCTCTCGTCGGCTCGTCGAGCACGACAACCTTGGGATCGCGCATGAGCCACTTGGCGATCACGACCTTTTGCTGGTTGCCGCCGGATAGGTCCGAGGCGTACTGCTCGGCACGGCCCTTGACGCCGAACTTGGCCACTGCCTTTTCCGCAAAGGAGCGCTTGATGCGCGGCGTGATCCAGCCACGGCCCAGCTTGTCGAGATTGGCGTAGACAATGTTCTCGCTGATCCGGTGCCCGACGATCAGGCCCTGTTCCTTGCGGTCTTCCGGAACCATCACGATCCCCTTGGCGATCGCGTCCGCCGGGTCGTGCAGCCTGAGTTCTTCGCCTTCCAGCTTGATCGAACCGGCGCTGATCGGATCTGCTCCCGAAATCGCACGCAGCAGTTCGGTGCGCCCGGCGCCGACCAATCCGGCGATGCCGAGAATTTCGCCGGCCCGCACCTCGAAGGTAACGTCGCGGAACGCGTTGTCCGGCGAGCTCAGGCCGGACACCTGAAGTACCGGGCGGTCTGTTGGAACGGGCAGGGTGGGGAACAAGCGGTCGAGCGGGCGTCCGACCATACTCTCGACAATCGTTCGCACCGGGGTCGCGCTGTCCGAGAATTCCTGCACCCGCTCGCCGTCGCGAAGAACGACGATGCGATCGGTGATCTTCTTGATCTCTTCCATGCGGTGGGAAATGTAGACGATGCCGACGCCTTCCGAACGAAGCTTGCGAACCTGTTCGAAGAGAGCCTCGGTCTCGGCGCCGCCAAGGGCGGCTGTCGGTTCATCGAGGATCAGCAGCTTTGCGTTGAGCGCCAGCGCCTTGGCGATCTCGATAAGTTGCTGATTTGCCGTGGAGAGGCCGGCGACCGTTCGCGTTGCAGGTATGTGAAGGTTCAAGCGAGCGAGCTGGTCCTGGGCCCGGCGAACCATCTGGGCACGGTCGATGGCGCCGTTCTTCATCGGCCAACGTCCGATGAAGACGTTTTCGGCGATCGACAGCTGCGGCAGAAGCTGCAGCTCCTGGTGGATCAGGACAACGCCCTTGTCGATCGCTTCCCTCGGGGTGGCCGGGGCGTAAGGTTGCCCCAGCCATGTCATCGATCCTTCGGAGGGCGTGCGGGATCCGGCAATGATGCCTGACAGCGTCGACTTGCCCGCTCCGTTTTCACCGAGAAGTGCAACCACTTCGCCCGGATAGACGTCCAGGCTGACATTCTTCAGAACCTGGAGCGGCCCATACCACTTGGATATGCCCCTCAGGGAAAGAACGGGATCAGTCATGGCACACCTCCTCAAGACCTCGGCTTCATCAGGGATGGTTGGCGATGAAGCCTGCAACGTTTTCCTTGGTGGTCAGCGTGGCATCCATGAGCTGGACCGGCGGTACTTTCTCTCCGGCGACAAGCTTGGCGGCATTTTCAACCGCGTCGCGGCCCATCTTCTGCGTCTGCTGAGTAGCCGTAACGTCGAAGACGCCCTTGCTGAGAGCTTCGAGCGCTGCGGTGTCGCCGTCGAAGCCCCCGACCACGATTTTCCCGGAAGGTTTCGCGACCTTGATTGCCTGGGCGGCGCCGAGTGCAAGAGCGTCAGCCTGAGCGAATACGATCGAGACGTCGGGGTTGGCTTGAAGCATGTTCTGCATGATCTGGAAGCCTTCATCCTGGCTCCAAATGTTGGAGTACTGCTCAGCGACGACCTTTACATCCGGGGAGGCCTTGAGAGATTCACCGCAGCCCTTCGAGCGATCCACTTCCGGCGTCGTGCCCTTCTGGCCGTGGATGATGACCATCTTCCCCTTGCCGCCGGCTTCCTTCAGGATGTAGTCGCAGACAGCCTTGGCGGAGGCGACGGAATCCGTTGCAAGGAACGTATCGCCCGGCGCTCCTTCCGCATTGCGGTCAACGTTTACGACCGGGATGCCGGCGTTCTTCGCGAGCTTGACCGGAACGCTCGCCGCGGCCGCACCGGCCGGAATATAGATCAGCGCGTCGATTTTCTGGGTCAGAAGATCTTGGATCTGGTTGACCTGCGTCGGCCCGTCGCCCTTGGCGTCGACCGTAATCACTTCGATGCCGCGCTTCTTGGCTTCGGCCTCGACCGATTGCTTGATCTGGTTGAAGAAGTTTGCCTGAAGGTTGGCAACGGCGAGGCCCAGCTTCTTCAGTTCCGCCGCGTGTACGGGACCGAGCATGAGACCGAGCAGTGCGGCAGACGCGAGCATGGTGCGCGCTATTTTCATTGTATTTCCTCCGTTGTTTAATGGAACCCTCGGGCATGTCCTCCCCCTCGGGGTATTGATCCGTCCCGATTTTCCGGGGCGGAATTCCGGGTCCGCCAGTGCGGCGGATCCCGCTCGTCAGGCGCGACGCCGACGAATGGTCTCTGCGCCGACCGCAAGCACGATGACGATGCCGATGATCACCTGCTGAAGGAACGGCGAGACGTTGAGAAGGTTGAGACCGTTGCGCAGCACACCGATGATCAGAACGCCGATCAACGTTCCGCCGATGCCGCCGGCGCCGCCGGAGAGCGAGGTGCCGCCGATGACGACCGCAGCGATGGTGTCCAGTTCATACCCGAGACCACTGGACGGCTGGACGGAATCCAGCCGGGCGGCGAGCACGACGCCGGCAAGGCCTGCAAGGACGGCACTCATGACATAGACGCCGATCGTCACGAGCGGGACGTTGATGCCGGCGAGGCGTGCGACTTCGGAATTTCCGCCCACCGCATAGAGCATGCGGCCTTCGGAGCGAAAGTGCAGGAAAAGCCAGGCCGCCAGAACCACCGCCAGCATCAGAAAGACCGTGGCGGTCATGACGCCGAAATGGCGATCGATCGCCAGCATCATGAACCAGTCGGGGAAGCCGACGATCTGCTGGCCGTCGGTGATCATGTTTGCAACGCCGCGGGCAGCCGACATCATTGCCAGAGTGGCGATAAAGGCCGGAACCCTGAACTGCGTCACCAGCAGTCCGACAATCAGGCCCGATACCGCCGAGGCGATCAGCGCAAAGGCGATCCCGACGGGAAGCGGCAGGCCGGCGACGTTGGCTGTCCAGCCCATGACCATCATCGCCAAAGCGAGTGCCGAGCCGACGGAGAGATCGATGCCGCCGATCAGAATGACGAACGTCATTCCGACCGCCATGATGCCGAGAACGGTGATCTGGTCGAGGATGTTGAGCCCGTTTCGAACAGAAAGAAACGTGTCTGTGCTGACGCTCAGAAAGACGCACAGCACGAGCAATCCGACGAGTGGGCCGGTCGCTCCCTTGAGCTTGCTCAACCACGCACCGGACGAAAGCCTGTGTTCATTGATATCGAGCGCCACCATTGCTCCTCCCTTGCGTAGGCCTGTATCCGATTTGGTCCAGGAGCGAATAATTATTCACTACTGCTGGAAAATTCATTAACAACTTGCTTTCCAGCTGTCAACAAGATTTCGTTGACTGGATCTTTGTGATGCGGAGTACAAGGGGGTTGACTAATCGGCCTCTTATGCAAAAATATTGATTAGTGAATATTTATGCACACGAGGAATCGATGGATACGACAGAACTTGAGCGCATCGCCCGCGAGATCCGATTGCGCGATCTTCAGGCGGTCTTTGAAGCAGGCGCCGGCCATATTGGCGGGGAAATGTCGGTCATCGACATTTTGACGGCGCTCTATTTTCGTGTGCTGAATGTCTGGCCGGATCAGCCGAAACATCCCGACCGGGACCGGTTCGTTCTTTCAAAGGGACATACGGCCTGCGCCCTGTATGTGACTCTGGCAAAACGCGGCTTCATTCCGGAGGAGGAGATTTCCACCTTCCTGCAGCCGCATTCGCGGCTGAACGGGCATCCGAATTGCAATAAGGTTCCGGGCGTCGAGACGAATACCGGGCCGCTCGGCCATGGTCTCCCGGTCGCAGTCGGAATGGCGAAAGCCGCCAAGCTCTCGGGCTCGGAATTTCACACCTACGTCGTCACCGGCGACGGTGAGATGCAGGAGGGCTCCAACTGGGAAGCGATCATGGCGGCAGCTCAATTCAAGCTCGACAACTTGACGCTGGTCATCGATCACAACAGGTTTCAGCAGGGCGCGGCGCTCGCCGAAACCAATGATCTCGCGCCGCTTCGTCCGAAGCTTGAAGCCTTCGATTGGGAAGTCACCGAGATCAACGGCAACACTATGAGTGAGATCGTTCCTGCTCTCGAACATCGGGGAACAAGACCACATTGCATCGTCGCCCACACCAACAAGGGCCATGGGATCTCGTTCATGCAGGACCGGGTCGACTGGCACCATAAGGTGCCGAGCAAAGAGCAATACGAAATCGCATTGGCAGAATTGTCGGAGGCACTGTAATGAACGCCCCAATCAACCCACCCAAGCTCCACGATTGCCGCGACGCATTCGCCACCACGCTTGAGCGGCTGGCAACTGAAAACGAGAAGATCGTTGCTGTCTGCAACGACTCGGTCGGTTCTTCCAAGCTCGGCGGCTTCAAGTCGAAATTTCCCGAACGCCTCGTCAATGTCGGAATTGCAGAGCAGAACATGGTGGGCGTCGGAGCAGGCCTCGCCAACGGCGGACGTCTTCCGTTCGTCTGCGCTGCCGCTCCGTTTCTGACGGGGCGGTCGCTGGAGCAGATCAAGGCCGACATTTCCTACTCGAATGCCAACGTCAAGCTGGTCGGCATCTCCTCCGGCATGGCCTATGGCGAACTCGGTCCGACCCATCACTCGATCGAAGACTTCGCCTGGACACGGGTCTTGCCCAATCTTCCGGTTATTGCGCCTTGCGACCGCATCGAAACCGCCGCTGCGGTTGCGTGGGCCGCGACTTATGACGGGCCCTGTTTCCTGCGCCTGTCACGGGTCGGCGTGCCCGACCTGCTTCCGGAAGGCCATAAATTCGAACTTGGCAAGGCGAATCTCCTTCGCCAGGGTTCCGACGTCACGCTCATCGCCAACGGTACTTTGACGCATCGCATTCTGAAGGCTGCCGAAATCCTCGCTGAGCGCGGCGTCAGCGCCAGGGTGCTCAACCTTGCGACGGTTCGTCCCATCGATGAGGAGGCGATCATCGCCGCAGCCAGGGAAACCGGAGCGATCGTCACAGCCGAAGAGCATTCGATCTTTGGCGGGCTCGGCTCGGCGGTCGCCGAAGTGGTGGTCGACAACGCCCCGGTGCCGATGAAACGTCTCGGCGTTCCCGGCGTCTATGCCCCCACAGGTTCGGCAGAGTTCCTGCTCGACGAATTCGGGATGGCGCCGTCCGCAATCGCCGACGCCGCGCAGGCGCTGATCAAGCGGAAGTAACTGGGATCAAGACTGGCCGAACGTTTTTTGCGGTTTCGGCCGTCGCCTGATCCGGGGAGGATAGAATGCGGGCAATGCGGGCAATTCTGGCAATCGACCAGGGCACGACCAATTCAAAGGCAGTTCTCGTTTCCGAAAAGGGAGAAATCGTCGGCAGAGGATCGGCGCCTGTCGGCATCTCCTATCCGAAGCCGGGCTGGGTCGAACAAGACCCGCGCCGGCTCTACGCCTCGGTCTGCGAAGCGGTCGATGCCTGCCTGAAGGCCGGCTCCGATGTTGTTATCGAGGCCGTGGCCATTTCCAACCAGCGCGAATCCGTCACCGCCTGGGACGCCGAAACGGGAGAGGCGCTTGGGCCGGTGGTCAGCTGGCAGTGCCGCCGAACGGCGCAGGATTGCGAACGTCTTATTGCCGAAGGCCGTCTTGACCGGGTGCAGGCGCTCACCGGCCTGCCATTGGACCCGATGTTTCCGGGTTCGAAATTCCGCTGGCTGCTCGACCGTATTCCGGCCGGGCGATCGGTGCGGCTCGGCACGATCGACAGCTGGCTCGTCCACTGCCTGACGGGTGGGCGCCGGCACGCCTGCGACGCCTCGAATGCCGCCAGGAGCCAGTTGTTCGATCTCAGGGAGCAGAGATGGAGCGAGGAACTCGGCGAGATATTCGGCGCGGATATCGCGCTGCTGCCCGAGGTGCTCGACAGCTCCGCCGATTTCGGCAGAACGCAAGGATTGCCGGGGGTACCGAATGGCACTCCGATCGTGGCCGCGATCGGCGACAGCCACGCCGCCCTGTTCGGCCATGGGGCATTCGAACCCGGCGACGGCAAGGTGACCTTCGGGACCGGCTCTTCGGTCATGACGACGCTTTCGCAATTCATTCCTCCACGCAACGGCGTCACGACCACAGTCGCATGGCGTATCGGGGGAAAGCCGACTTTCGCGTTTGAAGGCAATATTCTCGTTTGCGCCGCCAGTCTTCCCTGGATGGCCGATATTCTCGGCCTTGCGGATGTGGCGGCCCTCGTCGAGCTTGCGGCGAGCGCCGAGCCGGGCGGACCCGGCTTCGTGCCGGCATTCGTGGGGCTGGGGGCGCCTTACTGGAATGCCGATGCCCGCGCCCTGTTCTCCCAGATCAACTTTAATACGACACGCGCGCAAATGGCCCGGTCGGTGACCGATTCCATCGCTTTCCAGGTGCATGACGTAATCGCGGCCATGCGGACGCAGAGCGGCGGCGAACTCGGCGCGCTCTATGTGGATGGCGGACCGAGCCAGAACCGCTTCCTGATGCAGTGTGTCTCGAACCTTATCGAACATCCCGTGATCCAATGCGAAGCACCCGAGGCATCGGCTTTGGGCGCTGCCTATCTGGCGGGGCTGTCACTCGGCTTGTGGAGCGATCTCGAAATTGTCGCGGCATTGCCGCGAAACACGCAAACCATCGAGCCGCAACCGGTGGATCGTGGGGTGCTTCTCGATACCTGGAATGATGCGCTCGCCCGCTCGACGTCCCGCGAAACAAAGGCTAAAGGTGAATAAAAATTCATTCTGGGATTAGCGATGACTCGCCTCAACGAACTCCGCCTCATTTCAAGGGTCGCCCAGATGTACCACATAGAGGGACGGCGGCAGGCGGAGATCGCAGAGCACCTTCGCCTGTCGCAGGCGACGGTGTCGCGCATGCTGAAGCGTGCCGAAGCTGAAGATATCGTGCGAACCAGCGTGATCCCGCCGGTCGGAACCTATAGCGAGCTCGAGGGCGCGCTTCGCGAAAAATACGGTCTGCCGGAGGCGATCGTCGTCGAATGCACCGAAGATCGGGACGGCGCCATCATGGCCCGCATCGGAGAGGCAGCGGCTCATCTCCTGGAGGTGACGCTTGCGCCGGGGGAGATCATCGGCGTTTCGAGCTGGAGCCAGACCATTTTCAAGATGGTCGAGAACATTCATCCCCAGAAGAGCGCTCAGGCGAAGTATGTCGTCCAGACCCTTGGAGGCATGGGCGATCCTTCCGTGCAGACGCATGCGACGCAGCTGACCACGCGGCTTGCACGGCTGACCGGGGCCGAGCCGAAACTGCTCCCCGTGCAGGGCGTGACGACGTCAAGGGAAGCAAAGCTTCTGATGCAGGCCGACCCGTTCGTCCGTGAGACGATGGACCTCTTCGGCAGCATAACGCTTGCAATCGTCGGCATCGGCGCCGTTGAACCGTCCGAACTTCTCGCACGCTCCGGCAACATCTTTTCCTCCCGCGAACTCTCCGATCTCGCGGAAGCAGGCGCCGTCGGCGATATCTCGCTTCGCTTCTTCGATAAGAACGGCAAGCCGGTCAAGACGCCGCTGGACGACCGCGTCATAGGCTTGCCGCTCGAGGATCTGGAGCGGGTGGACCGGGTGATTGCCCTTGCCGGTGGGGCCAAGAAGACCGACGCGATTGCCGGCGCGCTCCGCGTCGGGGTGATCGATATGCTTGTGACCGACAAGTTTACCGCGCAGCGACTGATTGACTGAGCCAGGCTGATTTTGCCGGCCTCAATGCGCCGTCCCATCGACGATCACATGATCGTGGTCCAGCGAGCATTTCTCCACCCGGGCTTCGACTCTGTAGATTTCCCGCAGCATTTCGGCGGTAACGACATCTCTTGGCGCTCCGCAGGCGCGCATGCGGCCGTTGGCGATGACCAGCACCTTGTCGGCGAAGCGCAGGGCCTGGTTGAGGTCGTGGATGGCGATCAGGACGAGCATGCCTTTGGCGCGGACCCGACGGCGCATGAAATCGAGGACTTCGATCTGGCGGTGGAGGTCGAGGGCGCTTGTGGGTTCGTCCATCAGCATGATTTCGGGTTCGCGGACGAGTGCCTGGGCGATCGAGACGAGCTGGCGCTGGCCGCCGGAGAGGGCGCCGAGATCGCGGAAGGCCAGCGCGGTGATATCGATCGCCGCCATGATCTCGTCGATCAAGCGTAGGTCGCTGTCGCCGACGGCCCAGGACTGGCCCTGTTTACGGGCGAGCAGGATGGACTCGTAGACGGTCAGCACCGCGTTTGCTGATGTATCCTGCGGCATATAGCTGATGGCGTTCTTCGCCTTCGAACCTTCGACGACGACATCACCCGGGCCCTTGAGCAGGCCGGTGATGCGTTTGAACAGTGTCGACTTGCCTGCAGCGTTTGGGCCGATGACCGCGATGATCTCACCCGATTTCATCACCGGCGTCGTCACGTTCTCGACGAAGAGCTTGCGGCCGTGATAGGCGCCGACCGATTGTAACTGAAGGGCTACCATGACCGGCTCCTGTTCGAGAGGATGAGCGAGAAGAAGAAGGGCACGCCGACCAGCGCGGTGATGATGCCGATCGGGAAGACGACGCCGGGAATGATCGACTTCGAGACGATCGAGGTCAGTGACAGCAGCAGCGCGCCCGAGAGAATCGAGCCCGGCAGGAAGAAGCGCTGATCCTCGCCGAGGATCATGCGTGCGATATGGGGACCAACGAGGCCGACGAAACCGATGGTGCCGACAAAGCTGACGGGGACTGCGGCAAGCAGCGAGACGACGAGCATGGTTTCCAGCCGGATGCGGCGGACATTGACGCCGAAGCTTGCGGCCTTGTCCTCGCCGAGTCGGATGGCGGTCAGCGCCCAGGCATTGCGGGCGAAGAGCGGAAGGGCAATCAGCAGAACGGTGAGCGTCACCCAGATCTTCGGCCAGGTGGCCTTGGTGAGGCTGCCCATCGTCCAGAAGACAACGGCCGAGAGCGCCTGTTCGGAGGCGAGATATTGCAGGAAGGCGAGCAGCGCATTGAAGGTGAAGACCAGGGCGATGCCGAGCAGCACCACCGTCTGCACCGAGACGCCGCGCGCCTGCGAGATGAAATGAATGAAGAGCGTGGCGATCAGCGCCATGATGAAGGCATTGACCGGCACGAGCAGGCCGGCTGCGACGGGCAGAAGCGGAACGCTGGTGACGATCGCCAACGCCGCGCCGAAACTTGCGGCCGCCGAGATGCCGAGCGTGAAGGGACTGGCCAGCGGATTGGCGAGGATCGTCTGCATTTGCGCCCCGGCGACGGAGAGCGAGGCGCCGACGACGATCGCCATGACGGCGACCGGCATGCGGATGTTCCAGACGACTGCCCGCACCTGATCGGAAACGGAGGAGGGGTCGAGGAGGGCGGCGATGACCTCAGCGAGGCTGTAGCGGGCGGGCCCCCAGGCGAGATCAACGGCGAAGGACAGACAAAGTGCTGCTGTGATGGCGAAAAGGATCAGCAGCTTGCGCCGGGCGAGGGCGCGGTAGCGCTCCCGCCCGGCTTCGGCTTCGATCGATATGGCGGCGATCTCGGCCATCGCGGATTACTTGCCCGCCTTGGCGTCGACCCAATAGCCCGGCTGATAGGCGACCGGCAGGAACTTCTCGTGGAATTCCTTGAAGGTGGCGTCCGGGTCGAGATCGGCAAACAGGTTGGGATGGAACCACTTCGCCAGCTGCTGGACGGCGACAAACTGGTAGGGGCTGGTGTAGAACTGGTGCCAGATCGCATGGACATTGCCGCCGGCCACTGCCTTGGAGCCAGTGAAGGCCGGGTTTTCCATCAGCGTGTTGAGCGCCTTGCGGCTGTCGCCGAGGGTGGCTGCGGCATTCGGGCCGACATTGACGAAATCCTTGGCATCCTTGGTCTGGCTCCAGTTGGAACCGGTGACGACGATGACCTCCGGATTAGAAGCGACGACCTGTTCGGCATTGATGGAGCCGGTGTAACCCGGCAGGAAATCGGAGCCGAGATTGTGGCCGCCGGCCAAATCGACCATCAGGCCGAAATTATCGGGACCGAAGGTGCCGCAGCATTCGACCAGGCCTGCGGCGCGATACATGAAAACGTTCGGCTTCGGCGGGTTGGCGGCCTTTAGCCTGTCGGTGACGCGCGCCATCTGCTCCTTCCAGAAGCTGGCGACGGCCTCGGCGCGGTCCTCATGGCCGAAGAGCTTGCCGAGAATCTTCAGGCTCGGCTCGGTGTTGGCGAGAATATGTTCGCGGAAATCGATGTAGACGATCTTGACGCCGATGCCATTCAGCATCTCTTCGAGCTTCACTTCGTCGGCGGCCGTCTTGTTGCCGATCGGCAGCAGCAGCACGTCCGGGTGCAGCTTGACGACCGTTTCGGTCTGCAGCGTGCCGTCGGTCAAGTTGCCGAGGAAGGGCAGGTCCTTGCCCTTCGGAAACCTCTCGACATAGGCGTTGAACCCATCCTTGTCGGTGGCCCAGAGGTCGTTGCGCCAGCCGACGATCTTGGCAAAGGGGTCTTCCTTCTCGATCGGCGCGACGGCGTAGAGCATGCGGCCTTCCCCGAGGATCACACGCTCGACTGGCTTGTCGAAGGCCACTTCGCGGCCGGCGACATCCTTGATGGTGAAGGACTGCGCCCAGGCCGAAAGCGGCATCGAACCGGCAATCGCAGCTGCGGACACTGCGAGCATTTTCACGAAACTCATCTGGAAATTCCCCTGACGTCTGAATAATGTCCGCAGGCATAAGAAATATGACTTTGTGAATCAAGTTATATGTTTTAGAGCATTTCCAAACTGATCCGACGCCGGGGCACTTGAGATGAATTCGATGAATGCAAATTATTCCATCCGCGATGAAATCCGCGATTTCTGGTCGGAAAGGGCGGCGACGTTCGACCAGAGCGTCGGCCATGAAATCTTCTCCGAAGCGGAGCGGAAGGGCTGGCAGCGGCTGATCCGAAAGCATCTCGGCGAGGGGCAGGGGCGTGCGGCGCTCGATCTCGCCTGCGGCACGGCCGTCATCTCGCATCTGATGAACGATGCCGGCTTCAAGGTGACGGGGCTCGACTGGTCGGATGCGATGCTGGCGCAGGCGCGCGCCAAGGCGAAGAAGCGCGGCACCGATATCCGCTTCGTTTCCGGCGACGCCGAGAATACCATGGAGCCGCGGGACAGCTACGACGCCATCACCAACCGCCATCTCGTCTGGACGCTGGTGGACCCGGCTTCGGCTTTCAAGGAATGGTTTTCAGTGCTGAAGCCGGGCGGCAAGGTGCTGATCCTCGACGGCAATATGGGCAAGGAGACGTGGGTCAAGGGCCTGCAGAAGCTCTGGACGAAAATTACGGGCAAGCCGCCGACGAGCCACATGTCGCCTGAAATGATGGCGCGCCATCAGAACATCCGCTCACGCGTGCACTTCGCCAAGGAGATGCCGGCCGAAGCAGTGGTCGATCTTCTCAGCAAGGCCGGCTTTACGGATATCGTGGTCGATCGCAAGCTCGCGGATATCCACTGGGCGCAGGCGCGCAAGATGCCGTTCCTGCGGGGGCTGGAGCGCATGGTGCAGGAGCGGTTTGCGATTTGCGCGCGTAAGCCTGGCTGATGGGTTGGAGCAACACCGGGTGGCTAGGCGCTGACCGTCGTGCCGTGAGGCTCTCGCAGGTGTTGCTGGACACTTCTGGATACTTGTGGAGTTTGGCGCTCCGGCCCTTCGCTTGGGCTCAGGGCGTTGGCTCCCCTGCAATGATCACTGGATCGATCGCTCCCCGCTTTGCGCAGACCGGGCCTCACCCGCCGGTGACGCTCATATGCCGCGCCACGGCCGGCCTGTTATGCGTCCGGTCGATGATGAAGTCGTGGCCTTTCGGTTTGCGGGTGATGGCCTCGTCGATGGCGGCATGGAGGAGGGCGTCGTCTTCGGTGGCGCGGAGTGCGGCGCGGAGATCGGCGGCGTCGTTCTGGCCGAGGCACATATAGAGCGTGCCGGTGCAGGTGAGGCGCACGCGGTTGCAGCTCTCGCAGAAATTATGGGTCATCGGCGTGATGAAGCCGAGGCGGCCGCCGGTCTCGGTAACCCTGACGTAACGCGCCGGGCCGCCGGTCTGGTAATCTATGTCGGTTAGCGTGAACTGACGTTCGAGATCGGCGCGCAGCTCGGAGAGCGGCAGATATTGATCGGTGCGGTCCTCGTCGATCTCGCCCATCGGCATGGTCTCGATGACGGTAAGGTCCATGCCGCGGCCATGGGCGAAGCGCAGGAGATGGGGTATCTCGGCGTCGTTGAAATCCTTGAGCGCCACGGCGTTGAGCTTGATCTTGATGCCGGCCTTCTGCGCCGCGTCGATGCCTTCCATGACCTTGGCGAAATCGCCCCAGCGGGTGACCTTGCGGAACTTGTCGGGATCGAGCGTATCGAGCGAGACGTTGATGCGGCGCACGCCGCACTCATAGAGTTCTTCGGCATGGCGCGACAGCTGTGAGCCATTGGTGGTCAGCGTCAGCTCGTCGAGGCCGGCGCCGATCTTTTCGCCGAGCTTGCGCACCAGATACATGATGTTCTTGCGCACCAGCGGCTCGCCGCCGGTCAACCTGATCTTCCTCACGCCCTTGGCGACGAAGGCGGAACAGAGCCGGTCCAGCTCTTCGAGCGTCAGCAGATCCTTCTTCGGCAAGAAGGTCATGTTCTCGGCCATGCAATAGGCGCAGCGGAAATCGCAGCGGTCGGTAACGGAGACGCGCAGATAGGTGACCGCCCGGCCGAAAGGGTCGATCATCGGATGTGCATCTGCCGCGAGCGGCGATGCGTTACCTATCGTTCCCACTCTCGTATTCACCAATTCCTCCGCGGCGGGATTTGAAGCTCGCCAAGCGGGATACCCCCGTTTTCAAGCGACATCTTTCTATTTGTGCATATGTGATTGCCGCGTCAAGGGAAACGGATTTTGCACACGCTAATTTGCGCTTGCCTCGAAAAAGCCGAACGCCTACTTCTCCAGGGGAAAGAGGGTGATTGAGATGAGCGATATCTGGCCGAGCGAACTTCGCGTTTCGAAAGACCGGCAGCGGCTGGTGGTGACCTTCAATGACGGCCAGAGCTTCGATCTGTCGGCCGAGCTGCTGCGAGTGCTCTCGCCCTCGGCCGAGGTGCAGGGCCACGGGCCGGGGCAGAAGGTGACGGTATCAGGCAAACGCAATGTCGCGATTATCTCGATGACGCCAACCGGCAATTACGCGGTGCGGATCGGTTTCGACGACATGCACGACACTGGCATCTACACCTGGACTTATCTGCGCGAACTCGGCGAACGGGGGGCGGAGCTGTTTTCGGCCTATGAGGACGAGCTCCGGGAAAAGGGCATGAACCGCGACACGTCGGAAAAGCCGCGCTGAATTTCAATCCATGGCCATCGGGGGACACATGGCGAAAGCGAATAGCAAGAACTGGCTGCGCGCCAAGGGCAGCGCCGCCGGCAGCAAGGTGACCTTCCTCGAACTGTTCTTCGACTTGGTCTTCGTCTTTTCGATCTCGCAGCTTTCGCATGCGCTTGCCGCCCATTATACGCCGCTGGGTGCTGCCGAAGCGGCGCTGATGACCTTCGCCGTCTGGTGGGTGTGGATCTTCACCGCCTGGGTGACGAACTGGCTCGATCCCGAAAAAATGCCGGTGCGCGGCATGCTGGTGGCGCTGATGATGCTCGGGCTGCTGCTGTCGGCCTCCATTCCCGAAGCCTTCGACAAGGGGCTGCTGTTTGCCGGCGCCTACGTGGCGATGCAGGTCGGGCGTTCGCTGTTTACGACCTATGCGATGACGCGCGTCGACCGGGCCAATACGCTGAATTTCGTGCGCATCACAAGTTGGCTTGCGGTCGCCGCCGTCTTCTGGATCGCCGGCGGGCTCATGGAGCATGAAGCCCGGCTGATTGCCTGGGTGATCGCACTTGTCATCGAATATGCCGGGCCAGCCGCAGGCTTTGCAGTGCCCGGGCTCGGCCGTTCGCTTCCAAGCGATTGGGACGTGTCCGGCGCGCATATGGCCGAGCGTTGCGCGCTCTTCGTTATCATCTGCCTTGGCGAAGCGATTCTCGTTTCCGGCCGTACCTTTTCCGAACTGCCGATCTCGGGACTGACGAGCATCGTCTTCGTCACCGGCTTCGTCGGCACGGTCGCCATGTGGTGGCTCTATTTCCACTTCGGCCACGGGCGCGCCGCCCATCGCATCGAACATGAGGAGACGCCGGGTGCCTTGGCGCGCCAGGCCTTCACCTATGGGCATATCCCGATCCTGGCCGGCATCATCGTGCATGCGGTGGCGGTTGAATTCATGTTCTCGCATCCGCACGAGACGGGCGATGTCGGCATCGCCGCAGCGGTGCTCGGCGGCTCCGGCCTATTCCTCGTCGGCAATCTCTGGTTCAAGGGCGCGACCAGCGGCCAGATGCCGCTGTCGCATCTTGCCGGCCTCGTGCTGGTGGTTCTGCTGGCCTTCGCGGCCCCCTTCATCGAGGTCTATCTGCTCGGCATCCTCGCGACGCTGGTGCTGATCATCGTCGCCGCCTGGGAATATCGCTCGCTGACCGGCACACCGACGGCGCCGTCGCTGCATTGATCAATCGTCGTCGCGCAGATCTTTCAGTAGTACGGCGATGATGCGCTCCATCGAGGTGGCGGTCGCCATGCATTGCTCGATCGGCTCCTCCGAGAGCGTGCGTTCGATGAGGTCGGTCTGGATCGCCATCGCTGCCTCGGTTACTTTGCGGCCTTCTCCGGTGAGATAAAGGCGCAGCACCCGCTTGTCACGCTCGTCGCCGCGCCGCTCGATCAGACCCCGTTGCTCCATCTGCGGCAAGAGCATGCTCATATTGGAGCGGCCGACGAGGAGCTTGCGCGCCAGCTCCTGCTGCGAGATGGCCTCGAAACGGTAGAGATTGACGAGGATATCGAGATGCGGCGGCTTGATGTCGAGATCGGCAAGCGAGCGCGCCAGGGACTGTTGCATGAGCTGGCAGGCGCGAGCCACCGCGATCCAGCTGCGAAAACGCGGATGATCCCAGGGTAGGGATTGATTTTTGTTCATCGTTGTACTTTATTGTTCAGTGTTGAACAGTCTTTTGGATTCCCACTATGGCAAATTTCGCGCTTGAGGTCACCCGCCTCGGATTTCGGCTTCTGCAGGTAATTTCGCAGCGGCTGGCGGGCAGGGTTGCATTCCGGCTGTTCTGCCGCACACCATCGCCGCGGCCGAAGGGCGAGAAAGCGAAGGCGGCGCATGTGGCGGGCGCGGCACGGCTTGCCGGCGCCGAGCGCTTCGTCCTCAGGCTTGCCGGCGGCGCCAAAGCACATGCCTACCGGTTGAACGGCGGGGCGCTCGGTCAGCGCAAGCGCTATCTCGTCACGCATGGCTGGGGCTCGAGCGCCGTCTACATGGCCGATCTCGTTTCGATGCTGGCGGCGACGGGTGCCGAGGTGATAGCGCTCGATTTTCCCGGCCACGGGTGCGCGGGCGGACGCTTCCTGCATATGGGGCTCGCGGTCGAGGCGATCGCGGCGGCAGGCGAGCGGTTCGGTGCATTCGATGCGGCGATCGGCCATTCCTTCGGGGGCGCGGCGCTGATGGTTTCGGCGGCGGGCCTGATCCCGGATGCGGTGCCCGTTACCGGCGAGCGACTGGTGCTGATTGGCTCGCCGAGCGAGATGGCCTGGCTCTTTACCGATTTCGGCCGGATGATCGGCCTTCGCCCCGTTGCCCAGGCCGCGCTGGAGGATGAGGTTCATCGTGTCACTGGACGGAGACTCGGGGATTTCGACGCGAGCAATACGGCGGGCTCGATCGGCCGGCCGGTTCTGGTGATCCATGCCGAGGACGACAAGGAGGTGTCAGCGGACCATGCCCGGCGTTACGGCGCGGCGGGAAATAGAGTGCGGCTGTTCTGGGCAAACGGATTCGGTCACCGGCGCATCATCGGAGCGGCTCCCGTGCTTGGCGCGATCGCAGCCTTTCTCGCAGGCAGCGCAGGCGAGGAAGCCGGCGAAAGCATCAAAAAAGATGCGGAGATCATTCCATTTTTTGAGCTTCCGGCGAGGCGCGCGGCATTGTAGCGTCCACCGCAAGATCAAGCCGCTGCGGAACGCCTCATGAAAATCATCGACAGCATCGAAGAGCTCAATACGATCTATGGCGCCGGCCTATCGCAGGCCTCTGTCGACAAGGTGACCAAGCGGCTGACGCCGCTCTATCGCGAGATGATCGAGATCTCGCCCTTTGCCGCGCTTGCGACCGTCGGGCCGGAAGGGCTCGATTGTTCGCCGCGCGGCGATCTCGGCGGCGTGGTGCGAGTCGTCGACGACGAGACGCTGTATCTGCCGGACTGGCGCGGCAACAACCGCGTCGATTCGCTCTCCAACATCGTGCGCGACCCCAGGCTTGCGCTGATGTTCCTGATCCCCGGCTCGAATACGACGATGCGCATCAACGGCCGCGGCGTCGTCTCCAACGACGAAGCGCTGCTTTCTAGCTTCGAGATGGACGGCAAACATCCCCGCACCGTCATCGTCATTTCGATCGACGAGGTCTATTTCCAGTGTGCGCGTGCGGTGATGCGAGCCGAACTCTGGAATGCCGAGCACTTTGCCGATCTCGCGGCGCTGCCGACGCCGGGCCAGATGCTGAAGGCCGCGGTCGGTGATTTCGATCAGGAAACCTACGACCGGGAATGGCCGGGACGGGCGGCGAAGACGATGTGGTAGGGATGCCGAGAGGCCGTGATGGCGAGAGGTGGCCACCCATCTCTCCTCCCGCTCCTGATATCGAAAAAGTAATATCGGTGGAGTGAACCGGACAACAGCTGATGCCGTCACCTGATGGCGACAGCGTGCTTATCATGAGGGGTCCGCGTCAGGCCTTGTATATCAGCCAGCTCTTGCTGAAGTCCTTTTGCATGCCGTCCTGATAAAGGACGATGCAGTTGCGGCCGGCGTTCTTGGCGCCGTAAAGGGCGATGTCGGTCTTGCTGTAGAGCTCGCCGGCATCCTCCGCATTCGAGGCCATGCAGATGCCGATCGAAACGGTGATCGGGCCGTAATTCACCCGGGTGCGGGAATTCTTGAACGGCGTGGTTTCGAGGGTGCGGCGGATGCGTTCGGCGATCGCCGTCACTTCCTCGGCTGTGTTGCCCTCGATGATCAGGGCAAATTCCTCGCCGCCGGCACGGGCGACGAAGACGTCTCGCCGAACATTGCCGCGGATGACGGAGGCGACAGTGGCGAGGATCTTGTCGCCGACGGGATGGCCGTAGGTGTCGTTTATCTTCTTGAAGTTGTCGATGTCGGCGAGCAGCAGGGCCGTCACCGGCCGCATGCCGGGATTGTTGAAGACCGCTGCCAAGCGGTCGTCGAAGGCGCGGCGGTTAGAAAGGCGCGTCAGCGAATCGGTGTTGGCGATGCGCTTGTATTCGTCGAGTTCCTTGCGGACCTGATCCATCTCCTGCGAACGCTGGACGACGTCCTCGACGGTGCGTTCGCCATGCGCCATGGTGTCGCCAGTCGCCTGGCTCAAAAGTTCGATGGCGCTTTCGATCAGTTCGACGCTGGCATTGCTTTTGGAGGTGATGCGCTTATGGGTCTCGCCGAGCAGCCTTGTGTAGCTTTCGAGTGAACTTTGCTCCTGCCTCAGAATCCGCAGCAGACCGTCGAGTTCGCCTGATATGCGCGAATGGGCATCGTCGAAGACGCGTGCGGGGCTGCCGGTGAAATACTGCGCGCCCAGCGCATCGAGTTCGGCCTGTGTGGCTTGGCTGCCAAGGGCTGCGAGTTCGCGGGTGAGGGCGGGATTGGAGCCGATATAAGCCTCGTAGAAGAGTTCGTAATTGCGCGGTATTGGCGCAACGCCCATCGAGCGCATGGCATAGGTGATCTGACCCGCGACGTCGGGAACCTGCACCTTGGGCGCGACAGCCGTATTCATCCGGCGAACTCCTCATATATTCAAAGGCAATATTTTAGTTGTTAGCTTAAATTTGTTGGGAAAAGATTAAAGCGACATATACCAAAGATTACATATGAAAGCTCAGAAGTGGGGCAATACATTGGGCATGCCTATGATTTTCCATAAAAAAATTTATCTTCTGTGGAGTAGTCCTACCCGCTTTGCGGGAATGGTGTTTAAAAAACTACAGTTCTTTTTCTCGCTGGAGATCGTATTCATCTTGTCGACATGAGCTTTTGGTCGTCTCCTATTTCAGCGTGAATGTTTCGGAAAGATATTTTCAGCACTAAACCCGACTGCTGCCAGAAAACCACGGCGTAAGATCATGGAAAGGCCCCGCGCCATTTCTTTCGCCCTTGTCGTTTTCTCCATCCTCGCAGGCGGCGCCTTGCCGCTGGAGCACACCGGCCTTTTTTCCGGCGCATTCCGGACGGAGATCCTGGCGAGGGTGGATGATGAGGACGTGGTAAGCGCTGCAGATATTCAGTAATGGTGCAGGTATCGGAAGGGGGTGCCGTGCGGCCCCCTCATCTGCCCGCCGGCATCTTCTCGCCGCTGGGGAGAAGGCACTCGTGGCAGCGCCTCACTTCCATTGAGACCTTTACGATAGGAAACGATGGACGGCGGCTTGCACCCTCTTCTTCCCTGCGGGCAGAAGGTGGCCCGAAGGGTTGGATGAGGGGGCTGCACGGCACGCCGTTGATTGCCCTTCACCTCAATGACCACATCACCCAGTCACCCCAGATTCAACTCCTGGAAGAAATCATTGCCCTTGTCGTCGATGACGATGAAGGCGGGGAAGTCTTCGACCTCGATCTTCCAGACCGCTTCCATGCCGAGCTCGGGATATTCGAGTACTTCGACCTTGCGGATGCAGTCCTGGGCGAGACGGGCGGCGGGGCCGCCGATCGAGCCGAGATAGAAACCGCCGTGTTTTTTGCAGGCCTCGCGCACGGCGCGCGAGCGGTTGCCCTTGGCAAGCATCACCATCGAGCCGCCGAAGGACTGGAACTGGTCGACATAACTGTCCATGCGGCCGGCCGTCGTCGGGCCGAAGGAGCCGGAGGCATAGCCGGCCGGCGTTTTGGCGGGGCCGGCATAGTAGACCGGATGATTCTTCAGGTAATCGGGCATGCCCTCGCCCTTTTCCAGCCGTTCGCGGATCTTGGCATGAGCGAGGTCGCGAGCGACGATGATGGTGCCGGTCAATGAAAGGCGCGTTTTGACGGGATGCCGGGAGAGTTCGGCGAGCACTTCGGCCATCGGCTTGTTGAGATCGATATGCACGGTCGATTCCGACAGTTTCGCCTCATCGATCTCGGGCATGTATCTCGACGGATCGGTTTCGAGCTGCTCTACGAAAACGCCGTCGCGGGTGATCTTGCCCTTGGCCTGGCGGTCGGCGGAACAGGAGACGCCCAGGCCGATCGGCAGCGAGGCGCCGTGGCGGGGCAGGCGGATGACCCGCACGTCATGACAGAAATACTTGCCGCCGAACTGAGCGCCGACGCCCATCTGCTGCGTCAGCTTGTGGATTTCCTTTTCCATTTCGATGTCGCGGAAGGCATGGCCGCTCTCGGAGCCTTCGGTCGGCAACTCGTCGAGGTAGCGGGTCGAGGCAAGTTTGACCGTTTTCAGGTTCATCTCCGCCGAGGTGCCGCCGATGACGATCGCCAGATGGTAGGGAGGACAGGCTGCCGTCCCCAACGTCAGGATCTTCTCCTTAAGGAAGTCGATCATCCGGTCATGCGTCAGGAGCGAGGGCGTACCCTGGTAGAGGAAGGTCTTGTTGGCTGAACCGCCGCCCTTGGCGACGAAGAGGAAGTCGTAAGAGTCGGTGCCTTCCTCATAGATATCGATCTGTGCCGGCAGATTGTTCTTTGTATTCTTCTCCTCGAACATTTTTATGGGCGCAAGCTGCGAATAGCGCAGGTTCTTCTTCTCATAAGCGTCGAGAACGCCTTTGGAGAGTGCTGCCGTATCCTCACCCTCGGTCCAGACCCGGCGGCCCTTTTTGCCCATGATGATCGCCGTGCCGGTGTCTTGGCACATGGGGAGCACGCCGCCGGCGGCGATATTGGCATTCTTCAGCAGATCGTAGGCGACGAAACGATCGTTGTCGGTCGCTTCAGGGTCGTCGAGGATGGCGGCAAGCTGCTTCAGATGGGCGGGGCGCAGCAGGTGATTGATGTCGGCAAAGGCGGTTTCGGCAAGCAGCCGGATACCCTCAGGATCGATCGTCAGGATTTGCTGGCCCTTGAAACTGTCGACCGAGACGTAGTCGCTGCTGATCTTGCGGTAGGGGGTGGCATCCTCGCCAAGGGGGAAGAGATCGTCAGCCATCCAAGTGACCTTTCTGCTGGGCGTGCGTCGCTAAAATTGGAACCGGTCTAAATCTGCTGCGAAGCAAATGCAATTGGGAACGGCGGAGTCTGGAGCTGGGGCTATGTCGTGCCACATTTGCAACCCGCCTGGCACACGCAATAAGGGAGCAGAAGTCGACATTTGTCGCGAAACGGCCGACTTCAGGTTGCTTTCAACTCGAGCCCAGTTCATATTTCCGGCAGCGTTAACCTGCCGGGGCTTCCAATGACAAATGCAAAGCCAACTGCTGTCGACGACCTTCTCGTTTTTTTCGAACATGACTGGATCAGGGGCGATCTGCTGCGCCTTGCCAGCGATCCCGAAGGAGCGGACATGTATGTTCGCTTCGTCAATGGCGTCCGCATCGACGCCAAACATGGGCCTGACCACGAAACGATCATTCAGGGCGAGTACGGAATCTTCAAAGTGAAACCTGATGGTCACTTCACATATGAGCTGGATTATACGCTCGACGTGGTGAAGAATTTGGGGAAGTACGATCAGCTCATCGAAAAGCTGAGTTACAAGATGTCCGACGGCTGGGGAGGCACGGATCTCGGCGTGCTGACGCTGGCGATCGACGGCGTCAACGAAGGCGAAAAATATCACGAAGTCCTGGATTTCGATGATATGGGCGTCTTATCGAGGGCGGATAATTTCTCTCTCCCCAATTACCGGGGCTTTGCGCTCTCGGTGAACGGCAGCCACGATGTGACGCTTCTGAACGGCATCGTCTATGATAGCATCCCGGGCGTCGACGCCATTACCGAAGACGGTTTCAGCGATACCGTTCTATCCCCCGGTTCTGCCCCCGTAAGCTTGAAACTGCTCGATGGCGGGGAGTTCACCTTTCAGAGCGTCTCGATCGCCGAATTGTCGGCATCGCCCTTTCACCTGACGCTCACAGCCCTGAATGACGGCCAGATCGTCTATCAGCAGGAGCTCGAGGTCACCGGCCCCAGTCTCGAGGTCGATATCGAAGACATCGAAGAAATCCGGTTCGACTTCATGGGCAATTCTGTCGTGATGGACAATTTTTCGTTGCTGGCTTGACATTGCTCCCCTGTCTGCACCAGGCAGACGAAGATCGCCCCTCACCCTAACCCTCTCCCCGTAAAGACGGGGCGAGGGGACGTGCCCTGCGAGAGGTTGGCGAGGGACGGCAGGCGGATCAGAGGCTGCGTATCGCGGCTCTTTTATTTCGGCCCGATCATCGTTTCCGGGCGCACGATCGCGTCATATTCTTCCGATGTCACCAGGCCGCTGGCAAGCGCCTCTTCCTTCAGCGTTGTACCGTTCTTGTGAGCCGTCTTGGCGATCTTGGCGGCGGCGTCGTAGCCGATCTTGGGGGCGAGGGCGGTGACCAGCATCAGTGAGCGTTCGAGGCCGGCTTTGATGTTGTCCTCGCGCGCCTCGATGCCGACGACGCAATTGTCGGTGAAGGAAACGGCGGCGTCGGCCAGCAACTGCACCGACTGCAGGAAGTTGTATGCCATCATCGGGTTGTAGACGTTGAGCTCGAAATGGCCCTGGCTATCGGCGAAAGTGAGCGCGGCGTGGTTGCCGAAGATGTGGATGCAAACCTGCGTCAGCGCTTCGCATTGGGTGGGGTTGACCTTGCCGGGCATGATCGAGGAGCCGGGTTCATTCTCCGGCAGCGCCAGTTCGCCGAGACCGGCGCGGGGGCCGGAGCCGAGCAGGCGGATGTCGTTGGCAATCTTGAAGAGAGCGGCAGCCGCCGCATTGATGGCTCCATGCGAAAAGACCATGCTGTCATGCGAGGCAAGCGCCTCGAACTTGTTCGGCGCGGTGACGAAGGGCATGCCTGTGATATCAGCGATCTCGTCCGCGACCTTCTCCGCAAAACCGACCGGTGCGTTGAGGCCTGTGCCGACGGCGGTGCCGCCCTGGGCGAGTTCGCAGAGGCCGGGCAGGGTCATCTCGATGCGTTTGATGGCGGAGCCAAGCTGGGCGGCATAGCCGGAAAATTCCTGGCCAAGCGTCAACGGCGTCGCGTCCTGGGTATGGGTACGGCCGATCTTGATGATGTGGCTGAATTCGGTGACCTTCATGTCCAGGGCGGCATGCAGGTGCTTCAGCGACGGCAGCAGGTGATGGGCGATCCGTTCGGCGCAGGCAATATGCATGGCCGTCGGATAGGTGTCGTTCGACGACTGGCTCATATTGACGTGATCGTTCGGGTGCACCGGCTTCTTGGAACCCATGACCCCGCCGAGCATTTCTATGGCACGATTGGAGATCACCTCGTTGGCATTCATGTTGGACTGCGTGCCGGAACCGGTCTGCCAGACGACCAGTGGAAAGTGCTCGTCGAGCTTGCCGTCGATCACTTCCTGGGCGGCGTCGACGATGGCCTTGCCCAGCGCCGGATCGAGCTGGCCGAGCGACATGTTGGCGCGGGCGGCCGCCTGTTTGACGATGCCGAGGGCGCGGACGATCGACAGCGGCTGCTTTTCCCAGCCGATCTTGAAATTGCCGAGCGAACGCTGCGCCTGGGCGCCCCAATATCGGTCGGCGGCGACGTCGATGGGGCCAAAAGTATCGGTTTCGGTGCGGGTTGCGGTCATGAGCCTTGCCTTCCTATCACATGC
Organism: Rhizobium esperanzae; assembly: GCF_002204185.1. Classification (GTDB taxonomy): domain Bacteria; phylum Pseudomonadota; class Alphaproteobacteria; order Rhizobiales; family Rhizobiaceae; genus Rhizobium; species Rhizobium esperanzae. Next base: position 94,934 of record NZ_MXPU01000020.1, on the reverse strand, counting down.
TGTTTTCTGGCATCTTCGAAAGATGTGGTCTTATAGGTTGGAAACCAGGGCAAGAAAACCGGATGCGGTGCGAAATATTGATGATCACAGTCATGTTTGTGCCTGCCAGGCGGCGTGCTTTTTCGGCCACGTTGGAAATTTTATGCATCGGCACGTTTTTGCCGTACTGGCCCGGCGGCGAAAATTCGGTAAAAAATTAACTAATAATTTCATAATTTTGTGTGAACTGCTGTGCGGCGCCGCGCAGGATTCCTCTCACATGAAATTAGTCCGCCGGCGCTGGCGGCGAAGGCCGGTTTCTGATCAATGAGGCCCTACGCTGCTTGAGTTTCGCGGGATTTGAGCTGAGAACAGCATGACATCGGGACTGGAATATATATGACGTTCGTTTTGAAAAGCGCGGTATCCGCATTGGCAGTTTCTTGCGGCCTGGCAATGATGGCCGCTCCCGCGCATGCCTATACGCTGATGGATATGCTGCGTGGCGACAGGCAGCGGACTCAGAGCACCATTTTCATGGATCAGATGCCGCCCGGGCGTGTGGCGCCGCGTGGCGGCGAAGGCGGATCGCTTGGCGGGCTTGACCCGGAGGCGCCGCTGCCGAAGGTCAGCGGTCCGCGTTATTACACCTACAAGACCGAAGCCCTGCAGTTCGTCGATACCAGCAAGTTCGCCGATCCCATCGTCACGGGTGCGGTTGCTGAGGTTTCGCCTGGGAGCGATTCCGAACCGGTGGTGCAGCGCCGCTTCCTGGCGCAGGCCAAGGTTCGCGCCAATGTCGACGTCGCCAAGGCGCTGGAAACCTATTATAGCGATAGCCGCAATCCGCTCGTCTGGGTCGACGGCAACCAGATCAACGAGCGCGCCCAGTCGGCAATGGCGGCGCTGGCCGATGCGGCTTCCGTGGGCCTCGACCCTGCCGATTACGCCGTGCAGGCGCCGGCGGTCGATCCGGCCAATCCCGATCCTGCCGCGCGCGACCGAGCGCTGACGCAGTTCGAGCTGGAACTTTCGGCCAAGGTGCTTGCCTTCGTGCAGGACACGGTCCGCGGCCGCATCGATCCGAACAAGATTTCTGGCTATCACGATTTCCAGCGCAAGGTCGTCAATCTGGCACCGGTGCTGAAGCTTGCGCGCATGAGCCCGAATGCCGGCGCCTATATCGCCAGCCGTTCGCCCGATAGCCCGCAGTTCGAGGCGCTGAAGGCGGAGCTTGCCAAGCTTCGCGCCGCCGACAGCAATGAGGAGCAGATCGTCATTTCGCTCCAAGGGCTGCTCAAACCCGGCGACAGCTCGTCCGAGATCGCCAATATCGTCAAGGCGCTGCAGAAGCACGGGTCCGAGACGCTGACGACCGATCATGCGGCGACGTTTGCAGCCTACGCGGGCGGCAGCGACTATTCGCCCGACATCGTCTCGCTGGTGGAGGACTTCCAGAAGGAGCACGGTCTGAAGCCCGATGGTGTCATCGGCCAGGCGACGGTGCGCGCCATGACCGGCGGTGACACCAATGCCTCGAAGATCGACAAGCTCGTCGTCGCCATGGAACAGGTGCGCTGGCTGCCGGAAGATCTGGGTTCCCGCTACGTCATGATCAATCAGCCGGCCTACATGGCCTACTACCATAATGACGGTAAGGAACAGCTGTCGATGCGCGTGGTGGTCGGCGGCAAGAACAACCAGACCTATTTCTTCAACGACGAGATCGAGACGGTGGAGTTCAACCCGTTCTGGGGCGTGCCACAGTCGATCATCATCAACGAAATGCTGCCGAAGCTGCGGTCGGATCCGAACTACCTCGATCAGCTCGGTTACGAGGTTGAGGTGAATGGCCATGCCGTCGCCTCGTCCAGCGTCGACTGGTACGGCTCGACCGCAAATGTTTCGGTGCGCCAGCCGCCAAGCAGCGATAACGCCCTCGGCGAACTGAAGATCCTGTTCCCGAACAGCCACGCGATCTACATGCACGATACGCCCTCGAAGAGCTTCTTCAAGCGCGACATGCGGGCGCTCAGCCACGGTTGTGTGCGCCTTGCCAATCCGCGCGCGATGGCAGCCGCCGTGCTCGGCACGACCGCCGACGATGTCGCCAGGCAGATCGCGAGCGGCCAGAATCATGCAGTGAAGGTGCCGCAGAAGATCCCGGTCTACGTCTCCTATTTCACCGCCTGGCCAAACAAGGATGGCGTGGTGGAGTATTTCGATGACGTCTACGGCCGTGACGCCTATGTCGACAAGGCTTTCGATGCGACGACCAAGGCGCGTGGGGCGCAGATCTGACGCCTAATTTGTGGTGATTTTTGACGGGCGGTCTTTGGGCCGCCCGTTTTGTTTTTGGGTGGTGGTGCTTCAGATAGGATGTGCCGTGTGGTACCCCCCTCTGTCCTGCCGGACATCTCCCCCACAAGGAGACACAAGGAGGGAGATTGGCCGGGAGCACCGGTTTCCCCAATCAATCGGCACCGCAAGCTGCGCAACGTTAGTGATGCGCGAAGGTTAGGCTTCTGGCCAATCTCCCCCCTGGTGGGGGAGATGGTCGGCAGACCAGAGGGGGGGCCTCACCGAATGCCGTCAGAGGACAAGAGCCAGCCTCGTCTCTAAACGGCAACTTTGGCCGCAGAACCCTTCAGCAAACCTTCCACCAATTCCGGCGTCAGTTCATCGTAATGGGTGATGATGACATCGGGATCGAGGCTTGAGACCGGCACATCCGAGTAGCCGAAAGGCACTGCAATCGACGGCACGGCGGCGTTCCTGGCCACTGCGATATCGTTGATGCTGTCGCCGATCATCACGGTTCGGGAAATATCGCCGCCGGCGCGCTCGATGGTGCCGGTGAGGTGGCGAGCGTCGGGCTTGCGGTATTGGAAGGTGTCGCCGCCGGTGACGGCTTCGAAATAGCTGACGAGTTCGAGCTTGTCGAGCAGACCGAGCGCGAGGCTCTCCATCTTGTTGGTGCAGACGGCGAGGCGGTAGCCAGCGGATTTCAGGCGGTTCATCGCGGCGACCAGACCGGGATAAGGTTCCGTATGGCCGGGCATGCTGCCGGCATAATGGGCGACGAAGCGTTCCACCAGCAGCGGCAGGCCATCTTCCGCGAGCGAATGGCCGCGCAGCCGGCAGGCGCGCTCGATCATCACCCGCCCCCCCTGGCCGACGAGATGGGTGAGGTCGTCATAACTGACCGGTTCGAGGCCGAGGGCTGCGATCGTATGGTTCAGGCTTTCGACGAGATCGGCATGGGTGTCGAGAAGGGTGCCGTCGAGATCGAAGACGACGAGCGGGGCGGGGGCAGGGGTCAAGGGTTTGCCTCTTTGTGCGATGGGCGTCTTGCGAGCGGTGTCGATGGAACGCGTCATTTCCGGGAATGATGATATTTTTCCTGAGGTAGGCGATCGCGGGGCGGAAAGCAACGGCCTGAGGATTAGCGGCAAGCCGCAGGCGTTTGTTTCGGCTTTTCATTTTCCGTGATGATTTTGACTTTCGTTTGCCAGGCGAGCCGTGTAAACAGCACATCCAACGTAATAATTCGGAGCTGGCGGCGCATGGATGCGCGCGAAATGAAGATCAAGGCCGCCGAGGCCGCGCTCGCCCATGTCGAAAGCGGGATGCGTCTCGGCATCGGAACTGGGAGTACAGCGGAAGAATTCGTCCGCCTGCTGGCGGAGAAGGTCGCAGGCGGCTTCCAGGTCGAAGGTGTTCCGACGTCCGAGCGAACGGCGCGGCTCTGTGTCGAGCTCGGTGTTCCGCTGAAGTCGCTTGATGAGCTGCCGGCGCTCGATCTGACGGTCGACGGCGCCGACGAGGTCGATCCGGCGCTCAGGCTGATAAAGGGCGGCGGCGGCGCGCTGCTGCGCGAAAAGATCGTCGCTGCCGCGTCGCAGAGGATGATCGTCATCGCCGACGAGAGCAAGCTGGTCGAAACGCTCGGCGCCTTCGCGCTGCCGATCGAGGTCAATCCGTTCGGTCTCGTCTCGACGCGGATCGCCATCGAAAAGGTTGCCGCCCGGCTCGGCCTTTCCGGCGAACTCAACCTGCGCCAGTCCGGTGACGGAGAGTTTACCACGGATGGCGGCCATCACATCATCGATGCATCTTTTGGCCGCATTCCTGATGCAGAGGCGCTTTCGAGCGAGCTGAATTCCATACCCGGCGTCGTCGAACACGGGCTCTTTATCAATATGGCGGCACTTGCGATCATCGCCGGTCCTGCGGGTGCGCGCACGCTGCAGGCAAACAGATAACAGGAGCATACACTTATGATGAACATTGCAGGTCTTGGCCGTCTTGCCGCTGCGACCATCGTTCTTTCCGGGCTTGCCTTCGGCCCCGCCGTCAAGGCGCAGGAAGTTTCCGAAGAGCAACTGAAAGCTGCGCGCGCGGCGATCGACGCGATCGGTGCTACGGCCCAGTTCGACAACATCCTGCCCGGCCTTGCCGAGCGCCTGAAAGCCGGCCTGATCCAGGATTCGCCGAACTACCAGGACGTTATCTCGTCGACCGTCGACGCGCAGGCGCTGAAGCTGGCGCCGCGGCGCGGGGATCTGGAAAAGGAGGCGGCGCTCACCTATGCCAAGGCCTTCACGGTCGACGAGCTGAAGGCGATTGCGGATTTCTATAATTCCGACGTCGGCAAGAAGTTACTGCGCGATGGTCCGGTCGCCTCCCGCGAAACGGCCAAGGCTGCCGACATCTGGGCGCAGGGCATTTCGCGAGACCTGGAAAAGCAGAGCAATGCCGAACTGTCCAAGGTCATCAAGGCGCCACCGCCGGCCACCGACAGCCCAGCGGCTCCGGCACCCACTCCGGCGCCGGCCCCGGCTGCCCAGAAGTAAGGGCTGCCTCCGCAGATTTGCAAAAGCCCGGCATCGTCCGGGCTTTTTTGCTATGATGGATCCGGCAATAGCGGCTAGGTTTTGGTGAGGCGATATGTCCGATCATGACGAGGCGGTGCGAGTGCGGATATCGGGCAGAGTCCAAGGTGTCGGTTTTCGCATGTGGACACGCGATGAGGCGCTGCGGCTCGGCGTAACGGGTTGGGTGCGCAACGAAGCGGACGGATCTGTCTCCGCCTTGATCGCTGGAGCGGACAACGCGATTTCGACAATGATCGAGCGTTTGAGGCGCGGACCTGCAGGGGCATCGGTTTCAAGCGTCGAGACGGAAGCGGCTCAGCTCGAGAATATGCCGAGGGATTTCCGCATTACCGGCTGAGAGCGGCAAATCCTCGAGAGAGAAAATACGCCAAGGGCGATCAGCCCCAGTCCTTCGAACTCTTGGCCAATTGCCATACGCCAGTCTCATCCGGCTCTACGCGCTTGTTGCCGCGGTAGAAGATCGGCAGCCCTGTTTTCTTGTCCATGGCAAAGCGGCTGGGCGTGAATTTCTCGCCCTCGTGGCCCTGGATGGCGAGGTTGAGCGCTTCCTTGAACTTGCCGGCCCTGCACAGGTTGGCGAAGAGAGTTTGATCCATCTTTTGCTCCGGCATCCTTTCAGTCTCGTGCATTGCCTGCCAGCCTCTGCCGACGCGGTCAACCGTAAACGGTGACCGAGGCAACTTCCGATCAAGATTCGGCAATGGAGTACGGAAAGACGCAGGAGCAGGGCTTTTGTTTTCATGATGATCGCCCCTATATCAGGAACGTCCTTCCTGCGATTCCCCTTCCGGAGCTTCTCATGTCTTCCTATGATTACGACCTTTTCGTCATCGGCGGTGGTTCCGGAGGTGTGCGCGCTGCGCGCGTCGCCGCCTCGCTCGGCAAGAGGGTGGCGATCGCGGAGGAATATCGCTATGGCGGGACATGCGTCATCCGCGGTTGCGTGCCGAAGAAGCTCTTCGTCTATGCTTCGCAGTTCCACGAGCACTTCGAGGATGCAGCGGGTTTCGGCTGGACGGTCGGCCAAAGCAGTTTCGACTGGAAGAAGCTGGTGGCCGCCAAGGATGCGGAGATCGCGCGGCTGGAAGGCCTCTACAAGAAGGGGCTCGCCGGCGCCAATGCCGAGATCCTGGAAACGCGCGCCGAGCTCGTCGATGCCCATACGGTGCGGCTGGTGAAAACAGGGCAGACGGTGACGGCCAAGACGATCGTGATTGCGACCGGCGGACGCCCGAACCCGCATGTCGCGCTTCCCGGTCACGAGCTTTGCATTTCCTCCAACGACGCCTTTCATCTCGAAGAACTGCCGAAATCGATCGTGATCGCAGGCGGCGGTTACATCGCCGTCGAATTCGCCAATATCTTCCATGGCCTCGGCGTGGCGACGACGCTGATCTATCGCGGCGCCGAAATCCTGTCTCGCTTCGACGAGGATCTGAGGCGGGGCCTGCACGAGGCAATGGTCGCCAAGGGCATCCGCATTCTCTGCCATGACACGCTGCAACAGGTTTCGAACGCCGAGGACGGGCTCGTGCTGGAGACGCTGAACAGCGGCACGTTGCAGGCCGATGTCGTCATGCTGGCGCTCGGGCGCGATCCGAATACGGAAGGCCTCGGCCTCGAGGCAGCCGGCGTCGCCACGGACGAGCGCGGCGCCGTCATCGTCGACGATTATTCCCGTACCAATATCGAAAATATCTATGCTCTCGGCGATGTCACCAATCGGGTACAGTTGACGCCGGTGGCGATTCACGAGGCGATGTGCTTCATCGAGACCGAGTACAAGAACAATCCGACCCGGCCGGACCATGAACTGATCCCCACTGCCGTCTTCTCACAGCCCGAGATCGGCACGGTCGGCCTGTCGGAAGAGGAGGCGGGCAAGCGGCACAGTGAGATCGAAGTATACCGCGCCCAGTTCCGACCGCTGAAAGCGACGCTTTCCGGCCGGTCCGAGCGGATGATCATGAAACTGATCGTCGATTCTGCGAGCCGCAAGGTGGTGGGGGCTCATATTCTCGGGCACGATGCCGGCGAGATGGCGCAGCTGCTCGGCGTCACGCTCAAGGCCGGCTGCACCAAGGACGATTTCGACCGGACGATGGCGCTGCACCCGACCGCGGCCGAAGAGCTCGTCACCATGTATGCGCCGAGCTACCGTATCCGCGATGGACAGCGCCTCTGAGCCTTGTTAACTGGTGATGCGCGGCGCGCGGATGACTTTGAGGAAAAGTGCTTTCATAGCGTCGGCAATGCCGTCGGTCGGCGTGACTTCGAAATAAAGGCCGGGTGAGGCGCAGGCCTGCATTTTGGTCGGTATCTCGCTCTGGAAGGGCTTGATCCAGGTATTGTACCAATTGTTGCTGGGCAGCGGCAGGTAAGTGGTATAGAGCACGGCGATCTTGACGCCGCGGTCCTTCAGCGGCTTGCAGAAACTCGTGTCGATCGGCTCCTGGCAGCGACCGCCGGTCGTCTTTTTAGTACATGTCGAGGGCTTGTAGCTGTCGCCGACGCCGTCGGCGACGAAAAACAGGATTTTTTCAGGGCTGATATTCGAGGTTCCGTCGCCCGCAGGGTCTATGATCGTGTTGATCTGCGTCATCGCGCTGTCGAAGCTCGTGAGCTGGTCACTGTTGTAATTCTGGTAAGGAATTGTCATCAGGTCGACCGCGTCGGTATAATTCTTGACCTTTGTCAGGTCGGAGGTGAGGCCGGAAATCGTCGTCAGCTTCGCGTCCTCGGCCTTGGTGCCGAAAGTGTAGACACCCATCCGAAACTGATCGCTGCTGACGCGCTCGGCCTTGGCCGTATCGGTCAGCGCCTGGGTTGCCTGGCGAACCACGTCGATACGCATAGTGACGCCGAGGCTCTTGGCTATGGTGTAGTTGTTGGTGCTCTGGTCCATCTGGTGACAGGCGAAAGCGCAGCCGGTCTTGGCTTGCAGCTTCGAAACGTCGGTTGCGGTCGCGCCGACGCCCATGGAAGGCGTGTTGTCGAGCAGGATGTAGAAATCCATGAAGGCGGCAGTCTGGTATTCAGCTGTCGCCGTGCCGGAGATGGTGATCGAATCCCGGCCAAAAATGCGCATGAAGGTCGTCGGCACGGTCGCGGTGAAGGAAACCTGCGAGTTCAGCTTATTGGCGGTCTTGGTGACGTCGATGCCGAGATCGATATGAATGTCGGTCAGCTCACCCGACGTCTGGGACATGAAGATGTTACGAGCGTCGGTTTTGCCAAGCGAGACCGTGCCGTTGCCGCTCATTGTCATTGCGGCGGCGACCGCGGCCGATTTTTCGGCGATCGAACCGACGGCCGCAGCATCGGCGGCGGCGTAGAGCTGCGTTCTCAGGCTCAGTGCGTGGGCCACATCCACCGCCATGCCGGCCGCACCCACGAGCGGCACCATCAGCAATGCCGTCATGATGCCGAAATTACCCGAGCGGTCTAATATGAAGCCGGGCGAAAGGATCGCCATGACATGTCCCCGATGTTGAAACTCCTTCAGCTTCTACATGCAAAGTCTGAAATATGGGGAAATCGACATGGTATATGCTGGTTTAAAGCTTCCGGTGATTGGCCTTTGCAAGCTTGATCTAAAGGTCTATAAGCCGCCGGATATTAAGACAGGGCATCCGAGGAATGGATGTGAGTGAGGTTAGTGAAATGGCAGAGAACTGGACCCCGAGCAGCTGGCGGCAGAAACCGATCCTGCAGGTTCCCGAATACCCCGACGCAGCTGCTTTGGCGGCGACGGAGGCCCAGCTCGCCAGCTATCCGCCGCTCGTCTTCGCAGGCGAAGCGCGCCGCCTGAAGAAGCATCTCGCCAACGTCGCCGAAGGCAACGGTTTCCTGCTGCAGGGCGGCGACTGCGCCGAGAGCTTCGCCGAACACGGCGCCGACAATATCCGCGACTTCTTCCGCGCCTTCCTGCAGATGGCTGTCGTGCTGACGTTCGGCGCGCAGCTGCCGGTCGTCAAGGTCGGCCGCATCGCCGGCCAGTTTGCCAAGCCGCGCTCGTCGAATGTCGAGAAGCAGGGCGACGTGACACTGCCCGCCTATCGCGGTGACATCATCAACGGCATCGAATTCACCGAGGAGTCGCGCATTCCGAACCCGGAACGGCAGGCCATGGCCTATCGCCAGTCGGCCGCGACGCTGAACCTTCTGCGTGCCTTCGCGATGGGCGGCTACGCCAATCTCGAAAACGTGCATCAGTGGATGCTCGGCTTCGTCAAGGACAGCCCGCAGGGCGAGCGTTACCGCAAGCTTGCCGACCGCATCAGCGAAACCATGGATTTCATGAAGGCGATCGGCATCACCTCGGAAAACCAGCCGGCGCTCCGCGAGACCGATTTCTTCACCAGCCATGAGGCGTTGCTGCTCGGCTACGAGGAGGCACTGACCCGCATCGATTCCACCTCCGGCGACTGGTATGCTACGTCAGGCCACATGATCTGGATCGGCGACCGTACGCGCCAGGCCGACCATGCGCATGTCGAATATTGCCGCGGCATCAAGAACCCGATCGGCTTGAAATGCGGCCCGTCGCTGCAGGCCGACGATCTGCTGCAACTGATCGACATCCTGAATCCGGGCAACGAAGCCGGCCGCCTGACGCTGATCTGCCGCTTCGGTCATGAAAAAGTCGCCGAGAACCTGCCGCGCCTCATCCGCGCTGTCGAGCGTGAAGGCCGCAAGGTCGTCTGGTCCTGCGATCCGATGCACGGCAATACGATCACGCTCAACAACTACAAGACCCGTCCCTTCGAACGGATCCTGTCGGAAGTCGAAAGCTTCTTCCAGATCCACCGCGCCGAAGGCACGCATCCCGGCGGCATCCATATCGAAATGACCGGCAAGGACGTAACGGAATGCACCGGCGGCGCTCGCGCAGTCACCGCCGACGACCTGCAGGACCGCTATCACACGCACTGCGATCCGCGCCTCAACTCTGATCAGGCGCTCGAGCTCGCCTTCCTGCTCGCCGAGCGCATGAAGGGCGGCCGCGACGAGAAGCGCATGGTCGCCAACGGCTGAGGACAGGCCGAAACGGATGACAAAAACCCGGCGTGACGCCGGGTTTTTTATTGCTTTTCAGATACTCGTCTGAACGCTGTGCAGGTTGGCATAGACGCCGCCTTGCGCCATGAGCGCGTCATGCGTTCCCTCTTCAACGATGCCATCGCCCGTCAGGACCAGGATGCGGTCGGCATGGCGGACCGTCGAGAGGCGGTGGGCGATGACCAGGGTGGTGCGGCCGTTCGCCAAGCTCAGGAGCGCCTGCTGCACCGCCCGTTCGCTCTCGTTGTCGAGCGCGCTGGTCGCCTCGTCGAAGATCAGGATTTCCGGATCTTTCAGGAAGGCACGGGCGATGGTGATGCGCTGGCGCTGGCCGCCGGAGAGCTTGACGCCGCGCTGGCCGATGTCGGTGTCATAGCCATTGGGCAGGGCCATGATGAAATCATGCGCATTGGCGGCGCGGGCGGCCGCTTCGAGCTCGGCATCGGTCGCATCCGGCCTGCCGTAGCGCAGGTTTTCAGCAACAGTGCCGGCAAAGAGATAGACATCCTGCTGCACCACCCCGACATGGCGCCGCAGTGACGCCAGCGTGACGTCGCGGATATCGCTTCCGTCGATGCGGATTGCGCCAGCTTCGACATCGTAGAAGCGTGGTATCAGCGCGCAAAGCGTGCTCTTGCCCACTCCCGAAGGGCCGACCAGGGCGACAAACTCTCCGGGGGCGATGGTGAGAGAAAGCCGCTCCAGCACCCTCGGACCATCGGCTTCGTAGCCGAAGGCGACGTCGGAAAAACTGATCTCGCCTCTCGGCGCCGGCATCGGACGCGCATTCGGCCGATCGGTGATATCGGGATCGATCTCGAGAATTTCCATGGCCCTGATGAAGCCGGTGTAACCCTCCTGCCAGAGGCGCACGAAATTCGCGAGCCGCTGCACCGGATCGACCAGCACCCCGACGCAGAGCAGGAAGGTCAGCATATCCGGGACGGTCAGGTCCGCCGTCAGGATGCGCAGGCCTCCTGCGATGATCACCAATATGGTGACGAGCTGGGCGAAGGTTTCGGTGCCGACGGAAAACCAGGCCTCGCTGCGGTAGCCCTCGGCGCGGCTTTGCAGGAAACGCTGGTTCTGCGCCACGAAGCGCTGCCTTTCCAGCGCCTCGTTGGCGAAGGACTGGACGACACGGATGCCCGCGAGCGCATCCTCGACGCGCTCATTGACGGCGGCGATCTGCCGCTTGCTGTCTTCGAGTGCGCGGTTCATGCGCCGGTTGAAATAGAGTGCGTAGGCCACCGCCACCGGAGTGAGCAGCAGGATGAGGGTCGCCAGCAGCGGGTCGATCAAGAACAAGACCAGCATGGCGCCGCCATATTTCAGAACGGCAATGGAGAGATCCTCGGGGCCGTGGTGAAAGAGCTCGCCCAGCCAGAGGGAGTCATTGGTGATGCGGCTCATCAGCTGCCCGGTGCGCTGGCGATCGTAGAAGCTGAAGGACAGCTTCTGGCAATGCTCGAAGAGTTCCTGCCGCACCGTCGCTTCGATGCGGGCGCCCATGACATGGCCGCGATAATCGACGAAGAAAATCGCCGCTATCTGGACAGCGAGAACGGCCAGCATCACACCGCCCATGGCAAGAATCTGCGCGAAGGCCTCGGGGGCATCGGGCAGAGCCAGAAGCCGGCTCGTGACGATGTTGGCGCAGAGGGGCAATGCCACGGCGGTGCCGGCCACGAGTATGGCGCAAAGCAGATCCGCCAGCAGCAAAGGCAGATGCGGGCGGTAATAGGAGATGAACTTGCGCATGCGCAACCAGCGCTGCTCGGGTTCAGTCGAATAGTCGCGGAAGAAGTTCAGAAAGAGGTTATAGCGTCGCGAGCTTTTCCTCGCGCGAGAGAATGGCGTGTGCATGAAGCAGAATGTCCTTGTGGGCGATGTTTCCTTTCTGTCTGGACAGGGTCGCTCTCATGTCAGTCTCCCGGCGGTTGAATAAATTGAGCCATCAGTATCACCGAGAATAACGTCTGGTTCAACGCGGTGATGAGAGGAGGTCGGCGGGTGTTGTCAACGGGCAACATCCGAGGGCCGCCGCCACCCGTGAACGCTTCAAGATTTCTGATCATTCGTTCAGGGGAATGGATTTGACGACGAGGTCTCGTGGCCGCAAGTTTGTCCAGGAGCGAGGGGAGAGCGATGATGAGCGAACACCATACAGGCGGTTGTCTTTGCGGCGCCGTGCGATTTTCAATTCGGGCAAAGCCAGGACCTGTCATCGGTTGCCACTGTTCCCAATGCCGCCGGCAGACGGGACTCTATTATGCCGCTGTCAACGTGCCGCGCGTGGCGCTTTCGGTGGAAAATCCCGGCGCCGTCCGCTGGTATCGGTCGAGCGCTGAGGCGCAACGCGGCTTCTGCGCCAATTGCGGCTCCGCTCTGTTTTGGCAGGGGGATGAAGCGGTGGAGGTTTCGGTCCTGGCAGGCGCCTTCGACGAACCGAGCGGCCTTGCCTTCAGCCATCACATTTATTGCACCGACAAAGGTGATTTCTACGAGATAACAGATGGCCTGCCGCAATATGACAGGTATCCGCCCCGTTGATTTGGGGGTGCCCCGCCTCAGGTCTTGGCCGCAAGCGCTGCGCTGAGACGAGCGACGTCTTCGCGCAGCGCCGTCAGTTCGGTCAGGACGCGCATGTCGATCTTCTGGTGCAGGGAGAGCACTTCGAGTTCGGCCTTGAGATTGACTTCGTAATCTTTGGCCGCCTCGAAGCGGTCGCGCTCGGCCTGGCGGTTCTGCGACATCATGATGATCGGCGCCTGGATGGCGGCGAGCATCGACAAGATTAGGTTCAGGAAGACGAAGGGATAGGGATCGAAAGCGCCACTCGCCAAAACGATGGTGTTGATTATCGTCCAGACGACGAGGAAGGCCAGGAAGCCGAGAATGAAGGACCATGAGCCGCCAACACGGGCGATGCTGTCGGCGATACGTTCTCCAAAAGAGGCCTCGGCAGAAAAGGCGGCGTTGACATCGGTCGAGATGATCTTGCGCTCGTGGGCTTTCGCCAGCACGCGCTTTTCCGTGTCGCCGAGTTCGTCGGCAGGTTTGTCGAAATGATGGTGCACGAAATTCGAAAAATTATTCATGGCCTGTTTCCGATGACCGTTAACGATGCTGTCGCTTTCGTGCGTCAGTATTCCGCTCCGCCGGTAAATTGCAATGCATCGCTGCCGTAAGCCTCCAGCGCGCCTGTTCACCAAAAAAATCGTGAGCTCGGTGCAACGCTTTGGTCGCGAACGTGTTGCGGTAACGGGAGCCGCAGGCTAAACAAATGACATGACACAGGAAAACGCTCTCTCCGATATCTTCCGCATCGCTATCGGCCAGCTCAATCCCACGGTCGGCGATGTCGCCGGCAATCTTGCCAAGGCACGTGAAGCACGCGCTGATGCAGGCCGAGAGGGCGCGCATCTGCTCGTATTGACCGAGCTTTTCATCTCCGGCTATCCGCCGGAAGACCTGGTGCTGAAGCCGGCCTTCATCCGTGCCTGCTGGAAGGCGGTGGAAAGCCTTGCGGCCGATACCGCCGATGGTGGGCCGGGGGTCGTCATCGGATTCCCCAGGCAGGACGAGAGGGGGCGCTATAATTCCGTCGCCGTGCTCGACGGCGGCAAGGTTATCGCGGTGCGCGACAAGGTCGATCTGCCGAATTACGGTGAGTTCGACGAGAAGCGGGTCTTCGTGCAGGGGGCCATGCCGGGGCCGGTGAATTTCCGCGGCGTGCGGCTCGGCATTCCGATCTGCGAAGATATCTGGGGTGATCTCGGCGTTTGCGAGACGCTGGCCGAAAGCGGGGCGGAGATCCTGCTGTCGCCGAACGGGTCTCCCTATTATCGCGGCAAGGTCGATATCCGTCACCAGGTGGTACTGAAGCAGGTGATCGAGACCGGCCTGCCGCTGATCTATGCCGCCCAGCTCGGAGGGCAGGACGAGCTCGTGTTCGACGGGGCGAGCTTCGCCTTCAACGCCGACAAATCGCTCGCCTTTCAGATGAGCCAGTTCGAGACGGCACTTGCAGTGACGACATGGAAACGTGGGGAAGCCGGCTGGCACTGCGCCGAAGGGCCGATGGCGCGTATCCCCGAGGGTGAGGAGGCCGATTATCGCGCCTGCCTGCTCGGCTTCCGCGATTACGTCAATAAAAACGGTTTCAAAACTGTCGTTCTCGGCCTTTCCGGCGGCATCGACTCAGCGATCTGCACAGCGATCGCGGTCGATGCTCTCGGAGAGGAGCGGGTGCGAACGGTGATGCTGCCCTATCGTTACACCTCGGAAGATTCACTGAAGGATGCAGCCGACTGCGCCAGGGCGCTCGGCTGCCGCTATGACATCGTGCCGATCGAACAGCCGGTAACCGGCTTCAGCAGCGCGCTGTCCAACCTCTTCGAGGGTACAGAGAGCGGAATCACCGAGGAGAACTTGCAGAGCCGCACGCGCGGCGTCATCCTGATGGCGATCTCCAACAAATTCGGCGCGATGGTGGTGACGACGGGCAACAAATCGGAAATGTCGGTCGGCTACGCCACGTTGTATGGCGACATGAACGGCGGCTTCAATCCGATCAAGGACCTCTACAAGATGCAGGTCTATGCGCTGGCGCGCTGGCGCAACGAGAATGTGCCCCCGGGTGCGCTAGGCCCCTCGGGTGAGGTGATCCCGCACAATATCATCGACAAGGCTCCGTCGGCCGAGCTGCGCCCCGATCAGAAGGACCAGGATTCGCTGCCGCCTTATCCCGTTCTCGACGATATTCTCGAGTGCCTGGTGGAGAAGGAAATGGCGGTCGAGGAGATCGTCGCGCGCGGCCACGACGTGGCGACCGTTCACCGGGTCGAGCATCTGCTCTATCTCGCCGAATATAAGCGCCGGCAATCGGCGCCGGGCGTGAAGATTACCAAGAAGAATTTCGGCCGCGACCGGCGCTATCCGATCACCAATCGATTCCGGGATCGCTGACCCAATCGACATGTCAGGGAGGCAATATGCGCAGCTCGGTCGAGATCTACAATGTCGGGACGGGCAGGGCTCGCGAGGTCTGGCAAACGGAAAGGCTGGTGGAAGCGCCGAACTTCTCGCCTGATGGTTCCTACCTGCTGCTCAACGGCGACGGGCTGCTCTTCCGGCTGCCGCTCGATGGCGGCGAGGTGATCAGGGTCGACACTGGCTTTGCCGTCAATTGCAATAACGATCACGGCATTTCACCTGATGGCACGAAAATCCTCATCTCGGACAAGACCGAATTCGGCAAGTCGGCCATCTATATCCTGCCGATCGAAGGCGGCACACCGCGGCTCGTCACTGAAAACCACCCCTCCTACTGGCATGGTTGGTCGCCGGACGGGCGTCAGCTCGCCTATTGCGGCATCCGCGACGATCTCTTCGACATCTATACGATCTCCGTTGACGGCGGCGCCGAGACGCGGCTGACGCACGGCGAGGGCCGCAATGACGGGCCGGATTATTCCGCCGACGGGCAATGGATCTATTTCAACTCCAGCCGCACCGGGCTGATGCAGATCTGGCGTATCCACCCCGACGGCACGGGCCTAGAGCAGGTAACATCGGATAATCAGGGCAACTGGTTCGCCCATCCGTCGCCGGGAAATGACAAGGTGCTGATCCTGTCCTATGACCCCTCGGTTTTCGATCACCCACGCGATCTCGATGTGCGGCTGCGGCTGATGGATATGGATGGCGGCAATCTGAAGACGCTGTTCGAGCTTTTCGGCGGGCAGGGCACGATCAATGTGCCCTGCTGGTCTCCTGATGGCGAAGAATTCGCCTATGTCAGGTATTTTCCGGTGAGTTCTTGAGACGGGCGCACCGCGATTTTGTGACAGGGTGGCGAGTATCTGATGATATCGAGAGGCCGCCCTACTCGAACACTTGCTGGAAACCGTTTCAGAAGCGGAATGTCTTTCAACGCAAATATGAAGATGACCCTGGAGGTATGGACTTGCTGGCGGTCTTGAGATGCGCGTGGACGCTGCGTGGTTTCACGATCGCCGGCTCCGTGGTGGCAATGGGTTTCACGCTCGCAGGATGTTCATATCTTTTTGTCCGTGGTGTCGAGGGAAGCTACCTCGCAACGGGTACTCCGGTGCTCGGAAAGGTGATCGCAAGTAACGAGAGTGAGCAGATGGGGGGAACGATTGAGATGGGCTCGGCCGAACGGCAGCAATGCAAGGGTCGCTACAGCGTGTCGCAGGTGAAGACAAATTTCTGGAAGCTGGAGACCGGCGAGCGAACCTATCGCGGGAAGATCTACTGTCTGGATGGTCGAGCAGGGGCGTTTGAACTCATATCGAAGGATAAGGGGAAAACCGGCTCGATCACCGGCGAAATCAATGGCGAGGCATTTCAACTCGATATGTTCGAATCGAAGAGCCGTGAGTGCATGACGGACGAATGCAGATGGGGCTTGAAGTGGACTTACGAAAAAGAGCGTGACGATATGCGTACCTATTACAGGGTCGCGACTGAACACGAGCCCGACTCAGTGGATCCACGGCTGCTCTATTGAATCTGCTCCTATTCCGCGTGCCGATGATCCGGCCTCGGGCTCCACCCATGATGGCGGGGCGGTTGGTTGGTAGCCTCACGTTGCTCATACCAGTTTTCAAATCGGAACTTGGATCGATCATCCGGGCGTGAGTTATGAAACCGTATCCGGTAGACGTACCCGTGAGATAACCAGGTTGGCCCCACCGCCCTGTTGGGCGGCGGGTGTCTGCCCGCCGCGCTTGATGTTGTCTATCAGGCTGCGACGGCTGCCTTGCGCCGCGCGCCAGCGGCTTTCGCCAAGTCTTCCAATACTGTTACCGACATGTCCCAGTCGATGCAGCCATCGGTGATCGACTGGCCGTAGACCAGCGGCTTGCCGGGAACGAGATCCTGGCGGCCGGCGACGAGGTTGCTTTCTAGCATCATGCCCTTGATATGATGGTTTCCGGCGGCGATCTGCGAGGCCACGGAATGGACGACGAGCGGCTGGTTCATCGGGTCCTTGCCGCTGTTGGCATGGCTGGCGTCGATCAGGATGCGCGGGGCCACGCCGAGTTTAAGGCATTCGGCTGTGACGGCTTCGACATCGGTCGCCTCGTAATTCGGCCGCTTGCCGCCGCGCAGGATGATGTGGCAGTCCTCGTTGCCCTTTGTCGAGGCGATTGCCGCCTGTCCGTCCTTGGTGACGGCGGGGAAGTGATGCGGCTGCGACGCGGCGAGGATCGCGTCGAGCGCGACGCGGGCGCCGCCATCCGTGCCGTTCTTGAAGCCGATCGGGCAGGAGAGGCCGGAGGCGAGCTGGCGATGGATCTGGCTTTCGGTCGTACGCGCGCCGATCGCGCCCCAACTGACAAGGTCGGCGATGTATTGCGGCGTGATCGTCTCGAGGAATTCGACGCCAGCGGGCAGGCCCATTGCGTTGATGTCGAGCAGCAGGCGCCTGGCAATGCGAAGCCCTTCCTCGATGCGGTAGCTGCCGTCGAGATGCGGGTCGTTCATCAGACCCTTCCAGCCGACCGTGGTGCGGGGCTTTTCGAAATAGACGCGCATGACGATTTCCAGATCGCTGGAGAGGCGCTGCCGCTGTTCCGCCAAGCGCTCGGCATATTCGCGTGCTGCAGCAGGATCGTGGATGGAGCAGGGGCCGATGACGACGATCAGGCGGTCGTCTTCTCCCTCGAGGATCTGATGGATCGCATGACGGTTGCTGGTCACCGTCTCGCTGACGGCAACGGTTCGGGGAATTTCCGCGATGATATCGGCGGGTTTGGTCAGCGGGGTGATCTCGAGGATACGCAGATCATCAATGGTATCGGGCACGGTGTGGCTCCTGTTTGGTCATACCGTGCGGAAACAAAAAAGCCGCCAGGTAGACTAGCGGCTGTTCGGGTTGTCGTCGTCTCGAATTCAGTTACGCACGGACCCGCATCCGCTGGGAGCAGCGGTACGAATAAAATCGCGAGGCGTAGACAGAAGTGATCGACATGCTGCGTGTTTAGCGTGGCGGCCTTCCGTTGTCACGCAGAATCTGCGGCCTGAAAGCGGGCTTGGGCGCGCAGCAGTCTCCAATGCATCGAGCGTGGTCGTGACCAGCCGCCGCCTGTTCACCGGCACGTCAGGCGGAAAAATCGCTGTTTGCCTAACGGCCTCATCGGGCTCGGCTGCCTCCGCTTGCCCGCGAAGCGCTTTCCTGAAATAGATACCTCGTCAGGTGCCCGCTTTCACGCGGGAGAATCGGGAATCCGGTGCAAGACCGGAACGTGCCCAACGCTGTAAGGCCGACGCCCGCCGCTTCATCATGCCACTGGCTATTGCCGGGAAGGCTGCGGCAGACGGATGACGCCAAGTCAGAAGACCGGCCTGGCAAGATAGACCCAACCCGCGCGGACAGCGGGCGGTTGCGTTGTTGGGAATTTGACGATGCGACCCTTTGATGCGGATGCCCTTTCGGCGGCATCCGGTTTTTCCATGGCCGAACGTGACGCCGTCTATCACGCAATCATGACGCGGCGGGACGTGCGCAGCCAGTTCCTGCCCGATCCCTTGCCCGACGACCTCGTGGCGCGGCTCCTGACAGCCGCCCATCATGCGCCGTCGGTCGGCTTCATGCAGCCATGGAATTTCATTCTGGTGAAAAGTGCAGCCGTCCGTGCGCGCGTGCGCGACGCCTTTGCCAAGGCTAACGAAGAGGCGGCGTCGATGTTTGAAGGCGAGCGGCGGCAGGCTTATCGATCCCTCAAGCTCGAAGGCATCGTGGAAGCGCCGCTCGGCATATGCGTGACCTGCGATCCCACCCGCGGCGGCAGCGTGGTGCTGGGACGGACGCACAATCCGCGGATGGATTCCTACTCGACCGTTTGCGCCATCCAGAATCTCTGGCTTGCGGCCCGCGCCGAAGGCGTCGGCATTGGCTGGGTCAGCATCTTTCGTGAAGGCGACCTGAAATCAATTCTCGGCATACCCGAGCATATCGAGGTGGTCGCCTGGCTCTGCGCCGGCTTTGTCGACCGGCTTTATGACGAACCGGAACTCTCGGTCAAAGGCTGGCGGCAGCGGCTGCCGCTCGAGGAACTGGTTTTCCACGACGGATGGGGACGTAACGACCCGTAGCCATTACTGCTGTTGTGGTTGTGGGCCCGGCGTCGCCGGATTGGCAAGGTCGATCGAGCCCTGGTCGCCGGCGAGGAATTGCGGGCCGACCTGACGGACCTTGTTCTGCGTGGGGTCATAGGGACGTTCGGGGACGGATGACTGCGGCGGGGCTGCTGCTGCAGTATCTTTCGCCGGCGGATTGGTGCGGACCGTCGTGATCGAGCCTTGCTGCGGCGGTTCGCTCAGGGCCTGCTTCCCGCGCATCTCCTCGTAATAGGCAGTGAGATTGCAGGCGCAGGAATTTTTCTCACCAGGCGCGCGGTTCTTGTAAGCGAAAGCGTTCTTCATGGCGCTATAGGGCGCGCCCGTTGCGGCCGAGATCATGTTCGAGGCGTCCGTGCTGGTCACGTCGCGATAGAAGAGCTCGGTCTCGATGCCGGGGCACATCTTGGCGCAGGTCTGGGCATCGCGGTCGAAATCGACCGAGGTGGTGTTCGAACTGATCGGGAAGAAGCCGCCGTCGCAGCTGCGAACGCAGATGGTGCTGACCGGCGAAAACATTTCGGTCCTCGGCAGACCATTACGCGGATCGGCCTCTTCACCGCCGCCGAGCGGGATGAATGTGTCGGTGCGCATCGCCTGTTCCTCGACGCTTGGGGCGGGCTCGCTGGCGCTGCGCTCTGTCGGGGTATAGAAATTTTCGCTGTTGCAGCCATTGCGTTCGAGTGCCGCCGTCAATTCTCGGCGCGCGTCGTCATCGCCGGCCTGGCTGCGCAGCTCGTTGCGGCGGTCCTGGAGATAGCGGATATTGTCGATCATCCGGGCCTCGGCGTCAGAAAGCTCTGCGCAAAAATCGGCATTCTCACCGCCGATCACGACCATGCTGCCCGAGGTGCAGCCATAGCTGCGCAGATCGTTGCGGACCTTGCGCAGCTCAAGGTTTTGCTCGGCGATTGCGCTGGCATATTGGCGCGCTTCCGGACCGTTATTGTTGCCGATCGATCGTGGTAGGTCGGCCAGGCGACCACGCAGGTCGTTGCAGACGGCGCTGCTCTGTGCGGCGGCCGGCGATGCCAGCGCAAGCACAAGAGCAAGAGACAGGTTTCGGCGTTTCACGGCATCGTCCGGGAATGAGAAAGTGGCGATCGGTCAAAGGTGGCGTCCATCCGCCGTACCTTGTCTCTTAACGTGTTTCTCTTAATAAGCTTGGATCAATTCCTAGCGCATTTTCGAGATTTTATCCAGAAAATGCGGGCAACAGCGTTGCCCGGAGACGGACACTGCAGCCGTTAACAGCAGTTCCCTTCTTCATCCGATTGTATTCTCGCCGCTCGCTCCTGCTGGGGACTGGTTTTCACTGGGGATAAGCAAATGCGCTACATGCTGATGCTGCATGCGGACGAAGCTGCCGGGAGGTCCATAGCGCCTGAAGATATGGCGCGCGTCATGGACCAGATGTATGCCTATCAACAAGCGCTGGAGAAAGCGGCTGCATTCGTCTCCAGCAATGCGCTCGGCAGTTCCTCTGAGGCCAGTCTCGTTCGTGTTCAAGGAAATGAGGTCAGTGTTCTGGACGGCCCATTCAGTGGCGTAACATGGGCGGGGCCGGCCTGCAGGTCTGGAAGGATGATAAACGCGCGGGCAACGGGATCATAACGATCGTCGTCCCCGAGCTCGAGGTTGAGCTCGAAAGGCTTTCGCGTCAGGGATTGCGGCTCGCCAAGAAAATCGAAGGCGACTTTGGGCTCGTGGCTCAGATATTCGACGGTGAGGGCAACCGGATCAACCTGGCTGAGCTTCCCAAGCGATTTGCGAACTGGCTTCGCCGTTGCCACCCCCAAACTTTAAGCCTTTGGCCCAGAGCAATGCCTGCTTTCGGCCAAGACCGGTGATGACTGAGTGGCACCAGAAGCGGCTGCCGGACTATCGGCGCCGCTGACATCAGCAGTTGACACAACGGAAGGTACAATTCCAATGTCTCCTTCGGCCAACGGGCTTAGCGAAGGCGAAAATGGCAGGCATTTCCAACGAGCTATGCTCCCCCGCAATGACAGCCGGGATACCGGAAGCTCAACACGGTCTCCATGTCTTCGCGGACGGTTGTTATGACCCCGATTCCGGGCACGGCGGCTGGGCCTTTGTCGCCTATCGCGAGGCTGCGGAAATCGCGTCCAGCTTCGGCGGTATGCGTGATTCCGCTAATAATTCGATGGAATTGACCGCCGTCTTGAAGGCAGTCACGTGGATCAATAGCGAAGCAACGGGCGAAGCCGCGACCATTTGGTCGGATTCCATCTATGCCGTCAAAGGCTGCAACGACAGGCGGCACATTTGGAAGAACAACGGCTGGAAGAAAAGCGATCCGAATGGGAACGCCCGAAGCCGGACGATCGCCAATGCGGAACTCTGGAAAGCGGTCGATCTTCAACTATCACAGAACGCCCTGCTAACCATTGCCTGGTGCAAGGGCCATTCCGGCATCGCCGGCAACGAACGCGCGGATGAGCTTGCGGATGGAGGACGGCTGTCGGTACGGGGTTCGTAACATCTCCAGCATCACGAAATGGGCCCCGCCCGACTTTATCAGCCTGCAGCTCTCACGCCGGCTGCGATGCCTCGACGACGGCGAGTGCGGCCATGTTGACGACGCCGCGAGAGGTGACCGAGGGAGCGAGAATGTGAGCGGGCAGGGCAGCGCCAAGCAGGATCGGGCCGACATGCAGGCCGTCGGTCATCGACTTCACAACGCCGAGCGTGATGTTGGCGGCATCGAGGTTCGGGAAGACGAGGAGGTTCGCCTCGTCATGCAGCGTGGTGTGCGGCATCACGCGCTTGCGTAGCGCTTCGGTGATGGCGCTTTCGCCGTGCATTTCGCCGTCGACTTCGAGATCGGGCGCAGTTTCGCGAATGAGTTGCAGGGCGTTGCGCATCTTGGTCGCACTTTCGGATTCGCGCGAGCCGAAGTTGGAATGCGAGACGAGGGCAGCGCGCGGCGTGATGCCGAAACGGCGGATTTCCTCGGCCGCCATGACAGTCGCCTCGGCGACTTCCTCTGCGGTCGGGTTGAAGGTCACGTAGGTGTCGGTGAAGAAGGTGGCGCCACGCTGCGAGATCATCAGGCTCAGCGCCGAGAAATCGCGGACATCCTTGCGTTTGCCGATGATCTGACGCACGTCGCGCAGGTGCTTTTCATAACGGCCTTCGAGGCCGCAGATCAGCGCATCGGCCTCGCCGCGCCGCAGCGCCAGCGCGCCGATGACGGTCGTATTGGTGCGCACGATGGTACGGGCGGCTTCCGGGATGACGCCGCGGCGGCCGACGAGCGAGAAATAGAGATCGACATATTCGCGGAAGCGCGGATCGTCTTCCGGATTGATAACCTCGAAATCCTGCAGGGGGCGGATGCGCAGGCCGTAGCGCTTGAGGCGTGTTTCGATGACCTGCGGGCGGCCGATCAGGATGGGTTTGGCCAAGCCTTCCTCCAGCAGCACCTGGGCGGCGCGTAACACGCGCTCGTCCTCGCCTTCGGAGAAGATGACGCGCTTGCGCTCGGCGGCCTTGGCGGCGGCAAAGATCGGCTTCATGACGAAGCCGGAGCGGAAGACGAAACGGTTCAGCTGATCGAAATAGGCGTCAAAATCCTGGATCGGGCGGCGCGCGACGCCGCTCTGTTCGGCGGCTTTGGCAACGGCCGGCGCGATGCGCAGGATGAGACGCGGATCGAAGGGCGAGGGGATCAGATAATCCGGGCCGAAGACCGGGGTCTCGCCGGAATAGGCGCGGGCAGCGACATCGGAGGGTTCTTCGCGGGCAAGCGCTGCGATGGCGCGCACGGCCGCCATTTTCATTTCCTCGTTGATCGTCTCGGCGCCGCAATCGAGCGCGCCGCGGAAGATATAGGGGAAGCAGAGGACGTTGTTGACCTGATTGGCGAAATCCGAGCGGCCGGTGCAGATCATCGCATCCGGACGGGCGGCGCGGGCGAGGTCCGGCATGATCTCCGGCGTCGGGTTGGCAAGCGCCATGATCAGCGGCTTGTCCGCCATCTGCGCCAGCAGCTCCGGTTTCAGAACGCCGGCGGCTGACAGACCGAGGAAGACATCGGCGCCGCCGATGTTTTCGGCGAGCGTGCGCGTGTCGCTCTTCTGCGCGTAGACGGACTTCCATTCGTCCATCAGTTCGGTGCGGCCCTCGTAAACCAGGCCTTCAATATCGTGGACCCAGATGTTTTCACGCTTGGCGCCGAGCGTCACCAGCAGATTGAGGCAGGCAAGGGCGGCGGCTCCCGCGCCCGAGGCGACGATCTTGACGTTGTCGATCGCCTTGCCGGCAAGTTCCAGCCCGTTCAGGATCGCGGCGGCGACGATGATCGCCGTGCCGTGCTGGTCGTCGTGGAAAACCGGGATTTTCATCTTCTCGCGCAGGCGCCGCTCGACCTCGAAACATTCCGGTGCCTTGATGTCTTCGAGGTTGATGCCGCCGAAGGTCGGCTCCAGCGAGGAAACGGTTGAGACCATCTGTTCGACGCTCGCGGCGTCTATCTCGATGTCGAAAACGTCGATGCCGGCAAATTTCTTGAAGAGCACGGCCTTGCCCTCCATGACCGGCTTCGAAGCCAGCGGCCCGATATTGCCGAGACCGAGCACGGCGGTGCCGTTGGAAATGACGGCGACGAGATTGGCGCGCGAGGTATATTCGGCCGCCATCTCCGGATTGTCGCGGATGGCAAGGCAGGGGGCGGCAACACCAGGCGAATAGGCGAGCGCCAGGTCGCGCTGATTGCCGAGCGGCTTGGTCGCCTGGATCTCCAGCTTGCCGGGGCGAGGATAGCGATGGAAGAAGAGCGCCTGCTCGTCGAGATCGCCGCCCGGCAGGTTCTTGTCCGTCTTGGATTTATCCTGGTGATCCATTGCCGCCTCCGTGCACGTCTTTTTCTGGAGTTCCCTCCATACATCAATCGGATACGGGCGACAGTATGGAAATGAGGGATGGTAGAAGTTTTCGTCGAGAGCGAATGCTGTGTACTGCGGGTAGGCCTGACGGATCCTCATCCCTGGTACTAATCCTTTTGGAAAACTTGTTTGACGCCCCCTGCGAGCGCAAGATGCCGGCCGCGACGGTGCGGGGCGCCGGTCGCATGGAGGAAATCATGGACAATTTGAACCTCACGACCCTGCAACGGGGTCAGACGATGGTCAATGACGTGGCCATGGATGCGTTTGCCGCTGGTTTTCGCGGCAGTCTCCTGACCAGCAAAGACATGAATTACGGCGAGGCGCGGGCGATCTGGAATGCGATGATCGATCGCCGGCCGGGTCTGATTGCGCGCTGCGCCGGGGCGGCTGATGTGGTGCGCGCGGTGCGCTTTGCACGCGACAACAATCTGCTCGTTTCGGTGCGCGGCGGCGGGCACGGCATTGCCGGCAATGCGGTCTGCGAAGGTGGTGTCGTTATCGACCTGTCGCCGATGAAGTCCGTGCGGGTCGATCCCGAGATACGCCGCGCCAGGATCGAACCCGGCGCCACGCTCGGCGATGTCGACAAGGAAACGCTGGCCTTCGGGCTGGTGCTGCCAACCGGTATCAATTCCACGACCGGCATAGCCGGCCTGACGCTCGGCGGCGGTTTCGGCTGGCTCACCCGGAAATTCGGTCTGACGCTCGACAATCTGATTTCCGTCGATGTGGTGACGGCCGATGGCGAACTGGTGAAGGCGAGCGAGACGGAGCGGCCGGACTTGTTTTGGGCGCTGCGCGGCGGCGGCGGCAATTTCGGTGTCGTGACCTCCTTCGAATTCCAGCTCAACCCGCTCCATCCCGAAGTTTTCGCCGGACTGGTGGTGCATCCGTTCGCCGATGCGGAAGAAGTTCTCAGGGAGTATCGGGAGGCGCTGGAAACAGCACCCGACGAGCTGACCTGCTGGGTGGTGATGCGCCAGGCGCCGCCGCTGCCGTTCCTTCCGGCTGAGTGGCATGGCAAGGAGATCGTGGTGCTCGCCATGTGCTATTGCGGGGACATGGCGGCGGGCGAAAAGGCGGCGGCTGGATTGCGCGGGATCGGAAAGCCGATCGCCGACATCGTCGGCCCAATGCCGTTCATCGGCTGGCAGCAGGCATTCGACCCGCTTCTAACGCCAGGCGCCCGTAACTATTGGAAGAGCCAGGATTTCGCCTCCCTTTCCGACGCGGCGATCGAGGTTCTCATCGATGCGGTGCGGAAGCTGCCGGGGCCGGAATGCGAAATATTCATCGGCCATGTCGGCGGCGCCGCCGGTCGCGTGCCGACCGAAGCCACGGCATTTCCACAGCGCAGTTCGCATTTCGTCATGAATGTCCATGCACGCTGGCGGGAAACCGAGATGGACGGAAACTGCGTTGGCTGGGCGCGCGAACTTTTCGAGGCAACCAAGCCGCATGCTGTGGGTACTGCCTACATCAACTTCATGCCAGAGGACGAGACCGACCGGGTCGAAATGGCTTACGGGGCCAATTACGCGCGCCTTTCGGAAATCAAGCTGCGCTACGATCCCAACAACCTGTTCCGGATGAATCAGAACGTGAAGCCGATGGCGGCAGTGCGAGCTGCGTGAAGAGCGTAGAAGACCCCGCCCAACCCCTCCCCACAAGGAGGAGGGGTTGGGATGCCGCACCGTCCTTCTTTAACTCATCGTTTCATCCGCGGAGAGGCCGGGGTTTATCACCGTTGATGCCGCTCGTTAGTCCCTCGCCCTTGTGGGGAGGGGTCTATCCGCCGCGCTTCGGCGTCATCGTCACATCAGCGCCATATGCATCGCGCAGTCTGTCCTCCTGCCCAGGCTGCCGGTCGGCGGCCTGGTGCAGCAGTGTGGTGTCGTAGCCTTGCAGACGCGTTCCCTCGATCAGCGTGACGTCGGAATTCCCAGGATTGTCGGAGCGCTCGAACCAATCGACGGAGTGGTGCAGGAAATTCATTTCGACCGCCCGGTTGGTGACGCCATGGCCGACGATTGCGACATTGTGGTTGCCGCTTTCGGCCTCGCGCATGACGGTCTGGAGGAAGAGACGGACCCGCTGCGCCACATCTGCCCGGCTTTCGCCGTCCGGCGGCCGCGCATAGAACTTGCCGCTATTATTGCGCAGTCTCGCCCATTTTTCGAATTCCTCGGGGAATTTCTGTTTCCGCTCGGCATGGTCGTAGATTTCGGTGAAGAGGCCGAAATCCTGCTCGCGCAGGAGATAATCTTCCCTGACGTCGCCGACGAAGTTTTCCGGCAGCGCTTCGAGCAGCGCATCCTTGCTCTGGCGCGTGCGCAGAAACGGCGAATACCAGATATGCAGCTTCTGAAATCCCTGGCTCGGCAACCCTCTCAGGTACGAGGCGATGACAGCGCCTGCCTCCGCCGCTTGGCGATAGCCCCATTCCGTCAGCGGAACGTTATGATCGCCGAACTGGCGGTAGGCCTGCTCGTTGATATTGCCGAGGGATTCGCCATGGCGAACGAGAAAGAGACGCATCGGCCATCCCACTTTTTCGGATATGAAATCGTCGTCATCATGAACGCGCTCGATCGGCAGGGCAACATCGCCGGCCGAAAGAGGGGCGAGCGTCCAGTGGCCGCTTTCCCCCCAATCCGCTTGGCCGTCGAACTTGTTCACGTCGGTTTCAAAAACGACGAGCAAGAGGCCGTCTTCCGGGCTATCAGCGGCCCTGGAAGATCTTGATGAGCTTTGGCGTAAACCGGTGAGCCTTGATGTCGAGCAGATCCTGATACGTGGCGCGACCGGAGGTCGCGGCCGTCAGATATCGCTGGCAGGCGACCCTCGGAGCGTCCTTGTCGGAGGCGTTTGTCACGATCCCTGCGGTGCGACGCGCATTTGCATCGAAATCCTTTGCGCACACTTTGACGAACGCACTTCTCGCTCTCGCGCTGCCTTGCAGCAGCGTGACTGTCGCATCATAGTCCTGCTGCGTCGGTGCGCAGCCTGCAAGCAGTGCAATAGAAATCATTATTGTCGCGGTGTGGGCGCGCATCATCAATCCCCCAGGTTACGCCTTGATCGGCAGCTGCTGTTAATTTGATTCTCGGTATGCGGGAAAGATCCATAGCCTCGCGGCGATAAATTATGACGATGGGACAGGTGTCGGTGTTGCGAGCTTCGCCACCGACGAGATCGGCGTTTACCATCCGGACCGAATCGGTGGGGTCTGAAGGGCTTTTCCCCAACTTGTCATTTTCCTGAAACACGAGTCTGGTTTTGGAAGGCTAGATGAAAGATGGGGCATGAGCGGCAGCTCGTGATAGACATGATGGAACCCAGACATTTCCGCACGCTCTTCATTTCCGATGTCCATCTCGGCTCGAAGGCCGCGAAGGCGGACTTCCTGTTGGATTTCCTGCGCTACCACGAGGCGGACACGATCGTGCTCGTCGGCGACATCGTTGACGGCTGGCGCCTGAAGCGCAGCTGGTATTGGCCGCAGGTCTGCAACGACGTCGTTCAGAAGCTGTTGCGCAAGGCGCGCAAGGGCACGCGCGTCGTCTACGTCCCGGGTAATCACGACGAATTTCTGCGCGACTTCCCGGGCATGCATTTCGGCGGCATCGAGGTCGTCGAGCGTATGATGCATGACGGCGCGGACGGCAAGAAATACCTGATCCTGCACGGCGACGAGTTCGACGTCGTCGTTCGCAACGCCCGCCTGCTCGCCTATCTCGGCGACTGGGCCTATGATACGGCGATTCGAATCAATATCCTGCTCGCGGCCGTACGCCGCCGCCTCGGCATGCCCTATTGGTCGTTCTCCGCCTGGGCGAAGCTGCAGGTCAAGCATGCGGTCAATTTCATCGGCGAGTTCGAGCGCGTCGTGGCCGAAGAGGCCCGCAAGAGCGGCGCCGACGGCGTGATCTGCGGTCACATCCACCACGCGATCATCCAGGACATGGACGGCATTCGCTACATCAACACGGGTGACTGGGTGGAAAGCTGCACGGCGGTTGCCGAACATGCCGACGGCACCTTCGAACTGATCACCTGGCGGGCGCTTGCCACCGCCGTACCGGCGCTTACCGCCGTCGAGCGTCCCGAAGAGGCGGAACTCGCCCCGCAGGCGGCTTGATTTTAGCACCGTCGCAGTCGTGGCGGCTCTCCAGCAATTTAGCCGTTACCGCGAGGTGACAGGCCCAATTTATTTCTTAAAACGTTTCTGGACGGCTATTTCTCGCAATAGTCGCCTTCCGGGTGGTGTGTTAGGACAACGTCCAGTTTCCTTCAGGTCCACCCATGATTCCCGCTCAACATTCCTCGGGTGAGGGAGCGCCGCAGCGCTTCCGGCTGCTCAGCGCGCTGTCCTATTGCGCGCCGCTGCTCGTCAACGGCGTCGTGCTGCCGTTCTTCCCCGTTTGGCTGGAAACCCACAGTTTCAGCGATCATGAGATCGGCATCATCCTTGCCATACCAATGGTGGTTCGTGTCCTGGTGGCGCCTGTCGTCGCCATGATCGCCGACCGCCTAAAGGAGCGCGCCGACGTGTTGCTGTGGTCGGGCGGCCTGTCGCTGCTGACCGCAATCGCACTTTATTGGACGACGAGCTTCTGGCCGGTGACGATCGTCTTCGCGCTGCAGGGCGCCACCTTCGCGCCCTATCTGCCGGTCGTCGAATCGATCGTCATTTCGGGTGTGCGCCGCTGGGGGCTCGACTATGGGTCGATGCGGGTGTGGGGGTCGATCGCCTTCATCATCTCGACGCTCCTCGGCGGTCAGCTGATCGGTCGGTGGGGCGGCGGCATGGTGCTCGTCGTGATGGTGTTCGGCTTCACGATGACCGTGGTGATGGCGATCTTCTGTCCGCGGATCGGACCGACGCGGCGGCGCGGCCAGCCGATCGATCTTCCGGCCGCCACCGGGCGCGGTCTGAGCGAGCCGCATTTACTGCTGCTTCTGATCGGCGTCGCCATCCAGCAGTCGAGCCATGCGGTGCTTAATGCTTTTTCCTCGATCTATTGGCATCAGCTCGGCTTTTCCGGCACGCAAGTCGGCGTGCTCTGGAGCGCCGGCGTTGCCTCGGAGGTAACGGTGTTCTTTCTGTCGAAGCGTCTCAATCGGCGCTTCACTGCGTGGACGCTTATCCGTTTCGGCTGCGCCGTCAGCGTCTGCCGCTGGATCCTGTTTCCCATGAATGCCGGTTTTGCCGGCTTCTTCCTGCTGCAATGTTTCCACGGCTTCACCTATGCCTTCGTGCATACCGGCGTACAGCGGCGGATCATGGCGACGGTGCAGGAAACACAGGAGGCCTCGGCCCAGGGCGCCTATTTCTTTTATGTCGGCATGGCGATGGGGTTGATGACCATCGCTTCGGGCTATCTTTACGCCTGGCTCGGCCTCGTCAGCTATTACGTCATGGCGCTCGTCGCGCTTTCCGGCCTCGGGCTCGTTATCTCTGCCTATTATCTTCAGCCCCAGAGGGCGCTTTCCGGTGGAAAGACCAGGGAAGTGGCGTAGCGCAGGCCGGGCTCGCGGTCGCGGGCAAGCAGAAGCGGGCCGTCGAGATCGACGAAATCGGCATTCTGCGCGAGCAGCACGGCCGGCGCCATGGCGAGCGAAGTGCCGACCATGCAGCCGATCATGATCGAAAAGCCGAGCCTCTCGGCTTCGGCCTTCATCGCCAAGGCCTCGGTGAGGCCGCCTGTCTTGTCGAGCTTGATGTTGATCGCATCATAGCGGTCGGCAAGACTTGCGAGATCGCCGGTGTGATGCACGCTCTCGTCGGCGCAGACCAGCAGCGGGCGGCGGATTTCGGCAAGCAGCGCATCGCGGCCCGCCGGCAGCGGTTGCTCGACGAGGGCAACGCCCGCCTCTGCGGCGATCTGCAGATGACGTTCCAGCACCGCCTCCGGCCAGCCCTCATTGGCGTCGAGAATGATGGCGGCGTCGGGTGCGGCCGCGCGGACGGCGCGGATGCGGCTTTCATCGTCGCCGGTTCCGACCTTCACCTTGAGCAGAGCGCGACCGGCATGTTCGCGTGCGTGCGCGGCCATCACTTCCGGCTCACCGAGCGAGATGGTGTAGGCTGTCGTGAGCGGTTTGAGGGCGGTGAGGCCGAGGCGGGCAGCGACCGTTTGGCAAGTCCGTTTTGCTTCGAGATCCCAGAGAGCGCAATCAACGGCGTTGCGTGCCGCACCCGGCGGCATCGCCGACAAGAGATCGTCGCGCGAAATGCCGGATTCGACCAGCGGGCGCGCTGCCTCGATCTGCGCGAAGACGCTCTCCATGGTCTCGCCGTAGCGGCGGTAGGGCACACATTCGCCGTGTCCTCGCGCGCCTTCTTCTGTGACTGTGCAAGTAATGACCTCGGCCTCTTTCTTTGCGCCGCGCGAGATGGTGAAGGTCCCGGCAATCGGAAAGGAATTCATCTGGATATCTAGGGTGCGTGGCATTATTGCTATCCTGCGAGCATGGAAATTGGACGTTGCTTCTGTATATTGACGCGCCGGCGGCGACGATCCGCTTCGCGAGTCGGCAATGTCGCCGTAAGCCTTGAAAGACACAAGTATCTTGAACGCCGAGAATCGCAACGCCGCCTCGCTGCAAGTGGACGACCGGTCAGATGGTTCGGGGCAGCATGTTCGTCTCAGCGGCAACTGGCGCAGCGCCTATGTGCATCTTGTGCTGCGCGACTTCGAAAAGCTTCAGCGAGAGAAGACCGGCAATCTGACGCTCGATCTCTCCGATGTATCAGACATCGATACCGCCGGTATCTGGCTTCTGTGCCGGCTAAAGAAGGAGGCGGAGGCGGCCGGACGCACGGTGCGCTTCGTCGGCACCAATCCGCATATCGACGAAATGCTGGAGATGTTTTCCGAGGAACCGGCCAAACCGGAGCCTGAACAGAAGGAAAAGGTCTCGATTGCCGCGCGTATCTTGGCGCCGGTCGGCAAGATGACCTATGACATCTGGGACAATCTCGCCGCCTCGATGTATATCCTCGGCTCTGCGGTGCGCGGGGCGCAGATGAAGCTCGGCCGCGGCAGCGGCGTTTCGCCGGCCTCGATCGTCAACCAGATCGATCACATGGGCGTGCGCGCCGTTCCGATCATCCTGCTGATGTCGTTTCTGATCGGTGCAATCATCGCTCAGCAGGGCGCCTTCCAGCTGCGGTATTTCGGGGCGGAGGTGTTCGTCGTCGATCTCGTCGGCATTCTGCAATTGCGCGAAATCGGCGTGCTGCTGACCTCGATCATGATCGCCGGCCGCTCCGGCAGCGCGATCACCGCCGAAATCGGCTCGATGAAGATGCGCGAGGAGATCGACGCGCTGAAAGTGATGGGGCTGAACCCGATCGGCGTGCTGATCTTCCCGCGGCTCGTGGCGCTGACCATTGCCTTGCCGCTTCTGACGGTGCTGGCGAACTTCGCGTCGCTCGCCGGTGCGGCGGTTGTCGCCTGGGGCTATTCCGGCATCACCTTCGCCAATTTCCTGTCGCGGCTGCATGAGGCGATTACGCTGTCGACCGTGCTGTCGGGCATGATCAAGGCGCCGTTCATGGCGCTCGTCATCGGTATCGTCGCCGCCGTCGAAGGGCTGAAGGTCGGCGGCAGTGCGGAGTCGCTCGGCCAGCACGTGACGGCCTCGGTGGTGAAGGCGATTTTCGTCGTCATCCTGATGGATGGGCTTTTTGCGATGTTCTATGCAGCGATCGACTTCTAGCATGGCGGGCAGCGTGGACGAGCAACCGATCGAAAACGAAGGACAGGGCAGGGATGTCGTGCTTTCGGCGCGCGACGTCACCGTCGCCTTCGGCTCCAAGGTGGTGCTCGACAGACTGAACCTCGATATTTATCGCGGCGAGATCCTCGGCTTCGTCGGTGCGTCGGGCACCGGCAAATCGGTGCTGATGCGCACGGTGCTGAGGCTGCTGCCGCGCCGCTCCGGCACGATCAAGATTCTCGGCCAGGACTTTGACGAGCTCAACGAGCCGCAGCGCAACGCGCTCGACATGCGGCTCGGCGTGCTCTTCCAGCAGGGCGCATTGTTTTCCTCGCTGACCGTCAAGGAAAACATCCAGGTGCCGATGCGCGAATATCTCGATCTGCCGCACTCGCTGATGGATGAGCTGGCGCATCTGAAGATCCGCATGGTGGGGCT
The DNA here is from genome assembly GCF_002204185.1 of Rhizobium esperanzae. Taxonomy (GTDB): domain Bacteria; phylum Pseudomonadota; class Alphaproteobacteria; order Rhizobiales; family Rhizobiaceae; genus Rhizobium; species Rhizobium esperanzae. Next base: position 62,764 of record NZ_MXPU01000020.1, on the reverse strand, counting down.
GGCGGCCGATGCCGCCGACAAATATCCGTCCGAGCTTTCGGGCGGCATGATCAAGCGTGCCGCGCTTGCCCGCGCCCTGGCGCTCGATCCCGAGCTCGTCTTTCTGGATGAACCGACTTCAGGTCTCGATCCGATCGGGGCGGCCGAGTTCGACGAACTCATCGCCAATCTGCGCGATAGTCTCGGACTGACCGTCTATATGGTGACGCACGATCTCGACAGCCTGTTTTCGGTTTGTGACCGTATTGCCGTGCTCGGAAAGAAGCGGGTAATGGTGGAAGGCACGATCGACGACATGCTGGCCTATGACGATCCGTGGGTGCAGGCCTATTTTAGAGGTAAGCGAGCACGGTCGATCGTGCCGCAGGACAATGGCGCGCGGCACGATAACGGCAGCGGCGGGAAGTGATCGGATAGATGGAAACCAAAGCCAATTATACGATTGTCGGTTTTTTCACGGTGCTGGTGATCGCGGCCGCCTTCGGCTTTGTCTACTGGATGGCCGAATATGGCCGCGGCGGCCCGATGACGGAACTGATCGTGCGTATTCCCGGCTCGGCCAACGGGCTCAGCGTCGGCTCGCCGGTGCGCTTCAACGGTATCCAGGTGGGATCGGTGCAGACGCTGTCGATCGATGCCGACGATCCCCAATATTCGCTCGCCTTCACCCAGGTGCGCACGGACGCACCGATTTATCCCTCCACCAAGGCCGCGCTGGAAATTCAGGGCCTGACGGGAGCCGCCTATATCGAACTGTCGGGTGGCCGTAAGGGTGAGGAGAGTATCCTTAAACATGCGATCGAAAACGGCAAACGCGCCGTTATCGTCGCCGACCAGTCGAGCGTCACCAATCTTCTGGCGACCGCCGACAAGATTCTTGATCGCGCCAATGACGCGGTCGGCGAACTTCAGGGTTTCATCGAAGATTCGCGTGCTCCGCTGACCCAGACGTTCAAGAATGCCGAAACCTTCTCAGATGCGCTGGCCAAGAATTCCGACAATATCGACGCCTTCCTGCAGAGCGTCGGTGAGCTCTCCAAAACGGTGAAGGCGGTTTCCGGGCGTGTCGATTCGACGCTTCAGGCCGTGGAATCGCTGGTCAGGGCCGTCGACGCGCAGAAGGTCGATAATATCGTTTCCAATGCCGAGAAGATCACCGCCAATGTCGCCGATGCCTCGAGCGATCTCAAGGGCGCGATCCAGAAGTTCGACGAGACCGCCACCACCTTCAACGATTTCGGCAAGCAGGCGCAGGCAACGCTCGACCGCGTCGACACGCTCGTCGCCCAGATCGACCCGGCGAAGATCAAGGGTTCGGTCGACGATATCTCGCAAGCCACAAAGGATGCGCGTGCGGCCGTCGCCTCGATCCGCGACGTCGCCAACACGGTTTCGTTGCGCCAGAAAGATATCGACCAGACGATCCAGGACGTGTCGCAGCTTGCCAACAAGCTGAATTCGGCCTCGACACGCGTCGACGGCATTCTCATCAAGGTCGATGCGCTGCTTGGAACCGACAACACACAATCGCTGTTCGCCGAGGCGCGCGGTACGCTGGAATCCTTCAAGAAGGTGGCCGATAATCTGAACTCGCGAATCGGTCCGATCGCCGATAATCTTCAGAAGTTCTCGAGCGGCGGCTTGCGCGACGTGCAGACTCTCATCAACGACATGCGCGGAACCGTGAGCAATCTCAACGATACGATCAGCAACTTCGACCGCAATCCGCAACGCCTGATCTTCGGCGGGGACACGGTCAAACAGTACGACGGCCGGACGCGGCGTTAACAGGGAAAGTCAGGGGTAGCCCAGTATGGTCGCATCGTATCTGTTGTCGCGCCGTTCGTGGATCAGGGGAACGGCGATCGCGCTGCCGCTGACTGCGTTGATCCTGTCGGGTTGTGGCACTTCAGCCAAGAACGATACCTATGATCTCTCTGCGTCCGTCGATGGCGATGGGCCTGCTGCCAAATCCCGCCAGATCCTGGTCGCCGGCCCGACGGCACTCAGATCGCTCGATAGCGAGCAGATCGTCATCCGCGTCTCCTCGTCGGAAATCCAGTATCTGTCCCGGGCGCAGTGGGGCGACAAGCTGCCGCGCATCGTGCAATCGAAACTGGTCGAGGCCTTCGAGAATTCCGGCAAGCTCGGCGGAGTCGGCATGCCGGGGCAGGGGCTGGCGATCGACTACCAGATCGTCACCGATATCCGCGCATTCGAGATCGACGCTTCGAATGGCAACCAGGCGGTAGTCGAAATCTCCGCCAAGATTCTGAACGACCGAAACGGCTCGGTGCGCGCCCAGAAGGTGTTCCGCGCCATGACGCCCGCCGGCGGCGACAATGTCGGCTTCGTCAAGGGTCTCGACCGCGCCTTTTCGACGGTGGTTTCGGAGATCGTCAGCTGGACGCTGCGCTCAATCTGACAAGACGTTTGTTAAACGCTGCGCCGACGTCAAAGATTGCTGATCGCGGAAAATATTGGCCCCATCAGGTTGGAGCGGCCACCCTATTTAAATTTCTTCAAGAATTTGTGAGCTTGACTTGCCGGCTACTTCGTCGGCTGCGCATCCGTCATCGTCGCTGCAGGCTGGCTGCCTGGGATGGTGGAGGCGGTGGCGGTTGGTGATGACGGCAGGGTGCTGTCGAGGAGGCCCGCCATCTTGTCGTCGCGCAGGCTTGCAGTCTTTTCACCCATGACGACGCCGACAACGCGGCGGCCATCCTTCAGCGCCGAGGTCACGACATTGTAGCCGGATGCATCGGTATAGCCCGTCTTGATGCCATCGACGCCGTCATAACGATACATCAGATTGTTATGGCCGCGCAGTTTCATGCCGCGGAACTGAAAGCCGCGCATCGAGAAGAGCTTGAACTCCTCTGGAAAGTCCCGCATCAACGAAAGGCCGAGCGTAGCCATGTCGCGCGCCGTGGTAACCTGCTCCGGATCGGGAAGGCCCGACGGGTTCTTGAAGACCGTGTCCTTCATCCCCAGCTGGCGCGCCTTGTCGGTCATCGTTCTGGCGAAAGCCGGTTCCGAGCCGCCGAGCTGTTCAGCGATTGCCACGGCGGAATCGTTGGCAGACAGCACGACGATGCTTTCGACCGCTTCACGCAGCGTTACCTTGCGGCCGGCGCCGACGGCAAGCTTGAAGGGTTCCTTGCTCTCGGCATTTTCCGACATGGTGAGCTTCTGATCCCAGGTGAGGCGTCCGTCGTGCAGCGCCTCGAAAGCAAGATAAAGCGTCATCATCTTGGTCAGCGACGCGGGATAGTTGAGATCATCCTGGTTGGAGGCTTCAAGGACCTGACCGGATTGCGCATCAATGACGAAGCTTGCCTGACCGGCCTTAGCCGGAATGAAAGCGCCCATCAGCAGGGTGGACGAGAGCGCGATGGCAAGGAGCCGGGATGTTGCCGTGGTCATCGGTATTGCTGTCTCTTTCGTTGCACGGCCGAAGGGCCGTTGGCTTTAAACGCAAGCGGATCAAAAAAGTTTGTGACGGAATGAAGGACGGTGGGCAATAAAAAAGGCCTATCCACAGCTGATACCTTTGTCTCGGCCCCTGCGGTTTTGACAATCGCGGGTTGCCTCTGTGTGTCTAGCAGGCCGGCAAGTCCTACCCCCGCGAGCAGGAGCAGCCGACGAAACACATGCGGCTGAAGGAATTTTGGCAGCTCGAATTTCAATGCGCCTTCACCGCCGACAGCGGCAACGACTATCACGCGGCGTGCCTTGAGCCGGTGCGCCGCATGATCGCCTCGCTGATCCATCTGCCGACGCGGGTCGTGCCCTCCGACCGGCTGCCGGCCTATTCGGAGGTGACGATGGATGTCGAGGTCGATAATGGCGACAGGTGGATGGAGGTCTGCTCGATCTCGCGGCGTACCGACTTTCCATCCCGTTACCGGTCGCAGCCCCGGAAGGCAGCGGCCGTCGATCACAACGTCCTCGTGCTCGAAATCGCCATCGGCCTCGACCGTTGCGGGTACAACTGGGGCATAGCGGCCGAGGCGTGAGGGGCGGAAAACCGGGACCGCATGGCGATCCCGGGTTTAGCTGCAGTTGTTCGGAAGATATAAGCGGTTGTTGCCGGAGCCTTATGAAAAGGCAATGTCGGCGGCTGGGCGGACATTCACAATCGCCTTGCCCGCATCGAAACCATCAAGCGTTTCGTTGTGGTGGGCGACAATCTCGGAGAATTTAAGGGTCGCCGTGTCGCCAGTTGTATGGCCGTCGGCAACCAAGGTCACGTCATAGCCGAGCGAAACGGCCCGCCTGACGGTCGTGTCGACGCAGAATTGAGACATGCAGCCGCCGACGATGAGGTGGGTAACCGATCGCTCTTGCAAGCGGTCGGGAAGATCGGTCCCGAAGAAGGAGTCGGCGCTTTTCTTGCGCACGACGACCTCACCCGTTTGCGGCGCAATCTCCCGGCGCAGCGCCCATCCTGGCGTGTCCACGGCCAATCGGTGACCGCTGTCGCCATCATGCTGCACCAGCACGACCGGCACGCCGGCCTGACGCGCCTTTTCCTTGAGCAACGCCAATCGAGCGACGGTCTCATCAAGTGCGGAATCGACCTCGGGCTGGCGCTCCGGCGTGGCCTTTCCGGAGAGAATTGCGATCTGTACGTCGATAATCAGAAAGGCCTTGGTCATTTCGTTCGCGGTTCCGGGCTGGGCAGCAGATTATATCCCCATCATCAGGGAAAGCCGCCTGACACATGTTCAGGCGGCTTCAGCTCCACGATATCGGCCAGACTCTATCTCAGCCTGCCCGCTGCATGGGCGAGCATGGTATAAACCTTGCCCGTATCCGAAGTCAGATAGGACTGTGTGACTGTCTGGTTCGGGTCGGTTCGGGCGACGTCGGCAAGCAGCTTTTCGAAATCGCCGATATAGCGGTCGACGGCGGTGCGGAATTCCGGTTCGCGGTCGTATTTGCGCTTGATCTCGTCGAAGGTCTGCTGGCCCTTTAGCGTGTAGAGGCGGCGGGTGAAGACGTCGCGCTCGCCGCGTTGGTAGCGGCGCCAGAGATCGACCGAGGCATCGTGATCGATGGCGCGGGCGATATCGACGGAGAGCGAATTCAGCGATTCCACGACATGGCGTGGATTGCGGCTGTCGTTGCTGCGTGCTGCCGGTGCGGCTGTTTCCGCTGGGCGCGCGGGAGCACGGGCCGGCGCCGCGTCCGCGGCGTCTTCGCGGGATGCGCCTCGCAAAAGATCGCTGATCCAGCCACCGCTTTCCCGCGCCGGTTCCTGGCGGCCCAATTCCTGGCGAGTGGGGGCTGGCTGCTGGGCGGGCCGCTGAGGAGCGGCGGCCGGAGCGGATGGCGCAATCGTCCCGCGCAGACCGGTGGCTTCGATCGGCGGAGGCGCTGCCGGCTGCGGCGGCTGGGCTGCGATCGGCGGGGTCGGGCGCGGAGCCGGCTGCGCCTGGGCAACCGAGCGGGCAGCGGGCTCGGAGATTTCGAGCTGCTGGCTGGAGCGGCCGACAAGCTGCGAGATATCCTGCAGGGCCTTGATCTGTTCGGCGACGGCGCGGCGCATGGCCGAGGCGCTTTCCTTGGCTTCCTCGGGCAGGTCGAAGGCGCCGCGCTTCAGTTCGGCGCGGGTGGCGTCGAGTTCGCTGCGGATGTCGGCAGCGGAGCGGCGGATGTCCTCGGTGGCGCCGGAGAAGCGACCGACGGCATCCTCGATCGCTTCACGCAACGATTCCCGCATGTGCTGGGCAGCACCGTCGGAGGCGCGGCCGGCTTCGCCGAGCATGCGCTCGACTTCCGACAGCGAGGCGGTGAGGCCGCCGCGAATACGATTGGAGAGATCACCGGAACGGCGCTCGACATTGGCGAAGGTGCTGTCGATCGTCGTATTGGCCTCGTCGCCGGCGCGGGTGATCGCCTCGCGCATCGTTTCGGCCGCTTCCTGGGCGCGCTTCTCGGTTTCCGTCAGAACGCGACCGATATCGGCAAAGGAGGACTGAATGCCCTGGCGCAGATTGCCGGTGACCTGGTTGGAGCGCTGCTCGGCCCGCTCGAACACGGTCTCGATCATGCCGCCGAGCCCGCGCATGGTCTTTTCGATCTCGTCGGAGCGTTGGACCAAGCTGACGGAGAGGGCTTGCAGCGCGCCTTCACGCTCTTCGAGCGTTGAGGCGAGGTTGGATTGGGCGGCACCCAGAAGTTGTGAAGCTTGGGTCAGAACCTTGGAATGGTCGTCGAAGCGGCCGATGATGCTGCCGACCTGGGCCAGAGTCTGGCCAGAGATGTCGGAGAGGCGGTCGACCTTGCCTTCGAGAAGCCTGGTCGAGGCGCTGACCATTTCGGCAGCCTTGGTGGCGGAGTCGGCAAAGCGGGTCGTGGTTTCGCCGAGACGCCCGTCGACGCTCGTCAGCTGCTCGGCGGCGCGGTTCATCATCATTGCCATTGCCGCGCTGCTTTCCGACATGCGCTGAACCAGGCCGTTGACGTTGCCGACCAGGCTGTTCTCGATGGCGCTGACGGCGTTGGCAACATTCTCGGTGCGGGCGGCCACGGCGCTGGCGAGCGCTTCGTTCTCGGCGCGCAGGCGATCGGCGCTGAGATTGGCTGCAGCGGTGATGCGGGCAGCGGCCTGCTCGCCAGCATCGGTGTAGCGATCGATGATCGGGCGGGCCGTTTCATCGAGTATGCGGGTCAATTCGACAGAGCGGCCTGATAGCATCGAGTTGAGGTCGCGGGTGCGTTCCTCAAGCGTCGAGCGGATCGAGTTGCCACGCGCTTCGAGCGCCCGGTCGACATCGGAGAGGGAGGTATCGATCTCGCGGACACGCTCCTCGAGATTGGAGCGGATGGCGCTGCTGCGCGCTTCGAGCGCCCGCTCGACATCCGCCATGGTGGCGGAAATCTCGCTGCCGGCCCCCGACAGCGTCGTGCGGATGGCATTGCCGCGCGCCTCGAGAGACTGGCCGGCCTCCGACAGCGCCCTAGAAATGGCATTGACCTGCGTGCCGACAATCGTCTCGGCCTCGGCGACCTTGTTGACGATGGCATTGCCGGCTTCCGAGAAGGTCTGGGCGACGGCAGCGGCCTGGGTTGCCAGGCGGTTCTGAGCTTCGGCAACCCGCGTGACGATCTGCGACGAGCGCTCATCCATGGTGCGGGTGAATTCGTCGCTTTTTGCATTGAGATCCTCGGCGAACTGCTGGCCGGTCTTGCCGAGCAGTTCCGTGGTTCTCGTCGCTTCGCCTTCCATTCCCTGGGCTGCTTCGGCCACCGCGCTGCGCAGCGTCGAGGCGAGGCCGGCGGCCTTGCCCTCGATGGTGCGGTTGACGGCTTCGAGGCCGACGGTCAAAGCGCGATCCATGGTGGAGAGGCGTTCCTCGATGCGTTCGTTGCCGCGGTCCAGGGTTTCGCCGAGACTTGCCGTGCGGCCCTCGATGGCGCCTGCAAGCGTGGTCGTGCGGCTGTCCAGCGTCTCGGCCAGATTGGCGGTGCGGCTATCGATTGCCTGTGTAAGATTGGCGGCGCTGCCTTCGAGCGTCGCCGAGATGCGCCGGGTGGCGTCGTCACCGAGCGCGCCGAGCCGGGAAATGCCGTCGGTAAGCACGCCGGAGAGCTGGTTGTTGGCGGCCTCGACCTTTTCGGCAACGCCGCCGACGCCGTCACGGATGCGGGTCTCGATCGCCGTAAGGCCGGCTTCCATACGAGAACCGGTTTCTTCAAGACGTCCCGCAAGATTTTCAACCGACTGGTCGAGATGGGCCGAAAGGTTCTGGGCGGAGCTCGAAATCGTGTTCGCCGCCTCCTGGAAGCGGCCGGCAATCTGACCGGCGCCGGCACGCATGCGATCTTCCAATGTCTGGGCGCCGGCATCGATCGCCCGGCGAATCGAGGCTTCACGATCTTCAAGCGACATTTCGAGCATGCTGACGCTCGTCGCCACCGAAGTGCCGATGCTGGTCGCCTGTTCGGTGAGCGTATCGCTGATCTGCGCATGCGCCTGGCTCAGCGACAGCTCGATGGCATTGCCGCGATCCTCAAGCGTCGTGCGGATGCGCTCATGGGCAGAAGCGAGCCCGCCTTCGATGCGCGCCGCGGCCTCCTCGGCCATGCTCCCGAGTCGCGAATGGGCATCGCTGAGGCGGCCTTCGATGCGGCCGGTCAAGCCGCCGACGAGATCCTCGAAGCGGGCACCGCCCGCATCGAGAACGCCCGAAAGCGCCGCGCTGTGCTCGGAGAGGGCGGATTCAAGCCGCCGCTGATTGTCGGCATAGGCGTTGTGGATGGCGTCTGTCTTGTCGGCAAAGGCGCCGGCGACGCGGGCCTCTGCACTGGTGACGGCCTCCATGATCGCATTGCTGCGGGCTTCGAGGGCGCTGTCGAAGCGGCTCTGGTTGTCGTCGAGCGAAATGGCGAGCGCCATGGTCTTTTCATCGAGCGTATCGGTAAGCCGGTCATGGCTTGCCGTTACGGCACCGACGAGCGCGGCGGCGCGGTGTCCCAGGGCTTCCTCGAGGCGGACCTGACCTTCGTTCAACGAGGCTGCCAGCGCGCTGGCCTTCTGGTCGAGCACGCCGTTCAGACGTTCATGTGTGCCGGAGACCGCGTTGGTGATCGCATCGGCGCCTGATGTCAGCGTCTCCTCGAGGCGGCTCTGGCTCTCGTTCAGCGAAATGGCAAGGGCCATCGCCCGATCGTCGAGCGTCTCGGACAGGCGGTCATGGGTGGCGGAAACCGCATTGAGGAAGGATTCCGAGCGGCTCTCCAGCGTGTCCTGCAGGCGGCTCTGGCCTTCGTTCAAGGAGGCGGTAAGTGCCGATGCCTTCTCGTCAAGGGTTTCGGCGATGCGCTCATGCGTACCGGAGACGGCCTTGAGGAAAGCTTCGGAGCGAGCTTCCAGCGTGTCTTCGATCCGCGTCTGGTTCTCGTTGAGAGAGATTGCGAGCGCCATCGCCTTCTCGTCCAGCGTTTCCGACAGGCGGTCATGCGTGCCGGAAACGGCATTCAGCAGCGCCGACGACCGGGTCTGCAGCGTGTCCTCGATGCGGGCCTGGCCTTCGCTCAGCGAGATGGCAAGCGCCATCGCCTTTTCATCGAGCGTCTCGGAGAGACGGTCATGAGTGCCGGATACGGCATTCAGCAGGGCCGCGGAGCGGGTTTCGAGCGTATTTTCGATGCGTGCCTGGGTCTCGTTCAGCGAGTTGGCAAAAGCTGCCGCCTTACCTTGCAGCGTCTCGGCAAACCGGTCATGCGTGCCGGAGACGACGTTCAGCAGGCCTGCGGAACCGTTTTCCAGCGTTTCCTCGATCCGGGCCTGGCTCTCGTTCAAGGAAATAGCAAGTGCCATCGCCTTTTCATCAAGGGTCTCCGCAAGGCGCTCGCTCGTGCCGGACACGCTGTTCAACAATGCTTCGGCGCGGGTTCCGAGCGCGTCCTCGATCCGGGCATGGCGCTCGTCCAACGAGGTCGTCAGGGCCGCTGCCTTGGTATCAAGCGTTCCCGACAGCCGATCATGCGTGCCCGAGACGGCGTTGAGGAAGGCTGCGGAACGGGTCTCCAGCGTGTCTTCGATGCGGCTCTGGCTTTCGTTCAACGAGATGGCGAGCGCCATTGCCTTTTCGTCGAGCGTCTCGGAGAGGCGGTCATGAGTGCCGGAAACGGCGTTGATGATGGCGTCGGAGCGGGTCGTCAGCGCTTCCTCGAAGCGGCCGTGATGGGTGGTCAGCGCATCGATCAGCGCTCCGCCGCGCTCCGTCATGACGCTGTCGATACGCTCATGGGCTGTGCCAACCGCGTCCCGGATTTCTGCGGCGCGCGCTGTCAATACGCTGGTCAGTTCCTCGGCGCGGCCGCCGAAGGCCGTCGTGACCTGCTCGGTGCCAGCGGCAACGGCGGCGGTCAAATCGGTGGTGGTTGAGCGCAGGGTGTCGCGGAATTCGGCCGAGCGGGCCTGAAGATTGTTCTGCAGGTCGGAGGTGCCGGATGCAAGCGCCAGCGCGATGTCCGACGTGGCGCTCTGCAGCGCCGAGGTCAGCTCGCCGGTGCGGCTGGTGAGTGCGGTGGTGATTTCTTCGGTGCGGCTGCTGAGCGTGCTCTCCAGCACTTCATGACCGGTTGCGAGCGCCGCCGCGAGCGCCAGCGACTGGTCGGTCATCGAGGAGCCGAGCCGGTCGATGTTGGAGCTCAAAATGCCTTCGATCGAATCCGACCCGCCGGTCAGCGTTTCGTTGATGCGGGCGAGGCTCTCCATCAGCTTGGTGTCGAGCGAGCCGGTGCGCTTGTCGAAAGCGCTGGTGAATTCGGCGACACGCTCGTCAAAGGCGGTCGACAGCTGGGCAACGGTCGTCTGCAGGCGCTCTTCGAAGAAGCCGGAGCGCAGGTCGAGATCCATCACGGCGTCGTCGGCAGTGTTCTGCAGGCTCTGGCGGAAGGTTGCGCCCTTCTCATCGAGCGCGCTGTTCAGCTTTGAGAGCACATCGTCGAGCGTCCCGCTGATGGTGCGTTCGCCCGATGTCAGGCTCTCGTTGATCTCGCGGGTGCGGGCGATCAGGATCTCGTTCAGTTGATGCGTGCGCTCGTTCAGCGCCGCGTTCAGCTTCTCGGTGCTGCTGTCCATGGTCGAGGCGCGCGTCTCGAACTGGCTTAGCAGTTTTTCGCCGTGTTCGTTGAGGTTGACGGAGAGCGCCTCGAGGCGGTTGTCGAATTCGGTGGCGAGCGCAAAACCGGAGGCGTTGAGGGTCTGGAGCAGGCTGTCGGTCTTGGCGGCAAGCAGGCTGCCCATGGACTGCAGGGCGCTGTCCGATTTTTCCAGGATGGTCGCCGCCCGCGTGTCGATCAGCGAGGCGAAGGCTTCGCCCGATGTGGCGAGCCGCACGGCGATCTCTTCGGTCGCCAGCGACAGTTCTTCCTTCAGCTGGTCGTGGACGCTGCCGATCGAGGTGCGGATGCGGTCGGCATGGTTGACGATCGCCTCCCGCTCCGAACCGAGTTCATGGACAAGACCGCGCACACGCAACTCGTTGTCCGCATAGGAGCGTTCGAGAGCGTTGACTTCGGAATGGACCAGCGTTTCCAGCTCGGAAGCGCGCGCGATGGTGCGCTCGATGCCTTCGTTCATGGCCGAGACTTCGCGGCGCACCGCCTGGCCAACGGTCATGATGCGTTCGGAGGCGATGGTTTCCGGCTCCGCCAGGCGCAATGCCACCTCTGCCATCGAGCGGGCGGCGTTGCGCATGTCCTGGGCGCGGGAGATCATGATGGCGAAAGCATAGAACATCATCACCGGAATGATGATGCCGACCAGGCCGGCAATGACGCCGGGCAGGGCGACGAGATCGGCGATCGAGCGGATCTGCCAGATCTGCGGCGCATATAGCAGCGACATCAGGCCGAGGCCCGCCATGACCCAAAGCACGGAAAACAGGGTAGCGGTGCGCATGGCCGAGCGGCTGGAAGCGCCGTCGAAAGATTTCAGGATCGAGGCGGGCGTATTGCGGCTGGCATCATTGGCGGGCGCGAAGGACGAAGCCCTGGAAGCCTGCTCGGCCCCGGCGCCGCGGCGGCTGCGGCGCTGCGCTTCTTCCTGGGCTTGCTGATTGCGCGCATTCGATGGATCAGACACATTACCCTCCGGCGCCTGGGGCGCGTCGCCGCGGCGAGACGGCACGTTATCCTTGCCGAAGTCGATCTGGAGCGCCTCGTCCAACGCCTTGAACGCCTTGTCCTCGATCGACTCGTTATATTTGTTATTCGCCATTCGGTTACGCCTCGTTACTGTCGGCCGGCCCGGCAGCACATCCCCGGCTTCCACCTTGTCCGGGAACAACTTTGCCGTAACGGCCCTCCATCCCAACCGCGGACGGATAAGCATGTCATTTCAGAGTAGATAGCCGCTTTTTCAAACGGAAGGTATCAAAACACTACCATTATCCACTCACTCGGCAAAGGCGCGTACCATAAACCCGCTCCACCAGTATCGTAGTGACACATCTGGGCTCTGCACACAATTAATGAAGGCTTGAGATTCATGGCTCGTTAACCTGTTGTTAACATCTTTGAATCCGAGGCCCTGCTTAAAAACCAATAATTTAGGGATATTTAACGGATGTTAACCATATGGTGAGATTTCCGCGCCCGATGTGCCGGAATTTAACGCGATGGCCACCCTTCTGACGCAGAACTGTAGCAAGTGCGGACGATCTGAGACGGGAGAAATGGCAAATGGCGGCCCAGCTGGCAGCATTGAAGATCGTATTCGAGGCGCCTGATAATGCAAAGGGGTCGTGCCCCTCGAAGGTCCGGCCGATCGATCTTGTCCATCTCGCAAAGCAGACGATGGGCGACAAGTCTCTGGAAATCGAAGTCCTTCAAATGTTTGCGCGCCAGGCGCGGGCGTGCCTCCAGGACATGGCGAGCGGTGAGACCGTGCGTGTCGGCGCGGCCGCGCACCGGCTGAAGGGCGCGGCGAGTTCGGTCGGCGCATTCCGCGTGTCGCAGACGGCTGAGGTCGTAGAGGAGACCGGCGGCGATGCCAGCGCAATGGCGGCGCTCGGCGCTGCCGTCCTCGATGCCGAGAACTTCATTCTCAAGCTCTGCCGCGGCTGACCTCCAAGTCTTCTTTCGTTGATCGAACGAGACCCGTTGTTTCATTGCGGAACCACGGGTCTTTTTGCGACGTCCCAGATGACGCTTTGAAGACGGCGGGCGAAGGCCCGATCTGCGAGGTTATGGCGGATTTCCGAATGTTGACTGACGCGTCGAATTGTCGGAAGAAACTTCGCCCACCCATTTGAAGACCGGAAATAGTCCTGATGCCCAAACTTACCATCGTCGCCTTCGACGGCACGCGCTTCGACCTCGACGTCGACCAAGGCTCCACCGTGATGGAGAATGCCGTGCGCAATTCGGTGCCCGGCATCGAGGCCGAATGCGGCGGCGCCTGCGCCTGCGCCACCTGTCACGTCTATGTCGACGAGGAATGGACGGAGAAGGTCGGCCAGCCGGAAGCGATGGAAGAGGATATGCTCGACTTCGCCTTCGACGTGCGCCCGACCTCGCGGCTCTCCTGCCAGATCCGGATGAAGGCCGCTTATGACGGGCTCGTCGTGCACGTGCCCGAACGCCAGGCCTGAGGCGCCCCGCGTTTCGCGCCAGCGGATCGGCCCGAAAATCGGAACCGATTTTCGGAGTTGAATAACCGACACCATCACCCCAAAAAAGACGCCTCGCGCGCTGGTGCGAGCGAGGCGAGGCGGGCGCATTACCAACGGATGAGGGAGGAACATCCGCGGCTTCGGAACGCGCCAGGAGAACCCAGCGAGGAAAGTCCAGACGCCGTAGCTGAACTTTCGAATGTGTTCATATTAACGCGTTCCGGTTGAGTCTGCCAGGATGAAAAATTACCATTAAAACGCTGGGGAAGGGGCAAGTTTCGCACAAGTTTCGTTGCGCAGCTAAGTTTTTCCGCTCGGCACCAGTCCGAAAAAGCCTTATTTTCCGCCGGCTCGACCGTTGATTCGATTTCTCAGCAATCTCAGCATGCGCTTCTGGAAGTTGACCGCCTCAACCCGGTCGAATCGCGCCTGCAGCCGATCGTGCTCCTCTATGCCGCGAGTTGATTCGTTGGAGACGAGCTCCTGCATGGCCTCGCAGCTGCGCTGCTGCGGCAATGCGCGGATGGCGCGCTCCATGGCGCGGGCCTGATCTCTGGCGATCTCGGCGTGACGCTCCTCGTGGCGCTTGATGTCACTCGACAGTGCGTCCCATATCATCGACAGCTCCTTACTGGCGCCTCTGCGGCTATTCCAGCGCGGCAGGATGATCTGGGTGTGAACGGTGACCTTGACATTGCCGACGCGGCATCTGCCATTATCCTGGATATAGGTGGCCTCGCCGCCGAAGCGAATCTTGGTGGCCCCGGGATGGCGTGCCGACGAACCGCTCGCCGTCGGGCCGCGCCGGCCGAGTTCCCGGTCTAGCTCATCGGCGGTTTTGCCGCGGATGTCGAAATAGGAATAACTTTTCGATGCGATCACTTCAGCTGCCGCTGGACTGCTGAGAGAAAGAGCAATGGAAAAGGCGACAGGAAGGCACATATAACGCATTGCAAGCGGCATTCTGAAGGCAACCCATGTTGAAATCGGCAGGAGCTTGGGGCATAGCCACCATAAGCGCAATATCGGATGGCGGCTTTTTTCGTCATCAATAGGACAAGTTTGGTGACAGGGCTCGAAGGCAGTTTCTGGCGTGTCGGCCATGGCCGGGAAATCGAACTCGGCCGTCGGTCGGCGATCATGGCGATCGTCAATGTGACGCCGGACTCCTTCTCCGACGGCGGACGTTTTGAAACCGTCGATGCCGCCGTCGAACACGCATTGCAGGCGGTCAGCGACGGTGCTGCGATCGTCGACATCGGTGGCGAATCGACCCGGCCGGGTGCGGCGTCGGTCAGCCCTTCGGAAGAGCAGGCGCGGGTGTTGCCGGTCATCGAGGCGCTGCGCGGTCGCACCGAGGCGCTGATCTCGATCGATACCTATCGCGCCGAGACGGCGCGGCTGGCCGTCGGCGCCGGCGCCCATATTGTCAACGACGTCTTCGGACTGCAGAAAGATGCAGGTATCGCGGATCTGGTCGCGGCCACTGGGGCGGGGCTCTGCATCATGCATACCGGCCGCGACAGGGCCAAACTTGCCGATGTGATCGCCGACCAGGCGCATTTCCTCGAACGGTCGCTGGCGATCGCCGCCGCGGCCGGAGTCAACAGCGACCGGATCGTGCTCGATCCGGGTTTCGGCTTCGCCAAGGAGACGGCGGAGGAGAACCTGGAGCTGATGGCGCGGTTTTCCGAACTGTCGCGCTTCGGCCTGCCGCTGCTTGCCGGCACCTCACGCAAACGCTTCCTCGGCGCGGTCACAGGGCGCGAGGCGCCGGAGAGGGATGCGGCGACGGCCGCATCAAGCGCGCTGCTCAGGCTTCAAGGAGCTGCGGTTTTCCGGGTGCACAATGTCGCAATCAACAGGGATGCGCTTGCTATCGCCGATGCTATGCTCAATGCGCGCCAGGAATTCGAGAGGAAGCGGCCGACATGACGACCTACACGATCACGCTGCAGAACTGCGCCTTCTTCGCGCGCCACGGCGTGCATGACGAGGAGGAATTCCTCGGCCAGCGCTTCTTCGTCGATGCCGAGCTCGATGTCGTCGCGGGCGAGGCGCTGGAAAGCGATTCGATCAACGACACCGTCAATTACGGCATTGCCTTCACGGTGATCGAGGAGATCGTCACCGGCAAGCGACGCTATCTCATCGAAGCCCTGGCGCTCGATATCGCCAAGGGCCTCTGTCAGACGTTCCCGCAGGTGCGGCGGGCGAAGATCACGGTGCGCAAGCCGAATGCGCCGGTGCCCGGCGTGCTCGATTTCGTGCAGGTGAGTGTTGAACATTTTGCCTGAGGCTGCATCGCAATCAGCCACACTCGGCCTCGGCGGCAATATCGGCGATCCGGTAAAGGCGATGGCCGCGGCGCTACAGAGACTGGACGGGCGCGCCGACTGTCGTGTCACCGCCGTGTCGCGGCTCTATCGCACGCCGCCGTGGGGCAAAACCGACCAATCGTTCTTCTTCAATGCCTGCGCCGCCGTCGAAACCCGGCTCCCTCCAGAGGCGCTGCTCGACGTCTGCCTGTCGATCGAGCGCGAGATGAAACGCGAGCGTGTCGAACGCTGGGGGCCGCGCACGCTCGATATTGACGTGCTGACCTATGGCGACGTCGTCCAGCAGGCGCCGCGGCTGGAGTTGCCGCATCCCCGTATGACCGATCGCGGTTTCGTCCTGATGCCGCTTGCCGATATCGCCCCAGGCCTTCTCGTCAGGGGCCGGCCGGTAAGCGACTGGCTGCTCGACGTTGACGTGACCGGCATCGAGGTCGCCGATGACAGCGGCGACTGGTGGCGGAACGCCTAAGGCTCTAAAATGCGAAACGGCGGGAAACCCGCCGCTTCAAGAAAACCCGCCATGCAGTCCGTCTACTGAATGGAGCCAACCGCCATTTCGTCGACCTGACGAGTCAATGTCAGGCCGATAACCGGGATCATCTGGCTTTCGACCTTGACCGACACGGTGACGTTCATCGTCTTGTCGTCACGCACGCGAGCGATCATCGCGCCATTTAGCTTGGCGCGGTTGATGCCGACCACGACGGTATCCTCGGTTACGGCGCCGGAGACGACGTCAAGACCCTTGCCGGCGGCGCCGTCGAGGAACTTGCCCGTGTAGGTGGAGCCCGACTGCGAGATGACGGCGCTCATCGGCTGCTTGAAGACGCCGACGCGGCAGGTTCCATCGAGCTTGATGCCAGCAGTGCCGTCGCCGGTGGGTTCACCGGTCAGATTGCAGGTGAATTTCGTGCCCTTGTACTTGCCGGCGACGATCTCGCCGGGGCCCTTCCAGGAGCCAGTGACGGATTCGAAGAAGGCCTTGTCGCGGGTTGCGGCAGTGGCTGCCGGAGCGACGTCTGCGACAGGAGACAATGCCGCGGCGGCGAGGCCGCATAAGAAGAGAAACTGGCGCGAATACATGGATTTTCCTTGGCAAACACCACTCACGAACTGGTGCCAAGTTTTGCCGAAAAATGGTTAATCCTTCCTTTCGATTGTACCGAATGCGAAGGACCTGGATTTCTGTCGCGCCGCGCGGATCTTAGGATCCGGCGGCTACGGTGTTGAATCTGCTTAATTTCGCCAACTTCACCTACGGGAAGGTGAGAGCTACGGAATCGCCTCGTCAGTTAAGGATTGTTGCCGCGCGGCGACATTGAAGGTGTGAGATCGCCGATAAAATCGCCGATTCCCGGTCGCTTCACCGCACGAAAGGCAAGCGGGCGACAGAGATCCATCGCCGCGATTCCGATGCGAGCAGTCATCAGACCATTGATCACGCCCTCGCCGAGTCGGGCCGATAGCTTCGAGGCAAGCCCATGGCCGAGCACCTGCTGGACGAGACTGTCGCCGACGGCGATCGAGCCGGTGACGGCGAGGTGGGCCAGCACGTCACGCAGGAGGCGGAACATGCCGAGCGTGCCGGGGCGGCCGCCGTAGAGCTCGGCCATGGCGCGGATGAGGCGCACGGATTCGTAGAGGACATAAAGCAGATCGACGATCGCGCGCGGGCTGACGGCGGTGACGATCGAGACGCGCTTGGAGGCGTTGACGATGAGCGCCCGCGCTTTGCGGTCGAGTGGGGCCAGCAGCTCGCGTTCGGCCAAGGCGATCAGATGCGGGGGGTCGATGACCTCACCCTCGGTCGCCTTCAGCGTCGCGCGACCCTTCGATGTCTCGGGATTGGCCGCAAGAAGCGTGGTGAGGCGCGCAACGACCGCGCGCGCTTTCGCCGGCCGTGTATCGAGGATCGCCGCCTCTGCTTCCGCCTTGATCGCCTGAACAGCGGCAAGGCGCATCATGCCCGCGGTCTCGCGGATGACGAGGGCAAGCACGGCGAGGACGCCGATCGCCAGCACGCCAAGAGCTGCATAACCCAGCCAGTCGGCGCGGGTGAAGAGATCGCGGATCAGGCGGTCGGTCCAGAGGCCGATGCCGAGCGATAGCAGGATCCCGAAGGCGCCTAGCGCAATCTTGCCGAAAGAGGTGCGCCGCTTGCGCGGTGTTGCCACCGGCACTGCGCTCGCATCCCTGTCAGGATTGAAGGGATCATCGTCGTCGGGCGTCAAGATGATCTCGTCCGAGAAGCTTTCCGGTTTGCGCCGGCCTTGCTGTTGCCGACCATTGTCGCGCGGCACGGCAGCCTCATCCTCATAGGCGAAGGCGGCGGGTGGGCGGTGCGGCAAATCGGAGGGGGGCTTACTCATGCGAGACGGTCTCCGAACAGGAACTGCATGGCGCGGTCAAGGCGGATATGCGGCACCGACAGCTTGATGCCGCCGCCGGTCTCCTCGAGATGCGGCGGACGGAACCTGACGACGTTGACCTCGGGCAGGGTATCGGCGGTCTCGCCCGAGGCGATGTGATTGAACAGGCTTTCCGGATCCTGCGGCAGGTCTCCGGGGAAGATTGCGGTCTTTCTCTGGCCGTCGAATCGCTCGCCGGCAATGGTTTCGCCCTCCATCGGCGTGCCGACGATGACAGGCAGTTCATGGCCGTCGCGCTTGACCGATGCCTCGCGCGTGGCGCGCACGGAAGCGAGCGCCATCACGTCGATGCCAGCTCCGGCCATGCCGATGCGGGCGATGGCGCGATCGACGAGGCGGCGGGTCAGCGCATCGAGCCGATCATGGCTCTCATGATGGAGATGGTCGGCCTTGGTTGCGGCGACCAGCACACGGTCGATGCGGCGCCCCAGCAGCGACGAGAGCAGCGAATTGGTGCCCGGGCGGAAGCAGGCGAGCACGTCGGTCAGCGCGCGTTCCAGATCCTGGACGGCTTCGGGGCCGCGGTTCATCGCCTGCAGTGCGTCGACCAGCACGATCTGCCGGTCGAGCCGGGCGAAATGTTCGCGGAAGAAAGGTTTGACGACGACCGATTTATAGGACTCGTAACGCCGCTCCATCATCGTCCAGAGTGAGCCGCGATCGGGACGCGCGCCCGGCGGCAGGACGAGCGGGGCGAAGGTCAGCGCCGGCGAGCCGTCGAGATCGCCGGGCAGAAGCAGGCGCCCGGGCGGCAAGGTGGAGAGCGAGCGTTCGTCGGCCTTGCAGGCCTTGAGGTAATCGGCAAAGGCGGTGGCAAGCTCGCGGGCTGCCATCTCGTCGGCGCCGGCATTTATATCGGCGGCACGGGTCAGCGCCAACCATTCCCGCGACAGTTCGGAGCGCACGCCATTTTGCGCAAGCGCGATCGTTTCCTCGCTGAAGGTGCGGTAATCCTTGCCGAGCAACGGCAGGTCGAGCAGCCATTCGCCTGGATAATCGACGATATCGATCGACAGCCGGCCGGGCGAGAACAGGCGGTTCCAGCCGCTGGCGCTCTGATAATCGAGCGTGATGCGCAGTTCGGAAATGGCGCGAGTGGAATCCGGCCAGACGCGGTCCTTCACCAGCGCCCGGATATGATCCTCATATTGGAAACGGGGCACGGCGTCATCCGGCTGAGGCTCCAGCCGCACGGCTGAAACGCGGCCCGACTGCACCGGCTCGAACAGCGGCAGTCGGCCGCCATGCAGGAGATTGTGGACAAGCGAGGAGATGAAGACCGTCTTTCCGGAACGGAAGAGGCCGGTGACGCCGAGCCGTACGGTCGGATTGACGAGGCCGCTTGCCCTGTCGGCGAGATTGTCAAAGGCGATGCGGGCGTCGTCGGCGAGGGATGTCAGGCGTGGCGGCAAGGCGCAATTCCGGTTGATGACTGCCGGCAATATAGGAAGACTGCGCTGCTCGCAAAAGAAGCGGAGCGAAAGACTTCAGACGACGAGGAAATCGATAAGGCGCCAGCCGCTGGCGGAAGCGTCGAAATCGATAACGGCGAGACCTGCCGTCGGAAAGCCGGCGGGAAGTGCGTTCACCATGGCCTCGTGGCCGATCAGCGCCTCAAGCGCCTGCTCGATCGTCGGGTTGTGGCCGACCAGCATGACGGCGGCATTATCCTGCGCGTCGACGATTTCGACATAGGTATCGACGGTGGCATTGTAGAGCGCATCGACGTAACTCACGTCCAGTGCTACACCCATCGCCCGATGGACGGCATCGGCGGTATCGCGGCAGCGCAGCGCCGTCGAACTGATCAGAAGATCGGGACGGTAGCCCTTATCGGCGGCTTTGTCGGCGATAACCTCGGCATCGCCGTAACCTTTTTCGTTGAGCGGCCGGTCGAAATCGCGCTGTCCGGGTTCGGCCCAGGCGGCCTCGGCATGACGCAGGAGATAGATGCGATTGGGCGGAGGCAGCGGTACGGTCATGGGCAAATCCAGGATCGGCGGGTCTTTTCAGTAGCGGTTGCGATCATCCGCCGTCAACCGCCAGCCATGCCGCAACGGCCCAAAACGTGGCCGACAACACGGCGTTTTGAAGACCGAACGAAAATTGCGAACGCGAATAATCATGAGAAAATAGTCCGTTAGCCGAAAATTGTAACAGATTTAAAAATCTGTTTAGCTGTCGTATTTGGCTTGAATCGCGGCTAGCGCTTGGGATATACACCCCGCCAGATGAGATGTTCTTCAGGAGAATCGCGTTGAGTGAGAAGATCGATCTTAGCAATTACGTTCCCTCGGAAGAGGAAGAATTCATGAACGTAAACCAGCGTGCCTACTTCAGGGCAAAGCTGGTCGCCTGGAAAAACGATATCCTTAGAGAAGCGCGCGAAACACTCGACCATCTGGCCGAGGAAAGCGCAAACCATCCCGATCTCGCCGACAGGGCGTCGTCGGAAACCGACAGGGCGATCGAACTTCGCGCCCGCGACCGGCAGAGAAAATTGATCTCCAAGATCGACGCGGCGCTGCAGCGCATCGAAGACGGCACTTACGGCTATTGCGAGGAAACTGGCGAACCGATCGGTCTCAAGCGTCTCGACGCCCGTCCGATCGCGACGCTGTCGATCGAGGCGCAGGAACGCCACGAACGTCGCGAAAAGGTCTACCGCGACGAATGACCTTTCCCATGCAGAGATGGGACACATTCAGCGCCGCGATCCGATCGCGGCGCTTTTTGTTGAGCCATCTCCGGCGTGTCGAAGAGGCGGTTACGGGAAAGCGTCGGTCGCCAGAGCTTTCCAGAATGGCTCCCGCGCCGCCTGCGTGGCGAGATCGATTGTGACGAGGGTGCCATTCATGATCCGCCGCCGCATGATGTCGGCCCGCTCGGGTTCCGTTCGACAGAGGCCCCGATCGTGAAGAGCCTGCAGGCGGGAGCGTGACATCTTCAACTCGCCGGCCAGCAACCGGTCCAGGCGTAGGCTTGTTGGAAACGGGGCCGTCAGTTCGATTTCCAGGCTCGTCCAGCCTTCGGTCTCGTGCCGAATTTCCTTGGCGATCTCGAATTCGGCGAACTCGTCCACGCGCTGTGACTTGCGCCGCAGCGCATCAAGATTGAAGGTTTCCGCCCGAATCCAGTCCGGGTCGTTGGACTGCAGCGCGTCGAGAATCATCGGATCGACGTCTCGGATATTTCGGCGTTCGAAGATTGGTCGGTTCCACGTCCTGTCGCAGATCAGGCATTTGTAGATCAGCCAGGCGTCGAGCTTGCGA
Source organism: Rhizobium esperanzae (assembly GCF_002204185.1). Taxonomy (GTDB): domain Bacteria; phylum Pseudomonadota; class Alphaproteobacteria; order Rhizobiales; family Rhizobiaceae; genus Rhizobium; species Rhizobium esperanzae. Next base: position 41,588 of record NZ_MXPU01000020.1, on the reverse strand, counting down.
CCGTTGGCATTGACCCGGATCTTGCCGCTGGATCGGAAAGCTCTGAGGCCCCCGCATCCGCCGCAGGCGATCCATGGCTGGGGCGCCGTCTTGGGAGTGATGGTCCATCGGACCCGAAGTGTCTTGCACATATCGTCTTGGTCTTCCATTCGGAAGTCCACCAAGATGGTGCATGAGAAAACCCTTGCGGGCGCGGTATGGCGATGTTGTGGGCGGCTGAAGAGCTGAGACAGCGGAGCTGCACATGGCACATTGTAACAATGCCAAACCGGTCTCTCGCCACCACCCGATGAACATGTTCGCATGCCGCCAGCGCGTCGCTTGCGACAATACGGGTGAAACTGGGGTGAGACCGGTATTTACTTAGGCAAAGTCTACCTCGAATGCGCCAACGCTCTTCAGCCTGATCGATAGCAAATGATCAGTGAGATAGGGAGTCCCCGAGGCATCGGTGACGTGAAAGCCGCAGCATTGCGGCTTTTATGCAACTTCATGACGAAGGCTGAGCGACGGCAACCGGATGTAAGCGCTGTCTTACTTGTCGCGATTGACACTCATTTCGCCGAAGATGCGGGCAACTTCTTTCTGCAGGTCGGTGTCGGCACCAGTGATGGGGGCAAGCTCGGGATCGCGGCGCGGCAGGTTGGCTGGCTGCGGTGCGGCCTGGCGAGGGGCCTGGTTTGCCGGGGCCGGCACGATGCGCTCGGCGGTCAGATTGTTCGACATTTCCTCTTCCAGCACCCGTTGGAAATCACGGCGGATCGCCGCTGCCGATTGCGCAGCCGCATCGTCCTCGGCCGTAGCGGCTGCGGCGCGGGGCGCCGGCATGTCCGGGGCAGAGACCTCGGGCTCGATGCGCTGCTGCGGCAGCACGCGCTGGCGGGCGGCATCCAGGATTTCGGCGGCGCTTGCGGTATCGCGGAACGATGCCGGTTGCACACCGGCGGGAGCAGAGGGACGCTCCGGCGCGCCCGCCAGGGGCGGGACAGCTCGTAGTGGTTGGTCGCGTTCGGCCGATAGAGGTGCCGTCGCGGGTTCTGGCGGAAGAGGGCTGGTGGCCACCGGCGGCGGCATGGTGGGTGGTGCCGGCGGCTCGGGACGCGGCCGCGGCTCCACGGCGGCAGGCGCAGCGAAGGAGGGCTCGGCGGCCGGCTCGGCGGCGGGGGTGACCGGCGCACGGGCGGCGGAAACAGGCGGCGTTTCCGGCCGCGGGACTGCAATCGGCCGCTCGGCGGCAGACTCCGGGCGTGAGAGGCTTTCCGGCTGTTCGGCCGGCTCCGGGAGGATGCGGCTTTCGATGACGATATCGGTCGGCCCGCCGATCATGATAAGATGCTCGACATCATCGCGGCGCACGAGCACCAGCCGGCGGCGGGCATCGACGGCTGCCGCATCCAGCACCTGCAGGCGGGGCTGACGGTTGCGGCCGCCGCGCACGAAGGGCGACGGAGCGCGGCCTCGCATCAGCCAGAGTGCCAGAATGAGCAGGAGGAGCGCCAAGCCGACGCCACCGGCCGCAAGCAGGAAACGGCTGCCATAGGCTGCGACAAGATCATCGAACATAGTTACTCACTCCATTTCACATTCGGCACATATTGACGACTTTTCCGTTCCTTAGGCAAGGGCAGCCGGTCCTGTCCAGCCATGCACGAAGGCGATTTCGTGTTATGCCGAATTGCAGCTGCCGGCTTGGCGCGAGCACTTGCCGCGGGCATCAGGCGCAGATGGCGCTCTTGCCTGTGAATTCAAGCGATCTTGCCGGCGACCGGTGTTTTTGCCGGCGTGGCAAATTGCTAAGAAGGAAAGAGCGCCTGATTCCCGCTTCTTGTTCGTGCTACGAGGTGGGAGGGGCTTATGCGAGGAATATATGACGAAACCGCGTCAGGTCGACGACTATAACGCACCGCTTGTGGATCGTGGGGGGCGTTCTGGCACGGTTTTGCGCATTCTTCTTCTGGCGCTCGTGCTGATCGCGGCCGCCGGGGCTTTTGTCGTCTTCAAGCGATCGCTCGACAACGAGATGGTGCTCGGCGGTCTCGGCGTTCTCGCCATGGTCGGCATCTTCTTCCTGGTATCTTCCGTTATCGGCTTCATCGAAGTGATGCCGCAGCGCCAGTCCGACAGCCTGGCGCGCACCTTCCTCAACAGCCACCCGGACGGCACGCTGATCACCGACGATAAGGGCCGGATCATCTATGCCAACGCCGCCTATGGCGCGCTGACCGGCGCGCGCAAGGCAACAGAAGTGCAGACGCTGGAAACGCTGCTGTCGCGGCACCGTGAATCCAACGAGGCGCTCTACCGGCTGGTCAATGGTCTGCGCGAGGGCAAGGAGGGTCGGGAGGAATTCCGCCTGCTGCGCGCCGTCGGGCCCGGCAGCAACAGCTCGGGCGCGCATTGGTACCGGCTGAAGGTGCGGCTGCTGCAGCCGGAGGATGATGGCGGCAAGCCGCTGCAGATCTGGCAAATCACCGACATCACCGCCGAACGCGACGATCAGGAGCGCTTCTTCAAGGAGCTGCAGAATGCGATCGACTATCTCGACCACGCGCCGGCCGGCTTCTTCTCCGCCGGCAGGAAGGGCGAGATCTTCTACCTGAATGCGACGCTTGCGGAGTGGCTGGGTCTCGACCTGACCAAGTTCCTGCCGGGCTCGATGTCGATCGGCGACCTGGTGGCGGGCGAGGGGCTGGCGCTGATCCAGTCGGTGCAGGCCGAGCCCGGCCTGAAAAAAACCGTGACGCTGGATCTCGATCTGCGTAAGACCAACGGCCAGAGTCTGCCGGTGCAGATCCTCCACAGCGTCACCTCGATGCGCGACGGCGCGCCGGGCGAAAGCCGGACGATCGTGCTGGCGCGTGGAAAGAGCAGCGAGAGCGGCCAGTCCGCTTCGGCTGCGGCCATGCGCTTCACCCGCTTCTTCAACAATACCCCGATGGCGATCGCCTCGGTCGACGGCGACGGACGCATCCTGCGCACCAACGCTCCGTTCCTGAAGCTGTTCTCCGGCATCGTCTCGCGCGACGACCTGGAAAAGGCGCCGTATCTCGAAACCATCGTGCAGGAGAGCGACCGACCGCAACTGGCCGCGGCGCTGACGGCCGCCAAGGACCGGCAGGGTGACATCCCGCCACTCGATACCCGCACGCCGACCGACGAGGCGCGCTATTTCCGCTTTTATGTCAACGCCGTCATCGATCAGAGCGACGAAGCGCCAGAAGAGGCGGCGATCGTCTATGCGGTCGAGGTGACCGAGCAGAAGGCGCTGGAAGCGCAGATGGCGCAGACGCAGAAGATGAACGCTGTCGGAACGCTCGCCGGCGGTATTGCGCATGACTTCAACAACGTCTTGACGGCGATCCTGCTTTCTTCCGATCATCTGCTGCTGCAGGCGCGTCCTTCCGATGCAAGCTTCGCCGATCTGATGGAGATCAAACGCAACGCCAACCGCGCCGCGGTGCTGGTGCGCCAGTTGCTTGCCTTCTCACGCAAGCAGACGATGCGGCCCTCGGTGCTGAACCTCACCGATGTCGTCGGCGACCTGCGCATGCTGGTCGATCGGCTGCTCTCGGGCACGAATGTCAAGCTCGATGTGCAATATGGCCGCGATCTCTGGCCCGTCAAAACGGACCTTTCGCAATTCGAGCAGGTGCTGATCAATCTCTGCGTCAATGCGCGCGACGCCATGCCCGACGGCGGAACGCTGACGTTGCGCACCCGCAATCTGACCGCTGCCGACGTCGCGGCCTTCAACTATTCTTACATGCCGGCCGAGGACATGGTGCTGGTCGAAGTCGCCGATACCGGTACAGGCATCGCGCCCGAGATCATGGACAAGATTTTCGAGCCCTTCTTCACCACCAAGGATGTCGGCAAGGGCACCGGGCTCGGTCTCGCCATGGTCTACGGTATCGTCAAACAGTCTGGCGGCTACATCCAGCCGGAATCCGAAGTCGGCAAAGGCACGACCTTCCGGGTCTTCCTACCGCGCCACGTCCCCGAGCCGGCGATTGCCGCGGAGGCGGGTTCGATCGACAACGCGATCAATGAAGTCCCAGCCGCCCCCGCGGTGGCCGCGCAGCAGCCGGAGGACCTGACCGGCTCGGCCGTCGTCCTTCTCGTCGAAGACGAGGAAGCGGTGCGCCGCGGCGGCAAGCGCATGCTGGAAACGCGTGGCTACACCGTGCACGAGGCGGGCTCGGGCGTCGAGGCGCTGAGCATCATGGAAGAGCTTGAGGGCAAGGTAGACATCGTCGTTTCCGACGTCGTCATGCCGGAAATGGACGGCCCGACGCTGCTGCGTGAGCTGCGTAAGAACTATCCCGATCTGAAATTCATCTTCGTCTCCGGCTACGCCGAGGACGCCTTTGCCCGCAACCTGCCGCCGGATGCGAAATTCGGGTTCCTGCCGAAGCCGTTTTCGCTGAAGCAGCTGGCTGTTGTCGTGAAGGAGACGCTGGACGGGTGAGGGAAGTGAGTGTTGAAGGGCACGCTGTGCCGTGCCGCACCCCCCTCTGCCCTGCCGGGCATCTCCCCCACAAGGAGGGAGATCGGCTGGGCGCAGCGGCTTCCCCAACCAAGTATCCATTGCAGCTTGGCGAAACGTTGATGTGAACCGAAGGTTTCGCAGCTTGTAATCTCCCCACCTGTGGGGGAGATGCCCGGCAGGGCAGAGGGGGGCTGGAACGGCACCACCTATCTGGGCAAGGCGGTTCCGGCCAGCCCCGTAGGCCTCACTCCCCCAGCGCCACGGCAATCTCTGCCGCCAGCCGCGCATTGTTTTCGACAAGCGCAATATTCGTTTTCAGGCTCTGGCCGTCCGTGAGATCGAAGATCGTCGAGAGCAGATACGGCGTCACCGCCTTGCCGGTCACTTCGTCGCGTTCAGCACTGTCGAGCGCGCGCTCGATATAGATCTCCATCTCTTCGCGCGGGATCTCGTCGGCTTCCGGCACCGGATTGGCGACGAGCATGCCGCCGTCGATACCGAGCTGTTCGCGCACCGTCTGGAAATTGGCGATGGCGGCCGGGCTGTTCAGAGACAGCGGGCTTGCTATGCCCGATGAGCGCGACCAGAAAGCCGGGAATTCTTCGCTCTCATAGGTGACAACAGGCACGCCGCGGGTTTCCAGCACTTCCAGCGTCTTCGGAATGTCGAGGATCGCCTTTGCGCCGGCGCAGACGACGATAACGCCGGTGCGCGCTAGCTCCTCGAGATCGGCTGATATATCGAAGCTTTCCTCGGCGCCGCGATGCACGCCGCCGATGCCGCCTGTGGCAAAGACACGAATGCCGGCGCGGGCCGCCGCGATCATCGTCGCCGCGACCGTGGTGGCGCCGGTGCGGCGCTCGGCGATCGCGAAGGCAAGATCGGCGCGCGACACCTTCATCACCTCGGTTGCCTTGGCAAGCTGCTCCAGTTGCGCGGCTTCAAGGCCGATATGCAGCGTGCCGTGGATGACCGCGATCGTCGCCGGCACCGCGCCCTGTTCGCGAATGATCGTCTCGACGCTGCGCGCCATTTCGATATTGCCGGGATAGGGCATGCCATGGGTGATGATGGTCGATTCCAGCGCCACCAGCGGCGCGCCGCGCTGCTTGGCGCTGGCGACCTCCTTCGAATAGGCGATCGGCAGAAGAGGGGAGATGGGCTTGGTCATGATCTTGTCCTGTGATCGGGAGAGCATGATAGCGAAAAGCGTGGCGGCTCTCGAACGGCATCATGCTCAACTCTTTAATTCAGTCGCTTCAATGTAGAATTCTGACCTCGGGAACAAGGGCAAGCGCCTCATTCAAGAGGTCCGGCGTCAGATTTTCGTTGACGGCGTGCCGCGACTGCACCGTGAGCGCTGCCGCCGCCGCGCCGTGGCGAATGGCCTCCTCAAGCGGCAGGCCTGATATCAAGGCGGCGAGCGTGCCGGCAGCAAGGGAATCGCCGGCGCCCGTAACATCGGCGACGGTATCGGCGATTGGCGGCTGCAGCGCCACGGCGCGGTCTTTGCAAATCGCAACGAGCTCGCGCCGGCCGCGGGTGACGACGGCGTTTCTGATGCCGATCTCGTTCAGGAGCGGCAGCCAGCCGCCCGAATCCTCCGGCTGCACGCCGGTAACGGCAGCGGCTTCGGCCTCGTTCAGGAACAGATAGTCGATATCTCCAATGCAGGGTTTCAGCCGGACCACCTTGGCCGGCGAGATGGCGATGGCCGCGACGGGTTTGGCCAGGGAGTTCGCCTTGGCGACAATCGCCGCGATCGTCTCTTCCGGCAGATTGGCGTCGACGAGAATGAAATCATGGGCGGCGAAGGCCTCGCGCACCCAGCGGATGGACAGGCGCCGCGGCACGAAGAACCGATAGAGATCCATGTCGGCAAGGGCGATCACGAGGTCGCCGTTGTTCTCGATGATCGCTGTGTAGCTCGGTGTCTTGCGGTCGAGGAAGACGAAGGGGCGGTCGTCGATGCCGGCGAAATCGGCAGCTTCGCCGACCATTTCGCCGAAGGGATCGCCGCCGCGCGGCGAGATCATCGTCACGTGAAAGCCCAGTCTTGCAAGGTTGCGCGCCGCATTGAAACCGCCGCCGCCCGGCTCCTCGAACCAGGTGCCGGGATTGCTGGCGCCTGGCGCCGTTTCGCGGGAGATGCGGCCACGCCTGTCGATATGGGCACCGCCGAGAACGAGAATCTTTTTCATCAACTCACCCGCTCTCATGACCCGCGAAGGGCGAATCGAAGCGTTCCGCCTGGCTGCGACAAAGCCGGCTTATATGGTCTAAGCCGTTGCTTTGCATTGATAAAACAAATGTAGAACACGGACCGTTTTGCCTTTTTCTTTCAAATGTTTGTACGCCTATTGCGGGAATGGAACAAATCGGGTACAAACTCGACATTGCTTGAGCGGCTTCAATAACCTAAAGGTGGATCGGATGTCTCAGAATTCATTGCGGCTGGTAGAGGACAAATCGGTGGACAAAAGCAAGGCGCTTGAAGCGGCACTCTCACAGATAGAGCGGTCGTTCGGCAAGGGCTCGATCATGAAACTCGGTTCCAACGAGAATGTTGTCGAGATCGAGACGATTTCGACCGGTTCGCTTGGGCTCGATATCGCGCTTGGCGTCGGCGGCCTGCCGAAGGGCCGCATCATCGAGATCTACGGGCCGGAAAGCTCGGGCAAGACGACGCTTGCGCTGCAGACCATCGCGGAATCGCAGAAGAAGGGCGGCATCTGCGCCTTCGTCGATGCCGAACACGCGCTCGATCCGGTCTATGCCCGCAAGCTGGGCGTCGATCTCCAGAACCTTCTGATCTCGCAGCCCGATACCGGCGAGCAGGCGCTTGAGATCACCGATACGCTGGTGCGCTCCGGTGCCGTCGACGTTCTCGTCGTCGACTCGGTCGCCGCACTGACGCCACGCGCCGAAATCGAAGGCGAAATGGGCGACAGCCTTCCCGGCCTGCAGGCGCGTCTGATGAGCCAGGCGCTGCGCAAACTCACCGCCTCGATCTCGAAGTCGAATACCATGGTGATCTTCATCAACCAGATCCGCATGAAGATCGGCGTCATGTTCGGTTCGCCTGAGACAACGACCGGTGGCAATGCGCTGAAATTCTATGCCTCCGTGCGCCTCGACATCCGCCGCATTGGCTCGGTCAAGGAGCGCGAAGAAGTGGTCGGCAACCAGACCCGCGTCAAAGTCGTCAAGAACAAGATGGCGCCTCCCTTCAAGCAGGTCGAGTTCGACATCATGTATGGCGAAGGCGTGTCGAAGACGGGCGAACTCGTCGATCTCGGCGTCAAGGCCGGTATCGTCGAGAAGTCGGGCGCCTGGTTCTCCTATAACAGCCAGCGTCTTGGTCAGGGCCGCGAAAATGCCAAGACCTTTCTGCGCGACAATCCGGATCTCGCTCGCGAGATCGAGCTGGCGCTGCGCCAGAATGCCGGCCTGATCGCCGACCGGTTCCTTCAGAATGGCGGTCCGGATGCCGATGACGGCGATGCTGCCGTGGAAATGTAATTTTCGCGCTTGAACTTGTTCTGATATCTCAGCCGGCCGCATTCCCTCATCAGAATGCGGCCGGTTTTGTTTGTCGGCTGGACAGTGGCGGAGGTGAACGTTAAAAGCCGATGGATTTGAAATTATCTGCCTCCGGCAGCATTGAAGGGCATAGAATGAGCGGCGTGAACGATATCCGGTCGACCTTCCTCGACTATTTCAAGAAGAACGGCCACGAGATCGTTCCGTCCAGTCCGCTCGTGCCGCGCAACGACCCGACGCTGATGTTCACCAATGCCGGCATGGTGCAGTTCAAGAACGTCTTCACCGGCCTTGAGAAACGTCCTTATGCGACGGCGACAACCTCGCAGAAATGCGTGCGCGCCGGCGGCAAGCACAACGACCTCGACAATGTCGGCTATACCGCGCGTCACCTGACCTTCTTCGAAATGCTCGGCAATTTCTCCTTCGGCGACTATTTCAAGGAGAATGCAATCGAGCTTGCCTGGAAGCTCGTGACCGAAGGTTTCGACCTGCCGAAGCATCGCCTGCTGGTGACCGTCTATTCCGAAGACGAGGAAGCCGCAGCGCTGTGGAAGAAGATCGCCGGTTTTTCCGACGACAAGATCATCCGCATCCCGACCTCCGACAATTTCTGGCAGATGGGCGATACCGGCCCCTGCGGCCCGTGCTCGGAAATCTTCATCGACCAGGGCGAGAATGTCTGGGGCGGTCCTCCTGGTTCGCCTGAGGAAGACGGCGACCGGTTTCTGGAATTCTGGAACCTTGTTTTCATGCAGTTCGAGCAGACGGAGCCGGGTGTTCGCAATCCGCTGCCGCGTCCGTCGATCGACACCGGCATGGGCCTGGAGCGCATGGCCTGCATCCTCCAGGGCGTTCAGAGCGTCTTCGATACAGATCTTTTCCGCACGCTGACCGGCACCATCGAGGATACGATAGGAGTCAAGGCGGAAGGCAGCGCCAGCCACCGCGTCATCGCGGACCATCTGCGCTCCTCGGCCTTCCTGATCGCCGATGGCGTGCTGCCGTCGAATGAGGGTCGCGGTTACGTGCTGCGCCGTATCATGCGCCGCGCCATGCGGCATGCCCAGCTTCTCGGCGCCAAGGAGCCGCTGATGTACAAGCTGCTGCCGACGCTGGTGCAGGAGATGGGCCGCGCCTATCCGGAACTCGTGCGCGCCGAGGCGCTGATCTCGGAGACGCTGAAGCTCGAAGAAGGCCGCTTCCGCAAGACGCTGGAGCGTGGCCTGTCGCTGCTCTCGGACGCGACCGCTGATCTCGACAAGGGCGACATGCTGGATGGCGAGACCGCCTTCAAGCTTTACGACACCTACGGCTTCCCGCTCGACCTGACGCAAGACGCCCTGCGCGCTCGCGAGATCGGCGTCGACATCGCTGGCTTCACCAATGCCATGGAGCGCCAGAAGGCCGAAGCCCGCTCGCACTGGGCCGGCTCCGGCGAGAAGGCAACCGAAACCGTCTGGTTCGAGCTTAAGGAAAAGCATGGCGCAACCGAGTTCCTCGGTTACGACACAGAAGCCGCCGAAGGCGTGGTGCAGGCGATCGTTAGGGACGGCGCCGTTGCTGCGGAGGCCAAGGCCGGCGATAAGGTGCAGATCGTCGTCAACCAGACGCCGTTCTACGGCGAATCCGGCGGCCAGATGGGCGATACGGGCGTGATCTCATCCGACCACGGCAAGATCGAGGTATCGGACACGCAGAAGAGGGGCGAAGGCCTGTTCGTGCATCTGGGCACTGTCATCGAAGGCGTGGTCAAGGATGGCGATGCTGTCGCGTTGACGGTCGATCACGCCCGCCGTTCGCGACTGCGCGCCAATCATTCGGCGACGCACCTGCTGCATGAGGCGCTGCGCGAAGTGCTGGGTACCCACGTGGCTCAAAAGGGTTCGCTGGTTGCGCCCGAGCGTCTACGCTTCGACGTTTCGCATCCGAAGCCGATGACGCCTGAAGAGCTGAAGATCGTCGAGGATATGGCAAACGAAATCGTGCTGCAGAATTCGCCGGTCACCACGCGGTTGATGAGCGTCGACGATGCGATCGCCGAAGGCGCGATGGCGCTGTTCGGCGAGAAATACGGCGATGAGGTGCGGGTCGTCTCGATGGGCACAGGCCTTCATGGCGCAAAGAGCAACAAGCCTTACTCGGTCGAGCTTTGCGGCGGCACGCATGTGTCGGCGACCGGCCAGATCGGCCTCGTTCGCATCCTTGGCGAAAGCGCCGTCGGCGCCGGCGTTCGCCGCCTTGAGGCGGTGACCGGCGAATCGGCGCGCGAGTATCTCGCCGAACAGGATGATCGTGTGAAGACGCTCGCGGCCTCGCTGAAAGTTCAGCCGTCGGAAGTTCTTTCGCGCGTTGAGGCGCTGATCGACGAGCGCCGCAAGCTGGAAAAGGAATTGGCCGATGCCAAGCGCAAGCTCGCCATGGGTGGCGGGCAGGGCGGCTCGGGCGATGCCGTGCGCGAGGTCGCTGGAGTGAAATTCCTCGGTAAGGCCATGGCCGGCGTCGATCCGAAGGACCTAAAGGGTCTTGCCGATGACGGCAAGGCCAGCATCGGTTCCGGCATCGTGACGCTGATCGGTGTATCCGAAGATGGCAAGGCGAGCGCTGTCGTTGCGGTGACGCCGGATCTCGTTGAGCGTTTCAGTGCTGTCGATCTGGTGCGTGTTGCCTCAGCCGCCCTCGGCGGCAAAGGCGGCGGCGGCCGTCCCGACATGGCGCAGGCTGGTGGTCCGGATGGATCGAAGGCCGATGAAGCGATCGAGGCAGTGGCTCTGGCGCTCGCCGGTTGAGTTTGACGGTTCATTCCTAAGCCGTAAGGTCGGCTTCCGCCTTAGCTTGGTGGTGAACGTTCTTGATTCGGCGTTCTCCAAGACCTCCCTCATTCCTGTGTCCTCAGGGCTTCGCCCGAGGGATGTCACATGAATCCAGTGCGCCCAAGTCTTTGGGCGTGACAGAGTTTTTCTTTAGATACTGGTTCATTCACGGCGCGGACGCGCCGTGGCTGGATTCCTGTGACGGGCACGGGAATGAGAAGGTGAGGCAGCGTAGTCGGCAATAGCGATGCTTCTCCTGCCGCGTAGCATTGGCGCTCCGCAGCCAGCAATTCCGCAAGATTTGTCAAATCGATATATGGTTCTCTGCAGCCGATCGATTTGCATGAGGTTTGACATGAATGGCGAAACGGCATGGGCGCTCTATGAAAGCCGTCTGAGACGGGTTTCTGCCTATATTCACGACCACCTCGACGAGGAGCTTGATATGGAGCGCCTGGCTGAGATCGCCTGCCTGTCGAGCTATCACTGGCACAGGATCTACCGGGCGATTTACGGCGAGACGCTGGCGGCCACCGTCAAGCGGCTGAGGTTGCATCGCGCGGCGGGCGAGATCGTCGGCACGGAGCTTGCCGTTAGTGAGATTGCGAAACGATCAGGCTATCCCAATCTCCAATCCTTCAATCGCATTTTCAAGTCGGTCTACGGCATGCCGCCGGCCCGTTATCGGAAAGAGGGAAGCCACACAGCCTTTAAACCCTCACCTAACGGAAAGACCCAAACCATGTTCGACGTTACCATACGTGAGATCGCGCCGACCGAGCTGATCGGCGTCGCCCATACCGGCTCTTATATGCAGATCGGCAAAGCCTTCGAGACATTGTTCGGTACGCTTTACGCCCGCGGCCTCGCCAGGCCCGACATGAGGATGATCGGTGTCTATCTCGACGATCCCGATATCGTGCCGGCCGAACAGCTGCGCTCGATCGCCTGCGTCACCGGCGTTTCCGCGGGGTCGGCCGAAGCGCCGTTCGAGCGAAGCAGGATCGACGGCGGCACCTATGCCGTGCTGCGTCACAAAGGTCCCTATGCCGACATGCACACGGCTTATCAGTGGCTTTATGGGGAATGGCTGCCCAAATCAGGACGGCAGTTGAAGGACAGCGTTATGTTCGAGGAATATCTCAACAACCCACGCGACGTGCCGCCGACCGAGCTGATGACGGATATCCATATGCCGCTTGCCTGAGGGCTGACATCCCGGCGCGGCGCGGCGATGACGATCAGGCGGCCTGCATCGTCTTGCCGGCCTCGTCGTCCAGTGCTTTGGCGCGCTTATAGGCGTCACGCTCGCTGACGCGGCCGAAGTAATCGACGAACGCCTGGCGTTTTTCGATGGAACCGAAGCCGAGGCCCCAGCCGATATGCGCGCCGACATAGACGTCGGCGGCGGTGAAGCGCTCGCCGGTGACATAAGTCGAGCCGGAAACGGCCATTTCGAGCGTGTTCATGACGTCGCCGAAACCGCCGCAGCCGGCCATGCGGAGGCGTTCTGCTGGAATTTCGAAGCCGAGCGCCTTCATCGTCACCGCCGATTCCAGCGGGCCGGCGGCAAAGAACATCCAGCGGTAGTAGCGGGCGCGCTCTTCCTGCTTGGGGGCCAAACCTTTTTCGGGGAAGGTCTCGGCGAGATAGGCACAGATCGCTGCGCATTCAGTGACGACGGTGTTGCCATGGCGGATCGCCGGCACCTTGCCCATCGGATTGACACGGAGATATTCCGGCGCCTTCATGCTTTCACCGAAGGTCAGGAGTTCGGTGCGGTAGGGCTGGCCGATCTCCTCCAGCATCCAGCGCGCGATGCGGCCGCGCGACATCGGGTTTGTGTAGAATACCAATTCTTCGGTCATGACATCCTCCTCCTGTTGCGTCGCTCGGAATCAATAGCGCGGGGAGGTCTTTGTGCAACCCCCGATCTTCAAAGAGCCTTGCGGTACTGGATGAAGCCTGAGCGCTCGGCGATCTTGTCGTAGAGCCGCCTCGCCGTGGCATTCGTTTCATGCGTCATCCAATAAAGCCTGCCTGCGCCGTTTTGACGGGCAAGATCGGCGACCGCATCGATCAGCGCGGCGCCGGTACCGAGCCCGCGCTGGCTGTTTTCGACATAGAGATCCTGCAGGTAGCACGTCCATTGCGGCAGCCAGCAGGAGCGGTGAAAGATGGCATGGACGATGCCGACGAGGCGGCCGTCTCCATCGAAGGCGCCGAGCGCATGCATCGGTTCGCTGGGATCGTGGAAGCGGCCCCAGGTGAGATCGGTGGTTTCGGGTGGGATGACCACTTCGTAGAAGCGCTGATACGCCTCCCACAGGGTTTCCCAAGCGGCGCGGTCGGATGGTTCCAGCGGGCGTACGGTCGCCGTCATCAGCTGTTCTCCCAAAATGAAACGGCGGGGAAATCCCCGCCGTTTCGATGCTATCCCGAAAGAGGAGGCTTACGCCATCGCCTTCTGCAGGTTCTGGTCGATCTTGTCGAGGAAGGCGGTGGTCGACAGCCACGGCTGGTCGGGGCCGATCAAGAGCGCCAGGTCCTTGGTCATGAAGCCGGATTCGACGGTATCGACGCAGACCTTTTCGAGCGTCGAAGCGAAGCGGCCAAGCTCGGCGTTGTCGTCGAGCTTGGCGCGATGGGCGAGGCCGCGGGTCCAGGCGAAGATCGAGGCGATCGAGTTCGTCGAGGTTTCCTGGCCCTTCTGGTGCTGGCGGTAATGGCGGGTAACCGTGCCGTGGGCGGCTTCGGCTTCCACCGTCTTGCCATCCGGCGTCAGCAGCACCGAGGTCATCAGGCCGAGCGAGCCGAAGCCCTGGGCAACCGTGTCAGACTGGACGTCGCCGTCATAGTTCTTGCAGGCCCAGACATAACCGCCCGACCACTTGAGCGCCGAGGCGACCATGTCGTCGATCAGACGGTGTTCATAGGTGATGCCGGCTTCCTTGAACTGATCCTTGAATTCTGTCTCGTAGACTTCCTCGAAGATGTCCTTGAAGCGGCCGTCATAGGCTTTGAGGATGGTGTTCTTGGTCGACAGGTAGACCGGCCATTTGCGCATCAGGCCGTACATCATCGAGGCGCGGGCGAATTCGCGGATCGATTCATCGAGGTTGTACATGGCCATGGCGACGCCGGCGCCCGGCGCGTTGAAGACTTCCTTCTCGATGACGGTGCCGTCTTCGCCGACGAACTTGATCGTCAGCTTGCCCTTGCCGGGGAACTTGAAGTCGGTGGCGCGGTACTGGTCGCCGAAGGCGTGGCGGCCGACGACGATCGGCTGGGTCCAGCCGGGAACCAGGCGCGGCACGTTCTTGCAGATGATCGGCTCGCGGAAGATGACGCCGCCGAGGATGTTGCGGATCGTGCCGTTCGGGCTCTTCCACATTTCCTTGAGGTTGAATTCCTTGACGCGGGCCTCATCCGGCGTGATCGTCGCGCACTTGATGCCGACGCCGTACTTCTTGATGGCATTGGCGGCGTCGACGGTCACCTGGTCGTTGGTGGCGTCGCGGTTTTCGACGGAGAGGTCGAAATAGTCGATATCGAGGTCGAGATACGGATGGATCAGCTTATCCTTGATGAGCTGCCAGATGATGCGCGTCATTTCATCGCCGTCGAGATCGGCGACGGGATTGGCGACCTTGATCTTGTTCATGTATCTGCCTCGTTCGAGCTTGAAGGGGACAAGCGTCCCGGGTGGGTGACCTGATGAGGAGCGCTATAGCACTGTGAACCGGGAACGCAAAGCTGCAACGGGTTTCACAATGCGTTTTTGCCGGCATTGCCAAGCGCTGAAATCTGGCTAGTGTCCGCGTTGATTTGCCCGCCCCGGAACATTCGATCATGAAGACAATCGCCGTTGTTATCGCAAGCCTTATCGCCTTTTCAGGCGCCGCCCACGCGGCCGATGCCACGGCTCCCGTGAAGGAGATCATGGACGCAACCAGGAGCAACTGGGCCGACAACAATAGCGACTGGACCGACATCTTCGATGCGAGCCGGCTCGACCAACTCTACAGCAAGGACTTCATCGCAAAATATCAGGCGGCTGCGCAATTTCCCGCCGGCGACGACGACGACGGCATATCGCCCTTCGATTACGATGTCATCGTCAACGGCCAGGATGCATGCCCGCTGGAGGATCTGACGATGGCGGCTGCGCCCCCGGTCAACGGGACGACCGAGGTCACGGTGCGCTTCAAGAAATCCGCCTGCGCGGACACTCCTGACGCCAAGGACTACACAACCGTTCGCTTCGAGGTGGTCGAGGAGGCTGGCCAAGCCGTCATCGATGATATCGTCACCGAGAATATCGAAACGCAGGGCCGCGATTCCCTGAAGGCGACGATGGCGCTGATTGCCAAGGGCCAATAGGCGCGCGACAGTCGCGAGCGTCGAGATTCGATCGCGGGCGATTTGCTTCGCCCGGCATGGCATTATCTGTCGATCCTTCCGCGGCATGAGGAGGCCTGCATTTGTTTTCCGGTTTTCAGGCTCGCGACTGGCTGCTTGCCAATGATCCGGCGCTTTCGCGTCTGCGCATGGCCCTGCGGGTGACGCTGACGATCGTTTTCTCCTTTTTGGTCCTTCTTGCCATCCACATGCTCATCCTGTCGTTGCCGACCGCGGCCTTTGGCCTCGGCATTGTGCTGTCGATCGAAGGCGGCGTGGCGGTGCGCGACAAGGGCAATTCCCGCCAGTTGGTGACGCGGCTCTTCGGCTGTGTGGCAAGCCTCGCCGTCGTCGGCATTGCCGCGGGGCTCGAGGATCGCCGCTTTCTCTCCGATCTCGTCTTCCTGGTGGTGATCGCGCTCGCATCGGCGGGACGGGTGTTCGGGCCGCGCGGTTTTGCCATCGGCATGTTCGCCTTCACCTCCTATTTCATGGGCGCCTATTTCCGGCCTCCGCTTGCCGAGCTGCCTGAAGTGGCGATCGGCCCTGTCGTCGCGGTGCTCGTCGGCCATCTGGTCAGGGCGGTTCTGCTGCCCGACGATTGGCGGCGCGATCTGTTGCGTTCGCTCGAAAGCGTCAGGGGTCGGATCAACCAGATCCTCTTCAAGCTCGCCGCCATCGCCGGCGGCGCCGAGATCGGCGAAGCCGACCGGCAGGAACTGCGCCAGCTGGAAGACCGGCTGAAGGAAGTGGTGCTGATGGCGGAGACCTTCATCCCGCGGCCGCCGGCCGGTGTTTTCGACGGCGCCGCCGACCCAGCCGCCGAACTGGCGATCCGGCTTTTCGACGCTCATCTTGCCGCCGAGAGCGCGATCGTGCTGAGCTTCCAGAGCCCGCCGCCTTTTGCGCTCGTCCATGCCGTTATCGAGGCGGATACGGCGGAAGTTGCAAGATTTGAAGGGATGGCCGACGCCATCAGGGATCAGCCGCAGGGAGAAACCCTGCGGGCCCTTCTCTGGCTCGGCGAGGCGCGGCAGCAGTTGACGCAGGCGATCGGCGAGGGGCAGGCCTCCGGTTTCTCCGAGATCGACGCGATCAAGGATACGGCGCAATCCCAGGCGATCGACTTTTCTTTCGCCAATCCTCTGCTGCGTTCGGCACTGCAGATCACCATCGCGTCGGCGATCGCCATGAGCTTCGGCCTGCTCTTGTCACGCGAACGCTGGTTCTGGGCGGTGCTTGCTTCCTTCCTCGTCTTTACCAACACCAATTCGCGCGGCGACACTGCGATGAGGGCGCTGTCGCGCTCGCTCGGCACCGTGTTCGGGATTGCCATCGGCCTTGTGCTGGCAACGCTGATTTCAGGCGAGCCCGATATTGCCATTCCGGTTGCCGCCGTCTGTATCTTCCTCGCCTTCTATTTCCTGCAGGTTTCCTATGCGACGATGACCTTCTTCATTTCGATCGTGCTCTGCCTGGTCTACGGCATGACCGGCGTATTGACGCTCGATCTGTTGAAGCTGCGCATCGGCGAGACCATGATTGGGGCTGCGGCCGGAACGGCGGTCGCCTTCATCGTCTTTCCGACACGCACGCGTGGCGCGCTCGATTCCGCGCTTGCCCGTTGGTTCCAGGCGCTGCGCGAGCTGCTGGGCGCAATCGGCGAGGGCAAGAGCGGTTTCGAATTGATCGCATTGTCGCAGAAGATCGATGCCTGCTACCGCGACGTGACGGTGGCGGCCCGCCCGCTTGGCTCCTCCTGGTCGGTTGTGACGCGGCCCGGTCAGATCCGCCAGACATTGGCGATCTTTCTTTCCTGCACCTATTGGGCACGCGTCCTAGCGAGGAGCCATGAAGCACCGCCTGCCGACGATGATCAGAGGAGGTTGATCACGGCGGATCTGGCGCTGGTCGATGATGCGGCGTCACGCGGTTCTGCTTGTTTCTTTATCAAGCGCAAGGCGTCGCGAACCGCAGGGCGGCATTTGCCAGTGTCGCGAGAGGGCGCCCGGGTGGGGCTCGAGATGGTCGGTTCGGCGCTGGAAAGGCTCTATCCGCAGGCCGACACCTTGCCGTTTGCGTCGGGCGAGGCTATTGCGCGCTCGAAACAGGGATAAGACCATGGCAGGCACGAACAGCGAGCGTCAACTTCTGGCCGAAGGGCCGGCCATTATTCTGGTCGAGCCGCAGATGGGCGAGAATATCGGTATGGTGGCGCGCGCCATGGCGAATTTCGGCCTGGCCGAACTGCGTCTCGTCAATCCGCGCGACGGTTGGCCGAACGAGAAAGCGCAGGCGACGGCCTCCAAGGCGGACCACGTGATCGAGGGCACCAAAGTCTATGACACGTTGGAGCAGGCAATTGCCGATCTCAATTTCGTTTACGCCACGACGGCGCGCAGCCGCGACAACTATAAACCGGTGCGCTCCCCGGTCTTTGCCGCGCAAACGCTGCGCACAAGGTTCCGGGCGGGCGAGGCAACGGGCATTCTCTTCGGCCGCGAGCGTTGGGGGCTGACCAATGAGGAAGTGGCGCTGGCGGACGAGATCGTGACCTTTCCGGTCAATCCCGCCTTCGCCTCGCTGAATATTGCTCAGGCCGTGCTTCTGATGTCCTATGAATGGATGAAGTCCGGCATGGAGGATCTGGAAGCGGTGCCGTTCCAGGCGCTCGAGCAGCGGCCTTCCACCAAGGAGCAGCTCTTCGGCCTGTTCGACCAGCTGGAAGAAGCGCTCGATTCACGCAACTATTTCCATCCGCCCTCGAAAAAGCCGAAAATGGTGGACAACCTTCGCGCTGTTCTCTCCCGCCGGGCCTTCACGGAACAGGAAATCAGCGTGCTGCGCGGCGTCATCTCCTCCCTCGATCGCTTTTCGCGTAACAGTCCGCGTAAAGGCGGTTTCACCAGATCCGGCAAGGAAGCGCCAACCGATGACAGCGCCGACCAATGAGCTGAAATCCGTCCTCGTCTTCGATTCAGGCATAGGCGGGCTGACCGTGCTGCGCGAGGCGCGCGTGCTGATGCCGGAGCGCGGCTTCGTCTATGTCGCCGACGATGCCGGATTCCCTTATGGTGGTTGGGAAGAGCAGGCGCTGAAGGAGCGCATCATCGGGCTCTTCGGCAAGCTGCTTCAGGATTACGATCCCGAAGTCTGCATCATCGCCTGCAATACCGCCTTCACGCTTGTCGGCGCCGACCTGCGCGCGGCCTTTCCCCAAATGACCTTCGTCGGCACCGTGCCGGCGATCAAGCCGGCGGCGGAGCGCACGCGTTCGGGCCTGGTCTCGGTGCTGGCGACGCCGGGTACCGTGAAGCGAGCCTATACGCGCGATCTCATCCAGTCCTTCGCGCAGCAATGCCACGTGCGGCTTGTCGGGTCGGAAAACCTTGCGCGCATGGCCGAAGCCTATATTCGCGGCGACGCCGTCTCCGACGAGGCCGTGCTTGCCGAGATCGACCAGTGCTTCGTCGAGAAAGAGGGTTACAAGACCGATATCGTGGTGCTTGCCTGCACGCACTATCCGTTCATGGCCAATCTCTTCCGCCGTCTTGCGCCCTGGCCGGTCGACTGGCTCGATCCGGCCGAGGCAATCGCGCGGCGCGCCCGCACGCTGGTGCCGCTGGTTGCCGATGCGGTGCATCCGGACAATTTCGACTTTGCAGTCTTCACATCAGGCAATCCCGATTTTGCCACGCGACGATTGATGCAGGGATTCGGCTTGAGAGCGTAAGCGGAATTGTCCTGTGGGTTGGCGAAATCCGGTCCTGAAAAACTGCGCATTCTTTGATAGACGGGGCTTTGCCGTTTCGGAAGAATGGCACTTCATTCATGTGAGTCTCTTCGCCGCGAGGATCAGCATTGCAGGTTGGCATCGATATGGGATTGGCGTCCGGCGCTCCGGCGACGCTCGATATCGAGGAGTTGCTGGCGACGCGCCTGCTCGTGCAGGGCAATTCCGGGTCGGGCAAGTCGCATCTCCTGCGCCGCTTGCTCGAGCAGTCTGCACAATGGGTGCAACAGGTCATCATCGATCCCGAGGGTGATTTCGTCACGCTTTCCGACAGGTTCGGTCACATCGTCGTCGACGGCGAGCGGACCGAGGCGGAGCTGGCAGGCATTGCCAACCGCATTCGCCAGCATCGCGTGTCCTGCGTGCTGACGCTCGAAGGTCTCGATATCGAGCAGCAGATGCGCGCTGCCGCCGCCTTCCTAAACGGCATGTTCGATGCCGATCGCGAATATTGGTATCCCGTCCTCGTCGTCGTCGACGAGGCGCAGATGTTTGCCCCCTCCGTCGGCGGTGATGTTTCGGAAGATGCGCGCAAGATGTCGTTGGGCGCGATGACGAACCTGATGTGCCGCGGCCGCAAGCGCGGTCTTGCCGGGGTGATCGCGACGCAGCGGCTCGCCAAGCTCGCCAAGAACGTCGCGGCCGAAGCCTCGAACTTCCTGATGGGCCGCACCTTCCTCGATATCGATATGGCGCGCGCCGCCGATCTGCTCGGCATGGACCGGCGCCAAGCCGAGATGTTCCGCGATCTGAAGCGCGGCAATTTCGTCGCTCTCGGTCCTGCGCTGTCGCGCCGGCCGCTGCCGATCCAGATCGGCGCAGTGGAAACGTCGGCGCGCTCCTCCAGCCCGAAACTGATGCCGCTGCCGGATGCGCCCCAGGATGTCGAAGATCTGATCTTCACCCCCGATCCGGAAGAGTTCCAGCGCCCGCTGGTGCGCCGCACGCCGCCGGCGCCGCGGCCGACGACCGATATCCTGGCAGAACTCTCACGCTCGGCGCCGGCGGCGTCGCCTGCACCTGTCGAGGCGAGGGCGAGCCAGGTGGAGATTTCGGCCGAGGAACGGGAAGAGCGCCTTGCCGGCGTGTTTGCCGAAATACTCGACGATCCCGCCTCCGCCTTCCGCACCGATTCCGTGCTCTACCAGGATTTTCTCGTGCGGCTGCGCATGCGTCGCGTCCCGGGACCGCCGATTTCGCTGCCGGATTTCCGCCGGCGCGTGGCGATCTCCCGCTCCGGCGTCGATGCCGCGACAGCCGCGAGCGACGAGTGGGCGACGGCGCTATCGTTGTCATCAAGTGTCACCGACGACCTGCAGGGTGTTTTCCTGATGCTCGCCAAGGCCGCCGTCTGCGGCGAACCGTGCCCTTCGGACGCCCGCATCGCCCGCGCCTACGGAACCCATTCGGCGCGGCGCGCCCGCCGTCTGCTCGGTTATTTCGAGGAGCAGGGGATCGTCGTTGTGCATACGGATTTCTCGGGCAAGCGCATCGTGGCTTTCCCCGACATGAATTGCCAGACCGCGCCGGGCGACGCCAACGCGCCCGATACCGGCGATCAGCCCTTGGCTGCGGAATAGTAGCGCTTTCGAGCTTTGGCGCAGTTGACATTTTCATGACGGGCCTCTAAAGACCGCGCCAAGCACCGGGCAGCAATGTCCGGTGTTTCATTTGACATGTCCCGTGGATCGTTTCTGTTCGCGTAACCGAAACATCCTGTCAGGTCTCGGCAGAGGTCAGAGGAGGGCGTGTTTCCTTCGCGCGGTTTGGCAACAGGCCGCCATAAACCTTTGAAAGGAAATACGATGAGCAAGCGCGAATCGTCCAAGTACAAAATTGACCGCCGTATGGGCGAAAACATCTGGGGTCGTCCGAAATCCCCGGTGAACCGCCGCGAATACGGCCCGGGCCAGCACGGCCAGCGCCGCAAGGGCAAGCTTTCGGACTTCGGTGTGCAGCTGCGCGCCAAGCAGAAGCTCAAGGGTTACTACGGTGACCTGCGCGAGAAGCAGTTCCGCGCCATCTTCGCAGAAGCGGCCCGCCGCAAGGGCGACACCTCGGAAAACCTGATCGGTCTGCTGGAATCGCGCCTCGACGCGATCGTCTATCGCGCCAAGTTCGTTCCGACGGTCTTTGCTGCCCGTCAGTTCGTCAACCATGGCCACGTCACCGTTAACGGCGTACGCGTCAACATCGGTTCCTACCGCTGCAAGGCTGGCGACGTCATCGAAGTTCGCGAGAAGTCGAAGCAGCTGGTGACCGTTCTGGAGGCCGTCAGCCTCGCCGAGCGTGACGTCCCCGACTATATCGAAGTCGATCACAACAAGATGGTTGCTACCTTCGGCCGCGTCCCGACGCTCAGCGACGTTCCGTTCCCTGTTGTCATGGAACCGCATCTGGTCGTCGAATTCTATTCGCGTTAAGAAAACCCAGGCGTTTTCGCATATGGAAAAGCCGCTCTTTCGGGCGGCTTTTTTGTTATCCGGAGAGAGGCGATGGCGGATTTGCAGGCGACCCTCGATAGCATCTACAGCGATATCCTGCCGCGTATCGGCGAGGGCAAGGTCGCCGACTATATTCCCGAGCTTGCCAAGGTGGACCCGCGGCAGTTCGGCATGGCGATCGTCACCGTCGATGGCCAGGTCTTTCGTGTCGGCGATGCCGATATCGCTTTTTCGATCCAGAGCATATCCAAGGTCTTCACGCTGACCTTGGCGCTCGGCAAGGTCGGTGAGGGACTGTGGAAGCGCGTCGGGCGCGAGCCATCGGGATCGGCCTTCAATTCGATCGTGCAACTCGAACACGAGAGCGGCATTCCCCGCAATCCCTTCATCAATGCCGGCGCGATCGCCGTCACCGACGTCGTCATGGCGGGCCATGCGCCGCGCGAGGCGATTGGCGAGCTGCTGCGTTTCGTGCGGTATCTCGCCGACGACGAGTCGATCGCCATTGACGACAAGGTGGCGCGTTCCGAGACGCAGACCGGATACCGCAATGTTGCGCTTGCCAACTTCATGCGTGCCTATCGCAATCTCGACCATCCCGTTGACCACGTGCTCGGAGTCTATTTCCATCAATGCGCGCTCGCGATGAGCTGCGAGCAGCTGGCCCGGGCCGGGCTGTTCCTGGCGGCGCGCGGCAGCAATCCGATGACCGGTCATTCCGTGGTCTCGCCGAAGCGGGCGCGGCGCATCAATGCGCTGATGCTGACCTGCGGCCATTATGACGGCTCGGGCGACTTTGCCTATCATGTCGGTCTGCCCGGCAAGAGCGGCGTCGGCGGCGGCATCTTTGCGGTAGCGCCCGGCATTGCCTCGATCGCGGTCTGGTCGCCGGGGCTGAACAAGGTCGGCAATTCGCAGCTTGGCGCCCTGGCGCTTGAGATGCTTGCGGCCCGCACCGGCTGGTCGGTTTTCGGCGATTGAGGCTGTGTTGCCGGATGAGTTTCTGCTAAGGCAGGCAGACCTTCGATAGGACGGAGCAATGAATATCGCAGCCAACATCGCTGATGATCCGGAAATTGGCGAAATCGACGACGGCGCCGGTCCGGCGCTCTTTGCCGATGCGCCACGTTCGGTTTCCTTCAACAAGCTGCGCAAGCGCCTGCTCAGGCAAGTACGTCAGGCTTTCGATGACTTCGACATGCTGAAGGGGCAGAAGCGCTGGCTTGTCGGCCTTTCCGGCGGCAAGGATTCCTACGGTCTCTTGGCGCTGCTGCTTGATCTGAAATGGCGCGGGCTGCTGCCCGTCGAGATCGTCGCCTGCAATCTCGACCAGGGACAGCCCAACTTTCCAAAGCATGTGCTGCCGGACTATCTGACGAAGATCGGCGTCCGGCATCGGATCGAATATCGCGACACCTATTCGATCGTGAAGGAGAAGGTGCCGGAAGGCGCCACCTATTGCTCGCTCTGTTCGCGGCTGCGGCGCGGCAATCTCTACCGCATCGCGCGGGAGGAGGGCTGCGACGCACTGGTGCTCGGCCATCACCGTGAGGACATTCTCGAAACCTTCTTCATGAATTTCTTCCACGGCGGACGGCTTGCCTCGATGCCGGCAAAGCTTCTGAACGACGAGGGCGACCTGATGGTGCTTCGGCCGCTCGCCTATGCCGCCGAGGACGACCTTGCCAGGTTCGCCGCCGCCATGCAGTTCCCGATCATCCCCTGCGATCTCTGCGGCTCCCAGGACGGGCTGCAGCGCAATGCGATGAAGGACATGCTCGCCGATATCGAACGGCGCATGCCTGGACGCAAGGACACGATGCTGCGAGCGCTTTCGCACGTGAACCCGTCGCATCTGCTCGATCCGAAACTCTTCGACTTTTCCAGCCTTGGTGTCACCGATCCTTCATAAAAGGCCGGCTAAGCAGGCTGGCTCTTTGCATGAAGGACAGCAATTCGCATGACTATTTCAGATCAGGATATTCTCTTTCTCGTCGAATGCGTAAAGGAGGCGGCGCGTGCGGAGATCATGCCGCTTTTTCGCAACCTTGGCGACACGGATGTTTCGGAAAAAACCTCGGCAACCGATCTGGTGACGCAGGCGGATCTGCTTGCCGAACACCGGATCACCGCGGCCCTGAAAACGCGCTTTCCCTCGGCACTCGTCGTCGGCGAGGAAGCCTATGACGCCGACAGATCGGTGGTGCCGGCGCTTGCCGATGCCGAGCTTGCCTTCGTCATCGATCCTGTCGACGGCACGTTCAATTTCGCCGCCGGACTTCCCGTTTTCGGAACGATGCTTGCGGTTACCGTCAGCGGCGAAACCGTCGCCGGCATCATTCACGATCCCGCTCTCGGCGACACGGTGACGGCGATCAAGGGGGCGGGCGCCTTTCTGATGCGCCGGGATGGACAATCGAGCAGGCTGAGGGTGGCTGAGCCTGCCGCCTTGAACCAGATGGTCGGCGGCATGTCATGGGGCCATATGGAAGAGCCCGATCGCTCGCGCATCTGCGCCAACATGGCAAAGGCGCGGATGACCTTCGCTTTCAACTGCTCGGCCTATGAATATTGGATGGTCGCATCCGGCAAGATGCATTTCATTGGTCATGCGAAGCTGATGCCCTGGGATCACCTGGCCGGCGTGCTCGCGCACCAGGAGGCGGGCGGCCACACGGCGAAATTCGATGGCACACCCTATCGTCCGGGCGAGACGACCGGCGGCATCATTTCTGCGCCTGATAGGGAAAGCTGGCAGCTGATCCAGCGCGAGATCGTAGGCATCTGATATCAGGCCTCGGCCGAAGTGAGAGGATTTGATATGACAACAAGCGTTGACGTGACCGTTCTCGCCGATCTCCTGCGCCGCGCGGCAAAGGCCGAGATCCTGCCGCGCTTCCGCCGGCTCGGCCGGGATGAAGTGCGCGCCAAGAGCGAGGCGACCGATCTTGTCACCGAGGCCGACGAGCAGGCCGAGCGGATGATCAAGGCGGAAGCGCAACAGCTCTGGCCGGACGCGCTGTTCCTCGGGGAAGAGTCGGTCGCGGCCGACCCGACGCTGCTTGGCAGGCTTGCCGATGCCGATCTCGCGATCGTGGTCGATCCGGTCGACGGAACGTTCAACTTCGCCGCCGGCATTCCGGCCTTCGGCGTCATGGCCTCTGTCATTTCAGGCGGCGAAACCATTGCCGGCATCATCTACGATCCTATGGGCGACGACTGGGTGATGGCGGAGAAGGGCGGCGGTGCTTGGCTGCGGCGGCCGGATGGCGAGGCGCAGCGACTGCGTGCGGCCGAGCCTGTCGCGCTCGATCAGATGGTCGGCATGGCTTCGACCGGCTACCTGCCAGTGGAGAAGCGCGCCGAGGTCCTTGGCAATCTCGCCAAGGTGCGCTTCCTCACCAACTACCGATGCGCTGCTCACGAATACCGTACCCTTGCCGGCGGGCACGTCCATTACCTGATGTACAACAAGCTGATGCCTTGGGACCATCTTGCCGGCACGCTGATCTCGCAGGAGGCCGGCGCCTATGCGGCCCGCTTCGACGGCTCGCCCTATTTACCGCAGCATCTCGACGGCGGACTGCTGATTGCGCCCGACAAGGCATCGTGGGATACGCTGCGGCGTGAGGTCGTTACCATCTAAAGCCGATGCGACCGGCCGTCGTAAAGCCGGTCGCAAATGACAATTTAGGCGTAGAACTTTTCCATCAGAAAGTTTTCCAGGCCTTGTCCGCGCTTCTCGACGGTTTGCCGGGTTATCACGCGAAATCCTTTGCGTTCAAAGAACGGACGAGCAGTTCTGCTTGCTTCCGTATATATTCGGCGAAATCCCAGCTTGAGAGCTTCTTCTTCGACCCTGCCCAGCAGGCAGGTTGCTACACCGACCCCTTGATAGCGAGGGTGCACGAACATCATGTCGAGGCACCCGTCGCTGGTGAGATCCGAAAAACCCACGGGGTTTCCGGCGATCTCTGCCATCCAGGCCGGCCTGCTCATCCTTCGTTCCGCCCATAGGGCGCGATCCTCCACCTTTGCCCAAGCTTCGATCTCAGCGGCGGAATAGTCTTTCGACGAGACTTCCCGGATGGAGCGTAGAAAAATCTCGATCGTGGCGTCCACGTCATCTGGCCCATAAGGCCTGATCAGAATTCGCTCGTTCATCGAGAATGCCTTGAGTTGATCCGGTGCTCCTGCCTCAGAAGTGAGCCGCGCCCGGATCGAGTTGCGGATTGTCACCGGGATGGGTGAAGAGCTTGCCGTTCTCAGCCCACAGCGTGGCTGCGATCGTCACCAGACCGAACAGCGCGAATCCGCCGAAGAGCGGCTGCACCGTGCCGTTGAACATCTGGCCGACCAGGCCGCCAAGGATGGCGCCGAAGGTCGTCGAGACAAAGCCGGTGATGGCGGTCGCCGTGCCGGCGAGATTGCCCATCGGTTCGAGGCTGATGGCGGTGAAATTGGTGGCGATCACCGCAAACATCATCAGAACGATAGTGAAGATGCTGTAGGCGGTGGCGAAGTCCGGCTTGCCCGCCAAGGCGATGACGAAGCCGAGAGCCGACAGCGCCGTGAAGATCAGCAGCGCGGCGTGCGAGATGCGGCGCATGCCGAATTTGCGAACGAAGAAGCCGTTGGCGAAATTGGCGACGGCAATGCCGCCGGCTGTCGCCGCAAAGGCGATCGGCAGCCAGTCGCCAAGGCCATAGACTTCGCCGAAAACCTGCTGCACGGAAATCACATATGCACTGATGACGCCTGTAAACATGGTCAGACCGATCATGTAGCCGCAGGTGATGCGGTTGGTGAGCACGGTCTTGAAGCCGTCTGCGACAGAGCCGACCGACAGCGGCAGGCGTTCTGCCGGGGGCAGCGATTCCTTCAGCCGCAGAAGAGCCCAGACGAACAGGATGCTGGCGACTGCGCCGAGCAGGATGAAGATCCAGTGCCAGTTGGCATAGAGGATGATAAGCTGGCCGACCGAAGGGGCAACGATCGGCACGATCATGAATACGATCATGACATAGGACATGACGCGGGCCATTTCGCGGCCACCGAAGCAGTCGCGGACGATGGCCATGGTGGTGATGCGCACGGCCGCACCGCCCACGCCCTGAATGAAGCGCATGAGGAGTAGCATTTCGAAGCTGCCGGTTGCGGCAGCGGCAAACATCGCGACCACGTAGCAGGCGAGGCCCCCGAGCAGGATGTTGCGGCGGCCGAAAGTGTCGGAAAGGCTGCCGAAGAATATCTGCGAGAAGCCGAAGCCGAGGAAGAACACGCCGATGATGAGCTGCGCGTCGTTGGTGTTGGTGACGCCGAGGGAATGGCCGATATTAGGCAATGCCGGCAGCATGCTGTCGATTGCCATGGCAATGCTGGCGGTCATGATGGCGATGGTGACGACGAATTCGCCGAAGCCCATGCCGATGCGGCGGGAACCCTGGTTTTCCTGGTGCGGTTTATGCGGCGGCGTCATGCGGTGAAATCCTGGATGCGGAAGGGACCGGCCGCTCAAACGGCCGGATTGTGCTGATGGAAGAGGCGGCCCTTTTCGGCGATCAGCACGAAGACGAGCCCGATGATCGAGACGATGAAATAACCGGCGACCATCGGCAGCGCCGTGCCGTCGAAGGCCTGGCCGATGCCGGCGCCGATAAGGGCGCCGCCGACCGTGCTCATGAAGCCGAGAACGGAGGAGGCGGTACCGGCGACGTGTCCGAGCGGCTCCATGGCAAGCGAATTGAAGTTCGAGCCGATCCAGCCGAACTGGAACATGGCAAGGCCGAAGAAGGAGATGAACAGCGCAAACGGCATCGGCTCGGAGCTTGCCATCTGGACGATCAGCCAGATGGTGTTGATGGCGATGAAGCCGAGGAGCGAGCCGTGTGACAGGCGGCGCATGCCGAGTTTGCCGACAAAACGTGAATTGAAGAAGGACGACAACGACATGAAGATCGCCACGCCGGCAAAGGCGAAGGGGAAATAGACGCCGAGGCCGTAGATGCCGACATAGATCTGCTGGGCGGAATTGATGAAGCCGAACAGCGCGCCGAAGATGAAGGTGCTGGCGATGGTGTAGCAGAGCGCCACGCGGTTGGTCAGCACCAGCTTGAAGGCACCGAATATCGAGCGGGCGGTGAAGGGGCGGACATTCTGCGGATGCAGGGTTTCCGGCAGGCGGACATAGGCCCAGACGCCGATGGCCGTTGCCATTGTGGCGATGAAGAGAAAGATCAGGTGCCAGTTGCCGAAGAACATGACGACCTGGCCGGTGCCGGGCGCAATCACCGGCACGATCATGAAGACCATCATGATGAGCGACATGACCTCCGCCATCTGCCGGCCGCCATAGATGTCGCGGACGATAGAGATGGTGATGACGCGGGTGGCGGCCGAACCGACGCCCTGGATGAAGCGAAGCACCAGCAGGCCGGCGAAGGAGGGAACGAAAACGATTCCGATGGCGGACGTGATATAGACGACGAGACCGATCAGCAGCGGCGTGCGGCGGCCGAAACGGTCGGAGAGCGGACCGTAGAACAGCTGGGCGCAGCCGAAACCGAGCAGATAAGAGGAGACGACGAACTGCCGGTGATTCTCGCTTTCGACGCCGAGGCTCGCGCCGATCTGCTGCAGCGCCGGGAGCATGATGTCGATGGCAAGCGAGTTGATGGCCATCAGGAAGGCGGCAAGCGCGATGAACTCACGCTTGCCCATGGGCAGGCGGCCCGCGGACACGGCTTGTGATGAATCTGTCACAATGAAATTCCCATAAACAGGCCAAGGCGCTGCTCACCGCAGCGCCTCGGACTCGAGAAACAGATTTGGAAACCGGGCGGACGTCCGGTGACCGGTCAGGCGGCGCCGCGAACGGTGACGCCGTTTTCCTGGAGATGCTGCTGCAGTTCACCGGCCTGGAACATTTCCCGGACGATGTCGCAACCGCCGATGAATTCGCCCTTTACGTAGAGCTGCGGGATCGTCGGCCAGTTGGAATAATCCTTGATGCCCTGGCGGATTTCCGAATCGGCGAGCACATTGATGCCCTTGTAGTCGACGCCGATGTAATCGAGAATCTGCACGACCTGGCCGGAGAACCCGCACTGCGGAAACTGCGGCGTGCCCTTCATGAAGAGGACGACGTCGTTGCTCTTGATTTCGTTGTCGATGAATTCGTGAATGCCGCTCATGGGATCTGATTCCTTTCAACAGGCGAGTTAAAGGCCCGCCGTTTCAATCGTTTCCCTTAGATAGCATGTGACAGCAGGAATTCCAGCCGCCCGAACAAAAAAAGACCATCTGGTCAGACCACTTTGCGATTGTTGCTGTCGCATTACGGTCGGAAGTTTGCCTCGCGTCTCAGACGCGACGCTGACGGCTGCGGCCGGCGGCGGTGCGGCGCTTGCTGACCTGTTTGCGGGCGGGCTTGCGCTTGGCCGTAGCCGTCTTCCGGACAGCCGTCGTCGTCGCGGCGGGGCGCGCCTTGCGCCTCTTGCGTTTCGTCGAGACGCGACCTGTGGTTTTCTTCAGGATTTCCTTCAGCACGCTGTCGACGACACCCGATATCAATTCTTTTACAAGATCGGCCACAAAACCCCTCCGTTTGCGCTGAAAACGACGTGCCTGCTATTGAATTCCGGATGAGTTCGGTTAGCAAGACGGCTTTGAAATCATACCTGCTTTTTCGCGATGTCGGCGGCCAGCAGGCGGTTTGCAGCAATATGCCGGCTATTTGCCCGGCCGGAACAGCGGTATGACATTGATAAAGAAGCGGGTCGTCCTGCATTTCCCGGGCTTCGAGCCGCTCGACGGCCTTGCCCATAGGGCGCGGTACGAACGCTCTGCCAGACAGAGTGCTGCCGTCTGGGGCTACTCGGTCGAAATTGGTGCGCCGGAGGCGGGAAGCGATCCTCTCAGCTTCGAGGTCACGACGGGCAGCGCGGGAGCCTACGAAACGGCACCTGCGGCGGAGCCCGGTTCCGCCGGCTGGCGGACGAAGAGCCGGATCCACATGGTTGATCACGACATGTTCGTGCGTCGGCTGCGCGGCCGCAACACGCTGAGCCGGATCATTGCAGGCTTTCGGAGCTGCGCCGAGATCATGCTGGAAGGTGGCATGCGGGGATATTTCAGGCATGCGTGGCGTTTCGGCCTGTTCTTCCTCTTTCCGTTCCTGCTGACGGCGCTGGCGATCGCGCTGACGGCCGAGATCGTTTTCCTGCCCTATAGTCTCGGCTTCTCCGCCTGGCACGTGCTCTGGAGTGGGCCACTGGCGCTCTGCTTCTTCATCTTCGCCTTCCTGCCTTTTTCCGAGCGTTTCCATACGCTGCATCTTTTTGCCGATTGGGAAATGGCAGTGGCGCTCGGCCGTATGGATCGGGCCGACTTCAACGACTGGCTGGAAGAGCGGGCGACTGCGGTGCGCAAGGCGCTCGCCGAGGAGGCGGACGAGTACGTGATCTCCTCGCACAGCATGGGATCGAGCGTCGCCGCCCATGTCATCGGCATATTGCTTGAAAGGGAGCCGGAGATTTTCAAGGGCAGGCGCGTCGTGTTTGCCACGCTTGGCAGCGCCATTCTGCAATGCGCCCTGTTGTCATCGGCAACATTGCTTCGCGCTCGCGTTGGCCTGATCGCCCGCTGTCCGGAGATCTCCTGGTTTGACGTGCAATGCCTGACGGATTCGATCAACTTCTACAAGGTGCCGGTCGTTGCCGTCTCCGGCCATGCAGATGCGCCGCCGGCAAAGATCCTTCTTATCCGCGTCAAGCAGATGCTGACGAGCGAACATTACCGGAAGATCCGCAAGGACCAACTGCGGGTCCATCGGCAATATGTGCTCGGCCCAGATCTCAAGGCGCCCTTTGATTTCACCCTGATGACGTCAGGACCGATGCCGGCCTCGGTCTTTGCCTCTCCGGAGCAGAATAAGCTGCCGGCTTGAAGGCTGGGCGCCAGCGGTGTTGGCTGGTTACGATATTGCCGTTCTGATCCCGCCAAGGCCAGCAGGCGCCCAAGAGCCGAGGACGTTACTTTACGGCGCTCCAGCGCTTGCATTCAGACGGTGTACGAAATCCGCAAAGAAGGCTGAGGCATGAATGGCTCTGCGGTGCACGGCGATCGTCTGGGGAATTTCAGAGAACGCTCCCTCCACCAGCCTGAAGCCGGAAATTCGCTCCGAACTCTGAACGAGGAATTCGGTCAATCCCGCGGCCGCGTCGCATTGCGACCCGACAAGGAGATCGATGGCAGCTGCCGGGCTGTCCGTATACGAGACAGTGGCCTTTTCAAGAATACGCTCGAGCTGCTTCGTATAGGCGGCGCTTCTTGCGGAGGCTATCCGCAGTCCTTCAGCATCGACGTCTCCGACCGTTCGAAGCGCTGAGTCCTCCGGCACCAAATAGGTCGCTCTGACGGAGATGTAGGGAGGTGAAAAGGAGAACCGGTCGGCTCTCGATGCATCCGAGGCAATAAAAGCAATGTCCCACTCGCCGCGGTCCGCAGCGGCGAGGATGTCGGCGGCCGAGCTGTACTGAATCAGCGAGAGGCCGCGATCCAGTTGCTCGGCAATTTTGTGACCGATCCGGGCGCTTGGACCGACCAAGGTGCCCGCCTGATCGTCCCACTGGACCAACGCTGTATTCGACATGTTGACGGCGGCCCGGATCACACCCGCGGGCGCTATCTCGGACAGAACTTTCTTCCGCGTCGACATCGGCGCGAACTCCCTAAGATGCAAACCGGGCTGCGAGCGCCTCCGATCCTCTCGCAAGGAGGGCGACGTCTACGCCAACGGCGGTGAACAACGTCCCGAGCGAAATGCAGCGGGCTGCAAACGTCTCGTCCGGCGTGAGGATGCCTGCCGGTTTTCCAAGAATTTTCAGGCGTCCGATCGCGTCTTCAATGGCCGCGACCACCTCGGGATGCCCCGGTTGGCCGGGATGACCGAAACTGGCCGCTAGGTCGGCGGGGCCAATGAAGACGCCGTCGACGCCTTCGACCGCTGCGATGGCCTCGAGCTGACCGAGTGCCTCTCGGGTCTCGATCTGCAGAAGCAGGCAGATCTCCTGTTCGGCAATGCGCGCGTAGTTCGGCACGCGCCCGAAGCGGGTGGCGCGCGTTAGAGCGGAGACCCCGCGGCCCCCGTGCGGCGGATACCGTATGGCGGCGACCGCCGCCTTCGCTTCCTCTTCGTTCTGAACATAGGGAACGAGGAGCGTTTGGACGCCGATATCCAGAAAGCGCTTGATCAACACGGGATCGTTAAATGCCGGGCGTACGACCGGGGAAACGTCGTAAGGCGCGACCGCCTGCAATTGCGGTAGGACGGTGAGGACGTCGCTCGGAGAGTGCTCTGTATCGAACAGCACCCAATCGAAGCCCGACGGCGCGACGATTTCTGCCGCGTAGCTTCCGGGAAGGCCGCACCAGAGACCGATCTGGCTTTCGCCGGCTCTCAGTTTCCGTTTGAAGTGATTGACGGGAAGTTCCATCGGCGCCTCACACAAACGAGACGCCGATGGAGCCGACCGGACCATAGTCGGCTTGGATGACATCGCCCTTGACGATGTCCACAGGGCGGGTGAACGAGCCGGCAAGAACGATCTGGCCCTTCTTCAAACCGCCTCCGACGGCATGGAGCTTGTTCACGAGCCAGGCGATTCCGGCGGCCGGATGCCCCATGATAGCGGCGGAAACACCCGATTCCTCGATGATGCCGTTTTTTGAAAGCGTCGCGCCGACCCAGCGGATGTCGATGTCCATCGGCCGGATGATACGGCCACCCACGACGATCGCTCCGAAGGCGGCGTTGTCGGCGATCGTATCGGTGATGGCTCTGGGCACTTCGGTTCGGTAGTCGATGATCTCAAGCGCAGGAACGACAAATTCAGTCGCGCGCATGACATCATAGATCCGAGTGCCCGGTCCCTCGAGATCCTCGCCCATTACGAAGGCGAGCTCCACTTCGAGACGAGGCTTGATGAAGAGTTCCGCTCTGATCTGCGCTCCGTCGTTAAAAAGGGCGTCATCCAGAATGACGCCGTAGTCGGGCTCCGTCATTTTCGAGGCCATCTGCATCGCCCGCGATGTCAGTCCGATCTTATGACCCGCAATCCGCGCCCCCTTTGCAATCCGGGCCTGCGCCCAGAGTGCTTGGATCTCGTAAGCGTCTTCAAGTTCCAAATTCGGATATGTCCTGCTCGGCTGGACGATGGGCTTGCGTTCGGTTTCTGCCTTCAGCAGTGCGTCGGCTGCCGCCTGGCGTTCCTTTTGCGTAATCATGATTTGGCTCTGTTGGTCTCGTTATTTGATCGGGGGACGCGGCAGGATGGCCTCGCCTGGCTCCATGACGTAGGTGTAGTCGAGCGAGAACCACGGGCCAGTGACGTCCGTGTCGGACGGGTGCGGCTCGTCATGACGGACAAAGTCGCCTGTCAAAGCCGCGGTGACGCCGAACTGCACATCGGAATTAATGTTCGGATCGCTCGGGTCGAAGACCTGGGAAATGAGGGTTTTGTATCCCTCCTTGAAGATCAGGGCGTGCAGATGCGCAGGTCGGTAAGGGTGGCGACCTTGCGCCTGGAGAAGCCGACCGGCGACTCCGTCGACAGGGATGGGATAGCCCACCATCTTGACCGTTCTAAACCAGAATCGACCCTCGTCGTCCGTAGTGAACTTGCCGCGCAGGTTCATTTCCGCCTGATCAGGATCCTGGTTCTCGTAAAGGCCGACAGGCGAGGCGTGCCATACGTCGATCTCGGCGCCTTGGATGGGCTTGCCTCCTCGATCAACCACCTTCGCGTGGACAAACAGGGGTGTTCCCGGCGTTTCCGACCGGATGATGGTTCCGCCGTTTTCCACCCGCGGAGAGTTGAGCCGCCAGAACGGCCCGAGTAGCGACTGTGAAGTCTCGGTCTGCCCGTTGTCGCCGTTGTTGAGCAGGCACACAAGGGACGAGACGCCAAGCGATCCGGCGATGAGCACGAATTCGTTGTGGCTGTCGGTCTGCAGCTGGCCAATTTCGTTGAGGATGGCGGTCGCTTCGCGAAACTCGACTTCCGACAGCCTGACTTCCCGCACGAATGCGTGGAGGTGCTTCACCATTGCAACGAGTATATCCCGCAACCGTGGATCTTCCGTGCGGTTCATCACGGCGAGGACGGCCGG
Source organism: Rhizobium esperanzae (assembly GCF_002204185.1). Classification (GTDB taxonomy): domain Bacteria; phylum Pseudomonadota; class Alphaproteobacteria; order Rhizobiales; family Rhizobiaceae; genus Rhizobium; species Rhizobium esperanzae. Next base: position 7,934 of record NZ_MXPU01000020.1, on the reverse strand, counting down.
CGTCAACTCGCTTTCCGTTCTTATTGCCATAAGGCTACCTCCCAATGAGGTTCGACTATCAGAATAATCGATTATTTGTCAAGCTGTCACTATGCGCTCAATGCTGGCTGCCAATGAAAGCATGGCCAGAAGGATGCCGTAAGCACTGGAAATGACGTCATTAAAAGGCTTCTGAAGGCGAGAGATGGGAAGCTCGACACTTTTCTAAGTTGACATAAATAATCGTTTATTATACCGATAATCGAAACTTGCGCTGGATTGCTGGAGGAAGAATGGACACAGCCGACGACAGCTCTCTTGGGCCGTTAACAGAAGATGTGCCGTCAACCGGCTTTCTCGACGATGGTAAGAACACCATCGGCAGCCAGCTCGCATCGCGCCTTCGGGAGGCGATCATCTCCGGTGAGCTGGAAGCGGGCAGCAAGATCAACCTCGACAAGGCGCGGAAGACTTTCAACGTCAGCCTGAGCCCGTTGCGGGAGGGCTTGGCCCGGCTCATTTCAGACGGCCTGGTCGAGTTTCAGGACAACAGAGGCTATCGCGTCGCCCCGATCTCGCTGGCTAATCTGGAAGAGGTCACGAGCCTGCGCGAGGAGCTCGAGGTTTTTGCGCTGCGTGAATCCATGCGTCTTGGCGACGTCGAATGGGAGGGCAACATTATGCGTGCGCTTCATCGTCTAAACCGCTCGGAGCGCGACGCTGCGCGTCCCGAAACGCTGGAGCAATGGGAGGCGCTTCACCGCGAATTCCACCTCACCTTGATCTCGGGCTGTGGCAAACCTCTGCTACTTCACTTCTGCAGTCTTCTGCTGAATCTCAACGACCGATATCGCCGCGTCTTCTTGATCCGTACGTCGGGGGACCGCAATGTAGGGCAGGAGCACAGCGAGATTGCCCAGGGAGCGGTCGCGCGTGATGTCGACTATGCCTGCGAGAAGCTCCGCCAGCACATCCATCGCACCGGCACCAATCTGCGCAACCATCTCGCGGCGAAGGGGATCGCGTGATGGCCGCCGTAACATCGAAATCGGCGCCACTGATTGGCGTCGCGCACTTCTCAGCGATATTGCTGTCTCCCATAGAATTTGCGAAGGCCGCTGCGCGCGCGGGATTTTCCAGGATCGGGCTCAGACTGAATCCGGCGTTCCCTGGTGCGCCGTACTACGAGTTGCCTGTCGGTGGTTCGGCTGCACGCGAGCTGAAAGCCGTGCTTGCCGGTGAAGGCATCGAGGTTTTCGATATCGAGTTCTTCGTAATCGACCCCTCGTTCGACGCGTCGTCGGTGGAGGCCACCGTCGCTGCGGCTGCGAACATTGGAGCACGCCGGCTCAGTGTCTGCGGAGATGATCCTGATCAAGCCAGATTGGCATCGAACTTCTCGGATCTCTGCGGCCTTGCGGACCGCTACGGCTTGGCTGTCGATGTCGAGAACATGGGTTGGCGGGTGATTAAAACCTTTCAGGACAGCGTCAATCTTGTGAAGGCGAGCGGTGCCCGCAATGCAGGCGCCCTCGTCGACGGAGTACATTTCTTCAGGAATGGCGGTACGCTCGCCTCGCTCCGAACCGAGATTGGCAGGGTAAGGCACGTTCAGTTGTGCGATGTCACTGGACCAGCGCCGGTGACACCAGAGGAGATGATCACTGAAGCTAGAGGCGGGCGGTTCGCACCGGGGGAGGGTGAATTGCCATTGAAGGAACTCGTTGCAGCGGTCGATAGCTCGGCGGCGATCTCGGTGGAAGTCCCACTCGCAGGGTCTGCCCCGCCTGAGACGCATTTGAAACATCTGTACGACAGGGCCGAAGAATTATTCGGGCCGGATCGCTGATCCGGCGCCGGCAAGGCGTGAGCCGCGCCGGAGGGAGGAAGTCAACATATGGGCTATACGTTCGATTTTGGTGCGGTCTTCGACCGCGCCCCGGAGTTGTTTTGGGGTTCGCTTGGGACGCTCGGTCTCGCAGTTGCCGGAATGATCCTTGCGCTCACGATCGGTATTCTCGGCGTCGCTGCAAGAACGTCCAAGAACAAACTTGTCCGAGCTCCGGTGATTGCCTTTATCGAGATCGTTCGAAACACACCGTTCCTGGTGCAGATATTCTTTATCTACTTCGCCCTTCCGCTTATGGGCATCCGTCTAAACCCTACGGCTACTGCCATCATCGCGCTGGGGATCAATGGCGGCGCCTATGCGATTGAGATCATTCGAGGCGGCGTGGAAAGCGTGAGCAAGGGGCAGGTCGAGGCAGGCTTTGCGTTGGGGTTGCATAAGGCCGATGTCTTCCGGCTGATCGTTTTGAAGCCGGCTCTGCGGGCGATCTATCCGTCCCTGACCAGCCAGTTCGTGATGCTGACCTTGACGACTTCGGTCTGCACTTCAATCGCCGCCTACGAGCTGACCTCGGCGGCGCAGCGGATCGAATCCGACACCTTCCGAAGCTTCGAGGTCTATTTCAGCGTGACCGCAATCTACCTGGTCATCTCGAGCCTGATGATGGGCATCTTCGCCCTTATCTCCCGTTCCTACTTCAACTACCCGACCCGATAGGAGGCGTTCATGGGTCCCATCGGCGAAAACGAGCTGTTCTTCCTCTTGCAGGGTCTGAAGTGGACTGTGCTGCTGGCCATCACCGGCTTCCTCGGCGGAGGCATATTCGGAATCCTGATCGCTCTGGTGCGCACGTCGCAGAACCGTGTCGCACGCTTCGTATCGTCGGGCTACATAGCGCTCTTCCAGGGCACGCCGCTCCTGATGCAGCTTTTCGTCGTCTACTACGGCGTCGCGCTTTTGGGCGTCGACGTCAATGCATGGATCGCTGTGGCCATAGCGTTCACCCTGCATGCGAGCGCTTTCCTGGGCGAGATCTGGCGCGGCTCGATCGAGGCCGTTCCGAAGGGACAGACCGAAGCCGCGAACGCGCTCGGGCTGCATTACGTCTCCCGGATGAAGGACATTGTCCTGCCGCAGGCGCTGAAGATTTCGATGCCTGCAACCATCGGATTTCTCGTTCAGCTCATCAAGGGCACATCGCTCGCAGCAATCGTCGGCTTCATCGAGCTGACCCGTGCCGGACAGATCATTTCGAACCAGACCTACCGCCCACTGCTCGTCTTTGGGATCGTCGGAATAGTCTATTTCATCATTTGTTGGCCTCTCTCCCACATCGGGAGCGGCCTCGAAAAACGGATGGCAAAAGCTGCCCGCTAACCTTGCTTCGCTCGAAGCAAAGACCACAGAGGAGGAGAATGGAATGTATAGCAATCGCAGACAATTTCTTGGAATGGCCCTGGCTACGGCCGCCTTCGCCACGGTGGGCGCTGCTGCGGCCGCCGCGGCGACCGTCGAGGAGATCAAGTCCAAGGGCACGATCGTCGTCGGCATTCAGGGCGACAACGCGCCATGGGGCTTCGTCGACTCGAGCGGCAAGCAGGACGGGTTCGACGCCGATGTCGCGACACTCTTCGCTAGGGAACTCGGAGTTAATGTCCAGTTCCAGCCGCTCGCCGTCGCCAACCGCATTCCGGCCCTGACCACCGGAAAGGTCGATATCTTGTTCGCCACGATGGCAATGACGGAAGAGCGCGCCAAATCGATCCAGTACAGCAAGCCATACGCGGCGAACACGATCTCACTTTATGCGGCAAAGGCCGATACCGCGAAAACGCCTGCCGATGTTGCCGGGTGGGAAATCGGCGTGCCGAAGTCCAGCTCGCAGGACAAGGCCATTACCGATGCTGTGGGATCGACGGCGACCGTCCGCCGCTTCGACGACGACGCCTCTACCATTCAGGCGCTGGTCTCCGGACAGGTCAAGGCCGTTGGAGGCAACATGTTCTATGGACAGCGGCTGGATGCCGCCAGCCCAGGCACCTACGAGCGCAAGATCGACTTCCTTACGACTTACAATGGCGTCGGGACGCGACTGGGCGAGAAGGACTGGAACAAGGCCGTCAATGCCTTCCTCGACAAGATCAAGGCTAACGGCGAACTTGCGGCCATCACCAAGAAGTGGATGAAGATCGATCTGCCGACGTTCCCGGAGTCGATTCCCAACATCCCGTTCACCGTCAAGTAAAGCATACATGGAGGGCGCCATGCTCAGTTCCGCTAATGATCAGTCGACATTGATATCCCTCGAAAAGGTTGGGAAATGGTACGGCTCCTTCCATGCGTTGAAAAACATCAGCCTGTCGGTTCGCAAAGGTGAGAAGATCGTCCTTTGCGGGCCATCGGGTTCCGGCAAGTCGACGTTGATCCGCTGCATCAACGCTCTCGAGTTGATCGAGGAAGGCAGGATCATCGTCGAGGGGCAGTCGCTCGACGGCACGAGCAAGGCGGTTGACGCCATTCGGCGCGAAGTCGGGATGGTGTTCCAGAACTTTAATCTGTTCCCGCACATGACCGTTCTGCAGAACTGCGCGCTGGCCCCCATGAGGGTCCGCGGAACCAGCCGGGCCGACGCCGAGAGGCTGGCGAGAAAGTACCTCGAACGGGTTCGAATCCTTGATCAGGCGGAGAAATATCCCGCGCAGCTCAGCGGAGGGCAGCAACAGCGTGTCGCCATTGCCCGGGCGCTCTGCATGGAACCCAAGGCGATGCTGTTCGACGAACCCACATCGGCGCTCGATCCGGAAATGGTCAAGGAAGTGCTGGACACGATGATCGGACTCGCACGCGACGGCATGACCATGATCTGCGTCACCCATGAAATGGGCTTCGCCCGTCAGGTTGCAGACAGGGTCATCTTCATGGCTTCCGGCGAGATCATAGAGGAGGCCGAGCCCGAGGTCTTCTTCAAGTCTCCGAAGCATGAGCGCACCAAGGCCTTCCTTGGCGAGATCCTCGCACATCACTGAGCCGATTGGGTTTTTGAGATGAACAATAACAAATTCCTCGTCGGTCTCATCGGGGCCGACATCCAGATGTCGAAGTCACCCGCACTGCACGAAATCGAGGCGCGGCACCTAAAGCTGGATTACCATTATGAACTCGTCGATTTCGCCGAGCGCAGTTTACCCGCTTCTGCGCTGCCTGAATTGCTCGTAGAGCTCGAAGACCGCGGATTCGCGGGAAGCAACATCACGCACCCCTGCAAGCAGACGGTCATCGCTCATCTTACCAGCCTGTCGGAGGACGCCGAGATGCTCGGAGCGGTCAACACGGTTGTGCTTCGGGACGGAAAGCGGATCGGGCACAATACGGACTGGTATGGCTTCTACAAGAATTTCGAGCGCGGCATGCCCGGTGTCGCCAAAACGCATGCCGTCCTGCTCGGAGCCGGCGGCGCAGGGGTGGCGGTCGCGCACGCGGCAATTAAGCTCGGTATCGAGATGCTCTCGATCTTCGACCAGGACACAAATCGCGCCGCCGCGCTTGCCGATCAGCTCAACCGGCGCTTTTCAAGAACCTGCGCGCAACCGGTCAGGGAAGTCGGTGCGGCGCTCGCTTCAGCCGATGGGCTGATTCACGCGACGCCGACGGGCATGCGAAGTCATCCGGGTCTCCCGATCGAACCGGAATGGCTTCACCCACGTCACTGGGTCGCCGATATCGTCTACATGCCGCTCGTGACGGAACTTTTGGCCCTGGCAGAGAAGAAGGGGTGCAGGACCTTGCCGGGCGGCGGCATGACCGTGTTCCAGGCCGCGGCTGCCTTTGAACTATTCACGTGTGTAAAACCGGATGCGGAACGCATGTCGCGTCACTTCGAAGAATTGTGCCGAGCTCCAGCCTGACCGGGAGGACATGCCTTGCCGCACATTATCATCGACTACAGCCGAGGTGCTGCCGAACGGGTGGCGATCGACGAATTGACCAGAGCGGTCCATCGTCGAGTGCGCGACGGAGGCCTGGTGAAACCCACAGCCGTGCGGACGTTTGCCAGGGAGGCGACCTTCTCCTGCGTCGGCGACGAGCATCCGGACAATCACTTCATCCAGATAATCGTGCGCATGGCGCCTGGCCGGCCGGCAGAAACGAAGCGGCGGCTGTTGAAGGCAGTCCTCGAAGCCGCGTGCGATGTAGCGGCCCCCGCGCTGCAAGCGGGCCGGCTGGGGCTGCGGGCAGATCTTTACGAATCCGATCCGGACTTCGCATTCCAGCAAATAGCGTTCGCCTGAGCCTGGCAACGCCCTCACAAGGACAATTACAATGAGTTTGATCTACGTTCTCAACGGCCCAAACCTCAATTTGCTCGGCAAGCGTCAGCCTCGCATCTATGGTCACGAGACGCTGGCCGACGTCGAAGCAGACTGCCGGAAACTGGCCTCGGAACTCGGCCACGAGATCCGATTCCACCAGAGCAACCGTGAATATGAAATCATCGACTGGATCCACGAAGCGCGCGAAGACGGAGCCGGCATCGTCATCAATCCGGCCGCATTCACGCACACGTCGCTGGCAATTCTCGACGCCTTGAACACATTCGAAGGTCCCGTCATCGAGATCCATATCTCCAACGTGCATAAGCGTGAAAGCTTCCGTCATCATTCTTTCGTTTCCCACCGCGCCGATGGAGTCATCGCCGGTCTTGGTACGGAGGGCTATCAGCTCGGAATCCGCCGAGTCGCGACGATGCTCAAGGTGCCGAAGAAGGAGTGACAATGGCTCCCGCAGTCAGACTGGCGGTCCTCGGAGCGGGGCTTATCGGAAGGCGTCACATCAAACACGTGCTGGACGAACCGATGGCAGAGCTTATCGCTATCGTCGATCCGACCCCGGCTGGAGAGGCGATCGCAAGCGAGGTCGGCACCAAATGGTTTTCGAGCTTCGCTGAACTGGTCGCCGCGGGGCGCCCCGACGGCGTCATCATCGCGACGCCCAACCAGATCCATGTCAGAAACGGCTTTGAGGCCGTAGAGGCCGGCATCCCGGCCTTGATCGAGAAGCCAATCGCCGACGATATTGCCGCTGCGAGAAGCTTGTTCAGATAGCCGAGGCCAAAGGCGTTCCGCTGCTGACCGGACCTCATCGCCGACATAATCCGATGATGCAAAGGGCTAAACAGATTATCGAAAGCGGAGAGCTCGGGCGAATACTGGTCGTAAATGCAATGTTCTGGCTATTCAAACCGGAGGAATACTTCGACACTTCCTGGCGGCGCGAACGCGGCGCGGGACCAGTCTTTCTCAATCTGATCCGACATCGACAACCTTCGTTACCTGTTTGGAGATATCGCTGCCGTCCAGGCATGCGAATCCAACGCAGTTCGCGGAAACGCCGTTGAGGAGACCGCGGTGATCCTCATCGAGTTCAAGAACGGAATTCTCGGCACTGCTTCCGTTTCGGATTCCGTTGTCGCACCATGGAGTTGGGAAATGACGACCGGCGAAAATCCCGCCTATCCTAAAACTGGGGAGGCCTGCTACATGATCGGCGGCACTCACGGGTCGCTGTCGGTACCGTTACTCGAAATGTGGAGCAATCCCAGCGAGCGGAGTTGGACGGAACCATTCGAATGCAATCACGCCGAAGTCGAGAATGAAGACCCGCTCATCTTGCAGATACGCCAGCTTTGCAGGGTCATCAGAGGCGAAGAAGCGCCGCTGGTCAGCGGACGTGAGGGACTGGAAACCTTGAAGGTTATCGATGCCGTGAAGCGATCCGCCGCAGCGGGCAAGCGTATCTGCCTGACCTAGATGTTTGGTCCCGGCATTTGGTGGAGCGGATTGATGATAAAACGTTCGGGCTGTGAAGCCCATGCCTTGCATATGAACTCGTAGGGTGTGAGACCCTTGAGGGTCTTGAGCCTGCGGCCGAAATTGTAAGCGGCGACAAAGTCGGCAAGATGCTGGCGCAGTTGATCGTGGCTTTCATAGTAGAAGCGTCTGACGGTGGCATCCTTGATGGTTCGGTTCATTCTCTCAACCTGACCGTTGGTCCATGGATGCTTTACCTTGGTGGTGCGGTGCTCGATATCATTGGTGGCGCAGGTGTA